>CAVQNC010000012.1:0-7954 GCA_963713795.1 uncultured Chloroflexia bacterium
CAATAGCGCTCACTCGAAGAGGTCCGGAGGCGGACCAAGGTGATCGGCCGGTTCCCCGGCGAGACGAGCTGTCTCACCCTCGCCTGGGCGGTCATGGACCTCGTCATCGCCGGCGCTCGCGGTCTGGCTCTCTCCGGTCCAGACCGTGGCGCCATTGCCGCTCTGGTGGCCGCTCGTTCCATTCACGACGCCGAGCAAGTGGCCTAATCTATCGGAGCCGAGGAGCCTGCGCCGTCACGACTTTTCCAGCAGATCCCGGACGCGACCTCACCCCTGCAATGGTTGCTCTGCCCGCGAGGCTGTCGCCTAGCCGGGAGGGTTCAGCATTCGCCGGAACAGGCCCTCGTATAGGTCGACGACGTGATCCCATGAATACTCCGCGCGGGCTCTGGCGGCCGCTAATTCCCCCAGGCGGAGCCGTTCCTCCGGTGAGACCAGCAACTCTTTGTAATTCGCCGCGAGCGACGGGCTGGAGTTACGCAGGTAGTAGCGCCCGGTCTCCGCTAGAACCTCACGATGCTCCGGGACATCGTTGGCCACGATGCATGCACCCCGGCCCATGGCCTCCACGAGAGCCGGATGTGTTTCACCGACCTCCGTGGCCTGGATGAAAACGGCGCAATTGGATTGCAGTTCGCCGTAGCCTGGGCCAAAGACGTAGCCAGGCAGCAACGCCCCGGGAGTGACTTCCGCCCGTTCATGCAGGGACCGTTTGTACGAGGTTGCGTATGGTGAATCGCCCACGAGGACCAAGGGCATCCCCAGCCCCTTGATGCCGCCAGCGGCCTCGTAGGCTTCGAGGACCAGGTGTGCGTTGTTCTCGGGCTCCAGCCGGCCCACGTAGAGCAAGTATCTGCCCGGCTGAAGGCCCAGAGAGGATAGCGTCTTGCCGGGAGCGATCCGGTTCGGATCCGAGCCGTAGGGTATGTACACCGTAGTCTTGCCGCGCACTTCGCGGTAATGGGCTGCAATCACGCGCGCGTCCGAAATGAGCACAATCGGAAGTCTCGGGGACAGCCAGGCACAGAAACGGTAGTACGACCGGCCAGCCCAGCCCCATTTGCCCCGTTCCCACTCGAGGCCATCCACGTTCAGAGCCACCTTCGCTCCGCTCAGGCGCGGAACCAGCGCAAACGGCGAGTTAGCGTTGTTGCAGATGAGCACGACATCGAAGCGGCGGGGCAACGAGTCAACAACAGACAAGGCTGTGTGTACGACGGTGTCAAAGTACTTGTGGCGGATCGTTGGAAGTACCCTGAGTCGAATGCCTCGATGTCGTCCAGGCCCGGAGGAACGAAGTGCGACCGCCCGTAGACCGTCACTTCGTGACCGCGCGCGACGAGGCGGGTGCCCAGTTCCTCCGCGAACGTCTCAAAGCCGCCGTAAGATGCGGGCACGCCGCGAGTGCCGATAATCGCGAGTCTCAGGTGGTGCCTCCCAGTTCAGAGTCTATCTCCGCGGCGGTGATTATCACTGCCGCGACTATCGGCCTGCGGGCCGAATAGTCGCGGCAGTTCGGCCCGAGCCCTAAACCGTCCGACGGCGGTTGCCGCCTTGGCGGCCCACGATAACTGTCTCCGCGCCTTCTCGTGACGATAGGGCTATGGATTGCGCGCGGAGAGCTCCCATGATGGCCCGACATCAGACCGGACTCGGAGGCGTTCCCATGCAAGGTTCCAACAGCCCTGTCGCCCGCAAGGTCGCCAACCAGTTCGCAGTCTCTTTGGGCCTGATCGGGCTCCTGTTGGCGGCCGTACCCGGAACCGCCCTCGGCTCGTCCACGGCTGCCGGCACGGCCCCCACTTCGGCCATGCCGGCGACCGCCGCGGTCGCCCTGCAAACTGCGGTGATCGACAGCTTCGATGCCTCCGCTCCCACCTGGTACGTGGCGAGCGGCTCGGGAACCGTCTCCGAAGCCGGCGGATCGGCCCTCGCGCTCTCATACAACTTCGCCTCGGCCACCCAGATACAAATGGCGCCAACGAAGACTATCGCAGACCTGCCGGGTCTGCCCCGAAGCGTCTGTGTCGACGTCAAGGGAGACGGCAGCTGGAACGTCGTCTATCTCCAGTTGCGCGATGAGACCGGTGAGATCTTCGACTACCACATGGGCAACCTGAGCTTCACCGGCTGGGGCACTCTGTGCATCAAGCCCGGCACGGATGCACCGGCCACAACAATCGGGGGCAATGCCGACGGTGTGGTCGATCTCCCGCTCGCCGCGTTCCGCCTCGTGCTCGACAAGAATCCGGGGCGGCAAGGCTTCCAGCGGCCAGGTTCAGTTCGACAACCTGCGTGAAACCTATGAGGCCTGGACGCCCCTAAGTTCTACTGCGGCAGACTTCGTGCCCAGCGCCCACCAGACTACGACTCTCCGCATTGGCCTACAGGAGGCCGCCACCTTCGCGGCCACGCTGACAGACGCGGCCGGGCGCACCCTGGTTTGGAACGGGACAGCCGCCGGCGGAGGCGCGGTGCAGTCGCTCTCTTGGAATGGGACCGACTCCACCGGCGCCCTCATGAGCGGTCGTCGAGCACGTCTCACGATCACTCGTAGCGGAGTGTCTCAAACAGTGCAGGTGCCATACCTCGTCGGTCTCCCCGCCAGATACGAGCCAGCAAGCCCGGGCTCAATCGTTGGGGTCAACTCGTTCATCGATACCATAAACACGAACCAGCGATCCAAGGCTGAAATCTGAAGCCAGTCTTATGGAGGCGGCCTATGTGCGCTGGACGCGCGAGGAGTTCGACTGGAACCTGATCGAGCCCAGGCAGGGTTGGTTCGAATGGGCCAAGTTCGATCAGGCGGTTGGGATCCTGCAAGCCCACAACATCTCGGTCGTGGGCAAGCTCGTCTACTCAGCCGCTTGGGCCAGTTCAGCCCCGGCGGGCACCGCGGCCTCGGTCGTGGGCTACTATCCGCCGACAAATCCGGCTAACTTCGCGGCGTACGCGAAAGCCGTGGTTCACCGATACAAGGGCACGGTTCACGTATGGGAGATCTGGAACGAGGAGAATCATCCCAACCTACTGGCGCCCCGCACCTAACGCCGCAGCTTACGCCGCCCTGCTCAAGGCTACCTACGCGGCAATCAAGTCCGAGGATCCAACTGCCACGGTTCTGATCGGCGGTCTTGCCGCTTCCGACCGGTCCTTTCTCGCCCAAGTCCAAGCCGCCGGCGCGTGGAACTCGTTCGATGCCGTCGCGATCCACACCTACGTCAGCGGAGCGCCGGAGACCAGCATTGCCGGGCAGTGGCTGGACGAGATGCGCGCCTACGTCAACTCTGTCGGCGCCAAGCCAATCTGGATAACCGAGGTCGGATGGTCGACCTACTCTGGCTCAGGGATAAGCCAGGCCACCCAGGCCCAGTATCTGTCTCGCTTCTATTTGATGGCCGCCAAAGACGGCGTCGCCGGCATCATGTGGTTCCAGTTCCAGGCCCGTAGCTCGAGTACTACGTCGGTGGCCGACAACTACGCTGTTGTCAACTTCGACGGCACGAAGCGGCCCGCGTACACAAGCCTGCAGAGCGTCGGCCAGGCGCTTGACCAGGGGAGTGTCCTGGGAGATGCCGACCCCAATGCATCGAGTCGTGTGGTCGTCGATCGCACGCCACGCCATCCGGTTGGGCGGCGGCGCCCATGTCGGGAGGTTCGGCCGCCCTCTCGACCTCAACGACTGCCACCCACGGCAGTTCGACATCGATGGTCTTGAACTACAACTTCACTTCGTCGTCAAAGGGGGTGGAACTCAAGCGCAACCTGGCGTTGCCGGGCAGCCCAACGTCGGTAGCGGTATGGGTCCGCGGCGACACCTCGGCCAATCCCGTCTTCATCAAGATAACCGACGCAACCGGGGAGACCTTCCAGGCGAGAGTCCGGCAGTCTCCAGCCGGGCTGGCAGCGGCTCGTGTTGCGACTCGACAAAGCCTCGCCGAGCTGGTCACACGGCGGCGGTGATGATGACGGAGTCGTGGAGTCCCCGATCCGTTTGACCTCCGTGTTCGTGTTCCACAGGAAACCTCGGTCACCTGAGTGGCACGGTGTATTTCGGGGGAGTGAGGACGAAGGGCGGACTGCCGGTGAGGGGCCTGGCGATCAGCCGTCGCGGCGGCGTCGATCAGGTTCTGTACACGCTCGCCTCGCCCGGGGCTGGACTCGTGCCGGTCACCAGTCCAAGCTGGGTGGTTGTCGGTGTGACCGCGACCTCGGCTCCGATAACTGCCGGTCGAGTGACCTCGAACCTGTCGGCTCTGCCGATCCACATCCTCAGTGCCCCAGCCCTGACCGCATCAACAATCTACATCCATTCTGATGGCACGCGAACTTCTACGTCCATGAGTTGGCCATCCGGCGACGGCTGTGCGTACACGTTCGAGGTGTTCGAGGTTCTGGGAAGCTCCTGGCCACTGTGGCGAACCGCAGCGTGGTCTCGGCAGGCATCGCCTCGGCGACGTGGGACGGTTCGATCGGAGGGAAGGCGGTGGCCCAGGGCTGTACAGACTTGAGTGATTCTGACCGGGGTCGATGGCCGCGTGACCTCGCTCGCAAAGTCGGTCACGGTCACCGCGAACTAGGTGGCTGGTGTGAAACGGTCCTTGCGGTAGGACTGAGCAGCTAACCCGGACACGGATTGGCAAGACCGGGCCTTTTGGATTGATCTCCGGCTCCGGAGCGATCCGGTCGTGCGGGAAGCCCCATGAGGCCCCGGTTTCAGGCTCGCTTGAGGCCCCAGCCCGAGCCTGTCCGGACGAGCCCCAGCACGGTGGGAATGATGGCCTGATTTGGCCCCATTGTGATGATCAGATCCGGCCCCACCCAGACGACATGATCAGTCTCGCGGGCAGCTCCTTTCACGTCCCGGCTGAGACGCAGACGATAGGAGTCGGAGCCGGTTTCGATGATGTGGGCCTTGAACGTGAGGCGATCCACGACGGCTGCGGCGAGACGGAAATCGGTGAAGAGGTTGTCCCGGGTTCCGTGGAATTTGAGTTGAGGGGAGGGTCCTCCAGCCCGAGGCGTGAAGTGTCACGCTTTGGGAGACCTGGAAGTCGCACTGGAGGAACCCATGCCATCCTCGCACGTCTCGTCTGGTCCTGAGAAGCCCGCCCGTCGTGGAGTTCGCCGCCGACCGGCAAAGCTGGTCCATCCGCTGCCGATCGAGCTGACCGATCGCCTGGAAGGACATCTGGCCACCTTCGCGGCGCACATGCGCGAGGGCCTTCTCGCCGCCTCGACCGCGGTCGGCCTCGAAGTCTTCGAGGAGCTGATGAGGAGCGAGGTCGACGCTCTGGCGGGTCCAAAGGGCAAGCACAGCTCCGATCGGTCTGCCTATCGCCATGGCAGCGAGACAGGTTCGGTCACTCTCGGTGGCCGGCGTCTGGCGATCCGACGGCCTCGCGTTCGGAGTGCCGACGGCGAGACGGAGCTCCCGCTCACGAGCTATGAGGCCGCGAGCGCCACTGACCTGCTCGCCAAGGGCATCGTGGCTCGCATGCTCGCCGGTCTCTCGACCCGCCGCTATGGGGCAGGTCTCGAACCGGTCGGGCGAGCCATCGAGGAGCAAGCGCTCGGGGTGAGCCACGCCGCGATCAGCCGGCGCTTTCTCGCGGCCACGGCCGAGCGCCTGTCCGAGCTCCTCGATCGCCGTCTCGACGACCGGCGCTACCTCGTGCTGATGCTCGACGGCTGGAACCTGGGCGAGCACCTGCTCGTGAGGATGTCCCGCTCGTCGTGGAATTTGGTCTGGTGAGGACCTCCAGCGGTTGCTGATGATAGCGGTCAGTTCGTCAGGATCTGCGCCTCCTCGATGTTCAGCTCACGCTTGAGGGCCGCAGCGAGGATTGGCAGCTCGCGATAGCCCTGGACACGCCGAAACTGAGCCTGCGCGGCGAGCATCCCTGCGGCCGACCAGCGCAGGGCCATCTCGCCACTCTCCCAGTTCTTCACCCGCCGAGCGTGGTCCTTGACGATCTCGACCATCGACTCCATCGGATTGGTCGACTCCAGTGTCCGCCGGAGGCTGCCCGCGATGCCAAGGCGCGTCAGGGTGAGCGTGTCGGACAGCCCTTCCCGAAGCGACGCCGCGGCACCGGGCCGGTTATGGGCGAGACTGCGGCGAGAGCCTCCAGAGCGGCCTTGGCCACCGCCGGATCCGACTCCGCCCAGGCCGCCCGAAGACGGCGCTGGACGAGTGGCCGCTCGATCTCGGGGAGATGCTCGAGCACGTTGCGTTCCTTGTGGCGATGACAGCGGTGGACCGCGACACCGCGGCCGAAGAAGGAGCGGATGGCCGAACCGATGGCGGTCCCGCCATCGACCACGAAGAGGACGCCCTCGCTGACGTCGAGACCGCGATCGCGCAGATCGGCCAGGAGTGAGCTCACGACTGCCGCATTCTCGGTCGTGCCCTCGACCACGCCGAGTGGCACCTTTCGGCCCTCGGAGTCGATGCCCAGAGCGCCCACGAGCAGGAGGTTGTCCCGGGTTCCGTGGAATTTGAGTTGAGGGAGGGTCCTCCAGCCCGAGGCGTGAAGTGTCACGCTTTGGGAGACCTGGAAGTCGCACTGGAGGAACCCATGCCATCCTCGCACGTCTCGTCTGGTCCTGAGAAGCCCGCCCGTCGTGGAGTTCGCCGCCGACCGGCAAAGCTGGTCCATCCGCTGCCGATCGAGCTGACCGATCGCCTGGAAGGACATCTGGCCACCTTCGCGGCGCACATGCGCGAGGGCCTTCTCGCCGCCTCGACCGCGGTCGGCCTCGAAGTCTTCGAGGAGCTGATGAGGAGCGAGGTCGACGCTCTGGCGGGTCCAAAGGGCAAGCACAGCTCCGATCGGTCTGCCTATCGCCATGGCAGCGAGACAGGTTCGGTCACTCTCGGTGGCCGGCGTCTGGCGATCCGACGGCCTCGCGTTCGGAGTGCCGACGGCGAGACGGAGCTCCCGCTCACGAGCTATGAGGCCCGAGCGCCACTGACCTGCTCGCCGAGGGCATCGTGGCTCGCATGCTCGCCGGTCTCTCGACCCGCCGCTATGGGGCAGGTCTCGAACCGGTCGGGCGAGCCATCGAGGAGCAAGCGCTCGGGGTGAGCCACGCCGCGATCAGCCGGCGCTTTCTCGCGGCCACGGCCGAGCGCCTGTCCGAGCTCCTCGATCGCCGTCTCGACGACCGGCGCTACCTCGTGCTGATGCTCGACGGCTGGAACCTGGGCGAGCACCTGCTCGTGAGGATGTCCCGCTCGTCGTGGAATTTGGTCTGGTGAGGACCTCCAGCGGTTGCTGATGATAGCGGTCAGTTCGTCAGGATCTGCGCCTCCTCGATGTTCAGCTCACGCTTGAGGGCCGCAGCGAGGATTGGCAGCTCGCGATAGCCCTGGACACGCCGAAACTGAGCCTGCGCGGCGAGCATCCCTGCGGCCGACCAGCGCAGGGCCATCTCGCCACTCTCCCAGTTCTTCACCCGCCGAGCGTGGTCCTTGACGATCTCGACCATCGACTCCATCGGATTGGTCGACTCCAGTGTCCGCCGGAGGCTGCCCGCGATGCCAAGGCGCGTCAGGGTGAGCGTGTCGGACAGCCCTTCCCGAAGCGACGCCGCGGCACCGGGCCGGTTATGGGCGAGACTGCGGGCGAGAGCCTCCAGAGCGGCCTTGGCCACCGCCGGATCCGACTCCGCCCAGGCCGCCCGAAGACGGCGCTGGACGAGTGGCCGCTCGATCTCGGGGAGATGCTCGAGCACGTTGCGTTCCTTGTGGCGATGACAGCGGTGGACCGCGACACCGCGGCCGAAGAAGGAGCGGATGGCCGAACCGATGGCGGTCCCGCCATCGACCACGAAGAGGACGCCCTCGCTGACGTCGAGACCGCGATCGCGCAGATCGGCCAGGAGTGAGCTCACGACTGCCGCATTCTCGGTCGTGCCCTCGACCACGCCGAGTGGCACCTTTCGGCCC
>CAVQNC010000013.1:0-119635 GCA_963713795.1 uncultured Chloroflexia bacterium
TCGTGTCGGTCGGTCACAGCGGGCTCCAGCCTTCCTCGGCCACCGCCCGCAGGGCCTCGGCGGCGAGCTTGCGGCCTCGCTCCCAGTCCTCTCGCGAGAGCCCCAGACCATCGAGCACGGCGCGTACGGCCTCCACGATCCGGTCGGCCTGAGTCTCGAGGAGCTTGATCTGGTCGGCCGGGGGCAATGGCGCATGGACGGGCCGAGGGAGGCTTCGGCTCGACTCCAGATAGCGGATGGCTGGGCCCTGAGCGAGCGACCGTTGCCCGATCCGGTTCAGGGCTTGCGCGGCGCGTCCGAGCAGTTCGGTCTGAACGGCCAGCTTTGCCCGTGGGCCCGACACGGGCTCGGTGTGCGCGGATCGCCGCCGGCGCGGCTTGCTGGCCGACTCCGGCCGCACCGGCCTGCTCATCTGGTGCGGCCCTTGGGAGTCAACAGCGCGGCCATGCCGTCGTCGTTGGGCATCGAGACGGCGTGGACGCCCGAGAGCGAGCTAGGAGTAAGGCCGAGCTCGCGGGCCAGAACCCGGACCTCGGCACCGGCATCGCGGACCATGGCCACCAGTGGATTGCGTACGAGGTCGTGACCCCGGGCGCCCTTGATCAGCGGAGCGCTGCGGGCCAGGTGTCCCGACCAGGCCACGTAGCGCACGACCCACTCGCAGTACAGCCGCAGGCTATCGGCGTGGGCGGCCAGGATCACCCCGGGTGCCTGATCGCGCATCACCCGCTCCCAGACTGCTTGAGCCGCAGGATCGAGATCGGCCGGCATCACCGGGGCGTTCGCCGGAGGCTTCGGCTCAGACAGGTTCAGCCGCGACGGCCGGCTCTCGCCGTGTAGCAGCTTGACGCGAGTCGGCAGGGGTGCCGGCCCACGCCTACCCACGGTGAGGCTCCATACCCGTGAAGGCCTGCCAGCGCTCGATCGTGACTTGAGCGTAGGCAGGGTCGATCTCGATGCCGTAGCAGCGCCGGCCCAGCTGTTCGGCGGCTATCAGGGTCGAGCCCGATCCGGCGAACGGTTCGTATACGAGATCGCCCGAGCGGGTGCTGTTGACCAGGCACTCGGAGACGAGGCCGACCGGCTTCATGGTCGGGTGTTCGAGGTTGCGCGAGGGCTTGTCGTATGCCAGGACGCTCGATGCTGAGTTGTCGCCATACCAGCGGGTTCCTGCATGAGCACCCCGACCTGGTCGTCCGGGCCCGGGGGTGTAGCCGTACAGGATCGGCTCGTGGGCGTAGTGGTAATCGGAGTGGCCCAGAACGATGCTGTTCTTGACCCACACCAGCTCCTGGTGGAGACGCCAGCCGACCTCCCGGATCGCGAGGAGGAAGTCGAGCTGGTGGGGTCCGGCCGGCACGGCGACGTAGAAGCGGGCACAGGGTGCCAGAGGAGCGATGCGAGCCGCTCCGGCGAAGACGGCCGGACCACCCTCGTCGTCGTTGGCGATGGTCAAGGCTCTCTTGGTCTTGCCGACGTAGCCCACGCCGTATGGGGGGTCGGTCCACATGGCTTCGGCGGTCTCTCCGGCCATCAGCCGGGCCACATCGCCGGCCTTCGTGGCGTCCCCAACCAGGAGTCGGTGGTCGCCCAGTATCCAGAGCTCTCCGGTCTTGACGTAGGGTTCCTGCGGCAGATCGGGGGCCTCGTCGGGGTCGGTCAGACCGGCCTTGGGCAGGTCGCCGGCCAGGTCGGCCAGGAGTGCGGCGAGACCCGCGTCATCGACGGAGAGCGACGCCAGCAGCTCGTCGAGGACCGACTGCTCGGCGACCGCCATGGCGGCGATGGGATCGAGGGTCGCCAGAACGAGCGCCTCCTCCTGCTCGGACAGCTCGACGTAGAGGACGGGCACTGTGGGCTCGCCTCGGGTGAGGGCCTCTTCGACTCGGGCATGGCCATCGATGAGATGGCCGGTGGTGGTATTGACTATCACCTGGGCCACCCAGCCGACGGTATCGAGCGAGCCCCGCAGAGCTGCTCTCTGCTCGGTCGGATGGCGGCGCCAGTTGCGGGGGTTGGCCAGGAGCTGGCCCGGGTCCTCAGATCCGGAGCCGACTATCCGGGAGCGCCAGGGTGCGGCGGCGCTCATCGGTCGGACCCCAAAGTGACCAAAACCGCGAAACCTGGATGCACGCACACGCGGCGGGCGGCACGGTCCCCGACGTCGCCAGAATTGCTTTGTTGGCGGAGTTTCTCTCGCGGAAAGGGCGCGGCACGGTAGCTCGCATCGCCAGACGGGCAATGTTCGCGGATCGGCATCCAGGCCTCGCCGGGCCGCTCCTGGGCCGGCCGCCAGCTATCCGACTGGCAGGGCGTTCGCGCCACACGGGCGCCCACAGGGGCTGACGGAGCAACGTGACTGCTCACGCCGACTTGACCTGCGCAGCCGCGAGCCACTCATCGCGGTACGCGATCGGAATCCTGGTTGCTAACGCGGGTCCAACTCCTGTCGGGCGCGCCAAAACCAGATGCACATCCTCCGGAAGGGACAGTAGCAACCGGTCGCTGACCCTTGCTGATAGGCCGCCCTCGGGCTCTACGGTTAGCCGCCGAGCGAGGACGCCAGCGCCCTTTCGAGACCGTCGAGGATGACATCGAGGCCGTACTCGAACTCATCGAGGTAGTCGTAACCTGGTTCCAGGGCGTGCCCCATCATCTCGACCAGGTGGGGGTAGTCGTTGGGGTCGAAAGACTGAAGCATGCCCTGCGCAACCTCAGCGATCTCTTCCCCCGTGTCGAAGGGGAGGGTCATCTTCGTTAGCGCGAAGCCGTAGGTGTAGCTGTCCAGGAGCGAGTACGCGTGCGCCGTCATCTCCACATCCATGCCTCCGGCGCGCAGGCTGCCGATCACGGCGTCGTGGTGTCGCAGGTTCGCCGGACCGCCGTTCTTGCGCGACTCCACCAGGCCGATGGCCCAGCGATGGCGCAGGAGGACGTCGCGTAGCGAGATCGCGCGCCGGCGCATGGCCGCCTTCCAGTCGCCGTCGCTCGAAGGCAGATCGATCTCGGCGAAGACGAGATCGATGATGCCGTCGACGATCTGGTCCCTGTTGGCGAAGTAGTAGTACAGCGCCATCCCTTCGACCCCGAGTTCCTGACCCAGCTTGCGCATGGTCAGCAACTCGAGTCCGCCACGATCGGCCAGCCTGAAGGCCGTTTGCAACACCAGTTCCCGGCTCAGCGCGGCCCGGTGCTCCCGTGCCTGTCCCGTCTGCGTCGACATGTGGCGGCTCCCAGTCTCCCGAAGGAGCAGTAGCGCTCCGTATTGACACCGCGAACTTTACAGCGTAAAGTCACGCCTGGCAACTTTACATCGTAAAGCGTCGAATACGGAGAAGACCTGATGTCAAGCAGACGCCTCGCCGGGATCGCCGGGCTGCTCTATCTGATCAACGGCATCGTTGCGGGATTCGCCTACGGATACGTAGCCACCAGGATGTACGCGCCCGGTGAAGCGGCCATCACCGCTGGCAACGTGCTGGCGAACGCGGGACTCGTCCGCCTCGGCGTGGTCGCGGACCTGTTCCAGGCGACCGAATGGATCTTCCTCGCCATGGCCCTGTACCTTTTGCTGCGGCACGTCGATGAGAACGCGGGCCGCGCCATGGTGATCCTGGTTGCGGTCGGGGCTGCGATCGTCTGCCTCAACGACGTCTTCGAGTTCGTGGCCGTGCGGGTTGCTACCGATGGGTCCTACGCGGCAGCATTCGGCGCTGCCGGGTCAAACGCGCTCGTGTTGCTCCTGCTCGACATCCAGCACTACGGGTTCCTGATCGCCCAGATCTTCTTCGGCCTGTGGCTGATGCCGCTGGGATATCTCGCCTACAGGTCAGGGAGGTTCCCCAAGGCACTCGGCGTCATGCTCAACGTCGCGGGCGTCTGCTACCTGGTGGACATGCTCGCCCTCTTCCTCGTCCCCGACTTCGGCAAGCAGGTCAACGCATTCCTGGTCGTCCCGCCAACCATCGGGGAGATGTGGATGGCCCTGTACCTGGTGGTCAAGGGAGTGAGATCGCCACTCATGAGAGATCGTGCCCCGATCGCGGCCGACGCCGGGGTCGAGGTAGGCTGACGTCCACGCGCCGGGGGCCGGCAGGGGCGGGTGGCAGCGCCGAGGAGCCTGGCCGCCCTCCACGTTGCCGCCATCGGAGAGTGGCTCCGGCCTCTCACTACCTTGACACGGCCGGGCAGGGCGTGGTCTGGAGCCAGTCCGACTCGGACCCTGCCGACAGCGTCTATCAGGTCATCGTGGGCACTCGTGACGTCTGTGGACCCGTTCGGAACAGATCCGTTCTGCCCGCTCAGGACCGAAGACCCTTGTCACCTCGCCGAGGGCCCTCAACGCGCCAGGACCGGCGCCCGGCGGGCCTTTCGGGCGAGCTCGACGAACGGCCGCAGCCGAGTTGCAACCTCGGTTCTTGCCCGGCGGAAGGCCTCCAGCTTATCGGCTTCGGTGCCCTCGACCTCGGCCGGATCATCGAGGCCCCAGTGCAGCGAGTTATGCTCGCCGGGGAAGGATGGGCAGGTCTGACGGGCCCGATCGCACACGGTGATCACGTAGTCGAACTGCTGGCCAACGAACGATGTCACCGACTTGCTGACGGCCTTGGACCAGTCGATCCCGATCTCAGCCAGGACGGTCACCGTTTCCGGGTTCACGGCCCGGGGTTCGGTTCCGGCGGAGAAGGATGCGAAGTCCGAGCCTCCAAAGTCCGGGAGCAGAGCCTCGGCGAGCTGGCTGCGGGCCGAGTTGCCGCTACAAACGAACAGGACACGGATCGGATCGGCCGGCCTCGCCACATCATCAGCTACGTGTCGGGCCCGACCGGCGGCCTGGATTGTTGTCTCGAGGTCCGTGAGCTCAGCGTCCAACCGGTCTAGGTCGGCTCGCTGACGTTCGATGGCCGCGCGCTGGCCGCTGATGAGCGGCAGCAAGTCTTGGTCGATCTCACCGTGCTCGATACACAGGGCGGCGAGCCTTCCCGCATCGGCCGGGGCCAGACCCAGGCGGCGGAGAGCGAGGACCAGCCTAAGGCGCGCCAGATCGGCGTCGGTGTATTCGCGGTAGCCGTTGGCGAGGCGTCGACCTGCAGGCAAGACGCCGGCCTCTTCGTAGAAGCGGACGGCCGAGGTGGCCACGCCGGCGCGCTTGGCGAGTTCAGCGATCTTCATGGGCGACACCCTACACCTATTGACATTCGACCAACTTGAAGGTCTAGGCTCCAATACAGAAGCCTCATCGCACGCGCGAACTCACCAAGGAGCCTGACGGAATGACCTCTCAAGACACGCAGGAACTGAACCTGGGCCACTTTGCGCTCTCGACCGATCAGCGTCTTCAAATCCACCAGTCGGCGGTAGCTCTGGAGCGGCGATGGCATGGGCGCATCAACGTCGAGACCATCGAACGCTTCATGGCGGAGTCGCTTGACCTGATCCTCCCCAATGCCCACATCACGACCTGGATACCGGTCCTGGTCGAACGGCTGACCGACGATCGGCTTCGCGCTCTCATGCGACTGCAATCGACACGGACCGATCTGAACCCGAGCGTCCTCTTCCTGTGCGTCCACAACGCCGGCCGTTCCCAGATCGCGGCGGGTTTCATGCGAAGGCTCGCCGGCGACAAGGTCGACGTCTTCTCCGGTGGCTCGGCTCCGGCAGACGGCGTGAACGAGGCCGTGGTTGCGGCGATGGCCGAGAAGGGCATCGACATCAGCGCCGAGCTGCCACAGCCCTGGGCGGACGAGGTCGTGCGAGCGGCTGACGTCATCGTCGTGATGGGCTGCGGTGATGCGTGTCCGGTGTATCCGGGCAAGCGTTACCTCGACTGGGAACTCGACGACCCGGCCGGCAAGTCGATCGAGGAGGTCCGCCCGATACGCGACGAGATAGAGCGGCGCGTCCGCGGCCTGCTCGCCGAGCTGGGCGTGCAGTCTCAGACCGGCGCGTAGTCTCTGCTGGTTACATGGCTCGTGCTACTCGCCGCTGCCCGAAAGGTCAGGCTCACTTCATGCGATACGCGTTCTTCTCCGATCTCCATTCCAACATCTTCGCCCTCGATGCCGTGTTGACCGACGTAGCCGCCGCCGGTGTCGACCAGCGTTACGTGCTCGGCGATCTCGTCGGCTACGCGCCCTGGCCCAACGAGGTCCTGGACCGGCTACGCGAGGAGGCGATCCCGATCGTGATGGGCAACTACGACGACGGCACAGGCTTCGGGCGCGACGAGTGCGGCTGCGCCTACACGCACCCGGTAGAGAAGGCCCTGGGCGACGCGGGGTTTGCCTGGACCAAGGCCCACACGAGCGAAGCGAACACGGCCTGGCTGCGAACGCTCGCGCCGCAGATCCGATTCGAGGCCGACGGGCTCCGGTTCCTGCTGGTTCACGGGAGCCCGCGGAAGATGAACGAGTATCTGTACGAGGACAAGCCCGACTCGACCTTCGCGCGTATAGCCGCCGGCGCGGACGCCGACGTCATCGTCTGCGGCCACACTCACCGGCCCTACGACAAGACCGTCGCCCGGACGCGCTTCATCAACGACGGTTCCGCGGGCAAGCCGAAGGACGGCGATCCGCGAGCCTGCTGGGCGCTCGTCGAGACGAGTCGAGCCGGGGTGACCGTTGACTTCCACCGCGTTGAATACGACATAGAAGCCGCGGCCCAAGGCATCCTGACCTCGGAGCTACCCCACGAGTTCGCGGGCCAACTCCGCGAGGCGCGTGGCTTTCGGGCGTGAGAGCTGACCCGGACGAAGGCGTGCGTGGCGCGGGGCGACCGCAGCTTCGTTGGTGCCCAGTTCCGAAAGGACCCCGGCTCTGATCGACCCGACGACCACGCGGCGCCAGGGTTGGTGCGATGATGCCGACATGTCCGTCGCGATCTCCACCGCTGGTCTCACGAAGAGCTTCGGGTCGACGCGCGCTCTCGACGGTCTGGACCTGTCGGTCAACGCCGGCGAAGTCCACGGGTTTCTCGGTCCGAATGGCTCGGGCAAGACCACGACCATTCGCGTGCTGCTCGGCTTGCTTCGCGCCGACTCCGGCCATGTCGAATTGCTCGGCAAGGACCCCTGGCGTGACGCCGTCGAGTTGCATCGCCGGCTGGCGTACGTGCCCGGAGAGGTCAGCCTGTGGCCGAACCTGACCGGCGGCGAGGTTATCGACATCTTCGGGCGCCTGCGGGGCGACTTCAACCGGCGCCGCCGCGACGAGCTCCTCGAACGGTTCCAGCTCGACCCGACCAAGAAGACCGGCTCCTACTCGAAAGGGAACCGGCAGAAGGTTGCGCTGGTCGCGGCGCTGGCGTCGGACGCCGAGCTGCTCCTCCTCGACGAACCAACCTCGGGACTCGACCCGCTGATGGAGGCGGTCTTCCAGGACTGCATCCTCGAAGTGAAGTCCCAGGGGCGAACGGTATTGCTCTCCAGCCACATCCTGGCCGAGGTCGAGGCGTTGTGCGACCGGCTGAGCATCATCCGATTGGGCCGGACCGTGGAAGGGGGCACGCTCGACGAGCTGAGGCACCTGACCCGGACATCGATCACCGCGGAGACCGCGCATCCGGCGCACGGGCTGGCCGACCTCGACGGTATCCACGACCTCGAGATCGACGGCGCCCATGTGCGGTTCGAGGTTGACACCGATCACCTAGAACCCGCGGTGCGCCGGCTCGGTGAGCTCGGGGTCCGGAGCCTGGTCAGCCATCCGCCCACGCTCGAAGAGCTGTTCCTCCGGCACTACGGCGATGAGCTGGCGCAGGAACCCGAGCGTGTCGACCGCGAGCGAGATACGACACCCTCGCCGCGTCGATGATTTCGCTCACGGGCACCCTTGCGCTGACCCGCTTCATCCTGCGCCGCGACCGTGTACGGATCCTCATCTGGATCGTCGCGATCGTCGCCCTGGCGGCGCTGACGACGGTCGGCATCGAGGGTCTGTTCCCTACCCAGGCCGCCCTCGATCAGACGGCCGCCGCCACCTATGGCAACGCGGCAATGATCGCCTTCAACGGAGCCGCCCAGGGCCTGAACACCGTCGGTGGGCAGGTGGCGTTCCAGTTCGGCGCCGGTGGAATGGTCCTGATGGCCCTGATGAGCATCTTCATGACCGGCCGGCTGACGCGGGGCGAAGAGGAATCCGGACGGCTCGAAGTCGTGCGCTCCATGCCGGTCGGCATCCACGCGAACACCCTCGCCGCTGGGCTCACCGTGGCCGCGATGAACCTGATCATTGGCGGGCTCATCGCCGCCGTACTGATCGCCCAGGGCCTGCCCGCTGTCGGGTCGGTGACATTCGGGGTGTCGTTCATCCTGGTCGGCCTGGTCTTCGGCGGCGTCGCCTTGCTCGTGGCCCAGGTCAGCGAGAGCACCCGCGTCGTATATGGGGCCGCCGGTGCTTTGCTCGGGGCGGCCTACGTGCTGCGCGCCGTCGGCGACATCGGCGGTGGAACTGTCTCCTGGTTCTCCCCGATCGGAGTGGCCCAGAAGGCGCGGCCGTTTGCCGATGAGCGGTGGTGGCCCTTTCTGCTGTTGGTGGCGGTCACGGTACTCCTGGCCTCGGCAGCCACCGCCCTGACCGTCCGGCGCGACCTCGGCGCCGGGCTCCTCGCGCCGCGGCCAGGCCCGGCGGCGGCAGCGCCGAGCCTCGGGAACCCGTTGGGTCTTGCCTTCCGCCTGCAGCGGGGATCGCTGCTCGGATGGGGCGCGGGTGTCCTGTTCATCGGCATCGCCTACGGCTGGATGGGGCCCACGGTGGACGCCTTGATCGGCGGGAACAAGGCCCTCACCGAGTTGATGGCCGGCACCGGCGGAGGGAGCCTTACGGACTTGTACTTCGCTTCATCCTTCCGACTGATGGCGCTCATCGCCACGGGTTTCGCCATCGGCGCCGCCCTGCGGGTGCGGAGCGAGGAAACGTCCATGCGCGCCGAGCTGGTCCTGGCCACGCCCGTTTCGCGTTGGAGGTTCGCGGCGAGCCACCTCACTGTGGCGTTCGTGGGCAGCGTCATCCTGCTCGCCGTCGCCGGTCTGGCCACGGGCCTCACCTACGGCCTCGCGGGTGGCGGCATGCAGGACACACCGCGCCTGTTCGTGGCCGCCCTCGTCTACGCGCCGGCCATGTGGATCATGATCGGGCTCGCCATCGCACTCGACGGGTGGGTACCGCGTTGGGTCAGCGTGTCGTGGGCGATCCTCCTGGCCTGTGTCGTCGTTGGATTCCTCGGCGCGGTCCTGGGCCTCCCGGGCTGGCTCCAGGACCTCTCTCCATTCGAGCGCGTGCCCCAACTGCCCGCCGCGAGCCTGACCTTCGTGCCGCTGGTCGTGATGTCGGCCGTCGCGGCCGGCCTCACGCTGATCGGGCTGATCGGGCTGCGGCGGCGCGACATCGGCCGGATCTGACCGCCCGACGGCCGGCATCCCCGGGAAGCCCCTCAAGCCCGACAACGAATCGGCCGGTCCTGGACGCGGTGGGTGTGCCGACATCGGGCTGTGCGCGCTCCCCCTGTCTGGCCACAAGGTCGGGCGGACCCTGCCGATACCCAACCTGGCGGGAGTCCGGCGAAGAGTTGGGTGTGTGATGTTCGATTACGCGGCTTACTTCGGCCTCGTCGCGGCGACGGCCGCGGCAACGATGGCCGGGATCGTCTTCCTGTATCGGCGGGGAGTGGCCGTCAAGGTCGGGCTGACCGTTGTCGGGGTGACCGCAGCCGCCTCGATCGCCGGCTTCGTCTTCGGTAGGGCCGGTATCTCGGTCGGCACCGTAGTCCTGGCCGCGGTGCTCGTCCTGCCCGCCTACGGGCTCGTGGCGCTGGCCCTCCGCTTCCTGGTCCAGCCCATCCGGGAGGCCGCCGCCAGCGCCCGGAACCTGGCGGCGGGCGACGCGGGAGGCGCGCTCGAGGTGGCCGGATGGGACGAACTCGCTGAACTGGGGACGGCACTCAACGAGGTGCGAACCTACCTTCGTGACCTTGCCGAGGTCTCGGCCAGGATCGGCGCCGGCGACCTCGCGGTCGACGTCAGGCGGGCCTCTGATCGCGACGCCCTCGGGGCGGCCCTGACCGCAATGACGGCGTCGCTACGGATGTCGGTCGGCCAGGTCGCGGGAGCCGCCGACGCGCTCGGGAGCGAATACGGCCGCGTCGCCGAGGCATCGGGGATAGCCAACGAGGCGGTCCAGCAGATAACCGACCGCCTGCGCGAGACGAGCGCAAGGACTGCCAGGCAGATGGAGCACCTCCATGAAACGAGCCAGGCAATCGATGGCATGCTCGGCTCCGTCGACCAGGTCAGCCGGGGTGCCGAGGGGCAGGCGCAGTCGGTCGCGGAGGCGGCCACGGCGACGGGGAGCATCGTGGCGGAGATCAGAGGCGTGACCGATCGGGCCAGCGCCGGGGCGCGGAGCTCAAGTGATGCAGTCCTCGCCGCTCGCAACGGCGCGGCGACCATACAGGCGAACCTGGCCCGCATGGAGAGCATCGAGCGCTCGGCTCTGAAGGTTCAGGAGAAGGTGGACCTGATGGGCGAACGGTCGGGCCAGATCGGCTCGATCCTGGAGACCATCGAGTCGATCGCGTCCCAGACCAACCTGCTCGCGCTCAACGCCGCCATCGAGGCTGCTCGGGCGGGCGAGCACGGCCGGGGATTTGCCGTCGTCGCCGATGAGGTCCGCCAGCTCGCCGAGAAGTCGGCGGCGGCGACCCGCGAGATCAACGACCTCATCCGTGGAATCCAGGGGACCGTCCAGGAGACCGTCCAGGCGATCGTCGTCCAGGCGCAGGAGATCCAGGCCGGCGCCTCTCAGAACAGCGCCACCGGCGCCGCCATCTCGGAGATCGTCCGCACCGTGGATGGGATCCAGGTCGAGATGCAGGAGATCTCGGGCGGCACTCAGCGCATCAGTGACGCCGCCCTTACCCTGAGCGGCACCATCGATGCCGTCTCGGTGGTGGCCCGCGACAACCACGGCGCCGCCAGAGAGATCCAGAAGCGCTCGGCGGAGGTCACTCAGGCCTTCCGGGCCTTCGCCGCGCTAGCCGAGGAGAGCCAGGCTGACATCGACGAGATCAACCTCGCGGCTCAACGTGTCAGTCAGCAAGAGACGGGGGTCGCACGGTCGATCGACCAGATCAGCGACCTCGCCGTGGCGCTCCAGCAGCAGGTGATGCGCCTTACGACGGCGCGCGTCACCGGCAAGGTGAGCCGCGGCAACGCGCTCATCGGACGGCTGGACTTCGTCAAGGACAAGTACGGAGCCGGTGGGCTCGACCGAGTCCTCAGGAGCATGGACGCCGACCAGGCCCGCATCCTGCGCGGCCGGATCGACCCGGAAGGCTCGTATCCGCCTGAGTTGCTCGGAACGCTCACGTCGGCCATCCGCAAGGAACTCGCCGGCGGGAGCGATGACATCCTGCGCGAGATGACACGCTACCGGGCGAGGTTCGATATCGCTCCCGGGGCCCCGCTCGCTCAGCACTTCAAGGCGGGCGATCCAGGCCACATCATTCGTCGCATGGACCTCTGCCTTCGCCACAACTGGGGCGAGGGAGTGGTCGTCCGAGCTACGGAGGTCGGACCCAGGCACATCCACCAGGAGGTCGACATGGGCCGCAAGCAACCGCGCGAGCGCTGCACGTACAACCATGTCGGCTGGATGGAGGGCGTGATGGAGGCGTCGGGCGGCATTCCCCATATCACCAAGACCGCCTGCATGCACGATGGGGCGCCGTGCTGCGTCTATGAGATCGAGTGGGAGATGGCCGACAAGTCCGAGCTCCCGGCGAGGCGAGCGGCGGCCTGATCGCCGAGCGGCCGCATCGGCGGGCCGGGCCTCGCGGCATAGATAAGCTGTCCGTCCGCCGGTGCCCGGCTCAGAACGGGCCGATGCCGCCGAGCAGGTTCTGAGCGGGCGATTGATCGCCCTGCTCCTGGGCCTCCACGCGCTCGAGCGCGACGCAGATCGCCAGACCGAGCGGCACCTCGAAGCCGGGCGCGATCTGGATCCCATAGGCGTCGTGGATGCTGAACCACATGCGAGACGCGTATATGACCTGCTGGCCGGCCTGGTCCTTGACCTGAAACTCGCGGTTCGACCAGTTGCCGTGGACCGTGAGTTCCTGGCCGCCGCCGAGGGTGATCCTGAACTTGTCGCCCCCGAGGTGAAAGATCGCCTCCTGGACGGTAGCCACTACCCGGCCGTCCTTCTTGATCTCGATCGTCTTGTGGAGATGCGGGGCGAGAGGCTTCGAGATCTCGTAGAGCGGCTGGCCGTCGAGATCTTTGAGCACATGAGTGCCGTGCAGGCTGAGGAGCTTGCCATCGACTTCGAAGGCATGGTTGCCCCGCCCATCCTCGATCCACAGATCACCGGTCAGCGAAATCAGCTTCTGGTTGAGAACGAAAGTCTGGGTTTGGCCACCTGCCATCTGCGACGCGGTGGGGACGCTCGGAGGCGTCTCGGCAGGCGACTGTGGCGAGGCAGGCGAGGCAGGCGAAGCGGGCGAAGCGGGCGAGTCGGGCGAGTCGGGCGAGTCGGGCGAGTCGGGCGAGTCGGCGACCTTCTGCTGGGTAAACGACGTGGCGCCGCACTGCGGGCATTTGGCGGCATTCCCAAGCTGTTGGTAGTGCGTGCGGAGCGCGAGCTGTTCGTCGAACGTGGCCCCGACCGTCGATGCGAACTGACTCGCGATGGACTTCATATTCGGCCTTTCCTCCGCGATGGCCGCGGGGACAGACCAGGTGTGATGGCACCGATTACAGGTCCGCTGGTAGTCGCCATTCGCCATGTCAACCTCCTGGGGTTGCGCGTGCATGCTTCGCGGTTCTGTCGATCGTGCCGCACCGACAACGTCCAAGATCGACGATCCGCGTGGTACCCACCTTCGCGAGTCCCGTCCGTCTCGCTGCATGGCAACCGGCCGCGGTCAAACGCCCTTACCGTGCTGCCGCAGCCTGGCAACCGGCCGCGGTCAGCCGCCCGTACCGTGCTGCCGCATCCCCGCCTGGCCGGTCCGCCGACGAGGTCACGACCGCGGTCAGACTGGCTTCAGGGCGTGACGGCCCCGGCCACGTGCGCAGCGTCCCACCACTCCAGGACGCGCGTACCCAACAGTGTGAGCCACTTCGACGGCTCCCCCGCCGGCAAATCGACTTCGAACCATACGCGGCCGGGGTGCCGTCGCGCCTGGAGCCAGGTGCCGTCCGGCTGCCGTTGCGCGCGGATCGCCTCGATCGCGGTCGCCATCCGCGGGTCGGGCGGCGTCCCGTCCAGACCGAACGCCGCGCGGAAGTAGTCGGCGGCGTTCAGCACGCTGTAGAACCAAGCGGAATGTCGGACCGGGGACCGCTCCGTGCGGGTCGGTACGCCGGCATCGATCTGGCTGCCGGACACCAGACCATACGTAGTGGACAACCCCCGAGCCGGGTAGACTGGCGGGCGCTGAGGCGACCGCCGAGCGGTACGGCGGAGTCGGCGGCGGCGTCACCGGCGCGTTGCGCCGGGCAATGGAGCCGATCCTCTTGGAATCGAATTCACCGGATCCTGGAGGTCGCGGGCGGTCACCATCCTTGGCCGCGTTCCTGTCCTTCCTGTGGCCGGGGCTTGGACAGCTGTACCTCCGAAGGCGCCGCCTGGCGGCCGTCTTCGCGGCGCCGTCTCTGGTCGTCGTGGTTCTCCTGGCATACGGCCTCCGGCGGGGGCCGGTGGTTTTTGCCGCCCAACTCCTCGCCGAGCGAGCCGTCGGCATCGCCGCGGTCGCAGTCGTGATCCTGTTCGGGGTCTGGCGGCTTGTCTCAGTCGTTCATGGGTTCCTCGGCGCAGACCCGGCCTCGACCGGCAAGGTGGTCGATCGGGCCCTTCTTGTGGTCCTGGCCGCGCTCATCGTCGCCACCCATCTCGGCGGCGGCTACTACCTGCTGACCTACTCCGACGCAGGTTCCCAGATCTTCGACCCGGGCAACACCAAGCTGATCGTGCAGGCGACGGCCCCACCGAGCCTGACGCCGGGCCAGACCCCCGGGCCCACCGGCACGCCCGAGCCTCTCATTACCCCGGTGCCTGACGGGCGCGTCACGATCCTGCTCACCGGAACGAGCAGCGGCAATAGCTCCAACTTGTACGACTCGATCATGGTCGTGAGCTATGACCCGCAGGCCAACTCCGTCCAGATGGTCAGCGTGCCCCGGGACAGCGCCAGCTTCCCGTTCTACTTCGGCGGGGTCGATTCCTCCTCCGCCAAGATCAACGCCCTACCGACCTACGTCCGGGATGGCCGGATCAAGTCCCCGGACGCCCCCTACACGACGCTCATCAAAGAAGTCAGCTATCTAGTTGGCATCCCCATCGACTACTACGCGGTGATGTACATCGACGGCTTCGTTGCGATGATCGACAAGGTGGGCGGGATCGACGTAGTCAACCCGAGCCCGATCGCTGATCCGACGTACGACTGGCTCGACGGCAGCCCCCACGGCTTCTACCTGTCCGCCGGACCGCATCACCTCGACGGTAAGGACGCTCTGGCGTACGTCAGGTCTCGCCACGGTACCGGCGACAGCGACTGGAAGAGGTCGTCGCGTCAGCAGCAGGTCCTGGTTGCCTTGCTGCACAAGATGGCGCAACCAAGCCAGATTCTGAAGTTGCCGAGCCTGTTCACGACCCTTGGAGCGAGCCTGGCCACTGACTTCCCGGCGGACCAGGTGGCGAATTTCGTGGCGGACGGCCAGGCCGTGCCAAGCGGCAATATCACGCAGGTGGTGCTGGGGCCGCCTTACACAATCACCGGCACAAGCACGGTCAACGCTGCCAACTGCTTGCTCAACGCCAAGGTCGCCGCGCTGTCGGTGCAGCTCTTCGGCACGGACAGCACCTGGTATGGCAAGCCGGCGCCGGCCGATACCTGCCCGTAGGTCGGAGTCTGCCGGCCGAACCAGCTGACAGAAGGTCGTTTCCGATCAGATCGTCGTGAGGACGGCAGGCGCGGTCGAGCGCTATCGGCGCGGTTCCGACGACGGCGACCCTGTTGCATCACGGGAGGGCGCGTGCTCGCCCCCGCACGTACGCCACGGCGCGAGCCGGGTCACTAACTCGACGACGTCCCGTCCACCTGCGACGTAAGCGTCCGGGCTCGTCAGGACACGGCCTCCCTACCCGCGCAAGGCGTCCAAGAACCGCACGCGGGTACCCGTGCGCATGGCCGAGTTGGCGTAGATGCGACCGGCCAGCCAGACCACGCCGGCGATGGCGGCCACGGTCAGCGCCATCGCGAGCCCCACCTGCCAGGGCTCCGCGATGCCCTCGGCAATGCTCATCGGCATCAGGATCGGCGCCAGCAGCGGCACGACCGAGAGCACCGTGCTCAGGGGGCTCGTCGGAATGCGCAGGAAGAGGTTTAGCGAGCAAATGAAGGACGCCAAGAGCAGTAGGTTGGCCGGCGCCGTCGCGTATGCGACCTCATCCGGGCGCGACACGAGGGCGGCGACCGCGGCGAGGGCCGTGGCGTACAGCAGGAAGCCGAGCAGGAACCAGGCGAAATACAATCCGACCTCGACGATGCCCAGGGCTGGGATCGAGACGACACGGGCGAACGCGTTCGCGATGAGTGCCGCGGTGGCCTCGATGGCGAGCTGCAGGAGGGCGACGAGGCCGATCCCCAAGATCTTGCCCGCCAGCAGCTCGCTCGGCCGGACGGTCGCGAGCAGGATCTCCATGATCCGAGTCGCCTTCTCCTCGACCACGCCCTGAGCCACCTGGCTTCCGGCCGTCCCCAGTGCAATGAACAGGAGGAGCCCGACGGCGAGGCCAACGAGCGCCCCCTGGCTCAACGGGCTCGACGACCCGGTGGGCGGCACGGGCTCGAACGGGACACCGGCCGTGATCGACGTGATGGCTGCCGGCGTGAGGCCGTCTGTCGCCATGCGGGCGTCCTCGGCCGCGGCGTCGAGCGCGATCTCGACCATCGCGGGAAGGCTCTCGCTGACCACGGCCGTGGGCGCCGTCGCCGAACCGCTCACCGCCATGTCGAGCGTGCCCGCCTGGACCTGTGACCTGCCCGTGGCTGGATCGGCGACTTTCGTGACCGTGACCGTCTGCCCGAGGGCCACGGCGACCGAGTTGAACGACGGCTCCAGGGCCTGCGACCCGCCGCTGAACCCCACGCGCACGGCCGCAGGCTGGCTCGGGGTGCCGGCTTGCAGGTACGCGGCGACGAGGACGCTGCCGGCGACAAGGACCACCATCACGATCGTGATAACCCTGAAGACCCGCGAGCGCAGGCGCATTAGGATCTCCCGGCGGGCCACGAGGAAGACGTTCCGGGGCCAGGGCGACGCGTGGTCGTCCGGCGGCGGCGAGATCATGTCTGCACCTCCCCCACGACATCACGGAAGATCTCGACGAGGCTCGCCTCTGCCCTACGGAACTCGTGGACAGGTCCACAAGTCAGCGCGGCGCGCAGGATCGCCTGGTCGTCGGTCCCTGGCGCCAGCTCGAGCAGCACCCTGGAGCCGTCGGTGCGCACCACGGTCGCGCCGTTCTGCCCGTCTGCCCAGCCCACCGGCGCCGAGGGCACGTCGACCCAGAGACGGTCCGGACCACCGGCCCGGAGCTCCGCGACTGTGCCGATGGCTACCATCCTGCCGCGGTCGATGATGCCCACCCGGTCGCAGATCCGCTCGACCAGTTCCAGTTCGTGGCTCGAGAAGATTACCGGGACCCCCGCGTCCGCCCGTTCGCGAAGCACCTCCGCCATCACGTCGACGGCGACCGGGTCGAGCCCGGCGAACGGCTCATCGAGGACGAGGACGTCCGGACCGAAGACCAGCGCGGCGGCCAGCTGGACACGTTGCTGGTTGCCCAGGCTCAGGGCCTGGAGATCGGCGTGACGCCGGTCGGCAAGCCCGAATCGGTCCAGCCAGCCGAGGGCTGCCTGCCGCGCTTCCGAGCCGGGCATGCCGTGCAGCTCGCCGAGGTACGCCAGCTGCTCGGCAACGCGCATCTTTGGATAGAGGCCCCGCGCTTCGGGCATGTAGCCGATGCGGCGCCTGGCCCTGAAGGTCAGGGGCGCGCCCAGCCAGCGCACCGCGCCGGCTTCGGGCGTGAGTACACCCAGCACCACCCGCATCGTGGTGGTCTTGCCGGCGCCGTTGCGGCCCACGAAGCCGAACAGCTCGCCGGCGTGGATCTCGAACGTGAGGTTCTGCACGGCGACGGTCTCGCCGTACCGCTTCGAAATGCCGTCGATCTCGAGCCGTCGTTGATTAGTGCCGGTCATGTCCGATCACGCCGCCGCTTGCGCATCACGTCAAAGGCTGGCTTTGGGCGATCTGGTAGATGCGGTAGCCGAAAACGAAGTCCGCTGCCGCTCCCGCCAAGAACCACAGTGCCCACCAACTGCCATGAGAGAGCGCAAACATCGCGGCGCCGAGGAGGACCAGGCCCCAGACAATGCGAAAGCCCCACAGGAGGCGGCGGTGGCGATGCTCATACGACCTGACGAAGAGTCGCGTGAACATCTGCGACAGCCTCATGAGACTGGCGTTGCTGACGAGATCGAGGGCCTCGTCCAGTGAGGGTCGCCGCTGGCCATCCGCGGCGCCGGCGATGAGCACCGAGAGCATCTCCTGCTCGTGCTCGCGGCGGAATTCTTTCGGGTAGAACGCCAGCAGGCGTCCGTAGCGCCGCTCCAGCTGCGTTGAATCGCTCACGCCGTCGACACCCCGCCACTCATCTCCAGTCGGGACATCGCGACATCCGCGTTGGAGCGCAAACGATCCGCCTCCTCAGCCAGCCGCTCCGCGCCTGTGGGCGTAAGTCGGTAGTAGCGACGCAGCCGGCTCTCCACGATCTCCTCGCGGTCGATCTCGATCAATGTGTCCGTGCGAAGGCGCTCCAGGGCCGTATACAAGGTCCCGGCGCGCAGTCGGACACGCCCCTCGGAGATCTGCTCGACGTCGGTGATGATCCCGTAGCCGTGCTGGCTGCCCGCCGCGAGCGCGGTCAGGATCAGGAACGTCGCCTCCTGCATTGTGCGTCGCTTCACGCCAGCAGTATATATCGGTCAACTGGCTATTATGAGGGTCGGATCGACGCGGACCACTCTCGATACGCGCCCCCGCCATCTGGAGAATCAGGAGCACACATGGATCGTTGGACTGCCGCGCAGATCAAGGACCAGTCCGGCCGCACATTCATCGTCACCGGTGCCAACAGCGGCCTCGGCTTCGAGACTGCCCGGCAGCTCGCCGCGCACGGCGGTCGAGTGGTGCTTGCCGCCCGAAGCGAGGTGAAAGGGCTGGACGCCGTCGCCCGGCTCAAGGCCTCGCAGCCGGACGCCGCGGTCGAGTTCCGGGCAGTCGACCTGGCCGACCTTGACTCGGTGCGGACCTTCGCGGCGGCGATCCTGAACGACGGGATTCCGGTGGAGGTGCTCGTCAACAACGCCGGCGTCATGTATCCACCTCGGCGGCTGACTCCGCAGGGCTTCGAGTCGCAGTTCGCGACCAACCATTTGGGCCACTTCGCCTTGACCGGGCTGCTGTTCGACACGCTTCGGCGTGGCCGCGACGCGCGGGTGGTCACAGTCAGCTCGCTGGAGCACAAGGGCGGATCGATCCACTTCGACGATCTGACCGGTGAGCGCTCGTACTCGCCGAGGGCCTTCTATCAGCAGTCCAAGTTCGCCAATGTGCTGTTCGCCCTCGAGCTGGACCGGCGACTGCGGGCGGCGGAGATCCCCGTCTGGTCAGTGCTCGCACACCCCGGGTACGCCAACACGAACCTCCAGAGCAGCGGTCCGACCGGCCTGATGAAGCAGCTGATGAAGGTGAGCAACCGTCTCTTCGCCCAGAGCGCCGAGATGGGCGCCCTCAACGAACTCTACGCAGCCGTCGACCCGGCGGCTGAGAGCGGCCATTTCTACGGGCCGAACGGCCTCGCTGGGATGCGCGGCTATCCAGCCGATGTGCAGCCTGTCGCGTCCGCCAGGGACGTGGAGACGGCGCGACGTCTGTGGGACCTGTCGGAGGAACTCACGGGAGTCACCTGGAAGCTGCAGGCGGAGCCGGTGACGCCGGCGCGCGTAAGTGTTCAGCCGTAGGGTCGATGAGGGGTCGCCGGACCCGATGGCACGATCTGGCGGGTGGCCGACCACTCACGCAGGCTTCGATATCGGCGAGATCTGCCGCGTGCTCGCCTCCTTCGCTCCAGACACCCTCCTGCCCGTGTAACTCCTCGAGCAGCGACTCAAGCGCTCCGCCGGCAGTCCGGTCTCCTTGCCGATCGCGTTCAAGGCCGACTGGGGTGCCGGCTGACCCTCTGGACGCGCATCGCTACGCAGCTCCCGCGAGGGTGGACTGACTCTCCAGGCCGAGCAGGCCGTCGAGCTCGAGGAGCAGGACGAGCCTGTCGCCCAGCTTCGCGATGCCCCGAAGATGGTCGGAATCGGCGCCGGCGGCGACGCCCGGCGTGGGTTCGACAGACTCGGACTGCAGAAGGAGGACTTCCGAGACGCTGTCGACGATCAACCCCACGCGTGTTGACGAGCTCTCGGCGACGACGATGCGCGTCTCCTTGGTCGGTTCAGTCTGGGTCATGCCGAAGCGGCCCCGCAGGTCTACGACCGGGATGATCCGGCCGCGCAGATTGATCACACCGTTGACGAAGCTCGGCGATGCCGGGACCGCGGTGCACTCCTGGAAGCGGATGATCTCGTAGACCGAGCCGATGTCGAGGCCGTAGCTCTCGGCCCCGAGCTGGCAGACGACCACCTGTAACTCGCTCATCGAACCTGCTCCTGCTCGCTTCTGGCGAGCTGGTCCTCGGCGGCGGGGCTCGCCAGGCGATGGCGAGCCAGTCCCGAGTACTGTGGGCACGAGCCGTGCCGGCTCGGGCCGCGAGTATTCGACTTCAGGCGGCCCTGGAGCGGCGGACCCTGGCCGGTCCGTCGGACTCCGCCATGCGTCGCCGTTCGGAGACGCTTGCCGGGGCGGGCGCACGTCTGCCGGCTTCGAGAGCGAAGCGAGCCACGACCTCGTCGAGCTCGTCGGCCATGCTGGCAAGCGAGGCGGCCGAAGCCACGACCTCTTCGGCCTGGGCCGACATCTCTTCGGTCGCGGCGGAGACCTCCTCGGCGGCGGCCGAGTTCTCTTCGCTGATGGCGGCGATCGACTGGACCGAGCCCGAGACGGTGCGAGCGGCCGCGGTCATGCGGGTGGCCGCCTCGTTCGTCTGTCCGGCGATGACCGAGATCGCATCCGACGCGGCCACTACCCCGGACGAGGCCTGACTCATGGCCTCGACGGCGGTCGTGATCCGTTCCACGGCCTTCTTCGTGGCCGTGACGGACTCCGCGATCGCGTCGAGCGCTGCGCCCGCCTGCGCGGCCAGCTCATTTCCGCTCCGGACTTCCTCGGCACCGGCCTGCATGGCGGCGACGGCCTGTTCCGTGCCGCCCTGGACCTCGCCGATCAGCGCGGCGATCTCCTTGGTAGCACGGCTCGAACGCTCGGCCAGCTTGCGAACCTCGTCGGCGACGACGGCGAAGCCCTTGCCCTGCTCGCCGGCCCGGGCCGCCTCGATGGCGGCGTTGAGAGCCAGCAGGTTGGTCTGCTCGGCGATGTCGTCGATCGTCTCCACGATGGCGCCGATCTGATCGGACTTGGCGCCGAGTTCGGTTACCTTGACGCTGGCCTTCTCGACGATCTGCCTGATGCGCTCCATCTCGCCGACGGTCTGGCGGACGGCCTTCTGGCCATGGTCGGTCGCTTCCGCGGCCGAACCTGCAACCGTGCTGACCTCGCCGGACGCGGCGGAGGCGCTCTTGATAGCGCCGGCCATGTCGTCGAGAGCGGCCGAGGCGGCCTCGACCTTGGCGGTGATGTCGGCGGCTCCCGCGCCCACCTGGGAGATGATGGCGTCGAGCTCCAGGGCGGCGGTGCTGGTGTCCGAGGAAGCCCTGGCCTGCTCAGTCGCGCCGTTCGCCACCTGGGAGATGGTGGCGGCTATCTGGCTGGAGGCGGTGCCGGACTGGGTGGCCGCGTCGCTGACTTCCTTCGAGGTGCGGGCCACGGAATCGGCGGCGGCCTTGACCTCACTGACTGTGCCAACGAGACCGGCGCGAGCCGTCTCGTATGCCTGCGCCATCGTCTTGAGCTCACCGACAAGCTCGTTGCTCACGACGATTGTCTGGCCAATCTCGTCGGAGCCCTTCAGGTCGAGAAGCTCGATGTCGGCCTGGTATGTCGCGGTGAGGTCGTTTTCGGAGAGGCGGGTGAGGCAGCCGGCGAACAAGCCGACCTGCTCTCGCATCCTGGTCATATGGCCCTGCACTGCCTTGACTCCGCCGGTGATCCGGCCGGAGATGAACAGCGAGAGGAACGAGCCGATGAGCACGATGACGAGCACGCCGCCGACCAGGACCAGCTCCAGGAAGGCGATGGCGCCTTGCGAGGTCTGCACGTCCCCATGGGCGCCCTCGGTGAGGATCCCAGTCCAGGCGTCGAGGGTTCGGTCGAACGAATCGAACGTCGTTGCTGCGTCGCCGAACATGAGCGCGGTGGCGTTCTCAGCCTTCCCGGCGTCCACGAGGCTAACGAGATCGGCAGTCTGTTCCTGGTACGTGGCCCAATCGGCCTTGGCCGTGTCGAACTGCGTGCGCTCCGCGCCGCTGAGGTCGGCCGATCCCAGGCTGGCGAACGCGTCGTTGGCCTCGCCAACGTCCCCCTTCATCTCATCCAGAGCGTCCGATCGTTCCTTGGCGCTGGGAGCGGCGATGTAGTTGAGCTGGTCACGCTGAAACTCCGCGACGGCCAGATGGAGACCCCCGATGGTTGAGACCTCCGGTAGCGTCTGGTTCCCGATGCTGGTGACACTGTCGTTCGTCGCCGCCGTCTGAAGGTAAAGGAAGAGGCTGAGCGCTCCGATGAGCACGAATACAACGCCAAAGGAGCCGAGCAGCTTCCCGCGAACACCAAGGCGGAACATCGCTTGGGGACCTCTTTCAGGATGCGGCGGGGCACCAAAGTGGTGCCTCGGGTGATCGAGCCCGTTGAGGGCCGCCAAAGGCAGCCATCGAGAAGAGGTTTCGACGCGAAAGTACTGATCTTGAGCCGGCGCCCGGAGGCGTCGTTGCCGTGTTGGGCGTCAGCTGTCCAGCAACGTTTCCGCGGGTCCCGGTGGCACCGGCCGAATTGACGACGCCGGCGCCAGCTCCGCTCCCGAACACCATGACCCGGAGTCGCCGCTGCCCCAGGGGCTCGTGTAGACCGCTGGGGACCCACCCATCCGGCTGACCGTTACGAGCATCGCACTTCGATCTACCGGGTTTGCTCCACGCGAAAGACAGGCACGCCGGCGGCTACGCCGGCGAAGGCCTCGACCGGCGCGGATGGATCGACCCCGATATGCGGGCGCGCGCCCGCCGCTCGCGCGAGATAGGCCTTCAGGATTGCCGGACGCTCCGGGACCGGGACCTCCACGAGGCGTACCGGGGTGCGGGCACCGTGGCGGAGGACGGCGTGGCCGCCGGCAGCCCGGACGTTGCCGACCCATGGAGACAGTTCGCCGAGCATGGAGACGACGTAGCGTTCGCCCTGGTGTTCGCCCAGAACGACTGGGACCGAGCGAACCTGACCGCTCCGACGTCCGACCGTCTCGAGCGTCACCATCCACGCCGGCGTGAGCCCGCGGTCGGCGACGGCGACCCAGAAGCGGCCGAACAGGCGCCCGCCCCAGTTGGGCCGGCCGTCGGAGTAGAAGAGGCGATTGCCGCGGCGGTATGCGTCGGTGCGGTGGTAGAGGGCGTACGCAATGACCGTGGCCCCCAGGGCGAGGAGGGTGGCGCGTCCGGGTCGCATCCTCCGGATTGTCTCACTCCGGATCGTCGTTGGCGTCTCTCCAGGTCGGACATGGAGATGAACCGAGTGGACTCGGACCGCCGGAGACAATGGGGCCGAATCCGGGCCGGGCGGAGACGCCTCCGACACTCGATCCCGGCTCGAGGCGATCGGGCGGTCTGGCTGAAATCACTGCAGCCCCAGGTCCATGGGCAGTCGCGAAGGAGATCTTCAAGGTACAACCGCCAGGCGGGCGGGGAGTGGGCTCGCGCCGGCGTTGACGCCGGCTGGAGAAGCGACCATCGGGGTCATGCCTCGAGGGTATGTCACGCGGGGCGCGATGCGCCATGATCGAAGACGCCACGTCTCCCAGCTGAGGCGAGGCTCTCCCGCAGACCGGATGAGCTTGGAGAGCGGCATGAACGTCGAGAAACTCGCGAAGGCCCGATACCTCTCGCTCACGACCTTCCGGCGGGACGGCACGCCCGTGGCCACGCCGGTATGGGTGGCGCAGCAGGGAGACGAACTTGTTGTCTACACGGCCCGGTCGTCGGGCAAGGTGAAGCGATTGCGAAACAGCAACCGCATCCTTCTCGCCCCGTGCGACATGCGCGGTCGAGTGACCGGCGATGTCGTCGAGGGCACGGCTCGCCTGCTGGATGACGCCGAGCCCGCGACCTCCCTTATGCGGCGGAAATACGGTCTACAGGCTCGCCTCCTGTTCTGGTGGAACGCTCGCCACGCCGGCGACGCCTGGGTCGGTCGCCAGGTCGGGATCGCCATTCGCCTGGACGGCTCGTAGGGCGGCAGGCTTCGAGAGGCGGCGCCGCAAACGACTCGACATGGCCGCGTCTCTGACGGATTCCCTTTGACGTCGCCCGCGGGTCGGTCTCGCCTGCAGATCGCCTGCGCCCTCGCTCTGCCCGCCGCCGGGTTATTCGTCTAGAGAATGCAACCGTAGCAGCCGGCACTCGAAGTGGCGACGAACGCAAACAGCGATCCACCGTCGCGGTCTACCGCCTGCAGCACGATGGAATCGACTTCGGGGCCCCCTCCGGGCAGTGCGCCGAGCGAGAAGTTCCCTTCACCATAGGGAGAAGTCAGAACGAATGCGAATGAGCGGGCTGAGGCCGGCGCCGTACCCATGATCAGCAGTGAAGCTGCCGGGATCGTGTCCCCGTTGACGAGGCATTGGGCGTTCGGCTGCGACGCGGTCGGAGTGTGCAAACACGCTGTGACGGCGTAGATCCGGATTGTGACGCCGCTCGGGTTGGCTTCCCGCCACGTGACCCGCAGCCACTCGCACGGCTCGTCCGCGTTCGATGAGCTGCACTGTTCGCTCGGGTAGCTGAGCCCGAGGCCGGTGGGAAGCGAGGGAGAGCCCGCGGCTGTCAGCGCCAGCGACGGCTGCGGGGCTGGGCTGTAGGTCACTTCTGGAAGTTGCGATGGCGTCGGGCTGTCCGTTACCGGCTCAGAAGGGCTCGCCAGGGCTGGGGTCGGTGAAGGCGACGCAACGGGAGTTGCCGGAAGCGTCGGCGACAGCCCGGGACTCGTCGGCGCCGCGGGAGTCCGCGGCGGTTGCGTGATCTGCGGTCCGCTGGACCCGCACGCGGCGACCACTGACGCGACGCATATCAGCGCGGCGACCGCCGCCCCAAGCCCTCGTTTCATGTCCACCCTCGGCTACAGCTGCCGGGCGAGCACGCCGAGCCAGCTGCTCGACAGGACGGTGGCGCCGACCTCGGTGTGATCTTCCGGGATGGCTCAGGGCTGGAACCAGCCGCCTACCGGGCGGGCTCAATTGTCCGATCGCGGTGAGGTTCGACTGCGCGTGACCAGCACCACCTTCGCGACGGTCCACGTTCAGCTGCCAGATATGGCGAAACCTACGCCTCGTCCATGAGTCTGGGCGAGCGCGAGCCAGATCCGAACCATCAACTCGAGCGGCTTTGCGTTCGCCAGACCGCCCGCATCCTCGGGAACGAAGCCGATCTGGGCGGCAACATCCATAGCCACGCGCTTTGCGTCGGCGTCGTCTCCGGCCACGAACATCGCAGCCGGCACGAGTCGGGTGCGGGCAGTTGCGAGGTTCTCGAAGCCGATCGTATTGAACGCCTTGGCGAGCTTCGCACCGGGGAGCAGATCCGCCAGATCCTGGGTCGTGCTCCGTTCCGGGTCGCCGTCGAAGCGGTTCATGGCATCGATGACGATGCGGCCGGCCAGCGACGGCAGCTCGCCGATCGCGGCCACCGCGGCATCCCAGCGCAACGCGAATATGACGACGTGGGCCCCATCGAGGGCTTCAGCGAAGCTCGTCGCTCTGGCGCCCCGGCAGGCGGCAAGTGCCATCTTCGTCTTGTCGCTGGCAGGATCGCGCACGCCGAACACGACCTCATGTCCCGCAGCCGAGAGGGCTGCTCCGAGTCCTCCACCGACGTTGCCGGCTCCCATGATCGCGACCCGCATCTGCGATACCTCCGCACGTTCGGCCCGCGGCCGTTGAGGCCATTTTGTCGCGCGGTCGCAGGCGGGGCTTATGAGTGGCCCTGCCGTTCCCGTCACGGTCGGGGCCGAAGTGTCCAGACGCACGATCGCTCGCACCCAGCCAGCAGAGATATCGACGCCCGCCATTCCCTCGCCGCGCTTTGTCGAGAGCCTCGCCCCGGGCCGGTTCGACCAGGTCGGCCCAGCACCCGGACCTCGGCCGAGTCATACACACCGTGCGTTGCGACGGCACCGCGCTTTCGGTCCGGCCCACGGTGGCCACGCCGAGAGCGGCCGCTCTTCCGTACGGTCGGGAGCCGTTCAGGAGTCGAGCCGACACTTGCCGCCGAAGGTGCGGGGCGGGCTGAACCTCCGGATGCGACAGGCCTCGGCCTGATGCCGGCTACGAGTCGCTGCCGTCGCGCCTCCTGGTGATCCTTCACCGACGGAACAACGTAGGGTCAGTGGGCGTCGGGGGCGTGTCTCACCAGATGAGGGAGGCGGAAATGGGCCCGAGCCAGGAGGTTGGGGCTTCCTGTTGGCGCCGGATGTCCGCGCGTCGACTGGTGGCCGTCCTGGTGATGCTCGCGATCGCGGCAGGCTGTACTTCGATGCAGGCGAGCCCGGCCACCCCTCACTCGACCAACCGGGAGAGCTTCGCGAGCGACCCTCGGCTGAAGGCCTGCGGAGGTCTGGAAGCCGGTGTCCAACAGGTCGTGGCTCTCGAACATGCCTGGGCCTATCGAGCCGTCATGCCCGGCATCGGGTTCGTGCCGCAGCTCGACTCTTCCGCTGATCCGGCTTTGCTGGTGATCTACTCCGGCTTGATCCCCGCCAAGCTGGACTGGAGGGACTATCCGCCGGGACCGGTTCCAACGACGGTACCCTCGCCCGCGCCGGTTCCGACCCCACCGCCCGGCACCAAGAACGTCTGCGTGGCCCTCAACGCGACGGATGAGCCACAGATCGTTCCGAATGCGGCGCTCCAGCCTCTCCATCCGGAGCTGGCAACCCTGGCCGTCCGGCCGGCGACTCAGCCCGGCCAGGGCCGCGTCGTGACCCGCAACAAGCAGAACACCTACAGCCTCGCCTGGGACCCGATCCATCAGGCGTTGTGGTACACGGTCCAGTTCCCTCAGACCGACAGCGCGCTCTATCGACTCGACCCGGCGACGGGGAAGACCACGCGCTGGGCACTGCCCTCCACCGACTCGAACGGCTTCATGGACATGGTCGTGGTCGACGCGACCGGAGCCGTCTGGTTCGATCAGTCGGGCGTGCGCCTGTACCGGCTCGACCCTGTCACCGGGAAGCTTGCTCGTCTCGACATAGACACCCGGGTCAAGCCCGTGGTCGATCAGGGAGGCGTGTGGATCAGCGCAATCACCGCGGACGGTGACGGCGTCTTGATTGCCCGGGAGTCGCTGCCGTACTTGACCCGGATCGACGCCAACCTACACCAGGACGCCACTATCGAGCTCCCAACTAGCTATGTCGGCGCAACCGAGCTGGCGGTGGTCGGCGACGACGTGGCGGTGGGAGGAAGGCCGGACAACTTCGCTCTGTTCTCGCGCGATGGTGAGCAAGTTGCCACGGTCCCGGTCCAGCGCTGGGTGGCGGTCGAAGGACCGCCCCGGCTGTTGGAAGCAGTACCGGGTCAGGCGGCGGCCGTGGCGGAGGTCGTGGCGGATGGCGTGCTCGACGTGTTCGACGCGACCGGCAAGATCGTCAGCACGGTGCCGCTGGCGTTGGACATGCCGACCGGCCCGTTTTGGGACGTCGGCGGGTTCGAGAGCAACGCCAGTCCCCAGACGTTTGCCACCGACTGGCGCGGCACGTTCTGGTACGCCCTTGGTACCTACATCGTGGAGGTCCGGACGACCTGACGGCACCGGGCAGATCCCGCCAAGCCTGACCGGCTCGGCCCAAGTAGAAGCGACACTTGGCGGGTGAACGTGCGGAGAAACGCGCGCAGGTTCAGCGTCGGCCCGCGCATTGTTCAACCGGCCGGTAGTTCGATTCGAAGCAGGCGGTCGTCGCCGGCCTGGGCATTGGCCGTACCGGTAGAGATGAAGCAGATGCCGGTCGCCGACCAGGTGGTCACCGAGACGCTCGAGTTGAGCGTGATCGACGCGGAAGAACCGGCGCGACGGACGACCGCAGTCGTGGGCAGAGACGGATTGTCAGGGTCCCGGTTGGCGGCCGGCGTGTGCCTGGCCGCTCAGGAGCCTATGAGCCAGGGGATGGCGAGGGCGCCGGCCGAAAGGTGCACGCTTGACCAGCCGGGTAATCCGCATCGAGCGAGACATCGTCGAGCGGCCGGAGGGTGACCTCGGTGGAGCATTCGTCGCGCGGCGTGCCCGTCGATCCGCCCTCGTAGGTTGCCAACCATGAGGTGATCAAGTACCGACCCGCAGGCAGGTCGAGCGGTCCACCGCCGTAACTTCCGCCGAACGTGGTGGAGTCCGTTCCGCCCGACTCGCCACCCGGCACCAGGCCCTCGTACACGGTCGTGCCGTTGTCGGACTGCACCCGGTAGAAGGCCTGCTCGTTGCTCCCGCAGCAGTCGAGTCCTTGAACGGACGCCATCTGCCACAACCGCGCCGGCTGATAATCAGCGGCCAGCTTCAGGGGATGGCTGTCGATGAGCCTCCCCGTAGCGTCGTCGACGAGCGAGACGGTCTCGGGACGAGTCCCATCGCCTTGTGACTTGGCGCCCTCTCCGAGAGATCGCACAACCCACACGATGTTGTCGCCCGCGTAGTTCCAGCGCGGGTCGACGGTCGCGATGTCGCCCGCCCGGAAAGCAGCCGCGGCCACCACGTTGTCACCGAACCCGGCGGCGGCCACGGCCTGGGCGAGCGTCAGCCTCGGCGTGATCGGTTTGCCCGATTGCTGGTCGCCGGTCTGCGGGGCCGCCAAGGGGACGTCCTGCCCCTCTGCCCAGGCGATGCGGTCGACGACGAAGGCGTTTGCGCATTCGCTTTGGGTTGAAGCGGTGCATTGCCACTGCCGCGCGTCGCCGGCATGGCCGATGAGCACGAGAGCGGCCGGCTCGCCGGTGGGACCAGCCGTCAGCCACGTCGACGCGTCGCCGCTCGTCTCGCTCATGAAGAAGGGCGCGAGGTACGTTCCGGTTGGCTGGTGACAGCTCATCCCATTGGAGCCTTCAGGCTGGCACAGCTGAGCGCCCGCGACGGTGTCCGCGAAGGCACTGAGCCGGCACCAGCTCTCGAGCGGGCCAATGTACCGTCCGGGATACGGACAGGATGGGTAGAACTGCTGGTAGTAGCCCGCGACCGCTACTGCCTCACCGTCCAGCTTGCCAGACCGAAGCAGCTCGACGGCATGAGCAACGCTGATCACGGGCAGGCCGGCGACATCGGATGGGAACGTCGCGTTGGGCGGTTGGCTTGTCGACAGCGTCGAGCCGCTGGCCGGAGGGGTCGTCGGACGGCCGGGCCCGGTTGACAGTTGCAAGCTCGAGAAGACACCAACCACCACGACAGTCACGACGAGCCCTGCGACCGCCAGCCGCCCCCATGCCCTGGCTGACGAGATCGACCACCGGCGCCTGGGCCCGGGAGCCGCGGTCGGCCAGCGCAAGTCGTCGGGCACGGAAACGTCGGCTCGCCCTCGCATGTAGGCTCGGATGCGCTCTTCGTCGCTCACAGCTTGTCCTCCGCGGCCAACATCGCCCGGAGCCGCTCCACGCCGGCGTGAATGCGCGACTTGACGGTCCCATCAGGCACCGACAGGGCGGCCGCTACCTGCGGCACGGACAGGTCGAGCGCGTAATGAAGTGCAAGCGCGATGCGCTGGTCGGCGGGCAGCAACTCGAACGCCCGATCCAGCCGGTCACGCTCGGCGAAGACGGTCGATCGGTCATCCACCGTGCCCTCCGGCCAATCGAGGATGGGGACGACGCGCGGCCGGCTGCGGCGCGCGCGCAGGTGTTTGCGACTGCGGTTGGCGACGATGGTATGGAGCCATGCTCGGACGCGATCCGTATCGCGGAACCGGTCGAAACCGCGCCATGCGTCGAGGAGCGCCTCCTGGGTCACATCTCGGGCGTCCGCTTCGCCGACGATCGCGGCCGCGGCACGGTACATCTCGTCTACCCACGGGCCTACGAGTCCCTCGAAGGTCGCCGCCACGCTGGCGGCGTCAGCCTCGCGAGGCGCCATCGTTGTTTCCACTCCTCTATTGATCCGCTGCGCACGCGTTTCGTTCGACCCGGTCGTGATCCCTTCGATCCGGGAGCCTCCACTCGCGAGGCTATGACCACCCCTCAAGACGGTGGCGTCCCACGTTCGGTGCCCGGCTGAAATGACCGCCGCCCGAAGACTACGATCTCGGTCAGCAGCGTGCCGAGCCTTCGTCCGGGCAAACGCGAGCTCCGGCGACTCGCGGTCGCTCAAACTGGTGCGCCTTTGCCTGGAAAGGCATCTATCCGAGCGTGAAAGAGGCTGCCTCGAAGCCTATCTTCTCGAATGGTGGGGCCGAGAGGACTTGAGGCCGAGACAACAAGCTAAGGCCTCCTTGCCAGGGAATGGCCGGTTCGGTTGGTTGTGCCTATACTCGAACCGGAACGCCTCTGGGAGCGTCAGAAAGGGCTATGGCGCGAGCCGTCGTCATCCTTGTTGTTCTTCTGGCTGTCGCTGGATGCGCGAACCCATCCACGACGTTCCCGGCGAGTGTCGCCGTCACTTGCGGAGATCTGGCCGCTGCCGACTGCGCACCAGCCGCGAACGCCGCCCTTCAAGCCGTCAACGGCCACGCGCCCGCGGGCTCTTCCCACCTGTCGATCCGCGTTGATCTCGGCAAGGGTCTCTATTGCGCGGACCCTTCGGAGCTCTTCGGGAACTTCGCCTGCGCATTGTCGCCGGCCCCCGGCGGCGGCCAGTGGATCGGCCACGCGACCGTGACCTTCGATGGCTTGGCGGCACAGGGCTTTCTCAACATCGAGAAGAACGGCTCGACCTATACCGCCGGTCTCATTGCCGTTGAGACCCCTCCGCCGGCGACGCCATCTCCCAGCTGAGGGACGCCAAGCCGTCCGGCGAAGTACGGTATCGGGATGGAACCCGTCCACGCCCGCCGACGTCCAGTCGAGGTTATCAGAGCTGCGGTTCCTCTGCTCGCTCTATTCGCTCTTGGCGGCTGTGCCGCGCCGGCCGGGAGCGTGCCGACCGCGCCGCCGCCATCCACGTCGCCAGACCCGATTGGCCTTGGCTTCGTCAACGCCACGGACATGCATCTGTCCCTGGTCGTGAATTCGACACTGATCGAAACCCTTGCGCCGGAGACCGCCGACAAGGTAATCGACATGAGCGTGCTCCCGCCACTGCCCTGGGTTGTCCAGGTTCGCATGCCGTCGGGCCGCGTGATGATCACCCTGACGGCAGACACAGGCGACATCCAGGGGCAGCCCGTGATTGGGGCCACTCACTCTGGCAAGGAGGCCGCGGCCGACCTTTCGTGCGGGCAGTTGTACCTCTGGACGGGCGCTCTTGAGCCGGAATGGCCAGCCCCGGGCTCGGGGTCCCCAGGCGACTGCGCCCCTTAGCCCTGAGAGTCGAGCCCTGCCGATGGCGAGATTCGAGAACCTGGACGAAGGATGGGGGCACCAATGAGAGTCCCAGGATCACGAAAGCGCTGGATCGTTGCTCTTGTGCTCGTCGTCCTCCTGATCGGCGGCACGATTCGGGCGGCCGATCACCCGGCGACGATCTACTACTTCCACGTGGTCGACCAACACACCCTGGTTGTTGGTGTTTCCACGGGCCCCTGGTCCTGGACGCGAGTAACCGGCGTTTCCGAGATGCCATCGACCATCGCGGTTTGGGTCAGCTCACTTGATCTACCCCTGCCGGGAAGCGACGTCCGGCATGCCAGAGGGGTGGGCGCACTATCCATCGTAAGCCTGGCGGGGGCGGAGGTAGACGTCACCGACTCCGCCGGCCATGCCCTGGCCTTTGACCTGACGTCGGATACGTTCCGATAAGGGATGCGTTCCGATAAGTCGGAACCTGCTCTGGAGCTGGACCGACACTTACGAGAATCTGCACAGGCTCGCCTGGTCGCAAGCGGGCTCGACCATACGTACGAGGGCGGTCCGGGTGGGGAATGCGAGGACCTCGGGCTGGCGGACAGGCTGCCGAGTGGATCTGTCCGCGGCCCGGCAGGTCTATCAGAGAGATGCCGGGCTCAAGGATTCGAGGAACGCCCCTGTGTCGTAGTCGAGGATGAGCATCTCGGTCGTGGCTGGCGAGGGGCAGGGTTCGCGAGACCCTATATAACCGCCACAGCCGTTCCCCTCGAAGGAGCCGCGGATGACGATGGCCCACACCCACTCGTCTGGCGAACCAGCGAAGGTGTTCGGGGTTGCCTCGCCGTAGCGCTCGACTCGTGCGTAGATCACAGCCGACTCTGAGACGCTCATCCCGTTCTGGTCGAGCGCCGCCAGCGCCTCGCTCAGAGTAAGCCCGCCCGCCGGCGGGAGTTCGTACGCGCTCGACGTGGGCTCAGCCGTGGGGGCTACGGACAAGGCCGGCGATGCCGACGGTGATGCAAATTCGAGGAGCGACACGGTGGCCATGGTCGGAGACGAGGCTGGCAGCGGGCCCGGCTTGGGCGCGATGCCGTACCCGAGAGCGAGCCCTGCGAACAAGCCGACAACCGCGACCAGCGCGACAGCCGGCGGGACTGGCAAACCCCGCCCCAGCTGCGTCGGTCCCAGGGGGGTGGTCGGAGGCAGGTCCGGGCCACCGAGGTGACCGTCCATAAGCAGACTCCAACCCGGCCGAACGCGAACTCACCTTGAGCATACGCATGATGCTCCGGGCAGACGACCGGGTTCTCCAGTCACCAAGACTAGCGCAGGCGCCCAGACGTCGCGGTCTGGTCGGCGCGACGGGAGTTGACACCTTACGGGTAAAGGTGCGGGCGTCCTCGGCCAAGTTGATGGAGCGGGTCGGCTGACTTTGCGGGAGGCTCTCAGCCGCATCGAGTCCGCAAGCCTGACGAGAGTCGTTTCTTAGTGAGCGACGAGCAGGCTACTCAGCAAGATGATCACGCCCAGCCCGCCGACTACGGCCAGCAGAACGTTCATCCTGCCGCGTGCGTACCAAGACGCCGCTCCAGCCGCCTCGCCTAGACCCCACAGAGCCCAGGTGCGCCAGCTCGGCCAGCCCAAGGACAGGCCCACCATCATCGCCGCGAGTGCGGCCAGGGCGATGCACAAGGAGAACCACCCGAGCGCGTGCCGTCCGGGAACCAGGTCCTTCGTGAACCAATGCATCGTTGACGCCCTCGTTCGCGTTAGCCACCGTATCTTGGCACAGGACCGAGCTGCGTGGCTCAGTCGGACGCTTCAGTCGCGCCGGTTTCGGATGGGATAGGAGCCGTCGTTTGAGTTGGCCCGACACGATACGGGTGAAGGTCAGGGCCGCAACCGTGTACCTTCGCGAGTGGCAAGCCTCGACGTGACGTGCCGGGACAGGGGTCGGTGCCAGCTCCGTGACCTTCCGGCCGGACGACCGAGTCTTCGTCCTGGCCGAGAACTGACGGCACCCTATCCGGCGCGCTCAGATAGTCCGGGCGGGACCCGTGTCCTGATCTTCAGGCGCCAGGGCGAGCTCGAGCTGGCTTGACGATCCGGACGTGACGTCCGCTGGCGCGCCGAGGGTTGGCGGCCGGCGGATGCGCCGCTCGCGCGTCAGCTGCTCGCCGATCGACGCCGCGAGCCGCTCCGCGTACGGCCACCAGTCGAACGAGCCTCCGATCTCGGAGGCACCCAGCTCGATCAGCCGGTGCGCCGGCACGAGGCGCGGCAGGACGTCGTCGAGGATCGCCTCGATCTCGTCGCGGAACGCGTCGTTCGTGCTCCGGATGCCGTCCGGTGCAAGGGCAATGTCCGGCCGGAGGCGGATCACGAGGTTGTACGTCTCAGACCAGCGCCCGACGAGCGGCTCCACCGCGAATCGATCGATGCCGCCGCAGGCCCGGAGGTAGTACGCGTAGTTGTCCGTGACGGCGCGATCGGTGACGAGCACGTCGGCCTTGGGCCCCAGTTCGAGTTCGCGGGCGACCTGCGTGACGAGCACCCACAGCTGCGCCTCTCCGGTCGCCGTCTCGTTCATCCCGATGGGGTTGTCGCGGATGACCTCGCGAAGGTACTCGACCGAATGACCGGCCCGCTGGATGACGGACGCGAAGGCGTGTGCCGCCGACGTCTTCCTGATTCCGTGCGAACCGACGAAGGCGATCTTGGCGCGGTGGGTCCACCTGCTCACGCCGACAAGCGTACGCGGTCAAGCGGCAGAACGAAGCACCCCACAAACACGAGGTGGGGCGTTCCTTCGAGGCGAGAGAACCAGGCCCTCGTCCCGACTTCGGGCTCAGACGCCGGCAGCCCTGCGCAGACGCTCGAGCTCGCGCCGGAGACGCTTGCTCGGTCGGCCCTCCCCACGCATGACCCGGACCTCCGGCCCGCGGTCCGGGATGACCGGCGGGCTGTGGTCCACATAGCAGGTGGCGGCGACGGAGGCTCCGACACGCGACTCTATCGGCCGCACCACCTCGACGATGCGGTCGCGCTCGGCGATGCGTGCCTCGACCCGGTCGCCCGCGCAAACCTTGGTCGACGGCTTCGCCGGCGATCCATTCACGAGGACGTGGCCGCCCTCGCACAGCTGCGTCGCAACCGGGCGGGTCTTCATGAGGCGCACCGCGCAAAGCCAGCGATCGATGCGCGTCTCGTCTGCAGCGCGGGGATCAGTCACAGGTTCTAGTTTCGCACGGGTCGAAGAGACGACGAGCCCTCCAGTCCCGACCATTCCAACCTTTATCGTCGCATGTATCGTTCTGTCCGCGACTGGGAGTGGTTCGGGGCGAGAGGACTAGAGCCGGCACACCGTCAGCATCGTTGCTGATCCCGGTCGCGGACATACCGAGCTAGGTTGGTTGGGTCTGGAAGACGGCATAGGGCATTCTTATTCCAGCTGCTGCAGGTGGGCTACGCGGCTCAGCCCGCGAGGCGACTCATCCCGCGAGGCGACTCATCCCGCGAGGCGACTCATCCCGCGAGGATCAGTCCTCGGAGGTGGCCGAGGAGGCCTCCCGGGCGTCATGGATCGCGGCTATCGCGACCGTGTTCGTTGACTCGTCGTAGACGTAGACGATCAGCATGCAGGGCCAGGGACCGAGGGCCACCCGAAAGCCGCGCCAGCGCCCGGTTAGACGCTTGCCGATCTGAGGAAACAAGGCCAGAGGCTCGATGGAGGCCCGGACTCGGGGTACGGCGTCGTCAGGCAGGCTGTGTATCTGAATAAGCTCGGCCAGGTCCGTTCGCGCCCGTTGCGCGACGAAGACCCTCGCCATCGACTAGAGGTGGTCGAGCGGGACGACGCGACCGGTCTTCACGTCGGTCAGGCCCTCCTGGGTCCGTTCCCATGCCCGTGGGATCGCGTCGAGGACGGCCGTGATCGTCGTGGCCTCGGTATCGACCTGGTCGATCGCGGTCGAGAGAAGCGAGCGGGCGATCGTGCCCGGCTGGACGTACATGCGGGCCGCCATCTCCTTGAGCCTCGCGGCGTGCTCGTCGTCGAGTACGACGTTGATCCGCTTGCCATGTTCGCTGGCCACCGCCGTCCTCCTTCACGGAACTGCACGAGTAGTGTGTCGGAGTGTAGGCGGATCGTGACTCGCCATCAAGCATCGCGGGCTGCCGATCGGCGGCCTGACCGGCAACATCGAGCAGGCGGTCTTCACCGAGCAGCACGCGCGCTCGGCAGGCTGGCTCCAGCGCGGCAATCGACGGGTAGGCTGGACCTACCTGAGTGGTCGGGCCGGACGGATTGACGGCTGCACTTCCCGTCCCCCGGATTATCGTGCTGCCGGCGATCGTTTTGGCGCTCAAGAAGGCCGGTTGAGAACTTGGATTCCTTGGCGACAAATCCAAGGTTATGGGCAGAGCCCTGGATTCCGGGTTGCCGTTTTCCAGTCTGTCTTGCTTCCCGTCGCTACGATGGCGCGGTGCCCGCGACCAAGTCCGTGCTGCCTGAGATCGACCTCGCCAAGATCCGTCGATACGCCGACGGACGGGTTCCCGTTCACCTGCGTAATCAGATTCGGGTCGAGGTTGAGGTCAGCGGTAGCGCCGTCACTATCGTTGAGTGCCGCGCGCCTTGGACGCCCGAAATCGGCCCAGACTGGACTCGCTTCCCGATAGCCCGGCTCAAATTCAGTCCGAGCGCGTCCGCCTGGACGCTCTTCTGGCGCGATCGCAACTCCGCCTGGCACCGATACCAGCGAATTGGCGCGATGCCGTTCGTGGATCCGCTCCTGGATGAGATCGCCGCCGATCCGACCGCCATCTTCTGGGGCTAAGAGGCTAGCCGACCCTCCCGACCTATTCGTAGTGCGTCCACATTCGGAGCACCTTCACAGTGTTGGCGTCGTCGAGAACCTGATAGACCAAGCGATGTTGGATGCTAATCCGCCTCGAGTACGCGCCAGACAGATCGCCGACCGGCTTCTCAAATGGGGGCGGCGTCTGGTAGGGGTTCTGTTCGAGGATCGCCAGCAGCGATTGTGCCTTGGCTTTCAAGCCGGCCGCGGCCAGCTTCGCGGCGTCCTTCTGGGCCTGCCTCGTGTAGACGAGTCTCCAGCTCACCAGCTGAGCTCAGCGTCGAGTTCCTCCGGCGGCGTCGCCATGCCCTCGATGATGGACTCGCGCATCCCCGGAATCGAGACCAGGAATAGGGTCTCCTGCACGGCACGCCAGTCGTCCTCGCCCACAAGCACGGCATTGCTGCGCTTGCCGGTGATCTGAACGGGCTCGTGCGTGTCGGACACATCGTCCACGAGCTTGTAGAGCTGCTTACGCGCCTCGGTCGCGGTCATGGTGGTCACTGCTAGGTCTGCCTCTTTACGTACGTCCTAGCGTACGCTCAAAGGAATGGTGCGTCAAGCCGCTGGCGGGGAGCAGCGCTGGTCGGGAGGATGTCCCGCTCGTCGTGGAATTTGGTCTGGTGAGGACCTCCAGCGGTTGCTGATGATAGCGGTCAGTTCGTCAGGATCTGCGCCTCCTCGATGTTCAGCTCACGCTTGAGGGCCGCAGCGAGGATTGGCAGCTCGCGATAGCCCTGGACACGCCGAAACTGAGCCTGCGCGGCGAGCATCCCTGCGGCCGACCAGCGCAGGGCCATCTCGCCACTCTCCCAGTTCTTCACCCGCCGAGCGTGGTCCTTGACGATCTCGACCATCGACTCCATCGGATTGGTCGACTCCAGTGTCCGCCGGAGGCTGCCCGCGATGCCAAGGCGCGTCAGGGTGAGCGTGTCGGACAGCCCTTCCCGAAGCGACGCCGCGGCACCGGGCCGGTTATGGGCGAGACTGCGGGCGAGAGCCTCCAGAGCGGCCTTGGCCACCGCCGGATCCGACTCCGCCCAGGCCGCCCGAAGACGGCGCTGGACGAGTGGCCGCTCGATCTCGGGGAGATGCTCGAGCACGTTGCGTTCCTTGTGGCGATGACAGCGGTGGACCGCGACACCGCGGCCGAAGAAGGAGCGGATGGCCGAACCGATGGCGGTCCCGCCATCGACCACGAAGAGGACGCCCTCGCTGACGTCGAGACCGCGATCGCGCAGATCGGCCAGGAGTGAGCTCACGACTGCCGCATTCTCGGTCGTGCCCTCGACCACGCCGAGTGGCACCTTTCGGCCCTCGGAGTCGATGCCCAGAGCGCCCACGAGCAGGAGGTTGTCCCGGGTTCCGTGGAATTTGAGTTGAGGGGAGGGTCCTCCAGCCCGAGGCGTGAAGTGTCACGCTTTGGGAGACCTGGAAGTCGCACTGGAGGAACCCATGCCATCCTCGCACGTCTCGTCTGGTCCTGAGAAGCCCGCCCGTCGTGGAGTTCGCCGCCGACCGGCAAAGCTGGTCCATCCGCTGCCGATCGAGCTGACCGATCGCCTGGAAGGACATCTGGCCACCTTCGCGGCGCACATGCGCGAGGGCCTTCTCGCCGCCTCGACCGCGGTCGGCCTCGAAGTCTTCGAGGAGCTGATGAGGAGCGAGGTCGACGCTCTGGCGGGTCCAAAGGGCAAGCACAGCTCCGATCGGTCTGCCTATCGCCATGGCAGCGAGACAGGTTCGGTCACTCTCGGTGGCCGGCGTCTGGCGATCCGACGGCCTCGCGTTCGGAGTGCCGACGGCGAGACGGAGCTCCCGCTCACGAGCTATGAGGCCGCGAGCGCCACTGACCTGCTCGCCGAGGGCATCGTGGCTCGCATGCTCGCCGGTCTCTCGACCCGCCGCTATGGGGCAGGTCTCGAACCGGTCGGGCGAGCCATCGAGGAGCAAGCGCTCGGGGTGAGCCACGCCGCGATCAGCCGGCGCTTTCTCGCGGCCACGGCCGAGCGCCTGTCCGAGCTCCTCGATCGCCGTCTCGACGACCGGCGCTACCTCGTGCTGATGCTCGACGGCTGGAACCTGGGCGAGCACCTGCTCGTGGGCGCTCTGGGCATCGACTCCGAGGGCCGAAAGGTGCCACTCGGCGTGGTCGAGGGCACGACCGAGAATGCGGCAGTCGTGAGCTCACTCCTGGCCGATCTGCGCGATCGCGGTCTCGACGTCAGCGAGGGCGTCCTCTTCGTGGTCGATGGCGGGACCGCCATCGGTTCGGCCATCCGCTCCTTCTTCGGCCGCGGTGTCGCGGTCCACCGCTGTCATCGCCACAAGGAACGCAACGTGCTCGAGCATCTCCCCGAGATCGAGCGGCCACTCGTCCAGCGCCGTCTTCGGGCGGCCTGGGCGGAGTCGGATCCGGCGGTGGCCAAGGCCGCTCTGGAGGCTCTCGCCCGCAGTCTCGCCCATAACCGGCCCGGTGCCGCGGCGTCGCTTCGGGAAGGGCTGTCCGACACGCTCACCCTGACGCGCCTTGGCATCGCGGGCAGCCTCCGGCGGACACTGGAGTCGACCAATCCGATGGAGTCGATGGTCGAGATCGTCAAGGACCACGCTCGGCGGGTGAAGAACTGGGAGAGTGGCGAGATGGCCCTGCGCTGGTCGGCCGCAGGGATGCTCGCCGCGCAGGCTCAGTTTCGGCGTGTCCAGGGCTATCGCGAGCTGCCAATCCTCGCTGCGGCCCTCAAGCGTGAGCTGAACATCGAGGAGGCGCAGATCCTGACGAACTGACCGCTATCATCAGCAACCGCTGGAGGTCCTCACCAGACCAAATTCCACGACGAGCGGGACATCCTCACGAGCAGGTGCTCGCCCAGGTTCCAGCCGTCGAGCATCAGCACGAGGTAGCGCCGGTCGTCGAGACGGCGATCGAGGAGCTCGGACAGGCGCTCGGCCGTGGCCGCGAGAAAGCGCCGGCTGATCGCGGCGTGGCTCACCCCGAGCGCTTGCTCCTCGATGGCTCGCCCGACCGGTTCGAGACCTGCCCCATAGCGGCGGGTCGAGAGACCGGCGAGCATGCGAGCCACGATGCCCTCGGCGAGCAGGTCAGTGGCGCTCGCGGCCTCATAGCTCGTGAGCGGGAGCTCCGTCTCGCCGTCGGCACTCCGAACGCGAGGCCGTCGGATCGCCAGACGCCGGCCACCGAGAGTGACCGAACCTGTCTCGCTGCCATGGCGATAGGCAGACCGATCGGAGCTGTGCTTGCCCTTTGGACCCGCCAGAGCGTCGACCTCGCTCCTCATCAGCTCCTCGAAGACTTCGAGGCCGACCGCGGTCGAGGCGGCGAGAAGGCCCTCGCGCATGTGCGCCGCGAAGGTGGCCAGATGTCCTTCCAGGCGATCGGTCAGCTCGATCGGCAGCGGATGGACCAGCTTTGCCGGTCGGCGGCGAACTCCACGACGGGCGGGCTTCTCAGGACCAGACGAGACGTGCGAGGATGGCATGGGTTCCTCCAGTGCGACTTCCAGGTCTCCCAAAGCGTGACACTTCACGCCTCGGGCTGGAGGACCCTCCCCTCAACTCAAATTCCACGGAACCCGGGACAACCTCCTGGTCGGGTCCCAGGGATCGGGTAGGCACGAACTACTCGAATGGTCGAGCCTAGAGGACTTGAGGCCGAGATAACAAGCTAGCCGGCCCGCCTCGTGGTGGTCCTAGAGTGGGGCGAACGAGGCCCATGATCGCTACGTCGACACCAGGTACCATTGCTCACACGATTGCGATCATCGGCTACAACGACATAGCAGGAACGTACACGTATGTAGACACGTGCGCGAGCCGGTGCCGAATTGGTGGCGGATCTCAGAACACTGGGACGTACACTTACAGTCAGTCCTCGATGTGGCTCGCAGTTTCGAGCAGTTATCTGTCCTCCGGTAACTTCGGCTATCTTCATTAGGCCAGGACATGCAGCAGGGCGCCGAAAGCCCCGTTAGCCCCGACGACGTGGCCCGAGGCGTCCTGCCTGTCTTATGGCCCCCTGAGCGAACCACGCCATTTGGGCGACGGGCGGCTAGTTGATACACGGCGTGACTTAGCACACGATGAACGTTACCAGACAACCGCCGGCGCGCAGTCAAATCCCGGATCCGGGATCATGCTCGGGTACGTTGCCTCATCGGACTACGAAGATCTCCAATCCACCCTCTTCGGGGCAGACGATGAAAAGCTCATAGCCAGCGTTGGTCGCAATGTCCGGATAGTCGACTTCGACTAACACCGCGTGCCGGAGGTCTATCAGAGATCGATTGCTGTCGGTAAGCCAGTCTGTGATCGAGCCGACACCGCTTGGCCAAACCTTGATCGCGTAGCGACCGTCGACGCTATCGAAGAAGGCACGTCGCTCGCTAGTGAAGTCGGCTAGAGACTGCCAGTGGCTCTTAGACTCGGCCGACAGAAGTCCATACGCTGCTTCGAACTTACTGCCTACAAGGTCCGAGATGTAGGCGTTCACCAGCGCTTGGGCCGCCGACGCGTCGGCCACCGACGGCGTCTGATCCGCGGCGCTAGAGATTGGCGATTCGGATGCGCCAGGCGTTGTCGAAGGTTGGGATGCTATCGAGGACGTTACGACTACTGTGCTGCCAGTTGTCGTGGGGGTGGGGCTGGATGCGGTAGGAGACGATACCGCAGCCGACTGGCTGTTGCCTCTAGTTGAGACGATCAACACGAGGACGAGAACGGCGGCCGCGCCAGTCAGAAGACCTGCGGGAAAGGAACTCTGGATGGAACGTGGACGTGGCGCGTGAGACGGCCTGATCGCCGTGCGGGCAACGGCCTTCCACTTGTCGATTACTTCGTCGGCTCGAGAATGCGACATCATGCAACCTCCAGCTTGGCCCTTGCCCGACTAACCGCAGCACGGAGGGCCCCACTTGTTGTCGCCAGTGCGTCAGCCGCTTCCGCGTAGGACCAGCCTTCGACTGCCACCAGAACTAATGCGGTGCGCTCCAAGGCTGAAAGGTCGGACATGGCCGCTCGCACATCGAGCCAGCGTGCACGCACAAATTCGTCGCAGGAGTCGGCTCCAGAGCGCCCCATCACACGTCGACGGAGCGCCCGGAAGCGGTCAGTGGCCGCGTGCCTGGCCGTCACAACAAGCCACGGAAGAACTGGCCGATCCCAGGCAAGCTCTGCTCTGTGGCGCCAAAGTCGAAGGAAAGTCTCCTGGGTCAGGTCTTCCGCCACGCCCCAGTCGTTCGTCCAAGCGAGCAAGAACCTGAACACGTCCTCCCAGTGTTGCGCAAAAGCACGCTCGTAGCTTTGATCGTCGGGCTCGCGTTCGGGGGGTGGCACATTCATACCCTATACACGTTGCAGATCGCCGAAGTGCACGATCCCCAACGGTTGTCTGTTGTGCAAAGTCCTCGCTATGAGAAACTGGAGCGTCCCGGTGGAAGATCGCGACTAGCGAGCCGCCGGAAATACCCACGCACGACATCGCTCCAGCCCCAAAGGCGGGCACGGCCTGGGCGGTCCTGGCCTCGGCTGAGCAAGGGACGCCTCACGTTGGCGGAACCGAGCAGCTGGACCAAGCGTTCTTGAGTATGGGGACCTCAGCTGGAACCTGATGTCGTGTCTACCCCTCCAGATCCCTCATCCGGAGGGCGGGGCAGTTTTCTGCCAGTCTACTTGGACTTGATAATTGCGTCTGGGGCGACTAGACTGCAAGAAGGAGGCGGTGATGAGGGTCCGAGGATCACGAAGGCGTTAGGTCGCCGCCGCAACGCTTGGCGCGTTCATCGTACTTTTGCTCGGCACCGGGATTCGCGCCTGCGATCACCCTGCGACGATCTACTACTTCCACACGGTCGACCAGCACACCCTGGTTGTTGGAACGGACACGGGGCCCTGGTCCTGGACGCGAGTAACCGGCGTCTCTGAGACACCAACGACGATCACCGTCTGGGTCAGCTCGCTGGAGTTCCCTCTGCCTGGCGCTGACGTTCGCCACTTCGTCGACTTGGTCGTGAAGCTGCGCGATCCGATAGGAAGCCGCATGGAAGTCGCGGGCAGCGGCGGGGTCATGCACACTGGCTCGTCACCTGGACTGTGGGAGCCGAACACGGGGCAGGGCCGAGTCGCGGGCGCGGGTTGTCCAGTACGCTGCAATCTGGGCGCATAAGCCAGAGCGAGCACCAGGGCTGACCCTGACCAGCGGGCCTTGAGTGACATTCGGTTGGTGTTGGCAATCTCGGTAGGGAGGATTCATCGTGTTCCGGTTCGGCAACGGCACGACCAGACGGGCCTGTCGTTCGGAGTGGCCCTTTTCATGTCCACTACGTTGATAACGGCCTTGGGCCCAACACGTGCAGTCGCGGCGACGACTGATCCGGCGGCCGACCTAGCCGTCGAGCCATGCCCTGCCGGCGCAGAGCTTGAGCTTCCAGCGTCGAGTCAACTGACGTCGGATGGATGGATCGTGATGACCTACGACCTCGATGGCATGATAGCCTACCGCGAGCTCCCGCCGATCGGGTTTGATCCCGTCACCGCATCGGATGCAGTTCTTGCCCTACATCACATGCCGACGCGACCGACTGGAGGGACTGGCCTCGCCGAATGGAGCCAGATGGTTCGCTCTCAGCGGATCCGCGCTAAGAATATGTGTGGCATCCCGTCCATCTCACACTCAGGATCATGGCGCTACAGTCAGAACTGGGCGGGTGACGAGGTTAAGTCAGGTGCCTATTCCTTCGTGGGTGCCCAGTCGCACTTCATACAGATGGGGTGGAACGGCTCGTGCGGAAGCTCAGCTGCCCTGAGCCAATGGGTCGGGGTTGGCGGGGACACGGAGGACGTCTTCGTGCAGGCTGGCACCGACACACTTAGCGATGGATCCTATGCCTGGTGGGAGCTACCGCCCGCGCCGACTCAAGTGATCAATGTGCCGGTCGCGGCCACAAACAGCATTACGGCGATCGTGACCGTCGACCACCAAGGCTCACACTTCACGATATACAACAACACCACCGGCGTTTGGGACTACGCCTGGACAGCCCAGGATCAATCAGACGTGTTCGACAGTGCTGAGTGGATCGACGAGCGCCCAACGGTGAATAAGAGTCTTCCCCCATTGATGGATTTCTACAACACGTACTGGACTAGCATGTGGGCACTGCAGACAAACGACATGAGCTGGCACACTGCGTTCAGCCAAAGCACGGAATGGTGGATCAAGATGTTGTCCAACGACGGGAAGACCACGCTGGCGCAGACAACAGGCACATATAGCGACGATCACATGGATGACTACTGGTACAACTGCGGGCCCTAGTGATCGACGGTTCGGTCCGGACGCTGGGAGTAACTTGCCAATAGCGCGTTCCGTACCAGTCGCCCCATTTGCTGCGCGGGTAATCGGACTTCATGAGCGAGACAGTCTGCCACCGGGTCGGTATCGACAGGGTCACCCCCGTGCCCTGGCTTTCCACGCTCCCTGTTGAGATACCAGACTGCGTATTCCCCGGCTGAGCTGGCTCGAATGACCTTCACGATGGTCGTCCTCGCATCGGATTTGATCGCGCGCCCACCTTGAGGGCCTTGGACATCCGGTACACCCGTCGGACCGTGACCGCTTCGTCCTCGCCTTCGTAATCGGCCGGGTTCTGGCTCCGCAAGGCGCGGGCAATGTCCGGCCGAGTGATGCGGTGCCCAGGCTCCGTCAGGGCATAACGAGCCACCTGCCAGACCGTCATCGCCTCGCGACGTGTTCGGGCATCGGGCGGGCGGTTCTGCGGGGCCACCGCGTAGTCGAACAAGTAGCGCAGGTGTGCGGCCATCGCCCTACGGTAGGAGCGCAGCCCCCACGCGCCACTCCAGAAGGCCATCCCGATGGTTCCGCCGAGGCCGAGATCGAAAGCGCTCGCGAGTTCGAAGTCAGCCCCCGGCGTTCGCCAGCGGGGAGCGGCCCTCATGACGCCGAGCTCCAGGCGACCCAGCGGCGAAGCCGCGAACCCGTCGGGGTCGATCCGCACGGTCGCCTGCTGGACGGCGGCCAGAATGACGTCGCCCTCGGCCATATGTGCGGCGACCCGATCGAGCGGACCGGTCTCTCGTGCGGCGTCATCCGCGCTCATTCCGTATAGGTCGGTCGTGTCCTTGACGCTGGCCCCGAGACACGCTCGAGCGTCGTCGAACTCACTTGCGAATTTGGTGGGCACGATGGGCGCGTCCCGTTTGTAGCGCGGACGCCGCGGTACCGGCCGACCGAGCAGGGCGACGATAAATGCGTCGCGGTCGGTCGTCCAGTCGAATATCCCGAACCGGACGCGGCCATCGTGGTAGGTGAGGATCACAGGCTCGGTCCTCTCGAACGAGCGCGAAGGGTCGAACAGTCGCTCCTGCGATCGCGAGAGGACTCCAGCGAGCGTGTCGTACAGGAGCGAGTCGCGATCACTGCCGATATATGAGAGCACCTTCGGGTCCAGTGGGACGGCGCTGTTGGCGACCCATGCCAGCGCGTCAGCGAGCGCACCATGCCCCCCGCCGATCCGCACCAGAGGGGGTGCTGACGTTGCCGCGGGGGGATTGGCCAGGATTGTTGCGGCCACTTGCTGCCGAAACACCTTGCCCCGCGCGCGCAGTTCCGCGCTGTTTTCCACGCTCGATTCTCGCGTCTCACGCTTGGGCATTCTGCTGACCTCTTAGTCGCAATCCCGATTATCGACCCTGGTCGCGGCCAATACGCGACGGAAACGAGGGTTGAGATGGCAAGCGAACACGACGAAACAGGGCTAATGGCAGTCCAGGTCAATCTCCGGCCGTGGCGGGTCTGCGCCCGCTGCGGCCACGCCTGGAAGTCGCGAGCGAGGCGAGGTCGGCCCCGCTGCCGGGCCTGTGAAGCCAGGTTGCGACATGACGCCGAGGCCATGAGCGCCGCCCTGGCGGGAGGGCTTCGGCGATGAACACCCGCAGTTGCCTCTCCTATGGAGACCCGCTCGGGAGCACGAGCCGGGCGGACCGTCGCACCTGCTCCGATCTGTGCCGCAAACGTCTGAGTCTGGCCAGACGAGCCGAGCAGCCTGTACCTGGCGCCCAGGGGGCTCGCCAGGCCGCGCTTACCCGCCCGAACGGACATCGGGCCACTCGGCGCTCCAGCCGTGAAAGAAGGGGCGTGCAGCCGTGAACGGTCCGAAGCTCGGCACCATCGCTCCGCCGGCCGGTCGCGTCAGGGTGTACCAGATTTCCGCTGACAAGCTGCTCGGAGCGCTCCCGGATCGCTCGATCGACCTGGTCATCGCAGACGGTCCCTACCTCACGGTCAACCGTGCGTCCGCCAGCGGTCACCTGCGCGACTGGTTCGACGATGGCCTCACCTGGCCCCAGATGAGCCGGGTCTTCGCGCTCGCCCGCGCCAAGCTCAAGCCCGATGGGGTCCTGATGGCCATGACCAACAACGACGGTCTGCGCGAGGCCATCGGAGCCATGGAGCGCGCGGGCTTCATCGGTATCCGGACCATCACCTGGGACCGCCAGTATCCGGGCCTGGGTGGGGGACTGCGCCACCAGACCGAGTTCGTCCTCGTCGGCCGCCTGCCCGGTTCGCGGACCCTGTCTGGCACCGATCTGGTCTCGGTGGCCGCGGTCGGACCCGGCACGGCCAATCGCTACCCCACCGCCAAGCCCGAGGGCCTGGGGCGCAAGCTGGCGGCCATGGCTGGCATCGGTCCGGGCAGCCTAGTCGTTGATCCGTTCTGTGGGTCGGGTGCCCTCCTGGTTGGTGCCGCGGAGCGTGGTGCCACCGTAATCGGTGGGGACGTAGCCAAGCGTGCCGTCCGCCTGGCCGGTGCCAGGCTGGCGCAGGCCGGCTCGGCGCGGGGACGGTCCAGGTCCCGCCAGGCAACGGGCCAGCCAAGGCCCGCCACGGCTACGAGGCCGGCCAGCGCCGGCAAGCCCAGCGGCTCCGGCCGGTCCACCATAGCCGCCAGGCCGGCCACCGCCTGGCCCACCGGCTCCAAGCCGGCCAGGTCCGGCAACCTTGCGGCCGCCAAGCCGGCCAGATCCGGCAAGCCCAGCCGCACCAGTCGGCCCACCACGGTCACCCGGCTGGCCAAGCCCGCCAAACCCACCGGCGCCAGGCCGGCCAAACCCACCGGCGCCAGGCCCGCCGAGCCCGCCAAGCCCACCGGCGCCAGGCCGGCCAAGCCCACCGGCGCCAGGCCCGCCAAGCCCGCCAAGCCCACCGGCTCAGGGCGGTCGACCACGGCCACAACGCGGGCCACGAAGCCCCGGCCCAGCCGCACCAGCCAACCCGTCACGGTCACCCGGCCGGCCAAGCCCGGCAAGCCTACCGGCACCCGACGGTCCACCACGGTCACCAGGCCCGGGCCGCGCGCGTTCACACGGCAAGTCCCGCCAGGGAGCCGGCCATGAACGGCCGCCGTCAGCCCGGCTGGGCGCCGGCCCCTGACCCGTCGTCCGGCCGCGCCCGGACCATCGAGCCTGGTGATCCCCTTGTGCGGGCCCTGGCGGTCTGCGTCCGCCAGGCTTATGCACGCCGGGCCGGCCGCGGGCCTCTGGACTCATAGCCGCGATTGAGCTATGACTCCCCCTACCGTGCACGCCCTGCCCCGCTCGCTGGACCAGATATCTGGCTTACGTGTGGGCCGCTTGATCCGGGAGTCCACCACGGGCCAGTGGGACAACTTCGGTCCCGATGCCCAGCGGGAGCTTCAGGATCGCATCATCGAGCGCTACGGCCTGGTCGATACCGGGCTTCTGTGGCAGAGCGCCGAGTCGGGCCGGACCGTGTACGGGAGTCCCCAATACGCCGAGATGTTTGCCGCGTCGAAGGCGGGCAAGTTGGATCTGGTCTTGGCCGCCTACGTCAGCCGGTTCTCGCGCAACCTCAAGCAGACCCTGATCGCAGTCGACGAGCTGCATGCCCTCGGTGTCGCCTTGGTCTTCTGCGACGAGCGGATCGTTAGCTCGGACCCCGAGCGCTGGGACGAATGGGTCCGCGAGGCTCACGAGGCCGAGTCCTACAGCCGCAAGCTCGGCCGCCGCATCAGGGAGGGCCTGGCGGCCAAGCGCCGTCGCCTCGGCGAGCCCGGTGGCCAGCCCCCCTACGGCTACATCCGCACCGGCAAGCCGCCGGTCCTGGAGCCGGTGCCGGCCGGGCTGGAGCGGGTCCGGGCCGTGTTCGCAGCTGCGGCTGAGGGGATGACCGATGCCGAGGTGGCCGAACGGACCGGTATGCTGTTCTATACGGCCCGGCACATCCTGACCAACCCGGTCTACATCGGCCATCTCCGGGAGGGGACCGCGACCCGCGTACCGGCCGTCATCGACCAGAACACCTGGGACCGAGTCCAGCTCGCCCGCTCCCGGTTCAGCCGCCGGCATCCGGGCCGGCCCACCGTCCGCCGACCCTATGCCCTCTCGATGCTCCACTGCGCGGCCTGCGGCCGCCACCTGATCGGCCAGTCCGGACGTTACCGCCACAACTTCCCGTGTCCCGACTGGCTCGCTACTGCCCGAGCTGCACCGCGAGCCTTCCGCAACTCGACCGATCATCGTCACAAGGGGGTCAGCTATCCGGCCTCGTCCTTCGAGGGTCTCATCCGCCAGGCCCTCGGACACGTGAGCGCCAACGCCGAGCTTGTGGCTGCCGTGGTCGGACGGGTCGCCGATGACGAGATTGGGCCCGATCCGGTGACCCTGGCCCGCATAGAGCGAGATCGCGATACGGCTACAGCCCGCTACCGCCGGGACCGGGACCCCGACGCCTTGGAGGCCACCATGCGGGCGCTCGACCAGGAGGAAGCGCGGGCGAAGGTAGCGCGGGCCGATGGGCCCACGCCAGAGGAGGCAGTCGAATCGCTGCGCGAGCTACCCAAGCTGTGGGATGACGCCGAGCCGTCGGGCCGCCGGCTCCTGGCCGAGGCGCTGCTAGATCGGATCGACGTTCTGGGAGCCCGCAAGGTCAAGCTGCACCCGAGCGCTTCGGCGAAGGCTCAAGGGTGGGACGTTGCCTGGAATGGGGCTCGATTGGTTGTTATGGTCGGGGCGAGAGGAGTTGGACCTCCGACTTCAACCGTCGGATCGAGGTGAGGGTCGACGGCACGAGACCAACGCACCGGCCTGCGGGTGCGGGCCCGGGTTCGTGGTACCCGGGCTTGGTGGCCGAAGGGCCATCTGCGCCGAGGACAGCTTCAGCCTCGGCTCGCTCCGAGAGGTCACGCTCTACGGTCAGCCGAAGTAGAACGACGGCTCGCCCTCGGCGCGAATGCTCTGCTCGAGCATGGCGACTACCACTTCGGCCGGCAGACTGGCGTGGTGGCCCGCGTATTCAGCGATCAGCAGAGGCTCACCGGCGCCCTGCTCCAGGGCTCCTGTGTTCAAGCGGGGCCAGATGAGCATCGCCGCCCGCCCGTGGGCGTCCGAATTCACCAACGTGCGCTGAGACGGAAACCTCACCGTGGGGGGCATGGCTGCGACCTTCCCCTGCGACATTCAGCGCCGGTTAGAAGGGAGACCCACGCCTGCCTCAGGAGTCCGAGTATGGGCGTCCTTGGGTGGGAGTACAAGCGACGACGGCACGCGCCGGCAGTGGCTCCGCGCCCACGCGGGCCGTACCGTGGCGTATGGGCCCGCTGAGGCGCCACTGGAATGGGCAGAGTCGCTGCGGCGGAGCGGAGTGGCCGCCGGCGCCTGCTGCACCATGCCGCGCCCGCCATGCGTGCCGCCGACGGGGCGCCACCGCCAAGTTCAGCAGATTGGTCGCTGGGCCGAGCAACCCTGGCGTCAGCGGCGCTTTCTGAGCGCGTGGTGCACGGCGTCCCCTGCGTCGTCCGGGACGTCGTGCCACTTACCGACGGCGTCGGGACCGTAGTGAGATGCCACCCACTGCCGTGCTTGGACAAGGCCACCGTGCCACGTCTCCACCGTTTCGCGGCCGCTCCTGTCGTAGCCTCGCAGGAACCATCCGCCCTGGTCGAGATCCTCGACGAGCAGCAGGACAACGGCCGGCGAGACGGCCTCGCGTCCCCGATCTGTGACTTCAGCCCACTGGCGGTAGCTCATTCGCAGACTGTACGACTGCCAGCCCACCCGCCTCGGTCAGGTTGGCCCCGCTTTCAGCAGGCTCCCGAGACAGCCGCTAGAGCGAAGCAAGAAGCCATGACCCCGGCTCGGACCGCCCCTCGTCCGGCCAAATCGATCGCTCGGTCCTCGATGGCCGCACCCGCGTTCGGTTCGGGCAGGTCGGCCGGGTGGCTGCGCCGTCCTCGACTGGCAGCATTCGGCGCTGCCGTGGCGGGCAGGTTGCGGACCGTCAGCGGGGCACCCGCCATCACGCTACTGTGGGCCTCGTGATTCCCCTTCGTTGCCGCGTAACGATCGGCCGGACCATCTCGGCCGAGACGCCGCTTGCCACCGCGCCGTGGGTGCCGACGTTCGTCGCTCCACCAGTGGAGCGCTAGTCATCGCCGGCGGGTCGTTCACGAGAGCGCAGCCTCCCGAAACCAACGGGACGGGGTCACGGCCGGTCTCGGCCGACCTCTTGCTCTTCACGGCCGTGACGCTGTGGGGGCTCAACTACTCGATCGTCAAGTTCGGTCTGAGCCAGATCGCCCCGCTTGCCTTTCCCGTCTTCCGCTTCGGCATAGGCGGGCTCGTGCTCCTTTTCATCCTTCGCCTGCGCGAGGGATCGGTCGGAGTTCGTCGAGAAGATCTGCCCCTCCTCGTCCTGGTCGGGTTCTTCGGCATCACCCTGAGCCAGATCAGCTTCGTCTTCGCGCTTACGAACACGAGCGCCTCGGACACCGCCCTGCTCACGGCGACGGCGCCGATCGTGACCGCCCTGCTGGCCGCGGCCGTGGGGCTCGAGCGGATGGGGAAACGGCACTGGGTCGCCGTTTCAATCGGACTCGCCGGCGTCGTCCTGATCGTCGCGGGTGGAGCGGGCGGGGCCAGGCTCGGGTCCAACCTACTCGGCGACGGCCTGGCCCTGGCCAACGTGATCGTGTCGAGCGTCTCGGCGCTGCCCATCCTGCCACTGCTGCGACGCTACAGCGCGCACAGGATCCTGACCTACGAGATGCTGATCGGGACCGCGATCCTGGTGCCGTTCGCGGTTCCAGGCCTGACTGCCCAGAACTACGCACAGGTGACGCTCGCCGGCTGGGGCTCGCTGGCCTACGCCGTCGTCTTCAGTGGCATCGTCACCAACCTGCTCTACTTCACGGCCATCGGGCGGGTCGGTCCTTCGCGTGCTGCCGTCTACCAGTACCTTCAGTCGTTCCTGGCCGTGCTCTTCGCGGTCATCCTCCTGGGCGAGCACGTCAGCCTCGTCCAGGTGCTGGGCGGGATCATCGTCGTGGGCAGCATCGTTTTCGGTCGGTCCACGATTGGATGGCCGCCCGGGACTCGGCGCGTGGTACACGATGCGCGGGTCGGCTGAGCGGTTCCGCGACTTCGCAGCGGCGGCCTGACACCGGCTCGAGAGTGCGGCCGGCGACCAGTCCAAACACCTCGGCCGTAACGGACGGCTATCCGCTCGTCACGATGCGGCTGCCGTATTCGAAGCGGCGGCGATGGGCCTCGGGTACGCTCAAACGGCCGGCTGACCGCTCCTGGCCGGCCGCCTCAGCGCAACCGCCAGGAATCCGGCGAGGGAAGCTGCCGCGAGGATCGGGACTGCGGCTTTGGCGGCACGCGGCGGCAGCACGAGCTCGAAGAACGGCACCGGATCGCCCAGCCGCTCCTGCAGGTGCCCCATCGGGCAATCGCCGCCTCCGATCATCAGCCCGACGCCCTCGATTGACAGGAACACCATGCCGGCTGCGAGAAGACGATTCCGCCGCCGCCTCGCGGCACATACCCAGATGTACCCGAGACTGGCCAGGCCCGCCACAGACCACGTCGCGTGGAAGACCCTGTACGCCTTCGCGGGACGGCTGAGAGTTGCCCAACTCACGGAATGCGTCATCAATTCCTCCACGGCCGACTCCGGGTGTCACTGCCAGCTGATCATCCCACCCAGGGGGAGTCGTCGCTACTCGGCCATGGTGCGACACTACCGGACTCGGCAGCCGGCACACGCGTAGGCCGGCAACTCGACGCGCCGCTACGCTTCCGCGCATGACTTTCGCGTACGATCTGCGAGACTTCGACCACCTCGCCGCGCGCCGGGCGACCGGCGAGCCGTCGCCGCCTTACTGCTGACTGCCGATGCCCGAGCTCGTTCGCCGGCGTCTCGCGGCCCAACTGCTGAGCGGCAGCCCCGCCGACAGCCCGGAGGCCGCGGTCAAGCAAATCCTGGCCGTGCAGGCGCAGGATCCGCGAGGAGCCCGCCTGGCGATCCGGGCGCGAAGCGCCAGCCTGACACCAGCGGATGTAGATCGGGCTCTCACCGTCGAACGTTCGCTCCTGATCACGTGGCTGAACCGCGGAACGCTGCACCTGGTGGCTCGAGAGGACTATCCGTGGCTTCTCGCGCTGACGACGCCCCGACAGCTGGGGTGGATCGACACGCGACTCGCGCAACTCGGCGTCGCGCCGGATCTCGCCGAACGCGGAGTGTCGGCCATCGTCGAGGCGCTCGGGAATGAGGGTCCGCTCACCAGAGCCGACCTCGCCGACCGGCTGGACCGTCGCGGCGTGCCCACCGCTGGTCAGGCTATCGTCCATCAGATCGGGCTGGCGAGCATGCGGGGCCTGGTCGTTCGAGGGCCCATGCGTGGGCGCAAGCAGTGCTTCGTCCTGGTGCGCGATTGGCTCGGAGAAGCCGTACTGGTGGATCGGGAGCGGGCGCTGGCCCAGCTGGCACGCCGTTACCTGGCCGGCCACGGTCCGGCTACCGAGCGCGACCTCGCATACTGGGCCGGCGTGCCGCTCCGCGACGCCAGAGCCGGACTGCGATCGATCGGCCCCGAGCTGGAGGAGTGGGACCGCGGCCTCGTCGACCTGGCAGGCCAGGCAATCGCGCCCGAGCTGCCACCCCCGCGCCTGCTCGGCCCTTTCGATCCGCTGCTCCACGGTTGGGCGTCGCGCGAACTGATCGTCGGCCGACACGGCGGGCTGGTCACGAGCAACGGTATCTTCCGGCCGATCCTACTGGTGAACGGCCGCGCTACCGGGACATGGACGGTGCGGGCCGGTCGCGTCGAGTTGCGCCCGTTCGAGGCTGTCGATGACTCCGTGATCGCCAGTCTCGAAGACGATGGGGCAGCGGTCGTGCGCTATCTCGGACCTGCCGCATAGGCAAGCCTGCCCATGGCCTGCCTTCATCCGGCAGGCGTTTCATCGAAGGCGAGGGTCGGCCCCTGGCGGCGCGAGTGCCCACGGAGAGGATGGTCAGCCGCGGCCGACCGAGTCACAATGGGGAGGACCCGGCGCTCCGGGCATACCGCCGGCGAGGCGCTGCCGTTGCAGCTCCACATCGCTGGATCTCAGAAGGGCGTCCCTCTCGCTGTGGTCGGAGTCTGACAGACAACCCGCGGCGCCGCCCGGCCCCGTGTGGGAGGTCGCGGCCTCGACGGCCGCCCCGCGAAAGGAGGGACTGCGATGACCAGTCCCCGCACCACTGGTATCTGGATCTCCGCCACGTCGGCCACGATGTTGCGCTGGAGCCCTGAGCTGACCGTGCGCCACCGGATCGACTCCACGGTCCCTGGCCGGCACCGTTCGACCGGACGGCCGCCGACCGAGGATCACCCGGCCGGTGAGGGCCATCGCGACGAACACATGCGGACGTTCTTCGATCACATCGCCCACGCCGTGCCGGTCGAGGACGACCTGCTGCTGGTAGGGGACGGCGAGGTGGTCGAGCACTTCGCGGACCATATTCGTACCGGCGACGCCGGCCACGGCCGCCATCGCCGGATTCAGGTCGAGAAGAGCGGAGCGATCACCGAAGGTCAGTTGCTCGCCCGAACCCGTACCTTTGCCGGGTCGCCGGCCAGGCGCACGCTGCCGCGCTGAGCCCGACGCGTCGGCACCCGGGCGGGGGCCAGTCCGGCATGCCGTTCGTTGCCAGGCAGCCACAGCGACGGGGAGGTCCGGACCCGGTTCAGCCGGCGATTCCTGTTCAGGCTTGGACCGGCGTTGACAACGCGACGATGCGCAAAGCCTGAAAGACCCGATGACAGGTGTCGTTCCGTGCGGTGCGTCCGCGGACGGACGCCTGACACTCACCATGCGCGCATCGCGACGGCGATCCAACCAAGGGGCATCGCCGGCGCTGCGGACCATGACTGCCGAGGCGATACTGGGGCGGTGTCTCAGGATCGACCGACCTCTGCTCTCTCGAGCCATCCCGGCCGCGGGGACTTCGCGATCGCACCAGGAACCGCGGACCGGCTCCTCCTGGCCGCCCGCCGGGTGCTCGATGCGAACCGGTCGGGCACTTACACACGTCCCTCGCAGGCGCTCTATCCGCACCAATGGAGCTGGGACTCGGCCTTCATCGCGGTGGGCCGGTCCTGGTTCGACGCCGAGGGGGCACGCCTGGAGCTAGAGACGCTGTTTGATGCGCAGTGGCGCACCGGCATGGTCCCTTCCATAGTCTTCGATCCCGCGGCCCCCGCCGACGCCTACTTCCCCGGCTCGGACGTGTGGCAGTCCGAACGTTCGCCCGCGGCTCCTCGCGGCCGTCCCACGTCCGGCGTCACCCAGCCGCCGATCCACGCTCGGGCGGCCCTGCTCGTGCGCCGCTCGGGCTTCCGCGAGTACTTCGACCCACTGGACGGCTCGGGCCGCGGCAGCGACGGCTTCAGCTGGAGCGCGGCGCTCTTCACCGACATGGTGCTGGCCGGCCAACGCGAGGGCGGCTCCGGCGCGACATGAGCGGACCCGACCGACGAACGCCGTTCGTCAAGAGTCGAAGCATGACCTCGCGAACGGCAGGACCGGCGGCGCGCGCCGCATCCGGCTTCGCGCGGCGCCGGGGCGTGGCCGCCCTACGTTGAACGGCCCCTGGCCTACCCGGCCGGCGTACCGGCCGGCGTCCCATACCACCCGGCGGGACGGGCAGAGGATTCCGCGCCGGTTCGAGCAACAATCCCGCTGCCGTGGCCGTTGCGCTCAGGCGCGCGTCGGCGCGACAGGTCTTCTTCGCCGCCCGATTCTCGGCCGCAGCGGGCGGACCGACGGTTCTCGGACACGTCATCCACTTGCCAGCCTGGCGGCGATCGTCGTCCGGCTGGCCGGCACAGAACGGGAGGTTACTTTCGATGGCATCCGCCCGGCGTCTCGCGACACCTATAGCCGCCCTGGCCGCGCTCGTGCTGTTCTACCTGTACGACCCGTGGATCGTGGCGCCGGACTCGGTCCGGCCGGCCCTCACCGTCGTCTTCTGGGTCGCCGCGATCGCCACTCTGGTGCTGCTCTTCGCCGACCGGACGGACCCGGAAGCCCAGGCCGTTGAGGTCGAGGGTCCGGCCTTCGCTCGATATCTCTTCAGCAACACGCGAGCCGGCCTGTTCTGGCTGCCGATCCGTATCTTCGTCGGCTTCGAGTGGCTCCTGGCGGGCTGGGAAAAGCTCAGCGGCTCCGGTTGGACCGACGGTGGCTCGGCCCTGCTCGGTTACTGGCAGAGCGCGGTCGCCATTCCGCAGACGGGCCGGCCCTCGATCACCTTCGAGTGGTATCGCAGCTTTCTCCAGATCCTGATCGACAACCACGCCCAGGGCTGGTTCGGCTGGCTGATTGCCCTGGGGGAGACGGCAGTCGGGATCGGCATCCTCGTCGGCGCGCTGGTCGGTATCGCGGCGTTCTTCGGCGCCACGATGAACATGTCCTACATGCTGGCCGGATCATCCTCGACCAACCCGATCCTCTTCGCCCTTACCGTCGGGCTCATGCTTGCCTGGCGCGTGGCCGGCTACTACGGCGTGGATCGCTATCTCCTGCCGCGCCTCGGCGTGCCCTGGAACAGACGGCCGGTGATCGTGAAGCCGGCAGGTCCGGAGGCATCCGCCGCTCCGCCGGCGTGATCCGTCCGTCCTTAGGGCTGCGATGAAGGTGCGGGCCTGGACCACGATCGCGACCAGGGTCGGGCAGTCGGTCAAAGGGTCGCCCTGAATCAGACCGAGTAGCCCTTGAACCGGGGCGGCCACGAGCGCACGGTCAACAGCCGGGGTAGCGCCGGCGACGTGCCGAGGCGCGAGTCCGAACGGGTCGCCGAACCCGCGCGGTATTCGCTGGCGGACCTGGCAACGTCGACCCGGTCGAGGTGTGCCATGACGGTCCATCGAACGTCTTTCCTGGAGCGAGCGACGGCAGATCAGGATCTGGCCCGCGCCCTGCTCATGATCGGGGCGGCCATCGTTCTGATGCTCGTTCTGACCGCGGTCTTCGGCTGGCACGGGCTCGGCCCGTCCTACCAGATCGGGTCTGATCCGGCAGGGCCGGCAGGTCTGCCGTTCTGACCATTCGCCCACCCGCCGGGTGTCGGGGCGCCCGACAGGCCACGCCGAGCCCTGCCAGTGACATGGAGCCGGGAGGGCGTGACGCCCGGGTCGAGCCCGAAGACCCATGGTTCCCCCTGGTGTGAAACCTGCGCCTTCCAGCCGGCATCCTCCGGAGACTTGACGCTGTCGGCCTGAAGGGGCACTTGATCCGAGTACTCGCGGACCAAGTGCGGCCGGCCACCGCGACCACCGGCCAGATTGTTGGTGGCTGGCGCGCCACCCTCTATCTCACCGGGAGTGCGTTCTCTTCGCAAGGCGGTCTCAACCGCGACGCGATCGCGCCGAAACCTCCTTCGGTGGCTGCCGTCAACGGGACTCGCCGCCGAAGTGCCTCGGTGGCAGCCAGCCGCGTCCCAGAAAGGTTCTCGAAGAGTGATCCGACTTGGTGTGCGCGGGAAGCTGCTCGCCTCCTTCGCGGTTGTCTTCGTGCTCGTCGGCGCGCTCGGGGTTGCCCTGTACCTTCAGACGGCGGCGACGAGCGACACCGTCACCGGCATCGGCGACCACACGCTGCCCGAGGTCGCCACCATCGGTGATCTCCACCTCGCCGTTGCGGCCTTCCAGCGGGACCAGCTCAACTACATCGCCGCTCCGACCGCGCGGGAGCGATCGGACGCGCTGGCCGGGATGGACGGGGACGCAGGCGAAGTCAACGACGCGTTCATGAGCCTGGGATCGGCCGGTCTCGACGCCGCCGAGCGAACTCAGTACCAGGCCGCCAGGGCCGACTGGGCCACCTACCAGAGGCAGACTGCCGACCTCGTGTCGCTCGTGGACGCCGACCGGACCGACGAGGCACGCGCGCTCATGTTCGGTGACGGCGCGACCACGTTCGACTCCTTCGACAAGATCTTCGACGCGTGGACGCAGACGCTCGACAGCGGCGCCCGCGGAGATGTGCAAACGTCACAGGGCGCGATTGCCTTCCTTTACCTGCTGCTCGCGGGCGGCGGGCTCGCCATCGCCCTCGTCGGCTCCGTCCTTGCGGTGTTCATCTCCGGGCGTATCACCACGGGCATCAGGGCGGTCCAGGCCAACATGGCGGCCATGCGCGAAGGAGTGGTCACTTTCTCAGGTTGCCTCACTCGCCTCGGGGAGAACGACCTGACTGCTGTTTACCGGGCGCACATAGGCTTCCTCGACTTGAAGGGCTCCGACGAGATCTGTGCCATCGCCGCTGTAAGCAACGAGTTGCTCGGTGAGTTGAAGACAATGGCAGGCGCATACGAGACCGCCCGGCGGAACCTGAGCGCCGCCCTGGGCGAGGTGAAGGACGCGGCGGCCTCGGTCGCCCGCACGAGCGCCCAGCTTACCGGCGCGGCCCACCAATCGGGCGCCGCATCGACCCAGATCGCGCAGACGATCGGCCAGGTGGCAGCCGGAGCACAAGACCAGGCGCGAGCGGCAGCCTCGACCTCGACCTCGGTTGCCGAGTTGACCGCATCCATAAGCCAGGTCGGAAACGGTGCCGCCGAAACTGCTCGGAAGGTCGACGCGTCGGCTGCCGCCGTTACCAAGCTTGCGACGGCCATCGACACCGTCGGTCAGGCCTCGTCCGAGGTCTCGGGGGTATCGGCCGAGGCGGCGGTCGCGGCGGCTGAGGGCCTGGGAGCCGTCGCGACGACAGTCTCGGGCATGGACCGGATCAAAGAAGCGGTCGAGGCGAGTGCCGCGAAGGTAGCCGAGCTGGGCGCCAAGTCCGACGCGATCGGGGCGATCGTCGAGACCATCGATGACATCGCCGCGCAGACCAACCTGCTGGCTCTCAACGCGGCCATCGAGGCGGCGAGGGCCGGGGAGCAGGGCAAGGGTTTTGCTGTTGTCGCCGACGAAGTTCGCAAGCTCGCCGAGCGCTCGAGTCGCGCCACCAGGGAGATCGCGGCCCTGATAAGCGACGTCCAGAGGGAAACGGCCGCCGCGGTGGCCGCGATGACCGTCGGCTCCGCCGAGGTCGCCACCGGCATCACGCTCGCCGATCAGGCCGGCGCCTCCCTGGAGGCGATTGCCGGCTCGGTCGCCGGCATGAGGGCTGCCTCCGAGCGGATCATCATCGCCGTCGGCTCCATGGCAGATGCCTCGAGCGGCGTCGTTTCGGCAACCGACGCCATAGAAGCCATCGCGGCCGGGACCAACGACGCCGCGACCCGCATGACGGCCAGCGCGGGCTCGGTGTCCGCGGCAATAGACTCGATCGCCGCCATCAGCGAGGAGAATTCGGCCTCGGCCGAGGAGGTCAGCGCGGCGACTGAGGAGCTCTCGGCGCAGGTCGAGGAGATAGTGGCATCGGCGGCGAGTCTCGCCGACATGGCCGCGCAGCTCGACGCCTTGGTGGCGAGGTTCCGGCTGAGTTCAGAGCCTGAGGCGAGTTCGGGCATGAGCATTCCGGTGGACTTGACGGGGCATCCCCGTTCCCGGGCTGCCTAGAAACCAAACCCGGCGACAGAGGTTGCTGTACGCGAGTCGGAACTTCGGCCGGCGGGCGAACAGGGACTACCCGTGACAATGTGGCGCGAGCTCGCCCGGCGGCGCGCCGGCGCGGCGTTTGCGGCTGGGAGGCAACTCGGCGGCAAATCGTGTCCGCCCGCGCATACTGTGGAAGCGTTCGGTTGCTCGTCAGCAAGAGGTGGACCTTGGCGATGTTCTGCACTCAGTGTGGCGGCGGCCTGGCCGACGGTGCCAGGTTCTGTGTAAGCTGCGGCGCCCCGGTCGGACCGCTGATGCCACCCCCGCCGGGCGCCTCGGCTCCGCCTCCCTTCGTCGCTCCCGCTCCCACGCCGGCAGCCGCTCCCGCTCCCGCTCCCGCGCCGGCCGCCGGGGCCGCCGAAGAGAACGCTGCCGTCCAGACGTTCGTGCTCAACCAGAAGCTGATCTCGATGACCGGCGACCTCTGGATCGACGACGCGAACGGAAACCACGCCTTCGAGGTGGACGGCAAGCTCCTGGCACTCCGGCGCTCCTTGTTCCTCAAGGACACGTCGGGACGGGAGCTCTACGAGATCAACAAGTCGCTGGCGCACGTCCACAAGACTTTCGAGGTCAAGCAGGGCGACAAGGTCGTCGCGACGATCCAGAAGGCCCTGATGTCGATGTTGGGCGAGCACTTCACGATCACCGTGGCGGACGGCGGGCAGATGAAGGTGACCGGCAACTGGATGGGTCGCGAATTCCACATCCAGAAGGACGGCATAGACGTCATCGTCGCCTCTCGCGAGTTCTTCTCCATTCACGACGCCTACGGCATCCATGTCTCACCGGGCTACGATGCCGCGCTGGCCCTGGCGATCGTCGTCGCCCTGGAGCAGATCGAGAAGGAAGAGGGACACGAGTCGTCTCCCCTCGGCGGCCTGTTGGGCGGAGGCCTGGGCGGGATCCTCGGCGGCTAGTCCGAAAGGCCGCGGCGCGGCGCCGACGATGCCACCGCCCTGCGGGGCGAGGGCTGGCCAGGGTCGCGTTGCTTGCCTGGCGGATATGCCCGCTGCGGCCCGCGGCCGCCCTCAGGGTTGCTTTGACTGCTGTCCCGGCACGCCCGTCGCCCGGGTCTGCTGAGCGACGTTCTCGGTCGGGTTCGCCGGCCGGTCGAGAAGTCCGAGCGCCTCCGCGGCAGCCTGGCGAACCTTCGCTTCCGGGTCATCGAGCGCGTCGACCAGCGGGTGGATGGCTCTGGGATCGCTTATTCTGCCGAGCGCCTCCGCGGCAGCCCGGCGCACCTCCTGCGAGACGTCGATGAGGCTGATCGCCAGGTACGAAACGGCGCTCGGGTCGCCGATCGAGCCGAGCGCCGCGGCGGCGTCGCGGCGCAGCCAGCTGTCGTTGAGGTCGCGTAGAGCCACCAGCAGGGCCGCCACCGCGCGTGAGTCACCCAGGTGGCCGAGAGCCCTCGCGGCTGTCCGGCGGACATCCCAGCTCTCAGCCGCCAGCGCCTCCACGAAGGCCTCGAAGGCCGGATGACCGATCCTGACCAGCGCCTCGGCGGCGGCATCGCGGACCCCCAGGTCCGTGTCGCGCAGGGTCGCGGCGAGGGGCTCAACGACGCGCTCATCGCCGATCCTGCCCAGAGCCTGTGCCGCCGCCATGCGCACGTTCCAGCTTTCGTCCTTGAGGGCGATGACCAGGGGTTCGACGGAGCGGGGGTCGCCGATCTCCTCGAGCGCTTGCACGGCAGCCTGGCGGACCTCCTCGGTGGACCCTTGTAACGCGCCGACGAAGGGCTCGGTTGTCCGGGCGTCACGCAGCTGACCCAGGGACTGCGCGGCAGCTTCACGGACGCTCCAGCTGTCGTCTTTGAGAGCGGCCATCAGAAACTCGACAACGCCCGGGTCGCCGATGGAGCCGAGCGCCGCCGCGGCGTCACGGCGCACGCGCGGGTCCCTTGTATAGCCAAGAGCCCGGATCAGGCCGGCGACGTCTCGGCTGGCGCTGAGTCTCTCCACGTCGGGCGGTCCGAACGACGGCAAGGGTGCTTTCTCCCTGTCTCGGTGTCACGGGCTAGATCGCCGAATTGGAAGCCGAATCCTAGCGGTAAGCCGCTGGTCATGGAGACAGCCGAGGCCAGTTGCCACCGTGATGTCTGGCTGGGCCTTGACGGGCATCACGGCGCCGGCGATGCCGTCCGCCGTCACCTTGCCCGCGCTGTGGGTCGGCGCCGGCCTCGAGGCCCCGGCCGGTGGATGGGGATCGATCTTCCGATCAGCGTTCCGCGTGGCTTCTCATCCACCAGCGGCGGGCGGCGACTCCGCTCCAGACCAGCTCGACGACACCGAAGGGCCACGCTCCCTGCAGGAACCCGTAGGCGGACGATGCGAGACACGCGCCGGCGAACGTGACGACGAACCAGGGCGAACGTGCTTCAAGTGCGTAGAAGAGGAGCATGGCGCCGACGGCAAGCGCCCCGAAGGCGGTAAGCGTGTTCACACGGCGAGTCTAGGGGACTTTCAGCCAGAACCGAAACGCCGGTCCGATGTCTACCCGTGCACGTCGACTGTGACCTTGTAGGTGCCGGCGGCGCCGGTGCAGAGAAGGGCCTCGCCGCAAGTCGTGCGGCTGGCAGTGATGGTGGCGCTCCCGGGTGCGAGGGCACGAAAGACGGCGGTGACGGTCCCACAGCCGGCGCCGGGCACGCAGGCCATGGGGGCGGCGCCTGGGGTTGTGGGCCCCGGGACGAGAGCCAGGACTGCCGGATCGGAGCTGCCCTGCACCTGCCAGTAGGTGCTTCCGAGCTTGAGCGTCACTTCGGACCCGACCGCCACCGCGACGCTGCCTCCGTTGTTGGTCTCGTCGATCTGGAGGTCTGAGCCCGAGGCGACCGGTGTCGCCTCGACCGGGGAAGGTAGCGGGGTCGATGGCGGGGCGCTGCCGCCGGCCGAACACGCGGCCAGCATGAGCCCGAGGCCCATGAGCACGACGGTCGAGCGAATGCTGGTGATCAGGTTCCGGTGCATTGGCGGGACGTCTCCATGTTCGGGATGCCGTTGGTGCGGTCAAGACGCCAGCTCGCCGGCCGGGGTTCCGGGCTGGGATGGCCGTGTCCTGCCCTCCGCGCCACCTGGTCCCGGGCGCCCTGCTCAGAGCGGATTCGAACGCCGCAGTCATCTGCCCCTCCTTCCGGGCGGCCATCCACGCAAAGACGGACCACGGGCTCCCGAACCTCGCGCCCGCGCCTCCCGATGGCAGGCGGCCCGATATCGGCGCGGTCAGCCTGCCGTTGCTACGCCGACCCAGAACCGCGAGCCGCCTGCCGTCACGAGCAGGCCAGTCGGTCCAGGGGCCGTCTGCCAGTTGTCGATCGAAGGCACCGGGCCGCGCTCCTTGAGGGGGACGAAGCTCAAGTCGTCGTCGATGACCATGTAGGTCGGCCCGTTGTGGTTGGTCGTAAAGGATCAATCCCTGGGTGGGTCCAACCAAGACTTTGCCGCACGCGACCGGGCTCCTGCGGCGCGTCCAGGTATTGCCGTCGGGGGAGGCCCATTCGACCTCGGGACCGGGTCCGTTCGTCGCCTCAATCTGGTCACCGGCCACAATCATGTGGTCGTCTATCCGGGCGACGGCCATTTAGACGGCGTCGTACGCCGCGGGGACTCCGCCTGCCGGCGTCACCTTCACCCGGATCCGGCGACACCCTCCGGGGGCGCGGCGAGCCTACTGGCAGGCGGTGGTCACGGTGTCGTCCGCCAGGTTGGCCAGCAACGAGTTGAACTGCCCGATCAGCGTGTTGGCCGTCGTGTAGTCGCCGCCGAGCGCGTCAGTCATGGCGGACTCCAGGGTCTGGTTGGCCAGCAGGTAATCGTTGTAGACGGCCTGATAGCAGAGCGCGGCCGGGTTGGCCTGAAGCCAGGCGACCTCACTCATGGCGTCGGCTTTGACCGCGCTCGCTGCGGAGGTGGTGGCGGTGATGTCGCCCGCCGTGCCTGCGGTCGCGATGGCGTTGATGTCGGTCTCGAGCCCCGGGAGGGAAGTGGCCACGTGAGCCTGGAACGCCTGCCAGGCCTGGACTGCCTGGTCCGCCGTCGGCAAGGTCGAACTCGGGGCCGGCGAAGCCGGAGCCGACCCCCTGGACGCGGCCACCAGCGCCAGGCCGCCGGCCACGATGACCACGACGACGAGCGCCACGATCTGCCTTGGGAGCCGCCGCATGGGGCCGCCTTTCTATCTGCCGTTCGGACGCCGGCCCACTCTACGCGCTCCGCGCGCGGGGTCAATCTCCGCGTCGGGAACCCGTCCTCGATTGATGCCGGCGGCCGCTCGAGACCGTCGCACCACCGAGGGCTCTTACGAGGTTCCGTCGAGCCGGTAGGCGCGTTTGGCCAGACCGTAAGCCATCTCGTGGGCCATCGTGCTCGCGTCGGACGCGTCGACTATCCCGCGGACGACGAGGCCGGCCAGCCAGCTGGAGCTTGCCCGCCGCCAGACGTCGTGCCGGACCGGTATCGAGCAGAAGGCGCGCGTGTCGTCGTTGAACCCGACCGTGTTGTAGAGCCCGGCCGTCTCGATCACCTGGTCGAAGTAGCGGGCCATTCCGTTCAGGCTGTCGTGGAACCACCAGGGCGGGCCGACGCGGAGCGCCGGGTAGTGGCCCGCGAGCGGGGCGAGTTCGCGGGCGTACGCGGTTTCGTCGAGCGTGAAGACGATGAGCCTCAGGCGCGGGTCGTCGCCGAACCGGTCGAGCAGCGGCCGGAGGTTGCGGGTGAACTCCGCCGCGACCGGGATGTCCGCGCCCATGTCGGCTCCGTACCGCTCGAACAGCGCCCGGTCGTGGTTTCGGAACGAGCCGACGTGGAGCTGCATCACGAGCCCGTCCTCGATGCTCATGCGGGCGAACTCGATCAGCATGTGGCCGGCGAAGCGGCGGGCCTCGTCCGCGGTCGCCTTGCCTCGGAGGGCGTGGTTGAGGATCGTGTCGGCCTCGGCCTCGAAGAGCGGCGCGGTGTAGGCGGACTCGACACCGTGGTCGGTCGCGACGGCTCCCATCGAGAGGAAGAACGAGCGCCGCTCTTCCAGGGCGGCTACCAGCTCGGCCGTCCTCGTGATCTCCCGGCCGACGGCGGCCGAAAGCGCGTCGAGGTGTTCCCGCCAGCCGGGGGCCAGGAGGTTGATCACGCCGTCGGGCCGGAGGGTCGGGCGCACGTCGCCGGGCCAGCGGGAGGCCCGGATCGCCCGATGGCTCTCCAGCGCGTCGGCCGCGTCGTCCGTCGTGCAGAGCGTCTCGATTCGGGCCCGCTCGAAGAGAGCCCGCGGCCGGAACTCTGGGCGGGCGAGCCTGGCGGCCAGTTCGTCGTAGACGGCGCCGGCGTTCTCGCTCGCCAGCGGCTCGTCGATCCCGAAGACCTCGCGAAGCTCGTCGGCGAGCCACAAGCCGGACGGCGTCGCCCGGAAGAGGAAGAAGTTGTCGGCGAAGAGCTGCCAGGCGCGGCGATGATCGGTCTCGGTCGCGGGCCCGTTCGACAGATCGCTTTGGATCGGAACCCCGAGGGCTTCGAGCGGGATCCCCTGGGAGTAGAGCATCCGAAGGATGTAATGGTCCGGGATAACGAACAGGTCCGTGGGCGTTCCGAAGGTCGCGTCCGGATCGGCGAGCAGGCGGGGGTCGACGTGGCCGTGCGGGCTGATGATCGGAAGTCCCGCGATGCCGTCGTAAAGCTCGCGCGCGACTCTCCGCTGGGCCGGATCCGGCGCCAGGAAACGATCAACCGCCGGGGCCGATCCGAGTTCCATGGGCACCCTCCAGCACGCTCCTCGATCGTAGTCTACGCGCCGTCCCATCGGACTCACCGGTCCTGGACCTCCGGGGCGTCTCGGATGTCGGGCTGAAGGTGCGCCGGGTTGCCTATTGCCCGTCGATCTCCCGGCCGATCTGGTTCAGTGTCCGACCAGGATCACGAGCAAGATCACGACCACGACCACGACTACCACGAACGCTCCTCGCGGAATGCGGAGCCGTGAGCGCGTGGTCGGAGCGCCGATTCCGCCCAGGGTGTTGGGAGGGTTCTGATCGTGAAGGACGTTCAGGGGCGGCCCAGCTGTGGGCTGGTTCTGCGTCATGTTGGCCATGGCTTCCTCCGTGCGCTCACGCGGCCTCGAGTAGCCGTGGAATCATGGCCGCCGGGACCGAAGTTGGGAGGCGCACTGCCTGCTGCATCGCCGTCATTCTAGGCTCGGTCCAATTCGAAGCGCGGCAGCGGCACGCGAAGGCGGGTCAACCCGAGGGTTTCACCGGTTGGAAGGACTCTTCGCTCCGGCAGCCGCTATCGGCACCTCGGCGTGCAAACATCGAATTCGACGAGCCGATCGCAAAGACGAGGCTTCCTCTCTAGGCGTTGCCCCTCGGTCCGGGCCCGTGGCGCCTTCGAGATGACAGAGACTATCTGGCGGAGGGCCCGAACCGCCATCAAGGAGCCATGCGTGGACGGCATATCGGCCATACAGTTCAGCGCCGCTCAGGTCAGCGCCGTCGGGCTGACATCTGTGCAGCCTCAACAATCCGTCACGTCGTCAGCAAGCACCGCGCAGGTGAACGCAGCCGTGCTCGCGGCCATCCAGTCCGGGCAGTCCGTCACGTCGTCGTCGGGCGCCGTCCAGGGCACTTCAGGGGTAACCGCGACTCAGGGGCATCACCACCACCATCACCACGGTGGTGGCGGAGCGATGAGTGCCGCCGCCCAGTTGCTCGGCATGAGCCCGAGCGACCTCACGTCCGCGCTGCAGAGCGGCCAGAGCCTCGCCGCGATCGCATCGTCGCAGGGCGTCAGCCAGAGCTCCCTGATCAGTGCCCTGGCGGCGACCATCCAGGGGTCGAACTCCAACCTCACCGCGGACCAGGCGACCCAGATCGCGACGCAGATGGCCAGTCGAACGCCCGGCTCGCAGAGTCAGTCGGGGGCGGCCGCCATACCACAGGCCGCGGCGAGCGCCTGGGCCGCCGGGACACAGCAGGCCACGGCCAGCACCTTCGACATCAGCGCCTGAGAGGGCCGGCAACTCGACGACCGCCCGGGCGGCGGCAGCGCCGGGCGCCTCCGGCCTCGAGCGGACGACCGGACGGCGGCAGCGCCGGGCGCCTTCCCCTTCGAACGGCGGCTCGCTGCGCCCCGGAGCGGCGGCTCGCTGCATTCGGGAGCGGCGGCGCAACGCGCCATCTCCCGCCGGCCAGGGCCGATGGACGGCCATCCCTCCGGTCTGGTGCCACGGGCCGGAACACAGGGTCACGGGCCGGAACGCCGCCTGGCTATTCGGTGCGACTTCGAGCAAGCTCCGGCGACCAAGGGAGGCACGGGAGAGTCTGCTCCCCACCAGCGCGGCGTCCCCATACGGTCGCCACGACCGTCGCGCAGGGCCAATGGCGAGTCCGACCCTTCGGTCGTCGGGTACGAGCGTGCCCGAGGAGGTTCCATGACCCTTGAAGGCCCCGTCTTTGAGTCCCTACGGCGCACCGTTCGGCACCCGCGTCCGAACCAGGTGCCCAGACCTGGAGGAAACCTCATGACCCTGGTTTCGCCCCATCGGCTTGCTCGAGCAGCGGCTGCAGGGCTCGTAGCCGTCATGGCCGCGGCCATCTTCGTAGCCCCGGTTGCGGCATCGAGCCCCTCAGGGCTGTACGTCTCCCACCTGCACGGCAGCGACGCCAACCCCTGCACATACGCCGAACCCTGCCTGACGATCGGTCACGCCGTGTCGGTCGCGCCGGTCGGGGCAACCATCAATGTCGCGAAAGGCACCTACGCCGAGCAGGTCTCCATCACCAAGCGCCTGACTCTAAAGGGCGAGCATGCCGTTATCGACGCCACGGGCCAGACCGGTGGGATTCAGCCGCTCGCCGGCCAGGGGATCGTCGGCTACGGGCTACTCGTCTTCGGTCCCGGCGCCCGCGGAACCGTGGTCAAGGGTTTCACCGTTGAGCACGCACTCGGCGAGGGCATCCTCGTGGCCGGGACCTCGAAGGTCCTGATCGAGTACAACACCGTCCGCCTGGACGACGCTGGCTTCAACACGAGCCTGACCTTCGAATGCCAGGCCCAGGGCAACGTCCCCGGCGATTGCGGCGAGGGCATCCACTTCCTCAGCGTGACCTGGTCACGGCTGGTGGGCAACCTGGTCGAGAACAACGTGGGCGGCATTCTCATCACCGACGAGATCGGACCGAGCGCCCACAATGTGATCGCCGGAAACGTCTCGAAGGACAACCTCGAGGACTGCGGGATCACCCTGCCGTCGCACAACGCTCTCGCCATGTCCGATCCCACGCAGGGCGGCGTCTACGACAACCTGGTCATCCACAACGTCTCCGAGGGCAACGGCGGGGCCGGCGTGGGCATGTTCGCCCCGTTCCCCGGAGCGGCCTCCTACGACAACTGGGTAATCGGCAACGTTCTTCGCAACAACGGTGAGGCCGGAGTGGGCGTCCACGCCCACGCCCCGGGCCAGAACGTGTCGGGCAACGTCATCGTCGGCAACTGGATCTCCGGCAACGGCGTCGATCCCGACTCCGGCAGCGGCCATCCGACCGGCATCGCGCTCTTCAGCGCCGTCGTCCCGGTCACGCTCACCGTGGCGGGCAACCACATCTCCCATGAGTACTGGGGCATCTTCATGGCCGGGTCCCTCACGGTCAACGGCCTGTCTAGCAACCATTACGCGAGCTCCGTGACTTCGCCCACCAACTGAGCCTTCCTCAGTCGATCAACTGAAGAGCCGGAGGCCGCTCGGCCGCCGGCTCTTCCATTTGTCGCCACCGTCGTAACCCGCATGCCCTGCTCCGGATGAGGCGCACGGCCTGTTCGCCTGCGCACGCAAAGGACGCCGGCAGAGCGGGCCCCGGCGGGCGACGTTCAGCCGGGCGCCGCGTCAACCTCGCCCTCGAATTCAGGATTGGCCACGGCCGACGTGCTATAAGAGCCTGACCGGGTCCGGGCGCAGGTCCTCACCGGAACAACCTCGTTAATCCGCCCGTCTGGAAGACCGTGAGCGAAACAGATCAATCGCCCGAGGTCGGCCGCGCGCCGGCTTCGTCCTCGCTGGCCGCGCTTCTCTCCTTTCTATGGCCAGGCCTGGGGCAGCTGTCCATGCGCAAGCGCCGCGTCGCGGCCCTGTTTGCCGTGCCTCCCGCGCTCGTGCTGCTTCTGCTGGCCTATGAGCTTCGACGCGGGCCGGTAGTCTTCGCCGCAGAACTATTCGCCAACCGCGACGTCGGCCTGGCCGCGGTGGCGATCGTGATCCTGCTCGGCGCATGGCGGCTTGCCGCCGTCCTGAATGTTTACCTGGAGGGCGGGCGGTCGAGGACCCACCAGTCGCTCGACAAGTTCGTCGTCGTGGCTCTGGCCGTGGCCATCGTCGTCAGCCACGCCGGAGCCGGGCTTGTCCTGGCCGTCTACTCCAACGCCGGGACGGCGGTGTTCAACCCGAACCCCTCCCTGATCGATCTCACCACTCCCGCGCCGAGCCAGACTTCAGGGCATTCGGACGGATCGGCCGACACCGCCGGACCGACCGATACGCCGGGAGCCACACCGACGCCGACGGCCGCCCCCTCGATAGACAGCCGCGTGACCATCCTTTTCACCGGCGTGGATTCCGCTCCGGGCCGCAGCGAGCATCTCTACGACTCCATCATGGTCGTCAGCTACGATCCCGCGACCAACTCCGTCCAGATGGTCAGCGTGCCCCGCGACAGCGCCAGCTTCCCGCTCTACTTCGGGAACCATCAGGCCGTTCCGGTCACGACCAGGATCAACTCGCTGCCGACCTACGTCCAGAACGGATGGATCATCTCGCCGGACAGCCCCTACATGACCCTGGTGAAAGAGGTGAGCTACCTCGTCGGCATCCCGATCAACTACTACGCGGTCATGGACTTCGACGGCTTCCAGAAGATGATCGACATGGTCGGCGGGATCGACGTCGTCAATCAAACCGCCATCAGCGACCCCACCTACGATTGGCTCGACGGCCATCCCGAGGGCTTCTTCCTGGCGGCCGGCCCGCAGCACCTGGACGGCGAGCAGGCCCTGGCCTTCGTGAGGTCGCGTCATGGCAGCAGCGACTGGGCCCGCTCGTCACGGCAGCAGCAGGTCCTGGTCGCCTTGCTGCACAAGATGGCCCAGCCCGACCAGATACTGAACCTGCCGAGCCTCATCTCCACCATCGGCACCAGCGTCACCACCAACTTCCCGTCCGACCAGGTCGCCGACTATGTGGCCATAGGCCAGGATGTTCCGAGCAGCAACATCAGGCAGATCGTGCTGGGGCCGCCCTATACCATCACCGGCGTCAACAGCCTGAGTTCGGCCGCCACGACCTGCCTGGTCAACGCCAGGGTCGCCGCGCTGTCGGTCCAGCTGTTCGGGAGGGACAGCACCTGGTATGGGAAGCCCGCGCCCGCCAACACCTGCCCGGTAAAGGCGCCCGCCGCCTCGCCCACGCCCTCGGCGTCTCACACGCCGTCTCCGACGCCCACGGGCGCGTCGGCGTCGCCCGCCCCGTCCTCCAGGCCATCGGCCTCGCCGGCGGGAGTGCCTTCGGCAACGCCTGTTCCGGCCGCTTCGTAGGCGGACCGAGGGTCCCGTTACTCGCTGTCAGCGAGCCTCGACCTCGGCCGGACCGTTCAGAAGCGAACCGGCGCTCCGTGGCCCGGACACAGCAGCGTGACCGGCAGCGCCCTGATCCGCTCGGCCGAGGCCCGTGCCTGAGCTCGATCGAGCGCGAGGCGAGGATCCGGCCAGCGAACCTGCCCGTGCCCGTCGCCGAGGAGCGCATCTCCCGAGAACGCCACGCCGTCCTCCCGCCACAGGACCATGCTGCCGGCGGTATGCCCCGGTACGTGTATGACCCGAAGGCCGCCGATCGTGTCGCCGTCCACGAGGCCCGCGTCGGGGACGACCGGCGCGGGTCTGAGCAGCCGGGAGAACGCGGCCATGAGCAGCCCGCCCTTCTGCGGCCTCTGTACACCCGCGAGAACCGGCCCATCCAGTTCGTGGATGGCGACCTCGGCTCCGGTCAGTCTCTTGAGCGCGGCCGCGCTGCCGATGTGATCGATGTCGCAATGGGTCAGGACGATGTGGCGCAACTCGTCTGCCCGCCGGCCGGTGCCTTCGATGAAGGCCACGATCCGCTTCGCGTTCCCGGGCATGCCCGTGTCCACCAGCAGGAGGCCATCCGAGCCCTCCACGAGGTAGACATTGGCGACGCTCACCCCGTCCACCTTGTAGACGCCTTCGGCCAGTCGCATAGGCGGCATTATCGCGCGCCCGGAATACAGCCGGCGACGATGCCGCTTCGCCATGTCTCCTCGTCGTCGACACGGCTCGTTCACATCTCGCGCGCAACATGTCACGAAACGTCGGAGCCAAGGAGATTTCCGGATGGACCATCAACAGAACCACTACACCGAGCCGTCCCGCCTCGGTCGCGCCGGGTACCGGCTCGTGTACGACCCGCTGCGGTCTCGCTACCTGCGCCGGCTGGTCGCCTCACTGGGCCTGACCGGCGCCGAGCGCGTTCTGGACTTCGGCTCCGGGGCCGGCTCCGAGGCGCTCTTCCTCGCCCGGGTTCTGGATCGGGGCGGCCGCGTGACGTGCCTGGATGTATCGCCGGTCTGGCTGGCGGAAGCTCGCCGCCGGCTGCGGAGCCGGGCCAACGTGGACTTCCTGTTGGGCGAAGCGCCGGCTGTCGACCTGCCGTATGCCTCGTACGACCTGATCCTCGCCCATTTCGTCCTTCACGACATCGACCGGTCCGCGCTGCCGGCCACGCTGGAAGCGCCGGCCCGATCGCTTCGGCCGGCCGGGCGCTTCGTGGTCATAGAGCCGGGAGGGCTTGAGGGTTCGAGCGGGGGTCTGGTGCCGTCGCACCGCCGGCTTGCCGCCGACGAGCTGCGCCTCGCCATGGAGGCGGCCGGTCTCCTGGAGCAGTCGAGCGGGGTAGTGAGCCCCCCGTTCGGTTCGGCCCTTCAAACTGTCTTCGTCAACGCCGCCGTGGAAAGCGGGGGCCCGACCGCGGGATCGGTCTCACGCCCGAGCAGATGATGGTCAGCGTCGTCCCAGGAAGGCGCGGACCTTGTCGGGGGTGATCACGAAGATCTCACGCGGCGCAGTGCGCGGATAGGGCGTTCCCACGTACCGCCCCGAGAGCATGTTGATGAACGCCAGACCTTCGTCCGGGCGGAATTCGGTGACCCGTCCGCTGATCGAAAGGCGGCGCCAGGGGTCGGCCGGGTCCATCACGGAGACCGCGACGTTCGGACGCAGGCGCAGGGCGCGGCTCTTATAGGACTCGGTCGGTGAGCCCGTCAGGATGTGCTCGCCGTCGTAGTCCACCCACATGATGTGCGTGACCAGCGACCCGTCCGCCTCCGTCAGGGACACGTGCGCGGGCACGTTCGTGCGCAACAGGTAGGCGAGTTCCTCGGGTATTGCTTGCACGCCGGCACCTCATGTCGATCTGCTGGCCACCGCGATCGCGCCTCGGATCGCGAGCTGATCCGGAGCTCCGGGGAAGCCGTTCATTAACCTGCTTCATTGTAACCCTCGCCCGATTCGATCAGCTCCACGCCCGGGCTCGATCGCCGGCCGCGGCGTTCTACGCGGCGCCTGAGTTCGGCCGTGCGCCGGAGGTCGACTTTGAGGCCCACCCGGCGGTCGCGGCCCGAAACGAGCCAGACCGTCGGTTCCGCTAGACCGTCGGGGCGGACGCGCTCCGCCACGATGGCGAGACCTCGGTTCGAATCGAGGCGACGGCCCGACAGACCCCCGAGCCGGCATACAGGGCGGTGTAGGCGGCCCAGGCGGCCGGTGGCGCGACGGCCAGGGCCGCCGCGCAGACGAGGGATCCCGCCCCCGCCGCACCCGCCGTCGCGCCCACGAAACGGCTCTGGCAGTGGACGCGAGCCTGGGCGGGAGCCAGGCGGAAGAGCCGCTCGTTGGTGGCGAGGGCACCGGCGTTGCCTCCGCCGTTGAAGAGCGCCGATCCGACCAGCAGCAGCGCCGGCGCCAGCGGATTCGCGGGGATCGCCGCGACGCAGCACGCGGCCGCCACCGCCCGGAACACGAAGCTGGCTCGCAGCACGCGGCTGGACGAGCCACCCAGAAGGAATGAGCCAGCGGCCATCGAGCCCACCAGCGCGCCGGCCGCCGCGAGGCCCGAGAGCGCGACGGCGAAGCCGGCCGACATCCCCAGAACGCTGAGGGCGTAGAGCGACAGGGACGGGATCAGGCCCTGGCCGACGGAGGCAACGGCGCTCACGTTGGTGAAGCGGCGAAACGGAGGCGGGATCTCGGTGCCTCCCGCCGCCTCGCGAGCGACCAGCACGCGCCCGGGGCGGGGCAGCCGGGCCACGGCCAGCGGAGTCATGGTGGAAGTCAGCCCGCCGACAAGGAGGAAGGCCACGTACGCCCACAAGCCGATCGCGCGCGTTCCCGCGTCCAGCACGAACCCCGCCGGCAAGAGAAGGGCGGTCGAGAGAGCCATCGTGAGAGCGCCCATGCGCGGCCCCACCAGGCGGCGCTCGGCGTCGGGCAGAACGACGGCGGTCCAGAGCGTGATGTTGGACCCGGACAGGACGCCGGCCGTCTGGCAGATCGCGACGGTCAGGGAGATGAGGGCAATCCCCAGCGGCCGGCCCACCACCCCCGCGGCCACGCCGGCCACGATCGCGGCCAGCAGGAACCCGCGCGTCTCCGCCAGGGCCAGGCCCAGCGTGAGCCGGCGGAGGTCGCCCTTCATCCGCCGGAGGATTTGCGGCGCCAGTGCCTGCAGCGCCGCGCCTCCGACCGGGGCGGCGCCGACGAGGACCACCAGCGCCGGGGGCGCGCCCAGACGCAGCAGGAGAGGAACGAAGAGCGCATCCGAGGCATACGACGCGGTGAAGGCCTGGCCCGTGGCAATCGCCTGGAAGGGGCGGTAGCGCGCCGAGGCGAACGCTCGCCAGCGGGTCGGCCGGGGCAAATGCATCACTTACTAGACTACCTTGCCTCGGACGTCGGCCACGGGCGGCGATCGTTCTCCGGCCGCGAGAGGCGGGCGGTTACGGTGCAGAAGGCCGGGCCGGAGAATCGTAGAGCTCGTGCGACTCTGCCTGGCGGCGCCGGTGCTCGGCCAGCAGGATGAGCCGGACTATACGATCCTGGTCGAACGCGGTGATGCGCGTGAACTTGACCGCGACCTCCGTCTGGTCCGCCCGGTCCTTCGAGCCGACCGTGATGTCGTCGGTCCCGCGTCCCAGTCGTCTCACGACGCCGTTCATAGAGACCCGGTCACCGCCTGAGAGCGGCAGCGTCAGATCCAGGTCGTCGCCGACGCTGACGGGAGCGTTGGCAACGAACAGGATGCCGCCGGGGCTCAAGTTCCTGGTCATGGTCGTGGCGATCTTGCCCCGCGGCTCCCAGGTGGCCGGGTCGACGTGGCAGAAGCGAACCGGCAGCCCGATCGGGTAGCGGACGTAGCTGCGCCGTTGCACCAGCTCCATGACTTCGGGCCTGTCGACCGCGAAGATGCGCGACTTGCTGCCGCCGAGAGGCCTCAGGAACTCCGACCGGCCCAGCAGGGCGGCCCCGGGCCGCGCCACGGTGATCCGGATCGGCTGGTTCGCCCGAAGCGTCTCTAGGCGCCGGTCGGGCGAGGCGATGCCGAGCCATAGTTCCGTCGGGCACAGCCTTACGACGACGGCCCGGAACGGGACCGATCGACCGTAGATCTCGGTTTCCACGAGAACGCGATCCTGGATCGCCAGCTCGTTCTCGTCGCTGTGTCCGTCCATCGTCAGCATCCACACGGCGTGTCATGTCACTTCGTCGGGCCGTTCCGTTCATCGGCCGGCACCCCGTGCGCGGCCGGGCCGGTTCGGAACTCGACGACCCTTGCGCTGTAGTAGTCGGCTGGAAGGGATCGAATTCGTAGCGCGCCGTCGACCGCGAGGGAGCCCGAACCCTGCGCCGGGCGCCTCCGGGCCGGGATCTATACTCCGCGGGTGGACACCGGGATCCTCTCCATCGTCCTCCCCATCGTCGTGGTGCTCGTCCTCGTTCTCGTTCTCGTGCTCGTGCGCCGTGCGCCGGCCGGGCAGGGGTTCGAGCGCGTCGTGCGGTGTCGCGCCGGCCACCTCTTCACCACGACCCTCGTTCCGGGCGCGTCCTTGAAGGCCATCAGGCTGTGGAACGTCCGCTTCGAGCGCTGCCCCGTCGGCCGGCATTGGACCATCGTGGCGCCGGTCGATCCATCCACGCTTACCCAGGACGAGATTGCCGCCGCCAGGTCCAGCCACGACATAGGCATTCCGTAGGCGCCGCCCTGTCGGCGCCCGCCGCCCCGTCCGGATTTGAATGCGAGCGGCTCCGCCGCATCGATCGAGAAGCGTTCGCGAGGTAGCGCAGATGCAGCAGCGTTCCGGTGGCATCGCCGTGATGGCGGTCGCCGCGGCAGTCCTGGGAGTTCTCGCCCTGGTCGCGGCAGGGGCATGGTGGAACGCGTCTGAAGGCCTGGCCTGGCTGCCGCGCATTCACGGCGGCGAGCGTCTGATCGCGCTCATCCTGCTTGCGGCCGGCCTCGCGGAGCTGGCGTTCGCCTACGGCGCCTGGGCAGTCCGCAGGTGGGCCTGGTCCTTCGGGATCGTGCTTGAGGTCGTCGTCATCATCCTGGCCGTTCTCCAGCTGGGCCGGCTCGAACTCGTCCGCCACATCGTCACCATCGTCATCGCGGCGGCGACGCTGTGGTACCTGACGGCGCCGCGCGTCAGAGCGGCCTTCGGCCGGACGTAGCTCGACGAGCGGTCCGTTGGAGCCGACCGACGCCGAAGGCGGCCTCCCCTCCGATCGCGGCGCCAGCAGGACTGCCCTCGGAGCGGCGCGGCTGCGGGCGGCCCATCTGCTGATCGACGACCCGCCGCCGATCTTCGACGATCCGCTGGCGTCGCGCCTGCTCGCCCCGGAAGTCGCGGCCGCGATCCGCGAGCACGCCGAACGGCTGCGCACGCCGGCCTCGCTCACTCTTCGCTGCGACGTCGTGGTTCGGAGCCGGTACGCGGAGGACCGCCTTGCTGAGGCGGTTCGGCGCGGCGTTCGCCAGTACGCGATCCTCGGCGCCGGGCTGGACACGTTCGCCTGCCGGCAGCCGGCCTGGGCGAGCGCCCTGCGGATCGTCGAGGTCGATCATCCGGCCAGCCAGGCGGACAAGCTGGCACGCCTGAGCCGAGCCGGGATCGCGCCGCCGCCGAACGTGTGGTACGCCGCGGCCGACCTGGAGGTCGACGACCTGGAGCCTGTGTTCCGGGCGTCCGGCTTCGATGCGGCCGAGCCGGTCTTCGTCGCCTGCCTGGGGGTGCTGGTCTATCTGAGCGAACGCGCCGCCGGCGCGATATTCGACACGGCCGCGAGGCTGCCCGGGGGGAGTGAGATGGCATTCACGTTCTCACGCCCGGATGCCTCGACGGCCGGCCCGCCCCGGCCCGGTTCGGCGGCCGCCCGCGTCGCGGCCGCCGGCGAGCCCTGGCGGACGCGCTTCGATCCCGAGGCGCTCCGCGCTCGCCTCGAGGCGTCAGGCTTCGGCTGGACGGAGTTCCTGTTCGCCGAGGATATCCGGCAGCGATACCTGCGGGGACGCGACGACGGCCTGCGCGCCTCGCCGCGGATGGTCCTGGCGGCCGCTAAGGTGTGAGCGGCGGATCGCCGGCGTCGGGAAGAGGATCGGCCCGCAGGCCGACCGCGGCCAGCGCCCCGGCGACGAGGGCGATCCCCGCCCCGACCAGGAACGCCTGCCCCATGCCGTGGGTGAAGGCGTCGACCGCCTGCGTCGCGGCCAGCGCTCCGCCGGCCTGCCCGACGGTCTGCGCGGCCAGGCTCTCGATCTGGCCCCCGCGACCGATCACGACGAGCGGCTCGAGCGACTGCGCCCCGGGTCGAAGCGAGGCCGGCAGCCCGTTCGTCCAGCTCGACCAGTCGCTGCGTGCGATCGTGGCGCCGATCGAGCCGAGGACCGCCACACCCAGCGCCGTGCCGACCTGCCGGGAGGTGTTGAGCATTCCGGAGGCCACGCCGGCCTTGGCTCGATCCGCGGTCGCCATTGCCGTCGCGGCGAGCACCGGCATCGTAAGGGCGCTGCCCAGCCCGAAGACGACGAGCCATGGCCACATGTCCGAGTAAGGCGACGCCGGCGCAAGCCTGGACAGGCCGACGATCGAAACCGAGCAGAGCGCCATGCCGACGACTACGAACGGCCGTGCCCCGAAGCGGCCGCTGAAACGACCGGCGAAGGGGGCACCGACGACGACCATGACCGTCAGCGGCAGCGACCGGATGCCGGTTTCCACGGCCGAGTATCCCTGCACGTTCTGCATGAAGAGCGTCAGGAAGTAGATCACGCCGAACAGGGCGAAACCGAGCGCCAGCATGACGGCATTGGCGGTGCTGAAGCGCAGGTTTCGGAAGAAGCCGAGTGGGAGCATCGGTGTCGCGGTGGTCGCCTCGCGAACGATGAAGGCGGCGAGCAGGACCGATCCGAGGACGAGCCGTGAGATCACGTCGATCGACGTCCAGTCGTGCGAGCTCGTCTCGATGAGGCCCCAGACGAACGCGAATAGGCCTGCGGTCGCCAGCGCCGTGCCGGGCAGGTCGAGCGCCTCCGTCGTCGCGTCGCGCGACTCGGGAACGACCCACAAGGTCACCATGGCGCCGGCGATGCCTATCGGCACGTTGATCCAGAAGACGCTCGACCAGCCGGCCGCGTCGACCAGGAAGCCTCCGACCAGCGGCCCGACGGCGAGCCCGACGGCCGAGGCGCCCGCCCAGATGCCGAGCGCGGTGGGCAGACGATCCTTCGGGAAGGCGGCCACGATGATCGACAGCGAAAGCGGTCCCATCAGCGCTCCGCCGATGCCCTGCGCGGCGCGCCCGGCGACGAGCTGCGTGTCGGTCTGCGAGAGCGCGCAGGCGGCCGAGCTCACCGTGAAGAGCGCGAGTCCGGCGAGGAACAGGCGCCGCCGGCCGAAACGATCGCCCAGCTTGCCGCCGAGCAGGGTGAGTGACGCGAGGGCGAGCGAGAAGGCGTTGACGGTCCACTCGAGGTTCTGCTCGCTGGCGTTGAGGCTGCTCTGGATCGAGGGCAGGGCGACCGTGACGACGGTCATGTCGAGCATGACCATGAACAGCGCGAAGACCATGGCACCGAGAATCCACCAGTGCCGGCCGGGGGTGCGCTTCACGAGGTGTGCCTTTCCGGGACGCCAGATGGGAGGGTCGGTTCACTGCGAGGGGTCGCGCCGCGATGGTCGAGACTCAGTCTCATCTTACCGCCGGGCGGTGGATCCCGGGGAGTCGTGTATGCTTAGTGCCTTCGTGAACGAATGGGCGCTCCGGTCGGCGTCCCGGTAAAGCTACCGTCCGATCCCGATCCACTCCCTCGCCCTGACCGGTCCCGCTGAACAAACGTAGCGGGTGGGCCGCGTCAGGAGCATTGCTCTCATGTCTTCCGTTCAGCTCGGCCTTGTGCCCGAGCGTCTCGAGTCGCCCGCCCAACTCGCCCCGGCGACCGACCTGCCTCCTTCCTTCGACCAGCTCGGGTTGACGCCCGAGCTCCTGCGCGCCGTGGCCGCCCAAGGCTACACCGTGCCGACGCCGGTCCAGGCCCAATCGATCCCGATCGTGCTGGCCGGCCGCGACATCCTCGCCGGCGCCCAGACCGGCACCGGCAAGACGGCCGCCTTCGTGCTGCCGATCCTGCAACTCCTCAACGCCAGCCGGCCCGCGGTGCGCTACCTGCCCGCCGGAAAGGTCCGCCGCCGCGGCGAGACGGGCCTGCCGATCCGCTGCCTGGTGCTCACGCCGACGCGCGAGCTGGCCCTCCAGATCGAGGAGAGCGTCCGGACCTACGGCTCCGAGCGGCCCATCCGCTCTACCACCATTTACGGCGGGGTCGGCTTCCAGCCCCAGGTCCAGGCCCTCCGCGCCGGGCCGGAGATCGTCGTCGCCACGCCCGGCCGTCTCCTCGACCACGCCGGCCAGGGCACGATCGACCTCTCGTCGGTCGAGATCCTCGTCCTGGACGAGGCGGACCGGATGCTCGACATGGGCTTCATCCGCGACATCCGCCGCATCCTCGACCTGCTGCCGGGGCGCCGCCAGAACCTGCTCTTCTCGGCGACCTTCTCGGATGAGATCCAGGGCCTGGCCGACGGCCTCCTCCACGAGCCCGCTCATGTCCAGATCGCCCGCCGCAACGCCCCTATCGAGCTGGTTCGCCAGGTCGTCTACCCCGTCGATCGAGAGCGCAAGCGCGAGCTGCTGAGCCACCTGATCCGGACCGGCCGGATCGACCGCGCGCTCGTCTTCACCAGGACCAAGCACGGCGCCAACCGACTGGCCGAGCAGCTTGCCCTGGACGGCATCAGCGCCGGCGCGATCCACGGCAACAAGAGCCAGAGCCAGCGGGTCAAGGCCCTCGACGACTTCAAGGCCGGGCGCCTCGCGATCCTGGTCGCCACCGAGGTCGCCTCGCGCGGCCTCGACATCGACGGCCTGCCGCACGTCGTCAACTTCGAGCTGCCGACCGTGGCGCAGGACTACGTTCATCGGATCGGCCGGACGGGCCGCGCCGGCATGGAGGGAGACGCCGTCTCGCTCGTCTGCATCGACGAGAACTCGCTTCTGGGGGAGATCGAGACGTTGCTCCGCGGCCACATCGCCCGCGAAGTCATCCCGGGCTTCGAGGTCGATCCGTCGATCCGCCGCGAGCCGATCCGCCAGCGCAGCGTCGGCTACAGCCGGCCTGCCGAGGGTCGACGCCCGGCTGCGTCGCGCCCGGCGGCATTCCGCCCGTCGGCGCCGCGGTCCGACGCGCCCCGCTCGACCGTGTCGATCGGGTATTCACCCGACCGTCGACCGGCCCCGAGCGGGCCGCGTCCCGCTCGACGACAGGCCGGCGAGGTCCCGTTCCGACGCCCTGAGCCGAGCGGCTTCAACCAGTCGGCCCCGGTCGAGCCCCGCCGGCCGGCGCCGGGCGGATCCCGCCAGATCGTGGCGCCGGGCGGCTTCCGGCGGCCGATACCGGCCGACTTCCGCGGGGCCGAGCCGAGCCGCCCGCGCCCGCCGGCGCCGAGCGCGCAGGGCGTCCCGTCGATCGGTTATGCGCCGGGTCGTCGACCGCAACGCCACGACGACTTGCCGGGACGGCCGCCACACGGTGCGGCAAACCGCCACTCCCCGGCGCGCCCCACCGTCGGCTACCGCGGGGACGACCGAAGCCACGCAGCCGCTCCCGACGATCGCGGCCGTGGACCCTCCGGCGAGCACCGGGCCGTCCATACATCGCTCCCGGGCGAGCGCCTGGCCCGGTCGGGCAACCGTCCCGGCTGACCGCCCGCCCGAGGGTGCAACGTGCGCCCGAAGGAGGCGTTCGGTCCCGGCGAGCCGAAATCGGAGAGGCGACTCGTCTCGAGACCGATGGATCAAGGTCGAGCCGACCCTAGGGCAGGTAGAGTTCGGCCGAGGCGAGAAGAGTCGGCCCCAGGGCCTCGAAGTTGGCCTCGACGCTGTCGCCGCCCGCGATGAGGACCTGGCCGTCGGGAAGCAAGGTCGCGGTGTACCCGGCACGTGTGGTTGCCATCGAGCCGGCCGAGCTGAACGTGCCGGTCGCGGGGTCGTAGAGCTCGGCCGTGGCGGTAGGCCCCGACACGATGTTGCTGCCGCCCAGGACAAGGACGCGGCCATCCATCAGCAGGGTCGCGCTCAGCCCGAAACGCATGTGGGCCATGGAGCCAGTGGGACTGAACTCACCGGTCTTCGGGTCGTACAGCTCGGCCAGCGTCGCCACTTGAAGATTGAGGTTGTCGACGGAGCCACCGGCAATCAGCACGCGGCCGTCGTGGAGCAGGGTGGCCGCGGTGCCGGCGCGTCCCAAGACCATCGAGCCGGTCGGGCTGAACTTGCCGGTCCCGGGGTCGTACAGCTCGGCCGTTGCCAGGGCCGGCCCCGAAGCTCCGTCGCCGCCGGCGATGCGGCACACGATCGAGTGGCGAGACGCGCACGACGAGGTGGACTTCGCCGAGCTTTCGCGGTGGACCAGGTACTATCCGGACCGCAAGCTGGATGATGCTCGCGAGGATCTCAGCTTCGCGGGTCGAACCCAGACCGAGGTGGGGACGATCCTGGTCTCCAGGAACGAGCTGGCATCGGGGAGCGGCGTAAACGCCGTCGCGGCCGAAGCGAAGCTCATCGACCGTCTCGTCGTACTGGCGGGTGAGTGCGAGCGGCGGGCCGTCTACCTGAGACGGTGAGGTCGACCGCCTGACGTGATCGCCCGGGAGTGGGAGCAGGGTCCTCGGACGAAGTCGAGTGGTCTTCCGTGCGGTAGTCTGCAACCGACAGTCAGGCCGGCTCCGGCGCGGCGGTACGCCCTCGATATCGCGGCCCGAGATCGCCGACCGCCGGCAGCCCTATTCGGGGGTTGAAGTTGAGCCAGGGCGAAGCTCGAACAAGCCTCGCTACCGGTCGGGTAGCGGCGACCAACCCGGCCGCCGTCGCGCCACGCGGCCCGCGCCCGGGAATAAGGCGATGACCGGCTCGGGAGGCTACGACCCGACGATCGTCGACCTGTGCGAGCGCATGCTCGTCACGGTCATAGGAAACGCCGGCTTCTGGGGCCGGCGGCTCTATCTCGTCGGCGGCCTCGTGCCGCGCTATCTCTACGGTCCGTCGAAGACATGGGCTTCGGCTCCGGCCGGATCGCCGGACCTGGACCTGGCAGTGACCCTCCTGGTCGGCGACCCTGCCCCGGAATTGTACGAGATCATGGCGCGCAACCTGGTGGATGCGGGGTTTCGGCAGGCGCCGTTCACCGGCGACCCCGACTCTCGATGGCGCAAGGAGGCAGACGGAGTCAGCCTGGTCCTCGAGTTCATCTGCGACACCGACGAGGTTCAGCCGGGCCAGGACTTCTCGCCTCGGGCGGGTTCGGGATCCAGCTTCCGGGCGCTCAACACCCGGGGGGCGCGACTCGTGGGCCTGGACTGCAAGCTGGTCCTGATAAGCGCCGAGAGGCTCGACGGCGGGGCATCGGTGAACGTCGGCGTCCAAGTGGTCGGCCTCATGCCGTTCATGGTCCTGAAGACCTTCGCGTTCGTCGATCGGCACCACGCCAGGGACGCCTACGACATCGTCTGGAGTCTCGCCAACCACAGAGACGGGCCCGAAGGCGCCGGTCGCGAGATGGCCGCCAGCCCGGTCGTCGCGGATCCGCTTGCCGTCGAGGCGGTCGCGCTCCTGCGCAGCCGGTTCGGCGGGGCGCACAAAGAAGCGCCGATGGCCTATGCGGCGTTCCTCGGCGTGGCCGGAAGTCTCAGGTCGGCCACCCGTCTGCGGCTCGAGGCGGTCGAGACCGTCGGGGCCGCGATCAAAGCGTTCGACTCCGCGCGGGCCTCCGCCCGTCAGCTGTAACTCGAGCGAATCGGCGGGTGCCTCCGCCCGCGGCGCCGGGGCCGCCGGGTCAGCGCACGCGGAAGGGCGCCCCGTGGCCGGGGATGACGATGTCGACGCCGCCGAGGAGCCGCCGGCGATTCTGGGCCAGTTCGGCCGGATCGATGCAGTAGGGATCGACCTCCGGCGTTCGATCGGACCGCCACCACAGGTGCGTGAAGGCCTGGCGGCCGTCGGCCGTGTCGACGACCAGGCTGGCGTCCTGGGGAGTGTGGCCCGGCGTGACCCAGATCCTGGTGTTCGGTCCGAGCTCGAAGCCCTCGCCCTGGTGCGTGACGACCTGGTCGTCGCGGCGAGCGGAGCGGAAATCGACGATCTCCGCTGCGCGAAACAGGGCGATGTTGACCGTGTGATCCAGGTGATGGTGCGAAACGAAGACATGGGTCACGTCGTCCGGTGAGATGCCCAGCCGCTCGAGGGGATCCAGGATCAGCGAGCGGCTCTTGACCATGCCCGGGTCGACGATGATCACGCGATCGCCGTCGCGGACCAGGCCGACGGTTCCGGCCACCGAGGGCGAATCGGCGTAGCCGACGACCAGGATGTCGACCTGTGCTGGAGCGGTTGCTTCGGTCAACTTGCACGCCCTCTGTGACTCGGGTCCGGCCGCCGGCGCCACCCGCGGTGGGAGACCTCCACACCAATTCTCCACCATCTCTCCATCGTCACGCAGCGAGTCTCCGGCCCGGTTCAGGTAATCGAAAGGTTTGCTGGCTCAGATTGGGCCAATCAAGCAAGGCAAGGTCGCCGTCGGAGGGTCGGCTCCCGAACCAACGAACCGAGGCAATTCGATGACTATGATTGAAACTCACCGCGGCACGGTCTCAGGTCTTACCCACATCCACCTCCTGCGCGAGAGCAAGGCGGCCCGGGACGGCCGATCGGCGAATCTCCCGAGGGTCGCCGTGCTCGGCGCCGGCAACATGGGTTCTTCGATCGCCGGCCGGCTCGCGAGTGCCGGCTTCCAGCTGACGATCTGGAACAGGACGCGGGCGCGCGCCGAGGCATTGAAGGTCGGCACGGTCGCGGAGTCTGCCGCCGAGGCCGTCCGCGGCGCCGACGTGGTCGTCAGCTGCCTGGCCGGTCCGGACGCCATCTTCTCCGTGTTTCGCGGCCCGGAAGGCGCCCTCGCCTCCGCGCAGGGGAAGCTCTTCATCGAGATGAGCACGGCCGGGCCGGAACTGGTGGCCGACCTTGCGGTCGCCGTCCACGCCGCCGGCGCGCGCCTGGTCGACGCGCCTCTCCTCGGCGTCCCGACGGCCGTTCGCGAGGGTGCCGCGGCGATCCTGGTCGGCGGCAGCGAGGCGGACGTCGAGCGTGCGACGTCGATTCTCAGTCGGCTCGGAACCGTCCGGCACGTCGGACCACTCGGAAGCGCGGCGCGCCTGAAACTGGTCGCGAACAGCATGCTCGCCGACATGGTTCTCGCCGCGGCGGAGTTGCAGGCCGCGGGGGAGGGTGCGGGGCTCGCCCCGGACGATGTCTTCTGGGTCCTGCAGCTCCTGGCGCCCGCGCTCGAGGTCCGCCGGCAGGGCTACCCGGACGACCGGTACGAACCGCGGCTCCTGGCCATGGAGGATCTTCGGAAAGACCTCGACCTGGCCCTCGAGCTGTTCGGCTCGTTCACGGTGCCGACTCCGCTCACGGCCGCCTCCCGCGAGCTGGTCGCGGCGGCGGGGGTCGACGGTCAGGGCAGGCGCGTCCCGGCCGCGGTCAGGCCGTAGAGACAGGCAGCGGCCGGTCGGTAGGGCGGCAGGCTTTCAGGCAGGCCTGGCGGACCTGACCCGCCCGGTCCTGGCCGGACTCGGAATCAGGCGGTCGTCGGGTCCGGTCGGGCGCCGGCCGCCTCGCCGGTCGCGTCTGGCCCCCCATCCTCGGTCACTTCGAGCCTGCCGGTCTTCGAGATCTCGCCCAGGTAACGCCCCGACGGACGGATGGTTCGTTCCTGCGTCTTCCAATCCACGCCGACGAGCCCGAACTTCGGGCCGTATCCGTGGGCCCACTCGAAGTTGTCCATCAGGCTCCAGTGGATGTAGCCCCGCACTCGCGCCCCATCCGCCATTGCCTCGTGGAGCGCGGCCAGGCCGCTCCGGATGAACTCGACGCGTTCCCTGTCGTCGGCCGTGGCCACGCCGTGCTCCGTGACCACGAGGTCCTTGTCGGGGCAGAGCCGCGAGTAGCGCCGTACTACGGCGGCGAGGGACTCCGGCCGGTACTCCCAGCCCATCTGCGTCAGGCGCGCGCCGGCCGGTGCCTGGGTCCCGGCGGCCGCGGTCTTGAGCGCCAGCACTCGCGGCACGACGACGCCCTCGAGCGGGTGGATGGCGAGGGCCAGCCTGGTCAGCGGGGCGGCGATCCGGGGCAGGAATAGCTGGCTGCGGGTGTACGTCTGCACGCCGATGAAGTCGTCGCCGGACGTGGCCTCCAGGAAGACGTCCTCGTTCATCCGCTGACCGAACTCGCTGGCTGGCCTGCCGCCCGCGTTCGCCGCCCGCTCACAGCTGTACATGGCCAGCCCGGCCTTCGCGCCCGGCCGGATCTCGTGAATCGCCGCGACCGCACGTCGGTGCGCGTCGACCAGGAGCCCGATCGCGGTTCGCCATCTCGGGACGTCCACGACTCGGGGCGGGAATCCCCATCCGCTCATGTACGCGCCGGTCGACAGCGCCGTCGGTTCGTTGATAGTGCAGTACCAGGGCACGCCATCCCCCAGCCCTTCGAGTGTGCGCCGGCAGTAGCGCTCGAACAGGGCCGGCACCCGCTTCGACGTCCAGCCGCCCTCGGCCGCGACCCAGCGCGGCAGCGTGAAATGGTTGAGCGTGACCATGGGAACCAGGCCGTTCGAGAGCACGCAATCGACGACGTCGCGGTAATGGGCGAGTTCCCTTGCGTCGAAGACCCCTTCCGACGGCTCGATGCGCGCCCACTCCACCGAGAAGCGATAAGTGTTCAGCCCCAGCGACGCCAGCAGGGCAATGTCGGCCGGGTAGCGCGTGTAGTGGTCGCAGGCGGCACCGCTCGGGGCCGCGCAGGGAGTATCCGGCGCCCGCTCCCAATCCCACCAGTCGCTGTTGTCGTTGCCGCCCTCGACCTGGTATGCGCTCGTGGCGGCGCCCCAGAGGAAGTCACCTGGAAAGTCGAGATGCGTCACGCGATCGACTCCTGTAGTGGCTGCGGCGGTGCGTTCGGACCGTGGTCGCCGGATGCTCGATCCTGCCCGGTACCGGCGAGAACCGATTATCTCAGGACCGGCGCGGGTCGCGGCTCAACTGGCGCACACCGCTGCCTCGCGGAAGTTGCCCGGTCAACGGGGCTGCTAGTCTGCCCACCGGAGCCGAGTTCATGAGATCGGGGAGCAGCCGACATGCCTACGCCTGAAGAACTGGCCGCCTGGAACGGCGCCATGATCGCCGACTTCCGCGCGAACCGTGGGCAGATCACACAGGGGCGCCTAGCGGGAGCTGCCATGCTGCTGATGACGTCGACCGGGGCGAGGACGGGCCTGCCGCGGACCGCTCCGCTCGGGTACACCCGCGACGGTGACAGATACGTGGTCGTGGGATCCAACAACGGCCGGGACACCCACCCGAGCTGGCTGGCGAACATCACGACGGATCCCATTGTCACGGTTGAGGTTGGCGCCGAAGCATTTCGAGCTCGAGCCACGGTGACCCAGGGTTCCGAGCGACGCCGGCTGCTGGATGCCCACATATCCGCCGTCCCGCGCTTCGCCGATTACGAACGGATGACCAGCCGCGAACTCCCGGTCATCGTCCTGGACCGCATCGATGGGGCGGGGACCGGATCGGCGACCAGCCGGGGCTGAGCAGCTGCGACCGACGCGGAGCGCAGCCCCGAGCGGGACGGGGCTTCCGGCGGCGGCCAAGATTGCCGGTGCGGCGCTGCCGGAGCAGCCCGCGGCTGCGGCCCCCCGCCCGTGGTCGCGGGGGGCGGTCCCGGATGGTCAACCACGCGCCGCGGCCTCGGCGCGAGCCTTCAGAACCCGCAGCGCTCGAAGAGTGACCCACTTGCTGGGCCGGCCTCCGCGGTCGATGTCGCGGGTCAGCTTGCCCTGGTAGTTGTAGTGATTGGCCCATCGGCCGTTGCCATCGCTCTGGGCTGCGAGCCAGCTGAAGGCATGGTCGAGGCGCGCGTCCCCGGCCGCGCCCGCGTCGCACACGGCTTCCAGGACCTGCAGCACGTCCGCCACGTAGCCGGACGGGAAGCCGAGCTTGAACCAGGAGCTGCTGGGCTTCGTGTCGCCCGGCGGCATGGGATAGTTGGCCACCGCGGGGTCCTTGCTCAGGAGGAAGTCCACGCCCGCTTCGAGGGCTCGCGCGACAGGGGCGCTGCGGCGTTCCGGCGGCACGCGGGCGAGGGCCAGGACGGCTTTGGCGGCTCCCCACGCGCACGGCCGGCCCTCGTTCGCGCCGCAGCGGAAGCCGGGGCCTGGAGTCAAGGCGTACCAGCGCTCCATGCCCTCGCCCGTGACGGCGGCGGCCTGCCAGGCCAGGGCATGCTGGATGCGCTCCTCGTCGAGCATGCCGAAGCCGATGAGAGCTCTCAAGAGGTTGCCGTTCAGGCAATGAATGACGCGCGACGGCACCGCTCCACCCCGGAGCGTTCCGACGGCAAGGCCGCCGCCGGCCGCCTGCGTGTTCGCCAGCAGGTACTCGCAGCCGGCCCGGATGCGGGGGTCATCTCCGTCGGCGCCCATCTGGTCCAGGAAGATCAGGCTCCAGACGGTGCCGCTGTACTTGGGCGAGTAACCGCCGCCCGGCTTGACCCACCAGCCCTCCCGATCCTGGGCCGCCAGGATCGGGGCGATGGGCTCGGCCGCCATCGCGGCCGCGCGTGCCGCAGTGACCTCGGAATCGAGGGCCGGTCGATCCATGAGCCGGAGCATGGCCAGGTGCCGGACCGCCGGATCGGTTTCCTCCAGTAGCCAGGGCAGTGCTTCGGCTCTTGTCGGGTTGGACGGACCGGACATCGGCGCCCCCGCTACCTCGTCAGCAGGTTCGCGGAGAACGAATAGGTCGTGGCTCGCTGCGACTCGTGCCGGTCGAGCGCGATCTGCACGAGAGCGGCGACGAGCTGGTCGAAACGGAGCCCCTCCTCTTCCCAGAGGTAGTAGCTGAGCGAGCCCGGCGTGGTGTTGATCTCGTTGAGGTAGAGCCGCCCGTCGGGCTGGTCGTACAGGAAGTCGACCCGGACGACGCCGCTGGCGCCGATGGCGCGGAACGCCTTCACGGCCAGGTCCCGTACCTGCGCCGTCAGGGCTTCGCCGATCGCCGCCGGAACCTGGCGCTGGAGACCGGCCATGCCGGAACTCTGCGCCTGCCCCCGGCCGAGCTTCTTGCCGCCGTGCTTGTACTTGTCGTCGAAGGAGAGAAGCGACTCCGAGCGGATGGGCTGCTCGCAGGCCGAGGCGCGCTCCGGCGGCCCCAGCACCGAGCAGTTGATCTCGATGAAGTCGGTCAGGGCCCGCTCCACCAGGGCGCGGCCGTCGAGCTCGAGGGCCAGGTCGAGGGCTTCGTCAAGGGCGCTCCGGTCGGCGCAGCTGGAGACGCCGACGCTGCTGCCCAGGGAGATCGGCTTGACCATCACCGGGTAGCGGTACTTCGCGTCGACGCGTAACGCCACGGCATCCGGATCTGCGGCCCACTCGGTCCGCGAGACCTCCAGGCAGTCGAGAGTCGGGATTCCCGCGGCCTCGAAGACGACCTTCTGGCGGCCCTTGTCCATGCCGATCGCCGAGGCCAGGACGCCCGACCCGACGTACGGCACGTCGGCCAGCTCGAAGAGCCCCTGGAGCGACCCGTCCTCGCCGTGGCTGCCGTGGATCACGGGGAAGAAGACGTCTGCCCAGAGCTTCGGGCTCTTGCCGAGCAGGCCACCGCCGGCACCCGGATGGACTACCAGCTGGCGGATCGACCGGTCGGGACTGAGGCTGACGCGGTGGACGTTCTTGAGCCCGGCCGCGTGGAAGGTCTGCTCGCGGTAGAGGTCCAGGTTGTGGAGGCCCTCGCCGGCGTACCAGTCGCCCTGCTTGGTGATGTAGATCGGCAGGATCGGGAAGCCGGCCTGATCGAGGGCGTCCATGGCCTGATGGCCGGAGATGACGGAGACCTCGTGCTCGACTGACCTGCCGCCGAACAGGACGGCCACGGTCGGATTGGACATAGCGCCGCTCACTCCTCGTACAGGTCGGGCAGATCATTCTCGAACAACACGATGTCGCCCGCCCGAACGATACCCTTCAGCGCCTCCAGGCCGTCGTTCAGGTTGCGGACCGCCCTGACGCAATCGGAGGCGAAGCCGCTGCCGTCGAGACCCCGACGGATGGCCGTGGTCTGGCGCGAGCCGACCAGGATGACGAAGTCGCACGACGCCGCGGCCTTCGCCCCGAACTTCTCGTTCCAGGCGTCCTGCTCGGTCCCGAGCTCGACCATGCCGGGCGTCACCAGTACCTTCCGTCCGGTCTTGAACTCCGAGATTGCGTCGAGCGCGTTGAAGGCCCCGACCGGGTTGGAGTTGTAGGCGTCGTCGATGATCGTCACACCGTCGGTGCCGGTGCGGACCTCGAGGCGGTGGGGGACCGGCTGCAGCCGGCCGATCGCGCCGGCGATCTCCCGCAGGCTCACGCCCGCGGCCCGCGCGACCGTCGCCGCGGCCAGGATGTTCGAGACGTTGTGGAGGCCGATCAACCTCGTCTTGACGGCGGTCCGAGAGCCGTCGATCTCGACCAGCGTGAAGCTCAGGCCGTCGGGACCGTGCGCGATCGACTCGGCGGCCAGGTCGAGGCTGCCGGCCGAGGCGTCGATGCCGTAACGGCGGAGGTTCGGGAGGCTGTGCTCGGAGGCCAGCCGGCGTATGCGCCGGTCGTCGTTGTTGATGACTGCGATGCCGTCGGGTGCCAAAGCTTCCAGCAGCTCGAACTTGGCCTTCTCGATCGTCTCGATGCTGCCGAAGCGCTCCAGGTGTTGGGGCCCGATCGCCGTCAGCACGCCGATGTGGGGCCGGGTGAGGCGGGCCATGTCGCGGATCTCGCCGCGCCGATAGGCGCCCATCTCCACGATCAGGACCTGGTGCTCGGGCCCCAGCTCCTCGTTGACGGCCCGGCAGACTCCCAGGATCGTGTTGAAGCTGGCCCGGGTCTTGAGGACGCGGAAGCGAGACTCGAGCAGCGCCTCGGTGAAGTACTTGGTCGAGGTCTTGCCGTAGCTGCCGGTGATGCCGACCACCATCGGGCCCAGGCGGCGCAGCTTTCGGCCGGCCCGGACGCGGTAGGAGAGGTTGATGGAGCCCTGGACGGGCGCCAGGCAGAGATTGGCGGCGATAGATACGAACGGGGCGGCGTGGATCGAGATGGGCGCCATCAGCAGGACCGCCACGCCGGGGACGTACGCCGCGGCAAGGCCGGCGGCTTCCGCGGCGCGGGAGATAGCCAGGAAGCCGGCCACGAACAGGAGCGCCGCCAGCACGACCGAGACCGCCAGCAGGCGCCGCGCCCGCCCGGTGTAGATGAGCGGCTTCTTGCGCGGGGCCCGGGCTGGGGCGCGTACTGTTGCCAGCACGACCACACAAGACGCGAGGGCCGGGGCGAAGTAGGCTCCGGCCGCGCTCCCGCTGCCGGCCAGCGCCAGGTGCGCGATCGCCGCAACCAGGTAGACCAGTCCGACGCGCCCGGCAACCAGCCGAGACTTCTGCTCCGTCAGCCACCGCAGGAAGCGGAGGTTCGAGTAGTCGTCCTGCTGGAGAGCGTGGAGGCTCGCGACCAGCCCGGGCAGCGTCAGGAGCAGCGCCGTTACGACCGCCGCTGTCGGAATGACCATCTGGATAGGATCGAGCCCGGCGCCGTTAGTCATGAACGCCCGACTCGTCACTGAGGAACGGGATCACGGCCAGCCGGAACCGGCCGTACTGGTCCAGGTACGAGAAGTGTCCGGCGTTCTTCAGCACCAGCAGGCTGGCGTTCGGAATCAGCTTCTCCATCGTCCGCGCATCGGCCAGCGGCGTGTCGTCGTCCCGGTCGCCCCATATCAGCAGGGTTGGGCACGAGATGCCGCCGAGAACCGGCCGCAGGTCCTCGTTGACGATCGCCACGAAAGTGGCCCGCAGCGGGCCGGCGTTCAGATAGTCCGGCGACGCGATGCGGCGCACGATCGCGCCGCGGATGGCCTGCCCGGGCCGGCCGAAGCGGCGCCCGAGGCCGTTGGCGAAGCGAGAAGCGGCACGTCGTATCACGCGGCCGGCGGTTCGTCGGGGCAGCACTCCTGCCGCGTCTACCAGCACGAGCCGGTCGACCGCGTCCGGCCGCGCCGCCGCCAGCTTGATGGCGACGCGCCCGCCGAAGGAGTGGCCGAGGATCGCCGGGCGCCCGATCCCAAGTTCCGCGATCACGTCGAGCGTCAGTCCGACGAAGTCGTCGACGTGCCAGGTCCCCGGAGGCAGGTCGGAGCCGCCGTGGCCGGGGAAGTCGAAGGCCGTGACGCGGAAGGAGCGCGCGAGGTCGGCCGCCATCGCGTCGAAGGTGTCGAGCGAGACGCCCCAGCCGTGCAGGAGCAGCAGCGGCTTGCCGTTCCCGAGAGAGACGTACCGGATCTTGATGCCCCGGAGTGTCAGGAACCGGGTTTCGTCGCGTGCCGGGACGTCGCGCCGGGCGGCCGGCGCCTCCCGAGGCGGTCGTGTTTCGGGGGTCGCCGGAGACGGCGACCGTGCTTGATCTTCGCCCAAACTGATCACCATGGTGAGATTGCCGCCGACCTGGCGTCGACCGGTGGGGCCCCTGAAGGTTCTGACATGGTACAAGAGGGCGGACCCCGCCAGGCCTGAGCCACCGGCCGGCCGGGCGACACGGCCCGGCCTGACCAGCCGTCGCCCGCCCGCGCCGAGCACTCCTGCCGCGCCGCCGGGCTCACCCATCCTGCCGCGCCGGGCCCGTCCTCAACGCGGCACCGAACCCGCTCGGAGTCCAGCGGGCGCGGCGAGGGCGCTCCCGTTCAGAGCTTTTCGCGGCCCGTCGACGCGAGCCTCGCGTAGCGCCGCGGGGCGCCGCCCCCGCCCTCAATCGGAGGTTAAAACCGAAGCGGCTCCCGAGGGAGCCGCTTCGTTGCTGTCCCGGTGAAGGGTCGTTCCGCCTAAACGGATCGTCTTCTGCCACGCTACAAAGGCATCTATCACGTCGGCTGCACCGACTACCCTAACCCGACCTACCCATGACCTTGTAACTGGGGCAGCAGGCTGACTGGCAGCTTCTAAAGTCTACTGCCCCTTCTGCCTTCAATCCAAGGGTTTTGGCGGCCCGGCGGGTTAAAATACCGCAACTTTATGAGGCTTTGATTACGTCTGTGTTGCGACCGGCGCAACGGTCGGGAAATTGCGCGGTAAACGGCTAGTCGGCGATCTTCACTGAACGCATGGCCGTGGGCTCAGCCGGCTGGTCGCGGTGGTCTCGTTTGGAGGCGCCGATCGCGTCCACCACGTCCATTCCGCTCGTCACCATGCCGAAGAGCGTGTAGTTCTTGGGCAGCCGCCCGCCCGAGAGGTCGGCCAGGCAGATGAAGAACTGGCTGCCGTTCGTGTTGGGGCCGGCGTTGGCCATGGCGACCGCACCGCGAACGTAGTCGCCCTCGAACGGCTCGTCGGCGAACTTGTAGCCGGGCCCGCCGGTTCCCAGCCGTCCGCGGTCGAGCCGATCGGCGTGGCCGTATTCGCCGTCGCCGCCCTGGATGACGAAGCCGGGCACGAGCCGGTGGAAGACCACTCCGTCGTAGAAGCCCTTGCGGGCGAGCTCGATGAAGTTGGCTGCCGCTTTCGGCGCTCCGGTGGTGTACAGCTCGATCTCGATCGTGCCCTTGTCGGTGTCGATCGTGGCCTTTGTCATGACTGCTCCTGTCTCGCTCGGCCGGCCTGCGCCTTCCGTCGCCGGCCGCCGCGCTCCTTGCTCACGAACCCGCAGGTGCGTTCGCGCCGGTGCTCGTCGCCGTCCTCGGCTGCGCTCTCAGAGCCGATTGCTCTCTGCCATCTCTCGGTAAGTCAACGCCACGGCGCTCCCGCCACTACGGCGTGGTGACCGTGGTTCCGGTGATCACGATCGGTTGGAGCGGCATCGACGCCGCGCCGCCGCCGGACTCGGGCTCGCCGCCGGTCGGGACCTGGGCGATCCGCTGGACGACATCCATGCCGCTGGTCACGTTGCCGAAGATCGAGTAGGTCTTGGGCGTGGTTGCGTTCCAGGAGGTGTCGCTGAGGACGATGAAGAACTGCGAGCTGCCCGTGTTCGCGGTCCCGGTGTTCGCGATGGCGACGGTTCCTGCCTTGTAGGAGGTCGTCACCGGGTCGTCGGTGATCGTCCAACCGGGCCCGCCCGTCCCCATCTTGGCCGGGGTGATGTCGGGCTCCCGCGCGTAGGTCCCGTCACCAGCCTGGATCACGAAGCCGGGTACGATGCGGTGGAAGATGATGTCGTTGTAGTAGCCGCATCTGGCCAGCGCCACGAACGCGCCCGCCGCGTTGGGCCCGAGGCTGGCATCCACCTTGATGACGATGGTCCCGAAGTTCGTCGTCATCGTGACGGTGGCGGTCCCGGTCATGGCCGCCGGCGCTGAGGTCGGGCAGCCGAACGGCGTCGGGGCGAGGGTGTAGGGCGGCGTGGTCGGCGGGATGGTCGCGGGCAGCGATGGAGTCGGCGTAGGCGTGACGGCGGGGATGGTGGAGCAGCCGGCCAGCGCCAACGCGAGGAGGCCGGCGGTCGCGAGCCGGCGAGCGGATGACTTGGCGGGAGCGACGATCATGAAGCGGCCTCCAGGGCTTTGGCGAAGTCTACGGCTCCGGACAGGAGCGGCTCTCCGAGGATGATGCCTGCGATCGCTGCGTCTCGCAGGCCCTTGATGGCATCTATGTCCACGGACCCGCCCGCCACGAACAACTCGGCGCGGAGCGTCCGCGCCAGTCCGGCCAGGAAACCCAGGTCCGGCACCGCTCCACCGTGCGCCAGAACCAGCCGGCGGACGCCGTGGTCCACGAGTTCTCCGGCCAGGTCCGTCAGGCTTGGCGGTGCGGGTCTGTGCCAAGGATACGCGGCAATGCGATTCGGGCGCGGGTCCAGGCCCACGGCCAGCCAATTGCCGGCCACCTCCAGGCAGTCCGCGAGCAACCTCGGGTCGTCGGCGACGGACATGGAGACGACCACCCGCGTGGCGCCGGCGGCGAAGGCGAGGCGGATGTTGTCCGCTCCCTCCATGCCCCCGGCCACCTGGAGTGGCACCGCCACCCTCGAAGCCACGCGGCCCACGGCCTCGAGGTTGGCCGGCCTGCCCGAGCGCGCGCCGTCCATGTCGACCATGTGGATCATCTGCGCACCCAGGCCCACGAACCGTTCCGCGATCCGCTCGGGCCGGTCGGTGGGCGAGCCGATACCGGCCGCCGCACCCGGCCAGTGGACCAGGCGGGAGCGGCCTTTCTCGATGTCGATCGACGGGATTACCAGCACGACCGCCGCTACCGGTCGGCGGCCGTCGCCGCGCCGGCGCTTCGGCCACTCTCCGAGGCGCGGCCGCCGCCCGTGCCCCCGTCGGCTTCGGCCGCCAGCAGCCGTCGGTGGAAGCTGATCGGCAGCGAGCCGTTCCTCAGCAGCGTGTCGTGGAAGGCCGTCAGGCTGAACCGGTCACCGAGCCGCCGTTGCTCGTCGGCTCGGAGCTGCAGGAGCAGCACCTTGCCGAGCAGGTAGCTGAGCTGGTACGTCGGCGTGTACGTGTAGCGGAACACCTCGGCCTGGGCATTGGCGTGCTCGAAGGCGGTGTGCTCGACCAGGAAGGCGGTGGCCTCGTCCGCGGTCAGCTCGCCGCGGTGCATCTTCACGTCCAGGATGATCCGGCAGGCTCGCCAGATCGCGTCGGTATTCATCGCCAGAAGGAATTCCGGCCCGGCGTCGAAGCCCTGCTCGCGCATCATCTGCTCGCTGTACATGCCCCAGCCTTCGACGAACTCAGGGGCGTCGGTGACGAGGCGGACGAGCGACGGGTGGCGGATCGCGGCCGACAGCTGGAGGTGGTGGCCCGGATAAGCCTCGTGGACGCTGGTATTGCTGATCGAGGCGTAGTTGTGCTCGCGCATCGCGTTCGGGTCGTCGCCGACCGAGGGCGTGACCACGTAGATCCCGGACGGATGCCTGTCGAACTTGGGCGGCTCGAAATAGGCGGCGAACGGGATAACGGTCCGGAGGTACGCGGGCGTCGCGATGACGGAGATCTGCTCGCCCGGGGGCATCGTGGCGATGTCGTGCTCGACGATATGGGCCCGGGCCCGCAGCATGGCGTCCTTGTACGCGGCGAGCGCCTCGTCGAAGGTTGCCGGGTGGTTCGATTTGACGCGGTCGACCACGACCAATTCTTCGACTCTCGGGTCTATCCGGCGGGCGGCCTCGACCCGGGCGGCCTTGTTGAGGGCGAGCTGCTGATGCCCGATCTCCAGGATCTGGGAGGCGTCCAGCCCATCGAAGGCGCGCAGGCCGACGAGTGTGTCGTATGCATCGGACCCAAGGGCCCAGCTCTCGACCGTGCTGCCCATGCCGGACTTGACGTGTTCGATGTATGCCACGGTGGCGGTCGAAGCCGTCTCGACGGCCTTGTCCAGGCGTGCCTGAGCGCGCTCGTCCAGGACGCCGCCGCCGGCGGCCTTGATCTCGGCGAAGAGGAAGGGCATCTGCTCCCCGGCTTCGATCTCGAGCTCCTGCCAGAGGCGGACCTGCGGCGCCGTGGCCCTTGTCTTGTGCTGCTCCAGGAAGGCCGGCACTGCCTCGAGCCGTTCCGTCAGGGATCCGAGCCGCTCCGGGAGAGGGGCGAAATCGCGCGCGAAGAGCAGGAAGAGGCCGTCACCTATGTCGTCCATCGCCAGAGAGCGACGTTCCCAGACGCGGTGGACCTCGGAATCGAAGAGCGAGCGGCGGGTGTTGTGGATCGCCAGTTCGCGCTCGAACCTGACACTCTCCGACAGCCCTTCCGGATCGATCGCCTCCAGTTCGCTCAGCGTCTTGTGCGTGTCGGCGACGTCCTGTTCGATCGCATCGCGGCTGCCGTCCCCGAGAGTTCCGTCGTAGTCGTGGATGCCGGCCCACGTGGCATACAGCGGATGGGTCTCGATAAAGTGGCGGAAGTCCGACTCCACGAGATCCCAGAACTTTGCGTCGAGCGGGCCCGCGGCGGGCTCCGAGGCGGGTCGTGGGAGAAGCAGGTCTGCCATCTATCGCTCCATGGTTGCGGCGGTCTTGGCTTCATCGGCGGCCGTGTCGGCCCCTGTTCCGGTCTCACGCCCGCCCGCGGTTTCTCGCAGGACATCGGCGCAGGCAGCTACGACCCGTTCGATGTCGGTCTCGGTGACGCCGTAGTGAGTCACGGCGCGGACTGTGCCGCGGTTGTACTCGGTCATGAGCACGCCGCGGGATCTGATCCCGTCGAGGAAGGCGGCACGGCTGCCGCGGACGCGGAAGACGACGAAGTTGGTCGTGGCGCGGCCGGGGTCCAGTGGACCGGCCGCCGGCTGGGCGATGCCACCGGGTGATTCGACGCCGGGAAGCGCGGCCAGGCCCTCGGCCAGGCGGCGGGCGTTGGCGTGGTCGTCGGCCAGACGTGCGATCGTGCCGTCGGGGCCGTCGCTCAGGGCGACGAGGCCGGCCGCGGCCACGACGCCGACCTGGCGCATTCCGCCGCCCACGAGCTTGCGTCCTCGCCAGGCCCGGTGAATGAACTCTTTCGAGCCGACGACCATCGAGCCGATAGGGCAGGCGAGCCCCTTCGAGAGGCAGAAGGCGATCGAGTCGGCCGGTTCGGCCAGCTGCCGGGGCGTCAGCCCGAGAGCGACGGCCGCGTCGAAGAAGCGGGCGCCGTCGACGTGGAGCGGGACGCCGTGGACGTGGGCGATTCGAGCTACCGCTCGCGTGTATTCGAGGCTGAGCGGCTGGCCCATCGAATGGGCGTGCGTGTTCTCGATGGCGACCAGGCCTGTGATCGGCTGGTGCGGGTCGGACGGATCGCGGAAGGCCTCCTCGAGCTCGTCGAGGTCGAAGGTGCCGTCGGCGTTCTCGCGCATCTGGCGGATCGACGCGCCGACCACGACGGCATGGCCCGCCTGCTCGTCGTCGACGATGTGCGTGCTCGCCCCGGCGATCGTCTCCTGCCCGCGGCCAAGATGGCCCAGCTGCGAGACGAGGTTGGCCATGGACCCGCTGGCGACGAAGAGGGCCGCTTCCTTGCCCAGCAGCTCGGCGGCGCGTTCCTGGAGGGCGTTGACGGTGGGGTCGTCGCCCCACACGTCATCACCCAGCTCGGCCTCGTACATGGCCTTGCGCATCGCCGGCGTGGGATGGGTGACCGTGTCGCTGCGGAGATCGATCATGGAGAGCGCGCCTCCCTGGAGGGCTCGCGGTGTCGCCTGAAGTTCCGGTTCGAGTATAGGTCGGCCGGTCATTCGGCCGTCCAGCGACGGCGGCGGCGGCGATGCTGGCGGCGACGCGTCGGCGACGGGTCCTCGAGATTGGATCATCACCTGGGCCTGCTTCTCGCTCCAGTCGCGATTGACGGCGGTCCGCGCAGCCCGGTCCTGCCTCTTGTCCACTGCCGTGCGCGTTCGACTGCACCGGCCCTGGTGGACTCGGGCTTCTCACAGTGTGAGCGAACGCGACCGGTGCGGTCGCCCGAAGGGTCCGGGTCGGGCGCTCTTGCTCACCCCGCGGGCAGATCCGACCGATCTCGCGTCGTGAGGTCGAGATTGCACGCGCGGGTGAGCAGACTCGCCGGAAGCGGCGGCCGCGTGCGAGTCCGCCGGTCACGTTCGCTCGCCCGGTGAGAACCGTCGGCCGGTTCGACCTTTGATTGAAGGATCCGTGCACCGGGCGATCAAGAACGCCGAGTCCGGCCGGAACTCCCCCAGTGGCTTCCCGCGCCGGCAGCCGCGGCCCCCGGGGACGCGGTTCGTCGCGAGGGACATCCGTGCCGGCACCTGCTATCCTTCGCCGTCGGCACGGGCTCGTGGTGTAGCGGCCTAACATGCCAGCCTGTCACGCTGGAGACCGCCGGTTCGAATCCGGTCGAGCCCGCCATTCGCGTATTTCCCAGCCCCGTCCCCGCCCGGACGGGGCTTTTCTCCTCGGCGGCCCGCATCTCCTCCGCGTCCTGCGCCGCGCCCGCACCCGCCGGAGGCCGGGTCCGAGCGGGGCCCCGGGCAGAACTCGCGTGCCAAGCAGCCGCCGCTGACGCACAATCAAACCTAAGGAGTCGCAGTGGACGGCGTCACCTCACCCCGGAGGGCTAACGAATGAGCGGCCGAGTCATCGTGGTCGGCTCGGTCAACATCGACCTGGTCGCGCGCGTACCCCACCTGCCGCATCCCGGCGAGACGGTGACGGGAGGCAGCTACGAGCGCCACCACGGCGGCAAAGGCGGCAACCAGGCCGTCGCCGCCGCCCGCCTCCGCCGGCCGACGCTCTTCATCGGTGCCGTTGGCGACGACACTTTCGAGCAGGAGGCCAGGCGAGCGCTCTCATCGGAACGAGTAGACGTCTCCATGGTCGCCTCTCTGTCCGGCCAGCCGACCGGCGTGGCGCTGATCCTCGTCGACGCGACCGGCGAGAACGAGATCGCCGTCGTACCGGGTGCCAACGGTGCGATCGAGGCCGGCTACGTCCGCGAGTGCATGGCCCGGCTCGGCCCCCTCGTGGGTGACGTGATGCTCGTCTGCAACGAGGTGCCGCTCCACGTCGTCCGTGAGGCCCTGCTGTGCGGGCAGGCGGCGGGCGCGACGACCATCCTCAATCCGGCGCCGGCAATCGGCATCGACCGGGCGATCTTCGGACTGGCCGACATCGTCACGCCGAATCGCAACGAGCTGGCGACTCTGCTCCAGACCGAAGCCACCCGGACCGGGCGCCGAGTCGACGTCAGCACGGAAGCCGCCGTGCGAGCCCGTTCCCTGCTGGAGCCCGGACCCGACGGCCCCGGCGTCCGCAAGGCGGTCATAGTCACCCTCGGCGCAGCGGGGGTCGTCGTCCTCGAGCGAACCGGTACGGGCCTGAGCGCGACCGACGGGCCCAATCGGGTGCCGGATGGAGCCGCGGGCGCCGATGGCGCCGCCCCGGCCGCGGGCCCGACGAGCGCCGGAGGGACGGGTGCCGGAGGGACCGGCGCCGCGACCGGTTCCGCGGCCGCCGGCATCGTGGGACCGGGCGACTCACCCGCGGGAGGTCACACCGGCTCGAGCCGCCGCGGCGAGATCCGCGTCTGGGAAGTGTCGGCCGATCGCGTCGACACCGTCGACAGCACGGGCGCGGGCGATGCCTTCTGCGGGGCCCTGGCCGCGGCCCTGGCCGAGGGCCGCCCGCTGGCTGAAGCCGTCAAGCGGGCTGTTGCCGGAGGGGCATTGGCCACAACTCATGTCGGTGCGCGCGAAGGGATGCCGACCTACGCGGAGCTCGAGGAGTTTCTGGCAGCTCGCGCGACCGTCTAGACGCAGGCGGCCCCGGCTGGTGAAGCCGGCTGCTCGCGCGGCCGTCCAGATGCGTACGGCCCCGGCCTGGTGAAGCCGGCGGCTCGCGCTGCCCTCCGTCAGGGCGGCCCTCGCCTCTCGAATTGAACTCGCGGCCAACGCGGTCCTCCTGAGGTCCTCGCTTCGAGCGAATCCAAGCCGGCGCGGCCGTTCAGGTCGCCGTCGTCCTTCGTGATCGATCCAGCACGGGCGCGCCCAGTCTCGCCGCGAGGTAGCAGACGAAGGCGATCGTCGTCACGTAGAAGCTCACCGGAACCGCGGTCACAAGGGCGAGCAGGATCCCGCCGAGAGTGGCCAGCAGGGCCACGCCGACGCTGACCGCCGTCGCCAGTCCCGGCCGGGCCGCCAGGCGTTCTGCCGTGGCTCCGGGCGTGATCAGCAGCGTCAGGATGAGCAGCACACCCACGACCTGGACTGCCTCCGCCACGGCGGCCGCGAGCATGAGCAGGAACAGGATCGAGATGAGGCGAACCGGCACTCCCCGTGCCTCGGCCACGAGCGGATCCACGGTCGCGAACGTGAGCGGCCTGTACATGACGCCCAGGCCCACCAGCGTCAGCGCGGCCATCGCCGCCAGAAGCATCAGGTCGCCCTGGCTAACGGTCGAGATCGCCCCGAAGAGGAGAAGCGAGTAGGCCTCGGTGGCGAACTGGGCGTTGAGCGTGATGAAGAGCACGCCGAGGCCCAAACCGAAGGCCATCACGACGCCCACCACCGCGTCACGCTCTCGGATGCGCATCCCGAGCGTTCCGATGAAGAAGGCGGTCACGAGCGATCCGGTCAGGAGCCCGAGGACCGGCGAGAGGCCTATGAGGATGAAGCCAGCCGAGCCGGTGAATCCGACCTCGGCCAGGGCGTGCACCGCGAACGACATGTTGCGGGCGACCACGAAACGGCTGACCAGTCCGGCGACTATGGACACGAGAACGCCGGCCAGCAGCATGTCCTGGACGAATGCGTAGGGGAGCAGGTGGAGGAGCTGGTCCATCACTGCTGCGCTCCCACGGGCTCCGGGAAATGGTGCGGTTCGTCGATGTCGAAGCCGGCGCCGCTCGCCTCGCCGACCACGACGATCCGGCCGCGAACGCGCAGGACCTCGACCGGGGCGTCGTACAGCCCGGACATCCTCTCGCTCGTGAGGACTTCGTCGGTCGGACCGGCGGCCCAGCGGCCGTTCACCACGAAGACGACGCGGCGGGCATAGCCGAGGACGGGATTGACGTCGTGGGTCACGAAGACCACCGTGCCGTGCGTTTCGCGCGCCCAGCCGCCGATCAGCTCCGTGATCTCCTGCTGGTAGCGCATGTCCAGACTGGCCAGTGGCTCGTCGCAGAGGAGCAGGTCCGGATTGCCGACGAGAGCCTGGGCGATGCGGAGGCGTTGCTGCTCGCCGCCGGAGAGACGGCCGATCGGTTCATTCGCGTATGGTCCGGCCGCGACGGCTTCGAGCGCCTTCGCTACCCGCAGCCGATCCTCTCGGGACAACCGTCCGAAGCCCCAGCGGTGGCCGTCCACGCCCAGGCCCACGAGATCGCGTCCGCGGAGCGGGACGTCGCGGTCGAACCCGGCGTGCTGGGGGACGTAGCCGATGGCCGGGTTGCCGCGCCTCGGCGACGCGCCCAGCACTTCGAGCTTGCCGCCTGCCAGTGGGGCCAGGCCGAGCAGGGCGCGCAACAGTGACGTCTTGCCCGATCCATTGGGCCCGAGCACCGCAAGGAACTCGCCCCGGGGCACCGTCATGGACAACTCCGACCAGACGACGCGGTCGCCGTAGGCGAGGGTCGCCCGGTCGAAACAGATCGCGGGCTGGTCGGATGGCGACGCCCCGGCGGACGCGCCCGGGCCGTGAGCCCTGCCGTTGCGGCTCATCCGGCCCCTCCGAGCGCAGACTCGATCGAGTCGAGCTGGGCGAGTTGCCAGCCGACGAACGAGTCGCCTGGGGGCATGGTCTCGGACACGCCGACGATCGGCACGCCCGACTCGGCCGCCAGCGTCTTGATGCTATCGGTCACCGGGGAGACTGCCTGGCTGTTGTAGAGCAGGATCTTGACCTTGTGGCTGGTCAGCAGGTCCTGCTGAGCCGCGACGTCGGACGGGGCCGGGTCTGTGCCGCTCTCGATCGCCTTGGCGAAGCCCTCAGGCGTCAGCACCGGGAAGCCCAGAGCCGCGAGCAGATACGCGGGCACAGGCTCCGTGTAGGCGACCGGCGTGCCCGGGTAGCGGGCCTTCAGCTCGGCGATCTTGGCGGTCAGGGGCGCGAACGATCCCAGGTATGTCTCGAGGTTTGCTTCCACCTTCGTCTTCGACGCCGGTTGGAGCGCTTCGAGCGCGTCGGCGACCGCTCGGGCCACCTTCGGCATCGTGCTCGGGTCGTACCAGACGTGCGGATTCACGCCATTCGGGAGGCCGAGCAGGGTCTGGACGTCGATCACCTTGCGGTCGGCGCGCGGTGAGGCACCGATCAGCAGGTCGACGAAGGAGTCGTAGCCGAGCCCGTTCTCAACGACCAGGGTGGCGTCGGCGACGGCCAGGGTGTTCTGCGACGTGCTCTCGTAAGTGTGCGGGTCGACGTTGGGGTTGCTCAGGATACTCGTGACGGAGACGAGGTCGCCGCCGACCCTCGAGATGAGATCGCCGTAGAAGTTCTCGCCGGCGACCGCGTTGATCTTCCCGCCCGACCCGCCGGCCGGCGAGCCGCTCGACGAGCAGCTGGCGAAGGCCAGCAACAGGACGGGGCCGAGGCACAGCGCGAGCCGGGCTCCGCGGCTTCGGGCACGCCTTCGGCTCATGCCCCGCCTCCGCTCTTGCCCGCGGACTCCGCGCCGGCGCACTCGGGACAGGTCCCGAACAACTCCAGGCGGTGGGCCTCGATCAGGAAGCCGCTGCGCCGTCCGATCTCATCCACCAGGGCGGCCAGGTCGCCGTCGACGATTTCCTGGCTGCGCCCGCAACTCGAACAGACGAGGTGGTGGTGATGCTCCTCCGGGTCGCATACCACGTAGACATGCGCGCCGGTGGGGAGATCGAGCCGCTCGACGACCCTCAGGGACGTGAGCAATTCGAGTGCTCGGAAGATGGTCGCCCGGCCGATGTTGACCCGCTCGCGCCGCCCGCGCTCCAGCAACTCGGCCGCCGTGAAATGGCCGCCGGTGGCCGCAACGAGCCGTGCCACCAGGCGCCGGTTCGGCGTTGCCTGGTAACCTGCCCTTTCGAGCGCCTGGATAATGCTCTGTGTATGGTCCAACGTGATACTCGGTCTCAGGATCGGGGCAGGATGATACCAGGTCTCATCCGCATATGTCGAGTAACATATTCCGACGCTTCGGCCGGCGCGCCCGCGGGCGATAGCGGGCGGACATTGGCCCGGACCGGGGCCGCTCTAAGGCAGGAAGAATGGCAGACACGAATGTGGCCGCTACGCCGGCCCGGCCGTCGCTGTGGCGCCGGATCAGGGGCATTCACCCTGGTCTCGTTCTGGCAACGCTCGACCTGATCGGGCTTGCCGTCGCCTCGTATCTATCGTTCGAGGAGCTCATCCCGGGCGGCGAGGTGCAATGCAAGATCGGCAACTTCGGGATAGGCGGATGCCAGGATGTCGCGCACAGCGTCTACTCGCGGCCGTTCGCCGGCATTCCGGTCGCCGTCTACGGTGTCTTCCTCTCCATCACGTTGTTCACCCTGGCCATCGCGTGGTGGCGTACCAACAACTACAAGCTGCTGCTCCTGCACTACGGCCTGTCGCTGATCGGCGTCGCCTTCGAAGGCTGGTTCCAGTTCGCCCAGGTCTTCCTGATCCACGCCGTTTGCATCTGGTGCGAAACGTACGGGGTGTCCCTGATCCTCAGGTTCCTGATCGCGCTCTGGGTCTACCTTCACACTCCGAACCCGGACAATGTCCCGGTCGACGAACTCACCTGACCAACAGCCACCCCCTGAAGACACGAGGGTTTACGCGATGACATCCAACCGTCCGAGCGGGCGCCCTTCCAGCGGCGGCAGCGTGCCGCCGACCAGCCGCCGCTCCGCCAGGCAGCAGCGTCTGGCGGCCCGGGAGGCGAATCGGGCCCTGTCTCGGGCCGGAACACGCGGCTCCGGCGGCTCTCGAGGGCCGCTCATGCTGTTCACGATCATCGCCGTCGTGGTCGCGGCAGTCGTGATCGGCGGTGCCTATTACCTGACCAATCAGCCGGCGCAGCTTCAGCCGCTGCCCAGCCCCAACCCGCCGGTGGGCAGCGCCGTGACTTCGATGACCATCCCGCACAACGGCCTGACTCTGGGTAATCCGAACGCGAAGGCCACCATCGACCTCTACGAGGACTTCCAGTGCCCCGTCTGCCGCGACTTCACCGCTGACACAGAGCCGGAGATAGTCGCCAATTTCGTCAAGCCCGGGCTGGCCAAGATCGTGTGGCACGACTTCATCATCATCGACTCCAACACCGGCGGCCACGAGTCGCTGGACGCCGCCAACGCGGCGCGCTGCGCCAATGACCAGGGCATGTTCTGGCCCTACCACGATTGGCTCTACGCCAACCAGTACGGGGAGGGATCCGGCGCGTTCACGAAAGTCCGCCTCAAGGAGATCGGCCAGCTGGCCGGCATCCCGGACCTGACCAAGTTCGACACGTGCGTCGACAACGGCACCCACAACGCCGAGATCCAGGCCGAAACCCATCCGTCGGACGCGACCGGCACTCCGTCGATCTACGTCAACGGCGGCAGCGTCCTCTCGGGCTACGACTACGGGACAGTTGCCAACGCCCTCGACACGGCTCTGGGAATCACTCCGAGCCCGTCGGCCGGCTCCTCGGCCAGCGCGTCCTCGGCGCCCTCGGCCAGCGAATCGGTCGGAGTGACGCCTTCCGTATCGGCGCTGCCATCGGTGACACCAACACCGACTGCGGCGGCGACGGCGTCCTGACCTCTAGATCCGGCTCGGTTCCGGAGCCACCAGCGTAATTGAGTCGCCGGCGCAAGCGAGGGCGCCGGGCCGCTCCGAGGCCGGCACCCGGCCGGACATCTGACGCCGGCAGATCGGCCGCACAAGGAAAGGGCGATGTCAGCCAAGAAGCGAAGCGAGCGCCGCTCCCCCGGCGGCAATCTCCCGCCCAACGATCACCGCCGACCCGAAATGCGGGGCCGGCCGGCCGGCGCGCCGTCCGGTCGGGCCCTGGCGCGAGCCGGTACCCGGGGGTCCGATGGGGACGGCCGCGGCTCTTTGATGCTGTGGAGCGCCGCCTTCGTCGTCATCGCCGCCCTGGTGGTCGGGATCACCCTTCTCGTAACTCAGTCCGGCGGCAACGCCGCCGCGGCGCCGGTTGCTCCAAGTGTCGTCACACCGGCCAGCATCCCATCTCAGGGCCGGACGCTGGGCGACTCGAACGCGCCCGTGACGGTCGACCTCTACGGCGACTTCCGGTGCTCGGCGTGCTTCGACTTTGCCACAGGCGGCACCGAGGCCAGCCTGGTCGAGAACTACATCGCGACCGGCAAGGTCAAGCTGGTCTGGCACGACTATCTTTCGATCGACATCATCCAGGGCAATTCGGTGTCGCGCGACGCCGCCAACGCCGCCTGGTGCGCGGCCGACCAGGGCAAGTTTTGGGTCATGCACGACTGGCTCTACGCCAACGACGAGGCGCCGACGGAGTCGGCTTCGGCCTTCAGCCTGACCAGGCTTGCCGCGATCGGGAAGGCGGCCGGACTCGATATGTCGACCTTCCAGACCTGCCTGGACAAGGGTACGCACGATGCGGACGTCGCCGCCGAGATGAAGGCGACGCCCTCGGACGTTACCGGGACACCCACGATCCTGGTGGACGGCACGCTGGTGACGGGCGGCCAGGCCAACACCTGGCCCCAGTACCCGCAACTCAAGGCCGCGATCGACGCGGTCAGCTGACCGGTCGCGCGGTTCGCCCCCGCCGGCAGCGGACTATTCGCGGGCGACGGTCTCGATGGCGCCGAGCTGGCGTCGCAGCTCTTCCGCCGCGTGCCAGTGGTCGCTTGCTGTCGCTTCCATGCGCCCGCTCTCGTGCGAACTCCACTCCGCCAGCCACCGGTTGGCGTCTCGGAGTGTGTGAGCCTCTCTCAGCCGCTCGCGAACGTACTGGATGAAGGCGCAGTAGAGGGTCCGGGGCGTGGCTTTGGAGACGAGCGCTTCGGCCCCGGGCACGAAGTCGATCGGGACTTTGACGCGGGCGAAGAACGCACCCACCTCGGCGGCCAGCGGGTCAGTAGTCTGGCTGTGCCCGCTCCAGCGCAGGATGGGGGCGTGGGTGCTGAAGTCGACCAGGACCGTGGTGTCGTCGGTCATCTGGGCTCGCATCGTGCCGCCGAAGCTCAGGAACTCGTTCTTGACGGTCAGCCGATCCGTCAGCGTGATGCGGCCCCAGGCGTAGTCGGAGACCACCGGGAAACGTGTCTCACGGTCGAGGTGGGCCGCGCGGCCGCGCGGCCCTTCGGTGACCCAGTAGTCGATCGACTCGGGGTCGAAGTGATGGAGGGTAGGCTTGGGCCTCAACGCGGCCAGCAGGTGGCTGGTCTCGTCGTCCCGAGATCGATCGGGTTCGACCAGTTCGAAACCGAGGTTGGCGAGCATGCGGCCGACTCCTTCGAGCCAGCGGCTTTCGTCGGGAAGAGCGGCCTGCGGATCGTTCGACATTGCGATTAGCACCATAGCCTGACTGGCTGTCGCCGTCACGGCCAGATCGTAGTACCGGCCGCCGGGATCGTCTCGTCCGGCGAGTTCGTCTATGTGTCGGTGGCGCCGACCGCGTCGCCCGACCTGGCGCTGGCCTCCTCGCCCGACCTGGCGCCGGCCTCCTCGCCCATGGTGTCGTCCGCCCGGAGGCCGACCATGCCGCCGGCCGGGGCGATCGTGGCGGCCGGGGCGATCACCGTCGCCGAAAAGGCGCCCGCGCTGCCACGGGCCGCCGCGGACGCCGCTCCGGACCGCCCCGACCAGCCGAGATGGGCGAGGGCCGCGACGCCGCCGGCCGAGCTGACCAGGAGGGTCAGGACGTGTGTCAGCAAGGCCAGGGCGAGGCCGCTGGAGGCCGGCAGGCCGAAGGCCACGGCGATCGTCTGGCCGGCGTATTCGAAGGTGCCCAGGTAACCCGGGCCCGACGGTATGGCCGTGGCCAGGTTCATGCCGGCGGCCAGCAACGCGCCCTCGCCCACGGTCAGCTCGATTCCAAGCGCCTGCCCGACCGCGAGCACGGCCAGGACGGTGCAGCTCCAGGCCGCCACGCTCAGGATCACCGAAGCGGCGATTGTCCGGGGCAGGGCGGCGACGCGCAGGCCGTCGCGCAGCCGCAGGACCATGCCCTTGACCCGCGGCCAGCGGCCCAGGAAGGCGGCCATCCGGCGGGCCCCGGGGAGACGGTGGGCGGCCAGCGCCACCGCCAGGGCCACTACCAGCAGCCCTGCCAGCGCCACGCCAACGAGTACCGCGCTTACGACCACTCCCCGGACATTGAGCACAAGGATGGCGATGGCCCCGATGCCCACGAGCACGATCGTGTCCACTACCCGCTCGACGATCACCGTGCCCAGCGTCGCGCTGCGGCTGATGCCTTCGCGGTCACCCAGGTAGTGGCTCCGGACGAGTTCGCCCAGGCGGGCCGGCAGGACATTGTTGGCGAGGTAGCCGACGAGCATGTAGCCGGAGAGGCGCCGCAGAGGCACGGGCCGGATCGGGGCGATCAGCTGCTGCCAGCGGAGCGCCCGGAAGACCAGGTCGGCCGTGACGCCGACCACGCCCAGGCAGAGCCAGGAGAGTCGAGCGCCGCCCAGGAGGCTGGCCGTCTTGGCCAGGTCCACGCCCCGCAGGGCCAGGTAGACGCATACGAGCGATATGAGGATGCCGATGCCGCTCCGAGCGATGCCTGTGGTTGTGCGCCTCACCGGGCCGTCGGCTTTCGGCTGGCCAGCTTTCGGGAGGGCCGCAACCGCAATCGATGCAGCAGGAAGCGCATCACCACCCGCAGGGTGGACAGGCCGTAGACCACGCTGCGTCGGAAGTTGACCGAGCTGGCCTCCTCGAAGTAGCGGGTCGGCACGGCGATCTCGCCGATGCGCATGCGGCAGGCCACCGCCTGGGCGACGAGTTCCTGGTCGAACACGAAGTCGTCGCTGTTGAGCCGGTACGGGATCGTCTCGAGCAGATGCCGGCTGTAGGCCCGAAAGCCCGTGTGGTATTCGGACAGATGGAGGCCGAAGGCCGCGTTCTCGACGCCCGTGAGGAAGCGGTTGCTGATGTACTTCCAGCGTGGCATGCCGCCCGCGAGCGGATCGCCCAGGAAGCGGCTGCCCAGCATCAGGTCCTTCGAGCCAGCGAGGATCGGCTCGACGAGCTCGGGGATGCGCGTGGCGTCGTACTGGTAGTCGGGGTGGAGCATGACGACCGCGTCGGCCCCGGCCTCCAGAGCCGCGTCGTAGCAGGTCTTCTGGTTGCCGCCGTAGCCAAGGTTCTGGCGGTGGATGATCACGTCCAGCCCGAGCTGCTGGGCGACGGCGACGGTGTCGTCCCTGGAGACGTCGTCGACGAGGATGATCCTGTCGATGATCTCGTGCGGGATGTCGTGGTAGGTCCGCTCCAGCGTCCTGGCGGCGTTGTAGGCCGGCATGACGACGACGACGTGCCTTGGAGCGGGCTCCCTCGAAGTCACAGCCGGTCCCGGGTTGTGGTCGATGGCCGGCTGCGGTCTGTTGTCTGGCACCGCGATAGCCTACCGTAAACAGCCGGTTCGCCCGCATGGACGCTCCACCCGGGGCGGGAGAAAGTCACGCCGCACGATGCAAGAATCGCCCGGACTAGAGCCCGCAGTTACGCCGCGGCGAAGGGGGTCACCATGAGAGCACCGGCGTGGGTGCGCGGCCGGGCGGCCAGGTTCCGCGAGGACCCGGGCGCCATAGCCTGGGTTCTGCTGGTCGCATGCGTCTACGGCACGGCGACGTTCATCCGAAGCCGGGCTTCGGGCTGGGGTCCGGACCCCATGATGATCCTGGCCACAGACCTTTGGTCGGGCCACTCGAATCTCAGCTCGCTGACGACCATCAACGACATCGTCACTATCGACGGCCGCAACTACCAGGCCATGAGCCTGCTGCCGACCGTCCCGTACCTGGTCTTCGTGCCCTTCCAGGTCCTGTGGCCGTTCTCGCGCTGGATCGTTTCGGCCGTCATCGGGACCGCGGCCGGCTGTCTCGCGCTGCCGCTGGCGCGCCGATATGGGCCCGGCGGAGCGGCCACTTACTGGCTCGCGGCTTTCGGTGCATTCGGGACACTCCTTTTCACTCTGTCCATCGAAGGCGACTTCTACTACCTCGCCCATCTCGAATCGGTGCTGCTCTGCTTCCTGGCTTTGATCGAATGGCACGACCGGCGGCGGGCCTGGGCTGTCGCACTCCTCATCGGCCTGGCCGCCCTGGCCCGGCCCACCTTGCTGATCGCGGCCGTGCCGTTCGGGCTGGCCCTGGTGGTGGACGCGAAGGATCGGATCAAGGTTTCGGCCGCTTTCGGCCTGCCGATCCTGGGCGCGCTGGCGATCACCGGGTGGTGGGATTGGGTCCGGTTCGGCTCACCGCTCGAGACCGGCTACGACATCGCCTGGATCGAGCCCGCGCTTCAGCAGCTGCGCGGCCAGGGCCTCTTCTCGACGACGCATATTCCGGCCAACCTGGCTCTCTTCATCGGCGGCGGCTACACGTTCCGCGACGCCTTCCCGTGGCTAGTTCCGAGCAACCAGGGCCAGTCGATCCTGCTCACCATGCCCGCCCTCCTCATCGCCGTCGGCGCGAGCCTCCGGGACAGGGTCAACATGGTTCTGTGGGGGGCCGTCGTCCTCACCGCCGTGCCGGTCTTCATGTACTACGGCGGCGGCGGAGCCTCCACCTACGGCTATCGGTATGCCATGGACTTCGTGCCGTTCCTGCTGGCCCTGGTGGCGGTGGCGCTCAAGAGTCACTTCGGCAGCCTGGAGCGCGCGCTCATCGGGCTGAGCGTCGTATTCGTCTGCTACGGCTTCATCTGGCAAGTCTTCAAGTGATCGCCGTCGGGCGGCCGATCCCTTCGTTGCCTCCTGCGCTCCTCGCTCACGCACCCTGAGGTGCGCTCGCTACGGTGCTCGTCGGCGCCTCGGCCTCGGCGCGCCGGACGGCGATCGTCTGGGGCCTCGGGCGGCCGATCCCTTCGTTGCCTCCTGGCGCTCCTCGCTCACGCACCCTGAGGTGCGCTCGCTACGGTGCTCGTCGGCGCCTCGGCCTCGGCGCGCCGGACGGCGATCGGGACCCGCGGCGGCTCGGTCGGGCGGCCGATCCCTTCGTTGCCTCCTGCGCTCCTCGCTCACGCACCCTGAGGTGCGCTCGCTACGGTGCTCGTCGGCGCCTCGGCCTCGGCGCGCCGGACGGCGATCGGGACCCGCGGCGGCTCGGTCGGGCGGCCGATCCCTTCGTTGCCTGCCGGCCCGGGCCGCGTGAGGGTCAAAGCTCGCGGCGCCTGAGAAGGAGGATCCCTACCGCCAGCGCGCCCACGATCCAGACGACGCACCACGCCAGCCAGGGCAGGCTCGGGGTGGCACCGGAGAAGGGGCTGAACTTGTAGAGCCCGGCGTCGACGCCCGCGGAGCGGAGCACGGTTTCCGAGGGTGAGAGCGCGCCCGCGGAGCCGCGCCAGAGCACGTCGCTCGGGAGGATCAGCCTGGCCACGGTGCCGGCCGCACGCAGGACGTCGCTGTTGAAGGCCTCTCCAACTCCGCCCAACACGCCGGCCATCCAGGCCAGTCCGAAGGCGACCACGGCCATCGCGCCGCCCGCGACCGTCGCGATCCGGGTGCTGAGCACAATGGCCAGCGTGAGCAGAACCAGGGATTCGCCGGCCAGATACAGAGGCGCCATCAACGGCTCGACGGGCGTGTATCCGGTTGCCAGGACCACGGCGCCCAGCTCCAGGTAGCCCGCGACGAGGGCGTAGACCACCAGCACCGCCGCCAGGCCGGCCCAGCGGCCCAGCATCAGCTCCGAGCGGCGAATCGGCCGGGCCAGGACGGCCAGGAGGAGCCCGTTCTCGATGTCGGGCCCGATCGCCGGGGACCCGGCGAAGACGGCCGTCATCGCCAGCACGAAGCTGAACATGAAGGCCAGCATCACGGTCACCTGGGAGACAGCCAGCTCCTGGGCCGGCCCCGTGATCGGCGAGGCCTCGGAGATGCGCGAGAAGCCCCACCATGTCAGGACGACGATGAGGGCCGTAAGGCCGACCAGCGTCCACAATAGGCGTCGCCGGATCGCCTCTCTAAGGGTGAGCCGGCCGACGATCAGGATCGAGCTGAGGCTGCTCACGGCCGCTTCCTCGGAGCATCAGCCGGTTCGGAGCCGTCCTCTCCGGCGGCACCGGCGGCCACCCCCTCGCCTTCGGCGGCACCGGCGGCCGCATCGTCGCTTCCGGGGGCACCGGCAGCCGTATCGCCGCCTTCGCGTCCCCCAGCCCCCAACAGCGACATGAAGCGCTCCTCCAGGGAGTGGCGGGTCGGGACGACGGCGTGGATGGCGCCGCCCCGCGCCACGATGCCGGCGACGAGCGATGGCACGTCCGCCTCGGAGATGCCCTCGACGAAGAGCCACTCCCCTTCGACGCGGGTGGGGCCGTAGCGGGCCGCGACGTCCAGGCCGACGCCGTCCGGGCCGGTGACTCGGAGGCTCAAGCCGCTTTCGCGCGTGAGCTCGGCCATGCTGAGTTCGGCCACGACGCGGCCGCGATCGACGATCGCCACGCGGTCGCAGACGCGCTCGACCTCGGTCAGGAGATGCGAATTGAGGAAGACCGTCGTGCCCCGGTCTCGGAGCGCAGCGATGATGCCGCGGACGTCCCGACGGCCAACAGGGTCGAGGGCCGAGGTCGGCTCGTCGAGGACCACAAGTTCGGGCCGGCCCAGGAGCGCGACAGCCAGGCCGAGGCGCTGCTGCATCCCCTTCGAGAATGTCTCGGTTCGACCCTCCGCTCGATCGGCCAGGCCGACCAGGTCGAGGACCGACCGGATCTCCGCCGCCCACTCCGCCCGGGGCAGGCGGGCAAGCTCGCAATGCAGGGCGAGCACTTCGCGGGCCGTCATCCAGCCCTGGTAGCGGAAGAGCTCGGGCAGGTAGCCGACGCGGCGCCGCGACGCGACGTCGCCGAGGGGCGCCGCAAGTACCCGCCCATCGCCCGACGTCGGCCGCGACAGGCCGAGCAGCAGTTTGACGGCGGTGGTCTTGCCGGCGCCGTTCGGGCCGAGAAAGCCGAAGACCTCGCCGCGTGGGACGGTCATCGTCAGCCCGGCCAGGGCGACTATCCGCCCGAACTCTTTGCGCAGCTCGCGCGTCTCGATGGCCGCGCCGTCCACCGGGCGCCTCACTCCGACTGCCACCGGCGGCTACCCGTCGATCCGCTCGACGACCGTGGCAATTCCCTGGCCCACCCCGATGCACATCGACGCCAGTCCGTACCGCCCGCCGGTCCGGCGGAGGCCGTGTACCAGGCTCGCGATCAGGCGACCGCCGCTCGCTCCCAGCGGGTGGCCAAGGGCGATCGCGCCGCCGTCCACGTTGACGCGGGCCGGATCCAGGCCCAGTTCACGGATGCAGGCAATGGCCTGGCTGGCGAAGGCCTCGTTGAGCTCGATCAAGTCCAGGTCGGCGGCGGTCAGGCCGGCCCTGGCCAGGGCCTTGCGCGTGGCCGGAACAGGCCCCAGCCCCATTACCGCCGGGTCGACGCCAGCGACCGCCGTGGCCACGATCCGAGCCATCGGTTTGAGGTCCAGCGATCGAGCCCGCTCGGCTTCCACGACGAGGGCCGCCGATGCGCCGTCGTTTATGCCGCTCGCGTTGCCGGCCGTCACGGTGCCCCCTTCGCGAAACGCGGGTCGCAGGCGAGCCAGAGCCTCCGGCGTGGTTTCGGGCCGCGGATGCTCGTCGGCGTCAACGACTACAGGCTCGCCCTTGCGTGCCGGAATCGTTACCGGCACGAGCTGGTCGCGGTAGCGACCCTCGGCGATCGCCGCCGCCGCGTTGCGCTGGCTGGCGAGAGCGAAAGCGTCCTGGTCCGCGCGGCTTATGCCCAGCCGCTCGGCCACGTTCTCGCCCGTCTCGCCCATCGAGTAGGGGTGGTGGGCGGCCGCGAGCGCGGGATTGACGAAGCGCCAGCCCAGGGTAGTGTCGACAAGCTCGTGGTTGCCCCGCTCGTAGCCCGCCTCGGGTTTGAGCATTACGTACGGGGCCCGAGTCATCGACTCGACTCCGCCGGCGATGAAGACCTCACCGTCGCCGGCCGCGATGGCATGGGCCGCCGAGTTGACGGCCTGGAGGCCGCTGCCACACAGCCGGTTCACGGTGAGCCCGGCCACTTCGACCGGCAGCCCCGCCAGCAGGGCGGCCATCCTGGCAACGTTCCGGTTGTCCTCGCCGGCCCCGTTGGCGCAGCCGAGGATGACGTCCTCCACCAGCGTCGGGTCGATCCCGGTGCGCTCCACCAGAGCGCGAATTACGGCCGCCGCCAGATCGTCCGGCCTGACCGCCGCGAGCGCCCCGCCGTACCGGCCAAACGGGGTTCGCAAGGCGGCCACGATCCAGGCCTCGCGTAAGGGTCGATCCAGCCGGCGTGCCATGGCTCGATTGTACGGCCGCCCGCCCTGCATCTGCGACGCCCCCCGCCGCTCCGGAGGTCGCCCGGTTAGTGCGCTTCCATCCAGATGATGGCTTCGTTCAGGAGTGACTGGTCGTTCGTGATGATCGTGAACAGGACATCGGCCCTGGCAAAGACGTAGCCCGGGCTGCCGGTCGTGGGGTCTGTGATCTCGAGGACGGTCAGGCCGGCCAGGTAGTTCGCGTGAGTCACGACCGACCAGCCGGCGGCCCTGGCCGCGTCGGCGAACGAAGAGCTCAGCGTCGCGGCAGCTGCGCCGGGAACCTCAATGGCGTGCACCACGAAATTCACCTGGGGCGGCTGCGACAGATCGGCGGAGATCGCCATGTTCACGTCGTCGGTGGTCTTGCTGAACTTGAGGAGCCAGGGGGCGTAGAGAGCCCTGTCGCCGCCGGTCGTGGACTCGATGTAGGCGGACAGGACCAGGCTGAACTTCTCCAGGGTCACCCCGCCGACCGTCGACGGCAGGAGATCCTCGAGGCTGGCGTCGACGTGAGGCAGACCAAGATACGGCGTGGCGGTCGGGCCGACCGATCCGACGGCGGCCGATCCGGAGGCCGATGAGCCGGGCGAAGCCGAACCGGATTGAGCGGCCGCGGACGGGAGAGCCGAGGCCGGCGCGGAGGCGGAAACGGCGGCAGTTCCCGATGGCGAGGCCGTCGGGATTGCGGATCGAGTCGGCGTGGCCGTCGCGGCGGCGCCGCAGCCCGCCACGACGGCGGCGGCCACGCCGGCCACGAACAGCCTGGACAGCCTGGCCCTGGAGCGGCGGATCATCGATCACCCCGATCGGCTGGATATCCGCGGCCGTCGTACGGCCCCGGGTTCGGTGGTCCGGCCGAGCATGGCCCGAGGCAAGCCCGCGTGTCAAACGGGGCCCGGAAGAATCGCGCCTCGTTGATTCCGGGGGACCCTGTAATCCCGGCCGCACCTGCGACGTTCTGTTGACACGCGGATGGCACGGCCGTCCGCCCGCACTCATCAGCCGCAGTTATTGGAGCGAACGGAATGGACAACGAGAGACCAGACCAGGAGCACGGACCATCGCCATCTCGGCCGAGGATCGAGGATGACTTCGTTCGGCCGCTGAAGCCAATGCGCGGCATCTCGCACCGCCGCCTTTCGGCCGCCCTGCCCTTCGCCGTGGCCGGCATCTTCGTGGTGTCGAGCGTCGCGTTCGGCGCCACGGTCATAAGGAACATCGTCGCGCCGTCGCCGAGTGCCTCGGCCATAGTCGTCGGCGACGACAACCCGACCGACAGCCCCACGGACGCTCCGACGGACGCCCCGACGGACGGCCCCACGGAGGCGCCCACGGACGGCCCCACGGATGCTCCTGCCGGCGCCCCGACCGCCGCCCCGACCCCGGGCGAGCTGACCATCTCCGTCGAGGCCCTGGCCGGCAAGGCCAGGATCACCTGGAGCGCCTACACCGGCGCCGACTTCGCCTACTACAAGGTCGTCCGCTCGTCCGACGGCGCGGCCACCTGGCCGCTTGGCGCCGGCGACAAGCTCGTCGCCGCGATCGACAACCAGGCTACGCTGGCCTTCACCGACTGCAGCGGCGCCGGAACCTTCACGTACCGCGTCTTCGCCGTGGAGTCGTCCGATGCCGGCTACGCCGTGCTCGCCTCGAGCGAAAGTGAGACGGTCACCGTCGCACCCGCCCCGACCAGGCCGCCCGCCCCGCCGACTTCCAACCCGGCAGACCTCGGGCCGCTCCACGTCACGGACAACGGCGACGGCACCTACACGTTCAGCTGGAGTGCCTATACGGGCGGGATCGACTTCAGCTACTACAAGCTCGACGGCGAGCCGTTCCCGAACACGCCCGGCTACGTCGAGAACGGAGGCCACTACTGGGCCTGCCTGGACACCGATACGACCAGCACGACGATCGCGGTCCAACCCGGCACCTGGAACATCGTCGTCGAGGCCGTGTACTACCCGGACGGCGGCGCCGCCGCGGCTGCCAGGACTCAGGTCCTGAAACTGACCGTCGCCCCGCACCGGCTCCGCCGGTGCTGTCGCTGACGCTCGACGCCGTTCTTCAGTCCGACGGCGTGCACCTGACCTGGAGCAAGTACACCGGCCCGTACTTCCAGTACTACGGCATCGTCCGGTCCGACGGCGACGACCAGCCGACCCTGCAGCTCGGAACGGTGCCACTCTTCTACTTCTCCAACGTGAACACACTCAGCTATGTCGACCGGACGCATCTGGCCCCCGGCCAGACGTACCACTATCGGGTCTACGCCTACACTGAGCAGACCTTCGGCAGCGTCCTGCCGGCCTGCGCGGCGGGCACGATCCTGGCCGTTTCCCCTGTCGTCGATGTCACGATCCCGGCTGAACCCACGCCGACTCCCACCTCAGCGCCAACCTCGCCCCGGAGCCGACTCCGACTCCGACCCGACTGCCGACTCCCGAGGTCTAGCCGGCCTGGCCAGACCCGGTCAACTCATGGCTCGCAAGGGCCGCCGGATGGACGCCGGCAGGCCGGAGGATGGGCTTCGGCGAGAGTCGAGGCCCATCCATCAGGAAGTCTCGGCCGGCCGTCGCCGCGGCGACCGAAGGCAACGAGTCATCGATCGTGAGCGAAGGCGCATGGATGAAGGTATTGCGGCCCGGCCGGACGGCACCGGACTTCTGGCGGCTCCTGACCCTGCGCCACGAGGCCGCGAGAGGGTTCCCCGAGGTACCAGGCAGTACAGGTGGCGGATTGCCCGGGCGGGCCGAGATCCGTACCGTACGTGAGCCTATGGAACGTGACGGAGCTTCTCGCATGGCCGCCGACCGCGAGCGGGAGCTCGTGGCCAGGGCGCGCGACGAGGGCGCCGCGTTCGCCGAGCTATACGACTTCTACCTGCCGCGGGTCTACGGCTTCATATACCGCCGCGTTCAGGATCGCAGCCTGGCGGAGGACCTCACTTCCATGACCTTCCAGCGTGGGCTGGAGAACGTTCGCCGGGCCGACTTCCGGAACGAATCGTTCGGAGGCTGGCTGTACCGCGTCGCCTCCAACATCGTCGTGGACCACGTTCGTCGCGATCGCCGCCTCGTCTCGATGGGCGACCTCGAGGGCCGGGAGGAACCGGGCGACCTGGCGCTCGACGCCCTGGCTGCCGCGCTCGACCGGGACCAGCTGCGCCGGGCGCTCCTGCAGCTCTCGCCCGGCCATCGACAGGTGCTCGTCCTGCGCTTCTACGACGATCTCGAGGTGCCCGAGATCTGCGCAGTGCTGGGCTGCTCTCGTGAGGCCCTGGCCGTTCGACTCCACCGTGCCCTCCGGGCGCTTCGGCTGGCTGTGGCCAAGGAGTCGGCCGATGTCGCCTAGAAGCCTGAGCGAGATCGAGCAGCTGGACGGGCTGGCCGCCGAGCTGGCCGAGGCGGGCCGCCGCGCCCGCCTGGCCGCCGGCCGCGGGGATGCGACCCGAGCCGGCATTCGCCGTGCGCCTTCGGGCCGAGCTAATGAGCGGAGATGGCCGCCCCGAGCGCCGCTCCGATGCCCGCGGGCAGCCACAGCCGCCGGCCGCCCGCCGATGCCGCCCGTCCGCCCGCTCGACTCCCGGGACCGCCGCATCGAGCGGCGGCACGGGTATCGTCCCTTCGTCGGGGTGGATCGCCGCTGGGCCGGTGAGCCGCCGCATGGGACGGCCGGCTTCGGTCCCGCTGCGATGGTCTCCGGCGTAGTCCGGCGCTCGGCGGTGCTCGGGGGTTGGCGGTCGTCAGGCGCGACGGACCGCGCCGTGCGCACGACGAGCTCGGCCCGCTGCCGGACGAGCGATCTCGACACGGAAGCCGAGGACGCCGGGCGGGTGGTTGCCCTGGCGTCGTCGATGCGCTGGCGGATCCCAACCCGCGTCATGCCCTACCGTTGGATCGCGGCTGGGGTGGCCGCCTCGGTGGCGGTCGCCTCGCTCCTGTATGGAGGCGGCGTCTTCCGGCCCGTCAGGGCCGCGGCCACGACCGGCGTGGCCGTCGCCGCGACGCTGATCCGCGGCGGCACTTCGATCGCCCTGATCGCGGGCGCGGATCTGCACGAGGGCGACGAGATCAAGGTCGCGGCCGACGGCGGGGCCACGCTTCAGCTCGGCGGCAGCTATGTGCGCATGGCCGGCGGCGCGGACCTGCGGCTGACGTCCCTCGATCCGGATCACGTGGCCCTGAACCAGCTCGCCGGGCGGGTGTACAACCGGGTTTCCGTTCCGGCCGGAGGCGACTACGAGGTCACGACCGCGACGGTCACGTGGACTGCGCACGGCACCGCCTTCGACCTGGATCGCCTGTACACCGAGGGCGGCGGCGAGCAGGTTCGCGGGTTGGCCCTCTACGACGGCATCGACGTGCGCGGGCCCGGGCTCCAGGCCGCGGTGGCGGAGGGCTCCAGCGCGACGGTCGTCCTGACTCCGGATGGAGCGCCGGCCGGATCGCCGGTCATCGGGCCCATCTCGGCGTCGATGCTCGCCGACCGGTGGCTGACCGAGAACGCCGGCCTCGATGCTCGGCTCGGTCTACCCCTCGGCCGGCTCGCCTCGCCGGTCGCCCCGACGCCGTCGGCGTCGCCGATGCGTCGAACCTACGATCGCCCCTGCGAGCGAGCCGACCGACACGCCTGCGACGGAGCCCACCGCCACGCTCCGCTCCCACCGTCGCTCCGACTCGCACGGCGCCACGCCGACGCCGCGGCCGATGCCTGCCGGGCCGCCCAACCTGGGCGCGTTGAAGATCACCCAGCGACCCCGACGGCTCCTACTCGTTCGCCTGGCCCGCTTACACGGGCCGCGGGTTCGAGTATTACAAGCTGGTGCACGAGGACTGGGGCAAGACACCCAACTACCCGACCTCACCCTACTGGGCCTGCAACGACTCGGCGTCCGATGACACCTGGTCCGGCTTCATCGACCCCGGCGACTACGCCGTCCGCCTCCAGGTCGTGGACGACTCCGGCGACAAGGTCGTCATTCGCGCCCAGACCAGGATCGTTCGCCTGACCGTCACGGCGCCGCCCAGCCTGCCGCCGACCGTGGACCTCGGTGCGCTTCGGGCCACGGCGAACGGCGATGGGACGTACAGCTTCAGCTGGACGGCCTACACGGGCGGCTCGTTCAGCTACTACAAGCTCGTCTACGAGACGACGGCTTCGGGCAAGACGCCGTCGTACCCCGACGGGAGCCCGTACTGGGCCGTTCCGGGACCCGGCGACACGTCGACCGGTCCGATCACCATCGAGCCCGGCGACTATCGGGTCCGCATCCAGGCCATCGGCTACCCGGACGGCGCCTACGCGTATGCGCAGACGGCAATTCTCCACCTGATCGTGCCTTCGCCGAGCCCTCGCCGAGCCCTTCGCCGAGCTCCTTCGCCGAGCTAGCGGCCCGCCCTACTGGTCCGCCGGCGCCAGCCGATGCCTAACTGTGGTCGCCTGCGTCCAACCCGCGGCCTCTTGCCGACGTTGCACCGGGAGATCCCCTTTGCCGGCACAGGTAGTGATAGACAACGAATACGTGACCCTCGTCTTCCACCCCGAGGCGGGCGTCGTCCACCATGAGTTCCATCGCCACGTGCGTGGCGAGAACCTGCGCAGGACGCTGATGGCCGGCTGCGAATTGCTCAGGAAGAACGAGGCCACGAAGTGGCTTTCGGACGACCGTCGAACCGCCGCTCCCAGTCCGGACGACTCACAGTGGATTGCGTCCGTGTGGTACCCTGGTGGTAACCGCCGCGGGCTGGCGGCATTGGGCCGTCGTCAGGCCCGAGACGCTCGCGGGGCAGCTCAACCTGCGGCAATGGGTCGAGCGGTATTCGAGCCGCGGCCTGAACGTGCGGGTCTTCGACGATCCGGCCGATGCCATGGACTGGCTCGAGGCCCAGTAGAGACCCGGGCCAGGGTCCGTGTCGGCGCCGGTCCTCGACCGTGGGTCTGCTCCGAGGGCCGGCGCGCCGTAGAGGATGGGGCCCCGCGCCCACCTTGCGCTCTTCAGTCGCGGCCCCGCTCACAAACGAACCGGCGGGCCGTGTGACGGCCCGCCGGTCATTGGTTCACTCGCGGTCGCTCGAGGCGACCATCGGTCTCACTAGCGGCGGATGCTCCGTCGCTGAGCTTCGACCGCGGTCAGGCCGAGCGCGCCGAAGGCTACGCAGATCAGGAGAGCGAAGAGAGGCAACGTATTGCCTGAACCGTTGCCACCCGTGCTGGTGGGCGGCGCGGTGACGGAGGCGACCGGTGTGGCCGTCTCGCCGCCGACGGACTCGGACGGAGCCGCGCTCGGGGCCGTGCTGGGGGCCGTGCTGGGGGCCGTGCTGGCCGTGCGGCCGTGCTCGGGGCCGTGCTCGGAGCCGTGCTCGGAGCCGTGCTCGGAGCAACGGTCGGAACCGGCGTCGGGCAAATGACCTCGCTGTAGATGCTGTTGAAGAGCGTCGGCAGGAGGCTCGCGTCAACCACGTTGGCGTAGTACGGCTTCGCCAGCAACTTCATCAGGCCAAGATCGACGAGGTTGGAACCGCTGCCGCCGCCCTCGCCGATCGCGATCGAGTAGACCTCGTCGGCCGAAGCCCGGAAGGAGTTCACCTCGGCCTGGTCGGGTCGCTGTCCGGTGGTCGAAGCCGCGGCTACGGCGCCGTCGGGTCCCTGGTCGGGATTCGGCCGGCCGTCGGAAAGGAAGATGATGACGTTCTTAACCGCCAGGCCGTTCGCCACAGTTCGTGTGCTGGCGGCCAGGTCGGCTGCGCCCGCGGCCATCCCGGTCTTGAACGGGGTGTTGCCGGTGGCGGTCAGGCCGCCAATTGCCGTGTTCACCTGCGAGGCGCTCGAGTTCCCAAGGGGCAGGACCACGCTCGCGGTGGTTCCGCTGAACCTGGTCAGTCCGATCCAGGCCAGGCCGTTCGCGCCGCCGACCTCAAGCTGGCATCAAGCTGGTTGACGAGCTGCTCTGCCGCGGCCTGCGCCCAGTAGAGCCGTACGTGTCCGTTGACGCTGTTGCCGCCCATCGACCCGGACGTGTCGACGATGATCTCGATGTTGAGCGGAACTTCACCGCACCCGACAGTCGCGGGCTTCACCGGCGCCGCGACGTTTGGGGATACGGCGAGCGTTCCACCCGCGGTCGCAAGTATGGCGACTGCACCTAGCCCCAAGGCCAGAAACGGTGCAGCAAGTCGGTGAGATTTCACGGACTGCTCCTCTCTTTGGCTAACCCTTAGGCGATGAGGGTACTCACGAGTACCTGTTTCGTCTAGTACTTTCGCATGAACGAGGCCGCTCCGGCGAGTGGATCTCGACGATTTCGTTGTCCCAGAGCAACGGCTGGCCGGGCCGTCGCCACACTGGTTTCGAGCGCAACCGAGAGTGGGAACATGCCGGCCCGGAGCTCGAGCAGGGCGGCTTCCAGGCCGTTTGGCGGCGACCTCAAGCGCGCCGGCTCCTGCGCTCATTTCGAACGCGACCAGCAACAAAAGAACCGGCGGGCCGTGTGAACGGCCCGCCGGTCATTGGCTCAGTGGCAGTCGCCCGGGGGCGACTCTTCTGCCGTTAGCGGTGGATGCTCCGTCGCTGAGTCTGGACTGCGGCGAGGCCGAGCGCGCCGAAGGCGACGCAGATCAGTAGAGCGAAGATCGGTGTCGAGTTGTTGCCGGAGCCGCTGCCGGTTGTGCTGGTTGGCGGCGCGGTCACGGAGGCGACCGGAGTGGCCGTCTCGCCACCGACGGACTCGACAGCAGTCGCGGTCGGGGCCACGGTCGGAGTGGCCGTCTCGCCACCGAAGGACTCAGTCGGAGTTGCCGTAGGCGGCAGGGTCGGAGTTGCCGTAGGCGGCAGGGTCGGAGTTGCCGTAGGCGGCAGGGTCGGAGTTGCCGTAGGCGGCAGGGTCGGAGTTGCCGTAGGCGGCAGGGTCGGAGTTGCCGTAGGCGGCAGGGTCGGAGTTGCCGTAGGCGGCAGGGTCGGAGTTGGCGTCGGGCATGGATTCTTGTCGACGTTCCACGTCATGGTCTCGACGGCGTTGCTCTGGCCCTTGTAGGCGTTTGGCTGCAGAGCCCACCAGATCTGGTTCACCGACGAGTCGGTCACGAGCTCATACGTTGCACCGGTGATGGTGATGTCGACCCAATCGCTGTTGGCCTTGTTGCTCGATTGCGAGACGAGCGAGTACTCGACCAGGCTGTAGTTCTGATCCTTGGTCAGGATCCAGTGGCGGCCCGCGGCGTCACAGCTTCCGTTCTGCCCGGTGGGTGGGAAACACGCCAACGCCGCGCCGGCGATCGCCAGGATGGCGACGGCGCCGAGGGCGAAAGCTGCGATCGGCACGCGACCCACTTTGTATGCGCGCTTCTGGCGCGGAGTGCTGCTGTCCATCGATCTCCTGTCCCCTAAGGTGCCGCTCGACTGAGCGGCGAATGACGCCTGTGCGACTGGCCCGTATGGGGCATCCATGCTCTGACCATTGGACCCTGGTCGCAGGGTCAAGTGTGCCCAAAGGCGCGGCCCACGTCTAGTACTTGTGGACTACCGAAGTGGCATCGGCCCGCACGGTGGGCCCAAATCCGGGAGTTTCGGGTGCATTAGAGCAACGAACGCCGGTGCGAGGTCCTGGTACGGCCGTAACCGGTCCGAGGGTACCGGCTGCCGCCGTCGCGGTCGCGGCCCCTCCCCGGACGGCGTCTCGGTCGAGGCGCGAGACGGGACGGATCCGAGCGGGTTCCAGGCATGGAAAGAGGATGGCCGATCGGAGCCGGCTGCCCTCCTTCGATGGGCGCAACTGGTCAGACGGTCCGGCCGAAGGCCCGCTGGATCGACGGCTGCCACAGATACCAGATGATGACTGCGTAGATGACGATGTCGATGACCAGGCTGGCGGCATTCACGCCGCCGAGCTGAGCGAGCGAAAGGACGATCCCGAGGACGGCGCCGATGATGCCGAGCATCCAGGCCCAGGGCTTGAGGCCCCAGGCACCATAGGCGAAAGCCAGCAGGATGATGCTCTGGACGATGACAACGATCGCGATGATCGCCGTCATGCCGGCAATTCCCGGTATGGCGAATGAGACGGCCGACGAGATCGCGAAAAGAGCCAGGCCCCCGAGGATCCCAAGTACGCCGCCGATCGCCGCGAGGACCGCCAGGATGGTGACACCCATGGGACGCTGCATTGACGACTCCTCAGTCACGTGCCGGCGGGAATCCGCCTCCCGTCCGGTCACATCCATCTTGACAAATCCTCCAGCGGCGCATGGATGCGTTCTGCGCAGCGACGCGGGCCTTGCCCCCGGTCCGAACCCC
>CAVQNC010000014.1:0-7155 GCA_963713795.1 uncultured Chloroflexia bacterium
TCGTGCGACCAAGGGGCGCTCGGCCCGGTCCGGCTGCGTGGCACGCCGCTCCCCAGGGGGCCGCCCCAACGGAGATTCCGGACCGGGGGGCCTAATTCCCGGCCACCGAGGATTCTCTACGCGCGCAGATCAGCGGGCCTTGTGCCAAAAGGGGAACTTCCCGGCAGCCCCGCATTCGTGCGGCGGAAGGTCCCTGGCCCGGCCCGGTCCAGAACGAGGTCCTTCTGGTTCGGGACCAGACCGCCCGGTGAGACGCGATTACACGGAACCACGAGCACGCTGCACCGCTGACATAGGGCGAAGCTGCGCACGAAGTCGGAGGTCCAAATCCCAGTGAGCTGCCCGACACCAAGGGACTTCTCAGCCTGTCGCGCGTGACGCGTTGGCCGGTCAACTCGTCCCCGCGGGCCGTTCACAAGTGGTTGGTCACCTCGAGAATCGCCGGCCAGGCGTCGCCGACGACGAACCAGCTTCTGCTCGCCCAGTCTGTTGCGAAACGCATAGCCCGGGGGAAAACAGCGGAAGGGCCGGCACGCTGACCGACCCGTCTGGCGACCCGTTGCCCGCGAGCAGCACACCCACGCCAGGCGCGGACCAGCGGACGACCCGCCCATCTGGACGTACGGTCAGCGACGGATTTGGCCCAAGGTTTCCCGCGGAGGGAGGCGGCGAGGCGCTGGGCCCTGCAGCGCCGGGCGGGTGCGACAGGATCTCGAGCGGCACAACCGAGATGCCGGCGTCGGTGAGCGCGAACAACTCGCCGCCCGACACGGCGAGACCCGTCGCCCCGGCGATGGTGGCGGGTACGGGCAGCGTGCTTACGGTCATGTCCGGGGCGACCCTGGTGAGATACGGGGTGTTGAACCGAGCTACGAGAGCGTCGCCTCCGTCGAAGGCGATAGCCGTCGGGAAGGAGGAGGTCACCGACCACTTCGAAGGTTCGGTCAGCTCCGGAGCAATGCGAACGCTCTGGACCTTCCCGTTCTCGGGAGAAACGCGGACGAGCCAGGAGTTCTCCATGACCCAGAGCGCGCCCGTCGGATCCAGACCCACCTGGGGCGCGTCGCAGTTGCCGAAGGTGTTCGACGGAATCGACCACTGCCTGGCCGCTCCTGTTGCGGGATCGACGGCATACAACCCCGATGCCTGGCTGCAGCCGGCATACGCGTACCAGATCAGTCCGCGCGCCTGATCCCAGACCAGGTTCGAGCCGCCCAGATCCCAGAACTGATCGGGCAGCTTGAGCAGAACCCGGCGTGGAGGCGGCACGGCGGTGCCGATCAGGTACGACCAGACGATGCTGACGTTCTGGTAGCGATGAGACACCCGCGCGGTCCCGATGCAGATGTCATAGGTGCCGGGAGCGGGCAGGTGGGTAGTGACCGACTCAACCTGCAAGGAGGCTGGACTCGCGCCGTCGTAGACCAGAATGAGAGCCGGGTCGGAGACCTCCAGCTCAGCCGCGTAGCCAAGCTGAGGCACGCGCTGGTAGTAGTCGCTCTCGCGGGCGAGCTCGACGATCGTCAGAATGCTCGTCCCATCAGCGTGGAGGCCCCCGCAGGCTGCGAGCCGCGGGTCGCCGGACCAGACCTCCGGGTCAGGCAGGCTTGGCCGCGAGCTGGCGACAGGAGACGGTGTCTGAACCAAGGCCGAGGGAGGCCATGACATTGTGGCCACCGGCGATTGCGACAGCGGTGCAGGACTCGCGGCGCTGCGGCCGCTCTGCCAATACAACCCCAGCGACATTAGCGCGACGACCAGGACAGGCGTCGCGGCCAGGAAGAGCATTCGCGCGGACCAGAAATGCCTTCTGCGGGGCATCTCGGCGGCGTGCCTGAGCAGAGCCTGGACTTCGTCGGCGTCAACCACCGCGCGCCCTCGAAGCCATTCTCGAACAGTATCCTCAAAGTCGATCGGGCGATCAGGACCGGTTTTCATCGGCGTTCCTCCGCCTCGTAGGCTGCCCGAAGTCGTTCAGTCGCGGAGTGGACACGGGACTTTACCGTGCCCGCGGGGATGGCCAGCCACACTGCAACATCCTCAATCGAAAGGTCCGCGGCGTACCTGAGTGCCAGCACCGCGCGATCTCTGGCGTCCAGTTGGGCGAATGCACGGCTGAGCATCCGGCGCTGAACGGCGCGCTCTACGGAGGCGCTCCCGGTCTGATCCGCTTGGCCAGGATCCAGCTCCACGACTTAAATCCGCCTACGGCGACGTGCGGTCCGAAGGGCAGATCGCACAGCCAGCTGGCGGAACCAGGAGGAGAACGCCAAGGGCTCACGAAGCGAGGACAGACCTCGCCAGGCGGCCACCAGCGCGTCCTGAACCGCATCAGCGCCGTCCGACCGGGAGCCCGTGATGATCGTGGCGACCGAAAACGCGGGAGCCAGACTGGGCGCGACGAGGACGGCGAAGGCCTCGCCGTCCCCATTGCAAGCCGCCTTCACTAGCGATCGGGCGTCTCGAAGTGTTGTCACGCACACACTCCTCGCTATGAAGTGGCAAGCTGGGCGCGTTTGGTTCGATCTTCGCGTGGTGGAGGTCGAGCCCGGGAGGGCCCAGGCGGAGCCGAGCCAGACACGACCGGGGCCTTCCATCATGGCCTTACCCGGTCCGTCGTCTGTGGCCGCAGACCGACGGCTCGGGTAAGCCGCACAAACCGCAGCCAGTACTCTCCGAAGCCAGCGCCGAACTAGCGCCGGCAGGATGCGGACCTTTTACGGTGCTAGAGGATTGCCGCGTATGCGTTCAAGATGCCACAGCCGAGCTCAGCGCTTTGGCCTCCGCAGAAACTGCTCCACGAGTAGTCGTATCCGCCGAGCTTCTGGGCCGAGTTCCACAATCGCTGCTTTACTGCGAGGGAGGACAGGTTTGGATAGCGCCTCAACATGAGCCCTATAGTTCCAGTCACAAACGGAACTGCAAGCGAGGTCCCAGTTGCCCAGGTGTACCTCCCACCCAAGTCGGTCGTGATGATGTCCACGCCAGGCGCGGCGATGTCCACTCCGGGCATGCCATAGTCAGAACCAGACCATCGGTGATGACCGGAATCTGAAGCGCCGACCGCAATAGCGTGGTACCACTCGGCCGGCGCTATCTCGTTGAAGTTGCTCATGCTGAAGTTACCAGTGGCCGCCACGACGGGCACGTTGTGGGCCCATGCGTAATCCACGGCGGCCTTGAGGTCCGGCAGCTGGTCGTCTGTACCGTAGAAGTCCCAGCTAGCGTTGATAACAGCGGCGCCGTGATCGACGGCCCACGTGATCCCTAGGCCCGCATAATGCTCGCCCTCGCCATATGGACAGGTATAGCCGGGGCGACCGTCATAGAACTTGACAACCATGATGGGAGAGGCGTAGCTGATCCCTGCGATGCCCACGCCGTTGTTGGTGGCCGCTGCCGCCACGCCTGCCACCCAAGTGCCATGACCGTAGTTGTCGACGACGGAACCCGTGGAGTCGCAGTAGTCTTGGGTGACGAAGCTCCCCAGTTCGGGATAGTTGTCATAGCTGATACCAGTATCGACGATCGCCACGTACTTCGTTGTGCCGGCTGAGTGCTGCCATGCCTGTAGAGCCTTGATCTCCGGAAACGCATAGCCGCCATATGGGTCTGTGTAGTAGGGATCGTTTGGCGGGGTTTGTGGAAACGCGTCGGAATGGACCCGCAAGTCGACCGAGGCGTCTTCAACGTCCCCGGATGCCTTCAGCTCATCGACCTTGGCCTGCGGCGCCGTGGCATCGTCATACGTGTACAGGGCCCACCCGGTATCCGGATTGTCCACGATCTGTCGAAGATGGTATTGCGTCTCGAATGCAACCTGGCCCGACTGGCTCGTCGCTTGAGAGCCAAGTTTGACTAGAACGTGGCCTAGGATGATATCGGCAGTGTTCGCCACCCCCGAGGAGCCATCTGTGGTCGCGGCGACGACTGGCCTGGCAAGCAATGCACAGGCAACGACGATCGCTGTCATGGCGGCCGCGGCAACACGCCACGGCCATCTGCGAAATACCTTCATGAGATCACCCCCTTTTGCATGCCCCACGCAGCCCCGGCGGCCGTGACTCGGTCACGCCGGCGGTTCTCTTCCATCTTATCGCTGGCTAGAGCCGGCGACAACAGTTGGCCGCCCCGCGGACGGGCTACGCGGGAAAGGAAACGGCGCCACGGCGTGCCATCCGGTCTCTTGTCGTGGGCAAGTGAGAAGAGGCAATGCCATCGAGGGTATCGGACTCATCTGAGTTGACGCGACGGGAAGCAGACGCTGCCCGGGACGGAACCCTCACACCCCGGAAACCGACGATGGACTTCTCACTTGGGCCCATCGCGGCGTCAGTCACGAGAGCGACGATCGAATCTGGCAAGACAATCTCGGTGATGGGAACGGCGGGTGTAGTCCTCTCGCCCCGACCCACAAGGACCTCCTTTCGGAACGGGTCCCACAGACGCCACGAGCGACACGAGGACCTGATCGCGACATCGCACGGACTCGCCAAGCGAGCGTCCCGCTCAGGGCTGACCCAGCTTGACGTTGAGCCGGGCAGCTGAGCACTGGCAGCAGCCGCACCCGCTGACAAGAGTCGAGTGCATCCTCCGTGCAAGGTGCCAGGGTTTTGAGTGGAACAAACCCGGGTCCCCAGGTGTCATAGGCTTGCTGCGCGTCCGCGTGGCACGGTAGCGAGCCCAATGGCGCGCACACGTGATGGGCCCTGGCAGACCCTGGAGGGCCAGGCTCGATGAGGGATGATTCCGAGACGGGATCAGATGTCGGTGGGCGGGACCTCGCCAATGGCGTGCCGAGCGGACCCACGCAAGCACTTCCCGGGAGTAGCCCCGTTCGGCGCGTGCCCCTGAGGGCTCGCACCGCTCTGCCGGTCGGGTCACTCCTGGCAGCTGGCCTGATCGTTGTTGCTGCCGTCCTGATCGCGCCGCATATCGGCTCGACGGCGACGACATCGAGCCCGTCGCCGTCCGAAGGCGCGTCTGTCTCCCCCACGGCTGGGCCGACCGCAACATCATCGGCCAGCCCGAACCCGCTCCGATACGACGATGGCATCCCCCGTACTTGGGAGGGCCAGCCTGTGCTCCGCGGGCAGGCGGCGATCGATGCAGCCAACGCCTCCACGGACGCGTCATCGTTCCTGGTCGCCTTCTGGGCTGGGATCGAGCTGCCCCACGGCTGCACTGCCATGAGCGCGGGCGACAACGTGACCTACCTGTGCGGCGGCATGGGCGACATTGGTGATCAGCCGGGGGTCATATCAAGCGCACTCGGGAAGGCGCTGCGGGTTGATACGAGTGAGGTGGCCCCGGGACCCGTCATCGCCCGCGTGCATACCCACGACCCGTCGATGATGACCTGCCCCGCCGCCTACGCGTCCGGCTGCGAGCACACCATGATCGGGGAGGCCATCGTCTGGCACGGCGACGCCGCCACCGCGCCCGAGCCGACGACCGTCGCCCAGGCTGCGGCTGCGTTCGGTATTTCGACCAAGCCAGTGGCCGGGATCTGCGAGAGCTACCTGCCTGGTGCGGTCGTGCTCCAGTACCCTGCGAGCACATCAGGCTCGCTGAGCGGGTGGGAGGGAGTTGTCGCGGTCTTCCCCTCGGCCGCCGCGGTGGCCGCGGCAGACCCGGACGCCGCCGCGTACGGGGAGTCCGACGTGGGCCCCACCGGCAGCATGGGCTGCGACCACGGCGGCACGGACCCGCTGCGGGGCGCAGGCTTCTTCTCGTTCAAGGACCGCTGGCTCGCTCGGGGCAACGTTCTGGCAGCCGTCCAGTACGACACCAGCGTCGGTCCGCAGAACGACGTCTTCGTGACCCAGGTTCGGGCCAGGCTGGCCACCCTTTCGTCAGCCGGGCAGTCAATTCTGCCACCAACGTCGCCCGCGGCCACTCCAACCCCGCCCACGTCCGGGGCTTTCGTGTCGACCGGCCCACTTCTGCCGCCCGCCATCGGATCGGGTATGACCGCCACCCTGCTGCTCGACGGCCGCGTCCTGGTCATCGGGGGCCAGGCTGCCTCGGCCGAGTTGTACGACCCGGCCACGGGCCGGTTCAGCTTCACCGGATTGATGTCGGCCGAACATGACAACGGCACCGCCACCCGCCTGGAGGACGGCCGAGTGCTGGTGGCCGGTGGCGACAACCTATCGGGCCTGCTCGCTACGGCCGAGATCTACGACCCTGCCACGGGCAAGTTCAGCCCCACCGGATCCATGGCTGGCCCCCGCGAGTTCCACACCGCGACGCTGCTCCCCGACGGCCGGGTGTTGATCCTTGGCGGAATTGGCAACGATGGGTACTTGACCTCGGCCGAGCTGTATAACCCGGTGACGGGCCGGTTCAGCTCGGCTGGGAAGACCCTGGCACCGCTCGGAGAGGGTGACACCACCACGCTCCTGCCGGACGGCCGGGTGCTCATCGCCGGTGGAGACGGCAGCTCGGCGCAGGCCAAGCCGACCTCCGCGGCCGAGCTGTATGACCCGAAGACCGGCAAGTTCAGCTGGACCGGCTCGATGACGACGCCGCGGGCTTTCCATACGGCCACGCTGCTAGCGAATGGCCAGGTCCTTCTGGCCGGAGGCGAGAACGGTGGCGGCTTCAACTCCTCGGCGGAGCTGTATGACCCATTGACCGGCGCCTTCACCGCCACGGGGTCGATGTCGAATGCCCGGCAGAACCAGATCGCCGCCCTGCTGTCGAACGGGCGAGTGCTCGTCGCCGGGGGAGACGTGGGCACGGGCAACGATCTCATTGCGGCGGAGCTGTACGACCCAACCACCGGCCTTTTCAGCCCCACCGGGAGCATGACAACGGCGCGAGTGGGAGCGGCCGCGACGACGCTCGTGGACGGGCGCGTGCTCATCGTGGGGGGCGGAGGCATTACGGACCCCAGCCACGGGGCCGAGATGTACCTGCCGTAATCCAGGTGTCGATCGTTGTGCGGACCCAGGGAAGGTGGCCGACCCATTCGGTCACTGGCCACACGATCGAATGGTCATGAAAGGGAGCCTCACCGGTGACAACGTTGGGTTGTCATTGCAACCAGCACCGGGAGGCTCCAGCCATGTTGTACGCCGGATTGGACCTGTCGCGCCAGAGGCTCGATGTGCACGTGCTCGATGAGGAAGGGCGAACGGTCGACGTCCT
>CAVQNC010000015.1:0-476123 GCA_963713795.1 uncultured Chloroflexia bacterium
CATCGGCGGCGGCCCTACCTTCTCAGGCAGCGTGCTGGGCTAGAGCGTCGTGTCGCCCCTTATGTCGGTCGTGTTCCTGGGACTCGCCGCGGGCGCCCTGATCTTCAGGGTGTTTGAACGAGATGATGGCGGTCTCGCGCCGCTTCTCTCTGCCGATGGTGAGCGGCGCGGCCCTCACGATAAGGGCCTCCTCGCGGCTTTCGCAACCAACTTCGTCCTGACCGCGGCCGGAGCCTGATCGACTCGTCTCGAGACGGGAGCCCTATGGACCCGGTCGCGGCGGCGTCGGATGTTTGACGGTGTCGACCAGTTCGTCAGGCGCGAGTGCATCCGCGTAGAGGCGGCCGCGCAGATGATCGATCTCGTGAATGACAGCCCGGGCCAGAAGGGCGCGAGCCTGGACGAGGTGACGGCGCCCGCGCAGATCCAGCGTGGCTACCGTCACCTCGGCCGGGCGGATCACCCCAAGCCACTCGATCTGGGATTGACAGGCAGCCTTGCCAGCCAGCCTGGCGACCCCGCTGTCGTTCGACGATCGGGTCAATGGGCAGCTCGGTCTCGAGCCGAGCCCACGCGCACCACCGCGGATGGTCAGGTGCACGCCAATCTGCGGCGCGGCGAGGCCCATCCCGGAATTGGCGGCCATGGTTGCCCGCAACTGATCCACCAGCACCTCAATGGCTGCGTCGGGGCTCCCGACCGGATTGGCGGCCTCATGAAGGCCGCTGCCCGGCATGGTCAGAATGGGGCGGGCCCGGCTCGATGTGATGGGTCGGATCGCCGTGGGTCAGGCCCTGTTCGTCGGCGAGTCCGAGCGCCCTGCACCGCTTCTTCGGGTGCGGTTGACCCGCGGCTGAGCACTCGGGCGATCAGGTAGGCGAGCCCGCCGATCAACGTGATGCCGACGATGCCGGCGATCTCGTAGCCGATGGCCGCGTGCCACAGCGGTGCGTTCGCATCCGGAAGAACGGCAGCGGGAACGAGTACCCGCAACGGCGCGCTGAAGATGCCCAAGAGATTGCAGCCCCGAGGGCACGTAACCAAAAGCCGCCTTGACGTCTTCGGTATCGCCTTCTCCATAGGCTATCCCGGGAGCAATGAGACCCAGTGGCGCGATCACCGCGATGGCCACGAAGGTCGTCCCGATCCGTTTAGAGCGCGCGGCAGAAGAGGAGGCGGCAGGGATCAGGATGACGCCGATGACGGCGGTGACGGCCAGCATCGTTGCCACGGACGGCCAGTCGACCGCCGACCGGTTGTCCCGAACATGTGGTTGGGGTCGCCGCCACCTTCGATCAAGCCGATAGCGCCCAAGGCCAGGACGGCAGCGCCAACCGCGGCCGCCATAAGCTGCCAGAGCGGGCGCTGGACGGGGGCGCCTTCGGCAACAGCGTCCGGAGCGAAGATGCGCTTGAGGCTCGTGAGGTACTCCGGGTGCCGGCGCTGTAGATACGCGACGCCCAGCCCGGTGATCAGCGCCTCGACGATCGAAGCGCCAAAGGCATGAGCGGCAACCATCGCCGGGATCGCCTCGGCGAGACCGTATGGGCTGTACAGGGCGTGGCCGTTCTGCGAGAAGAAGATCGGCTCGATGCCGAGTTCCACGCCGACGCAGAAAGCCGCCACCGTGATTCCGACATACGACCCGACACCGGCGGCGACCGCACGTCTGGTCGAGAGGATGGGCGAGCCCGCGGCCAGGAGACGGTACGTCCCGTAGCCAACAAAGGGCAGGATGATGCCCATGTTCAGGCAGTTGGCGAAGATCGCCAGAACGCCGCCGTCGCCAAAGAACAGGGCCTGGAGTATCAGGGCCGTGCTGACGGCGATACATGCGGCCCACGGCCCAAGGACGACGGCAATGAGCGTCCCTCCTACTCCATGCGCGGTCGTGCCGCCTGGCACCGGGACGTTGAACATCATGATCGTGAAGCTCAACGCCGAGAACATCGCCAGGAGCGGCACGGTCCGATTGTTGAGGACCTTCTTGACCTTCTGCGTCGCGACAGCCCAAACGGGGACGGTGATCAGGCCGAGGCCCAGCGATACCGCGGGTGCGAGATACCCATCTGGAATGTGCACGCGACGCCTCCTTCGTTTGTGACGCAATACCGCGCTATTGCAACATGTTGCGCTAGGCGGAGTCTACGTCGTCGCTCGGAGTGCAACAAACGGAAACTGGACCGCCAATCCTCCGAAGGCGAAGGCGAGCCGGCCATCTGCGGTAACGCGCGCCTGCCCGCCTGGGAGCACAGCGAGGATCGCGCCCGACGTGAACCACAGCCTGGCAGTCCGAACCTGAACACGTACCAGAGGACGACACCGGCGATGACGATGGTGACGATGTGCGGATGGGCTCGAGGCGGCCGAGTTGGAACACTGCCATCTGTCGACCCCGCGGGTCAGGGCGGCCTTTGGGCGATCGTAGGTGCGGGTCGGACAGCTTCGGGCTAAGCTCGGTGCCACGGGCGCGTCGGGCTTAGCCCACAAGCAAGGGAGGTCAACCGATGATCAGCGAGCCACTGGCAAAGCTACTCGTCGCCCAGGTGTCGAGCGAACTGGGCGCGCACCAGACATACCTGGGCATCTCGCTCTATTTCGAGCGCCAGAGCCTTCACGGGTGGGCCAAGGTCTTCCGGGACCAGTCGATCGAAGAGGCCGAGCACGCCTCCAAGATCCTGGCGTTCCTGCTGGACAACGACGTCGAGTTCGATCTTCCCGGGCTCCCGTCCGCGACGACTCACTACAAGTCGGCTACCGACGCCGTGGGCGTGGCCCTCGCGAGCGAGGTCAAGGTCACGGGCCAGTTCAACACGATGGCGAGTGCCGCGATCGAAGCCGGCGACCATCGCGGCTTCCAATTCCTACAGTGGTTCATCGATGAGCAGGTTGAAGAGGAGCGAACGATGGGCGCTCTACTCGACCTCCTCGCCAGTGGCGTCAACCTCTTCCAGGCGCAGGAGCTGCTGGCCGGGATCATCGGGGAGTAGAGAGGTCGAGCCGCGCTGACCGCCGTCACGGCTGCGCGACGTACCAGGGAGAGGTAGGGTCCGTATGTGGAGAGAGAGGCCATGCTGAGCTACCGCACCACTGTTAGCCGGCTGCGTCACCCGGTGAACGTTGCGCTGCATACGAACGCCCCATTGGGAGTGCGGATCGCCAACGCGGTGACCGGCTTCATGGGCTCATGGAAGTTCATCATCCTGCAGACCATCGTTGTCGCGGCCTGGGTCGCCGGCAACGTGTACCTCCTCTTCCATTTCGATCCATACCCGTTCATCTTCTTGAACCTCGCGTTCAGCACCCAGGCGGCCTACGCCGCACCTTTGATCTTGCTTGCGAGCAACCAGTCCGCGGTCCGCGATCGCGCCACTCTCGAGCACGCCGCTCTGACTTCCGAGGAAGCCGACAAGAAGGACGACGATCTCAGAGCGCGCCTGGAGCGCATAGAGGCACTACTCACCGCGATGACTGCAAGCAAGGGCTGACCGGGTACGAGGCCGCAGACGGCGAGGTCTCATCCGGCAGCCCTGTTCATCCAGCGGCCTCCGCCTATTAGCTCACACGAGAGCGCCAGTGGGACATTCAGGTCGCCGGTGTCGGTTTGTCTCCTCTCGCCCCGACCATAACCAGCTCATCAGCACGAAATGCCTCCGCGAGGCCCCTGCGGAGCGCTGCTGGCGTCGGCTCCACGTGCATCGTGTTGAGCCCCAGGACCTCCACCGACTCGAAAAGCGACTCGGCAAGGGCGCGGCGGGAGTTTGGCGCCTCTTCCCAGAGTGCCGGCAAGTTGCGCAGGAACTCGACTGCCTCGGCCGGATCGAGACCCCGATACTGCGCTGCACTCTTCGCGCTCTGCTCTGCCTCATCGAGTCGCGCCATTTCAGCCTCAAGGCGGACGGGGTCGCGGTGGCGGCGATAGGCGGCGAGAGCATCGGCGCGTTCGCGCTCGATCCGGACCAGAGCGAAGCGATCGACGTCGGCGCTCACCTGGCCGGTCATGACCTCGGCGATCGTGTCGGCTCCGAGCGATACGCGTTCGCAGGATCTTGCCCACGACGTGCTCATACTCCGCGGCCTGGTAGCTGTGGCCAGGCGTGCGGCGATGCTGGCCACGTAGCGCCTTGGCTGGGGCGTGGTAAGCGGCGATAAAGGCCTCGCACGGCTCGGTGTGGCGGTATCGGCCGGTGTCCCCGATGAGCCGGCGACCACAGGCTGAGCAACGCAGCATCGAGAGGGCATAGGTCCGATGCGTGGCCGGATGACCGTCGCGCGTGCGGCGAGTCTCGCGGACTGCCTGTACGTCGTCCCAGGTTTCGCGGGCAATGATCGGTTCGAAGTGCGTGTCGGAGCCGTCGGGCAGGCGGCCGGCATAGAGCGGGTTGTTGAGCATGCCGCGGACCGTGTGCAGCCCGTATCCCTGTCTCGGCGGCGACCACGCGATCGGTGAGCCGGGCGGCTGCGAGCTCGAACGCCTTGCGGACGGTGTCGAGTTGCGCTGGCACAGGTTCGAGGAGCTTCCGCTCGTCACGCCGGAAGCCGAACGGTGCCCGGCCGCCTGGGTCGCGCTGCTTGGTGAGCTTAGAGGCATAGCCCTCGCGTATGCGGCGGGACAGCCGGCGGCTGTATCTCTCGGCGTCGGTGGCTTCGGCCACGAGCTGGTCCCAGTCGCGCTCACAGCTGGACAGGATCTGTTCGTCGGCGAACCAGACGGCAACGCCGGCAGGGTGTAGGACGTCTTCGAGCAGGTTGAGCGTCTGGCGTAGGTTGCGCTGCCAGCGGACGACATAGCCGACGAGCAGGACATCGAAGGCGCCGGTGGCTGCGGCATCGAGCATCGCCGCCATGGCAGGGCTGCGATAGACGGTCCGGCCGCTGTGGGCGATGCGCCACTCTAGACCGGTGTCGGCGAGACCCAGACGCGCGATGGCGGCGTCCTGCAGCTCCGCCTGAGCCTCGGGGCCGTATCGGTCGAACTGGCCGGTGGTCGACTCGCGTATCCAGCGCGCGGCACGAAGGCCGCGGAGGTCATCGACGGTGGCCGGTAGTCTGTTCATCGGTTAGCTGCCTTCGATTCGCTCATGCTGCGGTGTCCTTTCGCCTCGCTGTCGGTGCCATCTTGCCACGGCTTGCGGCGAATTCAGCAGCCCGGCGTGCCGCGATCTCCGCGAGCGCCAGGCGCAAGGCAATGACGATCGGATCGGAGGGCTGGCGTTGATAGTGCATCGGCTCGTTCACGGCGCCGACCCGCCCGGAGGACCAGCAGCCGCGATCTGCGATGCGAACCCAATGCCGACGCCGGCAAATGCGAAACCACCGATGACGAGGGTGGAGTCCGGATCGAACACCGTCTCACCGGCCAGGGCGCGAGCGATGAACGCCAGCTTCATCTTGAAGCGAACACGAGAAGTACGCAGAGCCCCGAAGGTGACCGAGTAGCGCCGAGCCTTGGTCAGGAAGTGACCCCGGAAGCCGAGCATGTGAGCCCAGGCCCGCAGACGAAGATGCTCGTATTGCGGGATCGCCCCCGAGAGCCCAGCAGGTGGCCATCATCGCCCGAGCATGGTCGGTAACCGGCAGCTGGCCGATCTCATAGCCCGAGCGCAACCGCCGATCGGCACCGCCGGCATTCTCGGCCGCCTTGGTGGAGTACTTGGCTAGATACCCGCAGACGGCGGTATCGGAGCCTTCGCCCCCGGTACCCGGGCGGATCGCGCGTATGTCGAGCTGGCTGCCCCAGCGCACCACAAAGGGCGTGCCGTCAGGCCGCGCGATGCGCAGCCATGTTTGCGCCGCCGCTTCGGCGACGATCTCTGCGAGTAGTTCGGCGGTCGCCCAGGATGGCGGCGCGGACCGCTCGGGTCCATCGAGCCGGAGGATGGCGTGGAGATGGACGAGACCCCGAGTCTGGAACTCGGCGACCTTGACGAAGCTGAGACGCACGAGGCCGCCGATCTCCGTCCGCGACACGCCCGCCCGGGCGGCGAGGAGGCGGCTCATCCGAATGGTCGTCCGGCGCCACAGAGCCCCCGCGTGGGCGTTCCAGAGCACAGCGCCTTCGTAGTCGTAGCAGTCGGGGCAGAGCGGCTGACCGAGAGCGGGGTCCTGCTCATCGTGTCGGACCTGGCAAGAGAACGGCCGGCCGTGAACGCACGTCGCCTCGGTTCGCTCTGGCTCGACAAGGCAGAGTCGAGGCGCCGTGGACCACCCGGCGATGGACAGCGCCGAACGATGGTGCGGTCAGGGTTGCGAACACTCGGGGATGGCCCGCCAGCTCGGCCGATACACCTCTGACCTCGTCGCCGGCGAGTCCTGCGCGCACGAGGGCGTAGGCGTCGCGCCGGTATGTCGTCGAGCAGGAGGGGCAGCGGCTGGCCCGGCGGTTGCCGCAGGCGACGAGGACAACGCCGTCGGGGGCATCCGCGCTCGCGAAACGCTCCACGATCTCGCCGGTCATGCGATCAACGGTGAGTCGCTCGCCGGCCAGGCGGATCGGGGCCGAGCATCGCGCGGCCAGCGGGGCCGAGGTGGCGTCGGGAATGGAGAACGCGCGAGAAACCACGCTCGCGGCAGGTATGGTTGCGTGCATCGGAGCCAGGTCCTTTGGAAGTTCGGACTAGATGGCAACCGACGCCGGATGCGTCCATCTGGGCTCGCCTAGATGCGATGGCGCATCAACGGGTCGGTCAGTCCGACCGCTCCAAGTCAGGCCCCCAAGCCACATGGGGCGCAAGCGATCAAGTGAGGGCGGCTCGCAATCGTTCGCAGTCGCTTCCCGACCTTGCGCGAACGGGAACCAATGCCCGTCTGTTGGCGGGGCTGTCAGTTATGGCGCTGCCAACACCGGTCAGTCTGCCCCGAGCCTGTGACAGCTGTATGGCACGGCTGTCCGACCCGAGCGCCATCTTTCAGCTCACCACGAGCCCCAGCGACACTTGCTCCCCGACGTAACCGTGTCCGTCTCGCAGCATCTCCAGGCCTGGTTCGATAGCGGATCCCAGCCGGTGCGTTGAGCACAAGGGGGCCGGAGTTCCGCCCGGCTCCGCCTGTCCGGCCCGCCGGGCGGCCCTCCGCCCCGGCCAAGGCTCCTGGATCGATCCAGCAAGGGAGTGGCTATGCCGTATCAGTGCGTCGAGCGGTCGTATGGCCACTGCTGCGCCCGGATGGAGCGATGCAAGGCCACGGTTGCCGCGGCGTGGTTACAACTTCCATTACTGCATCAAGGTCAGCTGTCCTCCTCATCTGGGAAGCTGACAAAGTCACTGAGCAGTTAGTAGGGTCAGAATCGCTGGGCAAGGAAACGCGATATTGACGTGCCAGGGGCCGGGTGGCACCATCATTGACCTCATCACCTTCTGCGGGGGAGGCCACGATGGCTAACATTGAACCCGGGGGCCAGCGCCTCCCCGCCGGAGGCACGACGTCGAAGTCGCTGCTCGGTGGCTTTGCCCTCGCCATCGCCCTCTTGCTGGCGGGCTGCGTCGCCGGCACCGGCAACCCCTCTGGATCCGGGGCTTCCCTGGCTCTGAGCGGAGCTGACGGGTCGGGCATCAGTTGTGTGAACGCAGCATCTCCGGCGCCGGGCGGCTTGACTTGCGAACGTGCCATCGACCTGGCCAATCAAGACGTCGATAGCACCGCTCACCTGGTGAGTGCCGAGTCTGGACCGTGGAGCTCGGTCGACCCCCAGCCAGGCATTGGATCGGCCCTGGGACCCGCCCTGTATAGCCCGGAACGGCTCGTGTGGGCCATCACGTACGACACGAACACCGTTGTCTGCGCTCCGCCGGCCGCGAGCCCCTTGGCTTCGCCGTGCTGGCCCCAACCCGGTCCGCTGATGATCATCCTCGATTACTACACGGGCGTATTCATCTTTAGCGACATCTAACGGCCGTCGAACCCGGGGACTTGCGCCGCGCCCACGCCGAGAAAAGGGCGGTATCTTCGGAGAGGGTGGGCCGTCGAGGGAGGGGTGATTTCATCACTGAACAACACCAACCGACGGGCCACCATACTTTGGCCGAACAGAGGAGGAACACGTGCGCAAACCGAGACCTCTATTCGTGGTACCGGCACTGCTTTTGACACTAGTCGTGCTCGCCCCGGCGACGGTTGCTGCATCGTCCCCAACATATGCAGGAATCGTTACTTCCGGGTCCTATTCCGGCGTCGACGGATACATCCGCCAGAGCGGGACATACGCTCACGCCGCAGCTCATGCTACTTGGCTTGACATCGGAGGGTGGGCAACTCCTGGTTGGGTTCAAATGGGTGAGTATCAAGGCGATTGGCGAGGAGGCGATTCGGAGACCGGAACCAGCATGTATACAGAGAACGTGGATTCAGCCTGCACCAACAGCCAGACGGGCGGGTACGACTACTACCCCCACTATCTCGGACGAGTCCCGTCTCCGTTCGACATCGCGTTCTTCGTGCAGCAGATCGGTTCGCCAACTACATATGAGTGCGAGGATGGCCATCCGTCCACAACAGCCTACCCGTATGAATTCAAGATGGGCAGCATCTATAACCCCCCTGTTGAGGTAGGCTGGCTTGCCCAGTCAAGCGCACAAGTCGAGGTCCTCTCCGAGGACCAGGCGGCTCCGCTCGGCACGGACTATTTCGGTTGCGACACATCTATGAACTGCACCAATCCCGGATACGGCATTCACGTCTTCAGCAATGGGAGCTGGCAGTACAACTTTGGCGTAGCGACGACTCTTAGCGACGGCCCGCCGTGTCTCAAGGTGCTTAGCCCTACTGGTAGCTACTGGGCGTTCAAGTCGTCCGACGTGAATTACGCTGGCGTTTGTAACTAAGGTGGAGACGATGAGTCCGCGTGCGTGCATACCAAAGTCCGCGGCGTCGCAGGGGCCTGACCACGTGCACCGCCGAACGTCCGCTGCAGACGTCGACCCAGTGTCTCCCAAGTATTCGCGGGCGTCACACCGCAAAGTGAATGTCAACCGTCGTGGCCTGACGGCAGGCGCTGTCATCGTTCTGGCCATCTGTGCGTTGCTCGTTGGCGCCGCGAGTGCCACGTTGGCTGCGGTGTCCGCCACTCAATCGCAATCAGGCAGCCCGAGAGTCGGGCGTGTCATCAATCGAATAGACTTGCCGGGCCCCGTATATGACCTTGCGGTTAATTCCTCCGGAACCACACTCTGGTTCGCGTTCATGTCTCCAGGTTCCGACAGCGCCTTGTACCGATATGACATAACCTCCGGAGCCATGTCGCATTGGAGCCTGCCTTCGACTGACTACAATGGGTTCGTCTCCCGAGTCGCAATTGCCCCTGACGGCGGCGTCTGGCTGACAGAGGACTACAACATCGTCCGCTTTGACCCGACGACTGCAGCGATGAGTGTGAAGACATTGCCTCTTGCCGACGTCGATGCGACATCAACAGCCTTTGCATTTGATGTGTCCGCAGGAACGTGGCCGTGTGCAATCACTTTCGACTCTAGCGGACACGCCATTGTTGCTCGTCACAATGTCAACTCCCTGCTCCTGCTAGACCAGGCGATGGACGAGTCCGGCAGGATTCAAATTCCCCTGAGCCCCCATGGTCCCGGCGACGTCCTGGAAGTGGGAGGCCTCATCTATGTGGACCCGGATATGGGAGTGGGGCCCGCCTTCGTGGTCGATGAGCGTGGAAACAAGATCAGCACTCAGGCTAAGGGAGGCTATCGACTCGCGGCCGTCGGGTCTGAGGTCGTATCGACGGGGGCGGCCGGCCTTACTTGGCTAACGCAATCAGGTGCCGGGTCGCAACTCTCCGACGAGGGCTCCACGCTGTCCGACCTCGTCGCGGGCGGGCCATCCGGCGTTGTCAGGTACCTCAGTGGACCGAACCGGCTGGAGCGGGTGCAAAGCAGCGGCACCGTGAGTGCGACGTTCGCCCTGACGGCGGTCCCCGCGCAGGTCCGCGACCCGAGTGGCAACAATGTTACCGAGAGCGAAGGCCACATGGTCGGAGCTTTGGCGGTTGATAGCGCTGACACCGTGTGGTTCATCGACCTCTTCGGGTCGAGCACCAGCCTCGTCCATATCGCTCTGTAGTCTGACTCCGAACCCAAACGAGCATCAATCATCCTCGAAGTTGCCCGCGGCGACACACTTGAGAGCATTGGATCGGTGTCTCAACCTCGGACGCGACGCCCATCACAGGTCTCATCTCCTTGACAGCGTGGGTGTATCGAACGAGCCGGCCGGGAACCCAAATCTCGGCCGGCTCGACCTGTTGCCGGGCAAAATCAGCGGTCCCTTCGCTAGCGGCACGATCAGGCTCTGGATCTGCCCTCGCGGAGGCATCCAGACGATGGCGCGGTGGCACCAGACACGACGAGCCGAACGGGGAGCACAGTCGGCCTCCTCTCTCGTCCCGAAGATACCCAGCACATCCGATGAACCCGGGACACGTTAGCGCGTCATGCTGAGCGCACCGAGCGCAGCGGTGGCCTGGCGCCGCCCATGGTGACGAGGACACGGCCCCGGTAGAGACATGGGATCCAGATCCCGGACGAGCGGGTTAGCGTAGGCCCGACTCCTCTCGCCCCGACCATAACAACCAATCGAGCCCCATTCCAGGCAACGTCCCACCCTTGAGCCTTCGCCGAAGCGCTCGGGTGCAGCTTGACCTTGCGGGCTCCCAGAACGTCGATCCGATCTAGCAGCGCCTCGGCCAGGAGCCGGCGGCCCGACGGCTCGGCGTCATCCCACAGCTTGGGTAGCTCGCGCAGCGATTCGACTGCCTCCTCTGGCGTGGGCCCATCGGCCCGCGCTACCTTCGCCCGCGCTTCCTCCTGGTCGAGCGCCCGCATGGTGGCCTCCAAGGCGTCGGGGTCCCGGTCCCGGCGGTAGCGGGCTGTAGCCGTATCGCGATCTCGCTCTATGCGGGCCAGGGTCACCGGATCGGGCCCAATCTCGTCATCGGCGACCCGTCCGACCACGGCAGCCACAAGCTCGGCGTTGGCGCTCACGTGTCCGAGGGCCTGGCGGATGAGACCCTCGAAGGACGAGGCCGGATAGCTGACCCCCTTGTGACGATGATCGGTCGAGTTGCGGAAGGCTCGCGGTGCAGCTCGGGCAGTAGCGAGCCAGTCGGGACACGGGAAGTTGTGGCGGTAACGTCCGGACTGGCCGATCAGGTGGCGGCCGCAGGCGGCGCAGTGGAGCATCGAGAGGGCATAGGGTCGCCGGACGGTGGGCCGGCCCGGATGCCGGCGGCTGAACCGGGAGCGGGCGAGCTGGACTCGGTCCCAGGTGTTCTGGTCGATGACGGCCGGTACGCGGGTCGCGGTTCCGTCGCGGAGACGGCCGATGTAGACCGGGTTGGTCAGGATGTCCCGGGCCGTGTAGAACGGCATGCCGGTCCGTTCGGCCACCTCGGCATCGGTCATGCCCTCGGCCGCAGCTGCGAACACGGCCCGGACCCGCTCCAGCTCGGCCGGCACCGGCTCCAGGACCGGCGGCTTGCCGGTGCGGATGTAGCCGTATGGGGGCTGGCCACCGGGCTCGCCGAGGCGACGGCGCTTGGCGGCCAGGCCCTCCCTGATGCGGCGGCCGAGCTTGCGGCTGTAGGACTCGGCCTCGTGGGCCTCGCGGACCCATTCGTCCCAGCGCTCGGGGTCCGAGCTAACGATCCGCTCGTCGCAGAAGACCAAGGCGACACCGAGGGCATGCAGCTCGTCGACCGCGATCAGGGTCTGCTTGAGGTTGCGCGAGAACCGGCTGACGTAGGCGGCCAGGACCAGATCCAACTTGCCCGCCTTCGACGCGGCGAACATCTCGGCGTATTGGGGACTCCCGTACACGGTCCGGCCCGACTCGGCGCTCTGCCACAGAAGCCCGGTATCGACCAGGCCGTAGCGCTCGATGATGCGATCCTGAAGCTCCCGCTGGGCATCGGGACCGAAGTTGTCCCACTGGCCCGTGGTGGACTCCCGGATCAAGCGGCCCACACGTAAGCCAGATATCTGGTCCAGCGAGCGGGGCAGGGCGTGCACGGTAGGGGGAGTCATAGCTCAATCGCGGCTATGAGTCCAGAGGCCCGCGGCCGGCCCGGCGTGCATAAGCCTGGCGGACGCAGACCGCCAGGGCCCGCACAAGGGGATCACCAGGCTCGATGGTCCGGGCGCGGCCGGACGACGGGTCAGGGGCCGGCGCCCAGCCGGGCTGACGGCGGCCGTTCATGGCCGGCTCCCTGGCGGGACTTGCCGTGTGAACGCGCGCGGCCCGGGCCTGGTGACCGTGGTGGACCGTCGGGTGCCGGTAGGCTTGCCGGGCTTGGCCGGCCGGGTGACCGTGACGGGTTGGCTGGTGCGGCTGGGCCGGGGCTTCGTGGCCCGCGTTGTGGCCGTGGTCGACCGCCCTGAGCCGGTGGGCTTGGCGGGCTTGGCGGGCCTGGCGCCGGTGGGCTTGGCCGGCCTGGCGCCGGTGGGCTTGGCGGGCTCGGCGGGCCTGGCGCCGGTGGGTTTGGCCGGCCTGGCGCCGGTGGGTTTGGCGGGCTTGGCCAGCCGGGTGACCGTGGTGGGCCGACTGGTGCGGCTGGGCTTGCCGGATCTGGCCGGCTTGGCGGCCGCAAGGTTGCCGGACCTGGCCGGCTTGGAGCCGGTGGGCCAGGCGGTGGCCGGCCTGGCGGCTATGGTGGACCGGCCGGAGCCGCTGGGCTTGCCGGCGCTGGCCGGCCTCGTAGCCGTGGCGGGCCTTGGCTGGCCCGTTGCCTGGCGGGACCTGGACCGTCCCCGCGCCGAGCCGGCCTGCGCCAGCCTGGCACCGGCCAGGCGGACGGCACGCTTGGCTACGTCCCCACCGATTACGGTGGCACCACGCTCCGCGGCACCAACCAGGAGGGCACCCGACCCACAGAACGGATCAACGACTAGGCTGCCCGGACCGATGCCAGCCATGGCCGCCAGCTTGCGCCCCAGGCCCTCGGGCTTGGCGGTGGGGTAGCGATTGGCCGTGCCGGGTCCGACCGCGGCCACCGAGACCAGATCGGTGCCAGACAGGGTCCGCGAACCGGGCAGGCGGCCGACGAGGACGAACTCGGTCTGGTGGCGCAGTCCCCCACCCAGGCCCGGATACTGGCGGTCCCAGGTGATGGTCCGGATACCGATGAAGCCCGCGCGCTCCATGGCTCCGATGGCCTCGCGCAGACCGTCGTTGTTGGTCATGGCCATCAGGACCCCATCGGGCTTGAGCTTGGCGCGGGCGAGCGCGAAGACCTGGCCGATCTGCGGCCAAGTCAGGCCATCGGGGAACCAGTCGCGCAGATGGCCGCTGGCCGAAGTGCTGCGGTTGACGCTGACATAGGGCGGGTCCGTGATGGCGAGGTCGATCGAGCGATCAGGCAACGATCCCAGCAGACGCTCGGCCGAGACCAGATGCACCTGGACATGCCCGGCGGCGGGACCAGTCGCGCCGAGCTGCGGACCGTTCACGGCTGCAAGCCCCTTCTTTCACACCTAGGGCCCGAAGCGGCCCGATGTCCCTTCCACGGGGTGGTCGCGCCCTGGCGAGCCCTCGCAGCGGCAGAGGCGGCGTCCTCGGCGCGTCTGGCCAGACTCAGGCGCTTGCGGCAGAGATCGGAGCAGGTCAGACGGTCTGACCGGCTCGACATCCCGAGCTGGTCTCCGCAGGAGAGACAGCGCCCTCGGTTCATCGCTGACCTCCGACGATCGCTTGGGCTGCGGCAAGCGCGGTCGTGCGCGCCAGCGCCTCGCAGTTTCGACAGCGGAACCGAAGACCGCGCGAGCGACTCCGCCAGGCATGGCCGCACCGCCCGCAGACGCGCCAGGCGGGGACCCGAGCAAGCTCGACCAGGACGGAGGTCTCGGCTTGATCCTGTCCGCTCATATGCAGTGCCTCCTGTGCGGTACGCTCCGTTGGGCGCCTCGTGCGGTGTCCACACTCGTGCACCAAGCCGGACAGGAACAGGCGAAATAGGCGAACGAATCGGCGAACGCGCAGTTTCGCCGCAGAACGGGGACACGCGAAAGGTGTTGCGACTCGTCGTCAGCTATCGAGCCGAGGCGGACGGCTCGCTCATCCCGAACGGTCCCCCGACCGCGTGCGTGCGGGCCCGGGTCGGTCAAGTCCTGCATAGGCAGATCGCCCGACTCGTCGACGCAGATCCAGAGGTCATTGCGGCCGCGGCTTCGCGGTTGGGCCCGCTCGGGCCGACGCGCGAGATCGCCACGCTCGGCGACGAGCGCACCTTTGTCTGGCAGGCCGGGCAGGGATTTGGTGCGCTCATCGATTCGCTCGACGAGCTGAACCTATGGATCGCTTCGGGCGGTTCGTTCGGGCTTCCGGCACGCCTCGCTCCGGGCGCGAGCATGCTCGCGGCGGTCGCCCAGATAGACCAGACCCTCAGCGCCGGCCTAATCGATGCTCTGGGCGACTACCCCTCTCTGCCGACCGGGGAGCGGGCCCGGCTGCGAGGGCTTCTGATGGGTGAGATCGTCCGGCTGCTGGCTCGGTATGACTCGACCGCGAGGACCCTGGCGAGCCCCATCGCTGCAGGAGACCAGTTCGTCCGCATTGCGGTTCCCCGCGGCGTGGGGATCGATGACCTTCTGCGAGCCCGGGAGCTGGTCAGACGCACCTGGGCGGCCATGGGCCGCGACGGCGGCGCGACCGCTGCCTTCGAGCCTGGCGGCATGGGCGGATTGGTCACCCTGATGGATCAGTACCAGAGCGGGCAGGAACTCGCTCTGCTGACGCCCCAGACAGTGGACGATTGGCACCGGGCCGCGAGGGAGCTGGCCTGCTGGGGCGAAACGCTGCGGCTGCTGCGAGGATTGGCCGTCGGTCGCGATCTGGCGGACCAGCTGGAGGGCGTCCTAGAGCAGCTGGAGGAGTTCGCAGGCGTCGGCGGTCCAGGGCAGCTAAGAGCTGCGGTCAACCCGGACGGCAACATCGACGCCTGGCGGGCTGCCGCGTCGTCCCTGCTCGCCCTGCGGCTCCAGCAGGTGGAAGCCTGGCCCCTGCCAGAGCGTGACATCGTGGGAGCATTCGGCCGAGCCCTGTGGTCAATTTGGGGCCCAATCACCGGGAAGCACGCTCCGAGGCGCTGCCACTGGCGATCAGGATGTACGAGACCGCTACGCGACGGAGCGCACGGGAACACGCGCTACTGCGACGAGCACAAGCGAGAGGCGCCTCGGGCAAGGGCCGCGAGGAATCGCTCGCGGCACTCCGCGGCCCGAGGCTTGCTGGACGGCCAGACAGGATTGCCCCCGCACCTGGGAGCCGTCGTCGACTAGACTTCGACGCGAACCGCGAACCGCGAACCGCGAACCGCGAACCGCGAACCGCGAACCGCGAACCGCGAACCGCGAACCGCGACGGCGTAACCACAGGGCTAACCGCTAGGCGAGCCACAACACAACGTGCTCATCCAGCGCCAGAACCGACGACCAGCTACAAGGTTCGCAACCAGTGCCGTTACGTCATCGGTGTCTCTTGCCACCCTCTCAGTCGTATAGACGCGCGCTCAGGAACCACGCTCAATTCGGCAGACGCGGCAAAGGAACCCGACGACAGTACGAATCGCCGGGCCGTCAACACTCGTCAGCAGCCCGCAGGAACCACCTCATAGGTCAGGAAATGATAATAGTTGACGTAGTCACTTTCCCGTACGCAGGGATGATCGTTGTAGCGCTCGTCGTAGGTGGTTGTGTACCAGGGAAACCCGCTTGAATAGGTTGTCCACACAAGCCAACCCTTGTAGCTCTTCAGGTACAGCGAGGTCGAACCGCCAAAGATAGTGGTCGGAACGACCCAAATGTCCGGCCAGACCACTGTTTCCAACTCCGCTGTCGCGGCGCCGGTGGGGGTAAGACCGCACATCGGGTAAGTACCAACATTTGTCACGCTCACAGACCAGCAGCCAGCGCTTGCATATTGGATCGTGAAGTCGTACGAGCTTGAATTCGCAGGACCCAGATCATGTAGTGTGTACTGTATCGGCGAACAATTCCCGCTGCTGTCGTTATAGATCTCTTCGATGTAGAGTTCTGGCGTCGTGGTATCGATGGAGTTAGTGCATGACCCGTCTCCGATATAGCCTTGACTCCAGCCAAACTGGAGCGAGGCATTATTGGCAGTAAAGACCATTCCGACATGGGCCGCCGCATGTTGCGGTTCCGAACATGTGCCGCCACAGGTGACCAAACCGTCTGGCAGCCCCAGCGTGCCCTCGATCCCAGCCCATCCATAGTATGCGGGAGTTTTAGCCGCCGGACAATGCAACGCACCCGAGCTTGTGGCCGTGTACTCCGCGCCGTAATGACGTGGCCATTGGAGGTTACACGGATTAGGAATTGGAGTTGCTTCGGGGGCTGGGGTTGCTCCCGGAGCTGGGGTTGTTTCCGGAGGCGGGGTTGGTCCGCCCCCCTGTGAGTTGTCCTGCCTGATCAGCGAGCCGACGATCCCGTATTGCATGTACGCAGGACCCGCAGACTGTGTGGCACTGCCTGGAGCCTCAGACCGCGCGGCAGAGATTGGAGCACTGCTCAACAGGAGAGCGCCAACTGCACAAAGTGCAACGGCGTGACGTGCCTTGACCCCCATGTTTCTCCCTCCCGAGCGCCGACGCCCAACAGTGAACCCTTCCCACCATGCAGCGCCGATCGAAGAGTCGCACGTGAGCCTCGCTCAGTCAAGGCACTGGCCTCCGTGTAAGGCTCAACGGGAGTGACGACGCCAAGCTGAGGGGCAGTCACGCGACCGCGAGCGTAACTCACCGAACCGAGGATTCTGAAGAGCGGCCCGGGCAGGCCTCATACCGCCGCCCTACTAAAGGACTCCCGTCGTTCGCCACGGGTCCTGATTCGCCCCGCGTGCGGCTTCCAACCCGGGTTTCTGGCAGCGGACCTAACCCTGAGGGCTGTAAGTCTCAGCCGATGACAGGGTCGTCAGATCGCTGTTCGCTGTTCCTCCCCGACCTCCAGCTACCAGGACGCGGCCGTCGGCGAGCAGAGTGGCCGTGGCATAGTCGCGAATCTCTTCCATCGAGCCGGCGGGACTGAACGTGCCCGTGGTCGGAGAGTACAAATCAGCCGAGGATTCGCTCGAGCCGCCCGCGACGAGGACCTGGCCGTCGGCGAGCAGAGTTGCCGTGGCGCCTACTCGAGACTCGGACATCTCCCCAGTCTCGCTGAACGAACCGGTCACTGGGTCGTACAACTCTGACGAAGAGTCGCTCGATCCGCCTGATATCAGGACGCGACCATCTAACAAGAGGGTTGCGCATGCCCCGACCCGTGGCTGAGCCATCGAGCCAGTTGTGCTGAACTCGCCGGTCGTCGGATCATACAATTCTGCGGAGGCCAGGCCGCTTCCGAGAATCGTAGGCCCGGGTACTTGACCTCCCGCGATCAGCACGCGACCATCGTCCAGCAGAGTTGCCGTGGCGAATTCGCGCCCAGATTCCATCGAACCAGTTGGACTAAACGTTCCAGTCTTCGGGTCGTACAGTTCGGCGGTAGCGTCGGATGGGCCCCCGGCTAAGAGAACTCGGCCATCGTGGAGCAGCGTGGCAGTCTGGCCCAGGCGCGCTTCGACCATCGAACCAGTTGGACTAAACGTTCCAGTCTTCGGGTCGTACAGCTCGGCGGAGCGCCCACCTCCCTGGCCTCCGGCGATGAGCACTATCCCGTCGGTCAGCAACGTGGCTGTGGCGTCGTAACGAGTGACCAACATCGAGCCAGTCGCCGTGAAACTGCCGACAGTCGGGTCATAAAGCTCCGCACTCGACAACGGGTGTCCGTTGTTCTCCCCACCTGCTATGAGAACCAAGCCATCCGACAGCAGCGTGGCCGTCTGCCCTTCACGCGGACTGGTCATCGACCCTACCGTGCTGAATCGCCCTGCGGGCGAAGTACCGGCAAAGGTCGGGGCGGACTGGCTCGAAGGCGACGCCGTGGGTTGGACGGAACCTGTGTCCGTTACTCCCGAGAAACCACCGTTGTTTTGGCGCCATGTTGAGTAGCCGATCCCCACAAACAGCGCGACGCACAGCGCCAGAGCCAGTCCAGCCATGCTGCGAAGCGACTTCCAGGTGCTCGGAATGACCTCTGTCTTCGCTCGTGCCACCCGGTCCTCGGCGCCGGAGGCCAGACCAAAGGCGAGTTTGCCTGTCACCTGGGGGCCGAGCGTTCGGCGGGGTGTGAGCTTGCCATGGCCTGCCCGACGATTGGCTGATGCCGCAGGAACGCCTGCATCGAGCGCTCTTAGTCTGAGGCGCAGGCGCTCATCGAAGTCATCCATTGCTTGCACTCCCAATCGCCCGTCTTAGGCTGTCGCGTGCCCGCGACAGCCAACTCGAAACCGTGCCTCGTGCAACCCCCAGGGCCTCGGCGACCTCTTCCTGTGTATACCCGTCTAGGACGGTCAGCAGTAGCGCCGCCCTGACGGCGGGCTCTAATGCAGAGATGGCCCGCCAAAGGTCCGGGTCAATGTCTATTGCCCAGGCAGCATCGGTCTCGTGGAGCTGAAGAAAGCCCCACCTGCGGCGCCTTCTCATCTCGTCGATCGCGAGCCTCATGCCCACAGTGGCCAGCCATCGCGCCACGTCGTCGTGCGTGCCGATAGGCCATCTCGGCAATGCACGAGCGAATGCTTCTTGGGCGAGATCTTGCGCTTCTTCTGGGTCGCCCACTATGAACGTGATGCGACGCTGGAGCCAGGGCATATGGACGCTGAACGCGGCCTCAAGATCGCTCGCTTCGACCGCAGTCAGTGGTGTCGTCACCGTCGCCAACTTCTCCATCCTGGTACGTCTAACGTCCGAGGTGCCTCAATTGTTGCAAGAAGGGTTCCCAAGGGCATGCCGACCGGGTCAATGGTCCCTCGATCAAGCTCGGCACCACGATCGGGCATGTGGGCTTCGTTGCCTCAAATCCTGTGCAACTTCCGACGGCCCAGCGCCTGGGCGAACCGCGGCGGGTACTCGTGCAGGTCCGCTCCAGACTCGGACGGTGACGACGACCGCGGCACGCGGCAGTCTCAGGTTACACACCTCAGGTTCCAGGTCCTGCCACCCGCCCGAAGCCCAAGGTACCGGCGGCCTGTGTCGTGGCCAATCTGACGGTCACTTTTCCGCTGAGTTCGAGGCCGGAACTGGCTACGAAGAGTCCAACATTGCCCGTCAGATCAACAGCCAGCTCGACGCTTACGGAGTCGAGTCCGAACGCACCCGGACGCTGGGGTTTGGCAGCCTGCGCGTTGAGTGCTTTCTGGATCGTGTCGATTGCGTCGACAAGGTTCGCGAGGTCGAGCTTGTCGACGATTATCGAATGTTGCCGGGCGGTCGGTTGCTGCGCGGTCGGCGCCGAAGCGTCAAACCCGAGGTCGCGACGGAACGCGGGCAGATCGAAGCCGAGGTTGTCGAACTCAGGGGTCTTCTTCTGCGCGGTCGAGGATCTGACTCATCTTGGCAGCGTGGTCGTCGAGATGACCAAGGTCCGACTACGGACAACGGACGGAGCGATCAGGTTGAGCTGACCGAGATCTCGTCTTGGCATCATAGACCCCCCCCGGGGGGGGTTGTGCTACCGGAGGGGCGACGCGAACAGCCCGCGCCGCCAGCAACGCGGCCGTGCCTCTATTCTCGACCCGCAAACAAGACCGAGCGGCTTACCGACTCCCCGCATCGGTCCACGCCTCAAGACCAGCTCCAACCACCAGGTGGGGCGATTAGCGGCGACGCGAAGGCCGGCTAATCCTGTGGTGGAAACGGCCGCCAAGGCGCGTACAGTTGGCTGGGCGTCCCAAGGTCATCACTGAGGCAGAAAGCCATGATCAAGAGGGTCGTCTTCGCCTTGGCGGCGATGCTCGCAATCGCGGGCTGTTCCGCGCAGGCCACCAACCAACCAGCCACTAGCCAGCCAACCACGAGGCCAGCTTCTCAGGCCCCCGGGACTCAGGCATCCAGCACGCCAACCCCGCCAACCATTGGGATGACGTCAATGCCGACGCCGCTCGTCACGCCGACGGCTGCTCCCACGAGCAAGTTTCTGACGTTCGGCGACGGGACCTTCAATGTGGGCACCGACATCAAGGCGGGGACCTACCGGACGCGCGTCGCTTCGCCCGGCTGCTACTGGGAGCGGCTGAAGGGCTTCAGTGGGACGATGACCGACATCATCGCCAATGACAACACCGACGCGCCGGCAGTCGTGACCATTGCCGCCTCCGACAAAGGTTTTCAGTCGAGCGGCTGCGGAACGTGGACGACCGACCTCTCCGCGATCCTAACGCCGGGGAGCCCAATCCCTGCCGGAACGTACATCGTCGGCACGGACCTAACGGCGGGAACGTACGAGTCGCCCGCGAGCCAAGGCTGCTACTGGGAGCGGCTGAACGGGTTCAGCGGGTCGATGGGCGACATCATCGCCAATGACAATACGGACTCAGGAGCTATCGTCACGATCGCCGCTTCCGACAAAGGGTTCTCGTCCAACAGTTGTGGACCCTGGACGAAGCAGTGAAACTCAGGCCCTCCGACGTGGCCAGATCCGGTTCGGCTGGCCGCTGACCTTCTTTCCAAGACGGTACCCGCCAAACGACCCCCATGGCCTGCTCAGCGTCGCCCTCTACGAGCCGGTCTCAGAAGGAGGTCTGAACCACCCTGGGTTTGATGGAGGCTCCATCTCTTGGAGGATGATGGAGCAATGTCAGAGAACCAAGGCAATCACGACCACCGTCACCGCTACCCGCCGGAGCTTCGAGAGCGCGCCGTCCGGATGGTCTTCGAGACGATCGAGTCCTCCGGTGAGCGCAATGGAGCCGTCACCCGCGTAGCCCGGAACCTGGGCATCGGAACCGAGTCGCTACGCCAGTGGGTCCGCCAGGCCGAGGTCGACAAGGGCGCTCGCGCTGGCCTCACGACCGAGGAACGCCGGCGCACCGTCGAGCTCGAGAAGGAGAACCGCGAGCTGCGCCGCTCCAACGAGATCCTCAAGAGCGCCGCAGCTTTCTTCGGGGCGGAGCTCGACCGCCGCTCGCAGAAGTGACCCGCTACATCGATCTGAACCGTGACTCGTTCGGGGTCGAGCCGATCTGCCACGAACTGGCGATCGCCCCCAGCTCCTACTACGCCGCCCGCAGTCGGCCCCCATCGGCGCGGGCCGTGAACGACACGATGCTCAAAGACGTGATCATCCGCGTCCACCGGGCCAACTTTGGGGTCTATGGGGCCCGCAAGGTCTGGAAGGCCCTCCATCGCCTCGGCATGGACGCCGGACGCGACCAGGTCGCCCGCCTCATGAAGGCCGTGGCCCTGCAGGGAGTCACGCGGGAGAAGACGATCCGGACGACCCGGCCCGACGACCAGGCCGCTCGACCGGCGGACCTCGTCGAGCGCAGCTTCACCGCATCCGCGCCCAATCGGCTCTGGCTGGCCGATCTCACCTACGTATGGACCGACGCCGGCTTCGCCTACACCGCCTTCATCACCGACGCCTTCTCCCGACGCATCGTCGGCTGGCGAACGAGCGCGAGTCTGCGGACCGATCTCGCGCTCGACGCCCTCGAGATGGCTCTGGCCTTCCGGGGCAACGAGCTGCCGGGGCTCATCCACCATTCCGATCGCGGGGTTCAATACCTGGCCATTCGCTACACCGAGCGCCTGGATGAGGCCAAGGCTGTCAACAGCGTCGGGAGCAAGGGGGATTCGTACTGACAACGCCCTCGCCGAGTCGGTCAACGGGCTCTACAAGGCCGAGCTCATCCGTCGCCGGAAACGCTGGCGAACGCTCGGGGAGCTCGAACTCGCGACCGCGGCGTGGGTCCACTGGTACAACACCGAACGCCTTCACGGCACCTGCGACGACATCCCGCCGGCCGAGTTCGAGGAGGCCTACTATCGCCAACTAGAAGAGGCGAACGCCGCCTGATTCCAATTCCGGGAGTCTCCACGATTCCCAGGGCGGTTCAGACGTCACGAAATAGTGCAACAGGGTCTCGCGCCTGCAAACCAGGCATACTACGTTTACTACGATGGATACTCATACTACGAAACTTGTCCAGCTACCACCCCCAATGCGGGCCAGTATGTCGCTGAGTATGAGTACTCGTTCGCCCGGGGGACCGTTGGTAATGTGTACTACTATGGCTATATGGCTGCGTCCCAAGGACTCGGCGCGGCCAGGACTGAAATACAGCCGGACCAAACCGTAACCATAGGCGATGATTTCTACGGATGCTCCGGCTTCGCGACGTGTGGGAATGCTGGCTACGGAATCCATTACCGCACCGCGTCAGGTTGGATAGTCTGGACCGGAAACGGGGGGGAATTTACACCCGATAATCCGCCGTCCTTCGAACAGTACAATGCGAACTGGTCCTTCGAAACCTGCCCGGTCAACGGGTGCCTATAGTCCTGCGCCCGCCAACCAAAGCCGGGTTGGCCTGGGAGGGCGGATGGGGGGACCTTCTGCAGAAGGCCTGATGAGGCCACCCCGCCGTCCCCTCTCGCTTCAGCTCGCCGGGCGTGACTGCGGGCCGCGGGACAATTAGGCCAGCTCGAGCGTTTACATGTCGTAGCAGGTAAGTGGCCGCTGCAATGCTTGAGGACGACGGATCTGCCGAGCGTGCCTCCTCTGAGTTTGAGGCCGCTTATCGCGACTACTTTGGTTCGGTATGGCGGTATGCGGCGCTGTCGACGCGAAACAGAGCGGACGCGGATGAGTTGGCTCAGGAAGTGTTCGAGCGAGCCTTTCGTGCGGTTTCCGACGGGCACGGCCCCAAGCCCGGATTGTGGGAACCATGGCTGCTACTGACGACTCGGCGTTTGGTGATAAGCCGTCAGCGACGCCAGCGGCTCCTCAGGTGGCTCCCGTTGGAGGCCGACAATGGAACCGATGGGGCAGATAGCGCTTGCTTCGATGAGGCTGAACTCAATCTATGGCTCGATCAGATTACCCGCCTCCTGCCAGCGCGGCAGCGTGAGGCGCTCTTCCTTCGCTATCTCGGAGACTTGGACGACGTGGCGGTCGGCGCCGTTCTTGGCATCGGTCCATCTGCGGTGAGGTCTCTAGTGTCGCGCGCTATAGCGCACCTCAGAGAGCATGAGGAGTTGTGGCAGTGAGCAAGCTTGAAGTCGACGATGAGGCCATCGGATCGGGAATTCGGAGGCGCATCAATCGTATGTCCCCGCCTGTGGCGGCGCCTTCGGCTGTGCTGGCTCGCACGCGACCGCCGGGGAAGCGATCGGTAACCATTCGGCCCAGGCGCACGGCCTCGCTGGGCCTGGCCTTGGTGGCAGTGATCGCCGTCGCTGGTTGCCTGGTATTCCGAGCAGTCGCTCTCACGGGCCAGCCGTCGCAAGCCGGTCTACGGAGCTCTGCATCGCAGGACGGAACCAGTCCTAGCTCTGCCTTGGTGTTGACCATCCCTAGCTCCGCCGTTGAGCCAAGCAGCTCTAGCTCCGCCGTTGAGCCAAGCAGCTCTAGCTCCGCCGTTGAGCCAAGCAGCTCTAGCTCCGCCGTTGACCTAGCCACAATCAAGCTGCCCGGGCCAGTGTTCGATCTGTCTTACGATCAAGCCCGGGACTCGCTTTGGTACGCATATCTGGCGCCGAACCAACCGGCGCTTTACCAGTACAACCTGGCATCAGGCAAGACCGCGCAATGGCCGTTGCCGCCGGGGGACGACAGCGGAGTCCTCGACCGTGTGGTGTTGGCGCCGGACGGCAGCGTCTGGGTCGCAACGGCGTACAGAGTCGCCCGCGTCGACCCGGTCACCGGCTCAGTGCTCACTTACACGTTCCCGCTGGCCGATCCCGACGCCAACTCTGCAGCACTCGACCCGAACGCTCTGTCGCCCGGCACATGGATTTCGGCGATCACCTTCGACGGCGCGGATGTAGCCCTGATCGCTCGCCACAACGTGACATCCCTCGTCGGGCTCGACGCCTCTTTGAACTTGGTCGATCGCATCCCTATGCCTGCATCTATGGTCGGTCCGGGTGATCTGGCCTACTCGAACGGCGTCATATACGCCGCTCCGTTCCATGGTAGCGGGCCAGGCATCCTGTTCTCCGAGCAAGGCGTCTTGGTCGGCACGACGACCCAACTGGTCGATGGGTTCAGCGTTTCGGGGAGTACCGTCGCCGCCATGGGGCCTGACGGCCTTTACCGGGTCGGCAGCGACGCCTCGACTACGCCCTGGGGGCCAGCGAATCAGGGCGGCTCCCCCTTCGATCGTTTCGTTCTGACAGCTGGCGGAGCCGCTGTTTATCGCTATAGCCCTGGCCTGGTCGAGTGGATAACGCCGGACGGCGGGGTTGATGGGCGTCTGGCGCTGCCATCGGTCCAGCTAATGGTCACAAACCCGTTGGGAGGCACGGTTCCCGCGTACCAACAAGACCAGGTCGGAGCAATTGCCTCTGACGCGACTGGTTCGATTTGGTACGTTGATATCTCCTCCAGTGAGTTGATCAACGTGCACTTGTAGCTCTACCGACCCTGCAGACCCGGTTTCGTAACGGGCGGGACAGCACAACGACGAGAGACTGGCGACCGTGTCAGAGAGATCCGTGGGGTCGAATCCGCTCGTCGAGTCCGCTATCCCCACAGGTTGATCCTGGCGTCGACGGCTAGCTTGTTATCTCGGCCTCAAGTCCTCTCGCCCCGACCATTCAGGTAGGTAGGTTGCGAGGCGCCGGCTGTCGCGCTCGAATCCGGCTTCTCCGATCGGTCTTGCACTACTCCTTCTACCTGCCCGATTGAGCGAGATCCTGAGCCGACCGACCTGAATGTCCCAAGCTGGGCACGTGCCGAGTCCTTTGTGCGTCGGGCGCGCCAGATACCTCCATCGCCACCACGCTGGACGTGAGCCAGCCCGCCGCATACAGTTTCGCCCGTGAGCGACCCAATTCGAGTCATGGTCGAGTGCGGCAAGAAGAAGCGGACCGTGGCCGTCGCGATCGACTGGCCCGGCTGGGTCAGGAGCGGTCGGTCCGAGGAGGATGCCCTGGGCGTTCTCGGCGTCTACCGACCGCGGTATTCGAGCGTCGCCGGCCTCGCAGGCCTTGCCAACGAATTCGCGGCGACTGACAAATTCAGTGTCGTCGACCGCATTCCCGGCACCGGCTTGACCGACTTCTATGGGATGTCGGGCGCGTGGATCGAGCTCGAGAAGGCGACGATGGTCGAGGACGATTGCGAACGCGAGCTCGCCTTGCTGAAGGCTTCGTGGGCGTGCTTCGACGAGGTCGCAGGCCGAGTCTCGGCCGAGCTACGGAAGGGCCCGCGTGGAGGTGGGCGCGAACGCGACGCGATCGTCCGACACGCCAGGTTGGCCGAGATCGAACTCTTCGCCCCAAAGGTAGGCGTGAACGCCACGCTCGACACGTGGGCGAGTCCGGAGGCGGTCCACGCATATCGCGAGGCGTTCTGTGCGGCGATCCGGGACTACAACGCGCGTGGCGTCACCGCAGGGCCGGTGGCGAAGTGGCCGATCAGGTACCTGATCCGGCACTCCACCGCGCACCTGCTGGACCACGCCTGGGAGATGGAAGACCGGGACCTGTCGTAGTGATGTGGCGCTACCCGCCGGAGGCGATCGCCTCCTCGTAGCGCTCAAGCAGGTCGAAGAGCTCATCGGCGGCGTACTGCTGATCCCAGGCGGTCTCCGAGATCCGTCGCACCACACCCGCCGCCTCGAGCGCCTTGAGGCCCTCCAGCGCTCGCTGATGTCGCACCCCGATGGCGCCGCGAACGATGGCGGCCGACGTAATCGGCTGTGCCGGCAGAATCGGGATGATACGCGCGGCCGCCGAGTCGCGACGCGGCCGACCGGCGCGTTCGAACCACGTCGTCTCGATGCCGGCGACATCGGCGGCGAGCTCGACCGAGAGGCGCGCCGACCGTTCCAGCGCGGCTGCGAACGAGGCGCACCAGGCCGCGACACGGCCTTCGCGGAACCCAACGAGGCCCTCGAGGTACGCTCCCGGGCGCGCCGCGAGGACGATCGATACCGGCGGCACGAAGGTCGGAGCGACACGGCGACGGCGGAGCACGACGTGGACCAGGCAGCGGCCAACTCGTCCGTTTCCGTCGAGGAAGGGGTGGATCGTCTCGAACTGCGCGTGCGCGATCGCGGCTTGGGCCACCGCCGGCAGGTCGTCGCGGTTGAGGAAGGCGACGAGATCCTCGATGAGGCGGCGGACCTCGGTCTCGGGCGGCGGGATGTACCGGGCGTCAATCGGGCTGTCGAGGCGGCCGCCGATCCAGTTCTGCTCGGTGCGGAGTTCACCGGGGTGCGCCCTGGGCTCGCCTGCCATGAGCGTCCGGTGGATCGCGCAGACGTCGTCGATCGCAAGCGGGCGCTCGCCCTCGCCGAGGGCAATTGCTTCTTCCATCGCGACGACGTTGGCTGCCACGGTTCGGGCGATCCCCTTCGCCGCGCGGGGGTCGATTAGAGCCCGGGCAAGGTTCCGCTGGCTGAGTTCATAGCCCTCGATCCGCGAGGAGGCGATAGCCTCGGAACGCAGCAGGAGGGGACCGATCGCCTCGAGCCCGGCGACGCGCGGATCAACGTTGAGGGCAGTGACCGCCGCCTCGGCAGCGGCGATGAGTTCGTGGGTCTCGAACGGGACAGCGGGGTCGATCCCGGCGATGGGATCTGGTACGAACGCACGGTACGTGAACGAGGCACGCGCTCGCCGCGGACCGTAAGCGCCCGGATCGCCCTCCCAACGTCGTTCCACGTACACTGCCAACCCGTCAGTCTCCTGTCGTCTTTGACGCCTTAGCCTACCGAAGTCCAGATAAGTCGTCAAAGGGACCCAGGGAACGCCCGATTCGGGGTAGTGTCTCAGTTTGAGCGGGGCCGAGATTGACGGCGGCCTAGCGCTGGCCCACAATCGGAGCATGCAAAAGCGTTCAAGCATGCCACGGGACCGAACCAGCTCGCAAGATGATCGTGGACATGGCGACGGGCGAGGCTGCGCCTGAGCCTGTACCTACAAAGAGCCCAGCCGCTGTCGCATTAGGCAAGCTCGGCGGAGCAAGGGCGGGAAGGCGCGAGCGGCGAAGCTCACGCCCGAGGAGCGGTCGGAGATTGCCAAGCGAGCCGCTGCGGCGCGGTGGAGCGCCGGAAGGGTTAGCCTTTCGAAAATCGATCACCTGCCGGGAGACATCGGCTCACTCTCGCTGCCGGTCGGCGCACGATCAGTCGGACGGGAGTTTCCTCGGTCTGAGCGAAGAACCAGAGGGAAGACCAGCCAGCGCCTCGATATCTAGGGCGTTGAACGGGAGGTCTGCAAGGATCTGGGCTCGGGTTCGAACTCCTTCGGCAAGAACCAGTTCGATCGCCTGCCGGAGCAGCGTCGGCTCCTCGATCGGCAGCTCTTCATCAAGAGGCTCGCGCCTCGCCAGCCACGTTTTGCCTTGCTATCCAGAGTCGTCTCGCCTCAGGGGCTCTCAGGATCTCCAGGTCTTCACATCGCTAAATCATGGCCCCGATCGACACGCCCCACCGGGACTTGGTGATTCGCATCCCCTCCAGAGTGGGAGTCCGTAGATCTCTAGCGAACTCCGGGGCCGGCATGAGAAAAGCCGAGGCGAACCTGTGCGCTTCGTGTTCGCCGGTCTTCCGGTCCGTGTCGTTCATGAGGCGTTGGGCCGAAACGTCGGCATGCAGAACATGATGCCCAAGCTCATGAGCAGCATCGAACCTCGACCGAGCCGCTGAGTCTTTGTCGGCTCCGAGGAAAATGGCTGGTCGAGCATCTTCCGTCAGACGGACAGAGAAGGCGTCGATGGTTTCAGTCTCAACCACCCCCCGGGTGGCGATCCCGCCATGCTGCTCGATCAGCGCAACAACATTGGGGATTGGCCCAGGACTGACCGCCCAGTCCATACGCAACCGATGCGCTGCCTCCTCAATGGCAGAGGCGGTCCAGGTGGCAGTCGCCCGGAATAGGGTCTGGTTCGGGAATGAGACGGGCGGGAACTGCACAAAGCCCTGGAGATATGCGGTCAGATCCTCCAGCCATTGCAGTCTTCCTCCGGCCTTTGAACGCTCGGTCTTGGTAGCGGCAGCCTGTGACCGAAAGAAGACCACCTGATCTATTTCGGGACGCGGTGCTTGCAGGAAGAACTCGACCGGGAGATTGAGTTGTCCGGCAATGAGGTACAGCTTGTCCAGCGCCGGGGCGGTCTGCCGTGTTCGTACTGGGAGATTACCTGACGGCTAACACCAATCAAGTCCGCCAGTGACGCGGCGGTGAGGCTGCGAGCCTCACGAGCTTCCCTGAGCCGCGACCGGCGAAACCGGGCGTGCTATGGGCAGGCATCCTAGCCCGCGTTCCGGCGTCGGCGCAACTCGGCGCGGAGAGTTAGAAGGGCCTGACTGCCGGCGTAGCCGCGCAAATCCGGCACCAGATCATCCAGGTTGACGCTGTGTTCCCACGAGCCATCGGGCAGCGGGAAGGCCACTCGAACGAAGGCCGGAATATCTAGTCGGTCCGATGGCATATGGACGAAGCAAGCCCAAAGGCGAGCATCTGGCAACGGCTGAGGCTCATCGCCGAGCAGATCGAAGCTCAGCTGAGAACGTTGGGCCAGCGTCTCACGGAATCGCGCCTCGCGTATCGGTCCCTCTTTGGACTCGACTTTGGACTGGGTGATTGCCACTCCGCCGCAATAGACTTCCCGATGGTTGGCATTCCGGATGACGTTCGGCAGCAGCTCGACTGTCACCTGGCCCGGAAAGATGCCGCGTAGAGCGGTCAAGGCCGTCTCGATTTCGGCGCGTCGGAAGCCGGCAAGCGCATCGTGCATCTCGCCCTCGCCCCAACGCTCCTCGGCTACATCGTGAGCTATGCCGTAGGTTTCGATGATGATCCGCCCGATCTTCTCTGAGACCTCCGGGGGCACTTCGGATCGGTAGAAATCCTCGGCCAGGGCGCCGTAAATGTCCAAGTCGCCTCCGTACTTGCGGACCTATGCTCATCCAGTATGATGATGCTCTTGCCATGCTTTGTCAAGCATGGGTATTGACAATGCTGGTGCGGGCAAGCATAATGTGCAGTATGAACAGGCTGAGTCGAGCGGAACGAGCGGCAATCATCCGGCTACTGGTTGAGGGCAACAGCCTTCGGTCAGTGACCAGGATAAGCGGCCATTCGATCAATACGATCTCCAAGCTCCTGGTCGAACTTGGCTCCGTTTGCGCGGCCTACCAGGACGATCACCTGCGCGACCTGACCAGCTCGCGGATCGAGTGCGACGAGATTTGGTCGTTCTGCCATACGAAGGCCAAGAATGTCCCCGAGGACCTGCGAGACGAGCCCGGCTACGGCGATGTTTGGACGTGGGTAGCCCTAGACCCGGATACCAAGCTCGTGCCGACCTGGCTCGTGGGCGAGCGCGACGCAGACGATTGCACGGCCTTCCTAACCGACCTAGCCTCCCGGCTCCGCTACCGCGTCCAGATCACGACCGACGGCCACGGGCCCTACATCCCGGCGATGGAAGCGGCCTTCGGCTCGGCCGTCGACTTCGCGCAGCTGATCAAGTTCTACGGGACCGACCCGAACGAAGACCGCAAGTTCAGCCCGCCCGTGATCCTGTCCGAGGAAGTGCGGATCATTCAGGGCGACCCCGACCCGGGCAAGATCAGCACGAGCTATGTCGAGCGTCAGAACCTCACGATGCGCATGGGCATGCGGCGGTTCACTCGGCTGACCAACGCCTTCTCAAAGAAGCTCGCGAACCATGCCGCGGCCGTCGCGCTCCACTTCTTCTACGTGAACTACGCCCGGCCCCACAAGAGCCTTGCGAACCCCTACCCGCGGACACCGGCGATGGCGGCTGGCATCGCGGATCACATCTGGACTTGCGAAGAGATCGCGGCCCTGCTCGACTAGTCGGGGGTCGGTGCCTTGTCCTTGGTTCTCTGCCTATCGGCCGCCCTTCGTTGCGCGGAAAGCTCTTCACCGTCTAGCAACGTCAGGATGTCCGCCACGGGAGTTATGAGGGCTATTCCAACATTGACGCTCTCGGCATCAGCCATCACAACGTCTGCGGGCTGCCGTTTGACATCCCAGTGACCTCTAACAAGGCCGAGCAAGAACATCTTTCGCGACAGGTCAATCACTCCCGCCTTCACTCGGCCCGGTTCCAAGCACGCGAAGACTGGCGAGCCGCTAAGTCCACCGATCGAGCGTATCTCAGCGAGCAAAGCATGGTATTCGAGCCCGGTATCGTCATCGATCATCGGCTCTTCGGGCAATGCCGCGATGTGTCCAAGGCGCACAATCGGCTGGTTTCTCTGGTTGCCGTGAAGCATGGAGAACAGGCCGATCATGGCGATGTCATCGCCGATGCCGATACTCTCTCGGTCTAAAGTCTCCTGGTCGGCGAACATTGATCGAGGAATAACTCTGTAGTCAATCGTGCTTTGAGGCGGCGCCCAAGGGAGGATCGCCACGTCACTCGCGGGATTGTCTGGGAAGATCCATTTCGCCCCCGCCCAACTTACGAGTTGGCTCCCGCCGGCAACTGTATTGACTCGAAGGAATGCCTGTTGGTGCTTGGCCGCTTCTTCGATGACGTGCCGGGCGGTTATGGCATAGACCACTTGGGTATCGGGATTCTCCGCTAGTGGCATGCTGGCAAAGAACCCGGTAGCCCGAAAGCTAATGCTCCCGTTCGGTTCTTGGACACAGAAGAAGAACACGCTCTTGAGAAGATCGTCGGCCAGGCGCATGAGCCCCCTAGGTCGGTCCGACAGAATCAGCCGGTCGACGCCGCCGAGGCGGCGATCATGCAGAGTGTAGACCATGGGAATCAGGGCTCCCGCTCAAACTGAGACACTACCCGAATTCGGTGGCCAATTGACGCTATCCGGCGCACGAACTGCCAGAGTCAGCTTGGCGTCCGCGAGCCACCGCTTCCTGCCCGTCAGAACGTCGAGTGAGATCCTGAGCCGACCGACCTCAACGTCCCATTCCGGCGTGGAGCAGGCCATTCGCGGCAGCCGCCGCGTACTCCGCATCCGTCACAAGCTCGCCCCAGTTGGCCTCTGCGCCATCGGCTGACGCTTCCCAGATGGCGAGATGGGTCATGAAGTGATCCGCCGTCGCGCCGTGCCAGTGCCACTCGCCCGCAGGCGTTGAGAGTGTGTCGCCGGGATGGATCTCGAGGGCCGGCTCGCCGCGGGACTGGATGAGCCCAACGCCCTCGGTCACGTGTACGGTCTGGCCGACTGCGTGCGCGTGCCACGCATTCCTGGCGCCGGGTGCGAAGCGGACCACGCTGACCCGAACTCGCGATGGCTCCTCGCCCCGGACAATCACGTCGAACCAGGCATCGCCTGTAAACGTGTCCCCGGGCGCCTTGATCGTTGGTTGCCTGTGCAGTAGCTGCATTTCGATCTCCTCGACCTACAGCCCGGTCCGGGCCTCGAGCGCTTCCGGATAGCGGGCGCCCTGGACCTCGATTTCGGAAGCCGCCGCCTCGATCTGCCCAAGATCGGCCGGGGTGAGTTCCAGTATCGCGGCGCCGAGGTTCTCCTCGATCCTGGAGATTTTGGTGCTGCCCGGAATGGGCACGATCCAGGGCTTCTGGGCGAGCAGCCAGGCGAGAGCAACCTGTCCCGGCGTTGCGCCCTTCCGTTCCGCCATGGAGCGAAGCAGATCGACCATTGCCTGGTTTGCGTTGCGAGCTTCGGGCGAGAATCTCGGGATGATGTTGCGGAAGTCGTTTGGTGTAAACGTCGTCTTCTCGTCAATTGCGCCGGTCAGGAACCCTTTGCCCAGCGGGCTGAACGGGACGAATCCGATGCCGAGTTCCTCCAGGGTCGGAATGAGTTCCTCCTCGGGGCGCCGCCACCACAGCGAGTATTCGCTCTGGACCGCGGTGACCTGCTGGACGGCATGAGCGCGCCGGATCGTCTGCACGCCCGCCTCCGACATCCCGAAATGGCGAACCTTGCCGGCGGCGATGAGATCCTTCACGGCGCCGGCCACATCCTCGATGGGCACATTCGGGTCGACGCGATGCTGGTAGTAGAGGTCGATATGGTCCGTCCGGAGCCGCCGCAGCGAGCCATCGACGCTCTCGCGAATCATCGCTGGCCGGCTGTCGACCATCTGCTCGCCGCCCTGGTGTGACTTGATCCCGAACTTGGTGGCGATGAGGACCCGGTCCCGGACGGGCTCGAGTGCCTCGCCCACTAGTTCCTCATTGACGAAGGGGCCGTAGATCTCGGCCGTGTCAAAGAGGGTGACGCCGCGATCCACTGCCGCCCGAAGAACCGGAACCATGTCGGCCCTGTCCGGGATGACGCCGTAGCTCTGGCTCATGCCCATGCAGCCGAGACCGATGGACGAGACCTGCAGGCCCTGGCCGAGTGTTCTGGTCGGAATTGTCATTTCGTTTACCTCAAGTCAGAAGTTCGCCAGAGATTCGCTGTTCCACTGGTCAGGCGGTGGCACCGACCCGCAGCAGGCTCTTGATTGCCCGGCGCTCGTCCATGGCCGCAAAGGCCTCGGCCACGCCTCCGAGATTCGTTTCGAAGTCGAAGAGGCGACCGGGGTTGATGTAGCCCGCGAGCACGTCGTCCATGAGCGCGGCGATGTATGAGCGGACAGGGGCAGCACCGCCCTTGACGCCGACGTTCCTGCCGAATAGCCGGCCGATCGACAGCTCTACGTCATGCGGAACGCCCACGAAGCCGACCATCGATCCGGCGCGAGCGATCCGCAGCGCCGTGGCAACCGAGTCGTTGCTTCCGACGCATTCCGCGGTCGCGTCTGCACCAATCCCGCCGGTGAGCTCCAGTACTGCATCAATCGCTTCGTCGCCGCGCGTAGCGACGATGTCGGTCGCGCCGAATTCTCGGGCGACTGCCTGGCGGGCGGGGTTGCGGCTGAGGGCAATGATGCGGCCGGCTCCGAGGCGCTTGGCCGCGAGAACCGCGCACAGCCCAACCGCACCGTCCCCCACGACTGCCACCGTGTCGCCCGGCTTCATGCTCGCACTCACGACCGCATGGTGGCCGGTTCCCATCACATCGGAGAGAGTAAGAAGTGAGCGAAGGATCTCGTCCGAGTGATTGGCGCCTGGGACCTTCGCAAGGGTGCCGTCCGCGAGCGGCACACGCACCTTCTCGGCCTGACCACCGAGTCCATTCCCGCCGAAGAAGCCACCGTGCAGACAAGCCGTCTGGAAGCCGGCTTCGCAGTTTGGACAGACGCCGCAGCTGAACGCAAACGGGGCAACGACGATATCCCCCTCGGCGAGTGTCTGGACGGCCGATCCGGTTTGCTCCACCACGCCGATGAACTCGTGGCCGATCAGGTCACCGGTCGCGTGGGGGGACTGGCCGCGGTAGTACCAGAGGTCGGATCCGCAGACGCAGGCGAGAACTACTCGGACGACTGCGTCGCTCGGTTCGACGATCTGGGGGTCGGGCACGGTCGCGACGCCGATTTCGCCGGGTCCATTGAAGATTGCTGCTTGCATGAAGTCCTTCCTGGTTCTCTTGTCGCGGCCATCAAACCACGAGAGCGGCCCGCGGTGAGAGACGCTGGCTAGAGGTAGTACCGGCGGTACCTGCCTTAGCCCGGCCGGCACCCTAACATTGCATTCGTGAGCGCAGAGACTGACATACGTGACTTCCTGGCTTCGCGACGGGCACGTATCACTCCCGAGCAAGCCGGCCTGACGACCTTCGGTGGGCGCCGCCGAGTGGCAGGTCTCCGGCGTGAGGAAGTCGCCATGATCGCGGGCATCAGCGCCGAGTACTACACGCAGCTCGAGCGCGGCGACATTCGAGGCGTCTCCGAGGAAGTGCTCGAGGCCGTCGTTCGCGCGCTCCGCCTGAACGAAGCCGAGAAGATTCACTTGGCCGACCTGATGCGAATACTGAACACGGCTCCGGCGCCGGGCCATCGAGCGGCCGAGCGCGACGTACCCATGACAACCCGCTCGATTGTGGATGCCCTCACGGCACCGGCCCTGGTCCGCAATCGCCGGCTCGACATCGTCTACTCGAACCCAATAGGAAAGTCCTTCTACTACGCGTTTTATTCAGAAGGCCTGGGCGCGCCCGGCGAGCCCCCGAACCCGGCGAGGTTCGTCTTCCTCGATCCACAGTCGCACGAGTTCTTTGCCGATTGGCATCGTGCCGCCGACGACATGGTCGCGCTGCTGCGAGCGGAAACGGGCCGCAATCCGCACGACCAGGGTCTGAAGGCGCTGATCGACGAGCTGTCGGCTCGGAGCGAAGCCTTCCGCACGCGCTGGGACGCTCATGAGGTGCTCTTCCATCGAGCGGGCATCGCCGGGTTCCGCCATCCGGTTGTGGGCGAACTCAGGCTCTCCTACGAGGACCTCGATCTCCCTCGGGACCCCGGCTTGACGATTCTGGTTTTTATCGCGGAGCCCGGATCGGACTCAGAGGCTGCGCTGAAGCGACTCGCTCTCCAGATCGAGCGCCAATCGGCTTGCTAATCGGCCAATTCGATCCATCGCTCCCTGCCCACGAACTCACACTCGAGAGACAGTGGGACATTCAGGTCGCCAGGGTCGGGTTGACTCCTCTCGCCCCGACCATTCGAGTAGGTATGCCTACCCGTGAGCCGGCTCTGGCCTGCCCGCGCGGGTTGCCCGAGGGTCTACCGCCTCCCGCCCACGTCGAAACCGAGGCTTGCGAAGGCCGTGAGCCGCTTGGCGTGCATGCGGGCAAGTACGGGCACGCGAACGTCGACGTAGTCATGAACCTCGACCCGCACCTTGCCGTCGATCGGTCTGAGCACGCGTCCGACATACTGGACCAGGCGACCACGGAACGCGATTGGAAACGCAAGAAACAGAGTGTCGAGCGGCGGGCAGTCGAAGCCCTCGCCGAGGAAGCTACCGGTCGCAAGCAGGACGACGCCATCCCCGGGTCGAGCTGCGGCGAGCCGGTCGGTAATCAGGCGACGCACTTTCTTGCCAATGCCGCCCTGGAGTACATCGACTGCCAGGCCGCGCTCCTCAAGCACGGTCTTGAGCCGTGCGATGTGCTCGGTCCACTGCGACAGGACCAGGCAGTTGCGGCCATCCCGCACAGCCGCGGCGACTTCCGCACAAATCGACCGCGTCCGGTCCTCGTCCTCGACCAGACCTCGAAAGACCGACTGGATCGACACTCTGGCCGGTGACCCAACAGCATCTGCCCCGGGCGGCGCGGCCACGTGATCGGTCGGATGGACAACGAGAGCTCGGACGAAGTCCGAGTCGTCGGTCTGTCGCTCGCCCATGCGGTGCCGGATGGGACCGCAGTACATCGTGATCAGCCCCTCGAGCCCGTCGCGTCGGTAGGGCGTGGCCGTCAAGCCGAGCCAGGCGGGTGCTCCGATTTCGCGAACCACCCGCTCGAACGTGGTGGCCGGCACGTGGTGACACTCGTCGACGACCACGAAACCGTACCCCGCCGTCAACCCCGCGACATCGTCGCGGCGTGCCAGCGATTGCACTATTGCGATGTCGATGACGCCGTGTGGGCGGCTTCGTCCCGCGCCCACGACGCCGATCTGCTTTCGGTTCATGCCGAGGTGAGTCACGAGGCGCTCTCGCCATTGCTCGAGGAGCGGTTGGCGATCGACGATCACAAGCGTGGGCACCGCCCGATGAGCGATGACCGCGCAAGCCAGCACGGTCTTGCCGGCGCCGGGCGGCGCGACGAGCACTCCCAGATCATGGCGACAGAGCGATGTGAATGCGTCCTGCTGACCCGCCGGCATCGTCGCCTGAAGCTGAACCTCGATCCGGACCGAGTCCAGGTGTTGTTCCCGAACAATGAGCCGGCTGCCTGCCTCGGCGACGACTGCTTCGGCTGCTTCGCGCAGACCGCGCGGCAATAGCAGACGGTCTAGCGACTCGCCGTAGCAGCGAAGGAACCGCGGCGTCTTCCAGGTCGAGAGCCGCAGCCGCTCCTTCTCGTAGTACTCGGGGTTATGGAGCGAGGCCAGATGCTTGAGCCCCGCGAGCAAAGCCGGCGGGAGGCCAATTCGATCGATCGAGAGCATCGCCCCGGCATCGGCCATGATCGTCGCGGGTGCCTTCGGCATGTCACGCACACGCGGCGACCGATATGTGGACTCGAGCGGGCCGGCCGCGACCTGGCGCACAGACTCGGCCATGGCCTCAACCGCCTCGGGAGAGCTGCGACCGAGCGCCGAAAGGAACGCCCACTGGTCATCAAATGGCCGAAGCGTCGAGGGGTCCAGGAAGACGGTGGTGCCTCGTCGCCGGCACGCCCCCTGGAGCGGGAGGGCGATCAGGTTGCCAAACGATCCGTTCGGCATGAAGTCCTGGGCCGGGAAGAGACGGTCATAGCTCGCAAGATCGATCTCTGCCCGGACAGTCATCGCCTCGCGCAGCAGGTAGGCGCCGACCCGCCGCGCGGCTGTTGCCGCCACCGGGCCGCTGACGAACATCCAGACGTGGGCACCCTCGCCCGATCGCGAGCGCTCCAGCGCCACCGGTATTCGGGCAGCCTGCGCAGCGTCGACGTACGCACCTGCATCGAGAGGCCAGGTTGGGCCATCGAAGTCGCACGCGAGGAGCCGGCATCTGTCGTCGCGCAGCAGCGGATACAGCCCGACGTGCACCCGACCCGTCAGGTGCGCCTCTATGATCCCGTCGTCCAGCGGCACGTACGACCGGTCGGGGCGTCGGGCGTTGGCCGGACCGCCGACTACAACCGGGCTCCATCCCGACTTTCCAGTGCGCTCGTTCTCCCACCTCACGGCGTAGACGTCGTTGCGCCCGGCGAACAGCGACCGGTAGAGCGCGACCTTGGCTTCTGGTGGCGAATGGCCGTCCACGGATCCGCGGCCGCCCGACGGCTTCGGATCGGGAAAGAGGGTCGGCTCCCAAGCAGGCGTTGACGGCGGAACGGCCGCGGCCCGTTCGGGTGAGTCCAACCCAAGCAGCGACCGCAGTCGCCGGTTCTCGGCACGGAGTGTCTCCAGCTCGAGGTGCAGCTCATCGGGCTTCGGGGAGTCGCGCTCACTCACGGCCGCCGCTCCACTCGCAAGTCAGCTCCCCAGGTATGACAACAGGTCGTGGCGGAGCCACTCGAGGGCGATCGCTGGGTCCCAGGCAATTCCTGGCCGGAGAAGTGGGACGACCTCTGCGAACACGCCAGAAGATCCCTTGGCCTCAAGGTTGCGCTCGAAGTTCGAGCGGCTCGGGGCGGCGAGCCCGGCACCCGCAAAATAGACACCAAAGAACCGAACGATCTCTCGGGGGACGATCTTCCCTCTCTCGCTGGCATACCAGAGATCGAACAAGTCGCGCCCTTTGCGCCGTTGGTACAAAGCACGAAGCTTTGTCGCGAGGAGTTCGTCGAGCGAGTAGGTGGGGATCGCGACCGTTGCCGTTAGCGGGCTGGATTTCACCTTGAACGGCAGCTCTACGACACTCCCGAAGTGCTCGTGGGTGTTGACTTCGATCTTGACACGCCGCATCTGCCGCGTCGCCTCGGTGGCGAACTGGAAGCTCATCTTCGGGTGCTCGCCGATCTCCGAGCGGCCTCGCCCGAGCCAACCCAGGACAGAGCGCAGCCGATCGAGCGTCGGTCCGATAGGCTCCGGCTCGCGTTGCACGAAGTCGAGATCCTCCGAGTAGCGGGCCGCGGGAGGAAGATGCAGCTTGTGGAGCGCTGTCCCGCCCCGGAATGCGAGACGCTCTCGGAGAAACGGGTCGGCGAAGATGTCGCACATGGCGCGGGTCAGGAGCAGGTCCTGCTCGACGTCGTCTTCGTCGGCCCACGGGGCGTGGTCCGCCCGCCAGGCCAGGATCTCCCCGCGCGGCAACATCAATCGGGCTCGATGGATTCGTTGACAACGATCCGCCAGTGCGGATCGCGAACTCCGGCTCGGCCGGACCCCGGCACGAGCGGTACCCAGCTCTCCGGGTGCGCATCAATCCAGCGGTGGAGTGACGCCGCCGTATCGGCCGCCCCGAGCCGATCGAGCAGATACCCGAGCCGCGCGATGTCTGCTGCAGCCGGCCGCATTGCTAGGACAGGCCGAAAGCGACTCGGGTGAAGCGCGGGCGCGAGGTCACGCAGAACGGTCACTACGTTCCCCCATCCTCCGGCACGCGAGCTGTAGCGAACGAGATCGAAGGCGGTGAGCTCCGGCGTCGCCATGCGGTAGCGACCCGACGGCGCGTTGACAAGTTCGACCGGTGCGTCAGCCATGTCGCGCCAGACGACGAACTCGATCCGGCCTCGGCCAACATCGATGGGCCGCCGCTGTCGTGGCACAACGACCTGCGTGACCTGGGCCGCCTGCGGGGAAGCGCCATGGTGGGCGGCCGCGGTCAGAAGGCTGACGTAATAGGTGAGGCCGAGGTGGGCCATCATTGGGTCAAGGAAGACACGCCAGGACGGTGCGCCAAGTCCGCGATCCTCCAGCGGGACGACGACGTGGAAACCGCGGACGGGCGTGACAATCAGACCCGCCGCTTCCGCTCGCGCGAGCGCCGCATTCGTGCTCGCGGCGCTCATGCCAGGTTGCCGTATTCGAGCCTCTTCGGCCGTGAACGTGTACCGGCCCAAAGCGGGCAGCCCAAGCATCCAGTCCCGCAGGTCGCTCATATGCAGGATCATACACTCGACGTCTGCTTCTGCATACGAACGCACCGACGACGGAGCCCCACCAGAAGTCTTACCTAAGCCGCCACCGCCAGGGCTTCGGCGATCCAGATTGGCACCGCGATCCGGCACTTGGGAATCGCGGGTTCAAATCCTCTCGCCCCGACCATTCGAGTAGGTATGGCTGCTCGTAAGCCGGCTTCCGGCCTCACCGAGTGGGATACCCCGAGAGTCCTACCGCCTACCGCCTACCGCCTACCGCCTACCGCCTACGTCGAAACCGAGGCTTGCGAAGGCCGTGAGCCGCTTGGCGTGCATGCGGGCAAGTACGGGCACGCGAACGTCGACGTAGTCATGAACCTCGACCCGCACCTTGCCGTCGATCGGTCTGAGCACGCGTCCGACATACTGGACCAGGCGACCACGGAACGCGATTCACCCAAAGCCAAGGTCGCGCTCTTCAGGTCGCTGTTCGCCAGGCGCGACGATGTCTACGCCTCAAGGGGCGAACGCCCATCCACCGGCTCTCGACTGAGCGCCGGCTGCGAATCCTGAAACAGGGTTGACTCCCAGGCGGGCGTCGGCTCCGTCGGATCGACCGCCGTTCGTTAGGGTGCGTCCAGCCCAAGCAGAGCGCGCAGTCGCCAGTTCTCGACGCGGAGAGATTCCGCCTCGAGTGTCAACTTCATCGTCGGACTTCGGAACCTCGCGGTCGCTCAAACCGGTGGCTCCGAGACTAGCTCGCCGCATCGCCGGGCGCGGTCGGCGACGAGATCGACGAGCTTCGCCGAGAGCGGCCGAGCGAGCGACTTCACGGCAGGCTGAGCGGCCGCGGCCGAGAATGCGTCAGGTGCCGCCACCGCGAGCTCGCGGACGCGCTCGGTCAGTCGCTCGCCGTCGAGCCCGAGTTCCCTTGCCACCTCCGGCCAGCGGTTGTAGCGCGGGAAGACGTCGTAGTCGCCGCCGATCTTCATGGCGAATCGAAGCTTCTTCTCGTGCGTTCCGTACGGGAGCCCCGACGCTACGTCATATAGGGGTGCGAGACGAACCTGAGGCCCCGAAAGAAGGAGTGAGTAGTTCTTCGCGTGGGCGTCGGTACCCGCGATGATCCAGTTCCAGATGAGCGCGTCGGCGAAGCTTCGGGCAGCCGCCTCTGCGGCTGCTGCCGGCGCGACCCAGCGCCGCAGGAGTGCAGCGATGTCAGCCGGACTGGGACCTCCGTCGCGCTGGTACTTCGCCGATGGAGAGATGCCCAATGCCTGGCAGACATCCTCCTGGTGGATTCGCAGCACGATCGTCTTCTCGATGATCCGATCGTATCGCTCGACGACGATCGCCGACTGGTCCTCGAACGTCCCAACCCACGAATGCGCGGCGGTCAGGCCGGCACGGCGGGCGGCCTCCAGGCACAGGTGCTCGTTGAGATCGTGATCGTCGAGCCCGGCTACTGCGGGCTTCAGGATATGGCTCGTCGCGACCGCTCCAGACGGCATGCCCCATCGGTCATCGCGATACAGCAACGCTGTCTTTGCCTGCGCCCCCGCCAGGCTGAACTGGCCTGTGAACGTGCGCCCGAGCCAGGCGGCCTGGTCGCGACGTAGGTCGCGGATCCGGCCGGCAACGTCGGAGTCCGTAAGCCAGTCGATATGCCCGGGCCTCTCAAGCAGCTGCGGCAGCTCGTCACGTTGGCAGAACGCGACTGCCCCGGCGCAGTCGTGACCCACCGGCGTCGTGAGAAGCGGATAGGGCGACGAGATGGCAACGTGGAAATGACGTCCCCATCGCTCCAACACGGCGTCGTTCTCGGGCAGGAGGCCCCACAGGAAGTTGGTGACGATCCGGCGGCCGCGCGCGTCTTGATGGGTCGACACGGCAAGGGGCATGGAGAGCGAAATAGGCGTCGCCTGCGGGTTCGCCCGATACGACTCGTCGTAGACGAACCGGAGTGTCGCGTCCGGACGGCGAGTTAGCGTGCCCGCCACAACGCCGCCGAGGACGACCGTGAGCGTGTCCGGGAGCTCGCTCGATCTAGCCACCGCGGTGACTGTCGAGGATCGCGTCGAGGTCTACCGGGCCGCCCGAGGAAACTGCCGACGCGTCCCGCGGCGAGATATCGAGCTGAAGATCCAGCGCATCCAGGACACGCAGAAGGTGGCCAAGCTCGGAATGTTGCTTACCGGCCTCGAACTCATACACCCACTTTCGGCTAACGCCAGCCTGCTGGGCGAGGTGCTCCTGGCTGAGGCGCATCTGAAGACGGCGACCGCGGACCTGCGCGGCGGCCTCGCCGATGGATCTCACATGCATGCTCGAAGCCTCACACTCGCTACCGATCGGTTCCATTCTGACGATGCGACCGCTCGGTGTCAATCGTTGATGGCAACCGCTCGGTGGCTGCCATCGCTTGCCGCCTTTCGGTAGCAACCCGCACAGCACCTCGGCGCGAGTTGGCATCTCACTCTCTCGGCTCCCAAATTCCCGGCTTCTCCCATCGCCTCATCGGCTGCTCAGCCCTGCCCAATTGAGGGTGATCCTGAACCGCCCGACTTGAATGTCTCGGTTGGGCGCCCCTAGCCGCCGGGTCCGAAGGTCACGCGGCTGGACGGTCGATAGCTTCATAGACGGAGCCGCGGGGGGCGGGAGGCGCCCGGCGTGTGAGCGTCATTGGTCTAGACCTTCCTGGAGTAAGAGCGGACGGTCAGCGGCACGAAGATCGCGACGACAACCACACAGCCCAGCAGCGCGACCCCAACCGACGAGGTGACCGAACCGTGGTTCAACAGGTCGCGCAGCGCCGTGACGACATGCGTAACGGGATTGAAGTTGACCAGGGTCTTGAGCCAATCCGGAAGAGTATCGGCAGGGACAAACGCGTTGGATACGAACGTGAGTGGTAGCAGAACCATGACTGACAACGACGTCACGGACTGTGCGCTCTTGGCGACTGTGCCGATGTACATGAACATCCACGCCAGTGACCACCCGGTGACCATAGCCAGGAGCACACCGGCGATGACGCCGGGCACGCCGCCGCCCGGGCGGTAGCCCATGATGATGCCCATGGTGAGGCTGAGGCTCGCGGCCAGGGCGTAGCGGGTCAGGTCGGCCATCATCGGGCCTGCAATGGGCGCGATCCTCGCGATAGGGAGTGACCGGAACCGGTCGAAGACTCCCTTGTCCATGTCCTCGCGTAGCTGGGCTCCGGCAGCAACGCAGGCAGTGACGGCGCTGTAGGCGATGATTCCCGGGATCAGCGTGGGCAGATAGCTCACCATGCCTCCGGCCACCGCGCCGCCAAACATGAAGCCGAACAACAACGTGAGAACCAGCGGCATGAATGTCACGTCGGCGAGCTGCTCCGGGTTTCGCCGCATCTTGAGGAGGGCCCGCCAGGCCAGCGTGGTGGTCTGGATGAAGATGTCCCGGAGCGGTACGGAGGCGCGAACGGTGCGGTCTGCCGGACGCCGCCTGGCGGGCACCGGGGTCGTGATGGCGGTCATGCTTCACTCGCTTCGGTTGTGGCCGCGGGATTGACGCCGGCGTTTCCGGTCAGGGCCATGAAGACCTCGTCCAGGCTCGGCTGTTCGATAGCGGCGTCTTCGATGTCGATGTGGTTCGCGCGCAAGGCGATCAGGATGTCGGCCGCCTGGTTGGCATCCGCCAGCGAGACACTGAAGCCGGTTCGAGTCGGGGTGAGGATCGGCTGATGGTGCGCAACCCCCTCGGCCAGCGCCGCGGCCGCGATCGCATCCACGCCCTCTGCGACCTGGACCCGGATCATGGAACCGCCCACCTGGGCCTTCAGCTGCTCCGGTGTCCCTTCGGCCACCTTGCGACCGCGGTCGATGACGGCGATCCGGTCGGCGAGTTCGTCTGCCTCGACGAGATACTGGGTGGTGAGAAGGATGGTGGAGCCGTCGGCCACCAGGCTCCGGATCGTTTCCCACATCCGACCCCGGGTTCGGGGGTCGAGGCCGGTTGTCGGTTCGTCGAGGAAGATCAGCGCGGGCTTGGTTATGAGGCTGGCGGCCAGGTCGAGACGACGTCGCATACCACCCGAATACTGCGCCAGGCCCCGGTTGGCTGCCTCGGTCAGGTCGAACTTCGCCAGCAGGTCGTCGGCCGTGCTACGGGCTTGCTTCGAGGAGAGGCCTTGCAACCGGCCGAACAGCCAGAGGTTCTCGCGACCGGTCAGGAGCTCATCCACCGAAGCGTACTGCCCGGTCACGCCGATCAGCTGCCGCACCTGGTGCGGCTGGCGGCGGACGTCGTAGCCGAAGATCCGGGCGCTCCCACTGTCGATCGCGAGAAGGGTGGCCAGCATCTGCAGCATCGTGGTCTTGCCCGCGCCGTTCGGTCCGAACACGCCGAGGATCTCGCCTTCCCGCACCGCAAGGTCGATGCCGTCGACCGCACGATTCGTGCCAAAGGTCTTGACGAGCCCGTGAGCATCCACGGCGAGCACCGCATTCGGCGCGGACGTTGCAACCTCGATCGTCCCGATGCTGGTGGGCGGTGCTGTCGTCAAGACTGGACTCCTGTCATTTGGGTACTCTATTATTATGGTTACCCTAAGACTAGTGCGAATACATCGTGCGGTCTATACTCCGTCCGCATGACGGCGAACGATGACTGCGACCTCAACGTCGAGGTGATCCTCGAGGTCCTCGAGGCGGCGCACGCGGGCGAGGAGCCCGCGGCGGCAGTGGGCCTGCGTGCGCGGAAGAAGCACCGCGCTCGCCAGCGAATCTCCAACGTGGCGACGGCGTTATTCCTCGCGGAGGGCTTCGACAACGTAACGGTTGCCCGGATCGCCGCCCTGAGCGACATGTCCGAGCAGACCGTCTTCAACTACTTCCCGACCAAGGAATCGATGTTCTTCGATCGCTTCGAGTCCAACGTCGAGGCGCTTGCCGAGGCGGTGCGGCATCGCGGGCGTGAAGCCCTCAGCGATGCCGTCATGGACACCCTATTTGGCGGCATCCCGCTCGACCGCTGGGCCGGCCTGCATGAAGTTCAGTCCTTGCGCCTATTCCGCCGTTTCTGCGAGGTCGCGGGAAGCTCGCAGACTCTTCGCGAGGCGCCGTACATCGAACTTGAACGCTTCACAGCCGCAGTCGGCGCGGCACTGGCCGAGCGGATCGGTCGGGATGCGGGTGATCCCGAAGTGGAACTCGCGGCGATCGTCATAGCCGGGCTTTCGCGTGTCTGGGCACTCGCCACCTACCGGCATGTCCCGAGGGTGTCATCCCTCGCCGCCCTCGAACGCGCCGTGCGTGCCGACGTCGGCCGCGCGGCCCAGCTTGCGGCACCGACTCTCGATGCCTTCGACAAGCTCGACAGCCGGCCTCTGTCCGATACAGCCTTTCAACCGCTGCGCTCACAGTCGCCGGCGTCAGCATCCGACAGCGTCTGAGAGGAACCTTCGCCAGCGCGCCTCATTTGCCGTGCCGAATGGTCGGCGCTATGCGAGATCGCGGTATGCCGGGCCCGGCCGCCAGCCTCGGACATCAAGTCCCCATCCGCCCGCTCCTGCGGCGCAATGTCAGGCGGATTCCGGAATTGAGTCGTCGACGGACCTACTCGGCTGGCCGGTCGCGCCGCCCCTGGTGCGCAGGATCCCCCAGCCGACAAGGGCCGCAGCCATCACTGTGAGCGCGAGGCTTGCGATCGTGACGGCATCCCGGAACTGCGCGGTTTGTTGAGCATTCCAGCTCGACGCGGCGATATTGCCCGCGAACAGCGCCGCGATGATGGTGCCGGCGACGGCAATGCCCGCTGCGGCGGTGACCTCGGTCGCAGTGTCGATGAGCGCCGCGCCGATCGTTGTCCGATTCTTCGGCAGACCGCGGAGCACGTTTATTCCGGCCACAACGCCGACCACGCGTATCCCGGCAGCCACGAGCACGAGCGCGATCGCGACCCAGGCGTAGCCGAGACTACCCAGCAGGCCATAGACGGCAAGCCCGAACACGACCGCTGCCGCGCTCAGCCATGCCGCCCGCTCGAGTCCGACCCGTTTCACAAACGGATTGACGAACGCGCCACCGGCAACGAGGACGACGACCTGCGGCAGCATGCCGATGGCCGCGAGCGCAGGCGTCCAACCCCAGTCGAGCTGGAACTGCAACGTCACCATGTAGCCGAGGGCGGCTGGCGCCAGCCCGGTTGCGGCCTTGAACGCCAGACCGCTCGAAACGAGTGGGTGGGCAATGAGTCTGAGGTCGATGAGCGGGTAACGGGCCGAACGTTCGCGAAGGAAGAAGAGGATCGCCCCAACGACGGCCGCGGCAGCCGCTGTCCAGGGGACCCACGATTCGGCGCCCTCGTTAACGAATAGCGTCGGCGCTACGAGCGCGAGCACGATGGTCAACGTGCCCAGCACCGCGCCTGCGATATCCACCGGATCGTGGTGAAGGTCGGCCGCTTCGTCCGTGGCGATGCCGGACCGTACGCCGATGATCGCGAGCACAGCGATAGGCACGTTCACCAGCAGCAGTACCTGCCAAGGTGCGACCGCGAGCACGAAGCCGCCCGCGGTCGGGCCGATAGCGAGCCCAACCAGGCCTACGGTGGATATGAGGTTTATCGCCCGGAGGCGCAGCTCGTCCTCGCCGAACAGTCGGAATGCCAGCGCTATCGTGCCTGGAGTCGTCATCGCGGCCGCGACCCCCATCGCAACCCGGACCGCGATCAGCTCCTCGACGGTCGTGACGAAAGCGGTCGCCAGGCTCGCTACCCCTAGCAGCACCAGGCCGATGAGCATCATCCGCCGCCGGCCGAACCGGTCGGACATCGCGCCGAACGCGAGCATCAACCCACCGAACACGACCGCGTATGCACCCGTCACCCACTGCAGCGCAATCGTCGAGGCGTGCAGGTCGCGTCCGATCGTGGGCAGGGCGACGTTCAGGATCGAGTTGTCGAGCATCTCGAACAGGAACACCGCGGACAGTCCCGCGAGGGCAACCGACGCCTCCCGCAACGATCGGGGCGAACGTCGAGAGCGACCTGCAGATTCGTGCTCTTGTTCGGAGCGTTGGGCGCTCATGAGCGCTCCTTACGTTTGGGGGACTCCAAGGTGTAACGAATGTCGTTCGTTACACGAACATCGTTCTATCGTCAAACGCCGTTCGTGTCAAGTGCTACCATTGGAGTCATGGCCGACAGGAGCACTCCGGGTGGCATCGTTTCCCGTGAGCAGTGGGCGGCGCAGATCGCGGCCCTGGATGACGGGCGGATTACATCTCGGTCTCGCAAGCCGCCCATTACGGTCGAGCGAATCGTCGATACCGCGTTCCAGCTAGTCGAGGCCGAAGGGTTTGACGCCCTGACGATGCGCAGTGTCGCCGCAGCGCTGCAGACAGGTCCGGCGTCGCTTTACGCGCATGTGCGCAACAAGGCGGAGCTCGACGAGTTGCTCATCGGAGCGCTGTGCGCGAGGGTGACGTTGCCCACGCCTGACCCAGCCTGCTGGAGGGAGCAGATCATCAATGTCTGCCGGCAATTGCGCGACCACTACCTCCGGTACCCTGGCATCTCGCGCGCCGCAATGGCAGTCGCCCCGACCAGCCTGAATACGCTTCGACTCAGCGAGAACATGCTCGCAATCCTCCTGGCCGGAGGAGTGCGGCCTCAGTCGGCCGCTTGGGCGATCGATGCCGCCTTCCTCTACGTCAATGCATACAGCTTCGAGGCATCGCTGAGACGGCCTCCCGAAGGGGACACCGACGGACGAATCCTTGATAGGTCAGAGCTCATCGAGCGGTTCAGGATGCTGCCCGCGAGCCGCTTCCCGAACACAGTCGCGTATGCGCAGGAACTGACCGCCGGCGAGGGCCACGAGCGGTTCGACTTCACGCTCGAACTCATTCTGGGAGGCCTCGCCCCGGGTGTTTAGTCCCCGCGAACCGGCGCGGAAGGATGGCCGCCGCGGCAAGAACCTCAAGCTCGGCCGGAAGTCCGCTCCCCCACGAGCTCGAGGGCGACGTCCATGGCTGCCGCCGTCAGTTCCTCGGGCGTGGCTTCGAACCCAAGCGATCGAAGCATGGCCGAGGCAGGAGCGAGATTCCCAAGGTATACAGCGAGCAGGCCGAGGAACGAGCGCAGCTGATCCTGGAGAGCGGCGTCGGGTTCGATGATCGGCGCGCAGAGCAGGAGCAAGCGGCTCTGCATCTTCTGCCCAGCCTCAGTGTGGTCACGCAGGGCCGGCTGGTTCTGCTGCGCGAAGCCGACCCAGCGGCTCCACTGCCCCTGGAGTAGCTGAGCCAGCCGACGCAGGTACTCCTGGCGGAATTCGGTCGTGCGCGGCTGCGTCTGGCTCCAGGCCACGAGCTCGTCCGCTGGCTCGACCAGGCTGTCGACGATCCCGGCCAGGAGCGCCTCTTTTGACGCGAAGTGGTAGTAGAGCGCGGCTTTGGTGACGTTGAGCCGTTCGGCGATCTCTCGCAGCGACGTCTTCTCGTAGCCCTGCTCGGCAAAGAGCTCGAGGGCGACATCAAGCGCGCGCCGTCGGGTATCGGTTTGGCGGGGACTCACCTGGTGCGATCCTCCAGGCCGTGTTTGGTAGATAACTTACTTGACGGCAGGTTAGTTATGGCGTATCTTCCGCTGCGTCAATCCTGCCACTTACCGGTCGGCAAGTAAAGACTATCCGCAAGAGGATCCAATCGTGACGCCTGACCCTCACCGCCGGCGGGCGCAGGTCGCGCCCGCCAGGCCATCAGAGAACGACGGGCTCGAACCAGCATTCGTGAAGCCCGCGGCAATCCTGCTCACCGGGGCGATGGCGGTCATGTTCGACACGACGATCGTCAACGTGGCGATCGACACGCTGTCGCGGGAGCTGAACGCGTCGGTGTCGACTACTCAGTGGGTCATCAGCGCCTACGTGCTGGCGCTGGCGATGGTCATCCCAGTCAGCGGCTGGGCCATGGATCGCTTCGGCGCCAAGCAGACCTGGATGGGCGCCCTCGCCCTCTTCGCGGTCGGGTCGATGCTCTCGAGCCTCGCCTGGAACATCGACGTCCTCATAGCCTTCCGGGTGCTCCAGGGCATCGGCGGTGGCCTGATGCTGCCCGTCCTGCAGACCCTGCTGGTCAATGCCGCGGGCCCACGCAACCTCGGGCGGATGATGTCCCTGGTCAGCCTTCCGGCTCTGCTCGGGCCGATCCTCGGTCCGGTCCTTGGCGGCCTGATCCTGAGCCAGCTCTCGTGGCGCTGGATCTTCTGGGTCAACATCCCGTTCTGCGTGGCTGGCCTGGTCCTCGCGTGGCGTGGCCTGGCGCCAACCGCGCCCAAAAGAAGTTCGTACCTCGACGTGGTCGGTTTGGCCCTTCTTTCACCGGGGCTGGCCGCCATGATCTACGGGCTCTCCCAGGCCGGCAGTCACGGCGGGTTCGACAACTCCGCCGTCCTGCTGCCCGTGTCCATCGGCGCGGCCCTTGTCGGTGGCTTCGCTTTCCATGCTCTGCGCACCAGGCGGCCGCCGCTCCTGGACCTGCGGCTATTCGCAGTACGTTCCTTCACCGCCTCAAACGTCCTGCTGTTCCTCTCAGGTCTCTCCGTGTACGGGGCGATGCTGCTGCTCCCCCTTTACGAGCAACAGGTACGAGGCCAGAGCGCCCTCGCCGCCGGTCTGCTGCTCGCCCCGCAGGGTCTGGGCATGTTGTTGACCCGAGGCTACGCGGGTCGGCTGACCGACCGCATCGGCGCCCGACCCATCGTGCTCGGCGGCTTTCTGCTCACAATGGCGGGCACACTCGCCTACACACAGGCCGGCGTGAACACAAGTGAGCTGCTTCTCGGGGCTTCTCTGGTCGTCCGCGGCGCCGGCCTCGGAGCGGTGACAATCCCCATCATGGCCGCGGCCTACCTGGGTCTGAAGCCGGGCCAGGTACCTCACGCGAGCATCGCCACTCGGATCACGATGCAACTGGGCGGCGCCTTCGGCGCGGCCGTCTTCGCCCTGATCCTCCAGACGCAGCTCGCGGCGCACGCCGCCGGCGGTCTTGTCGGTCGCGCCACCGCGTTCGACAACGCCTTCTGGTGGTCGATCGGCCTGACGGCGCTCGCCATCGTTCCCGCGTTGGCCCTTCCGGGTACGCGGGCAGTCGCCGCTCACCGCGCGGAGCAGGCTCAGATTGATGCGGGCCAGGTGGGCGATCTCCGCGACTGATGGCCTGCCTCGCTCACAGGCCGAGTCGACCCAGAGGGCAAGGGGCGGCTTACCACGAACACGAGGCCTCATCCGGGAGCAAGCGACCCGCGGCCTGCGCCGATGATTTCGCACTGGAGCTTCGTCTAGCGGACCGTGAACGCCCGCGGCTCGGTGCGAAGCGACTCATGGCTTATCGTTTAAACCATGAGTCGAGAGGTCGAGGATTTCAATCGACGCCTGCTGCGCGCCCGCGATGCCATGGATGTCGCCTACGCCGAACCCCTCGACGTCCGCGCCGTGGCCGCGGTGGCCCATGTCTCCGGCGCCCACTTCAGTCGCAGCTTCCGCGCCATCTTCGGGGAGACGCCGCACCGCTACCTCCAGCGCCGGCGGGTGGAACGGTCGATGTTCCTCCTCCGTGAGACGGATCGGAGCGTCACTGACATCTGTTTCGACGTGGGCTTCGGCAGCCTGGGGACCTTCAGCCGCACGTTCCGAGAAATCGTGGGCGAGACGCCCTCCGGCTATCGCGCGCACCACGATCCGATGCCCGCACCGAACTGCATCCAGATGGCGGCGACCCGGCCGATGGTCTCCGCCGGGGCGGCGAGGCGATTCAGCAGTTCTGGAGAAGCGCCGGCGGCCTCGGCTCCCCTAGCCTGACCTCCATCCGATCCCGATGCCGGCAAAGGAGCAGTCCCGATGATCACCAGGTTGAACGTTGCTTCGATCTACGTCCTGGACAAGGACGAGGCCCTCGACTTCTACGTCAACAAGCTCGGGCTGGAGAAAGGCAGCGACGTCCGGCAGGGCGCCTACCGGTGGCTCACCGTCCGCGTGCCCGGAGTGGACGCCGGGACGGAGGTCTCGCTGGAGCAGCCCGGCGCGCCGCTCCACGACGAGGCGACGGCGGCGCAGCTCCGCGAGTTGATCGCCAAAGGAGCGATGTCCGGGCTCGTGTTCGTCGTGGACGACGTCCGCGCCATGTACGAAACCCTCCGGTCGCGCGGGGTCACCGACTTCACACAGGAGCCGACCGACCACTTCTACGGCACCGACATGGGCCTTCGCGACCCTTTCGGCAACGCTATCCGGATCCTCCAGCAGGGCAGGGTCGCGCAGGGCGCGAACGCCTGACCCGGCCGTCATCACAGACAGGGCAGGAGAGATGGCCGAGACGAAGAGGGCCCTCACGATGCATGCCTGAGAGCGCCCGAACCGGCCCGCGGCGAGATCTCGATACCATCACGAAGCCGGAGGCTGTCGGCACTCGCGTGCCGCCGCGCCCCTCACCGGCAGCGGGTGCATCCCACGCCGTGCGGCAGTCCTGCGTCGCGGCATGCAAGAACGACGAACCATGCGATCATCGCGGGAGTGCGCGACCGGTGCCCGACGTCGGACGCCTCCCAGAGGCACAAGGAGCCAGCCATGTCCTACGTCGTAGATTTCACCAACGTCTCGACCATCGGCCTGGAGTCCTCTCCAGTGGCGCCGGCCCTCGCCGGCCTCCGGGCGAACGAGGCCCGCTACTTCAAGAACAAATACGGCCACGACTTCACGGTCGAGCCGGCGAGCGAGGCCAGGGCGATCATCGAGTGGGTTGACCGCATCCTGCGGGAGGAGCGCGACCTCGTCATCTCGTCCCGCCCGCTCGAGGCGACGGTCTTCCAGGTCGAGAACATCAAGTGGGCCTACGTTTTCTACGAGAGCGGCCTGTCGATCAACGTGCTGTACACCCTCGACGACCCGGGCAAGCGGGCGGTGGGGATCAAGCTCTCGGACGGGATGGAAGTCCCCGCCGAGCTCGCCTCGCGGTTCAAGTTCGCCCGGCAGAAGTCCAAGCTGGCCGGCACCATCCGGGGTTCGTTCTTCGTGATCAAGGGCGAGCACTGATCTCGGCGCGGACGCGACCAGCGGTCGAGATCCGCGTTCCGCCGGCCCCGACCGGCCGCCGGAGGAGTTCGAGGATCGGGCGCGTTCCTGCTGAAGGTGAGCGAGGTCCAGTCGATCGAGATCCGTCGGGCGCCTGAGGCTGGCGCTGACGAGACTTACGCCTCCTGGCGCAGAGTGATCGCCCACGAACCGATCGACTCGCCCTAAACAGACGTGGCCCGCGCACACTCATGCACGAGAGCGAAGCCTCAGCGCCGTGTCGCGCTCACCGAAAGGACTGGCCTTGCCGACCCCTGGCGGAGCGGACTTCTCTGCCTTTTCAGATCGTGTGCTTGGGGTGAGGCGTGAACTCAGCCGACCTTCTTGACGACGACCGTTCCGCCGATCATGTCGTGCCAGCCGCGCTTGCGCGAGTCGAACGCGACCCAGATCACGCCGATGAAGATGACCAGGAACGCGACGATCAGCCCAACGAAGCGCAAGATCGAGCTAGCCCAGGTGATCTTGCCGCCATCTGTATTGCTCACGACCCTCAGATTGAACGGCATCATCCCGATCGTCTGGCCGGTCGTTCCCCAGAGCCCGACGAAGTAGACGATGCCGACGAGGCCACTGATTCCCAGTCCTGCGGACTCTCCGGCGGCGGAGACGAGGACCGTCCTGATGATCCCCAGGATGATCGCGTCAATGATGTAGGCCAGGACCCGGATCCAGAACCCACCAAAAGCGAGCCCCGGAGCCGGTCCCACCTGAGTCTGCTGGGCCCACCCGCCGCCCGGCGCTCCGGCTGGTGGCTGCGGCCATGCAGTGGGCTGCGGGCCACCGGGCATCGGTCCTTGCTGCGGCGGGGGCGCACCCCAGGATGGCAACGGCGGATAGCCTGGAGCCGGGGGAGGGCCGGAGGCGGCAGACCGCGGGTTGTAGCCGCACTGCGGGCACGAAGAAGCGTCGTAGGCCACCGCGCCACCGCACTGGGGACATTGGAAGAAGTTCTGCCCCTGCGACATCATTACCCTCCCGCTCCTGAAACTGGACGCGACGTCAGTATGCGCCGGGCACCATCAGGCCATGGCTAGATTGTGCAGGGCGGCATTCATCTCCGGGCGCAGTCGGTCCAGGTGCCAAGATCGAGCGACCGACTGAGGGGGGCGCAACTCGACGGCCCAGCCCGCCCCAGTTGCCGAGCCTCGGTCTCGGTGGTCGAACCTCGTCGCGAGGACGCATTTGACCGGCCAGACTCCTGTCGCGTCCAAGGCAGATCTCGATCAGCGGCGGGCCCGTTCGGTCTACCGAAACACCATCAGCAGAACCCCGGCAATCGCGCACACAGCGATCCCGATTGTCTCTACCGGCCACCCTTGCCGTGATGACCAGGGGATCGCGACTACTCGTCTGACCGCGGCTCTTGCTGCGCCACGAAGGCTGGCACCTGGGTGCGTCGGTCGAGGCCAAGCTTGGCCAGTATGGAACTGACGTAGTTCTTGACGGTCTTCTCTGAGAGGAAGACGGCGCCGGCGATTTCCGCGTTGGTCTGGCCTTCAGCTATGAGCGGCAGGATCTCCCGCTCGCGCGCGGTCAGCCCGTTGTCGACCTCGGCCGCGTCCCCACTCGCGATCCGCCGGATGCGCTCCATGACCATCCCGGTGACCAGAGGATCGAACAACGACTCGCCGCGCCCGACGGCCTCGAGCGTTCGCACGAGCTCGGCGGATCGCGTCTGCTTTAGCACGTAGCCCCGCGCTCCGGCAACGATGGCGGCGAACACGTCGGCTTCGTCGGGCGAACTCGTCAGGAAGACGACCTGCATGTCCGGGAACTCGCCGCGCACCCGCCGGCAGGCCACTATCCCGGACGCGTCGGGCAGGCGCAGGTCCATCAGCACGAGATCCGGGGCGAACCGGCGCGCCATCGCGACGGCCTCCTCGCACGTGCCGGCCTCGGCCACCACCTCGAACCGTCCGGGGCGAGCGAGGAAGGCGACGAGTCCTTTACGGACGACTTCGTGGTCATCGACGACGAGGAGGCGGACAGGTGGTTCGGTATCTGACATCGAGTGGTCAATATGCGCGTCCGACATGCCGGCCGCAATGGCGTGCGATGGTGCCAGGGCGTGGCGGACGGATCCTCGGCCCGGGCGCACCCACGGCGGCGACCGTCTTCAGAGTGCAGGGCATTCAGCCGGTGCGCGTCGCCGCCCGGGCCGCCGGCGATACCGCCCCGCGGCGTGTTCAGAAACCCCCTTTGTCCCCGTGACGTCTCTTGGCGTCCAGAAGCGCCAGGTCGGCTCGGGCGGTCAACTCGTCCAACGTCTCGTCCGCGGCGAGAGCTGCCAGACCCACACTGATGCCCACTCCAACCTCGCCCCGCATGGTCCGATCGATCAGGTCGAATCGGCTCTCCACCTCGTCGATGTCGACTCCGCCGAGCCCACACACGAACTCGTCACCGCCGTATCGAACGACGGGATCGAAGGATCGCAGGTTGGCTCGAATGGTCCAGACGAGCGTCTGCAAGACATGATCCCCGGCGGCGGGCCCGTCGCGGTCGTTGACGAGCTTCATGCCGTCGATGTCGACGAAGGCAATGACGAAGCGGCCGCCGGCCCGCCTTGCCCGGTCGATCTCGTGACGCAGCGCGAGTACGCCGGTCTCGCGGCGGAAGGCCCCGGTGAGGTCGTCCAGGTGGGCGCTGTTGAGCTCGGCCTCCAGCCGGGCATGTTCGCGGGCGGCGTTGGCTCTGTCACGCGCGGCCCTCTCGCGGTCGGCGGCCGCACGCGCCCGATCGGCGGCCGTCTCCACCCGCGAACGAGATGTCCGCGCCCGGGCGACACGTGTGAAGAGGCGACTGATCGTGCTTACCTCGCGCGCGGCACGCGAGGCTTCGTAGGCTTCCCGCGCATCTCCACCGGCATCGAGGCGCCGCTGCCGGTCGGCGCTCGCCTGGTCCCGGTCGGCGGCGAGCTGATCGCTCGCGGCGTCGATCTCGTCTCGCTCCGAGGCCGTTTGATCCGCGTCCGACGCGCTCTGGTCCGAGTCGGCCGCGCTCTGATCCGCGTCCGACGCGCTCAGGTCCGAGTCCGCGGCGCCTTGATCGACGTTAGTGCCAGACCAACCGGGCTCGATCGAGCCATGCTCCGCGGACCCGGCGAGATCCAACTGGTCCGGCCGACCGGAATGGTCACCCTCCATGGCACGCCCCCGACCGCGCTCGTCGGCGAGCGTGGCACGAAACCATCGAACGCGAAACACAGCCCAGCAGGCAGGCGTTTCATCCCGCCTGATCGGCTGCAACTACCCTACCAGCAAGTCCTGCCGGCCTCAATCCCTCCGAGCTCGTCTGTACAACTCAGCCCGAGCGCAAAGGACGGCTATCCGCCGATCGGCTCTTCGGACACCGGCACTATCTCCGCGGTGCACAGGCCCCAGCCTGGGTCAAGGAACTTCTGCACGTCCTCGATCCAATCGGCCTCCAGAAGGTAATAGACCGTGTGGCGGGAGAAGTCGCCGAGCACCCGATCGAGCTTCACCCCGGGCGCCTCAGCGTCGTAGAGGGTCCTGGTGCCGCCCAGATCCTTGGGGCAGTGCTCGGGCGTGTGCACCTGCTTGACCAGGAAGACCATGTCACGACCTCGCTCTGAAGTAGCTCGGCCTCTGGCTGGGTCGAGTCTTGCCGATGGCTGAGCGTACAGCCTGGCAGCTGCCACCATCGTTCCACAGTATCGGCGCTGGCAGCTCCGAATGGGCTCCGGTTGCGCCCATAGCAGCCCGGCCCAAGTGGCCTTTCAGGCAAGCCCCGATGGGCGCCTGACCGTCTACGCTACCGCCTGCCGATCAGGTACTGAACCCCCGCCATCGCCAGGAAGGCGAGCCCGATTATCACTATCGCCAGCCCGCCGGTAGCGAGGCCGAGCACGATGGAGACAGCCCCGACCAGGGCGATGAGCGCGGGTGAGGACCTCCTGCCCGGCAGGCTGAACATGCGGCGTCATCCCTTCTTGTCCGGCGTAGGCGATGGGCAGCGGCAAGTGTAGGGCGTCGCCTGGCGCGGAGTGGCCTCGTGGGACCCGGCTCCAGGTTGAGCACGGCCCGCCGACGCCCGCGCCGACCCAGCGGATTGCCTGCGGCATCGCATCTCGCCTGGGACCGGCCCATGACTCTTGTACCGGCGTCGACCTGCACCAGACCCCCCTAAACTACGTACTGCTTCCAACTCCCCGGGGGAGAAAGTCCCTTGGACCAGACGCTCGTTCAATACGCCCTGATCGTCGCGGTAGTTCTGAGCCTCGCGGTTATCGGGCTCGCGGCCCTGGCCGCGCGACGGCGGGTCAGGGGCCGGGCCCGCCGCGTTTCGACCGCGGGCGGTCCTCCGGCCGCGCCGCCCGGTTCCTCGCCTTTGGGCCGCTCGATCGACGGCTTCGTGCCAAACGGCGTCCGGGCTGCGGGTGCGTCCGGTCCGGTCGGTCCGACCTCGTCGCCATGGCTCCCCGCCGAGGCCGCGGCGGACGATCGGGCCGCATCCGAAACACAGTCCCGTTCCGGATCCTCCAGGTCCGGGACACTCTCACCCGACGTGAGCCCGCAGGCTGAGTGGACGATGCCCGGGCTTGCCGAGCGTGATGGGGGACCCGGGGCAGACGGTGAGGCCGCCGAGGGGCCGCTCGTCGATGCGGCGACCGGCCTCGCCACGCAGCGGGCGTGGGACGAAGTCTTCCGGTACGAAGAGCGTCGCTTCGCCCGCTACGGCCGCCCGGTCACGATCCTCGTCGCGGAACTCGAGGGTCTCGACGCCCTCGCCTCCCTGGTAGGGCAGGACGCCACGGACCGACTCATCCCTCCCGTGGCCGGGGCGATGCGACGCAGCGCGCGCGCTTCGGACTTCCTGGCGCGCAGCGGACATGCTCGCTTCATGGCGTTGCTCCCCGAGACGGACGAAGTATCCGCGATCAACTACGCGGAACGAGTGCGCTCGGCCTGCGACCTGTGGCTCGAGGCCGGCGGGGTTGGCGTTCGCCTGGCCCTCGGCTGGGCGCAGCCGATCGCCGGCGGGCGCCTCGCCGACGCCGTGCACCTCGCCGACGACAGGATGTATCTCGACTGGCGCCGCCAGCTTCGCCGATCCGAGCCCGCGACGGCGACACCCGCCGTCCACGACGAGAGCGCTGGGGTCGAGGTCGGGCCCGCGACCTCGTGACGCCGGCCCTGACGGCCTTTAACGGGGACTGCCGGCCGGGCCGGAGCCCCTGAGAGCTGCCTGGCCGGCCACCGGCCTGACGGGCGCCGCGACGAGCCAATCGGGTCCGACAGACCGCCTGGAGTTCGTCGTCGAGATTCGAAGCGGTTCTGCCCATCGGTCGTCCCGCCGTCCGGCCCTCTCTTGGTCAGCCGGGCCGGCCGCGTAGTATCGTCGGACCGGCCCGACACGCGACCAGCATCCCGCGAGGACGACCACCCTGGGCGAGTCGGCGCGGGTGGACGATCGACGGCCCGGGCGAAGACTGAGGAGTCACCCATGCCCAGAATTCGGCGAGCTCGCCCCCGACTTCACCCTCCGCGACCAGGACAAGGAGACGGTGACGCTGAGCGACCTGCGTGGCGGGCTCGTCATGCTTGTGTTCTTCCCGGGCGCCTTCAGTTCCACGTGCACGCGCGAGTTGTGCGCTATCCGGGACGACTTCAGCGCCTACGAACGGCGCGGCGTCACGGTTCTCGGCATCAGCGTCGACTCCACGCACGCGCTGCAGGCGTGGCGGCAGGCACAGGGCTATCCGAACCGGTTCCTCTCCGACCGCTGGCCGGTGGGCGCCGTCGCGAAGCTCTACGGCGTCTGGAACGAGGATTCGGGCCAGGCGGACCGGGGCACCTTCATCCTCGACGCCGAGGGCGTCGTGCGCTACGCCGTGCACAACCCCTCGAACCAGGCCCGCGACGAGGGCGCCTATGTATCCGCGCTCGAGGCGATGGGCACCGCAGGGCGTTCCGCCTAGAGCATCGTGTCGCAGGAGCGGTCGCGGGCCTCCAGATCGGTCAGCGACGCCGCCGGCCGAAGCGGCCCGAGGAGGGCCGGCTCACGACGGCCACGCTGTGCGGCATGTCGGTGCCATTGAGACGAGTTCGACGGGCCGGCGCGCCGGCGTGCGGGCGAACGGGCGAGGCGGAGTGCGGCCGTGCGGGCGTGAGTCTTGGGTGACTCCCTCGTGGCCGCGGCTTGGCGAGGGCACGGCTCAGACCTGGACTCCGCGATGGAGGTCACGCTCCAGCAAGACCGTGACCGGTCCGTCCTCGACGGCCGCACATGCCGCCAGGTCGACACTCGCCACGTGCCAGCCCTGCCGTCCGAGCTCGGCCAATCGCTCGACAAGCTGGAGCAGGCGCGGCTCGGCATGGCTGAGCGGGATCCGTTCGATGCGGTATTCGACGCGCGTCATTGTTCGTCTCCGATCATGTCGTCCCCCTCACCGCCGACCGTTTCCCGGCGGCACGCCGGTTCGGCGGCGTTGTGGCAAGCTGCAGCGGCGAGGAGAAAGATGGAGCAGGACCCGGGAGCGCGAGAGACAGAGGCGGGGCACGACATACCGTCGGGCTTCCTCACCACTCTGCCCACGGCAGCCGCCCGGCGCCTCCTCGCCGACGCGCTTCGAATCGACGTCCCGGCCGGCGCCACCATCTACCGCGAGGAGGAGCGCGGCCGCGTGATCGTCGTCCTGCGCGGGCTTCTGCGAACGTACCTGAATTCGCCCGACGGCCGTCAGGTCACGATCCGCTATACGCGCAGCGGCGAGGTCGTTGGTCTCGCTCTCGTCATCGGCGGCCCGGCGCCGATCACCATCCAGGCCCTGACGGGCGCCTCCGTGCTGGCCCTCCGCGTCGACGTACTGCGGGCGCTGCTCGAATCCGATCCTGCCGTCGCCCGCGCCTGCGCCGAGGAACTGGCCCGCCAGCTGTTCTTGAGCTTCGACGAAATCGGCGAGCAGGCGTTTCTCTCGGTTCGCCAGCAGGTGGCGCGGCAGCTGCTCGACCTGGCCGTCCACACGGATGAAGGCATCCTGGTCGCCAGGGTGAACCAGCAGGAACTGGCCGACGCGATCGCCTCGGGCCGCGAGGTCGTGTCGCGTGCGCTGCGCGAGTTGCACGAGGCCGGCCTCGTAAGCTCGACGCGGGCCGGCATCGTCCTGAGCGATGCGGTCGGGCTCATCGACGAGGCCGCAGGGACGGGGCAGGGCTGACGCCAGGGCCACCACCGCGGCGGCGGTCTCCCGGTTCGCCGAACGGTCGCCGGCGCCGGGGCCTCCGGCCCTGATCTCGCAGATCAACATGACGTTTGCTCGATCGTATGCGTCGAGGCCGGGACTTCGCGATCGCGGCCTCGTGCGCTTCCCGGCCTCGATCTGACGCCCGGGCTGCGCCCGCGATGAGCAACGCCGATCAGTGCGACGGCGCCCAGTGGGCCGCCGGCGCGGTGTGGCGAAAGCCGCTCAGACCGCGCCCGCCTTCGGCCATCTTTGCCGGGCTGACGTGGTCGGGCAGGCCGTGGCCCTGGTCGCCGACCCACTCGTCCTTTGTCCAATGAGCAACGGTGTCACGATCCCGCGCGGGATCCTCGCCGGCCCACTCCTCGGCCACCCAATCCTGATACTTCGCTTCGTTCCGGCCGTACATCTCGCGGCTCCTTTCGGTCCATCCAGTGGCCACGGTCGGCTTCTTCGAGCCTGTCTCCGGGTCGTTCTCGATGGTCCAAGGGTGCCGCGCGGCGTCGATCTTGTCTGCGACTTTTGCGCGGCCGGCGCGTGACTTTTGTTCCGGCAGGCCGCGGCCGTGCGACCCGGCACAGTGCGCCTCAACCGTGGGACGCGGCATGGCCCAGCTCGGCCCGACGGATCGGCCCGCTCTACCCGACCTGGCGCGGGCGCCCCTCCGCGTCCACCGCCACCAGGACGAAGCGCCCGGTCGTGGTGACGGTGCGAGCCGCCGTGTGCCGGTCCTCGGCTTCGAGGGTCACCTCAACCGTCATCGACGTGCGGCCGACCGCCACGACCCGGGCGATAGCCTCGAGGAAGACGCCGATAGGGACCGGGATGTGGAAATCGATCGCGTCGACGTGTGCGGTGAGAACCGTGCCGCGGGAGTATCGAATGGCGGCGACCGCCGCGGCTTCGTCCATGAACCGCATGGCTTCGCCGCCGAACATGGCGCCATGCTCATTGGCGTCGGCCGGCTGGATGAGACGCCCGAGACGCGACTCTGGTCCGGGCGTGGCCAGGGGCTGAGGTGGCATGACGCAACCCTGACCGATGCGGCCCGATCGCGTCAAGTCCGCTCGCCGGAGGGATTCCGAGATCGCCGCCGCGACTGGCCGGTTGCAGTGTGAGTCGTCCGCGGCCGCCCGGTTGGTTCGCGGCGGCCGCGAGTCGGGCAGCCGTCGAGCTGTTCGCGAGGGCAGCCTGGTCAGAATGCCCTGATCCTCGTGGGGCGGATGCGGATCGGGAGAGAGAACTCCCGAGCGGCCTCGACCGGGTCCATCTCCCAGTGCACGTAGGCATCGCGGTTCTTGTCGAGGTAGGCCCGCAGCGGCTCTCCAGAGGCGGCGGACGGGTCGGGCGCGGCGATGCCCTCCAGGGTGAGCATGTGCTCGCCGAAGGGATCGCATTGGAGGTGGAAGGCCACGATGGGAGAGGCGGCGATGTTGCGAACCTTAGGGGCGCCGGGCTGGCTGTACACGAGGACGCTCTCGTCGTGCCACAGGAACGCGACCACCGACGACTGCGGCGTCCCGTCCGGGGCAACGGTGGTAAGCCAGCCGACGATGTCCCCGGCCAGATGTTCTCGGGCCCGGGCCCCGTCTTCGGTCCTCGGGTCGAGTACGGCAAGCGGTCCGTCCATCTTGAACCTCCGTCCTGGCGGGCGCACGCGACCCGCGATGGGGAGTTTGGGCGGCGCGACGCCGCCGGTCGAGAGGCGAAGGTCGTCAGCCCGCCGTCGGGCGGACAGGGTGCCGGGGAGTTGGGCCGGTCAGAAGGTCACGACTATCTTGCCTCGCGTGCCGCGCTTGAAGGCCTCCAGCGCCTCGTCGGCCCGATCGATCGGATAGGCGGCCTGGATCTGGACTCGCAGCGCCCCGGAGCCGGCCAGCTCGGCGAGTAGGCGGAGCTTGTCCGGGGTGGGAGAGGCCATCACGTTGGTGCCGGTGATGTTGCGAGCGGCGAGCTGCTCCGCGTCGACCGCGTTCATCAGACTGGCCACGCGCCCGCCCGGGCGAACGACCGACGTGAGCTCGGGCAGAGTCTCGTTCCGGTTGACCACGTCGATGAGCGCCGCGATGCCGGCCGGATAGCGGCTGCGCATCCCATCCGCGACGCTCCCGGCCGAGTAGTCGATCGTTTCGGCTGCGCCCAGGCCGCGCACGTATTCCTCCTGCTCAGGAAGCGCGGTCGCGATCACGTGCAGGCCGCGCGCCGCCGCGATCTGAACCGCCAGGCTGCCGACACCGCCGGTGGCGCCGACGATCAATACGACGTCGCCTGTGCTCGCGGCGATCGCCTCGAGCAGGTCGAGCGCGGCCGCGCCCGCCAGAGGAAGCCCCGCGGCTTCGTTGAAGCCGAGACCGGCCGGCTTTCGGGCCAGCACCAATGGCGATCCGCCGGCGACATACTCGGCCAGAGACCCGCTCTTGAGCGGCGGGATCGTTGGGATGAAGCCGAACACATCATCACCGGCCCCAAACCCGCGGAAGCCCGGCCCGGCCACTTCCACCGTCCCGGCGAAGTCCCGCCCGACGACGGTCGGAAAGGCATGCTCCAGCATGCCGGTCAGCGCGCCCATCGCCTGGAAGACGTCGATGCCGTTTACGCTGGCGGCCCTGACCTTGACCAGCACCCCCTCCTCGCCCACTCCCGGCTTCGGGATGTCGACTACCCGGGCCGGTCGGTCGGAGCTCTCGAGCGCGTAAGCCTTCATCGGAGTACCTCAGTGCAGGCGGAGTCGTGGTTGGGGTGAAGACTCGCAGCGTACGACAAGTGGAGGCCATCCTCCGGTTTGCTGCTAGATTGGCACCATGCAACGGAACAACGCGGCCGCCGGGCGGCTCCGCTCGGACGCGGAGCGCAACAGGTCGCGGATCGTGGCGGCCGCGCAGGCGGATTTCGCCGAACGCGGCCTGGATGTCCCCCTCGAGGAGGTCGCCGCCCACGCCGGCGTCGGGATCGCGACCCTCTACCGCCGCTTTCCCACGCGGGACGACTTGATCGGTGCGTGCTTCGAGGTGCGGCTGCAGGAATACGCGCGGGCCGCCGAGGATGCGCTCGAGGCGGCGGACGGATGGTCCGGGTTCAGCGCGTACGCCCATCGAATTCTGCTCGATGCAGGCCGCCGACCGCGGCTTCAACGACGTGCTGACGAGGATGTTCGCGAACTCGCCGAGGCTCGAGGAACATCGGGCCCGTGGTTACGAACTGTCCGTCCGGTTGATCGAGCGCGCGCAGCGGGACGGCTCGCTCAGGGCCGACTTCGTCCCGGAAGACCTCGTGCTGCTTCTCATGGCCAACGCGGGCGTCGTCCGGGACGCCGGCCGCGCCGCTCCGGAGGCATGGAGACGTCTGCTCGGCCTGATGCTCGACGGCTTCAGGGCCGAGGGCGCGAGCGAACTGCCGCCGCCGCCGAGCCCGCGCCAGATGATGACGGCGATGCGGCGGATGGCCGGGCCGGCAGGGCCGAAAGGGAGCGCGTAAGCCCGGTGGAGCGCCGGTCGTCAGGCCGACGCGGGCGCGGCGAGGCGACCGGCTGGTGCGAGCCAACCTGATGGTCTCGAGGCAACTCTCGCGCCGTGGCCCGGCAGCGCTCGACCCTTCCTCGGCGTGACCCGCCTGGCGTAACCGAGATCATGCGGATACTAGGATGATCTTCTCTCCCTCCTCTACCCGGAGGCCTCGACCATGGCACGTACCAGGCGGCTGGCTCTCCTCGCCGCCACGATCCTGATACTCGGAGGCTGCGGCGGCTCCACGACGCCCGCCTCGGCCGCGACGAGCCGGGGGCCATCGCCGGCGGCGACGCAGGTCCCCGCCCAGTCGGCCAATCTGGCCTCCCTGGCGTCCCAGTACGAGGCGATCGCCGCGAGGGGCGACGTGTCTGACGCCCAGTGCGACAAGGACAAAGCCGCAGCAGCGGGCAGCCTGGTCAAGTCGAGGGCGGCGGCCCAGGAGTGTCTGGCCGACCACCTCCCGTACCTCGACGCACTCAAGGCGATCGACTGGGGTCCGGCGCAGCCCCAGGCCGACGGCGTCATCGCGGCGGTGAACAGGGTCGATGCGCTGGACGAGCAGATGGCCGGCGCGGTCACCCTCGCGGGCTTCATGGTCGCCTATGACCAGGTCGCACCGGCGACCACCGAATTCGTCGCGGCCGCCAACGCCCTGCGTGCGGCCCTGGGACTGCCGCCCGTCAGTTCGTAGTCCGGGCCTGCCGCTCTGGAGGGCATGAACGCAGGGCTCCGACGCCGGCCGGGCTCTCCGCGATTGGACGCGTCCGAAGCGGCCGCGCCGAGTCTCGATGAGGGCTTTTGGAATCGTCTGAGCAGGTCTAGTCTCTGACCGACGGAGGTGCGAAGTGCCGAAGGTTACCGCGAATGGGATTGCGATCAACTACGAGGTCCAGGGTGAGGGGGAGCCGCTCATCCTGATCCCCTACCTGGCGGCCGACAACGCCTGCTACGCGTTCCAGGTCGGCGACTACGCGAAGGAATACCGCTGCATTTCGATCGACCCACGCGGCGCCGGCGAATCCGACAAGCCGGATGCCCCTTACTCCACGGAAGTCATCGCCGACGACGTGGCGGCCCTCATGCAGGTCCTCGGCATCGAGCGAGCCCACGTCATGGGCCTGTCGCTGGGGGCCGCGGCCGGGATCTGGCTGGCCGGAAAGTATCCCGGGCGCGTCGCCTCGCTCTCGCTCCACAGCGCCTGGCCCAGGACCGATCCCTTCCTCAAGACCGTGGTGGAGAGCTGGCGCGGCCTCGCGAGGGGCCTCGGATCGGTACCGGAGATGGTCATCACGGGCATCCTGCCGTGGTGCCTCACGCCCGGCCTGTACGCCGCCAGGCCCGACTACGTCGATTCGCTGGCGGCCTTCGTGCGCAGCCGGCCGACGCAGCCGCTGGACGCCTTCATGCGCCAGTCGGCGGCCGTCCAGGGCCACGACGCGGAGGCGCAGCTGCCGAAGATCGAAGCCCCGACGCTCGTGACCTTCGGCCGCTGGGATCTCGTCTGCTCGACCAGGTTCGAGCCGGCCCTGCGAACGATCCGGCGAAGTGAGGTCCACGTCTTCGAGGACTGCTCGCACGCGCCGATCTACGAGAACGTGGCGGCATTCAACGAGCGCACGATGGCCTTCCTGCGGGCGCATCCAATCGCCTAGGCGAGGGCCGGCAGGATAGCTCCGGGCGCGGCGGGCCGAGCAGGGCGGCGCCGCGCGCACTCTCCACGGCCGGTCGCATTCGCCCGGTCGTGAGCACATGATTTAGCTCACGCTTGACCAGGAGGGGTCGACGCCCATGGCCGACCAGTGGCTGCGTTGTCCGGCGACTGATTCGGAGGGATACCGCTGCGTCCGGTTCCTCTCGCACGCGGGAAACCACCAGTGGTCGCATTGTGGCTGGACCGATTCCAACGGATATCCCTGCTACCTGCCCGCATCGCATCCGGGAGACCACGAACTGGCCTGGTTCGCCAGGCCCACCACTCCCGGCGCGACCCGGACGGTGCGTTACGAAGGCGACCCGGAAACGACGGCCGCGGAAGCCCGCGATGAGATGGACGAACTCGCCTCCCATAGCTGGTACCCGATCTCGCAGACCTACGGCGCCGGATCGTGGGGCGCGGGCGCGTGGGCCCTGGCCTGCCTGACCGTCGTCCTGGTCGTCGGGATATTCATCCTCGTCTACATGCTGGCGGTGAAGCCGGCCGGCGAACTCGTGGTCGTCTACGAATACCGGCCGGCTGGACCACCAACCGACGACGGCGAGGGCGTCGTCCAGGCCATATAGCCGGCAGAGCGAAGCCCAACCGAGCCAATGGCCGGGTGCAGCTTGTCCGATGTGAGTCGTCGCCCCTCGCTCAAAGGGTCGATCGATGCCGCGGCCGAAAGTAATGTCGACGCTGGCAGAATGGTCCAGTCGTCGCGACCCGGCCGCTCGATACAGTGGGGGGTGGCCGATTCAGGCCATATCGTGCCGACCTGGGGTAACCGTAGACTCGATGACCATCGACGAGTTGCTCGCCCTGCGGCAGCGGGAGGCTCGACGGCTCGCCGAAGCAATGCCCTTCAGCCCGGAGTGGGACGCAGCCATGACTGCCCTCGAGGAGATCGACGAGGCAGTACGGTCATGTACGGGCGAAGCGAGCCTCGAAACGGAGCCGGACCAGGGGACCGGCGCCGGCGGGATGTCCAGTGACAACCTCTAGGAGCCACCTCGCCGCCGTCCAGACGGGGAATTGCGACCGCGGCGCGGATGCTTTGGAGCGACGGCAGACGGTACCCCCGCGGCGCGAGCGAGTCCTCCGCGCGCTGGAGCGGCGCCTCGGCCTGGCCCTCCAGGAGGCAGCCGCGGCTGGTGCCCCGGACGGTCCGGCGGACCTGGTAGCTCTGCTGCCGAGGTTGCACGTCCTGTGCCGGGCCGATTCCACCCAGCTCTACCTCCTCGACTCGGAGCGGCTCGTCCGGGTCGCGCAGTTCCCTCCTGCCCCGACCGGTTGTCCGGCGGCCTTCAGCCAGGATCCCGCCGACGACATCGAGAGAGCCGTCGCGGCAGGACGTCCGGCGATCATCGAGCCGGCGATCCGACCTCTGCCGCCGGGTCCGCGCCAGCCGGGCTGGCTGGTCCTGCCCCTCTCCGGAGGTGGCGTCACGCACGGGGCTCTCGTCCTCGAACGACGAGAGCTGTTCAGCGGTGAGGATCTCACCGTCATGACTGTCTACTCGGCCCTCCTGGGCGAGCGGATGACGAGCGCCGGCCGGGCGGCCCATGTCGCTCGCCAGCAGCAGGAGCTCGAGCAGCTCCTGCTGAGCCAGCGGCGGCTTCTCGAGATCAACGAGCGGTTGCTGTCGAATGTCAACCCGGCGAGCGTCCTGGACCTCATAGCCGACACGTTGAAGACCCTGGTCGCCTACGACAACCTCACGATCTATCGCGTCGATCGGGTGGCCGGCGTGCTGAGGCCCGTGCTTGCGCGCGACCGGTTCGCCGCGCTGATACTGCGCACAACCCAGTCCATGGATCGTGGGATCACCGGCTGGGTGCTGGCGCATGGGGCCGCCGAGCGCGTCAACGACGCCCATCTCGACCCGCGCGCAAACCTCATACCGGGCACGCCGATGGAAGCCGAGTCGCTGGTGATCGTGCCGTTGCGTGTCGATGGCGAGGTCGTCGGCACACTGAACGTGGGTCGGATGGGCGAGGCCGGACACTTCACGGCGCACGAGTTCGAGCTGGTCAAGCTGTTCGCCGGGCAGGCCTCGATCGCGCTGGCCAACGTCGAAGCCCAGCGCGCGCTGTGGGCCCGGGCCGAGACCGACGCCCTGACCTCCCTGCGAAACCGCGGAGCGTTCGAGCAGGACCTCGAGCGTCTGCTGGCCGACCCTCGACGGGCGCCGATCCTGCTCCTGATGCTGGATCTCGACAACTTCAAGCTCTACAACGACCGCCACGGTCACCCCGCCGGCGACCGCGTCCTGCGGGCCGTGGGCTCCGTAATCGCCACCGTGTGCGGCACCGGCTACAGGTACGGCGGAGACGAGTTCGCCGTCATCGTCTCGGACGGCGCCTCTGTCGATGAGCGCGAGATCATCGAGCGTATCGCGGCCGGCATCGCCTCGATCCTGCCGCCCGGCGAGGCGCCCCTGACGGCGAGCGCCGGGGCGGCCTGGTTCCCCGAAGCTGGCCCGACCAGGGATACTTTCGTCGCGGCCGCGGACGAGGCACTCTACAGGACGAAGAACAGCGCCGCCGGGTTGCCCGACGCCGATCCGCCGGCGGGCCCGAAGCCCGGGAAGACCCGGGCGCAGGACGGTGACGTCGGGCCGGCGCTCGACTGAGCGAGAGTTCTGATGCGTGCCATCCTGTTCGACTGGGACGGGACGATCGTCGACTCGATGCCGGCGATCCTCGAGACCGAGGCGGCGATCTGCCGCCATTTCGGGCTCCCGTTCGACGAGGCCATCTTCCGGCGGGACTTCTCCCCTAACTGGCGCCTGATGTACCGCGCCTTCGGCGTTCCCGAGGACCGCGAAGGTGAAGCGAACCAGATCTGGTTCGATACGTTCCGGGGTGATCTGACTCGACCGTTTCCGGGCGTCGAGGCGGCGCTCGCTCGACTGGCCGCGGCGGGTCACACGCTCGGGCTCGTGACGAGCGCCGACCGCGCGGAAGTCGAGCCCCAGATGTCACGTCTGGGTCTCCGAAAACTGATGAAGGCCTGCGTCTGTGCCGACGACACGGCGGAGGCGAAACCGGATCCTCGGCCGCTGCGGCTTTGCCTGCACCTGGCCGGTGTCGCTCAACCGAGCGATGCCGTATACGTGGGCGACGCCCGGGACGACATGAGGATGGCCGCCTCGGCCGGCGTGCCGGGGGTTGGCATTGTCTCAATGGTGGCCACCGCCGAAGACCTCATTGCGGCGGGTGCGGTCGAGTCGGCCGGCTCCGTCGTCGAGTGGGTCGATCGACTCCTCGGCGGGCCGCCCTCCGAAAGCTGACCAACGGCCAGGGCGGGCCTCGGGCGGCGCCCGGATCGACGCGGAGATCCCAGGCCGGCCGATAGCTACGGGGAGTCGACGGCGTGCTCTACAGCTGGTCTGTTTCCTGCGCCCGATGGACGCCATCCTGCGTTGCCTGCTGGACCGCCCGCGCCAGGAAGTCGAAGATCGGGGCGAGCTGGTTGAGCAGCTGCCCGCTCTCGCCGTAGATCGACAGGTTGGTGCCGTGCAGCACTCGTGATGCCGCCTCGACGATCTGCGGCGCTTGCTCGAGCGGCAGCATCTCGCGACGCAGATCCTGCTGCGCACGAGCGAGCAGGAGGTCGTTCTCCACGTCGAATGCCTTGACCTGGTTCTGGAGCTTGCGCAGCTCCAGTTCCTCGCGAAGAACTCCGCTCTCCTTCGCGATCCTGAGCAATCTCACCGGCGTCTCGGTGTTGACCCGGTCCTGATCCACGTCGAGTTGCGCGTGGAACCTCTCCTGCTCGAGCTGCAGGGCCTGCTGCTCGGTGGCCAGGTTCTCCGCCTGCATGCGCCGCGCGCGAGCCAGCTGCGCCAGTTCCATCTCTTCCTGGCGTCGCAGGCTCTCTCGATCGTTGGCCAGCTTCTTCTCTTCGACCCGGCCGGCGGATTCCATCTCCGCCAGCCGAACCTCCTCCTGCGTCAGGATGTTCGATTGGTCGCTCTTGAGCTTGATCTCATTGCGGACCTCGGCTTCCAGCTGCTGGCGAAGCTGGGCGTCGACGATGAATACCTGCGCGACCTGGGCCACCTCAACGCTTATGCCCCAGTCGTTCGACTGCGCGCTCTCGTTGTGGATTGTCGTTCTCAACGCGGCGTCGACCACTTCGCTCAGGGTCGTCTTGCGCTGCTCTATGCACTCGACCATCGTCATGTGGGACACCGCGTCACGCAGCTCCCCCAGGCAGACATGCGTGAGCAGGGTGGTGATCTGTCCGAGCCCGTTCTTCGAGCCGAAGTCGAAGAGCCGGGCCGCGGCCGCCGGATCGGTGATCCGGTAGATGATGACTCCCTTGAAGCGCAGAGGAATGCCGTCCTTCGTTTCCTGGGTGAATTCGAAGGTGGCCTCCTGTTTCGTCGCGGGCACGAGCACGTAGATGGCGCCCGGAAACAGGACCGCCTGAACGGCCGAGCCCCGGTTCTCCAGCTTTCCCCGGCGACCAACCAGCAGGTACTGGTTTGGACCCGCTCTCACGACCGGCATGAACTCAACCTCCCCACTCATGCCTCGGACACGTCGATGAACGGATGACAGGCTGGTTCGGCGGTCGGGCGGCCGCCGCGGACCTCTCGGTCCGGCCGGTGAAGGCCCGATCATGCGAGAGGGCGGGCTTCAAGGCCCGCCCTCGTTGTGGCGATCGTTTCTCACCGGGAGCGGCCGCGGACCCGCCGCGTCGGCCGGCCCCGGGTCGGTCGGTTTGCCGTCCGGCCCATTCGATCCCTCACTCCCGGGCGGCGACCAGCCGGGCGCGAAATAGGCGATACCCGTCGTGTCTACGGTGGATTGGCTGAGACCGGCGGCCTGCAGAAGCTCACGATGGCTGGCGCCGCTCCCGAAGTAGGCTCGACCGCCGACGACGACGACCTTCTGCACCTCGACGCCCTCGATCGGATCCTTTTGCAGGTGGACGATGCCCGTGGGCTCCGCGTAGCGTGCCCCGGCGGCGTCGCCGGGGCGGACCTCGAGCGGCGCGGGCAGGGGACCAGATATCTCGGGCACGATCCCGCCGGAACCAGGCCACTGCATTCCGAGATCGACCTGCACTCCGACGGCGCCCACGTCCCGAACCTGGTGCTTGAGATCGCCGACGCGCCGACCCAGCTCGTCGCGCAGCCACACCAGGTGGCGGCCCTCGGTCTGGGCCACCAGGACGCGCGGTGCGACCGGCGGCGCGTCTGCTCCGAAGCGAGCGTGGTATACGGCCGGCCAGCTGTGCCGGAAGTCGTCAAGCTTCCTGGCGAGGTCTCGTGCGCCCGGTGACCCCAGGACCAGGAACTCGTCCCCGCCGTCCCGTATCGCCACGCCCTCGGGGATCGCGGCGAGCGCGTTCGCGAAGGCCACCAGCACCTCGTCGCCGGCTGCCATCCCCAGGCGGTTGTTGACCTCCCGGAAGCCGACCAGGTCGAGGAAGGCGAGTTCGACCCCGGTAGCCGACAGACCCGGCAGCGCCCGGCATAACGCGGCGAGGTCTGCGTAGTAGCCGTACAGCGGCAGGCCGGTCCGCCGGTCGCGCTGGGCGAGGGCCAGCTGGGGCCAGCGAAATCGAGCCGGAAAGGGAAGGTCCGCCTTCTGGAGCCAGGCCTCGACTTCCGCGGTCAGCCAGGCCGTCTCGGGCCCGTAGGCCGTCCACCAGCCGTCCGGCCGCTGCCGGCGCACCAGGAAGGCCGCCGTGGCCGCCGGGTCGTGGCCGGGATCGAGGCCGGCCAGGAGGTCGGCCGCGGCGAAGGTAGTCAGCAGGTCCGCCGGACCGCCGGCGTCGCCCCAGCCGCCCCGGACGTCCTGCTGGTCGGCGACGTAGGTCGTGAGATTGGCGAGAAGTTGCGGATGATAGCCCAGCGCGGCCAGGCCGGAGGCAAGCTGTGCCGAAGCCGAGACGAGGGGCAGCCCGTGGAAGGGGTACCCGGTACCCAGAACATGCTTGCCGCCGTCCCGCCAGGTCGCCTCGGCGTACGCATCGGCGATGGCCAGCGCGAATGGATAGACCAGGCGCAGCATGTGCGGGCGCCGGGCGAAGCACCACAGGGCCCAGGTGTCGCCCCAGGCGTGGATCTCGCGCGTGTACGAGGCCGCGTCCCGGCGGATGGCGCTGCGGGCAGGCTCGAGCAGGCCGCGGGCCAGATCTCCGGTCGGGCCCGGCTTCTCGCCGTTGGCGGCGAGGAACTCGACCGTGTCGGCCAGGATGAGAGGGACGAGGAAGCGGTCTTCGAATGCCCGCTGGCCCTCCTCCACCAGGGCCGCCCTGTCGCGCGGACGCCACGGCCGCCATCTCTCTTGGGGGCCCACGTACGACGGCCACTCGCGGATATGGCGGGTCGTGATCTCCCACGGGTAGCGGAGGCTGGAGCCCCCGGTGTGGCGCTCGGACCAGAGCGTCAGGAGCGGGATGGAGTCGACGTCGGCCCCGAAACGCCGGCGCTGAGACCCCAGCAGGGAGGTGGGAAAGAGCGGGTCGGAGAGCGGGTCGGCCGAGCGTAATGCCGCTCTTGCCAGGGTTCGCTCCTCGTCCGCAATCACGACACGAGCCTAGTACGTAACGGGCAGATCAGGTACAGGACCATGGTCCTGCCACCCATGACCGTTGGTCCGCCCCCCTTGAAACAGGCCTCGTCGGCAACGGCGGCGTCGTGCAGGCGAGCAGCGCCTCCGGCCTCTCGTCGATCGTTCTCGCCTGGACCTATTGAGGCTCGTCCAGCGCGGCGTCATGCGGGAACCGTGGCCGGCCCGGTCGCGTCGTAGCGGAGTGCGGTGACCCCAACGCCCGCGGCTGAGGTGAGGAAGATGAACCGGCCTGATACCAACCCTATCGCGCGGTCCCGCGCGGTTCCAAGCGCGATGTGGAGCCTGGGAGCGCTGGCGCTCGCCGGCGCCATCGTCGCCGGCTGTGCCGGCCAGGCCGCGGCAATGGCCGAGGCAACGTCCCAGGCGACGCGTGTTCCAGGTTCGGCAGCGGGCGCTGCCCAGGCCGCCGCCGCGATCGACGCTTTCGGGTTCGACCTCTATCGCGCCGCCCTCCAGCCTGACGGCAACGCCGTCATCTCGCCCGCGAGCGTCGCCCTGGCCCTGTCCATGGCGCAGCCGGGAGCCGCCGGTGAGACGGCCTCGCAGATGGACGCCGTGCTCCACTCAGCCGCCGAAACGGGGGGCGGGAACGGGATCAACTCGCTGGATCAGAGCCTGGCCGGCCTCTCCGGCTCCTTCAAGGGCCCCGACGGCAAGGCGTACCAGCTGACCCTCCGCATCGCGAACGCCCCGTTCGCCCAGCGCGGCCTGGTCCTGCAGAGTCCGTTCCTGGACACGCTCGCCTCAAAATACGGCGCGGGCCTGCGACTCGTGGACTTTCAGGCCGACCCGGCCGGCGCCTGCAAGCTGATCGACGGCTGGGTCAGCGACCAGACCGAAGGACGGATCCCGCAGCTGCTCGCCAGCCTCGACCCGACGACGCGGCTCGTACTCGTGAACGCGATCTACCTCAAGGCGCCCTGGCAGACGCCGTTCGTCGCGACGGCCACGCAGAACGCGCCGTTCACGAAGCTCGACGGCTCGCAGGTCAGCGTCCCGACGATGGCCACCGACCTCGACGAGGGCCGGTACGCCTCGGGCACGGGCTGGCAGGCGGTCGAGATTCCCTACGTGGGCGGCTCGCTGGCCATGGATGTAATCGTGCCCGACGACCTGACTGCGTTCCAGCAGAGTCTTGACGCGGCGCGCTTCGCCCAGATCACTGCCGCGCTGCAGACGACGAACGTGACCCTGACGCTGCCCCGCTTCAAGATCGAGACGAAGATCGACCTGGCATCGGCGCTGAGCGGGATGGGCATGCCCCTCGCGTTCGATCCCGACCGAGCGGACTTCTCCGGGATCACGACGCAGGAGAAGCTGTTCATCTCGGCGGTCGTCCATCAGGCGAACATCTCGGTCGACGAGAAGGGGACGGAGGCCTCCGCGGCGACGGCCGTGGTCATGGTCGCCAGCCTGGCGCCGGGCGGCAACGTGACGATGAACGTCGATCGGCCCTTCCTGTATGCCGTACGGGACACGAGCACCGGCGCGATCCTCTTCCTCGGCCGCGTCGTCGATCCATCGGCGTAACGGGCCGCGGCCGGTGCTCAGACGACCGGATCCCCGTCGAAGGCCCGGCGCATGGCGGCGACGTCGATCTTCGTCATGCGCAGCATCGCCTCCATGGCCCGTCGAGCCCGCTCCCCGTCCGCGTCGCCCAGCATCTCACCGAGCTGGCGCGGGATGATCTGCCACGACACGCCGAACCGGTCCTTTAGCCAGCCGCACTGCCCCGGCGATCCGCCGCCGGCCGTCAGGGCATCCCAGAGACGGTCGACCTCGGCCTGGCCCTCGCAGTCGACGGCGAACGAGACGGCCTCGGTGAAGGGGAACTGGGGACCGCCGTTGATGCCCCTGAACGGCAGGCCGGCCAGCGTAAAGTCGACCACGAGCACGGCTCCGGCCGGCGTGCTGGGGTTGTCCGCCACCGAGCGTGAGACGGTATCGACGCGGCTGTCGGGCAGCAGCGAGACATAGAAGTTCGCCGCCTCCTCCGCGTTGCCGTCGAACCACAGGCACGGCGTTATCTTCGACATGTCCGTCCTCACACTGACCGGAGCGAGGGCACCGCCGGGACCTTCCCGAGCGGGCCGGTCGTCAGCATACGCAAGGGAAGAGCGTGGCCCGTGGCGCTCCACCCCGTGTCGCGGATCCATTCGTGGCGGCGCCACGGAGACGCTCCTGAGAGCCGTCGCGGATCCTCTCCGGGACGCCGGACGGACCACGGGCGCCGATGGCGGCCGCTCGAGACGGCAGGAAGTGGCGGGCCCGGCCAGTCCGGCCCGGGCGAGGGCGACGTTTCAATAGAGGAGATCCGGGTCCACGCGGTTCAGCAGGGCTGCCGAGGCCAGGTAGCGCCGCAGGTTCTCGCAGAACAGCTCGACGATGCGAGCGTTCTCCAGCCTGGAGAGTGCCGCGGTGTGGGGGCTGACCAGCACGTTGGGCAGATCCCACAGCGCGCTGTCGGGTGGCAGCGGCTCGGTGGCGAACACGTCGAGAGCGGCTCCGCGCAGGCGGCCGTCCTTCAACGCGGCCACAAGGGCGTCCTCGTCGACAGCCGCTCCCCGACCAACGTTCACAAAGATCGAGTTCGCGCGCATGAGCCCAAAGGCGTGAGAGTCGAACATCAGGCGTGTCTCGTGCGTAGACGGCAGCGCGAGGGCGACGGCGTCCGCACTCGGCAGCAGGTCATCCAGACTGCCGGCGGCGTGGATCTCGTCGGCGTTTGGAGAACTGCCGGCCCCGGACCGATTCACGCCGATGACCCGCATTCCGAAGGCCTTCGCCAGCCGGCCGATCTCCTCGCCGATCGAGCCGAAACCGACGATCAGGATGGTCCGGCCGCGGAGCTCGTCCATCGGGTAGTGCCCCCAGCGCCGCTCGGCCTTGTCGAGCTGGAGACGAGGCAGATCCTTCGTGAAGGCGAGCAGCCCGAACATCGCGAACTCGGCCAGCTGCGTTCCGTGGACCCCGCTGGCGGTGGTAACAGCCACGCGCCGCAGTTCCTCGGCCGTCAGTCCCGCGGCCCGAACCTGTTCTCCCGCGCCGGCGGCCGTGCCCTGAACCCAGCGCAGTCGCGGGGAGATCCGAACGGCTGCGGCAAGACCTTCTCCCGTGTCTCCCGGCAAACCGAACAGCACCTCGGCCGCGCCCAACATGGCGCGCCAGCGTTCTTCCTGCGCGGGCGTTCGCCGAAACGTTTCGAGACCCTTGTGGTCGCCGACGAAGCGAATCGGCGGCAGCAGGTCCGGCTCGTACAGAACCCTGACGCGCACGTCGACCGAGCCGATGGCCGCCACGAGTTCGGACTCCAGAGGGCCGGCGATCGCGACAACCAACTCGCCCCTTGCCTCAGGCCGGTCCCGGTCCGAGTCTGCCCGCCCTGCCATGCCGTCAACCACCTCCGAGGATCGATCGAGAAGATCGCACCATTCTGAGGTGCCGGCCGTCGCGCTGCAGGCGCGTCAGGCAGACGCCCTCCGCCGTGAGACGGCGCCAGACCGGCGGCGTCGGCCCGGGGATATCGGCCGGCCCCTCGCCGACGATCACATGTCGTCGCCGATGGCATACTCCGGACATGGTTGTCTCGCCACGTTGCGGACCAGGGGCGTGAGTTCGGCCTTGGACGGCAGGCTCAGCGCGGTCATCTTCGACATGGATGGAGTCCTCGCCGACACGGAGCCGATCCAGGAAGAGGCCCTGGTCGCCTTTCTGGCGCTCCGCGGCAAAGCCTTCGTCCGCGACGGATACGCCGAGACGATCGGCCTGGACTACCGGCAATTCTGGATGGAGGTAATCGGGCGGTACGGACTGATCGAGTCGACCGACGACTGCGCGCGCGGCTACGAGCCGATCCTCCTTCCCAGGCTCGCCGGGCTTAAGGCCGCGCCCGGGGCGGGCGAACTGACCCGCGCCCTGGCGGCTGCGGGCGTTCCGCTCGCGGTTGCGTCCTCGTCGCTTCGCCCCGTCGTCGAAGCGACTCTTGGCGCGATCGGCCTGAGGGATGCATTCGAGGCGGTCGTCTCGGGAGATGAAGTTAGGACCGGCAAGCCGGCGCCCGAGATCTACCTGCTGGCGGCCGATCGCCTTGGGGTCGAGCCTGCCAGGTGCGTCGCGATCGAGGATTCTCCCAGCGGAGTGCGGGCGGCGATGGCCGCGGGAATGGCGTGCCTCGGAGTCGTCACGCCCTACGCGACACGCGAGCAGCTCCGGGCAACGCGGACCGTCCGGTCCCTGGCCGAGGTCGCGGCCCGCGACCTCGCGGAGCTGGCCGCCGCGAGGACCTGAATCGTCCGCGCCGGCCTCAGATAGCCACGGACCGACGCCGCCGAGCCGTCAGCGAGCCACGTCGCGGCGGCGCATCCCCCAGCCGCCGAGCGAAAGCCCGACGACGGCGATGACAAGGCAGGCGACGACGCCGGCGGCATCCCAGTTGCCGACCATAGGCTGGCCAAGGTGGGACGTCAGCGCCAGCTGGTGGACCGGATCGGGGAGTTGCAGGGCCGGCGCCAGCAGGTCGATCAGGTACGTCGCCACGACGACGAGGGCCACGATCTCCGCGGCGATGGAGGTCCTCCATCCGCCGACGGCGAACCCGATTCCAGCCAGGGCGGCCGCATAAAGGCCCAGGGCGATCGTTCCGGCCATTGGTGTGAGCGCATCACTCCCGGCCGCGGCGGCGCCTATGCCGACGCAGACGGCCATGATCGCCGTCATCACCACGATCGCGACGTACACGCCCAGCCCGCTGAGGATCGCCCAGCGCGGCCGGGCCAGCGGCGTCGACAGAAGCATCTCGAGCCGGCCGGAGGTTTCGTCCGAGGCCCAGCCTGAGACCAGGGCCACGGCGGCGAAGCCGACCACGATGTACTCGAGCTGGATCATCAGCTGCAGGAAGCCGCCCGCGGTGGTTACGGCGAAGCTCGGGAATATCTGGCTGAACGTCTTCACAAGATCGGGCGATTTCGCGACGTCGTCGGCGAGGGCCTTGCTGATGGCCGCCATCGCCAGGGTGAAGATGCCCAGGCCCAGGCCCCAGGCCAGCGCCATCGGCAGCCGTTCTCCGAAAGAGCGCCCGACAGGACCGTGAACGCCGCGCAGCGGCCGTGGGAGCCGCGGCGTCCGGACGGCCTGCTGGGCGCCGACGTCCCGCCGCGCGAACGCTTCCACGCCGATTGCGAGCAGCGCCACCGCGACGATGGCTGTCGGGATGAGCGACGGCCAGTTGTACCGGCCCGCGAGCGGAAGGTGGTCGGCCGTCCAGGACAACGGCGTCAGGAGCGCAAACGGCGTGAAGGCGGGCACCGTCGCCGCGTAGCCCTGGAGGAGCCAGCCGGCGATCAGGGCGAAGACGGCGACGCCGGCTCCCACGGCTCGCCCGAAGAACTGGGCCAAGGCGAACGCGAGCCCACCGAAAGCGAGCGCGCAGAGCCCCACCCACAGCGCGTATCCGACCGCCGCCTGCACGGGGATGGCGTCCCCGGGCAGGGTCGCGAACGCGGCGCCGGCGAGCCAGGCGGCGAACCCGAGAATAGCCACCGTCAAGGTCATTGCCGTGAGGTGGGCCGCCACCTTCTCCAGGGCGACGCGGCGCTTGCCGAACGGCGCCGCGGCGACGAACTCGAGACTGCCGCCGCGGGCCTCCGTCGCCAGCGTGCCGGACAGGGCCATCATCGACCAGATGGCCGCGACGAACAGGAAGAGCGGACCGTACTTCCACTGGACGTAGCCGCCCATCGTCCCGAGGTTGACGGCCTTGCCGGTCAGCCCCGACGCGACGCCGCTGACGCTCGTGGCCAGGCTGGACAGCTCGACCCGAGACTCCGCCGTTGGATAGGCCTTCGTGATCGCGGCGCTGACGGCAAGCATGATCCCTGCCATCAGGCCGGCGGCGACGATGAAGGCGAGCCGTGAGTCGCGCATGGTCTTCGCATAGACGCTGCCCAGGCCGTAGAACCGGCTCCGGAGCGAGATGCGGTACGGGGCCGCCACGGGCGCCCGACCCAGTTCAGCGGCCATGGTCGGCGACCTCCACGGCCGTCGCCCGCGCGGCCGGCGCCTGGCCGTACTGCGCCAGGAAGGTCTCTTCGAGGCTCGGCTCGCGGCTGACGAAGTCGGCCAGTTCGAAGCGAGCCGCGGCCTTGACCACCGGTGCGATAGGGCCGGTCACGTGCATCCGCAGGATGTGATCCTCCGCGACGACGTTGCTCACTCCCGCGATCTTCTCGAACTCGGCAGCGGGCACGGGGCCGGTGAACCGCAACTCCACCTGGTGCGCGGCCAGGTCGCGCAGGGCGTCGACGCGATCCACCATGACGATCCGGCCGTCGCGAATGATGGCCACTCGATCGCAGGCCTTCTCCGCCTCGGAGAGAACGTGGCTCGAGAGAAAAACCGTGCGGCCGCCGGCCACGGCTTCGCGCAGGACCGCGAAGAAGGTCTGCTGGACGAGGGGGTCGAGGCCGGCCGTCGGTTCGTCGAGTACGAGCAGGTCGGGTTTGTGCTGGAGGGCGGCGACCAGGCCGACCTTCTGCTTGTTGCCCTTCGAGTACTCCTTGAACTTGCGCGATGGATCCAGGTCGAAGCGCTCGATCAGCGAAGCCTGGTAGGCCCTGTCGAGGCCGCCTCGCAGGTTGGCGAAGTACTCGAGCGTCTCGCCGCCGGTGAGCCTGTCGTAGAGGGTGAACTCGCCGGGCAGGTAGCCGACTCGCCGGTGGATCGAGACCGGATCGACGGTGCTCTCGATGCCGAAGACGAAGGCCTTGCCGGCAGTCGGCCGGATCAGATCGAGGAGGATCCGGATCGTCGTCGTCTTGCCGGCGCCGTTCGGACCGAGGAACCCGAAAACCTCGCCCTGCTCGACCTCGAGGTCGACATCGACGATGCCTCGATGGCTGCCGTAGGTCTTGGTCAGCTTCTCGGTCCTGATGATCGCGACCATTGATGCTCCTTCGGGATGCCGCTCAGTCGAACCAGTCGTGCAGTACCTGGCCGTCGGGAAGCGGCCACGATCCGGGTGGAAGCCCGAGGACGCGTTCGTAGGCCTCGGCGTAGGCGGCGAGAGTTCGAACGACCTCTTCGAATGACACCTCGCCGGCCTGCCGAGCGACGAAGAGCCGGCTGGCCTTCTCGTTGGCGCCGAGGAGGATCGCAACCATGACGCCGGCGGTGTGTTCGGGCGACGCGGCCGTGATGACCCCTTCGGCTTTGCCCTGCCGGATGATCCGGACCAGGAGCGGGGTGAGGTCCCTGGTCGTGCCCTGGCGGAGCTGCTCGCGGACGACGGTGTTGGCGTCCGAGAACCACAACCGCGTGAACTCCGCCATCAGCTCCCGCTGCTGGCCTTTCCATTCGGCAAGAGTGGAGAAAGTGGCATTGAGCTTCTGGATCGCGGTCAACGTGGGATCGTCCGCGACCCGAGCCATCACCGCGGTGCCGCCGTCCACCATCCGATCCACGACCGCTGCCAGCAGCGCCTCCTTGGAATCGAAGTAGTGGTAGAAGGCGCCCTTGGACGCGTTCAACTCGTTGAGCACGTCCTGGACGCTCATCTGGTCGTAGCCCCTGGTTTGGATCAGGCGCTGGGCGGCGTCTACGAACGTGTCTCTCCGCAAGGCGTGGGCGGCTGGATCGAGCGTGCGGGGCATTGGCCTTCAAATAACAGACCGACCGTCGGTCTAAGAATACGGCCGGCCATGACTCGGGTCAAGCCCGGAGCGGCCCTCTCCCGCAGCCCCGCCCGGTCAGCCGCCCGCGGCGACTCCCCGGGCTAGCAGTTCCTCGTAGCGCGCCGGATCCACGTTTCCGCCGCTCAGGATGCACACGACGCGCCCGCTCGCCGGCAGTTCCTCAGCGTGGAAGAGCCACGCGGCCAGGGTGGTAGCGCCCGACGGCTCCAGGACCAGCCGGGCCTCGCGCGCCGCCCGGACCATGGCCCGGGCGATCTCGTCCTCGCCGACCGTCACGATCCGGTCCAGGTAGCGCCGCATCAGCGTGAACGGGATCCGGCCGATGCTGGCCGTCCGCTGGCCGTCGGCGATCGTCTGCCCGACGGTCTCCGCCGGCCACGTCACGACCTCGCCCCGGGCGAGAGAATCGTGGGCATCCGCCGCGAGCGCCGGCTCCACGCCGACTACCACCGCGTCGGGTCGCAAGGTCTTCACCGCCACGGCGACGCCGGCGGCAATCCCGCCGCCACCGACCGGTACGAGGACGGTGAAGGGCGTCCCGCCGGTCCGCCCGCGCCCCGCTGCGGCGGGCCCCGCTCCGGCGGGCTCCGCTCCGGCCGGCGCGGCGCCGGCTCCGGGTCCGCCTGGCCCGCCTGCCTCGAGCGCGGCCAGCTGTTCCACGATCTCCAGGCCGATCGTGCCCTGCCCGGTGATCGTCGCCGCGTCGTCATAGGGGGCAACCATCGACAGGCCCTCGACCCGGGCCAGTTCGGCCGCTCGAGCCGCCCGCTCCTCGCTGGAGGGGCCGACGAAGACGATCTCGGCCCCGTCTTCCCGCACTCGCTCCACCTTGACCCGGGGGGCATTGGAGGGCATGACGATCACGGCGCGGACGCCCAGCAGCCGGGCGGCCCGGGCCACGCCCTGGGCATGGTTGCCGCTGGAGTGGCTCACCACGCCTGCGGCGCGCCGCTCGGCCGAGAGCGTGGCGATGTTGTAGTACGCGCCGCGAAGCTTGAAGGCGCCGATCGGCTGGAGCGACTCCGGCTTCAGCCAGACGCGGGTCCGCCCCAACCGGTCGCCCTCCTCGGGGCGGCCGAAGGGCAGCAGGGGCGTTCGGACGGCGACGCCCCGGATGACCTCGGCGGCCGCGCGGATCCGGTCCAGGGTCACGGCGTCGGCTCGATCGGGCCCGACTTCAGGAGCAGCGTCAGCCATTGGTCTCCTCACGGTGGGTCGCAGGCCGGATAACCGCCGGGCCGAGGGGCCTCGTGCGCTCATTCGAGGCGACTATAGGCCCGACCGCCGGTCGTCGCTCACGAAGACCGGGTCCGGCCGGCCCGGTGATGTAAAGGGAGAACGGCCCCCCGGAGTCGGGAGGAGCGGCCCGAGGATCGGCCGGGCCGGGCCCATATGATCCGATCGACCCGTCCGAGGCGTCCGAAAGGCGGCGCAAACCGCGGCGCGACGGACCTTTCGCCGGTGTCTCGATCGACCACCGTACCTGAGAGAGGGCAATGCCCGTCCTGCACGCCAAGCCACAAGCGCCGACCGACGACAAGCGCTGGAAGATCGTCGAAACGCGCATGCGCCGGATCGGGGATCGGCCCGCCGCGCTCATCGAGGCTCTCCATGCCGCCCAGGAGGCCTTCGGGTACCTCGACACCGACGCCCTCAACTACATCGGCGACACGCTCGGCGTCCCCCACTCGCGGGTCTACGGCGTGGCGACCTTCTACTCCTTCTTCACGCTAAAGCCGCAGGGCGAGCACACCTGCGTCGTGTGCACGGGCACTGCCTGCTACATCAACGGCGCGAAGGATATCCTGGCCGGGCTCGAACGCGATCTCCACGTCAAGCCCAAGCAGACCACCGAGGACGGCAGGATTTCGGTTCTGACTGCTCGGTGCGTCGGCTCGTGCAGCCTGGCGCCTGCCGTCATCGTCGACGGTGAAGTCCAGGGCAAGGTCAGCGTGAACGAGCTTGTCGCTCAGCTGGAGGCGATGTGAGCGAGATTTCATCAGCGGCCCACGTAAGCGATCGCCGCAGTACCGCCGACGAGGCGACCGGCGGGTCGCCGCGCGCGACGGCGTATGTGTGCGAGGCCGCCAGCTGCATGTCGGCCCAGTCCCACGAGATAACCCTTCGCCTGGCCCAGCGCGCCGCCGAGGCCGGCCTGACCGACGTGACGGTCAAGCGAGTCGGCTGCCTGGGCCTTTGCGCTGCCGGCCCGCTCGTCGAGATAGCCGAAACGGCCGAACTGTTCGAGCGCGTCCGGCCCGGTGACGTCGAGGGGATCGTCAAGGCCCTGGAGAACGTCAAGCCGGACGACACGCGCCGACCGCAGGGCTCCTTCTTCGAGAAGCAGGTCCGCATCGTCACCGAGAATCTCGGCCGGATAGATCCCGAGAGTCTCGACGACTACGTCGAACGCGGCGGCTACGAGGCACTCAAGCGCGTTCTTTCGGACATGACCTCCACCCAGGTTCGCGACGAGATCACGCGGAGCGGCCTGCGCGGACGCGGCGGCGCGGGTTATCCGGTGGGCCTCAAGTGGACCACCGTCGCCAAGGCCGCGGGACCGCAGAAGTACGTCATCTGCAACGCCGACGAGGGCGATCCCGGCGCATTCATGGACCGCAGCGTCCTCGAGAGCGACCCGTTCCGGATCCTCGAGGGCATGGCCATCGCGGCCTTCGCCGTCCATGCCACCGAGGGCTACATCTACTGCCGGGCGGAGTACCCGCTGGCGGTTGCCCGGCTCCGGACGGCGATTCGACTGGCCCAGCGAGCCGGGTTCCTCGGCAAGGGGATCGCGGACACCTCGTTCAATTTCGACGTGCAGATCCGGCTCGGCGCCGGCGCGTTCGTCTGCGGCGAGGAGACCGCCCTCATAGCGTCGATCGAAGGCCGCCGCGGCACGCCGCGACCCCGGCCGCCCTACCCGGCCGTCGAGGGCCTGTGGGACTGCCCGACCCTCATCAACAACGTCGAGTCGTACGCCAACGTGCCCACGATCCTGCGCAAGGGCCCGGAGTGGTACTCGGAGTTCGGCATCGGCAAGAGCAAGGGCACGAAGGTCTTCGCCCTGGCCGGCCGGATCGTGAACACGGGTCTTATCGAAGTCCCGATGGGGACGACCCTGCGGGAGATCGTCTTCGAAATCGGCGGCGGCATCATCGACGGCCGCCCGTTCAAGGCGGTCCAGACCGGCGGCCCGTCCGGCGGCTGCATCCCCGCCCAGTTCCTCGACATGCCCGTCAGCTACGAGTCGCTGCTTGAAGTCGGCTCGTTCATGGGATCCGGCGGGCTCATCGTCATGGACGACACCTCCTGCATGGTCGACGTCGCCAAGTACTTCCAGGACTTCTGCCGCGACGAGTCGTGCGGCAAGTGCGTGCCATGCCGTGTCGGCACGACCCAGCTCTACATGATCCTGGACCAGATCACCCGCGGCGAGGCCACGATGGCCGACCTGGCCCAGCTCGAAAGGCTGGCCGGCATCATCCAGAAGACGGCGCTGTGCGGGCTCGGCCAGGGCGCGCCCAACCCCATCTTCAGCACGCTGCGCTACTTCCGGGACGAGTACCTGGCCCACATCGTAGACAAGGTCTGTCCCGCCGGCGTCTGCACGATCACTCCGGCGGAGGTGAAGTCATGACCACCGTCTTCACCTTCCGGATCGACGGCAAGGATGTCGCCGGTTCGGAGGGCCAGACCGTCATGGAGGTGGCGGAGGAGAACGGGATCGACATCCCGGGTCTCTGCCATCTCGAAGGTATCCACGACCGCGGCGCCTGCCGCCTGTGCATGGTCGAGATCGGCGGCTCGCCCAAGCTCGTCGCTGCCTGCATGACCAAGATCGCCGAAGGCATGGAGGTCACGGCCCACTCGGAGCGTCTCCTGGAGTACCGCCAGGTCATAACCGAGATGCTCTTCGTCGAGCGCAACCATGTCTGCGCGGTCTGCGTGGCCAACAACCATTGCGAGTTGCAGCAGATGGCCGCCGACCTGGGAGTGACTCACTTCGACCTGCCGCGGATCAGCCCCAAGGTGGATATCGACGCGAGCCACCGGCTCTTCGCGATCGACCACAACCGCTGCATCCTGTGCCTGCGCTGCGTCCGCGTGTGCGACGAGATCGAGGGCGCGCATACCTGGGATGTGATGCACCGCGGCATCGAGACACGCGTCCAGACGGACATGGGCGTTCCCTGGGGCGAGTCCACGACCTGCACCAGCTGCGGCAAATGCGTCCAGGTCTGCCCGACCGGGGCCCTGTTCGAGAAGGGGCGCGCCGTCGCCTCGGGCAGCAAGAGGCAGCGACCCTTCCTGCCCTGGCTCAAGACGGTTCAAGAGGAGCGTGGGCTGTGAGCAAGCCGCGAGTCGCGACGGTCTGGCTCGATGGCTGCTCGGGCTGCCACATGTCCTTGCTGGACATGGACGAGCGCCTGCTCGACATCTTCGAGCGGGCGGACCTGGTGTACAGCCCGCTGGTCGACTTCAAAGACTACCCGGAGGATGTCGACGTCTGCCTCGTCGAGGGTGCCGTCTCGAGCGAGGAAGACCTGCATAAGATCCAGCTGGTCCGTGCCCGAACGAAGACGCTGGTCGCCTTCGGAGACTGCGCCGTGACCTCGAACGTGCCCGGCATGCGCAACCCCATCGGCGTCCAGCCCCTGCTGGATCGTGCCTACCTCGAGAACGTGACCGTCAACCCGCAGATCCCGTCGCGCATCGTGCCGAAACTGCTTCCGACCGCCCGCCCAGTCCACCGCGTCGTGACCGTCGACGTCTTCCTGCCCGGCTGCCCGCCCGACGCCGATCTCATCTACTGCTTGCTCGATGACCTGCTGGCCGGCCGCGTCCCCGACGTGGCCGGGGCCCGGTTCGGTCGCTGACGGGAGCCGACATGAGCCGCGAAATCGTGATCGATCCCGTCACCAGGATCGAAGGCCATTCCAGGATCACCATCCAGCTCGACGACCGGGGTGAGGTCGTCGACGCCCACTTCCACGTGACCCAGTTCCGCGGGTTCGAGCGAATCACCCAGGGCCGGCCGGTCCACGAGATGCCGGCCATCATGGCCCGCATCTGCGGCATCTGCCCGGTCAGCCACCTGGTCGCGTCGGCCAAGGCGGTGGACGACATCCTCGCCGTCCAGCCGCCGCCAACCGGCGCCGACCTGCGCCGAGTCATAAACCTCGGCCAGATCGTCCAGTCGAACGCGCTCTCGTTCTTCCACCTCTCGGCGCCGGACCTGCTCTTCGGCTTCGACGCCGACCCGGCCAAGCGCAACGTGATAGCCCTGGCCCGGGAGAACCCCGGGCTGGCGAAGGACGGCATCGCGCTCCGAAAGTGGGGCCAGCAGATCATCGAGTGGCTGGGCGGAAAGCGGATCCACCCGACCGGCATCGTCCCGGGCGGCGTCGCCGAACCGCTGACGGCCGAGGTCCGCGACCGCATCCTGGCCGGCGTCCCCGACGCGATCGCGGCCGTGGAGCGAGCCATCGCCTGGTACAAGAGTGACATGCTGCGCTGGGAGGAGGAGGCCGCGACCTTCGGCAACTTCCGGACCGCATTCATGGGCCTCGTCGACCGGCAGGGCAACCCCGACCATTACGACGGCTGGCTGCGTGTCATCGACGCCGACGGCAAGTACCTGGCCGACCGTGTCGATCCCTGCAATTTCAACGACTACATCGGCGAGGCCGCCGAGCCGTGGTCGTATCTCAAGTCGACCTACTGGAAGGCGATGGGCTATCCCGACGGGATATACCGGGTCGGGCCGCTCGCGCGCGTGAACATCGCCGATCGGATGGGCACGCCCCGCGCCGACGAGGAGCTCGAAAAGTTCCGCTGGCGGGTCGGCCGGGTTGCCGGCTCCTCGTTCCACTACCACTACGCGCGCCTCATCGATACGCTCCACTGCATCGAGAAGATCGAGCAGCTGCTGCGGGGCCCCGACATCCTCTCGAAGCACGTCCGGTCTCGGGCCGAGGTCAACCGGCTGGAGGGCATCGGCGTATCCGAGGCGCCGCGCGGCACGCTGATGCACCACTACAAGGTCAACGAAGACGGCATCGTCCAGTGGGCCAACCTGATCATCGCCACGGGCCACAACAACATGGCCATGAACCGCGCCGTTCTGCAGGTGGCGCGGCATCACGTCAAGGGCGATCGGATCGACGAGCCGATGCTCAACCGGGTCGAGGCGGTCATCCGCTGCTACGACCCGTGTCTCAGCTGCTCCACGCACGCCCTCGGCCAGATGGCCCTGCGGATCCAGCTTCTTGGGCCCGACGGCGCGATCCTGGACGATCTCGCCCGGTGAGGATCGGCTGATCGGCGGCCGGGCTCGGGCCGGCAGCGGCGCCGAAGGAACTCTCATCGTCGGCTACGGGAACGCTCTCCGGGGCGACGACAGCCTGGGCTGGCACGCCGTCGAGAGGCTGGCCGGCGTCCCGCTGCTGCGCGGTGCCCGTGTCGTGTGGCGTCACCAGCTGACGCCGGAGCTGGCGGACGATCTGAGCAAGGTTTCGCTGGCGATCCTGATCGACATCAGCGTCGACGTCGAGGCCGGAGCCCTCTCGGTGCGCCGTCTCGAGCCCGAACCGGCGGCAGGATCGGCGTGGTCGCATCACATCGAGCCTGCGTCGCTGGCCGCCCTGGCACGCGAGCTCTACGGAGCCGCGCCGGTGGTCTTCGTCGTGAGTGTCGGCGCGGCTTCGCTGGAGGTCGGCGATGGCCTCTCACCCGCCGTCGAAGCGGCGCTCCCGGCGGTGGTGGAGGCCGTGGTTTCGATCGTGGCGGAGCACGGAGGCCCTGCCGGCCAGGCCGGATGAAGTCAAGCGCGCGGCACGCGGCAAGCGGCGCGCGGCACGCGGCAAGCGGCACGCGGCAAGCGGCGCGCGGCACGCGGCAAGCGGCGCGCGGCACGCGGCAAGCGGCGCGCGGCACGCGGCAAGCGGCGCGCGGCACGCGGCAAGCGGCGCGCGGCACGCGGCACGCGGCACGCGGCACGCGGCACGCGGCAAGCGGCGCGCGGCACGCGGCAAGCGGCGCGCGGCACGCGGCAAGCGGCACGCGGCACGCGGCAAGCGGCGCGCGGCACGCGGCAAGCGGCGCGCGGCACGCGGCAAGCGGCGCGCGGCACGCGGCACGCGGCACGCGGCACGCGGCACGCGGCAAGCGGCGCGCGGCACGCGGCAAGCGGCGCGCGGCACGCGGCAAGCGGCACGCGGCACGCGGCAAGCGGCGCGCGGCACGCGGCAAGCGGCGCGCGGCACGCGGCAAGCGGCGCGCGGCACGCGGCAAGCGGCACGCGGCACGCGGCAAGCGGCACGCGGCACGCGGCACGGGACGTTACGTCCGGTCCGGGTCAGGGCTCCACCAGCGCCAGCTGCGGCTGAGTGGACTCCACGCCCGCCGCGCACTGCGCCGAGGAGACCGGGCCGCCGGCGTCAGAACAGTGCCGAGGCCGGCGGGGCCTTACTTGACCGGACGCTGGGAGCGCCTGCACTTGTCGCACAGCGCCCGGCCGGCGGTTCCCGCCCGGATCACCTTGTCGGCGATCCGTGAGCCGTCTTCACAGTCGGGCCGGTTGTGATACCGCGGGAAGGCTTCCTCGGCGATCGTGTAGTAGGCGCTCCAATCCTTCCGAGCCTCCACGCCGTGCCTGATCTGATCGTCCATCGAGCGACTCCTTTGCCGCTTGCCCGAACCCGCCGGGACGGAGCCAGAACCGGCCTGCCTCCGCGATCGAGGATACCGGCCGCCCGTACCCGGCCGGGCGACCGCTTTACCGCGCTGCGCCTGCGCCGCCGTGAGCCGGAGTGCCGCCGTCCCAACCCTGCGTCAGCATGACCTCCTCCTCGCCGGACTCGATCAGGCCGACGATCGCCTCAGCCACCATCTCGGGCGGGTGAGGCTTCGCGGCCCACGATCCCCCGCCAACCCGGGCGCCGGCGGCCAGCGACTGGTGGAACTCCGTGGCGGTGACGGCGGGGTAGGCCGTCGACACCACGATGCCGTCCGGCGCGAGTTCGCGCCTGGCGACCTGAGAGAGCATGTTGAGCGCCGCCTTCGTGGCCGCGTACCCGCCGGCGCCCGGGAGGACCATCCGCGACGTCATCGAGCTGACGTTCACTATGGCCCCGCCGCCCTGCCTGCGCATGGAAGGGATGACCGCCTGCATCGCGAGCAGCGGCGCGTAGAAGTTGAGCTCCGTGATGGCGCGCAGGTCGTCCAGGCGGATCTGTTCGAGCGGCAGGTGGAGGCCCTGGCCCGCGTTGTTCACGAGCACGTCCACGCGCCCGAATCGATCGAGGACCGCATCGACCAGCCGGCCGACCTGAACCGGATCGAGCAGATCCGTCCGGATCGCCAGGGCATCCGGAAGCTCGGCCGCAATATCGAGTATCCGATCCTCGCGCCGGGCGGCGAGAACGACTCTTGCCCCGCGGGCGGCCGCCAGCCGCGCCGTGGCGGCCCCGATTCCTGACGAGGCTCCCGTGACGATGACCACCGATCCGTCGAGCTTCATTGAGCGAATCCTCCGGGGCGATCAGCCGGTAATCTCGGCCCGATCGGAGAAGAGCGCGGCGACGATGAGGGCGCCCATCAGCCACACAAACACGAGCACCTGGGCCTGGTCGGCCGGCAGCGCGCTCGCCCCGCCCGCGAACACGCCGGCCGTGCTCGAGCTCGTGACGAGCGAGGCGTTGGCCACGCTGAAGGGCAGGTACTTGACGATGTCGGGGAGGAAGATCGAGGCGAAGCCTTCGCCGAAGTAGAAGGCGATCCCCACGCCTATTCCGGCCAGCTGGCTGCGCGCCAGGGTAGCGATCGTGAAGCCCAGTGCGCCTTCCTCGACGACCGCGACCCAGCCTTTGAGCAGACTCTCGGGAAGAGCGCCGAGCGTTGCCGAGTCGCCCAATCCGCTCGTGGACACGTTGGCGAGATGAGCGCCGACTATCGCGGCGAGGACGCCCACCACGAAGGTGAGCAGGATCCCCGCGGCGATCATGACCGCGACCGTGACATACGTGGTCAGCATGTAGCGGACGCGGCTCTCGCCCCGAGCGACTGCCGACTTGAGCGTGCCCCAGCTCCATTCCGAACCGGCTATGGCCGCGCCGTAGAGGACGGCGAACAGGCCGCCCAACCCTGTGATGTACTGCAGGATTCGATCGTAGGCGCCGGGGAACGTCACGAGCAGCTTCGGGTCGGCCGCGCTGGCGGCACCGTTCCGCAACCCCCGACCCTGAACGCCTGCCCCGACCGCGAGGATGATCAGCACGAGCAGGCCGATCAGCAAGCCCACTGTGACCCACGTCGCGGGTCTTCGAACGAGCTTCCGAAGCCCGGAGAAGAACAGCCTCATGCCGCAGTTCCCTTTCCCGCGATCTCGCCGCCGTTTTCCGGACCGACGAGGCCCACGAACGAGCCCTCGCCGGTGTCGGCCTGTCCGCCCGTGAGCTGCAGGAAGAGCATCTCGAGATCGGTCCCCGACTCGAGGCCGGAGACGAAAATGCCCGCGCCGGCCAGCTTCTGGCTTATCTCCTCGGCCCGATCGGGCGCGATCCGTACCGACAACCAGCCTTCGGCGTGGTCGGTCTCGGTAAGTCGTTCCGCCGGGAACTCAGGCGCCAGCGTCGCAATCGCGGCGTCGACCCTGTCCGGTTGCACGCGCACCTTGACCACTCCCTGCATCGCCAGCAGCTCTTTGAGCGGCCCTTCGCGGACCAGCTTCCCGGACGCGATGATGCCGACGGTATCGGCCATGACCTGGATCTCGGCCAGCAGGTGGCTCGAGACGAAGACCGTCTTGCCCTGGGATGCCAGCGCGCGGAGCGTGTCTCGCATGGCCACTATCCCGGCCGGGTCGAGCCCGTTGGCCGGCTCGTCGAGCAGCAGCAGCTTCGGGTCGCTGAGCAGCGCGGCGGCGATGCCGAGCCTCTGCTTCATCCCCATCGAGTAATCCTCGACCTTGTCGCCGGCTCGCTCGCACAGCCCCACCAGATCGAGCAGTTCCTCGATCCGCATCGAAGCCACGGGAGCGCCGGAGGCGGAAAGCTCGCGCAGGTTTGCCCGCGCGGAAAGATACGGATAGAAGGTCGGCGATTCGACCAACGCCCCAACCTCGAACAGCCTGTGCCGATCGCTGCGCTCGAACGGCCTGCCCAGGATCTCGACAGTGCCGCCGTCGGGGTGGACCAGCCCGGTGAGGACACGCATCGTCGTGGTCTTGCCGGCGCCGTTTGGACCCAGGAAGCCGTACACCACGCCCGCCGGGACGGACAGATTGAGACCGTCCAGGGCGCGCCTGGAGCCGTAGCTCTTGCGCAGCCCGCGAGTCGCGAGCGCAAGCCCATCCGTGCCGCTCATGCCGGCCCTCCAATTCGGTATGCCGGGCCTTTGGTATGCCTGCGTGGATCCACTCGCGTGACTCCTTGGGTCTATGCCGGGGTCTATGCCGGCGAGGGCGATACGGCCGCCAGACGATCGGCCATGAGTTTCAGCAACCGATCGAAATCGGCCAGTTCTTCCTGGGTCAGCAGCGATAGCGCCTGGCGCACGACCTGGCGGCGGGCGCCGACGACATCCGCCAGCAGCCTTGCGCCCGCATCGCTCAAACGGCACTCGACGACACGACGGTCGTCGAGCCGGTGGCTGCGCGTCGCGAGGCCACGCCGTTCGAGGCGGTCCACGAACTCGGAAGCGGTGGCGGCGGTAACGGAGAGCATCTCGGCGAGCTGGCCGATGGGGACGGGCCCGCATTGGCGGAGGGTGAAGAGCAGCCTCAACTGCCCGAACGTGAGGTCGTGATTGGCCCAGTTCGGCGGCTCCTTCCGGGCGGCCTGGAGAAGAGCCTGAAGATGCGCTTCCGTCTCGTCCAATGTGACGGCACCACCTGACATTTCGGACATGACCTTATCTTCAGGGGACTTCCTCAAAGTATCCTGAAAGGACGGTCGTCCGGGCGAGCCGCGTCCTCCCGGCATTCGCCCTAGTCAACCGGCCCGGAACGTATCACCCGCCTCTCAGGGCGTGGGGCCGCTCACTGCCTGGGGCGGCTCGCACGGCCAGGCGCGCGAACGATTCGGACTCCCCGGCGCATGACCATCCTCCCATTGCCACTGGCCGCCGCCGGCCGACACTCTGGGTGCGCGCAAGACCCCTGAGGTACCGTTCATTGGCAAGAAGGCCAACTCACCCGGCGCGGCCTCTCGACCGCCCGGGCAGGCTCGCTGATCAAACTCCCGAGGCCGGCGCCACGGCACCTGCCGCGACGCTCCAGGAGTCGAGCAGCCAACCTGAGACGACCCGGACCGCTCCGAACCGGCGACGGACCGGCGGAGTGGTCATGGGTGGCTCATCCGGCAGCCTCGCGTCGGCTCGAGTTGCCGCCGCCGCCGCGGCCGCGGGCGCGGCGGCGGCGGGCGTGACCGGCGCGCGTCATCGGGCCCAGTTCGGTGACACGACGGCCGCCCCGGCCGGACGGGTCGGCGTCGCCCAGGATGAGACCGCGCGCGGGGCCCGCGCCGCCGCCGCGATCGACGTTTCCGAGCAACCCGGCCCGGCCGTCGAGATCGCCTCGGTCTCAGTCGCTGCCGCTGCCGCCGCCGCAAACGCGGTCAGCGCCGCTATCGCCGCCACGGTCGCCTCCAGGGCCGCCGCCAGGGCCAGGGGCCGCACGGATGCGGACACGGGCGCCGTCACCCCGGCCGACACCTCAGACGCATCCGCGGCCGGGGCCGCATCAGCTGCGCCATTGCCGGTCAAGGCTTCGGCCGTGGCAGGGCCGCCCGCCGCCGCCGCGATCCCCGTGGCGCCGGCAATGGCCGCAGCCGCTCTCCCGGCCCTACCACCGGCGCCGGCTCCGGTGACGATCCAGGATTACCACCGCCCACCGCCGAAGGAGTCGCCCTACATCATCCGGGCCTCGGTCTGCGAGCTCGATACTGTGACGCCTCCGTTCGACGCCTCCACGGCGACTGCGGTGCCGGCCACCGTACCGGTGCCCTCGCCGGCGGTCGAGGAACCCAATCGCAGGTACATGCGACCGACGGGCGACGCGCCGGACGTGCCTGGCATCATCCGGGCCGGGCACGACGACCAGGCCGAAGCTATGCCGAAGCCTGCGCCTCTCTTCTCCAACGAAGGGATCGTCCGCGAGGCCGAGGCGCGCCACAGAGGGCGCCTCCTGGGGCCCATCGGGGGCCTGGTCGCAGCCCTGCCGGCGGCCGGGGCCGCCCTCGGACATCGGCGCGATTCGAGCCAGCCGGAGGTGGAGACGATCCTGGCCGATTCCGGGGAGGCAGCCGCGCTTTCCGCCTCACTCGACGTGGACACCATGGACCGGGACCGATCCAAGCGCAGGCGGAGACCGGTCGCGATCCTTGCCGCCATGACGCTGGGCCTGGCGCTCGTGGCGATCGGGCTCACCGCCGCCTTCTTCCCCCGCGGCCCGCTGAGCGAGGGCCTCGCGGCCACCTCGACTTCCGGGGCATCGGCGAACATGGGGCCGTCATACGCGGCCGCGGTCCGCTCCGGCTCGCAGGGGGCGAGTGGCCCGACCGGTGGAGCGACCGCGACGCCGTCGGCCGTGGTGATCGGGGACGCTCCTCTGCCGCCCGGCGCAACGCGCCGGCCGACGGCCAGACCGGTCGCCAACGGCACTTCGACACCTGTTCCATCGACGCCACCCACACGCGGCCCAAGCTCCACGGCCGGCCCAACGCCGACGCCCGCGACCGCCCCTACCGCGCACCCGACGCCCGCACCCACGCCGGCGCGAACGGCGACGCCGGTCCCGACGCCCGCACCCACGCCCACGCCAGCGCCGACGCCGACGCCCACGCCCACCCCGGTGCCGACAGCCACTCCGGTCCCGACGCCGACGCCGACACCGGCCATGTTCGCCCTCGTCTACTCGGTGACGCCGCCCTCGAGCTCGCCCGGAAACGGGGAGTTCGTGGTCGGATCGCTGCCGGGCGCGTCGTGCCAGCTGTACCGGCTGCCCGCAGCCGGCGATCCACGGACCAGGCGGTCGACGGCCTTCACGACCGATGCGTCCGGCTGGGCCTACGTGCCCTGGGGTGCCACCTGGCCCGTCAGCAACGTGACGGTGACCGTGTACGCGAAGTGCACCGCCGCGCCGCCGGATAATCGCACGGCCACGTCGGCCAACGTGACCGCCCTCTGGCCGGCCACGGGTCCCGCGGCGTCCGCTTCTTAGGCGGGCCGCCCGCCGCCCTCGGAGCAGTGGCCGGGACTCGGTACCGCCGCGCCGACGCGCTTGAGCTAGAGTCCCGACTCGCGCAGCCCGGGGTCTGGGAACGGCCTCGGCAACTGCTCCGTCGGAGGCCTTGATCCGGGTGAAGGGCCCGTCGCGTGCGAGCTGTCCACAGCCCTGAGACTCATGCTCGCGCTGGAAGGCTCTAGTCCGCGCCCTCAGCCAGCCGCTCGATCGCGTCTCCTTCGGCGCGGCAGGTCAACCATGAGCGCATGACCTTCGCGCCGAGCGCTTCGTAGAACTCGATCGCCGGTGTGTTCCAGTCGAGAACCTGCCACACGAACCGCGTCCAGCCTTCCCTTGCCGCGATCGCGGCCAGGTGCTTGAGCAAGGCTTTACCGATGCCGTGGCCTCGAAACGCCGGCCGCACGTAGAGGTCCTCTAGTGTACTAGCCCGCTGGATGCTGGACGGTACCGCGCATCGCAGCTACGATGCTCGGTATGGCAAACCATCCAGCTCCACCGTTGGTCATCAGTGAATTGGAAAGGGCTGAGCTCCTGGCATTGGCCCGAGCCGGGAAGACCGAGCAGCGGATTGCGACACGAGCGCGGATCGCGCTGGCCGCCGGCGAGGGTCGGCCAAATCGCGCCATCGCATCCGACTTGGGCGTCAGCCCGATGACGGTGCTTCTGTGGCGCGGCCGGTTCACAGCAGATCGGGTCGCAGGGTTGCGCGACGCACCACGACCGGGCCGCGAGCCGATCTACGGCCGGACCGAACGCGATCGGGTCATTGCTCTCACTCTTGAGCCGCCGCCGCAGGGCGTGACCCACTGGAGTGCCCGGCGGATGTCTGCCCGGACCGGCATCAGCATCACCACGATCCAGCGTATCTGGGCCGAAGCGAACCTCAAGCCCCATCGGGTCGAGACGTTCAAATGGAGCACCGACCCCGAGCTCGAGGCCAAAGTCCGCGATGTCGTGGGCCTGTATCTGAACCCGCCTGAGCGGGCCGTCGTCCTGTCGATCGATGAGAAGACCCAGATCCAGGCTCTCGACCGGACTCAGCCCATGCTGCCGATGAAGCCCGGACAAGTTGAGCGCCACACCCACGACTACAAGCGCAACGGCACCACGAGCCTGTTTGCCGCGCTCAACGTGGCCACCGGTGAGGTCACCCAGGAAGCTCGGGCGCGCCACACCGGCCTCGACTTTCTCGCCTTCCTGCGCCGCATCGAGCACGTCTATCCCGATCAGGAACTGCACGTCGTCCTGGACAACGTCTCCTCTCACAAGACGCCCGACATCGCGAAGTGGTTGAGGGCTCACCCTCGAATCGTCTTTCATTTCACCCCGACCAGCGCCTCGTGGATGAACCAGATCGAGACCTGGTTCGGCATCCTCACACGCCAGGCCTTGCGCCGGAGCAGCTTCCGAAGCGTGAAGGAATTGATCGGCATGATCGACGCCTTCACGGCCCAGTGGAACGAGGGCTCAACGCCCTTTGTCTGGGTCAAGACCGCCGACCAGATCCTGGCCAAGGCCGTCCGGAAGTCTCCAGCGTCCAGCGAATTGGGACACTAGGTATATGCCCGGCTTGCCTTGCCACGTGCTGAAGTTCAGGAACCAGAGCGCGAAGCCGGCCGGCTGGCCGTCCCATTCGGCCATCGTCACCCACACCAGCGGATGCTCGGAAAAGGCGTAGCGGTGGATGTCCGCTTCGATAGCGACGGCCGCCTCCGGCTCGCGCTCGAACTCCGCCAGTTCGCGGATGTAGGCGAGGGTCAGCGGCGTGTCGTCAGGAAGGGCGGCACGGAGGGTCAGCATCGGTAGATCGTAGTCTGTGAACCGCCGGACCGCGCTTGCCCCGTCCGGCTCACCGAGTGGGGCCCCGGTCCGTGATGGTTCCGCGAGTGCCGAGTCAGCTGCGGACGACGGACACGCCTGGCCTGCTCCGGGCCGAGAGACTAGCGGAGGCCCCATTGGGCCTGCAGATCGAGAACGTTCCGGGCGGCCTCGTCCTGCAGGATCCGGGCCTGGTCGCCGGGCACGCCGCCGCTGAAGGCGAGACCGTCGGGACTCTGCCGGAAGATCGAGGCATAGAAGACGCAGGCGGCCAGGTACGTCCCGGCCCCGTCGGGGTGAGTGCCGTCGTCGCCCCAGAGCGTGATCTCCGGGTGATCGCGCCGGACCTGCGACCACGTGTACCCGACCGGGGCAACGGGCACCTTCAGCTCCTGGGCGATCGCATAGTAGCCGGCATCCACCTGGCCCTGCATGTCGTCGTAGTCGGCCAATCCGGCTTCGGGCCAGCCGTCCCGGTGAGCCCACGTCATGAAGAGCACCGGGACCGCCCCATCCGACTCGATGGCTGCGGCGAGGGTGCGGACGGCGGGGTACATCACCGCGCGGCCGGCAGGGGTCGCCGGCGTCTCGCTCTGCTCCTGCAGGACGACGTAGGTCCAGCGTTGGGACGCGATCTTGCCGAGGGAATCCGTGGACGAGGCGTGCTGGGCAAGCGTCTCGCCGCCGTTCGCGACCATGGCCACCTCGACGGGTCGGCCGGCCGAGGCGGCCAGCTGGGCGAAGGTCGATGGCAGGTCGTTGACGTACGTGTAGCTGTTGCCCAGGAACAGGACTCGAGTGCAGGATCCCGTCCCGCAGGCGGGTTGGGCCGCTCCGCAACCGGAGGCGACGATCAGCAGACCGAGGCAGAGCGCCAGGCGGGAGGCCGGGCCCAGGGCCGCGCGAAGCAATAAGCCGGTCACGGCAGCCATACCGGAAGTATCGGCCGGCGGGCGGTCGTCGGTGAGCGCGAGCGTTGGACCGCCGGACCCGAAGGGACGACAATTCAGCGGTCGAGTCGTCGTTCAGAGGAACGCGCATGGCCGCCGTCATCCGGACCGAGAAGCTCACCAAGTCGTACGGTTCGCACCGGGGAATCGTGGACGTCGACCTCGAGGTCCAGCCGGGCGAGGTGTTCGGCTTCCTCGGGCCCAACGGCGCGGGCAAGACGACGACGATTCGCCTCCTGCTCGACCTCATCCGCCCCTCGAGCGGAAAGGCGTACGTCTTCGGCATCGAAAGCTCGGCCGATCCTGTGGCGATCCATCGGCGCATCGGCTACCTGCCCGGCGAGTTCGCCCTCTACGACCGGCTGACCGGCCGCCAGACCCTCGAGTACTTCGGCAACCTGCGCGGCGGCGTCGATCGCGCTTACCAGGCGTCGCTCGTCGAGCGCCTCGACCTGGACCCGAGCCGCCGCTTCCGCGAGTACTCGAAGGGCAACAAGCAGAAGGTCGGCCTCGTGGTGGCGCTCCAGCACCAGCCGGAGCTGCTGATCTTCGATGAGCCGACCGCGGGCCTGGACCCACTCGTCCAGCAGACCTTCTTCGCCCTCCTGCGGGAGGCGGTCGCCGGCGGCCGGACCGTCTTCCTGTCGAGCCACATCCTCAACGAGGTGGAGCGCAGCTGCGATCGAGTCGCCATCATCAGAGAGGGTCGCCTTGTCCAGGTCGACCGCGTGGATGCCCTGCGCGATCTCGCTCACCACCAGATCGAGCTGCGTTTCGCGGGCGATCCCCCGGCCGAGGAGTTCCGCATCCTGCCCGGCGTTTCAGACCTTGTGACCGAGGACCACGTGCTGCGCCTGCGGGTCCAGGGCTCCATAACGCCCGTTGTGGAGGCGGCGGCGAAGGCCGGCGTCGTGGACTTCCTGTCACGCGAGCCAAGCCTCGAAGAGACGTTCCTCGCCCAGTACGGCCGCGAATCGGCCGAGGTGAAGTGATGGCAGCCGGCATCGGCGCGCCGCACATTGCGGCCCCCATCAATGCGATCTCGTTCCGGAGCCGCATCTACGGTTTCGGCAGCATTTACGGCAAGACGGTCCGCGACTCGCGCCTCTCCTTCATCGTCGCGGCGGGCCTCCTCGGCGGGATGTCGCTCGTCATGGCCGCCGGCGTCTCGAGCATCTTCCCGACGCCCGCTTCGCGTCTCGAGATCGACAAGCTCATCGGAAGCATCCCATCCTCGATGGTCAACCTGTTCGGGAAGCCCGTCGGGCTCGGCACGCTGGGGGGCTACTTCACCTGGAAGTACGGGGCGATCTTCGCCATGGGCACCGCCCTGTGGTCGATCCTGGCCCTCTCCGGGACCCTGGCCGGCGAGGCCAGCCGGGGCAGCCTCGACATCGTAGCGTCCACCCCGTTCGGCAAGCGCCGGGTCGCGCTCGAGAAGCTGGCGGCCCACCTGACGATGCTTGGGCTGGCGATGGTGGTGCTCGCCTTCGCCTGCTCGGCCGGCTCGATACTCTTCGGCGACGCCTCCCTCGGGGATACGATCCCGCCCCTCTCCGCCATCGGCTTCGCCCTGTGGGTCGGCTTCATCGCCGCCTTCTTCGGAGGCCTCGCGTTCGCGCTGGCGCCGCTCCTCGGCCGCTCCGGCTCGGCCGGTGTCGCGGCCGTGGCGATGGTCCTGCTGTGGGTCGCCAACGGCTTCGCCGCGCTCGCGCCTCTCGCCACCCTGAGCCCGTTCCACTGGCTGGCCGGGCATATCGCCCTGGTGGGCATGTACGACTGGCCTGCGCTGGCATTCACCGGGCTCGTGGCCGCCGTTCTGCTCGGGATCGGCGTCGAGATGTTCACCCGCCGCGATCTCGGCGTGACGGCCGGCCTCTCGATGCCGGGCCTGCCCGCCGTCGTCATGGGCGTCCGCGGATCCACCAGCCGGGCGTTCGGCGAGCAGCTGCCCCGGGCGATGTCATGGGGGATCGGCATGGGCTTGATGGGCGCCCTGATCGCGGCCCTCGTGGGAACGATGGCGGACCAGATCGGAAAGGACCCGAACCTTTCGGCCACCTTCTCGACGATCTTCAAGGGCTTCAACCTCACGACGGCCGGCGGCTGGCTCCAGCTGTACGTGCAGCTGCTCCTGATCGCGGCCGGCTTCGCGGCGGCGACATTCGTGTCGAAATGGGCGTCCGACGAGGAGGACGGGCGCCTCGAAATGATCCTGGCGACGCCGATGGCGCGGGCGCGATGGGTCGTCTCCGGCGGGATCGCCGCGCTTCTCGCAATCGTGACGATGACCGTGCTGTTCGCGGCCGGGCTGGGGCTCGGCGCGGCGTCCGGTGGTGTCGCCGTCGGCGACGCCGTGGTCGGGTCCGCCGCCCTGGGTCTCTATGCCGCCGCGATCGTCGGCGTCGGCGTCGCGGTCGGCGGCGTGTGGCGGACATCGATCGCGGCCGAGATCGCCGCGATGTTCGTGCTCGTGACGTACCTGATCGATCTCGTGGCGCCGCCGCTGAACCTGCCGGACTGGGTCCACCAGCTGGCCCTGACGGCCCACCTGGGCCAGCCCATGATCGGCCGTTGGGACCCGTACGGGATCGGCGCCTGCCTCCTGATCGCCGTGGGTGGGATCGCGATCGGCGCCTGGGGCGTCACCCGGCGCGACATCGCCTGACCCGGCTGGCAGGACCGCCGGCCGCGCGGCGCGATCCGAGGAGACGCGGCCGCGGCGTGGTGTCCCGATCGCGGCGGCGGCCCGTTGGGCGCGGGAAGTCGTGGTCGGCCGGCGAGGACCCGCCATCACTCCTCCGGCGCGCATGCACGACTCCTTCACAAGCGATCGCCAATCTTGGACGTGAGGTTGGCAAACGCTCTCGGCCGACCATGCAGACATCGGGAGCGCGATCGCAAGGAGATCGAGATGCGACAGGGAAGCGGCTTCCGAGTTCTGGCCGCGCTGATACTGCTGGGGTTCATCGGACTTCTGACCGCCGGCGCATACGGCCTCGGATTCGCGGCCGGCTCGTCGACGAACTCGACGGGCATCGCCCCGTGGGCCTACGGCGGCGCATTCGGGGCCGGCCACTTGATCGGCTTCGTGGTCACGATCCTCGTCCTGATCATCTTGATCAGGCTGATCGGGCTGGTCCTCTTCGGCCATCGACATCGGTATTGGGCGCATCGAGGCTACTGGCAGCCCGACGGCGACGCCGACCGCTTCGGTCCCGGGACCGGACCCGGCGGCTGGCACAGGAGCGAGTGGCGCCAGGCCGGGCAGGCGGCCTTCGACGACTTCCACCGCCGCGCCCACGCCGGCGAGCCGCCGGCGGCCGGCGGAGTACCGGGCGGCAACCAACCGCAATGATCGGAAGACTCTCCGCGACCTCACGCAGACACGACGGGCGGGAGCACGGCAGGCCGGGCTCCCGCCACGCCTGTCACGCCGGCCCGGGTGGGCCCGGCACCGGCGCGCTGCGGGTCGCGTGTGGACGGCCGGTCCGGGCGGGCCGATCGCGCGCCCGGTGGATAGATCGGCCGGCGCAGGTTGCGGCCGGATCGTCCGTCGGCACGCGAAGCTGCGCCGTACGATGAGGCCGTCATGAAGACAGTCCTTGTCGTCGACGACGAACCCCGCATCGTGGAACTTGCCCGCGACTACCTCGAGCACGCCGGCTTCGCGGTGATCACGGCCGCGGACGGACCCTCCGCGCTCACCGCCGCCCGGATACGCAAGCCAGACGTCATCGTGCTCGATCTCGGCCTGCCGGGAATGGACGGGCTGGACGTGGCCCGGGCGATCCGCCGCGACTCGACCGTGCCGATGATCATGCTCACCGCCCGCGACGACGAGCTGGACCGGGTCCTGGGGCTGGAGATCGGCGCCGACGACTACGTCACCAAGCCCTTCAGCCCGCGCGAGCTCGTGGCCCGCATCAGGGCGATCCTCCGGCGGGTCGACCGGCAGGCCGAGCCGAGCGACCGAATCGAGGTCGGCGGCGTCGTCATCGACATAGCCAGGATGCACGTTGAGGTCGGTGGTCGAAACGTCGAACTGACGCCCACCGAGTTCCAGCTGCTGGTCGCCCTGGCCCGCCAGCCCGGGCGGATCTTCACCCGATCTCAGCTGCTCGACGCCATCCACGGCCTGGCCTTCGAATCGTACGAACGCGCGATCGACGCCCACGTCAAGAACCTGCGCCGGAAGCTCGAGGACGACCCCGGGCGGCCTCGGTACGTCCTGACGGTCTACGGCTTGGGCTATCGATTCGCCGAGGAAGTCGAGTGAACGATCCGACCGGCGGCGGGCCGGTGCCCGAGGGGTCGGCGACCGGCGGCGGGCCGGTGCCCGAGGGACGGCGCGAGGATCGGCCGTCCGGCGGCCCGGCGCCGGGCGAGCTGCCGCCCGACCAGTGGCAGCGCAGGGAGCGGCAGCGATGGGAGCGTCACGCCCGCCGGACGGGCCGGCGCTACGGCCCCGGCGCCGCCTTCGAAGCGGGTGGGCCCTTCGGTCCTGGCCGCCACTGGGACCCGCGGCGCGGCCGACCAGGATGGTGGCCCGAGGACGAGGCCTGGCCGCCGACGGCCGAGTTTCCCTGGCGCAAGGTTCGGCGCCGCTTCCTGGTTCGCTTCGCCGCCGGCGTGACCCTGATCTTCGTCCTGGTCGTCGTGGGCCCGATCGTGCTCGTCGGCCAGCTGCTATCGGCGACCGGCCTGCCGTCGCCCGGTTCGGGAATCCTGGCGGTAGTCATCGTCCTGTTGCTGATCGCGGCCATGAGCGGCACCGCGCGTGGTGCGCGGCGCTTCGCCCTGCCCTTCGGCGACCTGATCGAGGCCACGGGCAAAGTCGAGGCCGGCGACTACACGACCCGCGTGATCGTTCCGAACGGGGGGATGCGGGAGATGCGCTGGCTGGCCGAGGCCTTCAACTCCATGGCGGCTCGCCTGGAGACCGACGAGGGCCAGCGCCGCTCGCTGCTGGCCGACGTCAGCCACGAGCTGCGGACTCCCCTGGCCGTGCTGCGCGGCGAACTGGAAGCCATGATCGACGGCGTCCACCCCGTCGACGAGGCCCATCTCTCGGCGGCCGTGGACCAGATCGGGATGCTCACCAAGCTGGTGGAGGATCTCAGGACGCTGGCCCTGGCCGAGGCCGGGGCGCTGGCTCTCCGCAAGGAGCCCACCGACCTGACGATCCTGACGAGAGAGGCCGCCGCCGCCTTCGATGGCCTGGCCTCGACGGCCGGGGTTCGGATCGAGGTCCGAGTGCCACCGGACCTGCCGCTGCTCGACCTGGACCCGACCCGCATTCGAGAGGTCGTCGTCAACCTGGTGGCCAACGCCCTGCGATACGCCCCGTCCAGAAGCGTCGTCTCGATCGTCGCGGAGGTGCGCCCGCAGGTGGTCCGAATCTCGGTCACCGACGCCGGCCCCGGAATCGCTCCCGAAGTGCTGCCCCACCTGTTCGAGCGCTTCTCCAGGTCGGAGGAATCGCGCGGTTCAGGCCTGGGCCTGGCGATAGCGCGCCGGATCGTCGAGTCCCACGGCGGAACGATCGCCGCGGAGCGCCCGGCCGCCGGTGGCACGACGATCGCGTTCGAATTGCCGACCCGGCCGCAGACGTGAAGAGAGGCGGCCGGTCCGGCCGCCTCTCCGCGCGGGTGACGATCGTGGGTCAGCTGGGGAGCTGGCCCAGGGTGAGGTTGAACGTGGAAGTGGTGCCGTCCTGGTGCTCCACCTTGATCTGGACGGTGTCTCCCGGACGATGAGCGGCGACCGCGTCGATGAGGGTCTCGCTGTCGGGGGTCAGGGTCGTGCCGATCGACAGGATGATGTCGCCGGCCACGATCCCGGCCTTCGAGGCCGGCCCGCCGCTCGTGACCGCGACGACGATCGGGCCGGTCGTGGCGTCGCGCAGCTCCACGCCCATGTAGGCGCGGCCGGAGTTGGTCACCTTGCCGGAGGCGATGAGCTGGTCGGCTATGAACTTGGCCCGGTTGCTGGAGATGGCGAACCCGATCCCGGCGGCCGCGCCACCGAGTTGCGGATCGGTGGCCTCGAGGGTCGGGATGCCGACCACCTGGCCGTTGAGATCGACCAGCGCGCCGCCGCTGTTGCCCGGATTGATAGCCGCGCTCGTCTGGATTGCATCCGGCAGGGCGTTGCCGTTCGGCTCGGTGACCTGCCGGCCGAGGGCGCTGACGATCCCCTCGGTCACGCTCGACTGGAGCCCGAGCGGATTGCCCATGGCCAGGACGAAGTCGCCAACCGATAGTTGCGAAGAGTCGCCGAACGTGGCCGGAGTCAGGCCCGGGGCGCTGATCCTGACCACCGCGATGTCATCGGGGGTGTAGCTGCCCACCAGCGTCCCGTTGTAGTTCTTGCCGTTGGAAAGAGTGACCTGGAAGGTGGTCGACGTTCCGACGACGTGGGCGTTGGTGACGATGTCGCCGTGGCTGTCATAGATGACGCCCGAGCCCAGGCCCGAGTCCGTCTGGATGACGACGACCGACGGCGTGACCTGCTTGATCACGGCGACCATCTGATCCTGCAGCGAGACAGCCCCGCCGCTCGAGACCGCGAGCGAGGTCGCCGGGGTCGCGATAGCCGTCGGCACGGCCGTCGGAACAGACACCGCCTGTGTCGGGCTGGGGACCGATTGAAGCCCCGCCACGGCATCGGTGGTTACACCGGTGGCAGCCGAAGCGCAGCCGGCCGCTACTACTGCGACCAAGAACAACGACGCGATCGGAGCGGCGATGCGACTGCCGAGCCGCTTCGTGTCGGAAACCATGACTACCTCCTGCTGGCCGCTTCCTGGAACCCGGCGGCATGCAACGTACGATCATGGTTGGCCTTCGGGCTGAAGATAACCTGAATAGATCGGGCTGCGCCCCGATCTCCTGACAGGCCGCTTCTCCGGAGTGTGCCGCCTCGGGAGGTGTCGCGTCCCCGCCGTTTCAGCCGGCGGCCCCCACGTCCGGGGCCGACGCCGGTTCGTCCTCGCTGAAGCAGAACGACTCGAACACGAGCAGCCTCGTCGACTCGTCGCGCCAGGCGTCGTGCGGCAGGTTCGCCTTGCGACAGACCGCCTCGAGCATCTGGGTTTCGTCCCAGCCCATTTCCGTAGCGACCTGGGGCAGCAGGAGAGCGCGTCGCATGCCCCGCTCGACCACGATGCCGTGGCGTCCCGCCACGAAGCCGGCCGGATCGGGGAGCTCGACCGGCGGATCGAGGACCGACACTTCAAGTTCGAGGGCCGGCAGGTCCGACTCGTCGACAGGCAGGAAGCGCGGGTCGTCGAGAGCGGCCGCCGCCGCCGCGTCTCGCACGTTCTGCCAGAGTGGCATCTCGAAGCGCATCAGCCCGATGCAACCCCGCAGCTGGCCGTGCTCGTGGATGGTCACGAAGGCCGCGGCCGGCTCGGCCAGCCCGGCGGACGGCGCGCCAGCCGCAAGGCGGACGGAGGGACCGTGGCGGACGGCGGCCTCGATCGAACGCCGGGCCAGATCCAGCAGTTGCCGCCGATCGGATTCTTCCAGCTGTTTCACGTACCGCCTCGCTGCGTGCCCGCAACGAGGCTACGCGCATGTATCGCGGCCGCCAGAGTCCAATGGCGCGTTCTGCGGCCGTGGATCCGCCTGGCGCCCCGGGCGGCCGCCGCGACGACACCACGACGGGGCAGCAGCCCCGGTACGGGCGGGTTCCTCGGGCCGTTCGGCTCTTTGCCGGGCCCGCGTTCCAGAAGAGCATGGACTTCGAGGATAGTTTCTGTGCGACCGTTCGCGCCACTTCGCGACCCGACCGAGGATCCCGCGACGCCAGCCATCCTGGCGGTCGCGGAGGCAGGCGGCGCCGTTCGCTGCGTCGCCTGCGCCCATCGCTGCCTGATCCGGCCCGGCAGGTCGGGCATCTGCCACGTCCGCGAGAACCGGGACGGCGCGCTCGTCACGCTAGTCTTCGGGCGGGCTGTGGCCGCCAACGCCGACCCGATCGAGAAGAAGCCTCTCTTCCACTTCTACCCTGGCAGCGTCGCCTTCTCGATCGCCACGTGGGGCTGCAACTTCCACTGTCTGCACTGCCAGAACTGGGCCATATCGCAGGCCGGCCGCGACGGGCTGACCGCCCCATCCTTCGCGTTGCCGCCGAACCGAGTTGTCGCGGCGGCTCGGGCGGCCGGGTCGCGCAGCATCGCCTACACCTACACCGAGCCGACGATCTTCATCGAGTACGTGCTCGAGACGGCCAGGCTGGCCGGCGAAGCGGGCCTGGCCAACGTCCTGGTCACGAACGGTTACCAGACGCCCGAGGCGCTCGACCTGCTGGGCCCGCACATCGCGGCGGCGAACGTCGACCTCAAGTCCTTCGACGATCGGTTCTACCGGCGCATCTGCGGCGCGCGACTGGCGCCGATACTGACGTCGCTCGTCGGCATGCGTGAACGGGGCATCTGGGTCGAAGTGACGACGCTGCTGATCCCCGGGCTCAACGACGACCCCGCGCTCCTGGATGCCCTGGCTCGCTGGATCGTCGCGGAGCTGGGACCGGAAACGCCCTGGCATGTGAGCCGCTTCTTCCCGACCTTCCGCCTGACCGACCTGGATCCCACGCCGACGGCGACGATCGAGCGGGCCGTCGAGATCGGCCGGGCCGCCGGCCTGTGCCACGTCTATTCCGGCAACGTCGGCGACGGGGACGAGGACACTCGCTGCCCCGGCTGTGCGGAGACGTTGATACGGCGCCGCGGCTTCTCCGCCCGGCCGGCCGCCGCCCTGGTCGGCGGCAGCTGCTGGACCTGCGGGCGCGCGCTCGCCGGAGTAGGGCTGGCAGAGTTCGGACGGATAGCTGGAACCTCCGACGGAAACGGGAGCCCGGCATGAATCCAACGCCGCGCCGGCCGGCCGTGGCCGGCACCTTCTACCCCGCCGAGCCGCCTCGACTCGATGCCCTCGTCTCGGTGCTGCTGACCGAGAGTGCCCGCACCCCGCGGCCGGAAGGGCTGACTCCGGCCGCCGTGGCCGGCCTCATGGTTCCTCATGCCGGCCTCGTCTACTCGGGCGGCATAGCCGCCCTGGGCTGGGCCCTGGCCGGCGAGATCGGCCCGGCCACGATCGTCCTGGCCGGCACCGACCATCAGGCCTGGGCCGAAGGCGTTGGGGTATGGACCGGCGGGCCGTGGCGGACACCTCTCGGGGACGTGCCGATAGACGGTGACCTCGCCGGCGAGATCGCGGCCCTCGGCCGTCCGTTCGCGCCGGACGACTCGGCTCACCTGGCCGAGCATTCGCTGGAGGTCCAGCTGCCGCTTCTCGCCCGAACCTGCCCGGGGGCGTCGATCGTGCCGCTGGCCGTCAGCCCGCGCCTGGCCGGCCACGCCGGAGCCGGGACGATGCTCGGTCGGATCCTGGCCAGGCGGCGCGCGGGCGGCGAGAGAATCCTGCTCGTGGCCAGTTCCGACATGGCCCACTACCCTCCCGCCGGCATCTGCGAGGCCGTGGACGCCAGGCTGCTCGAGCCGCTGCTGCGCCTCGACGCCGACGGGTTGCAGACCCTGGAAGCGGCGATCCTGGGGGAGCGCCGGCGGGGTCTCGTGTGCGGGCTCTGCGGCATCGATCCGGTTAGGGTCACTCTCGCCGCCCTGGCCGAAATGGGGGCCACGCGCGGAGTCCTGCTTGGAGCCGCCACCTCGGCCGACGTCGGCGGCGATCCCGGCCGCACCGTGGGCTACGTCGCGGCCGCCTTCGTCTAGACCTGTCGAGACGCCGGCCGGGCGGAAGCTCGAAGCGGTCGCGCGCGGAGCCGGCGTCCGGGCCCGGAATTGGGCACTGCCGCCTGCTAATCTGGCCCGGTGGGCCAAGACTCCGAACACTGGGCCGATTACTACGCGGTCACGGTCGAACGGCCGGCATGGCAGACCGTCCGCCTGGCGATCGACAAGTTCCGCGCGGATGACGTGGCGGGCGCATCTGAAGGTTTCGCGACGCCCGGCACCGGTTCGCCGCCCCAGCCGGCCCACTTCGCCGTGGACCTCGGCTCCGGGGCAGGGCGCGACGCACGCGAACTGCTCCGTGCGGGCTGGCGTGTCCTCGCGATCGACCGGGAGATCGCGGCTCGCAACGCCCTGGAAGCCGCCGTCGAGCCGGGGCTGCGGACGAACCTCGACATCGTCATCGAGAACCTCGCGACGGCGGCGATACCGCCGTGCGACCTGGTAAACGCCAGCCTCTCCCTGCCGTACCTGGCGCCGACAGATTTCCAGGGCGTGTGGCCGCGGATCGTTGCCGCTCTCCGACCGGGGGCGCGGTTCGCGGCCATGCTCTTCGGCGATCACGACGAGTCCGCCTCGGACCCTGAGATGACCTGCCTGCCGCCGGAGGAGATCAGGGCCGCCCTGTCGGGCTTCGAAATCGAGCACTGGTCAGTCGAGGAGGACGATCGCCCCACGGCCCTTGGGGATCCGCACCACTTCCACCTCGTGGAGTTCGTGGCGCGCCGGATCGGCTAGCGAACCCGCGGGCAGCGCGCTACGCACGCCGGCGGCCGGCTCGCCCGGTGGGTGCACCGGCCGGTGCCGTAGTGGCGGCGCCCGGCGAAATCCTGTATATATACCCTCCCCGTTTCTCCCGGCGGACCTGACGGCATCGTGCCGGCAGGCACCAGCGAACCGCGTGGGCGGGACATCCGGACGCGTCGTTTCCGGCGGGAATTCACAAGCCCTTCACGCACCACGCTCAGGATCAAGAGCGAGGTTGGATGCTCACCTGCGGCCGATCGATCGATCGCCCGGGCAGGGCACAGATCAAGGAGATCCAATGACATCGGAGATCGCCGGCGGCGCGCCGGCGCACGCCGCGATCGAGGTAAATCCTCGCGCCAGGTTCGAGATCATGGGCGCCATCATGCTGGCCCTCTTCCTCGGCGCCCTCGACCAGACCATCGTCGGGCCGGTCCTGCCGAGGATCTCGACCCAGCTCAACGGCGCGGACCTGTATACGTGGGTCGTGACGTCCTACCTCGTGACAAGCACGGCCGCGATCCCGCTGTACGGCAAGCTGTCCGACTACTTCGGCCGGAAGCCCATGCTGCTGATCGGGATCGTCCTCTTCCTGATCGGGTCGGTGCTGTCGGGCCTGAGCCAGACCATGTGGGAGCTGATCTTCTTCCGCGGAGTCCAGGGCCTCGGCGCCGGCGCCCTCTTCCCGATCTCGCTGGCCGTCATCGGCGACCTCTTCACGCCGGCCGAGCGAGGCAAGTACCAGGGGCTCTTCGGCGGCGTCTTCGGCGTCGCCTTCCTGATCGGGCCGTTCCTGGGCGGCTTTCTCACCGACAACCTCTCCTGGCACTGGATCTTCTTCGTCAACGTGCCGGTCGGGCTCGTCTCGCTTTACCTGATCGGCCGGCTCCTGCCGATGGTCCATCCCAAGGGCGTTCGCCTGGCGCTCGACCTGGCCGGCGTGGTCACCTTCGTCGGAGCGGTCGTACCGGTCCTGATCGCGCTGACCCTCGCCGAGACTACCGACTGGCTCGATCCCACCGTTCTGGGCTGGTTCGGCGTCGGCGCCGTCTTCCTCGTTGCCTTCATCGTCGCCGAGGCGAGGGCGGGCGACCCGATGATCCCCCTCGACCTGTTCCGCAACCGCACCTTCACCGTGTCGGTGATCGCCACCTTCTTCGCCGTCTTCGGCTTCTCGATCCTGATCATCTTCCTGCCGCTCTGGTTCCAGATCGTCAAAGGCGAGAGCACTACGGCATCGGGCTACCTGCTCTTCCCGTTCCTGTTCGGGCTCATCTTCAGCTCGATCGCGGCCGGCCTGATCGTCAGCCGAACCGGTCGCTACAAGGTTCTCCTTGCGGTCGGACTGGTTGCGATGGGCCTCGGTGTGCTCCTGTTCGACAACCTGCGGGCCGACACGAGCTTTCCGGTTCTCTCCGTCTGGATGCTAATCGCCGGACTGGGCGTGGGACCGACCATGGCGATATTCACTCTCATCGTCCAGAACGACGTTCCCTTCGAGCGGCTCGGGACGGCCACCAGCGACCTGACCCTGTTCCGGCAGATCGGCACGTCGGTCGGCCTGACGATGGCGTTCACCCTTTTCCGCGACAACCTGACCTGGGATTCAATTCGGTCCTCCATCATCGCCGCTGGAGCTCCCTCCTCGGCGGTGCCGGCCACGGCTCCTGCGGCCTTCGATCCGAACCAGCTGCTCTCGGTGGGTGGCTCGGCGGCCACTTCGCTCGCCGCGATGCCGCCGACCTTCGTTGCCGGGTTCTACCAGGCTTTCTCTCTCGCGATCGCGAACTCGGTCTGGCTCGGCGTCCTGGCGTCGGTCATCTCGTTCGTGGCCGTCCTGGCGCTCAAGGAGAAGCCGCTGCGGGCCCACTTCCACGCGGAGCAGGCCGCCCGGGCGGGGCTGCACAACACCGGCCCCGTCTCCGCCCCGAGCGTGGCGGAGCAGTAGGCCTGAACCAGGCCGGCCGAGGGCCAGCACCGCGGTCGCATTCGGCCTTGCGCGCTGACAGGCGTCGGAGCCACTCCGGGCGGCTCACCTGAACCGTGCCGCCGCCCGGCTCGAAGGCGCCCTTGCGCCGCCGCCCGGTTGGTCGATACTTCAGAACGGGCGCCGCTCGGTGGAGCCTTTCGGTGAACGGCTGCGGCGCGCTCTCGCTGGAGTGTGAGCGTGATGAGCGCGGCTCCGAACAGAGGGGCGGTCATCCTCCTTTCCGTCGCCTTCCTCGCCGGAGCCTGCGGGTCGTCGTCGAGCCCGAGCGCGACCGCAACGGCGACGGCCGGGCGCGAGCCGTCGACCGCACCGACCTCGATGGGCATCACGGCCAGCCCCGGGTCCGGTCCCTCGGCCGGGGCCACGAGCCCCGGCCCGACGGTCACCGCAGCGGCCGCCCCTTCGCCGTCCCCAACCGCCTCGAGCGGCCTGCCTGACTTCGGTCACGTCTACGTGATCATCATGGAGAACAAGGAGTACGGCAGCATCGTCGGCTCGAAGGCGGCCCCCTACCTGAACTCGTTGATCGCCAGGTACGGACTGGCCACGCGGTTCTACGCCGAGGCGCACCCGTCGGAGCCCAACTACATCGCCCTCACCTCCGGCGGTCTGCAGGGCACCGACAGCGACGGCACCTACAACCTCGCCGTCCCGAACCTTTTCGAGCAGATCCAGGCCTCGGGCCGCACATGGCGCGTCTACGCCCAGGGCTATCCGGGCAACTGCTATCGGGGGTCCGCATCGGCCGGCGTCGTGGACGGACCGGGCGCGGCCGGCCAGTACGTCCGCAAGCACAACCCGGCTATCAGCTATACCTCTGTCAGCGCCAACCCGGCCAGCTGCGCCGGCATCACCAGGCTGGCCGGCTTCGACCCGGCAGCCGCCGACTTCGAGTTGATCATCCCCAACCTGATCAACGACATGCACAGCAGCTCCGTGGAGGCGGGTGACGCCTTCCTGAAGGCCTTCCTGCCCCAGATCATCGACAGTTCCGCCTTCGTGGAGAACTCGGTCGTCTTTATCACCTGGGACGAAGGCGCCGGGAGCGACGTCCAGGGCGGAGGGGGCCACATCGCCACCATCGTCCTGAGCCCGGCGATGACGCCCGGCGCGCGCTTCACCGGCGATGCCAGCCACTACTCGATCCTGCGCACGATCGAGCTGGCCTGGGGCATGCCGCTGCTCGTGGGAGCCAGCAAGGCCTCCACGATCGCGCTACCCTACTGAGTCGGAGGCGAAGGGTCGGCTACCGTCGGGGGTGGACGGCGCGGCCGGCCTCGTCACTGGAGATTGCCCTCAGGGCGAACCACCATCGGACCGACGACACCGCGATTGCCGGGTGCGTTGGGTAGAACGCATCGCGTGATGGCCAGGGGTCGGCGGCAGAGCCGCAAGGGGCCAGGTGACTCGAAGCGAAGCTCTAGGCGCGCGCACGGCGGGGCTGTGCCTGCCCAGGAAGATCGCGTTCGCGGGTGCCGCTTGCGCGCGCGCCCGTCACATCTTCGCCATCTACCACGGCGCCAGCCCGGTCGCCACGTTCGACGACGCGCTGGCGGCGCTCTGGGATGCCCTCCGGCGCGACGACATGCCGGCCATCGCGACCATCTTCCGGCCGATGACGGAACTCCCCGAATCGTCCTGCAACGACACGCTCAGCAGCGACTGGATTGCCTGGCTCGCCATCGCCATCTTCGAGTTCCCCTCCAGGCTTGTCTCTACGCGCCTTCCGGTCGAGGCCATCAGCCAGTGCTCGGCGCTGATGCTCACGCTGGCCGCCGACCTCGACCACCGGCTGGGCTGGAGCGGCAAGCCGCGAGAGGGGAGGCTGGCTCGAGCGGAGTGGGCCGCCCAGGAACGATGCCTGGCCGTCCTGTTGGCCGATCCGCTCAGCCCGGAGATCCCCGTCGACAAGCTGGTCGAGGCCGGCGCCGGGGTCGGCCGAATGGTCAGAGACATGGCAGCCGATCTCGCCGCGGCGACCGGCTGGAAGCTGGACCTGGGCTCCGACGTAACGGAGCCGGATGAGAGAACGGAACCGTCCTAGCCAAGCGGCGGCCCGCTGCGTCATCATCTTGCGGGGGCGGAGTCCGGCATCGGGAGGCCATTCGGCAGTGGGAGTCAGCGAGCGAGCGGGGAAGCCCGCGGAACCATCGATTCTGGTCGACGTCGACCGTCTGGTCGACGCCTACTACGATCGCCACCCGGACCCGGGAGTCCCTTCGCAGGCCGTGACGTTCGGCACGTCCGGCCACCGCGGCTCGTCGCTCAAGACCTCGTTCAACGAGGACCACATCCTGGCCACGAGCGAGGCCATCTGCCGTTATCGCAGCGGCCAGGGAATCAGCGGGCCGCTCTTCATCGGCGTAGACAGCCACGCCCTCTCGGGGCCCGCGACGCGGGCGGCCCTGGAGGTTCTGACCGCCCACGACGTCGCCGTCCTGATCGACAGCCGGGACGGTCTGACCCCGACACCGGCCGTCTCACACGCGATTCTGACCTACAACCGGGACCGCACGGACGGCCTGGCGGACGGGATCGTGGTGACGCCGTCCCACAACCCGCCCGAGGACGGCGGGTTCAAGTACAACCCGCCCAACGGCGGGCCGGCCGACACGGACGTGACCGGTGCGATCCAGGCCGAGGCCAACGACCTTCTGCGGGACGGCTTGAAGGGCGTCCGCCGCGTGCCCTATGAAGCTGCCCTGGCTTCGGCCGGCCGCTACGACTTCACCGGCGTGTACGTGGCCGATCTGGCCGGCGTCGTGGACATGGAGGCGATACGCGGCTCCGGTCTGAAGCTCGGAGTGGACCCGCTCGGCGGCGCCAGCGTCGGCTACTGGGCCGCCATCCGCGACTACTACGGCCTGAACCTGACCGTCACCAACGAGGTCGTGGACCCGCAATTCGGCTTCATGACCGTCGATTGGGACGGCCGCATCCGGATGGACCCCTCGTCTCCGTACGCCATGGCGCGGCTGGTCGCCCTCAAGGACCGCTTCGACGTGGCCTTTGCCAACGACACCGACGCCGACCGCCACGGCATCGTCACGAGCTCGGCCGGGCTCATGAACCCGAACCACTTCCTCTCCGCGGCGGTCGCGTACCTGTATCGCAACCGCGAGTGGCGACCCGACGTCGCCGTCGGCAAGACGCTCGTCTCGACGAGCATGCTCGACCGCGTCGCCGCGGAGTTGCCCCGCCGGCTGCTCGAGGTCCCCGTCGGGTTCAAGTGGTTCGTCGACGGCCTGGTGGATGGCTCGCTCGGGTTCGGCGGGGAGGAGAGCGCGGGGGCGTCGTTCCTCCGCCGCGACGGTACCGTCTGGACTACAGACAAGGATGGGATCATCGCCTGCCTTCTGGCCGCGGAGCTGACCGCCCGGACCGGCCGGGACCCGGGCCTTGCCTATGGGACGCTCACGGACAGTTTCGGCACGCCGGCCTATCGCCGCATCGACGCTCCGGCCACCCGCGAGCAGCGGGCGATCCTGTCGAAGCTGTCGCCTGCCCAGGTTCGGGTGTCTCAGCTGGCCGGCGAGAAGATCACGGCGATCCTGACCCGCGCCCCCGGCAACGACGCTCCCGTCGGAGGCGTCAAAGTCACGACGGAACACGGCTGGTTCGCCGCGCGGCCGTCCGGAACCGAGGACGTCTACAAGGTCTACGCCGAGAGCTTCCTGGGCGAGGACCACCTGGATCGCATAGTCGAGGAGGCGCAGGCCGTCGTGGCCGAGGCGCTGGGCTCCGCCGGCTGAGGCCGTCTTCGGTCGCCCCGTTCGGGCCCGTGGTCGGCCGGGATGGTCCTGGGGCCGGTGTCGAGCGGCACCGCGCGGCCGCCTGCGGGCCCGGTTCCCAGCCTGGCCCGCACGCCTGCCAGGTGCGGGGCGGCAACGGGGCCACCCGACCTCAGGATCAGCGGTGCGCGGCCCAAAAGTACTGATCGATTGCGCCGTATAGCCGGTCTTGACGAGCCGTCCCTCTCGTCTAACGTTGACGCTCAGATGGCCGCAACTATGAGCGCAGCAGTGGAACAAACCCACAGCCAGCAGAACGCCGCGACGCCCAGAGGTCCGCTCCCGCCCGTCCTCTCGCTGAACCGCGAGTTCCGTGCCGCCCTGGGCGGCGATGAAGCGGCGGCCATCGGGCTCGCCGTGGCCCAGATCGTCCGCGGGGACGGCTGGAACGAGAGCCGGGCGTCGGCGGTGCTGGTTGCGGCCGTGACGCGCTGGCTCGGCCCCGACATCGTGTACCCGGTCGGTTTCTACGCCAACGGCATGGGCCCCGTCGAGGTCGCCGCCAGAGTCGGCAACTACTACGTCACCGGCCACGGCATCGACACCGAGCAGAACCTGATCGTCAGCTGCTGCGAGCGCCACCGCGCCCGCTTCAGCCAGGCCCGGTTCGAGACCATCGACCTGGCACGGCCCAACACGAGGTTCACCGAAGGGCCCGCGGCCCAGAAGGCGGCCGAGCGGCTGGCCGAAATCCTGGCCGACGAGATCGACGCCGAGATCGCCCGCGTGGTCCTCGGAGCCGCGGGGCCGCAACGGCTCGGGTAAGTTCACGAAGAGGCCCAGTCCGGTTTGTCGGGCCGGCGAGCCGCGTGGCGGACCGGGATGACCGGCGATCCGTGGCCGGGCCGATTGGACGGCCGACGCTGCTTCGGCCGGAGTGGCCCATCGGGCGGTCAGCCGTCCAGCCTCGACCTCAGCTCGAGAGTGTGCTCCCATTCGTGCTCGAGGAGCCGGCCGAGCATGCGCCGGACGCTCCGGGCCGGCTTGCTTTCGCCGCGATCGACGACGCGCGACAGCTCTTCCGGCGTCAGTCGCCGCAGCCGCTCCATCAGGGCGTCCCGCTCGGCGGCAAGCGCGTCCCACGGCTGGTCGCCGGCACGCTCGATGGCGGCCATGATCGCGCCTCCGCCCGGGATCGACCCCAACGTGGAGCCGACATAGGACCACTCGGACTCAGCCACGTGGGAGAGGATGGCTGCGGCCGACCGCCCGCCTGCGGCCGGCTTCTCCGGCAGCGGCAGGGTCTGGGCGCGAGCGGCGGCCATCAGCTCCTCTCGCGACCAGCCCGCCCAGCGCAGGTCGCGGACCGCCTCGTCGGGCGGCATGGGCTCGCGATCGCCCGGAAGCGTGCCCTGCGCGAAGCCGAGGAACTTGCGCTCGATGACGTGGCCGGCCACGACAGGCTCGATCGGCTCGGGATCGGGCACGGCCTCGCCGTGGCGACGCAGGAAATCGATGCGCTCGCGTATGGCCGACGCGGCCGCCTCGACGGCCGCGTCGGAGGTCGGGCTCACGGTCGAGCAGCCCGGCAGGCCCGGCACGTAGATCCAGGTTCTGCGGTGCTGGGGGCCGGACTCGAGGTAGACGTCGAAGCGCATCGCCTATAGCGCCAGCGCCTTCTCCGGCCGCACGTACTCGAGGCCGTGGTCGGTCGCGACCGCCTCGTGCGTGACCTTCCCGGCGAAGATGTTGAGGCCGTCGCGGAGATGTGGATCGGCTGCCATCGCGCCGCGGTAGCCCTTGTCGGCGAGTGCGAGCGTGAACGGCAGCGTGGCGTTGTTGAGGGCGAAGGTCGACGTACGGGCGACCGCCCCGGGCATGTTGGTGACGCAGTAGTGGACGACTCCGTCGACTACGTACGTCGGGTTCGAGTGGGTCGTCGGCCGGGAGGTCTCGAAGCAGCCGCCCTGGTCGATCGAGACGTCGACCACGACGGTGCCCCGGCGCATGCCGGCGACCATCTCGCGCGTGACCAGCCTGGGGGCCGTGCCACCCGGGGTCAGGACCGCGCCGATCACGAGGTCGGCCGTCAGCACGCTCTCCTCGATCACGTCGGTCGTGGCGTAGCGAGTCTTCAGGGCCGGGGCGAAGGCGAGGTCGAGCTCCTTGAGGCGCGGCAGGGACTTGTCGATGACGGTCACGTCCGCCTCGAGACCGAGCGCCATTCGAAGCGCGTTCATGCCGACGACGCCGCCGCCCAGCACGACGACCTTGGCCGGCGGGACGCCCGGCACGCCGCCGAGCAGCACGCCGCGCCCACCCGCCTCGCGCTCCAGGGCGTGGGCGCCGGCCTGTATCGACATCCGGCCGGCCACCTCGCTCATCGGGGCGAGCAAGGGCAGGCCGCCGCGATCGTCGGTGACGGTCTCGTAGGCGATGGCGATGCAGCCCGACTTGATCAACCCTTCGGTCTGGAGGCGATCGGGAGCGAGGTGGAGGTACGTGAACAGGACCTGGCCCTCGCGCAGCATGCCGATCTCGACCGGCTGCGGCTCCTTGACCTTGACCACGAGGTCGGCCCGGCCGAAGACCGAGGCGGCGTCGCCGACGATCTCGGCTCCGGCGGCCCGATAGATGGCGTCGTCGAGATCGATCGCCTCGCCGGCGCCGGCCTGAACGATGACCCGATGGCCATGCGCCACGAGCTCGCGAACCGCGCTCGGCGTCAGGCCGACTCGGAACTCGTTGTCCTTGATCTCGCGGGGTACACCGACAAGCATCTCGACCTCTCCCGGACGACCCGGTTCCAGCGATGAGGCCCCGGCCGCAGTGGCATCCGCGCGCCGCGTGGGGCAGCGAGCCGGACGGTCCGGACGGGCGAGTGCCAGGCTCGCGGGCTGCCTGGTGTGGCCCGCGGTTGTCTTCCTGGTGCCTCGTTGCCGTCGAGATCGTCCTGGATGCTGCCCACCCGGGGGCCGTTTCGGCCATTCTGCCACGGGCGGCCGGTCGTGCCCGACCGGAACCACGCGGCGGGCGGAGTTCGACCGATGTGTCGCGACCCCGGGCGGGGGCGAACCGCTACATCGCCAGCGTTGCCTTCACCCGGCGGATGTGCGATCGGTTGACCAGGATCGAGTCCCGCGGAATGTCCCCGATGATCGCGCCCATGTACTCGACGGTTGGGTTGAGGACCGGCAGGAACGACTCCGCTCCACGCTCGGCCAGCGAGGCCGGGTCCTGGGACGGCAGCAGGACCAGGGTGCCGCTGACCTTGTAGGGCGGCGCTTCGATCGTGGCGTCGTAGGTGACGCGGAACTTGTTCCAGGCGTCGCGGTCGGCATCGCTGACGGCCGGGTCGCCGTCCTCGGCCGGCATGGCGATCGTGACATCGCCCGGGTCGACGGCCTTGAGACCGGCCGCGGGCATCAGCGGGACTGAACCGTCGCTCGGTCCCACCCGGGCGTAGTTGACGTTGATGGAACGGCGTCTTTCGAGGGCGTCGGCGAGTTTCGCGCCGCCCTGGGCGAGCATGGCATCGATCCGGCCGATTGCCGTGAGAGCGACGAAATGAGCCGGTCTCTTGCGGGTAACCACGATCCCCGCCGGGGCCGGCCCGGAGCCGGCCTGGCTCAGGCCGAATCGCCCATCCTGGCGGCCGATCTCCGCCTCACGAATGCGATCGTCCTCGAGAAGCCTCGTCAGGTAGGCGCTGGGATTGATGGACATACCCGATCTCCTTCGCCGCTGCAGCCGTCAGGCAAACGGCTGCGACCGGACGAGTCGGGCCGGGCTCACCCCTGCCCGGTCGGCCTGCCGGTTTGGACCAGAATGACGGGATCAGAGCGGCCCCGGCACCCACCATAGGTAATAGGGCCCATAGGCAGGCCTGCGGTTCCGCCACTCCCCGGCCCTGCTCCGGGTGGCCGGCCGCGCCGACGGAATCGTCGTTTGGGCGTACAGCGGCACGACCCGGCGCCGCGCCGGAGGGGCGGGCCGGGGCTCTATCTTCAGTCGGCGGGGAGGTACGGCAGATAGGCCGGGAACCAGATCGCCGAATCGACCGCACCGAAGACTTCCTCGTCCCGGTACAGACGCCCGACGCCGCAGTCGCGACTCTGGCAGACGACCCTGGCCGCGATCTGCCGGGAAACCTCTCGAAGATCCGAGACGGCCGGATAGAGCGCCCCGGCGGCAAGCCGTTCCGGAGTAACCATCTCGGCCAGAGTCTCGGCCGCGAGCAGGAACATCTCGTCGGTGATCTCGCGGGCCTCGGCCACGATCGCCCCAAGGCCCAGGCCCGGGAAGATGAACACGTTGTTGGCCTGGCCGATGATGCGGCTGTTGCCGTCGACGACGACCGGCTCGAAGGGGCTGCCGGTGGCTATGAGAGCTCGCCCGCCGGTCCAGGCCATGATGTCGGCCGGGATGGCCTCGGTCTTGGCCGTCGGATTCGAGAGGGGGAAGACCACGGGCCGCTCGACGTGAGCGGCCATCTCGCGAATTGCCGCTTCCGTGAAGGTCCCGGCGACGCCGCTGGTCCCGATCAGGATGGTCGGCTTGACCACGGCCACCAGCTTCTCGAGGGTGAGCCGATCGCCGGGCATCAGGTCGCCCAGGCCGTAGTGGGCAAGCTCCTCGGGACCCAGCGCGAATTCGCGCTTGTCGTCGTCCAGTTCGTTTCGAGCCTCGAACACGAGGCCCTTCGTGTCGGCCGTTACGATGGCCCGCCGGATGGTGGCGGAGTCTACGCCCTGGGCCGACATCGCCGTCCGCACCATCCGGGCGATGCCGATGCCGGCCGCTCCGGACCCAAGGAAGACGAAACGCTGCTCCGAGAGGGATCGGCCGAGAGCGCGGACGGCCGCCAGGATCCCGGCCAGAATCACGGCGCCGGTACCCTGGATGTCGTCGTTGAAGCTGGTGAGGCGGTGACGGTAACGATCCAGGATGCGGATCGCGTTGTGCTGCTTGAAGTCCTCCCACTGCAGCACCGCCCGGGGGAAGACGTCCATGATCGCGGAGACGAAGGCCTCGATGAAGTCGTCGTACTCGGCGCCGCGCAACCGCGGCTGGCGATACCCGATGTAGAACGGATCGGCCCGGAGGTCTTCGTTGTCGGTGCCCACGTCGAGCGACACCGGCAGCGTGTGGGAGGGGTAGATGCCGGCTCCGGCGGTGTACAGGGCCAGCTTGCCGACGGGGATCCCCATGCCACCGGCTCCCTGGTCGCCGAGACCCAGGATCCGCTCGTTGTCCGTGGCCACGATCAGGCGCACGTCGCCCCCTTCCGCCTTCGCCCCGGTCGAGTCGGTCCGGGAATTGCGGAGCAGGTCCGGGATGCGGTCGATGTCGGCCGGCGTGATCCAGAGGCCCCGCGGTCGCCGCATGATGTGGCTGAAGGACTGGCAGGCCCGGCCGACCGTGGGTGTGTAGACGATCGGCATGAACTCCTCGAGGTTCTCGAGGATCACGCGATAGAAGAGGGTCTCGTTTCGGTCCTGGAGCGCCGCCAGGCCGATGTATCGCTCGAGATCGTCGCCCTTGCGGCGGATGTGCTCGAGCTCCAGGCTGACCTGTTCTTCGATCGTCGACGAGCGCGGCGGAAGCAGTCCGCGCAATCCGAAGACGTCGCGTTCGCCGTCGTCGAACCCGGTGTCCTTGTTCAGCAGGGGCCGCTCCAGGAGTTCGGCGCCGCGGAACGGGACGCGCATGGTGTCGGATGGCCGGAGATCCTTGACCGAGCGTGGCAGCTGTCTCATGACGCTCAGCATTCACCCTGCATAGACTCAATTCAACGGCCGTTCGGCCCATCGAAAGGTACCGGGTCGGGGGTGGCGTCGGGCGCGAGCCGAGTCCGGCGCGAGGATCAGGCGCGAGGGTCAGGCGCGAGGGTCAGGCGTGAGGGTACGGCGCGGCGGTCCGGCGCCAGCCCGGGCCGGCGCGAGGGTCAGGCGCGAGGGTCCGGCGCGAGGGTCAGCCGCAGGGGCTCGACTCGCCCGGCAGCAGGGCCCGGACCTGGAGCGATACCGTCGCGCCCGTCGAGTCGACGAAGCGAGTCAACGCGTTGGCGGACTGGACGAGCGGCAGCAACTTCGCCAGGTCGGAGCCCGACACGACGGCGCATCGATAGACGGAGCCGCCGAACGGAGCGCCGAATGCGGCGAAGGTGCTTGACAGCGGCCAGGTCACCTTGTTGGGGACAATGCCGGAGGCAGCGTCGGTCGGGGGCGTGACCAGCACGGCCAGGTCCGCGGGCGAATAGGGCTCGCTCCCTCCCAGGTCAGCGGCGAGCCAGGTATCGACGGTGCCGATTCGATTCCAGAAGGCGGAGAAGGCGCCGGCCGTCCCCGGCGACGTGGCGACCACGGTCGCGTCGGTCGGCAGCTGACCCGTAAGGTCGTAAGTGACGCCGTCGACCACGAGTCGAATGTGGGCCAGGATCGAGCCGGGAGCCGGATTGCCGCTGAAGTCGGATTCGCCGCCGAGCAGGCCGTCGGCCCGAGCTTCGGCCACGATCGCCTCGATGCCCGCCGGGCTGATGGTGCGAGCGGAGAGCCCGACGTAGATCGGGCCTGGGTAGATCATCGGGATGGCGACCCGGCCGTCGATGTACCGGCCGTCGGCGACGGTCACGATGGGCAGCCAGCCGAAGGTGTACTGGGGCGCGAGCGCCTGCGTCTGCCACGCCCGCAGGTAGAAGCCGCTCACCGGCGGCGAGCCGGGAGGTGTGGCGGACGACCCTGGCGCCCCGGAGCCGGAAGGCGCGCTCGGGGCGGCGCCGGAAGCCACACATCCTGCCGCGATCAGCGACAGGACCGCCACCGCGCCCAGGCGGCGGGTAAACGACAGGACGGATCGGTCGATCCCTGGCATGTTGGAACTCTACAACCGCGGTTTCTCGACACGCGCCAGACGACGGCAGGCGCGGTCCGGTTCCGGGCCTCTACGGGTAGGTGATCGAGGGGACCGGCGTGGTGTGAAGGCCGCTCGGCATCGTGTGGGGATTGTCCGACCCCCCACAGCCGGACATGTCGAGGGCCGCAAAGCCGATATTCGCCGGGAGGGCCACGAGGCTGTGGCGTGGGAAGCCGAGCACCTGGTAGTCGATAGGCAACTGGTCGATGGATTCGATTCCGTAGCCCTCGGCGGCCATGGCCGCCAGGGCGGACGGAGTCTTGCCGGGGGCCAGCGTGGGCGTAGGGGTCAGCCCGACGCACGCGAATACCAGGCTCACAACCACGGTGACACTGGCATGCCCGGCAATCTCGAACCGGTGGAATGTCGTTGCCGCTGACGCATTCGTTGCCGGATAGAGCGTGCCGGATTGGAAGATCGTGCCTTCCCACGACGGCGCCGGGGAGTATGCGGTTATCGGATTGTCCAGTCCGACGACCGAAAGGGGAAAGTCGCCCGTGTTCACGAGGCTGAACTCGACTCGCATCTCGCCTCCGGAAACGGCGACGAAGTCGACGCTGTCGTGGCCGCCGAAGGTCGCCGGAACGGTCCCCATGTAGAGCGGCCCCAGACCGACCGCGGGGCCTTTGGCCTGAAGTGGTTCGTACGTGTTGACGAAGACACAGCCGGCGGCTCCGACCGCGAGAAGCAGGATGCCGGCCGTCACGGCGGCGGCCCGGCGGCGGCTTCGGGGCTTGCGTTCGTGGACCTCCGGCGGCGCTTCGGGCGGCCGCTCGACAACGGGCATCGGCAGCGCGTACCCCTCGAGGAAGACCAGCCCGATGTAGAGCGCCACCGCGACTACCACCGCCAGGATGGCCGGCTGGAGCAACGAGTCTGGCATCAGCACTTCACCACGTTGGAGCCGAATACGAGGCCCACCGCTTCGAACATAGCCACGTTCGTCTCGCGCTCGATCCCGAGGACGCTGTAGCGGAACGGCAGCTCGCCGAAGGTGACGTAGCCGGTGGTCGGCAGGTAGTTCTGGTTGGTTGTGGCGCCGGGCGCGGGCGAGGGACCCGGCATCACCGACCGGCAGTTCTTCAGGTGCACGATGAGCGTCAGGACCGTCTGGTTCTTCGGCAGGAGTTCAAAGGGATGGAAGGGCTGCGTGCACAACCCCATTGGATACGACTCTTCCGGGCTGACGCATTCATAGGAGGCGCCGGGAGGGAGACGGAATTCCACGGACGAGATGTACGCACCGGCGGGCTGCTCGCTCAGGAAGCGCCGCTGGTCGAACGAGGTGACCGTCAGCGGCAGGTCGCCGTCGTTGGCCAGGGAGATATCGAGATCCAGCTGGCCGCCCGGGACGAAGGCCTCGTACGCCTCACCGGCTCCTCCTCCCGTTCCAATTCGGCTGCCCAGTGTTCCCCCGGCGAACGAGGGGCCGTACGTCAACGGCGTGGTCTGGGCGAACTGGAAGAGGCCGCAGCCGACGGCGATCAGGACGGCCGCGACCAGGACCGCGAGGCCGCGGCGCAGACGCGTCCGCCGGGCTCGCAGATGCCACAGCCCGAACCACGACCACTTCTGGTCGGGCTCGGCGCGTCGGGCCTCTGCGACCGTAAGCGCGGCCAGGCGGGCGAGGATCAGGAGCGCCACGATCAGCGACAGGCAGGCCACGGCGACGAGAAGCGGCCCGTCCAGCGGCACCGCCAGAACCGAACCGGTTCGGGGCCACGGGCCGACGGGCATGGCCGGAAGCGGGGCCGGCGAGGCCGTCGGAGTCGGTCCGCCGGACGGCGTCGAGCCGGCGCCGGGAAGCCCGGCGTGGCCGGGCACGACGCGCAGCCCGACGGCCAAGAGGACCAGGCCCGCGGCCGCGGCCGCGCTCGCCAGGAGGACGGCCGGACGCAGCATCGCGCGAAAGCCGCGCCGCGGCGCCCGCTCAGCCTCGGCGACCCGGGCAATCCGCATCCGCAATCGCTCCGGGGCCGGCCCGGCGTCGCGCGCCCGGACCCAGGCTCTTATCCCGCCCTCGAGGCGCTCCCCGATCTGCTCGCCGCGCTCACGCCTCATCGGTGGACTCCTCGCGCCAGCCCTGGCGCTCCATCTCGGCGCGCAGCCGGCGCAGGGCGTGATGCAGCCGTGACTTCACCGTTCCGGCGGGCACGTCAAGCCGGCGCGCCATCTCGTCCACGGTCAGGTCCCGGTAGAAGCGCAGCGCCACCACGATCTGGTGGTCGGGCTCGAGGTGGACGAAGGCGCGGTCGATGGCGTCCCGGGTGATGAGCCGGCCGGCCTGGTCGGGTGCGTGCAACTCGATGCCTTCGAGGTCGGGCAGCTCCACGATTGGATGGCGGCGCCGATGGCGCAGCTGGTCGCGGCAGACATTGAGAGTGATGCGGCAGAACCACTGCTCGAAGCGATCGTGGTCGCGCAGGGTGTCGAACCGCCGCCAGGCCAGGACGGCGGCGTCGTGGGCCGCGTCCTCGGCCTCGGTAGGGTCCCCCAGGACGACGCTCGCCAGGCGGTAGGCGGAATCGAGGTAGCGATCGGCCAGGCGCGAGAATTCGACGGCCGGTTCGACCCGTTCCCGTCGCACCGCGTGGTCCGCGGCCATCGCCTGCCCATCTTTCGCTCGGTCGTCGCCTCGTCGGGCCCTCATCGCCCTCCATTCCGACTGACGTCACGGACCGCGGGATCGTTCTCGGGCGCGCCCGGAATCAGGTCACGGGTCGCCCGACGTCAACCATAACGGCCGCCAGGCCCGGTTCGGCGGCGCGCGGACGCGCCCGATCGCGTGCGGGACCGACGAGCGGCGGGTGAGTTCGGCCCCGGGCACGGGCCGCCGGAACCGCTAGCCTTCGATGACGGTCTTCACCGAGGCGATGACGTGGGGCAGGTTGGCCGGGGTGAGGCCGGCAACGTTGATCCGACCGCGGCTGACGACGTAGACGGCGAACTCGTCGCGAAGGCGGGCGACCTGGTCGGCCGAGAGGCCGAGCAACGCGAACATGCCGCGTTGCCTTCGGATCGGATCCCAGTCGCCCGGTACGCCGGCGGCCACGAGTCCCTCCACGAGAGCGGCCCGGTTGCCGAGGATCCTGTTGCGCATCCCGGCCAGGTCCACTTCCCACTGGGCCCGCAGGGCCGGGTCCGTGAGGATCGTCTCGACGATGTCGGCGCCGTGCGCCGGCGGGTTCGAGTAGTTCGACCGGATGGCGATCTTGAGGTGGCTGAGCGCGGCCGCCGCGCGGCCGGTATCGGCGGCCACGATCGTCAGCGCGCCGACACGCTCGTTGTAGAGGGCGAAGTTCTTCGAGTAGCTCGAACAGACGATGAACTCGAGACCGGGCCAGGCCAGGCCGGTGAGCCAGTCCGCGTCCTCGCGCAGGCCGAAGCCGAAGCCCTGGTAGGCGAAATCGACCACCGGGAGCAGCTCCCGCTCGACGACGATCTCCCCGACGGCGGCCCACGTCTCCTGGTCCGGATCCACGCCGCTCGGGTTGTGGCACGAGCCGTGGAGGAGCACGATGTCTCCCGGGGCGGCAGTCCGGAGGGCGGCCAACATCTTCTTCACGTCGATGCGGCGGCCCGACTCGTCGAGGTATGGATATGTCTTCAGCGCGAAGCCTGCCAGGCTGAAGAGCTGGGGGTGGTTCGGCCATGTTGGGTCGCTCAGCCAGATCGTCTTCGAGGAGCCGGTCTGTAGAAGGAAGTCGGCGGCCACGCGCAGCGCGCCGGTGCCTCCCGGCGTCTGCGCCGTGGCGGACCGGCCGCTCGTCACGATCTCGTGGTCGGCGCCGAAGATCAGGTCGCGGACGGCGGCCTTGTAGGCCGGCCGGCCGTCGATCGGCAGATAACCCTTGGGCCCGGCCTTGTGGAGGAGCCGGCGCTCCGACTCCAGGACCGACGGGATGACCGGGGTCACTCCCGTGTCGTCGACGTAGACACCGACGCTGAGATTCACCTTGTGAGGGCGCGCGTCGGCCCTGAAGGCTTCCGAGAGACCGAGGATCGGATCGGGCGCGGCTGGAGTCAGGGAGCGGAGAGGCAGGGCCACGGGACGTTCCTTGTGCTGGTTGCCGGCTGGTGCGAGTACACGATAGCGAAACCGGGCCCGTCAGGCCGGCGGTTGCGATCAGACGGTCGGCTTGTGTCAGTTCGCTTCAGCGTTCCCTCAGGATAGGGTGCGACTGTTGGAGGCAGGCATCGACTCGTCGCCGTCCTGTGGGCGACACGATTGGCACCGACACTCACGTTGCCGTGGCTTCGGCCTGCTGAAGAACACCTCCCCCGCTCCCGGACGCCCTCCCGACCTCCCCCCGGGAGGGCGTCGGCTGTCCGGCACGGACGCCGCAGACGGAGCCGCGGCTCGGGAGTTCCGCGCCGGCGGCCGGATCCGCTCCGTGGCGATGGTCGAAGCTCAGGCGCGACCAGATGACGCTGCGCCCGGCGCAACCTCCGGCGGCGAAGGTTCGGCGCCGGGCGACGGCGGCAGCCCGAAGAGCTCGCCCAGCACGTCGGCCACGAGACTGAGCCGGACATGCTCCGGGTCGATCGCCGCCTGAAGGGCGAGGCCGGTGCCCAGCGCCTCGATGACGATCGCCATGTCTCGCGGCTCCAGCGCGCCTTCCCGGCCCGCTCCCACGTAGCCGGTCGCCGTCAACAGGCCGCTCACGAATGTCCTGGCGTGCTCGTATTGCTCGGCCATGAGCAGGCGCGTCCGCTCGTCGCGCATGGCGTGGAGCCAGAACTCCGCGAAGAGCATCAGGAACTGCTTCTCGGCGTCGTCCATGCGGTTCGCAGGCTCGAGCAGGCCCCGAGTCACCGACTCGATCTCGCGGCCTTGGAACCTCCGCGAGTACTGGGCAGACTGATCGGCGACCCGCCGTTCGAGCAGGGCGATCAAGAGGTCCGTCTTGCTCGCAAAGTTCGAATAGACGGCGCCCTTGGTGTAGCCGGCCGCGGCGGCGACTTCGTCGAGCGAAGCCGCTTCGAAGCCCCGCTGTGCGAAGACTCGCGCGGCGGCGTCGAGCAGCCTCTCCCTGGTCTGGACCTTTCTTTCCTGGCGGTTGAGTCGCTCGTTCATGGTTACATCATATACCAGCGGGTATAAACATACTGGTAGGTATTGACATACCGTTAAGTATCTTCATACTGGACGGTATCGCCGCCGAGGAGCGGCTGGCCGGACGTAGGAGACCAACGTGTTGCTCGAAGTCGAGGGGGTGACCAAGCGCTATCGGCGCGGCTCGTCGCCCGCGAACGACGATGTCTATCTGACCGTCGAGTCGGGCCAGGTGTACGGATTGCTGGGCCATAACGGAGCCGGCAAGACGACGCTGGTGAACCAGGTCGTAGGCCTTCTGAAGCCCGAGCGTGGCTCGATCCAGATCGCCGGCGTCGATGTCGTCGCCGACCCCGGCCAGGCCCGGCGGGCCTGCTCGATCCAGCCGCAAGCCCAGGTGCCGATAAACGGCCTGACGCCGCGGCAGGCGATCGAAGCCCTGGGCCGTCTTCGCGGGGGAGGGGCCAGCCTCGTTCGTGAGCGCACAGACCGGCTCATCGACGCCCTGGCGCTGGGCGAATGGTCCGCGACGGACGGCGCACGTCTCTCGGGCGGCGTCAAGCGGCTCGTGTCGTTCTGCATGGCGGCGGTCGTACCTGGCCGGCTGGTCATCCTCGACGAGCCGACGAACGACGTTGATCCCGTCCGCCGGCGCCTGCTGTGGGCCCAGGTCCGGTCTCTGGCCGACGAAGGCGCGGCCGTGCTGCTGGTCACCCACAACGTCATCGAGGCCGAACGATCGGTCGATCGACTGGCGATCCTGGACCACGGCCGCGTCCTGACGGAGGGCACCCCGGCCGATCTGAAGGCCGGCATCGGCGACGAATTGCGGCTCGAGCTCGTGCTGGACCCGTCGCTCGAGTCGATCGAGAGGCCGCAGTTCACCGGACCATACGTCGTGACCGGCAATCGGATCGTGGCGGCCGTTCCCGCGGACCTGGCCGGCCGGGCGGCCAGCTGGGCCCGGGACCTGCGCCAGACGGGGCGGATCGAGGAGTTCTCGCTGACCCCGGCGACTCTCGAGGATGCGTACGTCGCCCTTGTCGGCGGAGCCGAACGAGACTCCGCCGCTGCCCTGGAGGAGACCCATGTCCGCGTTGCGTAGCTATCGATTGCTCGTCACCTGGCAGGCCCGCCGGATGAAGATGTTCCTGCCGCTCGGGATCGTCGTCCAGGCCCTCTTCGCCTTCGGGATCGTGGCCGGATACCCGCTTCTCTTCCCGTCGATCGACCGGACAACGATCGTGTATCTGGCCACCGGCGGGCCGGCCGTCAGCCTCATCACCATAGGCCTGGTGGCGGTTCCGCAGCTGGTGGCCCAGGCCAGGACGGAAGGCACGCTCGACTACATGCGGACGCTGCCGGTGCCTCGTGTCGTGTATCTGCTCGCGGACATGACCGTCTGGCTGGCGGTCGTCGTGCCGGGCGTGGCCTTTGCCGTGCTCGTTGCGACCCTCCGCTTCGGGCTCGACCTGGAGATCAGCCCCCTGGTCGTCCCTGCCGTCCTGCTGGTGGTCCTGACGGCGACGTCGGTCGGGTACGCCATGGCGTCGCTGCTGCCGCCGATGGTGGCCCAAATGGCCAGCCAGGTCCTTGTCGTCTTCATCCTGATGTTCTCTCCGCTCAACTTCCCGGCCGATCGATTGCCGGGCTGGCTGGCGGCGATACACAGCGTCCTGCCGATCCAGGCAATGGGCGAGTTGATGCGCGGCACGCTGGCCTCGAACACGTTCCCCATCACAGCCGGCGCTTTCCTGCTCCTCGGCGCCTGGTGCGCAGCCACCTTTGCCGCCACGAGCGTGGTGTTGACCCGGCGGGCCTGACCCGGCGGTCGTCGATTGGCATCACGGACGGCGAACGAGACGAACGGCAGCGCCGTTCCCTGGCACCCGACTCCCTGGCCAGCCAGACTGATGCTAGCCTTCCCCGCGCCGGAACCATCTCGACGATCTGGACTGCAGGAGGGGCCGCGCGGGACTTGGCTGGATTGCTGGCACCGGCCGCTCGACGGGAGAGCGCCGGGGCCTCACATCTCGTTGCCCTGGTCGTTGCCGCCGTAGCCGTGCCCGTGGCCGGCTGGCTGTTCTGGGCACTCGTACTGCGCCTCGGTGCCAACGACTTCCACGACTATTGGCTGGCCGGGAAGCTTGTCCTGCAGGGGCACTCACCCTACGACCTGTCCGCGCTGCGAGAGCTCGCGGCTCGAGAGCACGTCACTCTGGTGGCGGGCGGCGGATACTCGTACCCGCCTCCCTTCGCGCTGGCACTAGTTCCTCTGGCGACGCTCCCCTACGACGCCGCGCTCTTGACTTTCAACATGCTGTCGCTGGCGGCTTTTGGGTTGACGGTGGCGGCGTGGATCGTGTGGGCGCACGGCAGGTCCGCCGATCTCGGCCGGCGGCGGCTGGCCCTAGCCCTGGCCGCGGGCGTCTACCCGCCCGTCTACGGCACCGTCGTAAACGGCCAGGCCAACCTTGTGGTGCTGCCGCTCCTCGCCGTGGGGATCATCCTGGCACTCGACGGCTCGCCAGCCACGCGGCGCGTCGGCGGCGTCCTGATCGGGCTGGCCGCGATCGTCAAGCTCGTGCCGGCCGTCCTTATCGTGCCACTCGCCCTCGGCCGCAGGGTCGGGGCGGCCGCCGCAGTGGTCGCCGGCGCACTGGCGTCGTTGCTCGCCGCGGTCGCGGTCGCTCCCTGGGCAGCCGCCGGAAGCTCCGGCCTGGCCGCTCTCTTCGACGCGGATTCGTACTACACGAATCAGTCGATCAACGGCTTCGTGACAAGGCTCGTCCAGCCCACCGGGCGAACTACCCCGCTGTTCGAGGGCGCCTTCGACCCGCGCCCAGCGATGATCGCGCTGACGGCGCTGTTCGCCCTCGCGACACTGGCCCTGTTGTGGCACTCTCGGGCGGCATTACGGACGCGCCGCGGAGCGGCGCTTGGTGTGGCACTGGCCCTCGTCGCGGGCGTGGCCGGGGCGCCAAAGGACAGCTTCTGGAACGAAGCGCTGTGTCTGGTCGCCGTCGGCCTGTTGATCGCGGTTGAGGCGCCCGACGTGAGGTTCCGCCAGTTCGGCCGGCTAGATCGCGGCCTCCTCGGGGCCTGGTTCGGGACTTCGTTTGTCTGGGCGGCTGTCTGGGCCGTCGAGCCGAGCCGATCGGGGGTAGCCGCCCCGATCGTGACCCTGCTGTGGTCGTCCTCGCTCTACGGACTTCTGGCGCTCTGGCTCTGCCTCGCCAGGCGGCTTCGGCGAGCATGCTAGGCTTCCACCGATGGGGCGCGATACGAGGGCGGCGGTGAGGTTGGCCCCGATCGTCCGGGCCCTGGGCGCATCCCGTGGAGCACGAACAGCCTCGGGTGCGGTACCAGTCGTGCTCGTCGCGATCGCGACCATCCTCCGTTTCGTAAATCTGGGCAACCGCGAACTCTTCCGCGACGAAGCCGCTTCCTGGCTCCTGTCGAGCTACCCACTCGGCAGCTTGCTGGACCACGCTCGGTTCGAAGCCTACCCTCCCTTGTACGCCGTCGCGCTCCAACTGTGGACCGGGCTCTTCGGGGACAGCGAGGCAGCCATGAGGAGCCTCTCCGTCGCGGCCGCGGTGGCGACGCTCGCCGTCGTGTGGGCCTGGGGCCGGCAAGCTCTCGGCCGGGTGCCCGCTTGCATCGCCCTGGCGCTCGCCGGGTTGTCGGTGCTGCTGATCACCGACGCTCGAGACGCCCGGATGTACGCGACCGAGACAGCCTTTGCCACCGCGAGCTGGTGGCTCACGTGGCGGCTCGCGGTCCTGCCTGCGCCGCGAGTGCCCTGGCGAAGCCTCGTGTCCACCGCGGCGATGCTTGCGATCACGGCCTCCGGGGAGCTCTGGACGCTAGCTTTCGGGATTCCGATCGCGGCTCTTCAAGTGGCCTTCGCCGGCTCGGTGGCGATGGCTTCGATCGTGGGCCCAAGAGAGCCGGGCCGGTCGACAAGCGAAGAGACGGCACGGTCGGGCCCCGCGGCTGCGACACGCTGGCAGGCTCGGATACCGCGCGGACCGGTGCTGGCAATCGCGGCCATAGCGGTTGGAGCCTTGGTCTTCCTCGCTTGGCTACCGGCGCTGCTCAGCGTGGCAACCAACGGCCAGCCGTTCTGGACGGGCCGGCCCACGATCGCTGCCTTCGCCCAGACGTTCGGCCTTATCATCGGCCTGCAGGGGCCGTGGATCTTCACCGCGGTGGCCGACTGTATCGCCGCCATTCTGGCGGTCGCCGGGATCGTTGGGCTGTTGGGACTGGGCCGTCGAAGCGCCGGCCCGGCCGCAGCAGTCGTGGGGATGGCGACGGAGGAGGACGACACCGATCGGGACCGCCGCCGCTGGTTCGGGGTCGCCCTGATCTTCGCCCTGGCCCTGTGCCCGATTGTCTGGATCTACTCGCAGATCAGACCGATCTACGATGCCCGCTATTTCGGTGCGATTGCTCCGCCGCTGTGCCTGCTCATAGCGGCCGGGGTGCCGGCGGTGACGCGCCGGCTCGGGAGCCGCGTCGTGCCCTCGATCTTGCTCATCGTCGTCCTCGCAACCATGGCGGCTGGGGGGCTCGACTTCGTACAGATGAACAGCGTCAGCAACGATCTGGACCCTGCCCAGGAGACCGTCGCCCGGCTGATTGCCTCGACCAGCCCGGGCGACGTGGTCATCGCGACCGACGCCCGAACGTTCTTTCCGATCGACTACTACCTCGAGCGTGCCGGCGGAGAGCAGGCCTACGGGCTACGCCTCTACGACTGGTACGGGCCAGGCCAGCCGTTCTTCTACGGGACGTACCTGATCTCGAGCGACCGAGTCGTGACCCCGAACCTCGTCGGTCGCGTCGGCTGGCGGCGCGCCCTGCCGGCTCTTCGCAGCGGTGGGTCGATCTGGTTGATTACCATCACGGCCGGCACCCGCGCAGACATCGGATTCAGCCCCATCGCCGCCGAGCAGCTCATCGAGCAGTCGCGCCAGCTGGTTCAGCGTCCGGGGGACCTTTCGGGCAGGGCCGGCCAGATTCTGAGGCTCACCATTGCCTCGCCATCTGCTCACACCGCGGGCGCGGCGACGACCTCGTAGCCAAGCCGGGCCCGCAGCCGGCCGAGCGCCATCAGCACGGGGCCGCCGAAGGCGAGAACGGCGATCGTGTCGCCGACCGCCCGGAACGAATCCCACGACGCGGACGTGAGGAGGTAATAGCGGCCGAACTGGGCCAGGGTCTCCGGCAGCGGCAGGCCCGGGATCCAGCCGACATTCTGGACGCCGCGGTAGAAGGCGACCCAGCCGTAGACGTCGGTCAGCGCTCCGTACGCGTAACCGGTCACGACCGCCACGATGGCCAGGATGGCGATGTCGAAGCGGGTCGGCAGCCAGGATCGACGGGCCGGACGGACGCGCCGCGCGACCGAGCCTGCGGCGCCCGCCGCGAGACCCACCCAGCCGACGGCGAATGCCTCGTAAGGAAGCCAGGGACCGACGCCGCCGGTGGCCACCGCGGAGACGAGCAGCGAGAACGAGCCCACGAGGAACCCGTAGGAGGGCCCGAACTCGTACCCGGCGGCGAGGACAAGGAAGAAGATCGGGCTGAAGCCGGCCACGCCGTTGACGAGGGCCAGTCGAAGGGCCGCGTCCATCGCGGCGAGGGCCGCGAGCAGGGCGAGCCGACCCGAATCGAGGCGTCGCGCCCCGAACTCCATGAGGGCGAGGGCGGCCACGGAAGCCAGGGTCACGGCCATGGCCGGGGCCTCCGGTGTGAGGCCGAGACCCATGAAGGGCCAGAGGAAGAGCGCCAGCCCCGCGATCGAGACGGCGGCGATCATGACCGTGATCCCGCCGGAAGGGCGATCGGAGCCGCGCCCTCCGCGGCTGCATCCCCCGCTGCGACCTCGACGGCCCGGCCTCCGGCAAGGGCCACCGTCCGGTCGGCCAGCTCCGCCACGAGCTGCGCGTCGTGGGTGGCGATCACCACCGCGGCTCCGGTCCTCGTCAGCGATCGAACCGCGGCCGCCAGCGAGCGCCGCGCGGCGGCGTCCATGCCGCGCGTGGGCTCGTCGAGCAGGACGAGCGCGGGCGACCCGGCCAGCGTCGCCGCCAGGGCTGCCCTTTGCCGCTCGCCGGAGCTGAGGTCGCGCGGGTATCGATCGCCTAGGGAGGCCAGCCCGAACGCGGCCAACATCGCCTCGGCCGAGCCGCCCGGCGCGCCGGTTCGAAGAGCATCGGCCGAACCGCCCGAGGCGGCAGAGTCACCGGCCTCGATCGATCCACGAGCCACGCCCGGCCCGCTCACCGCGGTTCGACGCAGGGTCAACTCGACCTCCGCGCGCACTGTCGGCAGGTGGAGAAGAGCCCCGGGGTTCTGCGGCAGGTACGCGGTGCGGCCGGCCGGTCGGCGGACCGTGCCGGCGAGCGGGGGGAGCAGCCCGGCCAGCGTTCGGAGCAGCGTCGTCTTGCCCGAGCCGTTCCGGCCGACCAGCGCCACGACCTCGCCGCGCGCACCGGCCAGGGAGATGCCTTCGAGAACGGCCGCGGCGCGGACGCCGGCCGGCCCCGCGGCGACACCGCGAAGCTCCCACGCCGTCTCAGTTCCGTCGCTCCAGCGTCGCGGTCCTCGTGTCTCGGCCCCGGCGAGAGCTACCAGCGTCACCGGAGTCACCCGCCCGCCCTCTACACGGAGGATCCGGTCGGCCGCCGGCAGGAGCGTCTCGAGCCGGTGTTCGGCCACTACGACGGCCCGCTCGTCGCGGGCCAGCTCGAGGCACGCCGCCAGTACCGCCTCCGCGCCTTCCGGATCGAGCTGGGACGTGGGTTCGTCCAGCGCCACGATCCGCGGCCTGAGCGCGAGAACCGCGGCCAGCTGGACACGCTGCCGCTCCCCGCCGGAGAGCGTCACAAGGCGGCGGCCGCGAAGGTGGGCGATGGAGAGCCCCGCCAGCGCCTCGTCCACCCGGTCGTGCATCTGCGCGCGCGGCAGGGCGGCATTCTCCAGTCCGAAAGCGACCTCGCGCTCGACCGTGCCGTAGACGGACTGCGTCTCGACGTCCTGGAAGACCAGCCCGACGCGCTCCGCCAGCCGCGGGATGGGGGTTCTGAACGGGTCCATGCCGTCGACGCTGGCCGAACCGGAGATCCGTCCGCCGTGGAACTGCGGCACCAGGCCGTCGAGCAGGCGGAGCAGGGTCGACTTGCCTCCGCCGGAACCACCGACGACCAGGGTCAGACCGGGCTCGACCTCGAGGTCCACGGCGCTCAGTGACGGCGAGGCCGAGCCCGGATACCGATACGTGACGCCGTCGAACCTGGCGACGGGCGCGGCCACGTCAGCGCTCCCCCGCCGGCAGCGACCGTGCCCGCGCCGGCGCCGCCAGCGACGGCAGGGCCAGGGCCAGGCAGCCGAAGACCAGGGCCGGGTTGATCGGCGGCAGGTACAGAGTCGGGTACGGGTACCAGTCCATGGCCACGCCGGCGAACCTGAGGCCGACGAAGAGAGCGGCCGCCCCGCCCGCGCAGGCGGCAATCGCCACGTCGCGCCGGCTCCAGGTTCCGGCGGCGTAGCTGGTCCGCCGGCCGGCGCCGAAACCGCGCGCCTCCATGGCCTCGGCCAGCATCACCGAATTCTCGATCGCCGTCAGCACCACCGGGACGAGAACCTCGTTCCAGGAGCGCAGGCCGCGGGGCCGCCAGCCGCGCATCCTCTGCGCGTCGCTCACCTCGGTGAAAGTGCGGCCGAAGCCCGAGATCAGGTTGAGCGAGGTCGCGACGGCGATGCCGGTCCGTTCGAGCGGGCCGGGCATGGCGTCGACGATGTCGTGCGGTTCGAGGACGAGCGAGAGCGGGGCCACGGCCAGGATCGCGGCGGCCAGCCCGAGGCCGAGCGCGCCCCCGAACGCGAGCGACTCGAGAGTCAGCGCGCCGCCGACCAGCGGCCAGGCGCCGGGTAGCCGGGCGATGACGTCGGCGCCGGTGTGACCCGCCAGGACGTTGATCAGGGCGGCGATCGCGGTGGCGGCGAGGAGGGCCAGGGCGAGCGGCCGGACGCGTCGCCCCGGCGGCAGCCAGGTCAGCAGCACGTCCAGGGCCGCCAAAGCCACGAGGCCGCGATAGACCGGATTGTCGGTCGAGAGGGCCACGGTCACGGCGGCGAGCGACCAGACGAGCCAGGCGCGTGGCGCAATGCCGGCGACGTCGCCGGGGCGATCGGCGGCGTCCGCCGCGAGGCCGGTGCCGAGCCGGCCTCGTGCGGTGCCCCGCGTGAGGTTCACCTCGCCCCGCGGCGAGACGCCGCCACGCGGAGCAACGCCAGACCGGCGAGGGCGCCGCCGGCGAGGACCGCGGCCAGCAGACCCGTGTCGAAGCCGGAACCCGCGCCGGGGGGAACGGTGACCGCGCCCGCAGGGGGCGAACCGCCGGACGGCCCGGCGTTAGCGGCAGGCGCGCCCTGAACGGCCCCGGCGGCCGACACGGTGGCGGCGGCCGACACGGTGGCGGCGGCCGACACGGTTGCGGCGGCCGCCAGTGGCTCGGAAGGAGAAGCCGTTACGGCTGGCCCGGCCGTCGCCGGCGACGTGGCGATCCCGCCGGCCGTCCGGGCCGCCGCGGGGGCCGCCGTCGCCAGGACCCTCGTCGCCAGTGTCGTGGCGCACACGCCGGCCGGCGAAGGCGGCGGCGCCGGAACACCGACCGCCGGCACGTAGCGCAAGCCCTCGGCGTCGCCGTCGCGCAGAGTCAGCGACGAGATGCCGGTGCCCGACAGCTGCCACGCGCCGCCGGCACGCGACACGAAGAGCGCCCAATAGCTGTCCTGGCCCGGGCATGCGGCGTAGTGGGCAGGCTCGCCGTCAACCGCGCAGACGGCCTCCCCGTAGCTGCCGAAGGTCTGACCCGACCAGCCGATTCCGGACGAGTCCAGGAGCTGCTCCCCGGTGACGGTTGCCGTTCCGAAAGTGACGCAGCGGGCCACGACCGAGCCGTCGCCGTGCTCCACGACCAGCGCCGCGTGGTCCGGGCCGGCGGCGGCACATCCAGATATGGCAGGCGCCACGGGCGCCAGCGGACCAAGGGTCGCCAGGATCGCCGCGGACAGGAGGACGGTGAGCCGGCGCATCACAGGCTCCTCCGTGCGGTCTTCGGGGTGCAGTCGCCACTCAGCGGCGGCACGGAGCCTGGACGCGATGCCGTTCCGCGGAGCTGCACCCGAGGCGAGGGCTGGGACGCGCCCGGGGCCGAGCTGGCCGGCAGGAAGGCGCGACCCGGGGCCGGCGCCGGCTCGCTCGGCGGCGACCACGGTGCCCCCGAATCGGACCGGCGGGAAATCGAGCCACCGGGCTCGGAGGCCACTCTCGTGGTCTCCGACCTGGAGCCTGGCGTTGGTGTCATGGCTGGAATCGTTTCAGCGTTTGCGGGTGTCGTTGCTTCCGTGGTGGCCGGCGACCGGATCGACGATCCCGTGCCGTCCTGCTTCAACGGCCACAAGGGCCATCGCGCCCAGGGCAACGCACATCAGCAGGGTGGGGAGCGGCGCGGAACCGCCCGGCCGCGACGGACCGGATCCCGTCGAGGTAGGCGGCAGGGTCTGGCTCAGGCTTGCCGTTGCGCTCGGGGCGGCGCCGGCGCCGGTTGATGAACTCGGACTGGGACCGGGGCTCGAGCAGTCACTCATCGGCACGCTCGCCCCCGCCACGAAGTGGACGGCCGCCGCGTAGGGAGTTCGCATGAGGGCAGCCGGCACCTGGCTCGTCGTGAACGCATCCTCGCTCGCGCTGCCCGGATAGGCGAATCCGCCGTCGCCGCCTTGAGCAGCGCGCAGGTTGGTCAGGACATCGTTCGAGCCCTTCGACCAGTCGCTCGACTCCGGGTTCTGTCCGGCCGCCACGAGGGCTTCCAGGACCATCGAGTCCGAGTCGGGGTCGGCGGTGGATCCGTACGCCGACGAGTAGACGAAGCCTCCGTCGGAGACCTGCTGTGTGTGGAGGTAGGCCAGGCCCGCGGAGTCGGCCGAATGGACGCCGGCGGCGTCCAGGGCCATCAGCGCGATGGCCGTCGAGTTGGAGTCCCCTCCACCGGCGGGCGCGGGTGCCGTGCCGTAGCTCCAGCTCCCGTCCGTGTCTTGAAGCGCGGCCAGCTCGGCGGAAGCCGCCGCCGGGACGGCCCCACCGGACGCCACGTCCGCCAGGATCGCGAATGACTGGCTGAACGTGGCGCCGTCACCGTAGGCTCCGGTTGCGGAGTGGTAGAGCGCCGCGAGCCTGGCCGGGAGGTCGCGCCCCGCGAAGCTCGCCGGATTGCCACCGGCGGCGACCACGGCCAGAATCGTCTTCCCGGTCTTGGCGGCGTCGCCGGCAGCCGCGTCGGATGCGGCGGCCAGATAACCCAGAGCGCCGCTCGTACCGGAGCAACCGGTCAGAGTCGAGGGTTCGTAGCCGGCCGCGGCCGCCCCGATCACGAAGTCGGCCGTCTCGCCGATCGAGCTGTCGATCGAGCCGTTGGTCTTCTGGGCAGCCAGCAGATAGCTAAGGGCCTCGGTCGCCCGCTCCGCGTCGGTGGGTGCTGCGGCCGACGTTTGGGAGACCGTCGCCAGGCTGAGCGGCATTGTGAGAAGGGTCGCCAGTAACGCGCTGGCAACGAGGACTCGTCGCATTTCTTCCTCCGGCGGCAGTGCCCGCCTGCCGGAGGGAACCTCGCCGCCGGAGGCCTCCCAACCGATCCGCGCAGGTGGGTGACGTGCGCCGTTCGGTCAGGTCTCCTGGCTCGCGGATCGTCGCTGCTGGCCGCCTTCCCGGGCATCGCCCCGTGGCATCGTGGCCAGCCGCTCCTCGCTTACAGTTGCGCGACAGCGCCGGTTTCGCACCGGCTTCCCTGATACGAGCGGCCTATTCGATTTGGCTCGTGGAGAGTACAGCGTTGGAGTTCACAGCGCCAGCCGGCACCGATCAGCGCGAGGTCACCACCGTGAGCAACCACCACCTGCCGTCCATATGCTGCCAGACGGTGAACTCGTCGTTGGCGGGCCGGGCACCGTCGGCCAGCTGCTCGAGCGAGATCGCGTCATTGCCGGTGCTGCCGAGGTAGAACCCGACTGAACCGTCTGTGTTCGCCTCAACCATTCCCTGGAAGAGACCGAGAGACACCGGCGCGCCAGGTTCGAGTCGACCCGCGACCGACTGCCTCGCGGCTTCGTCCAGGGCCGGCTTGCTGAGCTCGAACCGGATTAGGAACGGCGCACCTGAGACGGCAAGTACCAGGCCGCCAATTCCGATGACGGGCGGGACGAGCCACCTGAGCAAGTGGGGCCTCAGTGACCGGGGGCCACCACGGACGACCGACGTACCGAGCCTGACCAGCCAGACCGTTCCGGCCGTCGCCCAAAGGAGAAAGCCGAAGACGAACCACAGGAGCCCGTCCCACGGCGCGCTCGCCGACAGGACGAGCATGGCCGCCGCCGCGGCGATGAACGCGACGAGGACGGGACCGGGCGGAGGGCCTTGGCCGCCCGGACTCCGGTCGGCCATGAAGTCCACGAGCCCATAGACCGGCACGCCCACGAAGGCGCTGAAGATCGCGCCCGGAAGAACGCCCGCCGCGAGGCTGCCGGACATCAGCCCGGCCCCGCCCACCGCGACAGCCGTGGCCAGCAGGAGCGGGACCAAGGCACGAGCCACCCTCCCGGCACGGCCGGATCTCGGCTCAGTCGTCATGGGGGGATCATAGGGACTCGGGGACCGCGACCTCGGTCGTCGAACCGGGAGTGACGGCCGACTCCAAACCGCGACCGCTCCTGACGTATCGTGGTCGCATCAGCAGGAGGGAATGACCGTGGCGCCCGTTCGGTTCGGAGTATTCGTGCCCCAGGGCTGGATCCTCGACCTGGTCGACATCGAGGATCCGATCGAGAAGTACGAGGCGATGAGCCGCATCGCCCAGACGGCGGAGCGCCTCGGCTTCGACTCGATCTGGCTCTTCGACCATTTCCACACCTACTTCAAACCGGTCCTCGAGACCACCTTCGAGTGCTGGACGGCGACGGCGGCCCTGGCCCGCGACACCAGTCGAATCCGGCTCGGCCAGATGGTCACCTGCAACGGCTACCGGAACCCGGCCCTGCTGGCCAAGATGGCCTCGACCGTGGACGTGCTCAGCCACGGCCGGCTCGACTTCGGGATCGGCGCCGGCTGGTACGAGCACGAGTACCTGGCCTACGGCTACACCTATCCGCCAACCGCCGGCGCGCGGCTGCGGATGCTGAGCGAGGCCCTGCAGGTGATCCACGCCATGTGGAGTTCGCCGCACGCGTCCTTCGAGGGAGAGTTCTACAAGATCTCCGGCGCCATCAACGAGCCGAAGGGCGTCCAGCAGCCCCACCCGCCGATCTGGGTCGGCGGTTCGGGCGAGAAGGTGACGCTCCGGCTGGCGGCGCAGTACGGCGACGCCACCAACTTCGGCGGCCATCTCGACGATATGTCGTGGTTCGCGCACAAGCTGGACGTGATCCGGGGCCACTGCGAGGATTTCGGACGTGATCCGGACGAGCTGATCCGATCGACGAACGTCGAGACCACTCTCTTGCGGGCGGGCGACGATCCGGAGGAGCTGACGAAGCGGTACCGGCGCGACCAGTCGCTGGCGGAGTATCGAACGCATGCCGTCGTCGGCGGTCCGCAGGAGGTCATCGACACGTACGGGCGCCTCATCGACGCGGGCATGAACTACATCATCGTGTCGGACCTGCCGAGAATCGCCACGACAGACATCCTGGAGTACCTCGGCGCGGAAGTGCTGCCGGCCTTCCGGTAGCACGGCGCGGCGATCGGCCGCAGGCCGGCGGCGAGCGGCGAGCGGCGAGCGGCGAGCGGCGAGCGGCTGGCGGCGGGCGGCCTGCGGTGAGCGGCTGGCGGCCGACAGGCGGCCCCCTGCGGCGAGCGGCCCCCACGGCCCCTTTCTAGAGCGACGCCCGCAGGATCGAGGCGATCTCGCCGTCCGTGAGCACGATCGGGTTCGTCTTCATGCTGCTGCCGCGCGCGTCGGCGACGAGATCCGGGATCGACGATTCGGTGATGCCGAAGGCCGAAAGCCGAGGTACGCCGAGCCGGGCGGTCAACGTCTCCAGGGCCGGAACGAAGGCCGCGAGTGCCTCGCGATCGTCGCTGCGGGCCGGGCCGCCGAACAGCCGGCCGGCCTCGGCATAGCGGCCAAGGGCGCGGCCATCCGGGTCGCGCTCCTCGAGGGCGGCTATGTTCATCCGCGTCGCGGCCACGAGCGTCGCCCCGCACGCGAGGCCGTGGGGGATCGGGAACTGCGCCCCGAGCGGCGAGGCCAGGCCGTGGATCGACCCGAGGCCGGCCTGGGCCAGGCAGATGCCGGAGCACAGCGCCGCGTACGCCATGCGCTCGCGGGCGGCCGCCGCCGCGCTGCCGCGACCGGCCGCCCCACGACCAGCGGCCGCCTCCTCGAACCACGGCCGCAGGCCGTCGCGGACGCAGATCAGGCCCGACAGGGCCAGCGCGTCGGTGAACGGGTTTGCCTTCGTCGAGACGTACGACTCGAGCAGCTGGGCCAGCGCGTCCATGCCGTTCCCGGCGATCAATTCCGGTGGACAGGCGGCCAGCAGGTCCGGGTCCAGGATCGCCACGCGCGCGACGAGCGCTTCGTCGCGGAACGACTTCTTGAAGCCGCCCGGTCCGCGCCGGCTCAGGACCGCGTTCTTGGTCGCCTCGCTGCCCGTCCCGGCGGTGGTCGGTACGGCCACGAACGGCACCGACGGGCCGCGATAGGGCAGCTCCGGCCCTATCCCCTCGAGATGATCCATGACGGAGTTGCCGGGGATCAGGAGGCCCGCCACGGCCTTGGCCGTGTCCATGGCGCTGCCCCCGCCGATCCCGACGACGACGTCGACCGCGTCGGGGCCACCCCCGTGGCCGCTGCCGGACCCGCCCGTCGGGCCGCCGCTTCGATGGCCGGCCACGATCCCGTCGACGAGGGCCGGCGAGGGCTCGCCGGACACGGCTTCGACGGCGATATCGACTCCCGCGGTTTCGAGGGAGGCACGCAGCCGCTCCCACTCCGGCGATTCCGTGAAGCCGGGGCCGCGAACGACTACCAGCGCCTTCCGCCCGAACTCCCGGACTACCCCGCCCAACTGCTCCGACGCTCCGCTGCCGAAGACGATGCGAGGCAGACGCGCGATCGAGAACGCCGGCCAGGCGGCCGCCGCCTTCCCGGCCGGGCCCGCGCCCGCGCGCTCTCCGGTATCAGCCGGTCCTTTCAATTCCATCGCCGCCGCCTTCTTTGTCCTACTCGGCCGCAGCGGCCGACGTGCCCGGGGCCGCCGGGAAGAGGCCCTCGTACCGGACGCCCTGGCGCGGCTCCGCCATCCACGGGGCGACTTCGTCTCGCCAGGCCAGGTAATGGGCCGTCTCCTTGTGGGCCTTCGCAGCGGCCTCGTCGACGTACGCCTCGTAGGCCACGAAGCGGGTCGGATCGTCAAACGACTGGAGGATGTCGAAGCGCACGTTGCCGGGCTCGCGGACCGAGTGCTCGTGGTTCACCCGGATCGATTCGATGAAGTCGGGGACGTGCTCGGGTTTCACGTGGACGTAGACCATCGTGACGTACCTCGGGCAGCCCTTCTCCGGCGCGCGTTGGGCCGCTCCGCCGGCCTGCTCGACCGCGGGCTGGAGGCCGTCGTAGCGGACATTCTCTCGCGGTTCGACCATCCAGTCGACCACCTGGTCGCGAAATGCCAGGTAGTGGCCGGTTGCGGTGTGAGCCCTGGCCGAGAGCTCGTCTCGATAGGCCATGTACGTCAGGAACCGGCTCGGATCGTCGACGGACCGTAGGACGTCGAAGCGGAGATTGCCGGGTTCCCGCACGGAGCTCTCGTGGTTGGCCCGCATCGAGTCGATGAAGGCTGCGGCCTGCCCGGGTTTGACGTGGATGTGGACCACCGTGACGTACATGCCGCCTCCTGGAGTTGCGCCCGCATGAGCCTTCACCGCGGGTTGCCCGCGGCAAGGTCAATCATCGGACATTCGTCGAGCGCGCCGCGCCGGATAAGTCCCCCGATTCGGCTTACGAAGCCGGCGGCAGGGGTGGGGTCGCAGCCGGCGGCGGCGGCGCGACGTCGCCGCCGCTCATGCCTGGCGACGGCGCCGTCGAGGTTTCGTTGACGCCGGACGACCCCCCGAACGCCCCTGCCGAACCCGCCGCGCCGGCGGTCGGACTCGGAGTGGGCGGGCCTTTCGAAGGCGAAGCGTTGATCACAGCGTCCGATTGCCAGACCACGGACTCGACCACGATCGAGGCCTCGCATTCGGCCCGGTCCGAGGCCGGGCACTGCGCCGCGAGCGGGTCATCGACGTGGACGCGAGCCACGACGAGGTCGTTCCTCGGCTCGTCGATGTTGCTCATCGGTGCGACGTCGAGACCGTCGATCGACTCCAGGTAGCAGTACGGGATCAGCTGCTGCTCGGCCTGCGTCTCGTTCATCTGCATCGGGCAGGGTGGCACGAACTCGGGCTTGCTGAAGACGCCGCCCAGCAGGAAGCTGCCGCCGATCGCGGCGAACGAGGCCTGGTCGGAGGCGCGGTAGACGCGCTTGCCATCGATCTGCGTCGGTATCGTCGGCCACACCACGGCCTCGACCACGACGGAGGCCTCGCACTGCGCCCGGGTGTCCTCACTGCATTGAGTCGCTTCGGAGTCGTGCGTGTGAACGCGCACCACGATCGTGACTCCCTCCCAGGGCTCGACCAGGGCGGCGCTCTTCGGCGCCAGCATGACGTCGGACCCGAGGTTCTGCCCGACCACAATCGCCCCGCATGTCGTCTGGATGAGATCCCGCTCTGAAGAGCTGGCTGGGGCGTGTACCTGGCTCGGGAAGCACGAAGGCGCCGCGACGGACGGAGTCGCCTCCAGCAGGAAGCTCCCGCTCAGGTTCTGCCACTCGGACCTGTCCGCCATCATGTAGACGCGCTGGCCGTCGATCTGCGTGGGGATTCCGCCGGCTGGGGCCGGTCCGGCGGGGACAGCCTGCGGGCCGAAGACCTGCCATCCGGCCGCGACCACGACGGCAGCCACCGCGACGGCCGCCAGGCCCCCCGCGGCGAGCCTCAACCGCCCTCGGCCGGTTCGGCGCCCCTCGCCCGCGTCCCAGAGCGGCGTCCGAATGGTCGGGAAGTCTCGCTCCGCCCGATCCAGTTCCTCGTCGTAGAGGCGTGCGAGCCGGCGCTCCACGCCGCCATCGGCGGCAGGGCCGCCGTTCGGTTCAGTCTTCATCGAGCCACTCCCGGAGTCTCGCGAGTCCCGTCTTCAGCCGCGCCTTGGCCGTGTTCTCCGACACCCCGAGCGCGTCCGCGGTTTCGCGCACTGAGAGCCCGACCATGTGGTGCAGGACCACGGCGGCCCGGATCGGCCGCGACAGCCGGCCGAGCGCCTCGTCGAGCTCGAGCGATGCCGACGTCTCCGGACCGCCCACCGGCAGCTCGTGGATCGCCGGATCGAAACGAAGCGTGCGACGCAGCCGCCGCACGACGCGAAGCGCCTCGCGCGTCTGGACGGTCAGGAGCCAGGCCCGGATGGCCAGCGAGTCCCGGATCGTCGGCGCCGCGCGCAACGCCCGCTCGAAAGTCGTCTGGACCAGGTCCTGCGCTTCTGCCTCGTCCCGGGTGATGGCCCGAGCCGCGGCGAGCAGCATCGGTCCGTGCGCGTCGAGCGACGCGACCCATTCCGGAGTCGGCGTCGTCGCACGTTCCAGAGGCAGAACAGGCTCGATGGGGCCCTCCCTGTCGAGTGGTGCCGTGATGGCTTTCATGCCGGTAAAGAGGCTTCGGCCGGGCCGATCGGGCAGGTGGCGAATTCGAGTTTAGCCGCCGAATCGCTCGCTTCGAATGGGACCCTGTTCTGCCTCACATCCGTTAAGAGGCCGCGGGGACCGCAAACGGGTAACCGGCGGTCCGAGGTTCCTCGCTTTGCCGCCCCGACCGGCTAGCGCCGGGCTCGCTCGCCCGCCGGTGTGAGCTCGAACCAGACCGCCCTTTCGGGCTCCAGGAGGTTCTCGACGATGCGCCGGATCGACTCTCGATATGCCGGCCAGACCACGACCTCGAGCGCCTCGTCCGGCGATGCCCACCGCATCGCGTCGTGCTCGTGCGAGAGCACCGGCTCCACCGCCGGCCCTACACGAACGGCGAAGATCGCGCTCGTCAGGATGGCCGCAACCGACGGTTCATGGAATTGATTGACCTGGTCCAGGTCGTAGAAGCCCCGGATCTGGTCGGGGCCGAAGCCCGTCTCCTCGCGCAACTCGCGAAGGGCGCCGTCGGTCACGGATTCGCCGGGCTCCAGCGAACCGGACACGCATTGCCACAGGCCGGGCAGGATCCGGCCTGGAGAGCGCCGCAGCAGCAGGATTTCGAGCTGGAGCTTGGGCGGCCCGACCGCGACGTCGGAGTCCCGACGCACGAAGCGGAAGATCCAGCAGTCGACAAGGTCCGGCCGGAACGGGCTCACGATCTCATCCGGCCGGCGCTCGGCTAGATCCGCTCGAGCCGCTCGATGGGCAGGACGAAGATGACGGCTCCGCCCACCTCAACCTCGAGCGGGTACGGCATGAAGAACTCGCCGGGCTCCATGATCGGCGGAATGGGGCTCACGGTCTGGGTCCGGGCCCGGCAGTTGTCACGTACCAGGGCAACCACGTCATCGACCTTGTCGTCGGCGACGCCGAGGAGGATCGTCGCGTTCGCCTGCTTGAGGAAGCCGCCCGAGCTGTGCAGCCACGTGGCCCTGTACTCATGGGCCAAAAGGGCGTCGATCAGGACGCGGGCGTCCTCGTTGTGGACGACGGCGATGACGAGCTTCACGGTCGGAGTATATGCGGCAGATCCGTCCAGGCGAGGTCCCAGCTCATCGAATTGCGCCGCTCGCCGCGCCTTGCCAGTCGCGATCGAGGGACCCGGGCCGTACAATCCCAGCGGGGACCGCTGTCCCGCGCACGGGGAGGATCAAGTGTCCGGCGAGCTACCGCTTCACGATCGAACCGATGGCCAGCTCTTCGCGGCGGCAGCCGCCGCTGTCGCCCGCGGCGACGACCTCGACGACTCGCTGGCCGAGTTGCTCGGGCTGGCGGCAGAGCACCTCCGGGCTGGCTCGGGAGCCGTCTATATCGTCAATCCGGATCGCGATGAGCTCGAGCTGGCGGTCACGCATGGCGTCGACGCGGACGTGGCGGCGGCCGAGGGTCCGGTGCCGGCGGTGTCCAAGAGTCACGATCCACTGGCCGACGTCACCCGCTCGCGCCAGCCGCTGGAGGTGGGCGACGCGGCCCACGTGGCCATCCTCCGAGGCGCCGCGACCGCCCTGCTGCTGCCCCTCGTCGTGCGGCGCGACGGCATCGAGATCGCGCTCGGCGTCATGGCGCTCGGGTTCGCCGGGCCGCTGCCCGCGCGCGAGGCGCTCGGCGGGGCGGAGCCGCTCGCCGATCTCGCGGCCGTGGCGATCGAACGGGCACTGGCCCTCTCGCTCGGCTCGGAGCGGGCCGAGTGGTTCGACCGGCTCGCTCACACCGACCCGCTCACCGGCCTGGCCAACCGTCGCGCGCTGGATCGGACGCTCGAGTTCGAAGTTGCCCGGGCCGGCCGGCAGGGCATGCCCTTGAGCATCGCGATCCTGGAGATCGACCACTTCGCGGAGATCCAGAAGACCGGCGGCAACTCGGCCGGAGACGACGCCCTGCGCCGCGTGGCCCAGGTCCTGGCGGAGTCGGTCAGGCTCATGGACACGGTCGCCCGCTACGGCAACGAGCAGTTCATCCTGATCGCGCCGGGTCCCGACGGGCTCGTCGTCGCGGAACGGCTCGTGCGCGGCGTCGCGGCTCTGGCCCCAATCGAGGGTCGAGGCCTCTCGGTCTCGGCCGGGCTCGCCGGCTTCCCGCTGGATGGCCGGACCACGGAGGAGCTGCTGGCCGTGGCGGAGGAAGCCGCCGGGGTCGCCCGGGGAGCCGGCGGAAACCGGGTCGCTACGCGAGCCGTCGCGGAGTAGAGGCGCGCGGCGGGGCCGCACCGACCACCGGCTGCGGATTCGGGGTCAGATGCTGACCATCCCGCTGGCGATCGTCGGGCCGGTCGGCTGCGTCACGTTTTCGTTCGGCTCCATCGAGACGTAGAGCCACAGGCTCGCGGACGTGGGAACGTTGTCCACCTCGAGGTAGCCGACACCGTTTTCGTCGGGGGTGAACGAACCGACTTTGGTCGGGCCGCCCTGATCCGTGGTCAACCAGACGACGTAGACCTGATCATTCTTGGTCGCGGCCAGGCCGTACAGCTTCACGATGATGTGGCCGGTGGGCATCAGGGCGGCGATGCCACCGGCCTTCGATCCCCCGACCCCCGACATCACGGCCGTCCGCGTGTCGTTCAGGGTCAGGGCGTTGTTGATCTTGGCATCTTCTGTCTGGGCCTTAAGGGCCGAGGACAGGTCGCCCTGGAGCACGACTCCGGCACCGGCCAGGGTTACGACGGCAACGACCGCGGCCACTCTCATGGTCCAGGTCAAGAAGCGGCGGCGGCGGGAGGCTCGGGCTCGGGCAAGCGACACGGGCTGTTCCGCGGATGCTTGCAGGCGGCCCGGCTCGGCGGCCGCCGACAGCGCGGCCGGAGCGATAGCCGGCGGGACGCCGGGATCGACGAGCCCAGGTTCGGGCAGCCTGCCGAGGCGGCGACTGGCCAGCAGATCCACCCGCGCGGCCGTGATGACCGACTCGCGCAGCCAGGCGGGCGGCTCGACGGGCTCGAGCGACTCGGCCAGGTACGGCAGGACGCCGCCGAGCTCGTCTACCTCCGGATGCCTTTCCGGACAGGTTTCCAGGTGGTCGGAAACGGCGATCATCTCATCGGCATCGAGGGCCCCGAGGACGAAGCCGGGGGCGAGTTCGCGAACGCGATCGCAGGTGATCGTCATCTCAGGCCCGGTCTTTCTTGCCGTTGGTCGAGGCGGCGGCGGTCGGCGCGGCGGCCGAGCCGACTGCGCCATCGTCCCGGCTGCCCAGGTGTTCGCGCATCGAGACGAGTCCGAGCCGCATCCGGCTCTTCACGGTGCCGAGCGGCGCATGAGTCAGGTCCGCGATCTCGCGCTGGGTCAGGCCGTCGAAGTAGGCGAGCTCGAGGACTTCGCGCTGGGCCGGCGGCAGGGCGGTCAGGGCCCGGCGAACCTGCTCGGCATCCAGACGCCCGGCGACTTCGGGCCAGACGTCCGGCACGGTGAGGGAGGCCGGAAGAGCATCGTCGACCTCGTCGCCCAGGGCCACGCCGGCCCGCCGGCGGCGCATCGCGTCGATGGCGCGATGCCGCACGATGGCCAGCAGCCAGCCCCGGACGCTGCCCTTGGCTTCGGCATAGCGACCCGCATTCCGCCACACACCGAGGAACGAGTCCTGGACGACGTCCTCGGCCAGCCCGGTTTCAGTCGTGATCCGCAGAGCCAGGGCGTACGCCATCGTGTGATAGCGGTCGTATAGCATCTCGAGCCCGCCGATTTCCCCGACGGCAACCTGCCGCATTAGCTCGGCCTCCGACTGTCCCTCCGACATGGCGTCGGCAGCGACCAGCGGCTCATGGGCAGCCACTGTGTCTCTCATTGGTCCATTCGCAGGGAAAGGCATTCCGGTTCACCAGGGGCCGGCACCGAGTTGCCGGAGGACCACATAACGGTACCCAAATCCAGGCGGCCCGGGGCGCGCCGCTCCGTGACGCCCGGGCCGGCGGCGCCAGCCGGGGAGATGACCGCCGCGCTCTTCTGCCGTGCCGGCCGCGGCAAAACGCCCGAGCCGGCGGTGCCAGCCGGGGAGATGACCGCCGCGCTCTTCTGCCGTGCCGGCCGCGGCAAAACGCCCGAGCCGTCTGCCCCAGCCGGGGGGATGGCCGGCGCGCTCTTCTGCCGTGCCAGCCGCGGCAACGCGCCCGGGCCGGCGGCGCCGATCGGGGGGATGCGTGGTTCTGTGCCGTTCGGCGGCACCGAGACGCCCGGGCCGGCGGCGCCAGCCGGGGAGATGGCCGGGCCGGCGGCGTTCGGCGGCACCGAGACGCCTGGGCCGGCGGCGCCAATCGGGGAGATGCGTGGTTCTGTGCCGTTCGGCGGCACGGCCGGCCGCGGTAGCGCGCCGACGTCAACCGGAGCGGGCCGGACGCGCAGCTCTGCCGCGGGCCTCGGTCGGTCTCCACTTCGACACGCCGGAGTCCCGACTGCCGAACCGCCGCGAGCCTCGACGACTTGCGCGGCCGCTCCCCGACGGCTGCCATCAACGGTCATCTGCGGAGTCTATCCGAGCCGCATCGGCCGGAACTTCGGCTGGGAAAGCGTTGCGGCTGAGAGTAGACGTCGCGCAACGGATGCGGACGGGTGCCGACTGCGGGCCGAGCTGCGGAGCGCGGCGGCGAGGCGGTGAACGGGCGGCCGCGACTCGTGGCCAGGCCGGCGCGCGGCGGCGACCCCGTCAAACGAGCGGATCGGCGGCAACGCCCTCTGGGACCTGCCGAGCGCGGGCCGGCGGGCACGGCCGACGGACCGGCCACGCAGCAGCAGGTCTCTTTGATCTGGGCGCCATCCGCGCGGTTCTGACGTCCGCGCCGCTTCTGCCGTTCCCGGGCAGCCTCGTGGCCCGGGGCTCGGGCCGGCGGCGGACGGGCCGGTGACGGGCCGGTGGGGCACGGGCCGGTGGGGCGCCGGAGGCCAACGTCCGGCGGCCTATACGCCGAGCGCGCTTCCGACGGCGCCCGGGCGGCGGCGAACAGGCCGGTGGCGGGCGGGCGGGCGGTGGGTGGCGCCGAACGTGCGGTCGCCGGGCTCCCGGTGCCGGCCGGCCGGTTCTTCCGCAACAACAACGACATTGGTCGTAAGCGAGCCGTGAGCCGCCGGTCGGGCCGACTACTCCCTATCTGGCGGCGGCCGAGTGCGAAACCACCCTCAGCCAATCGAGCCACGACACTCAAGAGAGTCCCGTACGCGACAGGGGTCCTCGCCTTTGCCGCACAACACTACCCGGAGTGCTGTCACGCAAGAACCGACGGCCTGGAGGCCGGCCTTGCCGGCGGCGCCTGGGCGGGCCGTGCCATGCCCGCCGCGCCTCGTGGCGGGTCCTGCCGGTCGCCGCGCCTGGTGGCCGGTCGGCGGCCGCGACGCCTCGTGGCAGGTCGGCGGCGCCGGGTCGGGCCGTGTCAACCGGCCGCCCGGTGTGGCAGGTCGGCGCCACCGCGCCTCGTGGCGGGTCCTGCCGGTCGCCGCGCCTCGTGGCCGGTCGGCGGCGCCGAGTCGGCGCCGTTTCAACCGGCCGCCCGGTGTGGCAGGTCGGCGGCCGCGACGCCTCGTGGCAGGTCGGCTGCCACCGCGCCTCGTGGCGGGTCCTGCCGGTCGCCGGTCGGCTGCCGCCGCGCCCGGCGGCCGGTTGCGGCGCCTCCGGGCCGGTGGCGGCGCGCGGCGCCTCCGGGCCGGTTGACGGCGCGCGGCGCCTCGTGGCAGGTCGGCGGCGCCGGGTCGGGCCGTGTCAACCGGCCGCCCGGTGTGGCCCGGTCGGCGGCCGCGCCTGGTGGCCCGGTCGGCGGCCGCGGCGGCCACGGCGCCAGGCGGCCGCGGCGCAGAATCCGGCCCGCTACGGATAGAGGCGGACCCGGCGGTACGGCTCGCGGCCGCGCGAGCGCGAGACGAGGTTCGCCCGTTCGGCCATCTGGTGCTGCAGCCGCCGTATGTATGCGTTCTGGGGCGAGAGCTCGACCGGCTCGGCCCGGTGGATGACTAGACCGATCGCCTCTTCGGTCTCGCGCAGGGCGGCTTCCCGCGGATCGACCTCCAGCGAGAAGATCGACGTCAGGCTGGCTTCCATCTGGACGATGGTGTTGCTCTTGAGCACGTAGATCGGCAGACCACGCTCCTCGACCTCGCGCAGAGTGGCCGTCTTCTGCCGGTACTCGCTCTTGAGCGTGATGGCCACGTCCGCCTCGTCCGGGTCGCGGGCGATGATGACCGGCAGCTGCAATTCCTTGATGGCGAGCTCGAGCCGCTTGCGGCTGATGCCGTGGGGCAGGACGCGCAGCGTCGGGAGAATGGTCCCGGCCTCTCGGACGCGGAGCACGGCACGGCCATCCTCGGCCTCGGCCGCCCCTCCACCGCCCAGCCGGACGACGTCCGCGAGCGCCTCATCGTCCTCGCCCAGCTCGTCTTCGAGATCCTCTCGCTCGTCCCCGCCGGCGTCGGACCTCCTGGCGGCAGGGGACGACTCGACGGAGCCCTCACCGCCAACCCTTCGCAGCTCGGGCTCGGCGACCGGGCCCGCGGCCGACCCGGGACCAGCCTCGTCCTCGTCGAGCTCGTCGGCCCGATAGTCGTTCAGCGCCCGAGTCGCCTGCCTGGCCCATGACCGCTGCCTTTCGAGCTCGCGCAGTTCCCGGGCCCGCGGCTCCGGGACGGGAGCCGGCCCGCGCTCTATCGGGCCGCGATCGGCGATCTCACCGGCCAGGAAGGGCCCGCCTGACGCCTCCCCGGCCGAAGACGGCGGCAAGGCGAACCTCTCACCTGGGAGCGTCCGCGACCCGGGCCCCGGCCAGCTCGAGGCCCCGCCAGGGCCCCCGAAGCCGGCCGCTCCGCCCGCTCCGCCCGATCCGCCGACTCCACCCGATCCCCCCGCGCCGCTGCCTCCGGGGCCGCCGCCGGCCTCGTCGCCGCGCGTCCGCCGGGCGCCATCGCGGACCTCCCGCGCGCCCCGTGGCGGCGTGCGCCAGCCACCGCCGGCGCCGGGCCTGTAGCCGGGCCGCATCCCGCCGTGATCGGCGTCGCGCCAGTCGGACGGGGCCCGATACGAGCCCGAACCGCGCCAGCCGGGCTCCGTACGCCAGCCCGGACCGGCGCCGACCAGGCCGGCGAAACGATCGCTCCCAAACCGATCGCCGCCGTTCAGCGCTTCCCGGGGGGACGGCCTGGGACGGGATTGCGAGCGGTGCACGCCCGCCTCGTCCCGCCAGCGCAGCTCGGCCGAGATCGGGTCGCCGCGGAGCAGCGCGTCGATCGTCTCGGCCACGTCGGCGTGGACCGTCACCTTCTCCCGATCCAGGATCTCCACGATGACGTCGAAGGTCGGCGGAGCCTTGCGCTCCAGGACGCTCTTCTGCGAGCGGCGGCGCCGCGCTTCCTCGTCGCCGAGGGTGACCGTCTGGATGCCGCCGATCAGGTCCGTCAGCGTGGGGTTGAGCATCAGGTTGTCGAGGTTGTTGCCGTGGGCGGTGCCGATCAGCTGGACGCCGCGCTCGGCGATGGTCCGTGCCGCCTGCGCCTCCAGCTCGGTGCCGATCTCGTCGATGACGATGACCTCGGGCATGTGGTTCTCGACGGCCTCGATCATGACCTCGTGCTGCAGAGATGGAGTTCGGACCTGCATGCGGCGGGCCCGACCTATGGCCGGATGTGGAATGTCGCCGTCGCCGGCGATCTCGTTCGACGTGTCGACGACGACGACCCGCTTGCCGTGGTCCTCGGCCAGGACGCGAGCCGCCTCGCGCAGCATCGTCGTCTTGCCGATGCCCGGCCGGCCCATGATCAGGATGGACTTACCGGATTCCACGAAGTCGTTGATGATCTCGATCGTGCCGTAGACCGCGCGGCCGATGCGGCAGGTCAGGCCGACTATCTTGCCGGTCCGGTTGCGAATGGCGCTGATGCGGTGGAGCGTCCGCTCGATACCGGCCCGGTTGTCGTCGCCGAACGTGCCGATATGGTCGACCACGTACTTGATGTCGGCTTCGCCGATCTCGCGATCGAGGAGCGTCACCTCGCCGTCGGTGAAGCGCGCCTCGGGTCTCCGGCCGAGGTCCATGACGATCTCTATCAGCTGGGACGGATCGGTCAGGTCGCGGACCGCCTGGTACACGTCGGGCGGGAGGGCGTTGAGGAGGAGAGTCAGGTCGTCGATCGTTTCGCGTCGGCGTGGCGTCGGCCCCTGGTCAGTCACGTGTCCTCCTGAGGTCTTGCATCTAGCGTACCGCCGGGACCAGCGCGGGTTCCGCCACGCGCACGACGGCCTCCTTCATCAGGAGGGTCACCGTGTCGAGATCGACGAAGCCGGCCTCCTCGAGGCGGCGGTCGATGGGCGATTCGTAGGTTCGAACGGGAGCCAGGACCCCGTTGTCCGGGCAGCCGCCGCCTCTCCCGACTCGCGCCGCCAGGAGCCCCAGGCCGAAGTCCACGATGGGGCTGACGTCCGCCTCGGGCCGGGCCAGGACCCTGAGGTAGTGGGGCTGTTCCTCGCGGGCGACGCCCAGCTGAAGCAGCGCCACGACCCCGCCGATGCCGTCGCCGTGATCCACCTGCACGTAGGCCTCCATCTCCGCGAAACGAAGGATCGGGGCCAGGCTCGATCGCGGAACGCGGGAGGCGGAACCCTGGCGCTCCCAGTCGGACAGCCGGTATGACTCGAGCCGGAGGACCGGTTGAGGCGTGACCGCCGCATACAGCCGAGCCAGCGCCAGGGCGTCCAGGGGTCCGCACGGCCGTATCCCGGCGGCCCTCGTCTGCTCCTCGGGCCACGGCGGAGGCAGCGGCACTTCCGTGCCGCGGAAGAGCAGCCGCTCCTGCCCGTATCGGGCGAAGCCCGCCTGCATGAAGAGCTCGGGGTTGCCCTGGCCGTCCGAGCAGGCCACGTGGAAGCGAATCGCGCCCCGCTTGGCGCCGTCGCGCAGGAGGTGCTGGACGAGGCGGAACCGGGTATCGCCGGAATCGCCCGAGCCTATCGCGTCCAGCTCCACGATCGTCCACTCGTCGCGGGAGGCGTCGCGCTCGACCCGAAGGAGGCCGGATATGCGGCGCTCGTCCTCGTAGACGAAGAGCAGGTCGTTGGGGCGGAAGGCGCCCAGAGGAAGTCGGAAGAGGCTGAAGACGCCGATGCGCGGCCCGCTCACCGGCAGGCCGAGGGAGCGCGCGTCGACGTTGTCCTGCTGGGAGAGCCGGGACAGCTCGCCGATCGCGGCCAGGTCGGTCAGGCGGGCCAGGCGGACTCGGCCGCTCACATGGCCTCCCCGAGGGACCACGGCTCGGTCCCCCGCGCGGCGGTCCCCTCTCCCGGTTCGGCGTACTCGCTCGCCATGGCGGCTATGAGGCGGTGGATGCGCGTCTCGCCGGCGAGTTCGGGGTGGAACGCGATGGCGATCACGTTCCGCTGCCTCACCGCCACGACGCGATGGTCGGGCAGCCTGGCCAGAACCTCCACGCCCGGTCCCACTCGTTCGATTATGGGGGCTCTGATGAAGATCGCGTGCACCGGCCGGTCGCCCACGATGGGCATGGACAGTTCGGTCTCGAACGAATCGAGCTGGCGCCCGAAGGCGTTCCGCTCGACCGTCACGTCGAGCAGCGGGAAGACGGGCTCCTCACCTCCGGCGATCTGCTTCGCGACCACGATCATGCCCGCGCAGGTCCCGAGTATCGGCGCCCCGGACCGGGCCAGGGCCATGACCGGCTCGCGCAAATTCCACCTGGCCACCAGCTTGCGCATGGTGGTGCTCTCCCCGCCGGGCAGGATCAACCCGGAGAGTCCTTCGAGATCCTCGGGCAGGCGGACCGCGACCGGCTCTACGCCGATCGACCGCAGGACCTGGATATGCTCGATGACGGCGCCGTGAAGCGCCAGTACGCCAATTCTCATCACGCGCTCCGGGTTCGCAGCGGTCCCAAGCGACCGTGCGTCCCGCTACGCCGGGCTACCAGCCCCGGACTGCCAGACGATCGGCTTCGGGGATCGTGACCGCGGCGATGCCGCGCATCGGGCTGCCCAGACCCTTCGAAACATCGGCGATGATCCTGGGGTTGTCGAAGTGGAGGGTGGCCTGGACGATCGCCTCCGCCGTCTTCGCCGGGTTCTCGCTCTTGAAGATGCCCGATCCGACGAAGACTCCCTCGGCACCCAGCTGCATGGCCAGGGCCGCGTCGGCCGGAATGGCGATCCCGCCGGCCACGAAGTTGACGACCGGCAGCTTGCCCTCGGCCGCGACCTGCTTGACCAGGTCGTACGGGGCATCCATCTCCTTGGCGGCGACGAACAGCTCGTCCTCCCGCATCGAGCCAAGGCGGCGGATCTCGGACATCAGCGTGCGGATGTGCCGGACCGCCTCGACAATGTCGCCGGTGCCGGCCTCGCCCTTGGTCCGGATCATCGCCGCGCCCTCGTTGATGCGGCGCAGCGCCTCGCCCAGGTTTCGGCAGCCGCACACGAACGGGACCTTGAAGGCGTGCTTGTCGATGTGATTGACCTCGTCGGCCGGAGTCAAGACCTCCGACTCGTCGATGTAGTCGACGCCGAGGGCCTCCAGCACCTGCGCCTCGACGAAGTGCCCGATCCGGGCCTTGGCCATGACCGGGATGCTGACCGCCGCCATGATCCCCTCGATCATCAGCGGATCGCTCATTCGGGCCACGCCGCCGGCCGCGCGGATGTCCGACGGGACCCTCTCGAGGGCCATCACGGCGCATGCCCCGGCGTCCTCGGCGATCCTGGCGTGCTCGGGAGTGACGACGTCCATGATGACGCCGCCCTTGAGCATCTGGGCGAGGCCTTTCTTGGTGGCCCAGGTGGACGTCTCGGCGGTCATTGGCAGAGTCCAATCCTCAACTTCGGCGAGGCTGCGGGGCGTGTCCCGACGCGGTATCGACCCGCTCCACGCGCCGGAATTATACGCGGCGGGGCCGGTTCCCCCGACCCTCGACCCCGGCGGTGCATCGCATGCACTCCGGGCCGGGTTTGCGAATGTGCATCGGACCGCAACCGGACGCTAAGCCCGGGCGGCTCTCGCGGCCTCGAAGCTGAGCCGTCTCGTGTCATCCTGTGGCCACGCAAGCCAGGGAGGGGAGTTCGTGTTCACGTTCACCGACGGCCAGCTGGTCCTCATACCCGGCTTCGTCGCCCTGCTGCCGGCCGTCCCGATCGCGGCCTGGATCCTGCGGCGAGGCGCCGACCTGCGCTGGAAGCTCATGGCGCTGCTTGCCCTCGTACACATCGCGATGGTCGTCGCACTGACGATCTTTCCGATCCCGATCGGCGGCCAGGAGTACTACCGCCTTACCAGAGGCATGAGCGACGACAACATCGTTCCCTTCGCGACGATCGCCGGGCAGCTCCAGCACCTCAGCCCGAACACGGCCCGGCAGCTGTTCGGCAACGCCGTGGCGCTCGCACCGCTGGGCATCTACGGCCCGGGCCTCTGGCCGGCCCTGCGCGACTGGCGCCGCTTCGCCCTCGTCGCCGTGGCCTTCGGGCTCGGCATCGAGACGGCGCAATACGCCGGCTCGTTGCTGGAGGGCTTCAGCTACCGGATCACCGACATCGACGACGCGATCATGAACGCCGCAGGCGCCCTGGCGGCCTTCGCCGCCTGGCGCTGGTTCCTCGGGAGCGGATTCGCCGCCGGACTGGCGGCTCGCGTGTCAGACTCAACCGATGCAGCCCGAGACGCCCAGGATCCTGGCTGAGGTCGCCACCGAGGTCGTCGCGTGCCGCCGCTGTCCCCGACTCGTCGAGTGGCGCGAGGAAGCGGCCGCGCGACCGCCGGCGCGCTACCTCGGCCAGCCGTACTGGGCTCGGCCGCTGCCGGGATTGGGGGACCCGAGGGCCCGCGTCGTGGTCGTGGGACTCGCCCCCGCCGCCCACGGCGGCAATCGTACCGGCCGGCTCTTCACCGGCGATAGATCGGGCGACTTCCTCTTCGCCTCCCTGCATCGGACCGGGTTCGCGAGCCAGCCGACCTCGGTATCCGTCGACGACGGGCTGATGCTCCTGGACCTCTACCTCACGGCCGTCGTTCGCTGCGCCCCGCCCGACAACAAGCCGGCTCCTGACGAACGCGCCCGCTGCCTGCCGTACCTCCTCCGCGAACTCGATGCGCTCCGGGAAGCACGGGTCGTGGTCGCCCTCGGAGCGTTCGCCTGGGACGGCGCGATGCGAGCCATGGCCGAGCTCGGCTATCGAGCCACTCCCCGGCCGTCCTTCGGCCACCTGGCCGAAGCCCACCTGGGGCCGCTGACCCTCCTCGGCTCCTACCACCCCAGCCAGCAGAACACCTTCACGGGCCGGCTGACTCCTCCGATGCTCGATGCGGTGATGGTCCGCGCCCGGGCCCTGGCGAACCTGATCTGACGGGCCGGAGTGAGCGAGCCGGTGGCGCACAGTCTTCGGCGCCTGAGCCTCGCCCGCGCAGTCGTCCGGCGTAGCCGCTCCGACTGGCCCCTGGTCCTGGCGGCGTGGCTCCTTCTGGCCTGCGCGACCAGCCTGATCACGGCCGCCGCGACCTATTCCGAAAGCGTCTCCCTGGGCGGCTTCCGCGGCGTGATCGAGGCCGCGCCCGCCTCCACCAGCGCGGTCCGGGTCCAGGCGACCGTCGGGGCCGGCGAGATCGACAGCGAGGACAGAGCGGTCGAGCCGATCGTCGGACAGGTGCTCGGCTCGTTCCCGGGCCGAGCTTCGCTGATCGCCACAACCGACGGCCTCTCTCTGGCGGGCGTCGACGCCTCGGACGCCACGCGGCAGATCCTGGTCGGCGCCTACGCGGGACTCGACGCGCACGCCGCGCTCACGGCCGGCCACTGGGCGCGGCCCGGCGGCTCGCCCGTCCAGGCAACCCTCTCCGACGGGGCGGCGGCGGCCCTGGGAGTCTCGCTTGGGGAGCGGGTGGGCCTGACCAGCAAGCTCGACCCGTCGTGGCATGCCGAGGTGGTCGTCGTCGGCCTGTGGCGGCCTGACCCGCAGGATCGCTACTGGCTTGGTTCGCCGCTGGAGCTGACCGGCGTCCAGACCACCGGCTCGGCCACGACCCGGGGGCCGTTCGTGGTCGCCGCGCCGGACCTGCCCGCTCTCGCGGGCAGCGCCAGCGTGAACCTCGAGTGGCGCTGGCTGCCGGACATCGGATCGCTCCGGCCGGACGGCGCGAACGCGCTCGTCGCCGCCATAGCCACGCTCGGCGACCGCCTCGGGGTCGCGAATCCCGGCACCTATGTCTGGGTCGACTCGGGCCTGCCGGCGGCGCTCACGGCGGCGTCGACGGCGCTGCTCGTGGCCCAGAGCAGCATCTGGCTTCTCTTCGCCCAGTTCGCCGTGCTGGCCGTGTACGCCATCCTCCTGGTGGCCGGCATGCTCGTCGAGCGGCGCCGGCCGGAGGCGGCGTTGCTGCGCTCGCGCGGCGCCTCGTCCGCCCACCTCGCGCTGCTTGCCTTCGGCGAGGCGGCCCTGCTGGCCGTGCCGGCGGTGGCAGTCGCGCCGTTCGTGGCGCAGTTACTCGTCCGGCTGGTAGGCGCCGTCGGTCCCCTGGCCTCGGCCGGGGTGCTGGTCCCGGTCGGCATCGACGGCACGGTCGTGGCCGCGGCCGCGGCCGCCGGCATAGGCTGCGTCGTCGTCCTGACCCTGCCGGCGCTGCCGGGAGCCGGCACGCTGTCCGGGGTTCGCGCGGCCCTGGGCCGACAGGTCGGCCGGACGCTGGCCCAGCGGCTAGGCCTGGACCTGGCCCTGCTCGTAGTGGCCGCGATCGCCATCTGGCAGCTCCAGCTGTACGGGGCGCCGCTGACACGGACGGTCCGCGGAGACCTGGGCATCGACCCGCTCCTGGTCGCGGCGCCGGCCATCGGCCTGCTGGCAGGCGCCCTGTTCGCCACGCGGGCCGTGCCGCGACTCGGCGAAGTCGGCGAACGGCTGCTGGGGCGCGGGGCCGGGCTGATGGCGCCGCTTCTGGCCCGCCAGATCGGGCGGCGGCCGCTGCGCTACACGCGGCTTGCCCTGCTGCTCATGCTGGCCGCCGCGCTCGGTACGTTCGCGGCAACGTTCGCGGCCACGTGGACCAGATCGCAGACCGACCAGGCGGCCTACCAGGCGGCCTCCGACGAGCGCGTGACCGTTGCCGGTTACCCGGCCCTGCCGGACTGGGCCCTCGGCACCGCCTATGCCGCCATCCCCGGGGTGACGGCGGCGGACCCGGTAGTGCGCGAGGCATTCGACGTCGGCCGGGACGTGGCCGGCGGGGAGCTGCTTGCCGTGGACCCGGGGATGACGGCAGACCTCGCGTCGATCCCCGAGGGCGCATTCTCGAGCTCTTCGGCAGACGCCCTGGCCGGTTTGGCCGCGTCGCCGAAGGCCGCGATGGCCGCCCTTCCCGGCCGCCCGGCGAGGCTCGCGGTGACCCTCGACACGGCCCTGGCGGACGCCGGCGCGGCCGGCCGGCCGCCCGACCCGGCCTCTTCCTCCGCGGCGATTGACATCTCCGTGGTCATCGCCGACGCCAACGGCCTGCACCGTTTCGACGGCGGCGACGTCGCCCTGGCGGCGACGCCGGCCCGGGTCGCGATCGGTCTCACGACCTCGGCCGACGGGACGATCTATCGACCGGCCTATCCGCTCCTCCTGGAATCCGTCGAGATCGAGCTGATCGCGCCGAACCTGTCGCAGCTGGGCGGCACCATCGAGTTGGCGGGTCTTGAAGCCAGCCAAGCCGCGACCGGGAACGACTGGCAGACGGTCGCGCTTCCACCGGCGGCGGCCGGCTGGGGCTGGAGCCGCGTCGAGGACGAGACCGCCCTGCCCTATCAGCCACCCGCAGGTCGCCCCGGCCTGATCTCGATCGGTGGCGGCACCGACCAATCTCCAACCCTTACCCAGCCGCTCGTCAGCGCCGGCGTCGTCTTCCGCTACTGGGCGATCCCGGCCGGGCCGTCCGCCATTCCGGCCATAGCCGACGCGCAGCTGCTGGACTCCACCGGCGCCCGCCCTGGCGACACGATCCTGGCTTCGCGGTCGGGCTTCCAGTCGCCGGTCCGCATCGTCGGCACGGCCGCCGACTTTCCCACCCTCGACCCGTCCGGGTCGTTCCTGATCGTCGATCGGTCCGCGCTCGAACTCGTCGACTACGCCAACTGGGGTCTCGTCGACAGCGCCGGTGAGTGGTGGCTGGCCGTCACGCCCGGACGGGACGCCGAGGTCGTGGCCAGCCTGTCCGGCGGGCCGTATTCGGTGGCGTCGGTCGTCAGTCGCGCCCAGCTCGAGAGCGCCATGCAGGCGGACCCGATCGCCCTGGGCGTAATCGGCGCCCTGGACCTGGGCTCGATCGCGGCGATAGCGCTGGCTTCCATCGGCTTCCTGGTGACGGTCGCCTTCCTGGCCCGTGAACGCCTCGGCGAGCTGGCCCTGCTGCGAGCCCTGGGCGAGTCGACCCGCGCGGTGGTGGCCATGCTCGCCCTCGAGGAGGCCTTCCTGCTCGCCTACGGCCTGCTGGCGGGAGCGGCGCTCGGGCTCCTGCTCGGCTGGCTGGCGATTCCCTTCACCGCGGTGACCTCGACCGGAGCGGCGGCGCTGCCCCCGCCGGCCGTCGTGGTGCCGTGGCCGACGATCCTGCTGATCGGCCTCCCGATCGCGGCGGTCCTCGCCGCCGGAGCCCTGGCCTTGATCCGCATCGCCGCGGCCGGAGCCATCGCCCCGGCGCTCCGCGGGCGGGAGGTCGAGCCGTGAGCTGGGTCTCGGTCCAGCTCCGCCGCCTGGCCGACGCCCGGGTGGCCGCGGGCGGACTCATCGCGCTTGCCCTGGTCACGTCGTTCCTGTTCGCGGTCGCGCCGCGCGTCATCGACATCCAGGCCGACGCGGCCCTGCGCTCGACGGTCGACGCCGCCACCTCCGCCACGCGGAACATCGCCGTCTCGCAGACCGGCCGCATCGAACCGGGATCGCCGGATCCGCTGACCCCCATCTCGACCGACGGGGACCAGTTCTTCGAGCAGTTCCCGGCATCCCTGGCGGCCCTGGTCCAGGCTCGCTACGCGACGGTCGACACGGCCCGCTTCCTGCCGCTCGGGCTGGAGGGTCGGACTGTGCGGCTGAGATACCTGGACGACGCCACCGAACATGTCCGGCTGGTCTCCGGCCGCTTCCCGACCGGCCAGACGACGCAGACGCCGGTCGCACCCGGGTTGGTCCGGGCCGGATCGTCGTTCGGCCAGTCGGGGCCGGTGCCCGATTCACTGACCACGTTCGAGGTAGCCCTGTCGACCGCCTCGGCCCACGACCTCGGCGTCGTCGTCGGCGACACCCTCCAGCTGCGCAGCGACACCGCGGACCCGCTGACCGGCGCCCCGAGCCGCTATGTCGCTTCCGCCAGCTCGTACCTCGCGATCGACATAGTCGGCATCTACGACGTCCCGGATGGTTCGGCCGACTACTGGTTCGCCGACACGTCGCTCGAACGGCCGCAGATCCGCTCGCTTTCCTCGCTCAACCAGATCGACGACACCACGGTCCTCTTCTCGGCCGCGGCATACCCGGCACTATTGAACGCAACTTCTCTCGGCCAGATGCAGTTCCGCTACACGTGGCGCTACGAGATCGACTCGTCACGGCTGCGGGCGGACGACGCCGGGATCCTGCAGACTGACCTGCGCCGGATGGAGAGCGTCTTCCTGGCCGAAGCCACGTCTTCCACCCAACTGCACGTCTCCGGCCAGCTGAGCGCGCCGGTGCTCCAGAACGGGCTGCTCAGCCTGCTCGAGACGTACTCCGGTGGCTGGCGGGCCGTCTCGCAGATCCTGAGCGTGGCCGAGGTCGGCAGCGGCGCCGTCGCGCTGCTGGCCCTGAGCCTGGTCTGCCTGCTGGCAGGGCGGCGCCGCGCCCGGTCGCTGGCGCTCTGGCAGAGCCGCGGCGCCTCCAGGCTCCACGCCGTCGGCGGGGCGCTCGTCGAGATCGCCCTGGCCCTGGCCGTGCCGGTCGCGGCTGGAGCGGCGCTGGCGATCGCCCTGACGCCGTCGCGACCGGCCGCTCCGACGCTCCTCCTGTCCGGCGGAGTCCTCGCCTTCGCCTCGACGCTGGTGCTGGCCACTACATGGGGAGCAAACGGCGATCCGGGGGCCGGCCCGGCCGGAGACCAGGGCGGGGGCGGCCGCGGCGGCGGCGGCTACGGTCGAGGCGCCGGCCCGCGCAGGCTGGTCCTCGAAGCGGCGGTCGTCGTCGGTGCCGTTGTCGGGGCGTTCATCCTGCGCCAGCGCGGCGTCGCCAGCGCCGGCGCGAGTACGGTTCTGGCCTCGCCTGATCCGCTGCTCGCCGCCGTCCCGGCCCTGACAGGGGGAGCCGCCGCCCTGGCGGTGGCCAGGCTGCTGCCGATCCCGCTCGACCTGCTGGCACGGCTGGCCGAGCGACGGCGCGGGCTCGTGGCCTCCCTGGCACTGCGCCGCGCGACTCGCCGGACCAACGGCCGCCTGATGCTGACCGCGCTCCTGGCCATGGCCGCGGTCTGGTCGTTCGCGGCCATCTCGCTCTCCTACATGTCGCGGGCCAGCGACGCCGACAGCTGGCTTTCGGTCGGGGCCGCCTATCGCATCGACCTTCAGGAAGGCTCGATCCCGCCGGACTTCGTCGTCGCGGATCTGCCGGGCGTCGAGGCGGCCTCGAGCGCGGCCGTGCTGAGCGGTCACGTCCCCGACAGCACGGCCCAGGTCTCCGTACTGGCCATCGACCTGGCCGCGTACCGCGACGTCGTGGCGGGCGGCTGGCTGGACGGGACCGTGCCGCAGTCGATGATCGACGCCGAGGCCGCCCTGCCGGTCGCTTCGCCCTCGGCGCCGGCGGGCGGCGCTCAGGTTTCCGGCGCCGCCCCGGCCTCCGCCGCCGCGCCCGCGCCGCTCCCGGCAATCGTCTCGACGACCTTCGCCGGTGACGCCGGCCTCGGACTCGGCGATACGTTCGAGGTCGTCGTGGGCGGGGCCCGGCCGACGTTCTCCGTGGCCGCCATCCGCGACGCCTTCCCGACCCTCTCGGCCGACGTTCCGTGGATGGTCGTGCCTCGCCGAAACCTCGCCGCGGTCGTCGCCGGCGGCGAGGTCGCGCCGACGGAGGTATTCATCAAGGCCGGTCCCGACGCGGGAGCTACGATCGCCAGAGCGCTGCAGAACCGCCTTCCGGCCCAGGGCGTGGTGTACAGCCGCTTCGACGCCGTCGCGGCGCTGCGCGACGCGCCCGACTACGCGGCCGTGGTGTTCGGACTCGCCGCCGCCTCGCTGGTGGCCGCCCTCTACGGCGCCCTGGCCATCTTCGTGGCGCTCCTGCTGGCCGGCGCGGAGCAGTCCCGCGAGTCGGCACATCTGCGGGTACTGGGGCTGAGCCGGGGCGAGAATCTCGGCCTCAGCGCGATGGAGCATGGTCCCGCCGCCGTGCTTGTCATCGTCGCCGGCATGGCGCTCGGAGCCGGGCTCTTCGCGTTCCTGCAATCCGGGCTCGGGCTCGGCCAGCTCGTCGGGGGAGACGTCGAGGTCGGCCTGCCGATCGAGCCGGCCTGGGTCGCCGCCGTCTTCGGCGCGATCGCCGCGATGGTCGGTCTGGCGGTTCTCCTCGAAACCGCCGCCGAGTCGATAATCAAGACCACAGCCGCGTTGCGGGGAGGACTCGATTGACCGCCGGACAAGCCGTTCGACCCGCCTTCGGCGACGGCGCCCAGATCATCTGCGACGGCCTGGTCCGCATTTTCAAGGTGGCCGACATCGAGGCGGTCGCGTTGCAGGGCCTGGACCTGATCGTCGGCGCCGGCGAGATGCTGGCCGTCGTCGGGGCGTCGGGCAGCGGCAAGTCCACGCTCCTCAACATCCTCGGCGGCCTGGACGTGCAGTCGGCCGGCCGGGCCGTCGTCGCCGGGCACGATCTCGGCCAGATGGACGCTCGCGAGCGGACCGACTACCGGCGGCGAGTCGTCGGCTTCGTCTGGCAGCAGACCGCCCGCAACCTGCTGCCCTACCTGACCGGGGTCGAGAACGTCGAACTGCCGATGACTCTCGACGGCCGGCCGAACCGCCGGGACCGGGCGAAGGAGCTGCTGGACCTGGTCGGCCTGGCCGACAGGGCGGGCAGCAAGCCCGAGCGGCTGAGCGGCGGGGAGCAGCAGCGTGTCGCCATCGCCGTCGCGCTGGCCAACGAACCCGCGGTATTGCTGGCGGACGAGCCTACAGGAGAGCTGGACAGCGCAACCTCCGCCGACGTCTTCGCCCTGCTGCGGCGCGTGAACCGGGAGCTGGGGACAACCATCGTGATCGTTACGCACGATGCCCTGGTCGCCGACCAGGTGCCGCGGACCGTGGCGATTCGCGACGGCCGGACCAGCACCGAGACGGTCCGCCGGACCGAGGTCTCCGGCGAGGGCGCGCATACCACGATAGCCGAGGAGTTCGCGGTCCTGGACCGGGCCGGTCGGCTGCAGCTGCCGCGCGGGCACATGGACGCGCTCCACCTGGCCCACCGGGTTCGGCTGCGCCTCGAGCCGGACCACATCGGGGTCTGGCCCGATCCGGAGGCTCAGAAGCGGCGCGAGGCCAGCCGCCACGGCAGGTCCGCCGTCGGCCACGAGGCCGCGCGCGATTCCGGCCACGAGGCCGTGCTCGATTCCGGCCACGAGGGCGCCCGCCCCGACGCGGCGGACGATTCCGGTCACGGCCAGAGCCAGGACCAAAGCAGGAGCCACGAGGAGAACAGATGACGGCGGAGGCGAGCTCCTCCCCTGCGGCCGCGGCGCCGCCGGCCGCGCCCGATTCCGCCCCGATGGTCCGGGCCGCGGCGCTTCGCCGCGACTTCCCGTCCGGGGACGGCGTGGTCCATGCGCTGCGGGGCGTGGACCTGACCGTCGAGCGGGGCGAGGTGCTGGCCGTCCGGGGCCGCTCCGGCAGCGGCAAGACGACGCTGCTCAATCTTCTCGGCGGCCTGGACCGGCCCAACTCGGGCAGCGTCGAGATCGACGGCCGCGACATAAGCGCCATGCCCGAGGCCGAACTGGTCGAGCTGCGGCGCTCCACCGTCGCCTACATCTTCCAGACGTTCGGCCTGATCCCGATCCTGAGCGCCGCCGAGAACGTCGAGATCCCGCTGCGGCTGCTGCGGACCGAGCCGCGCGCGCGCGATCGCCGCGTCGGCGAGCTGCTGGCCCTGGTGGGCCTGGCGGGACGAACGCGCCACCGTCCGGCCGAGCTCTCTGGCGGCGAGCAGCAGCGCGTCGCGGTCGCCAGGGCCCTGGCCAGCCACCCGAAGCTGCTCCTCGCCGACGAACCGACCGGCCAGCTGGACCTGGAGACCGGCCGCTCGGTCATGATCCTGCTCCGCAACGTCGTTCGCGCCGAGGGGATCACGGCCGTGGTGGCCACGCACGATCCGATGATGCTCGACCTGGCCGACCGGGTCGTCGAGCTACGGGACGGTGCCCTCGTCTGACTCGCCGCGCGCGCTCGGAACCGGGCTCGGGCCGCTCGCCGGTCACAGTCCGGGACAGTGGCGAACGGCTGCCGCCGTCGAGTGACTCCTGGCACCACTGACAGGTGGGCGGCAAGGTTCGCCCGCTAACATCCCGCGGCACGATCGCCAATCTGCAGACAGAGACGTTGAGGGAGCTAGAGCCGTGTCGCACTCGAAGTCCGGCCCATCCGGCCGCCGTGGCCGCCGCCGCGGCCAGTCGATGGTCGAGTTCGCCCTGGTCATCCCGATCTTCATGCTCATCCTGGCGGGCATCCTCGACTTCGGCTTCGCGCTGTACTCGCGCATGACCGTCATCAACGCCGCCCGCGACGGCGCCCGCGCCGCCGTCATGGTCCCCGACTTCAGCACGATAACCACGGTTGCCCAGCAGGCCGCCGACTCGTCCGCGGCCGGGGCGGGGATGACCCCGTCCAGCGTCAGCGTCACCTGTCTCCAGACGTCGGTGTCGCTCACCTCGCCGGCCACGATCGCCTGCGGCCCCACGGTAGTACCCGGCGACTCCGTGTCCGTGACGGTCAACTACACCTACAAGACCTTCTTCCCGCTCTTCTTCGGGGCCTCGTTCAACCTGGCCTCGACCGTCCAGATGGTCATCGAATAGCCATTCCGCGGGATCACCATGCCTAGAAGGGACACCGGAGGAACCGAGATGCTGCTCTCACGACTCACCCGACGGGACCGCAAACGGGAGGACGGCCAGATCATCGTCCTGTTCGAGCTGTCCCTGGTCGTCATGCTCGTGTGCGCGGCCCTCGTCATCGACCTGGGCGTCCTGCGCAACAACAAGCAGATCCTGAGGAACACCTTCGACGCGGCCGCCCTCGCGGGCGGGCATGACCTTCCCGTCACCGGCCTGGCAGGCGAAACGGCGGCCAACGCGCTGATCGACGCGACCATCCAGGCGAACTACCCGGGCGGCCTGCCGGCCTCCAACTACAAGATCACCTACAAGTGCCTTATCGGAGCGAACTCTACCGGACCCCTGATCACCAGGGACATTCCGACGGTGTGCGACCCGCGCCTGTCGCTTCACGTACCCATCGACAACCCCCTGACCACGAGCGACATCACGGCGCTCACTGCCGACTTCACCGGCGCCGGCCTGACGCGGGTCTCCTCCTGCGATCCAAGTCAGGGCGACATGTGCAACGTCGTCCAGATCCAGGGCAGCGCGACCACCCAGTACGCTCTCGCGCCGGTAGCCGGGATAGACAGCGGTTCGACCGGGGTCGTCGTGTCGACCGCCTGCAACGGGCCCTGCGGGCAGGCGACCAGCGTCCCGGTGGACCTGGTCATGATCATCGACCGGACCGGCAGCATGCTAACGCCAGTCAACAAGGTTCAGGCCACACGGGACGCCGCCGACGCGGTCCTGGGCGTCTACAACCCGGCCATCCAGCGCGTGGCGCTGGGGCTGCTCGGCCCCAGCTCAATACAACCCAACAACACCTGCAGCGGCCCCGGCGGCCCGCCCGTGAATGCGAACTACCAGGTCCAGGGAACCCTGACGGCGCCGGCCATCGCCAGTTCGAACGCCACCGACGTCCAGTCGGCACCGAACGCTTCGACCGGCGCGGCGACGCTCGTGATCAACACGCCGACCTCGACGGCCAGCGGTGATTTCCTGATGGCCGGCATAACCGTCACCGGCGGATCCGGGGCGGGGTTGGCGGCACCATCCGGCTGGACGCTGATCCAGCGTACGAACAACTCGACGAATGTCGCCCTCTTCACCTACTACCACGTGGCCAGCGGTACGATTGCCAGCGGTTCGGAGCCGGCGAACTACACCTGGAACCTCTCGCCCAACGCCCGGGCGTCGGGCGGGATCCTCCGCTACACGGGCGTGAACACGTCCAGCCCCTTCAACGTCACGCCGAGCACCAACACCGGCTCGGGCACGGCCGTGACCGCCAACAGCATCACGACCACGTCAGCCCAGACGGCCGTCGTGGGCTTCTACGCTACGGCCGCCAAGACGTCCTTCACGCCGCCCGGCGGCACGCCGACCGCGACCGAGCGGTTCGACGTCCAGAACACGAACGCGGCAGGTCCCACGATCGAATCGGCCACCCTGACCGAGGCCACCGCCGGCGCGACCGGCAACAAGACCGGGACCGCTACCCTGGCCGGCCAGTGGGCCGCACAGCTCGTCGCCCTGAACCCCGTGCCTGTGGACGTCTACGGCACGAACGTGCCGGCCGACCTCGGCAAGTGGATCCCGATCGGATTCACCGGCACCGACAGCGACTCGCCGCCGCCCGCCTACAACGAGGCCTACGTCAACAGCAGCGGCGTCCCCAACCCCGCCAGCCACATCGTGTCGGCCATCAGCTGCTTCAACGCCGGCTACGATGGCACGAACCTGGCCACGCCGATTGTCATGGCGACGTACTACCTGCAGCACTACGGCCGCCCGAAGGATACCTGGGGGATCCTCCTGGAGACCGACGGCCAGCCGTACCCCGGCCCCGGCAGCGCGAGCGACTACACATGCTCAGCGGCGAGCAGCGCGGCCATCGCCGCGAAGAACACGACGAACGCCAGCGGCATACCGATCCAGATCTTCACCGTTGGCTACGGCTTGGACGGCTCCAACGATGTCGCCTGCCCGGACACGGGGAGCACTCCGGCCGACAGTCACGGCGTGAGCTGGAGTGGCAAGAAGGCGACAACGCTGCTCGCGTCCATGGCCACCCAGCCCTCGGTCGACGGCGGCTGCCCCGGCACGTCCAACACTGACGGTGACCACTTCTTCTGCCAGCCCAAGACGTCGGACCTCACGGCGATCTTCAGCCAGATCGCGCTCAATTTCGCGGGCCTTGGCGCGCGTCTCGTCCAGCTGTACCCGGCGCCGGTGGTCACCAGCGCCGGAGGCCCAACCGCCTCGGTGACGATATCGGGCGAGTACTTCACCGGCGCGACCTCGGTCACGTTCGGCGGGGCCTCCGCGGCCTTCGTGGTCGGAACCGACAACTCCATCACGGCCAGGGCTCCCGCCGGAGCCAGCGGCTCGACCGTGGACGTCATCGTGTCGTCGCCCGGCGGCTCGTCGGCGATAACCCCCGCGGACAAGTACACGTACCCATAGCGGCGCATCCGTCCCGGCTCGCCGGAGCCCCAACCGGGGCGTCCCGACCATCGATTTCGAGCGAGCGCCGCGGACACACGAAGTGTCGCCAGCGTCAAAGAGCCCGCCGATCTCCGGCGGGCTCTTTGATTTGCCGGCGCGCCAGGGCGGACCGGAACCCGGCGCGCTCCCCTGGTGCACGGTCGAGGACCAGCGATTGTCCCGGGCAGGACTATCGGACCGTAGCCTGAACCGGCGAGACGTCCGACCATCCGCCCATGATGGGAGAAACCAGAGAGCCTTCTGAGGTGGTCCGTCTCGGATCCCTGCCGCTCGAACGCGCCGAGAAGAACGCGTCGGGAGCCGAGGCCAGCTTGCGCTCGTCCGTCCGCTCCGGCGGCGTGATCCCTTGCGAGGACAAGGGGAGCGTCGGGGCAAAGGCCGTGTCGGGCTCGAAGTCCATCCCGGCCGGCCGCCGCCGCGGCCGCCGTGGCCGCCGGCGCGGCCAGTCGATGGTCGAGTTCGCCCTGGTCCTGCCGGTCTTCATGCTCATCCTGGCGGGCATCCTCGACTTCGGCTTCGCGCTCTACACCCGGATGACCGTCATCAACGCCGCCCGCGACGGCGCCCGCGCCGCCGTCATGGTCTCCGACTTCAGCACGATAACCACGGTGGCCGAGCAGGCCGCCGACTCGTCCGCGGCCGGGGCGGGACTCACGGTCACCACACCGGCTCCCATCTGCTTCCAGACCTCTGCCTCGCCGTCTTCGACGACCCAGATCAGCTGTGCCAGCGCCCAGCCGGGCGATTCCGTCTACGTGACGGTCAACTACACCTACAAGACCTTCTTCCCGCTCTTCTTCGGGGCCTCGTTCAACCTGGCCTCATCGGTCCAGATGGTCATCGAATAGCCGTGCGTCCGCGGTATCACCATGCCTAGAAGGGACACCGGAGGAACCGAGATGCTGCTCTCACGACTCACCCGACGGGACCGCAAACGGGAGGACGGCCAGATCATCGTCCTGTTCGAGCTGTCCCTGGTCGTCATGCTCGTGTGCGCGGCCCTCGTCATCGACCTGGGCGTCCTGCGCAACAACAAGCAGATCCTGAGGAACACCTTCGACGCGGCCGCCCTCGCGGGCGGCTACGAACTGCCGGTTACCGGCGCAACCCAGGCGGCGACGGCCAACGCGCTGATCAACGCGAACATCCAGGCGAACTACCCGGGCGGCCTGCCGGCCTCCAACTACAAGATCACCTACAAGTGCCTGGTGGGCGCGAGCGCCACCGGACCCCTCATCGCCAGGGATGTCCCGACGACGTGCGATCCCCGCCTGTCGCTCGGCATACCGATCAACAACCCCCTGACCGCGAGCGACATCACGGCGCTCACTGCCTACTTCACCGGCGCCGGCCCGACGCGTATCTCCTCCTGCGATCCGACCAAGGGTGACAAGTGCAACGTCGTCCAGATCCAGGGCAGCGCGACCACGAAGTACGCGCTGGCCCCGGTGGTCGGAATCAACAGCGGGTCGACGGGGGTGATCGTGTCGGCGGCCTGCAACGGGCCCTGCGGCGAACCGACGAGCATCCCGGTCGACCTGGTCATGATCATCGACCGGACCGCCAGCATGAGCGCCTCCGACGTGACCGCCACCAAGAACGCCGCCGACGCGGTCCTGGGCGTCTACAACCCGGCCATCCAGCGCGTGGCCCTGGGGTTGCTCGGCCCGAGTTCCCCCAACAGCACCTGCGGCAGCCCGGCCGTAAACGTGAACACCCTCGTGCCGGGAACGCTGACGGCGCCGGCCATCGCCGGCTCGACGACCGCGAACGTCCAGTCGGCGACGAACGCTTCGACCGGCGCTACGACGCTCGTTATCTCCAAGCCGACGTCGACGGCCAGCGGCGACTTCCTCGTGGCGGGGATCACCGTCACGGGCGGATCCGGGGCGGGCCTGACCGCACCCTCGGGCTGGACCCTCATCCAGCGGACCAATAACGCGAGCAACGTGGCCCTCTTCACCTACTACCGCTGGGCAGGCGGCTCCGAACCCACGACCTACACGTGGACGGTCTCGCCCAGCGCGCGGGCCTCGGGAGGCATCCTTCGCTACACCGGCGTGAACCCCTCCAACCCGATCAACGGCACGAGCACCAACACCGGCTCGGGTACGGCCGTGACCGCCAACAGCATCACCACGACGTCGGCGCAGACGGCCGTCGTGGCCTTTTACGGGACGGGCACGAGCACGACGTTCACGCCGCCGAGCGGCTCGCCGACCGCGACCGAGCGGTTCGACGTGAAGAACGCGAACGCGGCCGGTCCCTCCACCGAGTCTTCCACCCTGGCCGAGGCCACCGCCGGAGCGACCGGCACCAAGGCCGCGACCGCCGCGGCGAGCGGCCAGTGGGCGGCCCAGATGATCGCCCTGAACCCCGTGCCCGTCGACACCTACGGCACGAACGTGCCGGCCGACCTCGGCTCGTGGCTCCCGATCGGGTTCACCGGCACCGACAGCGACTCGCCGCCGCCCGCCTACAACGAGGCCTACGTCAGCGGCGGCGCCCTCAACTCCAGCAGCCACATCGTCTCGGCCATCAGCTGCTACAACGCCGTCGGCGGCACCGGCACCAACCTGGCGACGCCGATCACCATGGCCACGTACTACCTGCAGCACTACGGCCGCCCGAAGGACACGTGGGGGATCCTGCTGGAGACCGACGGCCAGCCGAACTACAGCAGCACCGGCGACCCGAACAACTACACCTGCGCCGCGGCGAACTCGGCGGCCTCAGCCGCGAAGACCACGACGAACGCCAGCGGCATACCGATCGAGATCTTCACCGTCGGCTTCGGCCTCGACGGCTCCAACGATGCCGCCTGCCCCGACAGCTCGGGCGCCTTCCAGGGCAAGAAGGCGACGCAGCTGCTCGCCTCGATGGCCACCCAGCCCTCGGTCGACGACGGCTGCCCCGGCACCTCCAACACCGACGGGGACCACTTCTTCTGCGAACCCAAGACGTCGGACCTGACGTCGATCTTCAGCCAGATCGCCACCTCGTTCGCCGGCAAAGGCGCTCGCCTCATCCAGCTGTACCCGGCTCCGGTGGTCACCAGCGCCAGCGGCGCAACCGGTTCGGTGACCATAACGGGCGAGTACTTCACCGGCGCGACATCTGTCATGTTCGGCGGGTCGAACGCGCCATTTGTAGTTGTGAACGACAACACCATCACGGCCAATGCCGGCGAGGGCGCCGGCGGTTCGAAAGTCAACGTCGTGGTGACCTCGCCCGGAGGCTCCTCGGCGATAACCCCGGCGGACGTCTACACGTACCCGTAGCGGCTGCCGCCCGCATCGCGCATTCCCGCGATGACACGAATATCGAAGGGCCCGCCGATCTCAGGCGGGCCCTTCGATGTGCCGGCGCGATGAGACGCGTGGGGCGAGAAAGACGGGCGGGGTGGGGCGCCCTCCTCTGATACGATGCGCCTCATGGAAGGCGTGGTCCTGGTTCTGAATCAGAACTATGAGCCGCTCAACGTCTGCAACCTGCCGAGAGCCTTCCGGCTGGTGTTCGGCGAGCGCGCCGAAGTGCTCGAGTACGACCACCAGGTGATCCGGACGCCGCGGGCCGACTACCGCGCGCCCGCCGTGATCCGCCTTCAACACCAGATCCGCAGGCCGCGGCCCCGTGTGAAGCTGACGCGCCGCGAAGTCTTCACCAGGGACGGCTACACCTGCCAGTACTGCGGCCGCCAGACGGGCGACCTGACGCTCGACCACGTGGTGCCCCGCCACCGCGGCGGCGCCCATACGTGGGAGAACCTGGTCACGGCCTGCAAGGCCTGCAACCACCGCAAGGGCGGCAAGCTTCTCGACGAGGCCAAGCTGCGGCTGGCGCACCGGCCCACGGAGCCGCGCTGCGATGTCTACTCGCTCTTCACCCCGTACCTACGAGACGACCGCAACGGGAACTGGCGCTCGTACCTGTTCCTTGGCCACTGAGCCGGGGCTCGGACTCGCCGGCGGGCCGGCGAGGGAAGGACCGCTGCCCCAGATTCCGGCGGCCGTGGCCGACCTCCTCGAGACCCTGTGGGCCGGCGGGCGGGCGGCGTACGTGGTCGGCGGCTGCCTCCGAGATGCGCTCCTGGGCCGCGAGCCGGCCGATTGGGACCTGACCACCGACGCCCGCCCGGATCAAGTCCAGGCGCTCTTTCCCGGCTCCCTCTACGAGAATCGATACGGTACGGTGGTCGTGAGCCAGGGCGAGGGGTCGTACGAGATCACCACCTTCCGCCGCGACGCCGCTTACTCGGACTTCCGCCATCCAGACGCCGTCGAGTTCGGCGACGCGATCGAGGAGGACCTGGCCCGTCGCGACTTCACCGTGAACGCGATGGCGTGGGGCGGGCCCGCGGGCCGCGAGCCCGCATTCGTCGACCCCTACGGCGGCCGCGACGACCTGCGGCGCCGTCTGCTGCGAGCCGTCGGAGTTCCGGAGGAGAGGTTCCGCGAGGACGCCCTGCGCATGGCCCGGGCCGTCAGGCTGGCGGCAACGCTCGATTTCGAGGTCGAAGCCGGGACGCTGGAGGCAATCCGCCGAAGCGTCGAGCTGGCGCGCCATATCTCGGGCGAGCGCCTGCTCGCCGAGCTCCTGAAGCTCCTGGCCGCCCGCGAGCCCTCGGTCGGCCTGCGCCTGATGGCCGACTCCGGCCTGCTGGCCGTGATTGCCCCCGAACTCGCCCGCCAGCGCGGCCTGGGTCAGAACAAGATCGCCGGCGAGGACCTGTGGGACCACACGTTGAGGACGGTCGACGCCGCGCCGGTCGGGCAGGTCGTCCGGCTTGCGGCGCTCCTGCACGACGCCGGCAAGCCCGACACTCTCGCCGACGGCCACTTCCACGGGCACGAAACGGTCGGCGCCACGATGGCCCGCGACTTCCTGGCCCGCCTCCACGCCCCGCGGCTCCTGCAGGAGCGAGTGGCTCACCTGGTCCTTCTCCACATGTTCGCGTACCAGCCAAACTGGAGCGACGCCGCCGTTCGCAGGTTCATCGGAAAGGTCGGCCCCGGCTGCGTCGACGACCTGCTGGCCCTGCGAGCGGCCGACAACGTGGGCAGCGGGCTGGCGCGCGACGCCGGCCACCTGGCCGAGCTGGCAGCGCGAGTCCACGCGGAACTGGCCGCCCACGCCGTGCTGGGCCGTCATCAGCTGGCGGTGAACGGAGTCGACCTCATGTCCGAGCTGGGCCTGCCCGAAGGCCCGGCCGTCGGCCGGCTGCTCGAAGAACTCACCGAGCGCGTCGTCGCCGAACCGGCGCTCAACGACCGTTCGATCCTCCTCGACCTGGCGCGACGGGCGGTGGCCGATCCCGGATTGGTAGAGAATCAGCCGTGAAGCTACCGCACGAGGCCGGCTGATGTTCGAGCTGCTGCTCCAGGCCGACAGGTCGATGTCGGACGGTTTGCTCGATCAGGCCGAGCGAACCTACTGGCAGCTCATCGAGCTCGACCCGACGAACTCGATCGCGCTCGCCGGGCTGGCGCGCATCTCGCTGCAACGCGGCGACGAAAGGCTGGCTCGAACCTTTGCCGACCGGGCCCTGAGCATCGACCCGGAGAGCGTCGCCGCGCGGCAGGTCGTCAAGGCGCTCGAGCGGGGAACCGCGCCGGCGTCCGGACCCAGGCCGCCCGAGCTGCCCATTCGCGGGGCCGAAGAGCTGGAAGCTCTCGGCCGGCGGCGCGGCGGCGGCGCCGCCGGAAGCGATGTGGGAGCCGACCGGGCGGGCTCCGGCCGGAGGAAGGCGGCCGCGGCGCCACAGCCGTCCCAACCGGCCGCCCCCGGCCGCCGTGCCGGGACGGGGCCCGGCAAGGATTCGCGCGGCCGCGTCCGGCCCGACCAGTTCGGGCCGCTGCCCGCGGAGCCACTACGCGAGCGGCGTCAATCCGGCCGGCTGGCGGCAGCCGCGGCGGCCGCCGCGGCTGCGGCCCGCGAGCCCGCCCGCCCACGTCACGAGACGTACCACGCCATGCCCTCCGGCCGGCGCGTGCTCGAGGCGGGCCAGCCGGGGAGTCCGCCTCCAGACCCGTTCGCCGCGGCCGAGGCAGCCGCGGCAGTGGCCGCGGTGGACGCCATGGACGAGGAGCTCGACACTTCGACCATGTACCCGCCGGCGGCTCGAACCGAGGCGGAGGCCGAGGCGGCGGCGGCGGTGGCCGCCGTCAACTCCCTCGACGAGAACGCGCCTGAGACCGCGCCGAAGCGCATTCCCAAGCCCGAGACCTCCGAGGCCGGCTCGGCGCAGGTTGCCGATGCGCCGGCAGCCGGGACTGGTGTCGCGACGGTGTCACCGGCCCACGGTCCCGACACGGCTGCCGCGACCGGAACCGGGCGCGCTGAACGAGAGGTACGGGCCCCGTCGCAGCCTGTCGAAGCCGACATGTCCGAGCGAGATGCGGAACTTCAGGCTCTCCGAGAAGCAGTCGCGATCGTCATGGGGGATGAACATGGGGGCGGCGAGGCCGGGGGCAATGCCGCGGGAGGCCCGGGCGACGACATGGAGCCGTCCGGAAGGCCCACGGCCGCCGCGGCCGCAAACGACGCGCCCGCCGAGCGAGAGCTGATGGCCTCGGAGACGCCGCCCGGGGACGCCCCGGTGCCGCCGGACGGGGCCCCCGAAGCCGTGACCGTGCCCCGCCGCAAGGGGCTGTTCCGTCGCTTCAGAGGTGGTTGAATGAACATCCTGGTCACCGGCGGCGCCGGTTACGTCGGGTCCGTTTCGGTCGAGGCCTTCCTCGAGGCAGGCCACGAGGTCACCGTCCTGGACGACCTATCCACCGGCCATCGCGGCGCCGTGCCGCCCGGTGCGACTCTCGAGGTCGGCAGCTACGGCGACCTCGCCGCTACCACGGCCCTGCTGGAGCGGCGCGAGATAGACGCCATCCTGCACTGCGGGGCCAGGTCGCTCGTCGGCGAGTCGATGGTCGACCCGGCCAGGTACTTCCGAGACAACGTCTCGGGAGGCATCGCGCTGCTCGACGCCATGCTGGCCGCGGGCGTCCGGCGCATCGTCTTCAGCTCGACTGCCGCCACCTACGGCATGCCCGAGAGAACCCCCGTCCTCGAGTCCGATCCCGTCCGGCCGATCAACGCCTACGGCGAGACGAAGCGCTGCGTCGAGGCGGCGATCGCCTGGTACGGGCACGGCTACGGCCTCCGGAGCGTCATCCTGCGCTACTTCAACGTGGCCGGCGCAACACGGATGAACGGGGAGCAGCATGCGCCGGAGACGCACCTCATCCCCAATGTCCTGGCGACGGCCGAGGAAGGGCGCGAGATGACCCTCTTCGGCGACGACTACGACACTCCCGACGGAACCTGCATCCGCGACTACATCCATGTCGAGGACCTGGCCGCGGCGCATCTCGCCGCTCTCACGGCCACGGATCCCGCCGATCCTCGGACCGGCCCCGCGACCGGCGCGTGCCGGCCGTTGATCTGCAATCTCGGCAACGGCACGGGCTTCAGCAACCGCCAGATCGTGTCGGTGGCGGAGTCGGTGGTCGGCCACGCCATCGCGTTGAAGATGGGCCCGCGCCGCGCCGGTGATCCGCCGATCCTCGTGGCCAGCTCCGACCGCGCCACGGCCGAACTCGGGTGGAGACCACGCCACGGCAGCATCGACGAGATGATCGACTCCGCCTGGGCGTGGCGCCGCGCTCACCCGGCCGGCTACACCGGCTAAAGTCACGATCGAGGCTAGACTCAGGCAATGCCACTGTTCGGCCGCCGTCTCCCTCCCGAGCCACCCGTCGACCCCGACGACTGGAGGCCGCAGCGATTCGGTCGGGGCCGCCGCCAGATGCGGGACGCCGTCATCGAGCCGAGCTGGGGAGGAGTTCGCGTGCTGGCCCGCTACGACGGCGCCCGGACACGCTTCGCCGACGAATTCGGCGCCGACTGCAGCGCGGAGTTCTCCCGGATCGCCGATGCCATCACCGAGGCGGCCCAGGCCGGGGAGCTGATCCTGGACGGCTTCCTGACGGTCGAGCCGACCCAGCTCGCCTCCGAGATGCCCATCCAGCGCGACACGGGTCCGACGGCCGGCCAGATGATGCAGCAGTACCTGGTTGGAAGTCGCTTCTCACGGCCGGCCCCGGTCGAGCACCACCTCAATCCCGACCGGCCGATCGCCTTCGTCGCGGTAGACCTCCTTTCGATCGACGGCTCGCTCCTGCTGGACGTCCCGCTGCTCGAGCGCAAGCGCATCCTGGACACCTCGCTCAGGCAGGGGGACCTCGTCCGGATCACCCCGTTCGTCCGGCCCCCCATCGGCAGCTTCGTCGCCACCTGGCGCGGCCTCGGCTTCGGGGCGCTGGCCTACAAGTCCGCCAACAGCCGGTATCTGCCAAACGCCGAGAACAACGACTGGTCGATACTGCCGATGCCGCCGCGATAGAGGGCCGGCCGGCCGCCGGATGGACCGACGGCTCGGGCGAACACGCACGCGGCATCCACAAGGTCGCGCCCGTCGCGCCGTGTTCACGGAGGGCTCACGACGTGGTACGGTGGGGTCGATGCCCTCGAGCGCGCTCACTCCCGCAATCAAGGACGAGATCGCCCGGCTCGGTTGCGCCGACATCATGGTCGGCATCCCGAGCTACCGGAACGCGGCGACCATCGGCCACGTCGTGAGGGCCGCCCAGGCGGGCCTGGTCCAGTACTTCCCGGACCTGCGGCCGATACTCGTGAACGCCGACGCCGGCTCCCCGGACGGCACCCAGCGCGTCGTCGTGGAGACCGAGCCGCCCGGGTACGTCGAGGAGATCCTGCTGGTCAGGCCTACCAACCGCCTTCAGCGGGTCAGCCTGACCTATCCCGAGGTCGACGGGATCGGCGGCAAGGGGGCCGCCCTGCGGACGCTATTCGAGATGGCGGCGGCGCTCGAGGCGGAGGCTCTCGTCGTCGTCGACTCGGACCTGCGGTCGATCGTGCCGGAATGGATCGAGCTGCTGGCCGGTCCGATCCTCAAGGGCGGCTACGACTACGTAGCGCCGCTCTACTCGCGCCACAAGTACGACGGCACGATCACCAACACGGTCACCTATCCGGTGACGCGGGCGTTGTACGGGCACCGAATCCGGCAGCCCATCGGCGGGGACTTCGGCGTCAGCAGCGATCTCATCCGCCACTATCTCGCCCAGGAGAGCTGGACGGCCGACGTGTCCCGCTTCGGCATCGACATCTGGATGACCACCACGGCCCTGACGGGCGGCTTCGCGGTGTGCCAGACGAGACTCGGAGCCAAGATCCACGACCCCAAGGATCCCGGCTCGGACCTGGGGCCGATGTTCCGGCAGGTCGTCGGCACGCTGCTCACGATGGCCCGCGACAACGCCGACCGCTGGCTGCCGATCGTCGGCAGCCGCGACGTTCCGGCCTATGGGTTCGAGCGGTACGCCGATCCTGCCCCGCTCGAGGTCAACACCCTGCGCCTCCTGGCGCAATTCCACGCGGGCTCCCTGACACTGGCCGACACCTGGCGGCAGATGCTGCGGCCCGGCAACTACGACGGCGTCATGTCCCTGGCCGCGGAGGCGGGTGCGATGGCCGAGGCGGCCGCCAACAGGCTCGGCGTCGACGCGGAGTCGGGCGAGGGGTCGGTCGGTCGGAGCGGCCTGCCGTCCACCGACGATCTCTCCGACGCCGTCGCCGGCTTCCATTTCCCCGATGACCTCTGGGCTCGCGTCTTCTACGACCTGCTGGTGACGGCCAGCTTCGGCGAGGTCCCGGTCGAGCGCCTCGTAGCCGCCTTCGTGCCGATCTACTTCGGCCGGGTCGGTCGCTTCGTCATCGAGAACCGGCGCCTGTCGGGCGAGCAGGCGGAGGAGCGGGTCGAGCGCCAGGCCCATGAGTTCGAGCTGCTCAAGCCTTACCTCGTCAGGCACTGGCGCGAAGCCGCGGCCGCCGGCAAGGTAGGGGTGACGCCGTGACCAGGGCTCCGCTCCCGGGCCGGATCCTCATCCCCGTGGCGAACCCGTCGACCGCCCAGGAACTCGTCCGGCTGGGAGCGGCCCTGATGGACCGCAAGAACGGCAGCCTGACGGTCCTGGGCATCGTCGAAGTTCCCGAGGGCACGCCTCTGTCGGATGGCGCGACCCGGGCCAGGCACGCCCGGCGTCTCTTGCAGCGCGTTCTCGACTACGCGCCCGAAGGGGTGTCGATACACCCGATCGTCAGAATCGGGCGGCGGGCAGCCGAAGGGGTGGTCGAGGCCGCGACCGAGATGGACGCCGACCTCATCATCTTCGGCTGGGGCGGCAAGCCTTCGGCGACCAGGCCCGGCATGGAGCCGCCGGTCTTCAGCTCGACGATCGACGAGGTCGTGCGCGACTCGCCCTGCGACATCGCGGTGGTCAAGCAGGGCGGCGCCATCGAGTTGAGCCGGATTCTGGTACCGATCCGAGGCGGCCCGCACGCCGAGATGGCCCTCCACGTCGCCGACGCGCTGGCCCGTCACGGCGGCGGCACAGCCATCGCTCTGCACGTCGTTCCGCCCGGGATCACCGAGGGCATCCGGGCCCAGGCGGAACGGGCCCTGGCTCGCTTCATCCGGCAGCACGCCACCAGTCACGTCGAACAGCGGGTTCTCGAGGCGGTCAACGTCCGCAACGCGATCCTCAGGGAGGCCGACGACGTCGACGTGGTGGTCATGGGGGCCGCGGCCGTACCGTCGACGGACGGCGGAGAGACGTACCTCTTCGGGGCGCTGCCGGAAGCCGTTGCCGCAAGGTCAAAGAAGACCGTGATCGTCGTCAAGACGCGCGAAGCGATCGGCGAGGCAACCTTCGATCGGCTCGAGAAGCGGGCCGAAATCGCTGGCCGCCGCGGAGAGAGCGGCCAGCGATTCCCGCGCCGTCCCGCTCCGCGTAGAGCGCTGGTTCGGCGAATCCAACTTCCACCATCGCGAGTTCGGCGATCTCGACAGGCTGGTTCACCTCAAGGAGCAGGCCGGCCTGACCGTCAGCCTGGTCCTGCCGGCGCTCAACGAAGCGGCGACGATCGGCGCCATCGTGCGCCGGGCCCGGCGCGATCTGATGGAGCGTCATCCGCTCATCGACGAGCTGCTGGTCATGGACTCCGCCTCGGAAGACCGGACCAGGGAGATCGCCGCCGCCGAGGGCGCTCGAGTCGCCGTACATCCGCAGGTCCTGGCGCGCTACGGCAGCTACAGAGGCAAGGGCGAGGCACTCTGGAAGAGCCTCTACGAGACCAGCGGCGACATCGTCGTCTGGGCCGACACGGACGTCCGCGACTGGCATCCCCGGATGGTCTACGGCACGATCGGCCCCCTCATTGCCGAGGAGCGGATCCAGTACGTAAAGGGCTACTACCAGCGGCCGATCGTCGAAGGTGGGGTGCTCAAGGAAGGCGGCGGCGGGCGGGTGACGGAACTCGTGGCCAGGCCGCTGATCAACCTGTTCTTCCCGGAGTTGTCGGGTCTGATCCAACCCCTCGCGGGCGAATACGCCGGCCGCCGCAGCCTGCTCGAAACTATCCCGTTCTTCACGAGCTACGCGGTGGAGATCGGCCACCTGATCGACGTGGCCAGCCGGGTCGGGCTCGAAGGCCTCGGGCAGGTGGACCTGGAGAGACGCGTCCACCGCAACCAGGAACTCGAAGGTCTGTCACGGATGAGCTTCGTCATCCTTCAAGCAGTCATGAAACGGCTGGAGGAGCGGGGCAAGACTCGACTCCTCGCGGAGGTCGGGTCGACGATGAAACTGCCTCGCTCCGGTCAGGGCCGGTTGAGCCTGGAGGTGATCGAGCTCGCGGACCACGAACGGCCGCCGATGATCCGCATCCCCGAGTACCTGGAGAAGCGGCGCAACGCGGGGACCGGCACCGGGACCGGGGCCGGGGCGACTGGGGCGGGCAGGCCTGGCGTTGCCGTAGATGGGCGCCGAAATGGCGCGGTCGTACCGCCGGGGGCCGGGGCAGTCGTGGCGCCCGGGGCCGGGGCAGTCGTGGCGCCCGCCGGGCCGAGAGGGGAAGCGTGAGCGCTCGTGGCGAGGACCGGCTGCGCGTTCTCCTGGCCCCTGATTCGTTCAAGGGATCGCTCTCGTCGGTCGAGGTCGTCAGGGCGCTGGCGGAGGGCTGGGCGTGCGCCCGTCCGGACGACGAGCTGATCCGGGCCCCGCTTGCCGACGGGGGCGAGGGCACGCTCGCGGCCATCGCCGAAACGGGCGGCTGGGAGTGGCAGGAGTGCCCGGCCCACGATCCCCTCGGCAGGCCGCTGACGGCGCGCTGGCTCCGCTCCGTCGACGGCACGCGCGCGGCCGTGGAGCTGGCCGAGGCGTCGGGCCTGTCGCGCCTGCCGGACGGGGAACCGCGCAGTCCTCTGGCGGCCTCGACGCTGGGTACGGGAGAGGTCCTTGTGGCCGTCCTGGAAGCCGGCATTCGCCACGTGCTGCTGGGCGTGGGCGGCAGCGCCACGACGGATGGCGGCTCCGGGCTGCTCCACGCCCTGGGCGTCTGGTACCGCGGCAGCGCCGGCGGGCGACTGCCGGGGCCCATACCGGACCTCGCGGCCGTGGACCTGGCGGCCGTGGACCCGCGCCTGGCCGGGTTGGAGATGCGCATCGCCTGTGACGTGACGAACCCGCTGCTCGGCGAGCACGGCGCGGCCGCGGTCTACGCCCCGCAGAAAGGCGCATGGCCCGAGGACGTTGTCGCGCTCGAGACCTGGCTGGCGCACTACGCCGATCTGCTCGAGATGGCGGCCGGAACACGGGCCCGGGACGTTCCGGGCGCGGGAGCCGCCGGCGGGACTAGCTTCGGGCTGCTCTGCCTAGCTCCCCGGATGCGCTCCTTCGAGCTGGTCCCCGGCATCGACGTCGTGATGCAGGAGACCGGCCTCGATGACCGACTTGCCGGCGCCGACCTGGTCATCACCGGCGAGGGCCGCATCGACGAGCAGACGGCGTTCGGAAAGACGGCCCTTGGAGTGAGCCGGAGGGCGGCCGCCGCCGGGGTCCCATGCCTGGCGATAGGCGGCGGGGTCACGCCCGAGGGCATCGTGGCACTGGCAAGCGCCGGAGCGCTGGCGGTGCCTGTCCTCGATAGGCCGATGACGCTCGAAGACGCGATGAGCCAGGCCGGGCCTCTCGTGTCCGCGGCGGGCGAGCGGCTGGCTCGGATCGTCGAACTCGGAACCCTCGTCGGCGAACGGCGATCGGGTCGAGTCGGCATCGGCGTGCCCCGGCCCCGCGAGACCGTCACCGGCGAGCCCATCTCGTGACGCCGTCCGATGGTTCCGACGCGAGAGACTCGACCTCGCGCCGGCCTCCCGCTCCCTCGCCGGCCGCCCGTTCCGGCAAGCAGGCCGCCCGTGCCGGCAAGCCGGCGGCGCGCGGCCGCCCCGCCTCCGGCCCGGCACGCAAACCCCGGCTCGATCCGGACGTGGTCGCTCGCAGGTGGGCCGCCCAGCTCGAGAAGAAACGCCCCGGACTGATCCCGTTCGTCCTGGATCGCCTGGCCGAGACGGCCGGCCGCCCGGTCTGGGCGCGCCGTCTCGATCCGACGGGAGAACTCGTCCTCACGATCCTCTCGCAGAACAGCGCCGACACGAATGCCGAGGCGGCCTTCGCCGCCCTGCGAGCCGCCTATCCATCGGCGCCGGTGCCCCTGGGCGCGTCCGCCGAGCCGCGGCACTTCGCCGGCTGGGGCGGCCGGGGCCTGCCGGATCTGCCGCCGCCGGACTGGGCCGCCGTGGAAGCCGCCCCGATCGCGGAGCTGACCGACGTCATCCGGCCCGGCGGCCTGGCCAACCAGAAGGCGCCCCGCATCCAGGCGGCGCTCCGGGCCCTGGTTGCCAACGGCGGCGGCTACTCGCTCGAGTTCCTGGCCGAGAAGCCGCCGCTCGAGGCCCGCGACTGGCTCGCGGCCATCCCGGGGATCGGCAAGAAGACCGCCTCGGTGGTACTGCTCTTCAGCTTCGGCACACCGCTGATGCCGGTGGACCGCCACGTCCATCGCGTCAGCAGCCGGATCGGCCTGATCCCGCCGACGGCGGACGCCGACGCGGCCCACGACTACTACCTGGCGATGCTCAGGCCGGACCAGATGTTCGAGGCGCACGTCTCGCTCATAGGCCACGGGCGCCGCACGTGCCACGCCCAGCGCCCCGACTGCGAGCATTGCCCGATCGCCCCTCGCTGCCGCTTCTTCGACCCGAAGGCGGAGTAGCTCGCGGGCCTGCCACGGGGGCCGCGCCACGCCACGCCCGCACCTATACTCGCCACGATGTCACCGTGTCCTCGGCGGAGGCGAGCAACAGCATGAACGAGCACCGGCCGCGGCGGATCCTGCTCGTCGACGACGACGCGAGCCTGCTGGTTGTCCTGTCGGAGCAGCTGCGCGACGACGGGTACGAGGTGGCAACCGCGCGCGACGGGGCGGAAGCGCTGCGCCGGCTCGAGGCCGGCTGGCCCGACCTGATCCTGCTCGACCTGATGATGCCGCGTATCGACGGCCTGGCACTGGCGCGCCGAATCAAGTCCGAGGCGGACCTGCCGATCATCGTCCTCTCCGCCATCGACACGGCCGACAGCAAGGCCAGGCTGCTCGACGAAGTGGCCGAGGATTACGTCTCCAAGCCGTACCACTACCCCGAACTGCGGGCCAGGATCCAGCGCGTCCTGCGGCGGCTCGGTGATCGAATCCCGCGCCGCTCGCTGGCCTTGGGGACGAACCTCACCCTCGACCTGCACAGGCGGTCGGCGACCGTCGCCGGGGCCGAGGTCCGGCTGACGCCGACCGAGTCGCGGCTGCTGCAGGTTCTCGCGGCCAACCTGGGCGAGATAGTCAGCACCGAGACGCTGCTCTCGCGCGGCTGGGCCGACACCGAGGAGGCCGACCCTTCTTACGTGTGGGTCTCCATGCGCCGACTGCGCCAGAAGATCGAGGTCGACCCGGACCGGCCGGTCCACCTGGTGACCGTTCGCGGCGTCGGCTATCGGCTCGTAGCGAGCGATGGCGATGTCTGACTTCCGGCCCGAGCACGAAGCCCCCCCGGGCCGGTCTTCGAGCGGCGGCACCGGCCCGTCGCTGCGTGTCGTCCTCACTGCCGGCCTCCTCGCGGCGGCGGTGCTGCCCCTGGCCGTCTTCGGCGCCATCCTGGTCGCGGCCCGGCTGTACACGGACGACAGGATCGTCGTTCCACTCCTGATCGCGGCGGTCGCGATCGCGGCCTTCTTCGGGCTGCTGGTGGCGGCAGTCGCCATCGCCGCTCTTACGACACCGCTTCGACGCATCACCACGGCAGTAGAGCGAGTCGCCGCCGGAGAGCCGAGCCCGCCGATTCACATCTCCGGCGACGACGAGCTGGCACGTTTGGCCGAGAGTCACAACCGCATCGCCGCGGAGGTCCAGCGGCGAAACCGAGCGCTTGGGACGCTGCTGGTGGCAATAGCCGGATACAGTCCGGCGTTGGGCCTTCGGACGCTCGCGTCGCAGGCCGAGTCGGACGCGTGTTCCATCTACGGCCTGATCGACTGCAACGTCCACCTCGGCGATCCGGCCGACATCCTGCTCGAGGATGCCGTCCCGGGCGACCCCCTGCCGGTAAAGGCCGAGATCCGGGCCGGCGGCGAGTCACTGGGCGTCCTGACCGGGCATCTGCCCGCCACCCGGGCATGGGAGCGGGCCGATCAGGATCTGCTCGACCTCTTCGCCAGCGAGGTCGGCGTCGCCCTGCGCAACGTCGAACTGTTCGGCCAGATCGAGGATCAGAACGCCCGGCTGCTCGAGCTCGACGCGGCCAAGGACGAATTCCTGCGCGGCGTCAGCCACAACCTCCAGACTCCCCTCACCAGCATCCGCGCCTACGTGGAGCAGCTTCGCGCCGCGTCGGACGAGGCCGCCCAGGACCACCGGCTCCAGATCGTCGCCGAGCAGGCCGATCGTCTGACTCGACTGGTCCGGCAGCTCCTGACGGTGACGCGTCTGGAGGCGGGAGCGCTGCGGCCCGAGGTCGAGGTCATCGCCATGGGGCCGCGCGTCCGGCGCGCCTGGGAAGGGCTCAACGCGGCCGGCACCGCCTTCGAGCTGCGTGACGAGTCGAGCGGCTGGCTTGCCGTGGCGGACCCCGACCAGCTCGACCAGGCGCTTTGGGCGCTGCTCGACAACGCCGTGAAGTACGGCGGCCGGAACGGCAAAGTCGAGGTGGAGATCACGATCGACGACACCATCGATCGGCTCCACGTCACGATCATCGACCACGGCCCGGGCGTGCCGGAGGCTGATCGCGCCAGGCTGTTCACACGCTTCTCCCGCGGGGCGGCGCAGACGAGCGGCGACGGCACCGGCTTGGGCCTGTACGTGTCGAAGCAGCTTCTTCGAACCATGGGCGGCGAGCTGTGGCTCGAGCCGGCCGGCGAGGGGCGAGGGGCCGCCTTCACGCTTTCTCTGCAGGGTGAGCCGCCCGGCGACGACGGCTGATCTGCCCGCGTGCCGCTACGCCTCGACGACTGCCGGGTCAAGTCGCCCCGCAAACGCGCCGAATACTCCGGCAGATACCGGCGATTACATCCCGTTGAGGCTATGCGGACACAGAGATGACACTGCGACCCGGCTTGTTCGGTGGAGTTCGCCAGGGCGACGCGCGGATGCGCGACGCCGGATCGGCATTCGCCTTGAACTCCACCCGGCTCGGCTTCGACCCGGTCTGGGGGACGCTCGGCGCGCCCGGGCCGGACGAGGGCGAGCACTGGCTCGACCAGGAGGAGGCGAACGTCGGAGGCCTCTCCATCGGCGTGGACGTCTTCGGCAACGGATTCCAGATCTCCGGCCAGATCCGCACCGGTCAGTTCGACCGCCTCTCGGATTGGATCAACGTGCAGAGCGGCTTCATCCAGGTTCGGGATGCCCTGCTGGTCCACCTTGGCCAGGCGGACGGACCGGACCTCGACCAGCGCCGGGGCCTGCTGTGGGTCCGCCTCGACCAGGTAATCCTCGTGGCCGAGAGGTCGCGCGGCCAGTCGAGTGGACGGGGAGCGTTCGTCGTCCCGAAGCGGCGACGGAAGGTATCCGTGATCACCCCCGGCTACGACCTTCAGGGCAGCATCCACGTCCATGCCGACGGATCGATGGCGCAGCTGCTGGAGCTGCCCGATCCCCACTTCCTGCCCATCACCGATTTGACCGTGCGCTGGCTGTCGAGTTCGACTCTGGTCGCCCGCTTCCCATTCGCGCTCATCAATCGCGCCCAACTCGTGACGGTCCTCGCCCTGCCGGCCGTCGACAAGGCGAGCAGGGAACGGAGCGAGGCCGTTGACGAGAGGACCGTCGACGAGCGGTGGGGCGCGGCCTGACCGTGGCGTCGCGCTGAGACCGTCGAGTCAGCGCGCGGGCTGAGTGGGCAGCTGGCGCCTGACCGCGACCACGCGCTCGAGGTCCAGGTCCGCGGTCACGACACCGGGCCCGTCCGGGGCCTGGGCGATGACGACACCCCAGGGATCTACGACCATGCTGCGGCCGTGAGTCGGCACACCGCCGCCGATGCCGCACTGCGCCGGCGCAATCACGAAGGCGCCGTTCTCGATCGCCCGGGCCCGCAACAACACTTCCCAGTGGTCCCGGCCCGTGGCCTCGGTGAAGTTGGCCGGCACGGCCATGACGACCGCGCCCGCCGCCGCCAGCTCCCGGTACAGCTCCGGGAAGCGCAGGTCGAAGCAGATGCTCAGCCCCAGGCGCACGTCGACCTCCTCGGCGACGCCCTCCATCACCGCGACCGTGATCGAATCGCCCGGGGTGATCCGCGCCGACTCGCGGTCCGATGGTCCGTCCTCGATCGTCACGTCGAAGAGGTGGCGCTTCCGATACAGGGCGGCGATCTGACCGGCCGGGTCCAGCAGGACGGAGGTGTTGTAGGGACGCATGGGGTCGGCCGAGCGCTCGGCCAGGCTGCCCAGCAGGATCCAGCAGTCGAGATCACGGGCCAGCTCTGAGAACCGATCGGTAATTGGGCCGGGCAGATCGCCGGCCGACTCACGGAACCCCGCCACGGGACCCCGGTACTGGAACATCTCCGGCAGAGCGATCAGGCCGGGCCTGTTCTCTCCGGCCAGCCGGACCAGGGCCGCGGCGCGGTCGACGTTGGCGGCCATGTCGTGGTCTGCGGCCAGCTGGACCAGGGCGACTCTGAGTCTGCTCATGCGTGCGCGACTCCCCGTGCGGCGGCTCCGGCAGATGCCGGCCCTGCGTGACGATGGTACGCTCCCGGGAAGGAGGCTTCCATGACCACTCCAACCCGCGAGGATGCCTGGCGGCTACTGGCCGAGTGGACGCCGAGCGAGGCGCTGCGCAAGCACGGCCTGGCCGTCGAGGCTGCCGTTCGGTGGTACGCCGAGAACCGCTTCGGGATCGCGGAACCGGATCTCGAAACATGGTGCGCGGCCGGGCTGCTGCACGACTTCGACTACGAGCGCTTCCCGGAGACGCACCCCGTGCGCGGAGCCGAGGAGCTGCGGCGTCTCGGCTATCCGGACGAGGTCGTCGAGGCGGTGCTGGGCCACGGCGACCACACCGGCGTGCCGCGGGTCACCCCCCTGGCGAAGACGGTTTACGCGTGCGACGAGATGAGCGGCTTCGTCATCGCGGTGGCGTACGTCCGCCCCAACCGCAGCCTCGACGAGGTGGACCCACACGCCGTCGTCAAGAAGATGAAGGACAGGAGCTTCGCCCGACAGGTTCCGCGCGACCAGCTGGTGAAGGGCGCCGACGAGCTCGGCGTTCCGTTCGAAGAGCATGTCGCCAACGTCATCGAGGGGCTGAAGACGATTCGAGAGACGCTCGGCCTGTAGGGTCGTCGGCCGCCGATAGCGTGTGGCGAGGCCGTCCCTCGGCCGCTGGTGCCCGTCCGGTTCGTAGCCCGGCTGGTCCGTTGGCGTCGCGAGGCAGGCGCCACCACGTGTCCGTGCTCGCCGGCGTCAGTGCTCGCCGGTGTTCGTCGTCGCCGGTGTTCGTCGTCGCCGCCCGTCCGCCGTCACCGCCGGTCCCGGCGCCTCGCGGGTCAGGCCCGGTTCGACACGACCGGCACCCCCGGGAACGCCTGCGCTTCGTCGTCGCTCGCCCGGACCCAATCGAGCAGATCCCGGTTCACGATTAGAGTGCCGACGTCGCGCAGCTGCAGCGAGCCGCGGCAGGCGAAGCCGATCGTGGCGTCAGAAAGCGAGACCATCGGGCCCCGCAATTCGAGGTGCGGCAGCGGCAGCTGGCCGGCCTGCGAGTGGAGCAGACCCAGGACACTGTACGGCCCGAGCTGGACTTGCAGGCGATGGTGGACGGTGTGGATGCGGCGGGTCGACTCGCCGCGCGCGCCGCCCGTCTCGACCGCGTAGAGGATGGAGCGGTCAATCTCGCCGTCGCCGAGATTGACGACGGTGTCGTCATCGAAGCTCTCGACGTAGGTCTGGCGGATCACGACCGATTCGGCCCGGTTGAGCACGTCCGTGAGCCGGTCGCCCTCGCACTCCACGTAGCCTATGAATCGGCGACTCTGGGCGTAGCCGACGAATGGGATGAGCACGCAGCCTCCATCGCTGACAAGACGGCCCTGTCGGACGCTCGATGACCGTGCCGGGAGGTTACCCCGTCGCGCTCAGCGGCATAGCCATACGTAAGTACGGGTGGCGCCTTCCAGCACCGCCCGGGTCACCGCGGCGGCAGCGGGGTCCTGCCCCCTCGAGGCTGCCGCCGATCCATGAGGCGGCGGCCGGGCTCCAGGCCGGAACTGCGCCGGATGAGGCGGCGGTTCTCGCGCCCGGCCCGGCCGGAGACCGCTCCGCGCTCAGCCCTTGATGGCCCCGCTGAGACCGCTGCCGCTGAGGAACATCCGCTGGAAGAGCAGGAAGAGCGCGATCGGGATGGCCGATGAGATCAGCAGGGCCGCCAGGAAGATGTCCAGCTCCGTGGACGGCTGCAGCGTGGGGAGCCGCACGGACAGCGGTTGGAGGTCTGGATTCCGCAGCACCAGCAGCGGCCACAGGTAATCCTTCCACTCGCCTATGACGGCAAACACCGAGACGACGCCGAGGATGGGACGCGACAGGGGCAGCACGATCGACCAGAAGAGCCTGAACGGCCCGGCGCCGTCCACCTTGGCCGCCTCGAAGATCTCACGGGGCAGGCTGTCGAAGAACCGCTTCATGATCACGATGTTGAAGGCATTCGCTCCCGCAGGAAGCCAGACCGCCCAGAACGTGTCGATCATGCTCAGGTTGACAAACGGAACGTTGACGACCGTGAGGTACAGGGGCACCAGCAGGACGATCGAGGGCACGAACAGCGTCGCCAGCACCAGTCCCATTACGACCCTGCCGAACCTGGGGCGGAGTATGGATAGCGCGTAGGCCGCCGTGGTGGCGACGGTGATCTCGACCAGCCAGCAGCCCGCGACGATCCACACGGTGTTCATGAAGTAACGATCGATATGGGTCTCCGTCCAGGCAGTCACGAGGTAGCTCAGGTCAAAACCGTTGGGCCACAGCGCCATGGGCGTGCGCAGCGTGTCCTGAGTCGGCGTGATGGCGGACTTTGCCAGCCACAGCAGCGGGCCCAGGCCGACGACGAACAGGAAGGCAAGCGTAAGTCCGTGGATCGTCCGCAGGGTTCGGCGGATCCGCGGCCGATGCCAGTCGGCAATGGAGACGATGCGTCGTTCCGTCGTTGCGGCGCTCTGCCCGCGCCGCCTGGCAAGTCTCGACATCATGAGGTGGCACTCCACGACCGGGTGAGCCAGAAGTAGACCGCGGTGAACAGGCCGAGGAACGCGGCCAGCATCACGCTGAGGGCCGCCGCCATCCCGTAGTCACCGCCGAGGCTGTTCTGGAACGCGTAGTGGTAGATGAGCAGCAGCACCGTCATCGTCGAGTTGGCCGGCCCACCACCGGTGAACAGGAATGGTTCGGTGAAGAGCTGGGCTGTGGCAATGAACTGGAGGATCAACGTGATGAACAGGATCCCGCGCAGGTGGGGCAGGGTGACGTGCCAGATCTTGTTCCAGATCGAGGCGCCGTCGACCTCGGCCGCGTCGTAAAGCTCGGCCGGGACGCTGAGCAGGGCGGCGAGATAGATGATCACGGTCCCGCCGGCCGCGGCCCAGGTAGCCTCCAGGACGATCGACGGCATCGCCGTGCCCGGATCCTGCAGCCACGGAAACGGCCCGAGGCCCACCCAACCGAGCATCGTGTTGAAGACTCCGTTGGGGCTGGCGTCGTAGAAGAACCGCCACAGGAGCACCGAGACGACCGGCGGGATCACCACGGGCAGATACGCCAGGGCGCTGTACAGGCCCTTGAAGTGGCGCGTCTCGCTCATCACCACGGCCAGCACGATCGGGATCGGGTAACCGATGACCAGCGCGAGTAGCATGAAGTAGATCGTGTTCGAGACGGCCGTGCCGAACATGGGATCCTGGAGCACGTTCACGAAGTTGTTGAGGCCGACCCACGTCGGCGGGGAGACGAGGTTCGTCTCCTGGAAGCTCATGACGACCGCCCGCCCGATCGGGAACCAGGAGAAGAGGCCGAATACCACGAACAGAGGCAGCAGGAAGACCAGCGTGCTCAGTCCATCTCGGCTGACCCAGGACGGCCGACTACGACGCTTGCGCGCGCTCTTTCCTGCCGTCTTCGGTCCAGCTGGAGAACTCATGCCTGGGATACCTGCCCTTCTGAGCGTTGCCCTGCCGCGCTGACGCGCGGCAGGGCAGGTACGGGTCTCACGGTCTCGTTGGGACCCAGGGGAAGGAGAGCCCGGGCCCCGGCGAAGTACCGCCTAAAGGCCCTTGTCGATGGCAGTTTGAACTTGCTTGTTGGCCGCGTTGAGGAGCGAGGTGATGTCGGCGTTCTTGTTGGTCAGCACGGCCTGGACGACCGGGTCGAGGATCGAGTAGAGCGTCTGGGTGCTGGCCACCGGCTCGCTGTCCAGCGGCTGGCTGAAGATGCTGCTCATGAACGGAGCCATCTGGCTCGTCGGGACGTTGATGTAGCTCTTGATCCAGGTCTGGTCCTGGTCGTAGATGGCCTTGGTGAAGATCGGCAGCGCCGGGACGCCCACGGGCTGCTTGTTGTCCTGGAGCGCCTTGGCGTTAGCCACGGCGGCGGTCTGGTTGGTCATCTGGCTGAGGTAGTAGAAGTTGATCCAGTCGACGGCCGCGTCGCGCTGCGCCTCGGTCGTGTTGACGTTGACGGCCGCCAGAGTGCCGCCGCCCATGAGGGCAGCCGTAGAAACGCTGGCGAGCGGAACGGTGGTGATGCCGTAGTCGGCGGGATTGAGGTTGTCGTTCTGGATCATCGTGGTGTACAGGTCGGAGCCGCCAAGGAACATGCCGATCTGGCCGGAGGCGAAGGCCTGGTTGATGGTGCCCCAGTTGTAGTCGAAGGTGGAGCCCATGGCGTTGTCGGTCCAGCGGAGCTTCTGGAGCCACTGCAGGGCCGCGACGGTGTACTGGTTGTTCACGGTGGCAGTGACCTTGCCGTCGCTGCCGACGCTCTCCATGCGCCCGCCCAGGGCGTACGTCAGGGTCGACAGCTGCCAGCCACCGGTGTTCTGCGTGGCCATCTGGGCGAAGCCGGCGACGCCGTCCTTCTGCGCGATGATCTTGGCGTCGGCCTCAACCTGGTCCCAGGTCGTCGGCGGCGAGTTGGGATCGAGGCCGGCCTTGGTGAACAGCGTGCGGTTGTAGGTCAGGGACATGCCGTACGCCGCCGTTGGCACGGCGAAGATCTTGCCGCTGGAATCCTGTCCGTTCACGAGCAGGTTCGGGTTGAACTGATCGGAGTCGGGAAGAGCCCGGACGCGGGAGTCGATGTTGACGATCTGCTGGGACTGGATCAGCCCCTTGCCGTCGGTGAAGGGAATGGTGAAGACGTCCGGCAGCGTGCCGGCGGCCAGCTGAGCCGTGAAGGTGGTGGCAAGCCACTGGTATTCCTGGCCCTGGACGGTGATCCACGGATACTGGGCTTCGAATTCGTCAACCCTGAGGTTGAACGCGTCGAACGCGGACTGCGTACTGCCCGGAAGCAGGCTGGCGACGGTGATCGTCACCGGCTTCGGGGTGACGGCGGGCGTCGGCGTGGCGGGTGCCGGAGTCGTGCCGGGCGCCTGGGTGGCGGCGGGGGCGGTCGGGCTCGGTGTGCTGCTGGAATTGCAGGCGCTCACGGTGACGATGGCCAGGGCGGCCAGCGCCAGCGTCTTGATCCTGTGATTGGGCTTGGCTCTCATTTCCTCACTCACCTCGGTCATTTGCCCGGGCGACCACTTGCCCGGGACACAGTCCCCGACGGGAAGCCATCTCCGGTCAGTCACACCATCCTCATTCTCCTCCCACTGTCGGGACCCGGAGGGTGCGGTCCTCGGTTTGGGGCCGGTCGGGACGCAGCCACGCGGTCGCGTCCGACGGCAGCAGGCCGCCCGTCGGCTCGGTACTGGCAAGCAGCACGGATGCGCCGGCAGGCAATTCGATCGGAGTTCGGGAGAGATTGGCGACGCAGACGAATCCGTCGCCCCTCTGGAAGGCGAGAACGTCTTCGGGCGACGGCAGCCAGCGCAGGCCGTCGCCGCCCAGGTCCGGATCGTTTCGCCGGATCCGCAGCATCTGCCGGTAGAGGCTGAGCATCGAGCCCGGATCTCTCTGCTCAGCCTCAACGGTCAATTCGGTCCAGTCGCCCGGCTGCGGCAGCCACGGCTTTCGGGTCGTGCCCGCCGGACTGAACCCGAAGGGCGGACGATCCCCGGCCCACGGCAGCGGGACCCGGCAGCCGTCCCGGCCCGGGTCCGCGCCGCCGGAGCGCAGGAACATCGGATCCTGACGCTTCTCGGCGGGCAGATCCTGGACCTCGTCCAGGCCCAGCTCCTCGCCCTGGTATATGTAGAGCGAACCCGGCAAAGCGGCGCACAGCAGCGCGGCGGCCCTTGCCCGCCGGCGCCCCAGGGCGATGTCGGTGGGGATGCCGGCCCGTTTCGTGGCAAAGGCAAAGGCCGTGTCTTCCTGCCCGTACCTCGTCACCGGCCGCGTGACGTCGTGATTCGACAGAACCCAGGTGGCCGGAGCGCCGACGGGCGCGTGAGCGGCCAGGGTGATGTCGATCGACTCCTTCAGGCTCGACGCGTCCCACGGCCGCGCCAGGAAGTCGAAGTTGAACGCGGTGTGGAGCTCATCCGGGCGCAGGTACTTGGTGAAGCGATCGATGTCCGGCAGCCAGATCTCCCCGACCAGGATCCGGGCGTCGGGATAGGAATCCGCGACCGCCCGCCAGCGCCGATAGATCTCGTGCAGCTCGTCCCGATCGGTGTTGGGGTGCTCGCCGGCGCCCGGCTCGGCCGGGATCTCGGGCAGGTTCGGGTCCTTGACCAGGAGGGCGGCCGAGTCGATGCGGACCCCGGCGACGCCGCGGTCGAACCAGAACCTCAGCACGTCCTCGTGCTCGGCACGGACGTCGGGATGGCTCCAGTTCAGGTCCGGCTGCTCCGGCGAGAAGAGGTGGAGGTACCACTCGCCGGGAGTGCCGTCTGGGTTTGTGGTTCGGGTCCACGTCGGACCCCAGAAGTTGGACTTCCAGGCGGTCGGCATCTCGTCACCGTTCTCGCCCCGGCCGGGCCGGAACCAGAACCTGGCGCGTTCCGGCGAGCCGGGCCCGGCGGCCAGGGCGGCCTGGAACCAGGGGTGCTGATCCGAGACGTGGTTCGGAACGATGTCCACGATGGTCCGGATGCCCAGGTCGCGCGCCTCTGAGATCAACTTCTCGGCCTCACCGAGCGACCCGAAGGCCGGGTCGATGGCCCGGTAGTCGGCGACGTCGTAGCCGCCGTCGGCCAGCGGCGACACGTACCAGGGGGTGAACCAGATGGCGTCGACTCCCAGGTCCGCCAGGTACGGCAATCGAGCCCGAACCCCCGCCAGGTCGCCGATGCCGTCGCCGTTGCCGTCCGCGAAGCTCCGGACGTAGACCTGGTAGATGACGGCGCGCCGCCACCACTGGTCTTCGCACGTAGACGTGCCGCGGGGGCCTCCAGTCGCGCCGGCCGCCCGGGTCGGTCTTGCCGTGCTTGAAGGCGCCGCGTCTGTCACTTTGACTCGCTTCGATCCGGCAGGCCGGTGCCGTCACTCCATGGGCACCTGGCGCCGCAAGACGCAAAGTACACTCTAGAACAATATAATGCAAGATCTGAACAAGATTACTTAGAAGGCGATACGCTCAGCGGGAACTACCGGATTGAAAGCAGTCCGCCACAGGTCGCCGGCGCAGGCAGCCGTCATCGGCCGAACGCCACCGCGCCAGGGATCTCCTGGCAGCCCAGGCCGCACGGCCGGGCGCGCCACCGCCTGGCGCCGGGCGGCCGAGGCGGGGCGGCCGAAGGAGCTACCGGTTCGCGCCGGGCGGAGCCGTCGAGCCGCGGACCACGAGCTCAGGCTCGAAGAGCAGTTCGTCGTGGGAGAGGCCCGTGCCCTCGATCTGGCCGACGAGGAGCTCGATGATCATCCGGCACATCGGCTCGATGGGCTGGCGCACCGTGGTCAGCGGCGGGTCGATGCTGTTCATCAGCGCCGAATCGTCGAAGCCCACGACGGAGACCTCCCTGGGTACGTTGAGGCCGCTGCGCTTAGCCGCGCGAATGGCACCCAGGGCCATGGGATCGCTGGCGCACACGACCCCGGAGACGCCGGTCTCGAGCAGCCGCATCGCCGCGGCCTGGGCGCCTTCGAGCGAGTAGTGGGAGTGGACGATCTGGTCCGGTCCGAGCGACACGCCCGATCTGGCAGCGACTACCCGAGCCGCGGCAATCTTGCGCTGCGACGGGACGTGATCGGGGGGACCCACAAGGAGTCCGATGCGGGTGTGGCCGAGGGAGAGCAGGTGGCCCATGGCCTGCTCGATGGCGACAGAGTCGTCGCACGATACGCACGGGAAATCCAGACCCTTCACGGCCGCGTTGACCAGAACCGTCGGCAGGTGCCGCCTGGCCAGAAGGCCGTAGTGCTCGTGCGGCGCGTCCTCCTGGGCATAGAACCCGCCCACGAAGACGATCCCCGAGACCTGCTGCTGCAGCAGAAGATCGACATAGTCGGCCTCGGAGACGCCACCGGCGGTCTGGGTGCACAACACCGGCGTGAAGCCCCGCTGGGCCAGCGCCCCGCCGACGACCTCGGCGAAGGCGGGGAAGATCGGGTTCTGCAGCTCGGGCAGAACCAGGCCGACGAGCCTCGCCCTTTCGCCGCGCAGCTTCGTCGGACGCTCGTACCCCAGAACGTCCAGCGCCGTGAGGACCGCCTGGCGCGTCGGCTCTGAGACGCCGGGCCGCCCGTTCAGGACGCGGCTGACCGTGGCCTCGCTGACGCCTACCTTACGTGCTACCTCTGCAAGCCGTCTTGTCATGCTGCAATTCTACGCAAAAACCAGCCAGCCTTTGCAAGTGCCTGTCCGGCCGGACTTCATCCCGTCGTCAAGGGCTGCCAAACCAGCCTCACGGCAGATCCGCCGTGCCGCCGCCACCCCGTACGAGCCGGACGGCCGTTCCCACGGCCGAGGCTAGACTGAGCGGAACCATTCGCAGGCACATACCCGGAGGTGAGACGGTGACCATGGGCGCGCTCGGGACCGACTATGAAGCCATCGTCGAGGCTGCCGTGGAGCACGCCATCACCCGGCTCGATCTCACGACCAAGGTACGTCTCCTTACCGGCGTCGACTTCTGGACGACGTACGCCGCGCCGGAGGCGGGCCTTCGCCGGATGATCGTCTCCGACGGGCCCGCCGGCGTGAAGGGCGGCTCCGTCGGTCACGACGAGACGACGACCAGCCTGCCGAGCCCGACCGCCCTGGCCGCGAGCTGGGACGACGACCTGATCGGCGAGGTCGGGGCGTTGCTGGCCGGCGAGGCCCGCGCGAAGGGAGTCGACGTCCTGCTGGGCCCGACGATCAATCTCCATCGTTCTCCGGTGGGCGGACGCCACTTCGAGCAGTTCTCGGAGGATCCACTGCTCACCGGACGGATCGCCACGGCCTACGTCCGCGGACTCCAGGCCCACGGCGTCGGCGGCTGCCCCAAGCACTACGTCTGCAACGAGTCCGAGACGGAGCGCCACACCCTCAGTGTCGAACTCGACGAGCGGCCCCTCCGTGAGCTGTACATGGCCCCGTTCGAACGGACCGTCCAAGAGTCGGGCGCCTGGACGGTCATGGCCGCATACAACGCCGTACGCGGCACGACGATGACGGAGAGCGACCTGCTGCGCGATCCGCTGAAGGACGTCTGGGGCTTCGACGGCCTGGTCGTCAGCGACTGGTATGCCACGACGTCCACCGTAGCGGCCGGGCGCGCGGCCCTCGACCTGGTGATGCCCGGGCCGGACGGTCCGTGGGGCGACGCGCTGCTGGCGGCGGTCCGCGCCGGCGAGGTCGGCGAAGCCGCGATCGACGACAAGATCCGGCGGCTGCTGCGCCTGGCGGCCCGGGTCGGCGCGCTCGAGGGAGTACCCGCGGCGACGCCCGCGGCGGTCCGGCCGCCCCAGGTCGAGGTCTCGGCTCTCGTGCGGAGGGTTTCGTCGGCCGGCTCCGTCCTTCTGACCAACGACGGCATCCTGCCGTTCGCGGCCGCCGAACTCGGCAGGCTGGCGGTGCTCGGCCCGAACGCGGCCGTGCCGCCCGGCCAGGGCGGCGGCAGCGCTAATCTCCGGCCCGACTACTCCATCACGCCCCTCGATGGGCTGAGGGCCGCCCTGCCGGGCGTCGAGATACTCACGAATCCGGCGGACCGGGTCAGGCCGGGCTGGCAGCTCGTGGCGCCGGACGAAGTGCGGCTCCCCGCGGAGGCGGGCGCGGAGGCCGGCTGTCCCGGCATCCTGGTTCGAATCCTCGACGAATCGGGCAGGGCCGAAGGCGCGGCGGGCAGGGCCGTGGCGCCGGCCGCCGGCCTGGCCGGCGATCTCGGACCCGAGACCGGACGCCAGACCCGGCCCGACGGCCGACTGAACTGGGGCGGCGACCCGGCCATCGCCGGCCGGCCGGTGCTGGAGATCTCGACCCGAATCGTTTCCGAGGTGAGCGGCCGCCACAGGATCGGGCTGGCCGTCCGCGGCCACACCGCGATCTGGGTGGACGGCCGGCTGGCCGTCGAGGAGGGCGAGCCTCCGGAGAGCTTCACCCACGACGCCGTCTGGACCGACCCGCCCTACCACGTGGCCGAGATCGACATGGAAGCCGGGCGGCCGGTGGAGTTCAGGGCGCGCTGGCGCAAGTTCTTCGACTACGCCCACATCGCCATGTCCCTCGCCATCGAGAAGCCGGCCGTCTCGCCGGCCGAAGCCGCGGCCGAATCGGAGCGGCTGGCTCGCGCCGCGGACGCCGTAGTTCTTCTCATCGGCACCACCGACAAGGAGGAGAGCGAGGGCCACGATCGAAAGACGCTCTCCCTTCAGCCCGCCCAGGACGATCTCGTGCGGCGGGTCGTCGCAGCGAATCCGCGGACCGTGGTCGTGGTTTCGGCCGGATCGCCCGTCGAGATGCCGTGGCGCGACGACGCGGCCGCCATCCTGCTGACCTGGTTTCCGGGCCAGGAAGCCGGCCACGCCCTCGCCGACATGCTCCTCGGCCGGGTCGAGCCGGGCGGCCGGCTGCCGACGACGTGGCCCGCGACGATCGGAGACGTGCCAGTGCTCGACACGCGGCCGGTCGATGGGCGACTCGAGTACGGCGAGGGACTGGAAGTCGGCTACAGGGCCTGGCTGCGCGCCGAGACGGCCCCGGCGTTCCCGTTCGGCCACGGCCACGGTTACACGACCTGGACGTATCTCGACGTCGAGCCGGCGGCCGCCGGCGGCTCGCCCGGCGTCCGGGTCCGGCTCCACAACTCCGGCGCCAGGCCGGGCCGTGAAGTGGTCCAGCTCTACCTGGCCCGGCCGGACAGCTCGATCGACAGACCGCTCCTCTGGCTGGGCGGCTACGCCGCGGTCGAGGCCGGCCCGGGCCAGACCGTCGACGTCGTGGTCCCTATCGACCGCTGGGCCCTCCGTCACTGGGACGAGAAGGCCGGCGACTGGGCCGTCGAGCCGGGACGATTCGAGGTCCGACTTGGCCGGAGCGTCGGCGACCTCCGGCTCGCCACGTTCGTCGAAGTAGAAGGCTAGGACTCCTTGGCCGCCGGAACCACCGCCGCATCCGCGGAGGCGCCGCCGGGGATGAACGCGACGTGGATCTCGTTCTCGTACCTGTCGGTCTGGGGCTACATCCTCTACGGCCTCGGCAACGCCACGCCCTACCTTCGCGCCGACCTGCGGCTGACTGACTTCGAGGCGGGACTGCACGCCTCGGCGCTGGCGGTCGGCGTGCTGATCGCGGGAGTCAGCACGGACCTGGTGGCCCGCCGGATCGGGTCGCGCTGGCTCCTCGACCTGGCCGTCGCCGACCTCGTGCTGGCGCTCGGACTGGTCGTCCTCGCGCCCAACCTGCCGATCTCGCTCTCCGGGGCGCTGCTGCTCGGGCTCGGCGGCGGCATCCTCGGCACCGACGTCACGATCCGGCTGAACCGGGGGCCCGGAGCCGAGACGCGCAAGCTCATGAGCCAGGCCAACGCCGTCTCGATGGTCGCGGCCGCGGCGGCACCGGTCGCGCTGGGCCTGGCCGCCGCGGACCTGCACGCGTGGCGCGTGGGACTGCTTCTGCCTCTGGCGGCGATCCTGTTGCTGACGGCGATCCGGCCGCGCGCGACCGAGGCCCGAAGCTCGGTCAGGCCGCCGCGCGCACGTCTTCCCGGCGGTTTCTGGTTTGCCTGGCTGCTTCTGGTCCTCGGCGTCTCGATCGAGTTCTCGTTCGTCTACTGGGGCTCGACGATGGTCGCCAAACGGACCGGCATCGCCGGCGCCGACGCCACCCTGCTGGCGAGTCTCTTCGTGGCCGGGATGCTGGCCGGGCGCCTGGCCATCGGGCGCGGCCTCGGAGGTGGGCGTGCCCCGCGAGCGATACTCGCCGCCGGCCTCGCCGTGGTCCTCGCCGGCGCTGGACTGGTCTGGATCGCCGCCTCGCCCCTGCTGTCGGGTATCGGGCTCCTGCTGGGCGGCCTCGGAACGGCCGGACTCTGGCCGGTCGGCCTGGCGGTGGCCCTTCAGAGCGCCCCGAAAGCCCCGCTCGCGGCGGCCGCCCGCGCGACCCTGGCCTCGGGAACCGCCGTTCTTTTGGCACCGTCGGCCCTGGGGCTGGCTTCCGACTCCGTCGGCGTGTTCGGGGCCTGGCCGATGATCCTGGCCTTCGCCGCGGCGGCCCTGGTCGTCCTGGCCGTCACCCCACGCGCGGCGTCGGCGACCTGACGCGGCGTCGACCGTGGCGCCACGGCGGAGCCTCTCGGACCGGCCTCTGCCTTCTGGTCAACACGGAGGTCGATGACATGGCCCTTTCGTGCAATGGGTGCGAATTCGCGAGAGTGCGAAGATAGGTGGGCCTTTCGACCGCTGACCGAGCAGCGCCGGAGATTCGACTCGGGACCAGGTAGCGGCTATCGCATCAGCGAGCTGGGTAGGCGCTGGCGGCAATCGAGTCGAAGAGAAGAGCTGAACGTGACGGATGCCGGCCGGCCCAGACCGACACGATCGAAACGATCGACCTCCATTCCCGCCCCTGAACGCGGCATCGACGATGCCATACCCCCGGTCCGGCGCGTCGCCGCCGGAGGCGCGGCCGAGGGGTCGCTGCGCCGATCCGAAGAGCAGTTCCGCGCCATCTTCGAGGGCGTCGGCGACGGCGTGGCGATCTGGGATCCGCACGGCAACTTCCTGGAAGTCAACCGCGTCCTGTGCGAGCGGCTCGGCTACTCCCGCGAGCAGCTCCTGGCCATACCGGTCGGAGCCGTCAACTCGCCCGAGTCCGGGGCCACGATCCCGGGACGCGTCGACGAGATCATGCGCGGCGGCAGCGTCCCCGCCATCGACGCCACGCACGTTCGACGCGACGGGACCGAGGTGCCCATCGAGGCCGTGTCGCGCCGCATCGAGTTCCGCGGCCGCCCTGCGATCCTCACGGTCTACCGCGACATCACAGAGCGCAAACGGGCAGATGAAACGGCACGGGCCGCGGCGGCGCGCCTCCAGACCGCGATGGAAGCGATGCTCGACGGCGTCTCGATCCTGTCGTCCCTGCGCGACGGGGAAGGTCGAATCACTGACTTCAGAATCGACTACGCCAACGCGGCGATAGGCTCGATTTCCGGCGTCGCCGGGGAGAAGCAGATCGGCCACACACTGCTTGGCCTGTTCCCGGCCCACCGTACGAACGGGCTCCTGGAAGCCTACGTCAGAGTCGTCGAGACCGGAGTTCCGTTCGTCTCGACCGACTTCAGCTACGCCGACGCGAATGCCGGGGGTGGACCGCTCGACCAGGTTCTCGACCAGCGCGCGGTCAGGCTCGGCGATGGGTGCATCCTCTCGGTCCGTGACGTCACCGAGCGGAAGCGCATCCAGACCGCCCTGGAGCTATCCGAGGTGAAGTACTCGACCGCGTTCCACACGTCACCCGATGCCGTCAATCTCAACCGGATCTCCGACGGGCTCTATCTGGACATAAGCGACGGATTCACCGCCACGACCGGGTTTACATGGGCCGACGTCGCCGGCAAAACGTCGTTCGACATCGCGATCTGGGCCGACCCGGCGGATCGGGACCGGCTCGTGGACGCGCTGCTGGCGGACGGGGTCGTTCACAACCTGGAGATGCGGTTCCGGCGCAAGGACGGCAGCGTTGGATCCGGCCTGATGTCCGCTCGGGTGATCGACGTCGACGGAGAGCTCTGTCTCCTGTCGATGACGCGAGACATCACCGACCGAAACGAGGCCGAGAAACGCTTCCGGACTCTCTTCGACGTCGCCAACGACGCCATCATGATCAGCGAACCGGGCGGCACGTTCATCGATGTCAATCGGACCGCGTGCGAGCGGCTCGGCTACAGCCGCGAAGAACTGCTGGCCATGTCTCCGGCCGAGATCGCCGGGCCCGGACAGGCGCCGCTCGTTCCCGCCAGGACCGAAGCGGTCCTGCGCGGGAGCTCGGCCTTCTTCGATACGGTCCACGTGGCCCGGGACGGGACGCTGATCCCCGTCGAGATCAACGCCACCGTCATCGACCTCGGCGGCCGCGAGGCAATCCTGAGCATCGCCAGGGACATCAGCGAGCGGAAGCGCGCCGAGACCGAGCTCCGGGCGAGCGAGGAACGATATCGCCGCATCACCGAGACGGTTACGGACTTCGTCTTCGCCGTGACCGTGCGCGACGGCCGAGCCGGTGCGACGCATTACGGCCAGGCCTGCGTCGCGGTCACGGGCTACTCGTCGGAGGAGATGTCGCTCGACCCGTACCTCTGGCTGCGCATGGTCGTCCCGGAGGACAGAGACGCGGTCCTCGAGCAGACACGCAGGATCCTGGCGGGCGAACGGGTGGACCCCATGGAGCATCGGATCGTCCACAAGGACGGACGCGTCCGGTGGGTCCGCAACACGTCGGTGGCGCAATTCGGACCCGACAGCAGGGTCGTGTCTTACGACGGGATCATCCAGGACGTAACGGAACGGCGGGCGCTCCAGGAACAGCTGACCCAGGCCCAGAAGATGGAGGCCATCGGCCGCCTCGCCGGCGGCGTGGCGCACGACTTCAACAACCTGCTGACGGTCATTCGCGGCTTCGCCGAGCTCCACCTCGCGGACCACGCGCCGGACGACCCGGGGCGGGCGGATGTGCTCGAGATCGAGCGCGCCGCCGAACGCGCGACCGAACTCACCATGGGCCTGCTCGCGTTCAGCCGCCGGGCGGAGGTGCACCCGACCCCGCTGGATCTGGCCGGATTGGCGCGCGATACTCTGGCGCTCCTGCGCCGACTGGTCGGAGAGGACATCATGGTCCACCTGGACGCGGACGCCGAAGTGCCCGTCGTCTTCGCCGACCCCGTCCAGATCGAGCAGGTCCTGCTGAACCTGGCCGCCAACGCCCGCGACGCGATGCCCGCGGGCGGCGAGCTCGGCATCGAAGTCAAGAGCGCCCTGCTCAGCGACGCCTACGTCGCGACGCATCCGGGGGCTCACGCCGGCCCGCAGGTGCTCCTGCTCGTATCCGACACCGGGATCGGCATGGACGAGACGACGCAGGCACACATCTTCGAGCCGTTCTTCACGACGAAGCGGCCGGGCGAGGGTACCGGTCTCGGACTGGCAAGCGTCTACGGCATCGTGAAGATGGCCGGAGGCTACATCGACGTCGAGAGCAGACCCGGCGGCGGCAGCGTGTTTCGAATCTACCTCCCGGCCATCGCCGGAAGGGCGCCGCGGGCGGAAGTCGAGGACTCGGCCGTCCACGCTAGTCACGACGGCCATGAGACGGTTCTGCTGGTGGAGGACGAGCCCGCGGTCCGGCACTTTGCCCAGCGAGTGCTCGAGGAACGCGGCTACCGTGTCCTCGCCTTTGACGATCCCGGGCTCGCACTGGAGGCCGCGACCCGCGACCCGGCGTCCTACGACGCGCTCGTCACCGACGTCATCATGCCGGCCATCAGCGGCCCCGCGCTGGCCGAGCGAGTCGCCGCCGTCCACCCGGGCCTGCCGGTCCTCTTCATGTCCGGCTACGAGGCCGGCGAGCTCCCCGAAGGCGCCCCCCGGCCGCTCGCCAAACCATTCAGCTCCGGTGATCTTGCCGGCGCGGTGGCCGCGCTCTTCGGCCGGACAGGTTGACCGCCGGCTCCCATCCGCGTTCGCTCCCCTCGCCCGTCAGCAGGTGACGTGCAGGACCGCGGCCGTCTCGTCGACGTCCGTGGCATCATGCGCGGCCGAGAGCCGGGCGCACGCTTCCTCGGTGCGAAGCACGAGCAACTCGACCCCGCGGCGGCGGGCCTCCTCCACGACCTCCGGCGTAACCGGCAGACGACCCTCCACGCCGGTCCCGATGATCATCCGCCGGCCATACCAGGCAGGGGCTCCGCGGTAGTCGGTGGCGTGTGACCGTAGCGGTCCCGCTGCGGCTTCGAGTATCTCTTGCGCGCCGCGAGACCCGCCCGCGCTCGACGAGGAGGTTGTGATCGTAGGTCCGGAAGTCGAGCTCGACGAGCCCGAAGGAAAGGAGGCGGGCTTTCGTCATGCCGTCAGTATCCCGCGCCACGAGCCCGTCGACCACTCCGGCTTGGCGACGGGCCGCGATCCGGCCATCGCACCCTGGGTTCTCGCCCGGGATGGCGCGCACCGGTACGCAGGGGCCGGCGCGGGCCGGGCCGACCAGGCAACGGTAGACTTCGACCTTGAACAACGTGGAGCTCGAGGCCGGTCGGCCCGCGGACCGAGAGAGGAGAGCACGATGAGCGACGAACAGGCGGCACCTGAGACAAAAGGCGTTACGGTGAGCTCGCTGGCGACGGTCGACCTTGGCCCTGAGATCGAGGGCATGGAACGGCGCCGGCTTCGAATGCGTATGGTGACCATCGAGCCCGGAGGCGTCCTCGGCCCGATACACGACCACAAAGGCCGACCGGGCATTGTCTACATCTTGCAGGGAACGATCACCGACCATCGAAACGGGGTCGCCACGCACTATGGACCGGGAGTGGGCTGGCCCGAGGATCGGAACACGGTCCACTGGCTCGAGAACCCGGGAACGATTCCGGCCGTGGAGATCTCGGTCGATATCGTCAGCCAAGATTGAACCAAGGCGCCGCCGCCGAGGGTGTCACAGTGACCCACCAGATCGGGATCGCACGTTCCGGGCTATCGCCTGCCGCCGGCGGTCGACTCGATCTCGGCGATCATGCTCGCGAGCCGGGCGGGTCGAGATTGCCCTCGACGGCCCACACGTGACCACCAGGCGTTCCTACTACGGTCGAGTTTCCTGATCGAACGGAGCGTACGTTGAGCGAAGTCAAGCTCGGGGCCCTCTGCTGGAACCAGTACACGGACTGGCCGTCGCTGCTCGAGGCCGGTCGGCGCGCGGACCGACTCGGCTACGACACCCTGTGGACCTGGGACCACGTCTATCCAATCGTCGGCTCGGCCGACGGCCCGATGTTCGAGGCCTGGCTCACGATCACCGCCTGGGCCGTGGCGACGGAGCGCGCCCGCATCGGCCTCATGGTCGGAGCCAATACCTTCCGTGAGCCGGCGCTCGTGGCGAAGATGGCCACCACGCTCGACCACATCAGCAACGGGCGGGCCATCCTCGGGCTGGGCGCGGCCTGGTTCGAGACCGAGCACGTCGCGTTCGGCTTCCCGTTCGGGAGCGGCTTCCCCGAGCGCCTCCGGTGGCTCGGCGAGGCGCTACCGGTCATCCGCGGCATGCTCCGCGGCGAAGAGCCGACGGCTCGCGGCGACCGGTACTTGGCCAGGGAGGTTCGGAACGATCCCGCGCCGCTCCAGCGCGCACTGCCGATCCTGGTCGGTGGCGACGGGGAGAAGGTGACGCTCAAGCTCGTGGCCAGGTACGCGGACGCCTGCAACATCGGCGGGGGCGTCGCGAACGTCAGGCTGAAGGACGCGGTCCTGCGGCAGCACTGCGCGGACGTCGGGCGCGACGAGCGCGAGATCGAGCGCACGACCGGGATCGGCGTGCCGGTCATCCGCGACTCGCGCGAGGAGGCGCGGCGCGTCTTCAGCTCCATCTTCGAGCGGAACGGCCGGGCACGGGAATGGCAGGACCAGCCCGTCGGCACACCCGAGGACGTGGCCGGGCTCCTGGCCCCTTACCTCGAGATCGGCTATCGCCACCTCGTGGCCGGCTTCCCCTCGCCCTACGACGAGGAGTCCATGACGAGGCTCGTGACCGAAGTCAAGCCGCTCCTCGAGCGGGTCTAGACAGCGGCCCTGACGTGGCGGCCGACCGCGGCCGTAGCTGCCGCGGCTCGCGTCCGCCGGACGACCTGTCGTCGGGCGCGTCGTCGAGCGGCGCGGGCGGAGGAGGACTTCACAGGGTCGCCTGGGCGGCGACCGTGCCGGTTGTCCAGGTCACGTTCATGCCGACGGGCACGACCTGGATGAAGATCTGGCCCCGGTCCAGCGCGACCGGCTGCCCGGCCTGGGGGCCGTTCGCGTAGGTGAGCAGCGTAGGCGCGCTGTTGCTGGCCTTGGACCATCGAGCCGCGATCGCCAGCCCGTCCCTGAAAACCATAGCCGCGCCGCTGCCGAGGTAGCCGATCTCGAGGCGACCCTTTTCGGGATTGTTGCTGCCCAGGAGCGGGCTGACGGCCTGGTACAGGACGACGACATTCTTGGGGGCTACGGGCAGTCCGTTTCCGGCGTCCGTCTCGATCGTCTCGCCGGTCACGCTGCGCAGGTAGGTGTTCGTCATCTGGTCGTAGTAGTAGACGATGTGGTTGCCCGGATAGGGCACCACGATCGTCCCCCCGGACGGCCGCTCGGCCGCGGGGAGGTCGTCGGTGAAGGTCCACGGCGCCTTCGTGAAGGGCGCGCTGGCACCGACACGCTGGGCCAGCGCTTCGAGCTTGACGCCCGAGGAGTAGACATTGTGGGGAGCCGCCCGGAAGGCGACCCGCCACATGTAGCCGGTGTTGGGGCCCCAGTGGAACTCATCGGCGTTCCAGAAATAGGTGCCTGTGTACTGGGCCAGGTACTGGAGCGCGTTCGTGGCGCCGCCGACATGGACGTACATGGCGCGCCATTCCTCGGCCCAGACCACGAAGTAGAGCCGGCTGCTCCGGATCGGGCCTATCTGAGGCGGATTCTGGGTCTGGAAGATGGCCATGTAGCGAGGAATGCCGCCCTCGGCCGGAGCCTGATAGACGATGTCGGCCTGGGAGAGCCCCGACTGGGGCCGGGCCCGGATCTGGTCGTCGATCATCACCGCGATCGGATGGCGCGTGGCCAGGGCCGCCTCGGAGGCGGGCAGGAGAACGCCGTCGGTCGTGGCCGCCACGGGCGGCGCCGTGGGGACCGGAGTCGGCCCGGCGGTGGGTGTGGGGGTGGGCGTCGGCGACGGAGTTGGCGCGGCCGTATGGGCAGGCAGGGTCGAGGCCAGGGCAATCTCGGAGGGGCTCGGTGAGAAGGTGGCCGGCGCGGTCGACAGGTCAGCGCTGACGACTGCGCCCGCGCCGAGCACGGCCGCAACCAGCACGATCGCCGCCACCACGGCCAGTGGGCGGCGCGACCTCAGGGAACGCACCGGGGAGAGCGGCCCTATGGGTCTCATGTTCCGTCAGCCTAGCATGAGTCCCCGGCGGGCCACGTCCGCCACCTCAGGCCGGCTGCGCCAGCCATACCTGGGCAGCGTGCGTGTCGGGCCAGCCCATGGTTCCTCCCACCAGCAATCGAGGCGACCCCAGGACGCATGTCAGACCCGCGCCTGAGAACGAGTCCGGCTGCGGCAGGTGCACCCACGTTCGCCCGTCGGCCGATCGCCACACGACCGCCGAGCCGTTGCCCGCGTCGGCCCGCCAGCCGGCCGCAACGAAGCCAGGACCATCGGCGGCGACCGCGGTCATAACCATCTGGAGGCCGTAGTTATCGAGTCCGGCCCTCGAGGCGGAGACCCAGGTCGATCCGTCCGGCGAGTACCAGGCCGCCGCCCCGGATTGATCCGTTCGTTCACCGACCGCGACGGCACCTCCGCCCGCCGCCACTACGGCCAGCATCCTTCCGGCGGCGAAGGCCGGGCTCGCGAGAGCTTGCCAGCTCGTGCCTCCATTTGTCGACCGCCAGACCGCGGCGGTCCCACTCTCCTGGTCGCCGGCAATCCCAACGGCGATCAAAGCAGCCGGACCCGCGGCCGCGATGCCAGTCACCTGGCTCTCTCCAGGTGGGATCTGCGCGGCGGCACGGACCCAGGAGACGCCGTCGGCGGAGCGCCAGAACGAGGCCGTCAGTTGAGCCGTCGGCGATTCCTCGTAGCCTCCCGCGACGTACCCGTCGCCGAAGGCGGCCACGGAGGTGAGCCACTCCGTTGCCCCGCCGGCCGGAGCGGGCAGCGTCGCAAGCGTCCAGGCGATCCCGCCGCGGCTGCGCCAGACGGCCGCGGCCCCGCCGCTCTCGCCGACCGCCAGGACCGCGCCGCTCCCGGCGGTCACCGCGGCCGAGATGATGCTCGCCTCCGGCGCGGGCAACGACGCGACGCGTCGCCAGGCGTCCCCGTCGCGGGAGACCCAGGCCGCCGCGTGGGAGGGCGGCTGATCGTGACCGAAGGCGAGGTAACCGCCCTGGAACGCGACCATGGTATCGATGTACGTGCCGACGGCCGGATGGCACGGCGAACAGAAGGCCGGGGCATCCGTCGGCGCCGCCTCGATCGCCGCCGGCTGGTCGACCGTGGCCGCGAGCCACCCCTCGCCGGGCGCGCCCGGCGTCGGAGGAGGCGTCGTCGGGGCCCCGCTGGGCGCCGTCGCACACGCGGCCAGGAGCAGGGTCGTGGCCAGCGCGGCCAGCGCGGCCAGCGCGGCCAGCGAACGAGACAGCATCTTGTGTCGCGCCGGGCTCCACCTCGCCATGGACCGAATCTACCAGCGAGGGGGCCGGCATCGGCGCGCTTGCCGGGCGCGCGGCGCGGGCCGCGACATCTGCCTGACGCACATGCCGGCGACGAGGAGGCCGAGCCCCGGAGCCGTCCCCGACCGCAAAATGCTCGCGGCCGGGAGTGTCGCCCGTTGTGCGCCGGCCGTGCCCCGGCCGTGCGCCGGCCGTGCGCCGGCCGGGCCAGTGCGGTGCGTGCGCCGTGCGCGGGTCGCGCCAGTGCCCGGCGAGTGCCTGCGCCATACGCACGCCGCACTCGCGCCGGGCGCGTGCCGTTCGCGCCGTCAGGTGTCGGAGCGGACCCGCTCGAGTGCGAGAGTCAGCACATCCTTCCGCGCGAAGATGCCCAGGAAGCGCACCCCGCACAGGAAGAGCGCCACGCCGAGCCCGCTGTAGAAGAAGGCGATCACCCAGTCCGGCATAAGGTGCGAGAGGCGGAGCGCCATGCCGCCGCCCATCATCACAGCCATCACTACCCAGGACGAGGTGTTGAAGAAGTGCCAGAAAGGGAGCCGATCCTCGGTCCGGGCGCGGATTCGACCGGCGTGCTTGCGGACGAGCCGGGAGAAGATGAAGAAGTAGAAGACGAGGAAGATGACCACCGCGAGCGGGACGAGGACCAGGTGCGCGGGGACCAGCCCGAACTCCAGCGGCAGTCCGATGATGCAAACCATCGCGCCCGCCGCGCACCAGACCAGGCCGGCGATGAGCATCAGGTGGTTCTTGGGAACGTGGAGGACGTGCACGCTTCAAAGGCTCCTGAGGCGCATGTGGACGGGTGGCGCGATTGTACCCAGAGGCGACCGTGGACGCCCACAGTCCTCCGGCGGCGGCCGCAGGTTCGACGGTATGACCACCGGGGACCGGTCGAAGTCCGGTTTCGATCTCGGTCCGGGTCTCCTGGCCGACCCAGCAGGACGACGGCAGGAGCGCGCGAGTCTGCTCTTAGACTTGGCACGGGATGGCTGCGACCAGGGGCACACGCTTGCGGTGGCTTCTCCGCCTGCCCGAGGGGCTGGCGGAGATCATAAGCGCCGGGACCCTGGGCCCCCTGGAGTCCGCGATGCGCTACCTGATGGTCATCTTCCCCTGTGTGGTGATGCTGGCCCTGATAGGACGCCGACCGCTCTTCCACAGGGCCTGGCTGGCACTGTCGCTGTTCTGCCTCGGGCTGCTAACCACGCTGTTCCTGCTCGGCTACTTCATCGCCTGAGGCGCGAAGGAAAGGCGTTCAACACAGCGGTACTGATGTGCCGCAGATAAGGAATTCGTTCTCGAGGACCAGGACCCGGCGCTGGTGAGCGACTGAGTACGCGACGCCGAGGCCGTTCCAGCCGCCCCGTCGTTGCCTACGCGCTTCATCCCGATCAAGAGTTCGGTGTAAGAACCCGTCGGCGGGTGTGTACAGGGAGATGTGACCGCGAAGCCCTCGACATCATGAAGCTGATCCGGGACGAAGCTCGCAGGGGGTGGGTAGCCCACTACGCTGATGATCGGGGTGTGGCTGTTCCAGTCGAGTGTGAACTGCCGGATCTTCGCGCCGAGGAGACGGAAACCCGATCCGACCGTAGCCTCCGGTGAGACCGAGTCGAGGATTGCCGGCTCGTTCCCTGAGAACAGGCAAAGACGGAGCCCGTAGGTCCACTCGGTCAAGGTTCCTCCGAGTGGGTCGCTGGCCTTGGTGTACGGAGCCGGGGCCCCCTCGGAGCCGAGCGGTCCACCCCCGTCCGAATGTCGATCCGTTGCCGTCAGGCGGACCGTGACTCCAGCCAGGACGAGGAGCCCGGCGAGGCCGAGCGCGCCAAGCGCCAGGAGCCTCACCGGGTGATGCCTCGCTGTGCTCACGCGGAGAGCGTCCTCACCATCGACGACCATGCCGGGTCGGCGTTGTCGCCACAAATCCGGTCGGCGACCGCGTCTATGTAGTGGAGAGTCTTGTCGGATCCGTGATCGGCGTCTAGAGACAGGTTGATCCGGACGAGGGTCGCGTCCGGGATCTGCTGGAAAAGTCGTGACGGCGCAGGCTCCTCGGCTCCGATAGATTAGGCCACTTGCTCGGCGTCGTGAATGGAACGAGCGGCCACCAGAGCGGCAATGGCGCCACGGTCTGGACCGGAGAGAGCCAGACCGCGAGCGCCGGCGATGACTAGGTCCATGACCGCCCAGGCGAGGGTGAGACAGCTCGTCTCGCCGGGGAACCGGCCGATCACCTTGGTCCGCCTCCGGACCTCTTCGAGTGAGCGCTCCAACAGGTTCGTCGAGCGCAGCCGCTTGCGCAGGGTGAGCGGATAGGCCAGGTGAACGGCGAGGGCCGGCAGGTCGTCGGCCAGACACGCCGCGGCGGATGGGTAGTCGTGCTCGAGCTCGCCGACGATGGCGCGCAGCCGGCTCTCTGCCTCCCCTCGACCCGTCGCTCCATCGAGTGCCGCCCAGTAGGCTCGCCGGATCCGTTCGTGGAGGAGTGGCTTCTTGGGCAACTTGGCGAGGACGTTACGAAGTCGATGGACGGTGCAGCGCTGCCGGTCGGCATCGGGCCAGAGCTGTCCGATCGCCGCTATGAGCCCCGGTGCGCCATCGGATACGACCAGGAGCGGGCTCGCGAGACCGCGAGCAGCCAGACCTCTGCCCAGATCGAGCCAGTCCTCGGTTCGTTCGCGCTGACCCAGACAGACATCGAGCAGGACCCGGCTGCCATCGAGCGTGTAACCCCAGGCGACGAGAACGCCCTCCTTTGGACCGTCCGGGCGCACGGGCAGGTAGATCGCGTCCATCATCAGGCTCAACAAGCGGATGTCGGCGAGACTCGTGGCCCGAAACGCCCTATAGCGGTCGCGCAGCTCGCGGCAGACGTCGGACACGGCGGTCTTGCTGATCTGGCCCAGCCCTGCCTCGGCCGCGAGGGACTCGATGTCGCGCGTGGACAGGCCCCGGACGTAGGCCCCGATGACGAGCGCTTCGAGCAGTCGCGTCCGGACCGCGGTGCGGCAGTCGGGGATGACCGAACTCACAAAGCGGGTCAGGCTGTCGCGGACCTGAGGCACAGCGATCGTGAGCGGTCCCTCCGCGGTCGCGATCTCTAGTGGTCGGTGGCCGTTGCGCGAGCCGCGGGCCTCCGGCGTGCGCTCGAAGCGGGCTCGTCGCAGGAACCGCTCCACCTCTTCTTCGATGGCCCTCTGGAACACGAGCTGGGCGCCCAGGCGACCGAGCTTACTCAGCCGTTCGAGCTCGTCGCCATCGCCCTCACCTGAGAGTCCGTCGAGCAACAGGCTCTCGATCTGAGCTTCGATCTGGACGCTCGGGGCTATCCTTGATTGCACGGCGTAGTCCTCCTGAGGCGAACTTCCTAGGTCCGCTTCGGAGCCTATGCCGTCTTCACTTTTACAGCAGTCTCAGGACGCCGCCCCGGTCGAACCTTGGATCTTGACGCCCCCTGAGAGAGAGAAGTGGTGGTGGCCACTATCGGTGCGTATGAACTCGCCCGGCGCGTTGGAACCGCGGCGCAGCCATGCGGGCGGAGTGGAGCCGCCTCAGGGATTCGAACCCTGGACCTGCGGTTTACGAAACCGCTGCTCTACCACTGAGCTAAGGCGGCCCGAAGCGGCGGCAGCTTGCGTAACAACTGCCCTACCGCTGAGCTATGTCGGCGCGACCGGGATGGTATCACGCGCGCCATCGGGCGCGGGCGGGGCGCACCGAATCGGGCTCGTTCAGGGTCGCGGGATCCGGGTACCGCCGCTGACTTCAGGTCGCGGCGACCGTCGCCGCGGTGGGCTAGGGGAGCCGGAACGGCGCGGGAGCCGGAACGGCGCGGGAGCCGGAACGGCGCGGGAGCCGGAACGGCGCGGGAGCCGGCTCGACACGTGGTGGCCCCAGGAACCGGCTCGGCGGGTCCGGCCGACCCGCGCGAAGTCGATCTTGCGCGACTGCAGTCCCAGTAGTGTTATGCAGCGCTGCGGGGCTCTCCGGCTGCCCGTGAGACTGTACGGCGCCGTGCAGGTCGGTCAACTGAACGTGACAGCTGACCCAGCGGTCGTCCAGCGGGCCACTCCCGGCGCCAGCCGCCGCTCGCAGCCTGCGTACTACTACCGGCGTTGCTGCTGCGCAAGAACCCGGCCCGCGCGGCCGGCGCACGAACCCGGCCCGCGCGGCCGGCGCACGATCCCGGCCCGCGCGCCCGGCGCACGAACCCGGCCCGCGCGGCCGGCGCGCAAGAACGCGGCCAGCCCGGCCGGCGCGCAAGAACGCGGCCAGCCCGGCCCCAGCCGGTCAGGAGCGCCGGCGGATCGAAACGAGCACAGGATCGGGATGTCGGGACCAGCCGGGTCACATCGGCATGTCGGAGGCCGTTTCCATCCCCGCAGACCAGCGCGTTCCACGGCTACGGTCCAATATTGGCAGTGGCGGGGCAGGTTGAGGCTCCGCCGTGAATTCGATCGGCACGCCACGGACATCAGATGCCAGACAGCAGCTCCAAGCCCACCGCCCGCGGTACCAGGCGCGCCGCCGGCAAGCCGCCGGCCGGTTCGCCCGTGGCGCGACCGCGCACCCGGGCGGGCTCGGGGCCGACCGACCGCCCCGCCGGCTCGCCCGCGCGAGCCTCCCGGATCCCCACGATGCAGGACATCGCCCGGGCGAGCGGCGTCTCGCAGAGCACTGTGTCGCGAGTTCTCACGGGCGCGCCCACCGTGGTTCCGATCAATCCGGCCACGCGCGAGCGAGTCCTCGAGATCGCGCGCCAGATGCGCTACCGGCCCAACCCGCTGGCCAGGGGCCTCAGGGGCGCCCGCACCATGCTCCTGGGCGTGATCGTCCGGGAGATCACGGACCCCTTCCTGGCCGGGGCGGTGGACGCCATCTCGGCCGAGGCGAACCGTCGCGGATACAACGTCGTCCTCGGACACGTCCACGGCCGCGCCGACGAAGCGATCGCCCTGCGAGCCGTCCTGGAAACCCGGCACTGCGACGCGATCATCCTCCTCGGGGACACGAGCGACCAGCCGCGCCTCCTGGAGGACCTGCGTGACACGAACATCAACGTCGTCGGGATGTGGCAGGGAGCGGAGCCCGTGCCGGGGATGTCGACCGTCAACCTAGACAACCGGGCGGGCATGATCGGGATGGTCGACCACCTCCTCGGCCTGGGCCACACCCGCTTCGCCTTCATTGGCGGCGGCTTCGGCGGGGGACGGCTGCTGGGCGACATCGGCGAGCGGCGGGCCGCGTTCCTGGAGCGGATGATCGCCGCCAACCTGCCCGTCGCGGATGGCTGCGTGTGCCAGGTCGAGAACAAGATGAGCGGCGGCGCGACCGCCTTCGAGTCCCTGATGCGCCTGCCGGCCCGACCCACCGCCGTCGTCGCCTCGACCGACGTCCTGGCCGTCGGGGCCCTTCACGCCGCCTCGCGGATGGGCCTGGCGGTTCCGGGCGACGTGTCGATCGTGGGCTTCGACGACATGCTCATGGCCGAGTACACCAACCCGGCGCTGACGACGGTCCGACAGCCGATCGCCGAGCTGGCCGCCGTGGCCGTCGGAGCCGCGATCGACGAAGCCGGCGGGGAAGACGCGCCCATGGTTCACATGCTGGTCCCGTCGCTCGTCGTGCGGGCCTCCTCCGGACCGCCGCCCGCCCGGCCCCGCTGAGGAGATGGTCCGAACCAGGCCAGGTCCGGCCGGCGACCGGGGCGGGGCCGGCTGACCCGCCGGGCGGTAAAGTAGTCCCATGGATCCGACGTCGCCGTCCGGCGAGCTCACCAACGAGGAGTTGAGCGACCCGCCGTCGTCGGCCCCTAAGACAAGCGGCGCCGCGGCGGCCGGTGCGTTCGACGAGTTCTTGCGCCGCCCGCTCCCGCGCTGGGCCCCCGTCCGTCAGCGCCTTGACCGCGACGAGGTCGTCGATGTGGCGGCGACGGTCGCGGACGCGCTCGCGCCCGCGGCTCCGCTGATCGCCCCGGGCAGCCGGGTCTGCGTGGCGGTCGGCAGTCGCGGCATCGATCGAATCGACGAGGTCGTACGAGCCACAGTGCGGTGGCTGCGCGGGACCGGGGCCGATGTCTTCATCGTTCCGGCCATGGGCAGCCATGGCGGCGCCACCGCGGCCGGCCAGCTCCACGTCCTCGCCTCGCTCGGCGTGACCTCGGAATCGGCCGGTTGCGAAATCCGCTCGGGCATGGAGGTCGTCGAGCTGGGTGAGGTTCGGCCGGGCCTGCCGGTCTTCATCGACAGACACGCCTTCCAGGAAGCCGATGCGATCGTCCCGATCAACCGCGTGAAGCCCCACACGGACTTCAGCGGCGAGATCGAAAGCGGCCTGATGAAGATGATCGCCATCGGCCTGGGCAAGCAGCACGGCGCGGATACGCTCCACCGCCAGGGTTTCGCGACCTTCCACGACCTGATCCCCGATACCGCCGAGTTCACCGTGGCACGGGCGAAGATCCCCTTCGGGCTGGCCCTGGTCGAGAACGGCTTCGCGCGGCTTTCGCGGATCGAGACAGTCCTGGCCGGGGATCTGCGCCGGCGCGAGCGCGAGCTGTTGGTGATCGCCCGTGAGCTGATGCCGAGACTCCCGTTCGATGCGATCGACGTCCTGGTCCTCGACTACATCGGCAAGGACGTGAGTGGCCTGGGCATGGACTCCAACGTGGTCGGCCGCTACTACGCCGGGCCGACCGGCGCGGGGCCGTCGATCCAGCGCATCGTCGTCCGCGACCTGACGGACGCCACCGAAGGCAACGCGGTCGGCATCGGGCTGGCCGACGTGGTGCTCGAACGAGCCGTGCGGAAGATGGACGCGGCCAAGACCTACATGAACAGCGTCACGGCCAAGACTCCCGAGGGAGCCCGCGTCGGCCTGACCGTGACGGACGATCGAACCGCACTGGCGATCGCGCTGGCCTGCTGCGTCGGGATCGAGTCGCCCGATGCGCGGATCGTCAGGGCCAGGGACACCAAGCACCTCGAGATGCTGTGGGTCAGCGAGCCGGCTATCGAGGCCGCCCTGGCGACCGGCCGGTGCGAGGTCGTGGCGCCGGCCGGCCCGATCGAATTCGACGGGCAGGGAATGCTCGCCGGCGGCTGGGATCCGGCCAACTAGTGTACTAGCCCGCTGGATGCTGGACGGTACCGCGCATCGCAGCTACGATGCTCGGTATGGCAAACCATCCAGCTCCACCGTTGGTCATCAGTGAATCGGAAAGGGCTGAGCTCCTGGCATTGGCCCGAGCCGGGAAGACCGAGCAGCGGATTGCGACACGAGCGCGGATCGCGCTGGCCGCCGGCGAGGGTCGGCCAAATCGCGCCATCGCATCCGACTTGGGCGTCAGCCCGATGACGGTGCTTCTGTGGCGCGGCCGGTTCACAGCAGATCGGGTCGCAGGGTTGCGCGACGCACCACGACCGGGCCGCGAGCCGATCTACGGCCGGACCGAACGCGATCGGGTCATTGCTCTCACTCTTGAGCCGCCGCCGCAGGGCGTGACCCACTGGAGTGCCCGGCGGATGTCTGCCCGGACCGGCATCAGCATCACCACGATCCAGCGTATCTGGGCCGAAGCGAACCTCAAGCCCCATCGGGTCGAGACGTTCAAATGGAGCACCGACCCCGAGCTCGAGGCCAAAGTCCGCGATGTCGTGGGCCTGTATCTGAACCCGCCTGAGCGGGCCGTCGTCCTGTCGATCGATGAGAAGACCCAGATCCAGGCTCTCGACCGGACTCAGCCCATGCTGCCGATGAAGCCCGGACAAGTTGAGCGCCACACCCACGACTACAAGCGCAACGGCACCACGAGCCTGTTTGCCGCGCTCAACGTGGCCACCGGTGAGGTCACCCAGGAAGCTCGGGCGCGCCACACCGGCCTCGACTTTCTCGCCTTCCTGCGCCGCATCGAGCACGTCTATCCCGATCAGGAACTGCACGTCGTCCTGGACAACGTCTCCTCTCACAAGACGCCCGACATCGCGAAGTGGTTGAGGGCTCACCCTCGAATCGTCTTTCATTTCACCCCGACCAGCGCCTCGTGGATGAACCAGATCGAGACCTGGTTCGGCATCCTCACACGCCAGGCCTTGCGCCGGAGCAGCTTCCGAAGCGTGAAGGAATTGATCGGCATGATCGACGCCTTCACGGCCCAGTGGAACGAGGGCTCAACGCCCTTTGTCTGGGTCAAGACCGCCGACCAGATCCTGGCCAAGGCCGTCCGGAAGTCTCCAGCGTCCAGCGAATCGGGACACTAGATCGGCGCGATCTCCCCGGCCGGCGGCCGCTCGGAGCCGACCGACCTCTGCCGGGACTCCCGACCGCGCCCTACCGATCGGGTGTGATCACCTCGAAGCCGCGCTGGGCCGATCGAGCAGTATTCACGGCGTCCGTACTGCCCTAGAGTGTGGGCGCCGCCCGCCGTGGAGCGCGGGCACCCGGAGGGACCGATGCATACCGAGTATCTCCCCAAGTTGCTGCCGACGATGATCGACGAAGGGCAGGGTCCCGGCGTCCAGTTCCGGACCGACGGCGAGCTCGTTCCGGCGCTGACCATGGAGCTGGACGGCACGATGCCCGTCTACTTCGAGCATCACATCCTCCTCTGGAAGACTCCCTCGCTCGAAATCGGCATGCACCAGATGAAGGGCGCGTTCAAGCGCGCCGTGGCCGGCATGCCGATCTTCATGACCGAGGCCAGGGGCGCCGGTCAGATCGCCTTCAGCCGCGACGGCGTCGGCCACGTCTTCCATCTCCAGCTGGCGCCCGGCCAGACGATCGAGGTACGGGAGCACCAGTTCCTGGCCGCGACCGTCAACGTCGACTACAGCTACCGCAGGCTGAAGGGCATCGGGAACATGCTCTTCGGTGGCACCGGCATCTTCATCGACACGTTCTCCGGCGGCGAGGGCGGGGGCACCGTCTGGCTCCACGGCTACGGGAACGTCTTCGAGAAGGTCCTCGGGCCGGGCGAGGCCTTCGACGTCGAGCCGGGCGGCTGGGTCTACAAGGACCCGGGCGTGAACATGGAGGTCAAGATGGTCGGCCTGCGGATGGGCATCCTGGGCGGCTCGGGCAACCTCGTCTTCAACCGCTTCACGGGTCCGGGCCGGATCGGCATCCAGAGCATGTATCTCCATATGCCGACGGACGACTGACTGCTCGCTGCGAACCACTCGCGGAATCGAACGACCGCCGGGGAACCGGCGGTCGTTCTTAGTGTCCGCGAAGGTCGGATCAGGCGGCGACCGAGGTCTTCTCGGCGGCGGCCTCGGCTTGAACCACGGCGACGTCCATCGACACCTTGATTTCGTCGCCGACCAGGAAGCCGCCGCTCTCCAGGGCCACGTTCCAGGTCAGGCCCCAGGCCTTGCGGCTGATGCGCGTCGTAGCGCCGAAGGCGGCGCGACGGCCGCCCTGGAGGTTCGGGACGACGCCGCCGATCTCGGCCTCGAGGGCGACGGGCCGGGTGACGCCCCGGATGGTCAGGTCGCCCTCGACCAGGTAGCCGTCGCCGGCAGTCGTGATCCTGGTGCTGCGGAATACGAGCTCGGGGAAGGTCTTGGTGTCGAAGAAGTCGCCGCTTCGGAGGTGCGCATCGCGCGCCTCAATGCCCGTATCGATGCTGGATGCATCAATATGCGCCACGACGGACGACCGCTCGGGCTGCTCCTCGTCGAAATCGACATCGACGGAGAACTTGCGGAACTGCCCTCGGACGGTCGTAACCATCATGTGCTTCACCGCGAACTCGATCTGGGAATGGGCCGAGTCCAGGGTCCAGTCGTTCATCTTGATCCTCGTTTCAGTGCTATCGTGGACCCTATCCGGATCATTCACTAAGCAACTACATGCAATAATAGTTGCGTGAGCAAGGACTTGCAAGTGGGTAACCAAGAAGCGCTCGCCGTCCAGGCTGCCCCAGAGGCCACGTCAGCCGCGATGGCCGGTCCGACCGGCGGTTCAGACGCGGCCGGGGCCGGCAACGCGGTGTTCGCCGTTGATGCGCCCGCCCCTCCTCCTGCGATTCATCCCGGCCCCGAACTCGATCCGCTGGAGCATCGGGCGTGGCGGGCCTACCTTCACAAGCATGCGCTGCTCATACGACTCCTTGAGGCCGACATCATGGCCCACAGCGACATGGCCCTGGCCGAGTTCGATGTCCTCTTCCAGCTGGCGCTCTCGGACGGCGGACGCCTGCGCATGAACGAACTGGCGGATCGCGTGGTCCTGAGTCGCGCCGGCGTCACGCGCCTGGTCGACCGGCTGGTCGCCGACGGCCTGGTGACCCGGATGAAGTGCGCCTCCGACGCCCGGGGCGCCTTTGCGGTGCTCACGGACCGCGGGCGGGCGCGCTTCGATGCCGCCCGTCCGGGACACTTCGAGGCCGTGAAGCGCCACTTCCTGGGGACATTCAGCCGGAGGGAGCTGGAGACCATGGCCGATCTCATGGAGCGCAGCGTCCCGCTCGACTGAGGGCCGGCCGGCGGCGCGATTGCGCGGGGCGGAGCGACGCCCGATCGCCACGAGATGCGCGCGGGAACGATCCGGCTACCAGCGCCGGCTCGAGCGGAAGATCGTGGGTGCGACCAGCGGCCCGAGGGGCGCAGGGGCACCGGCGGTCGAGCCGATCCCCGGGCCACCAGGTCCACCCGGGCCCGCGGAGCCGAACGAGCGGTTCGAGCCGCCCGATCCGAACGAGACGCCGGCCGTGAGGGCGCCGGCCTGGGCGGGGACCGCGCCGACCGGGTTCGCGAACGCCGGCGCTTCGGCGATAACTTCCCTGGTTGTGGCCACTCTCCACCGCTCCTCGCCGATGGGCAGATCCTCGGGCCGGTCGATGTCGACCCAGCCGCCGTGGATGGGGATCGCCTTCACCGGGACGTCGCCGGATACGGCCAGCTCGTCGAGGACGTCGGTCAGCGTCAGCTTCGCCATCACGGTGCGATGGCCCAGGATCGGCCTGCGGTAGGCCGCATCGGTCTTGGCCCGTACCCACGCCCGCTTCAGAGCCTTCACCCCGCGGCCGCGGAAGACTACGAGCCCGATGTACTGGGCCTGCACGTCCTCCAGCCGCGAGACCGTCTGGCCGATGGATCGGATGGTCCCGTCCGGCGTCATGCGCAGGCTCTCGGCATCCTGGAGCGGATCGCCGAAGCGGCGTTCCCAGTATTGCTGCCAGTCGAGGTCGACGACGACGCCTATCTCGGCCGTCGACGCCAGAAGCGCTCGGAGCACTTCGGGACGGTAGACGATGTCGCCGTAGCTCATGACGAAACCGTCGCCGAACCACTCCTCGGCGACCATCAGGGACGAGATCATGCTCGTCGTCGCGTATTCGCGGTTGTTCAGCACCTGGACCTGGCCGCTCGGCAGGCGATCGAACCGGTAGCCACCGACGACCACGACCTCGGTCAGCCCGTTCTCGCGGGCAGTACCGATGGTCCAGTCCAGCAGAGGCCGACCAAGGAACGGGACCAACGCCTTTGGGCGATCGTCGGTCAGGGGACGCAGACGGCTGCCCTGGCCAGCCGCCAGCACGATCATCCTCATCGCCACCGCACCCCCGGACTCCTGTGATCCATGTCTACCCCCGACCAGTCGAACCAGCCGACCCTGCGGTTCAACTCGATCCGGCCGGCCGGTCGCGAGGCCTCTGCCCCGCGTCGTCCCGACGCGAACGTCGGGTTCGGTACATATGGCGTCGGCACATTTCGTCCGCAGCACGAATTTGCTTTCGTGCAGAACAGGGCCGGCAAGGCCGCGAGGGGCGGCGGAGAGTATCCGAGCGCGGCCGTGGGGCCGGTCAGCGCGGCCGGCGCGGGCTACCGCGCGAGGCGGGGACGCGACCGGCAGGGCGGGCGCCGCGGGCCCGATCATCGCCCGATTCCCCCTGTCTATTGAGCGGGTACACAGGGGGCCCGGCTCGAGGTGGCACGCAAGTCCCGGCCGGACGACCGCCCGGGCGGCTGCGATGCCGGCATATCGCCGAAGTCCAGCGTGCCGTCGGGCGAGCCGAAGGCCGACGCGCACCATCGATCGGCGGGCCCGAAATCGGCAGCGCGCTATCGTTCGGCCGTGCCAACTCGCAGCGAGATCCTCGAGGTCGCCGGCAGGCAGGTCGCCATCACGAACCCCGACAAGGTCTTCTTCGCCGGGCCGGGTTACACCAAGCGCGACCTGGTTAGCTACTACCTGGCCGTGGCCGACGGGGCGCTGCGCGGCGCGGGCGGCCGGCCGATGGCGATGAAGCGGTATGTGAACGGCGCCGAGGGCGATTACTTCTTCCAGAAGCGCGCCCCAGAGTCGCGGCCGCAGTGGCTGCGCACTGTGGAGCTGTCGTTCCCATCCGGCCGAACCGCCGATGAGGTCGTCCTCGACGACGCCGCCGGTCTGGCCTGGGTCGCCAACCTGGGGTGCGTCGACCTCAACCCTCATCCGATTCGGGCCGACGACCTGGACCACCCCGACGAGCTGCGCGTCGACCTGGACCCGATGCCGGGGGTTCCGTGGGACGACATCCGCCGCGTCGCGCTGGTGGTGCGCGAGGTCCTGGCCGATTGCGGGCTGGTCGGCTGGCCCAAGACGTCCGGCTCGCGCGGGATCCATGTCAACGTTCGCATCGACAGGTGCTGGACCTTCGACCAGGTCCGGCGGGCAGCGCTGGCGCTGGCGCGTGAGGTGGAGCGGCGCGCCCCGGCCCTGGCGTCCAGCAAGTGGTGGAAGGAGGAACGCCACGGCGTCTTCATCGACTACAACCAGAATGCCAAGGACCGAACGGTCGCGTCCGCCTATTCCGTGCGTCCCGTGCCGGACGCGCGCGTCTCCGCGCCGGTGACCTGGGAGGAGCTCCCCCATTGCGAGCTCGGCGACTTCACGCTGGCCACGGTGCCCGCGCGCTACTCGCGAATCGGCGATCCGGGAGCTGGAATCGACGCGGCCGCCGGGTCGCTGGACGGGTTGCTGGAGTTCTCGGCGCGGCAGCAACGAGAGGGTTTGGGCGACGCTCCCTGGCCGCCGCACTATGCCAAGGCGCCGGGCGAGCCTCCCCGAGTGATGCCGTCCAGGGCGCGGGCGGGGAACGGGTCGGCGGCGGGAGGGGTGGTCGGGGCGTCGGCCGAGGTTCGCTCGCCGACCGGGCGCCGCGTCTCCACGAAGCCCCTGCTGGAGATCGCGCGCGCGGCCACCAGGGAAGAGGCGCTGGCCGGCTTCGAACGCTGGAAGGAGCGCCACGCCGCCGTCGCCGGCTACCTCGACCCGCTCGACGTCCTGGTCGACGGGATGCGCGGCCGCTACAAGCTGTGGTACCGGATTCGGGTCAACCTGGAGCACGTGCCGGAGTCGGAGCGCCCGGAACAGGAGCCGCTCGAAGTCGACTACGACCCGTGGAGTCGATTCCGCTGAGAGCCTTGGTGGCCTGCCGCCTCGCTTCGTCCAGCCGCTCCGCCAGCTCGTCTCCGGTCTATCGCCCGAAGATCGCCTGCAGCTCGAAGGGGGCCGTCGACTCAAGCTGGTCGTAGCGGCAATCGGACGGGCGCTTGTCGGGTCGCCAGCGAAGGAAGGTCGTGGCATGGCGGAAGCGGTCGCCCTGGAGGTGATCGTAGGCCACCTCGCAAACGCGTTCGGCCCGCAGCGGCTCCCACGTCAGATCGCGATCTCGGTTCCAGCGGCTGGCCGCCCCGGGCATGCGCTGACCGGACTCGCGGGCGGCGGCTTCCCATTCGGCCCACTCGGCCCAGGGATGCCCGTCCAGGGCGCGCTCGCGGAGCGGCGCCAGTTCCTCGACAAGCTGGCGGCGTTTATCCGCGGTGAAGCTGGCGGTGATTCCGACGTGGTTCAATCGGCCGGTATCGTCATAGAGACCCAGGAGGAGGGAGCCGACCAGAGTTCCCGGTCCGTTCTTGTGCCATCTAAAGCCGGCCACGACGCAGTCGGCCGTCCGCGCGTGCTTGATCTTGGCCCAACCCCGTCTGGCGGGCATGTAGGGGTCTGAGGTCCGTTTGGCGACGACGCCATCGAGACCGGCGCCCTCGAACCGATCGAACCAGTCCGCGGCGACCAGAGGGTCGGACGTTGCCGGAGTCAGGTGGATCGGCGGTCTGGCGCCCGCCAGCGCGCTCTCGAGGAGCGCGCGGCGCTGCCCCTGAGGCACGTCGCGGAGATCGCGATCGTCCAGCGCGAGGAGGTCCCAGGCCACGTAGCTGGCCGGCGTCTCCGCGGCCAGAAGCTTCACTCGCGAGGCGGCCGGGTGAATGCGCAGCAGCAACGACTCGAAGTCCAGCCCGCCCGGCCCGGCGATGACCACCTCGCCGTCTACGACGCAGCGGTCCGGGAGCGCGACCTTCAGCGCCGGAGGCAGTTCGGGGAAGTACCGATCCAGCGGCTTGAGATCGCGGCTCTGGATGAAGGTTTCGTCGCCGTCGCGGAAGACCAGAGCCCGAAAGCCGTCCCATTTTGGCTCGTACGACCAGCCATCGCCGGCCGGGATGGCATCCGTGAGCTTGGCGAGCATGGGCTCGAGAGGCGGCTGGAACGGCAGGTTCACGAACCGACTATATCGCGCCGCTCACGACACGGAGATGACGCGCCTCCTTGTTCCAGCACGGCAGGTGGCGCCGCGCATCGGCTGGACGCCGCCCTGAGCCGGCGCCCGCGGTGCGATTTCGAGACGAGGCGATTGGCTGCGAACCCGGGCCCGCCGATCGTGCGGGAGGCTGGCCGACTCGGACGGCGGCCGCGTCGCCTCCCTTGCCGCCGGAGGCCCGGATCGCTGCGACAAACGGCCCTATGCCCGCGCGTCGAGAATCGGGCACGCTGCCCAGGCTCGGGGCCATACGGCCGAATGAAGTCAGGTGGTAGGACCGATGCCAAAGGCAGAGACGGCGACCGTCGAACACAACTTCGAGGTCGTGGGGATCGCGCGCGTCGAGGGAGAAGGGACGCTTCGGCTGCGCATCACCGACGGCGAGGTCCGAGAGGCTCGCCTGTCGATCTTCGAGGCGCCGCGCTATTTCGAGAAGCTGGTCGTCGGCCGGGCGCCGAACGAAGTCGTCGACATCGTCGCCCGCATCTGCGGCATCTGCCCCGTCGCCTACCAGATGGGCGCGTCGATGGCCTTCGAGCACCTCTTCGAGGTCGAGATCGACCCGCAGGTCCGAGCGCTTCGCAAGCTCTTCTACTGGGGCGAGTGGATCGAAAGCCACGCCCTCCACGTCTACATGCTCCATGCCCCCGATTTCCTGGGCTATGAGAGCGCGATCGCCATGGCGCGGGACCACAAGCCCGTCGTCGAGCAGGCGCTGCGCCTGAAGCGAACCGGCAACGAGATCATGAAGCTCATCGGCGGCCGGGCCATCCATCCGATTTCGATGCGCGTCGGCGGCTTTTCGCAGACGCCGAGCCGGGAGCGGATCCAGGCAATGCGCGAGCCCCTGACCGAGGCGCTTGCGCTGTCTCAGGCGACCCTCAAGCTCGTCAGCGCCTTCAAGGCCCCCAAGTTCGAGCGTGATCCGCACTACGTCGCCATCAAGCACCCCATCGAGTACGGCCTCAACGAGGGCCGCATCGTCTCGAGCGACGGCATCGACGTGCCGCTGTGGGGCTGGCGCGAAGCCTTCCGCGAGGAGCAGCACGAGGGCACGAACGCGCTGCACGCCCGAACGATCGACGGCCGGCTGTACATGCTGGGTCCGTCGGCTCGGGTGACCCTCAACGCCGATCAGCTGCATCCGCTGGCGGGCGAGGCGCTGAGGACCAGCGGCCTGGCCGCGCAGATAGCGCACAACCCGTACTGGGCGATCGCCGCCAGGGCGGTGGAATTGATCCACGCGTCCGCCTCGGCGCTGGACATCGTGAACTCGTACGAGGAACCGGCCCGGCCGTTCACACCGTGGACGGCCCGCGGCGGTGAGACGGGCTGGGGCACGGAGGCGCCGCGCGGCATCTGCTGGCACCACTACGACCTGGACGACAGCGGCAAGATCGAGGCCGCCCAGATCATCGCCCCGACCGGCCAGAACCAGGGCATGATCGAGGCGGACCTGGCCGGGTTCGCCCCGCAGGTGCTCTCACTGCCGCATGCCGAAGCCACGATCCGGCTGGAGCAGCTGATACGCTCCTACGACCCCTGCATCAGCTGCGCGACGCACTTCCTCAAGCTCGAGATCGACCGCGACTGACCCGTCACACCCGGGACGGGCGAGGTGGTTGCCTCGCCGGTATCTCGTTCCCGGCTGAGTCACAGCCAAACGCCCCCGCGGTCGCAGATCGGCACCACGAGTCCGGCCAAGCCGGCGACCGGGCGGCCGAACGCTCCGGCGGATAACGTAGGGGCCGCACATGGTCGACCTCTTCTTCAAGATAGGACTGCCGGTCCTGATGATCGGCATCGTCACCCTTGCCAGCCACCGCTACGGCCCCGCCGTCGGCGGGATACTCGGCGCGGTCCCGGCAAAGGGCGGCCCCATCCTCCTCTTCTTGGCCCTCGAGCAGAACACCAGCTTTGCCGCCACGTCGGCGGCGGCATCGCTCGGAGGCGCTGGCGGATGCGGCGTCTTCTGCCTGGTCTACGCGCTCGTCTGCCGACGCGTCGGCTGGCCGGTGGCGGGAGCGGCCGCGTACGGCGCCTTCATCGTGACCTGGGCGGTGATGCTGCCGATCTCCGCATGGGGCCTGGCCCCGGCTTTCGCTGCCACGGTGCTCATCCTGCTCGTCTCACGGCGTCTCATCCCGGCGGCCCCGCCGGTGCCGCGCCGGGCCACGGCCCGCTCGGAGCTGCCTACCCGGATGATCGCCGGCGCGGCCATGGTCGTGTTCGTGACGACGGTCGGACCGCTGTTCGGGGCCACGATAAGCGGCATGCTCACGACGATCCCCACGATCGCCGCCGTGCTGGCCCTGTTCACCCACGCCCAGGAGGGCCCGGATCGGACGATCGGTGTCATGCGGGGGATGACCCACGGGTTGCTCGGTTTCGCGGCGTTCCTGACCGTCCTGGCGGCGACGCTGGAGCCGCTCGGCGTGGTTCGGGCCTTCGCTCTCGCGGCGTGTGCCGTCGTGGCGGTCCAGTTCGTCGAGCTGCGCTCGGCGTTGAGAAACCGGCGGCAAGTCGTCGAGGGAAGAACCGATTTCTCGATCCCCGAGGAGGCCGAGTGACTCCAGCCGGGCTCGTTCGCGTGCTGCTCTGTGGAGAGCGATTTCGGCGTGATGACGGAGCGGCCGTGCTCGCTGCCGCGTCGCTGGATCGCGCCCCGCTCGCCCTGGCCGCGATCGCCGAGGTCGGATGGCTCTCCGTGGAGGCGCTCCTGGATGTTCCAGAGGGAGCGGCCGTCATCCTGGCGGATGCGGCCGTGGGAGTGGCCGCCGGGCAGGTGGTCGTCGTGTCGCTTGCCGAGATCGCGCGACGCGGCCCCGGGGCGACGCCGGCCTCGTCCCACTCGCTGCCGCCCGACCAGGTCCTGGCACTCGCCGGGGAGTTGCGCGGTTCTCCGCTGCGCGGCGTCTTCGTGGGGATCGGCGGAACGGAGTTCGGATTTGGCGACGAGCTTTCGCCGGCGGTGGCGGCCGGCCTGCCGGCGTTCACTGCGGCCCTCGCACAGGAGATCAACCGGCTGGCCGGGCGCTGACGGCCCGTTCGGTCGATCCAGCCGCGATACCCTTCGCTCGTGGCGCTTCTGCTGCTGAAACTCATCCTCACGCCGATCCTGATCGGCGGCGCGAGCCTGGCCGCGCGGCGCTGGGGACCGTCGATCGGGGGCTGGCTGGTGGCCCTGCCCCTGACCTCGGGGCCGGTCGCCCTGTACCTGGCCCTCGACCAGGGCAATACGTTCGCGGCCGGAGCGGCCAAGGGTTCGATCGCGGGCCTGCTCGGCGACGCGACCTTCGCCCTCGTCTACGGTCTGATGGCTCGCCGGACCGGCTGGCCCATCTCGGTAGCCTGTGGGTTCGCCGCCTTTGCCGTTACAGCCATCTGCATGCAGCCGGTCCTGGCGGCGCCGGCCGTGGTCGTCTTCGCGGTCGTGGCGGTCGCGATGGCGGTCTGCCTGGCGCTCGCGGTGCCCGCGCCGGAAGGAGTCGACACGGCTCCGGCTCCCGCCTGGGACATCCCGGCTCGAATGCTCGTCGGCACTGGCATCGTCCTGGCGATCACCGCCGCCGCCGAGACGCTCGGGCCATCGCTGAGCGGGATCCTCGCGGCGCTCCCCGTCTATGTCACCGTGCTGGCTGTCTTCGCCCACAGCCTCGAAGGACCGAATTCCGCGATACACGTGGTCCGAGGCCTGCAGGTCGGGCTCTTCGGCACGATCGTCTTCTTCCTGGTGATCAACGCCTCGATCGAACGGCTTGGCATTGCCGCGGCCTTCGGGGCGGCCCTGGTGGCGGTTGGGGCGGTCCAGTCGGTCTCACTGAGGCTGCTGCGGCGCGAAGTTGACGCCGCCGTCACGGCGCCCTGATCGGGGCGGAGCACGGCGTAACGCGTCGTCGACGCCGAGCGGGCCGGGTGTGAGCAACGCAAGCCGGGTGCGCCGGGCAATTGCCGGAGCCGGCCCTCGGTGCGCCGGAGCCGGCCTTCGGTACGCCGGAGCCGGCCTTCGGTGCGCCGGAGGAACACGACCGGGCCATCGACTGCGGCCTTTCGCCGGGGAGCGCCAGGCGCCGCCGGTTCCGTTACCGCCGGGAGCGTGCCCGCCAGCCGGCTCCGCAACCGCCGGAGCCGGCCTTCTGCCCGCCGGAGCCGGAACCGCCCCCGCCGAATTCCTGCAGATTGCCCGCGCTGCGGGCGTAATGCATCGCCGCGGGAGTGCCGGCGCGAAGCAGGAGGCCGTGTTGCCACGATCGGATCGCCCGCGACGCGGCGCCGGCGCGAAATCGCCAGTGGCGGGTCGGTTCCGGCCCCGGCTTCGAAATGGACGGGCCCGAACACGGCATAGCGCCCGTGTGGCGGGCATCTTGCCGGATCGGCGCGGGGAGATTGCCTGGCCGCCGCCGTGAGCCGGGCGTATTGCCGATCGGCGCGGGGAGATTGCCTGGCCGCCGCCGTGGGGCGGACGGGCGCCTCCAACGTGGCCATGCCCGCCCTCGCGCCTCCGTCGTCGCCGTGCCCGCCCTGGCCATGCCCGCCCGCGCCTCTGACCCGCGCCTCTGACCCGCGCCTCTGACCTCGCCGTGCCCGTCGTCGCCAGCGTGACCCGCGCCTCCGTCGTCGCCATGCCCGCCCTCGCGCCTCTGACCCGCGCCTCCGACCTCGCCGTGCCCGCCCTGGCCATTCCCGCCAACGCCATGCCCGCCAACGCCATGCCCGCCAACGCCATGCCCGCCAACGCCATGCCCGCCAACGCCATGCCCGCCAACGCCATGCCCGCCAACGCCTCTGACCCGCGCCAGCGTGACCCTCTCCGTCGCCCAACCGGCCTTGACACGTCATGCATACTCGTACGCATGTCTGACCAACACGACCAGGAGCCGGGGCCTGAGCGGGAGCCCGTCGCGCCGCTGCAAGCCAGGCCCGAACCTGCGCGCAAGGCAATCCTGGGAGCCGCTCGCCGCCGCTTCACAGAGGATCCGGCCACGCTTTCGATCCAGGGTGTGGCCGCCGAGGCAGGCGTGTCGCGGCAGACCGTCCACCATTACTTCGGCGGACTGCGCGGCCTGCGCGCCGCCCTGGCCGCCGAGGGGCTGGACACCGCCACCGCCGGCGACGAGCCGACGAGCGACCGCCTCATCGACGCGGCCGTGCGCCTCCTCTCACGGCCCGGTGGCGGCCTGATCTCCATCGAGGCCATCGCCGCCGAGGCCGGCCTTACCAAGGGGGCCGTCTATCACCACTTCGAAGATCGGTCGGAACTCCTTCGTGCCGTCGCCCGGCGGGTCAGCCCGGTCGAGGAGATGCGGGCCCGGATCGAGCCTTCGGTCGAGCTGGGCGCTCGCGAAGGCCTGATCACCATCGCTCGGGCCTACTACGAGGCGATGCGGGCTCGGGCCGACCTGGTCCGAAACCTGGCGGCCAACTCGACGCAGGATCCGGAGCTTGCCCGGGCCGTCATGGCCGAGATCATCGGCCAGGGAGCTCCCCTGATGCTGGCGTGGTTTGCCGTCCAGATCCAGAAAGGCAACCTCCGCCCGACCGATCCGGCCCTGCTCATACAGGCGCTCTTCGGGCCTGTCTTCCTGCTGATCGTGCTGGGCCCGGCCGTCTTCGCCGAGTTGTCCCGGATAGGCATCACCCCCGCCATAGACAACGTTGAGGCGTACGTGGATCTGCTTCTCCACGGCGTCGCGCAACCACAAGACAGCCAAGGAGGCACCCGATGACCGCCGCTCCCGCGCCCGCCCTTCGGCCCGCGCCCGCCGTCCGGCCCGGACCACCGGGAGCGGCGATCGAAGCCGCAGCCCTGCGCAAGGACTTCGGGCTGATCCATGCGGTCGACGGCATCGACATGAGCCTGCCTGCGGGCCGGATCTACGGGCTGCTCGGTCCCAACGGCTCCGGCAAGACAACGCTCATTCGCCTGCTGACCGGCCTGGCCTCGGCCACGAGCGGGACCGCGCGGGTCCTGGGCGTGGCCATGCCGTCGCGCGCGAACCTCGCCCACATCGGCTACATGACCCAATCGGACGGCATCTACCCGGAGCTCTCGGTGTGGGAGAACCTGTCGTTCTTCGCCGCGCTGTACGGCCAGACCGACAAGGCCCAGCTCGTGGCGGCCCTCGAATTCGTCGAACTGGAGACGCGCGCGGGCACTCCGGCCCAGGACCTGTCCGGCGGCATGCGGCGCCGGCTCTCGATGGCCTGCGCCCTGGCCCACCACCCGAGCGTCATCTTCCTCGACGAACCCACGGTCGGAGTGGATCCCGCCCTGCGCGTCCAGTTCTGGGACCACTTCCACAGACTCGCCGCGGACGGGGCCACGCTGCTGGTATCCAGCCACGTCATGGACGAGGCGGACCGCTGCGACGAGCTGCTCTTCATTCGCGACGGACACGTCCTGGCCCAGGGATCCCCGGCCGAGCTGCGAGAGCGCGCCGGCACCGACAACCTCGAGACGGCCTTCTTGACTTTCGCGGCCATGACCTCCGGCACGGCGCCCGGCGATCCGGAAGATCCCCCGGGGCCCGACGCGTCCGATGGTTCGCCCCGGCCGGCCGGGGCCGCCGGCGCCGATACGGCTGGTTCCGTCGGCGCCACCACGGGCGCCGCGGATCCGGCCGCCTCCGCAAATTCCGGATCCAAGGAGGCCGCCCGATGAACGCCCTCCGAGTGGCGGCCGTCTTTCGCCGCATCGTCGCCCAGTTCCGCCGCGACCCCAGGTCGCTGGCGCTCCTCTACGTCGCTCCCCTGGCGATCATCGCCCTGCTCGGCTGGGTGCTCAGCAGCCAGGTCTCCACGGCTGCGCGCGTCGCCGTCGTCAACGAGTCGAGCAACCCGGCCGGAGCCGCCGTCGCGCTCGAGATCCAGGGCGCGCTCGACGGACAGCCGGGCATCACCCTAGACCGGTCGGTCGTCGACGGCTCGGCCGCCCGCCAGAAGCTCGAGGACAAGGATCTCGACCTGGTCGTCGTTCTCCCGCCGAACTTCAGCCCGCAGAACCGGACCTTCGACCTGCTCACGCTCGGCCTCAATCCCACTGGAGAAGCCGCGGCGATACCGGCGGTCCAGAAGGCGCTCTTGAGTGCCGTGGCAGGCACCATCGGCGTCGTCCTGCCGACGTTCGAGCGGACGACCGTCTACGGCTCTCCGAACGCGACCCAGCTCGACACGCTGGCACCGGTCGTCGTGGGCTTCTTCGCCTACTTCTTCGTCTTCATCCTGACGGGCATCAGCTTCCTGCGCGAGCGGATCGGCGGCACGCTCGAGCGCCTGCTCGCGACGCCCGTAACTCGGGCCGAAATCGTCCTCGGCTACAGCCTGGGTTTCGGCTTCTTCGCCACGATCCAGGTCGCCATCGTCCTGGCCTTCGTCCTCGGCCGCCTGGATATCCCGGCTCTCGGGCCGATCCCGGCGTTCGGAGTCGGTCTCGGCGTCAGCACGATCGGCAACCCGTTGATCGCCTACCTGCTTGTCCTCATCCTGGGCCTCGGCGCCGTCTCGCTGGGAATCTTCCTCTCGACCTTCGCCCGGACCGAGCTGCAGATCCTCCAGTTCATCCCCATCGTCATCGTCCCTCAGGGTCTGCTGGGCGGCTTCTTCTGGCCGATCGACCAGCTGCCCTCGCTCCTGCAGCCGGTCGCCCGAATCCTGCCGGTCACCTACGCCATCGATGGGCTGCGCCAGGTGATGATCGCCGGAGCGGACCTGTCTTCGCCGCAGGTGCTGCTGGACCTCGGAGTCCTGACGGGCATCGCGGCAGTCTTCGTCGTACTGGCGGCGGCCACGATCAGGCGGGAGGTGGCGTAGCGCAGGCGGGGCGCAGGCCCGCAGGGCGGAATTGGCGCACCCGAAGGGCGGGATCGGCGCGGGCCCGCGGGCGGGAGTGGCGCGGGCCCGCAGGGCGGAATTGGCGCCACCCGAAGGGCGGGATCTCCGCGGGCCCGAAGGGCGGGATCGGCGCAGGCGGGGGTCGCGCCTCGACGCCCCTCCGGAAGACCGCCCTCCGCCGCGTCCCGCCGAGCGGCCCCTACAAGCCCAGTCTGGCCCTGGCGCGCCGAAGACGCAGACGCGGACCGTGGCGGCGAGGCCCGGCTACGACCAGCGCGGTGGACCAGGCCAGAGTCGAGAGCATGGCGATGAAGTAGACCGGCCAGTAGTTGCCGAGCCGGTCGTAAAGGATGCCTCCGGCGTTCATGACGATGATCCCGCCGGCCGGATAGGCCATGGCGATGATGCCGAAGATAGCTCCCAGGTTGTGGCCACCGAATACGTCGGAGAAGGCCGCCGACCGGATGGCGATGGTCGCGCCTATCCCGAAGCCGTAGATGGCATTACCGGCCACCGCCAGCGCCAGCATGGAGCCCGTGGCCAGGAAGATCCCGGTCGCCCCGACGGCGATCAGTCCGGCGCACAGAAGCCCGATGAAGCGGCGCCCGAAGCGGTCCGACAGGCCACCGCCGACGACCTGTCCGGCCACGTAGGCGTAGCTCTGGAGAGCGAGCATCGCCGCCGCGACGCCGGGAGCGATACCGTGGGCGATGGCTTGCCGCGACGACATCTGGAAGATCCCTTCGTCGATGCAGCCGATCCCTACGGCCCCGACGAGCAGGATCAGGAAGCGGCGCGTCCGGATCGTCCGGCGCAGCGCATCGGGGCGGGAGCGGCTGCCGGGCGGCACCGGCTCCTGGGACGCGGCGATCGCCCCCGGGCCGGACGTTTCGTGAAGGCCCGCGCCCGCGGGGAAGCCGCCGGACGGGACACCTCCCGACGTGGCGCCTCCGGACGCGACGCCGCCCCGTGCTCCGCCGGCAGCCAATCCTCCGACCGGCGCTCCCGCGGCCGGGGAGTCGCCGGCAGCCAATCCTCCGACCGGCGCTCCCGCGGCCGGGGCGCCCGGGCGGGCGCCCAGCGTCCTTCCCGATGCGGCGGGCACCAGCACCGCCGGGCCCATGGTCATCAGCCATACGAACGGGAGCGCCACCAGCGACAGCAGAGCGAAGATGCCCGCGGTCGCCCGCCAGCCGATCTCCGGGATCACGGACGCGGCCACCGGAAGGGCCAGCGCAACGCCGATCCCGGGACCGGCGTAGGCCACTCCCAGCGCCAGGCCCGCCACGCCGGCATAGCGACGGGCCATTGCCGTCGTCGTGCCCACGAATACGAGCTGGACGCCGATCGCCAGGAGGGCACCGTAGGCGGCCATCAGGAATGCCACGTCCGTGGCAACCGACACGACGAGCCAGCCGGCCGCAAGCAGCACCGCGCCCAGGAGCAGCAGGAGGCGGTCGACGATCGCGTCGAAGGCCCGTCCGAGGATGGGGGAGCAGAGGACCGAGACGAGCAGGAACATCGTCCACGGCATCTGGCTCAGTTCGCGGGAGGCGTGGAAGGTGCTCTCGAACTGGGACGCCAGAAGGGGATAGCAATAGAGCGGCGCATAGGCGATGGCGCCGACGGCAAACGCGCCGAGGACCGGCACGGACCGGCGCAGGCCGCTGTGCGAGGCCAACAGGCTGGACACGCGCTCATCCTAGAGGCTGGCAGCGCGCCGGATGACCCGATCAAGCGTCGAGCGTCCAGCGCCAGTGGCCGACCTGCGCGGCAGCCGAGCACGTCCACGCCGAGTTGCCGCGTCACGCGCGCAGGACGACCTCTGGGCGCGGAACGCCGGGACGACCTCTGGGAGCGGAACGCCGGGACGACCTCTGGGAGCGGAACGCCAGGAGTGGAGCGCCGGGCAGACCCGGCCGCCGTCACTCCTCGGTCTTCGCCTCGGCAGCAGGCTCTTCGGTTTCCGCCTCCGCGGCCGCGGCGACGGGCTCCTCGACGACGTGCGGAGCGGCCACCTTGGCCACAACCTCTTCCGGGTCGGACAGGAGCGTGACGCCGTCCGGCATCGGCAGATCGCGAAGGTGTATCGCGGCCTCGAAGTCCAGCAGCGGCTCGATGGAGTATTCGATCGATTCCGGAAGGTTCTCGGGCAGGGCGCGGACCTTGATCCGGTCGATGTTGTGAAGGAGAGTCCCGCCCAGGCGGGCCACGGCGAACGACTCGCCGGTCGTGCGAAGCTGGATCTCGACCGTGACTTCCTCGCCGGACTTCAGCTCGAAGAGATCGACGTGGAGGAGCTGGCGGTGCCTGGGATCCACCTGGACGCCGTGGATCAGCACGCGGTGCACGTCCTTGCCGTCGATCTTCAACTCGATGATCGTGTTGGAATGCGCCGTCCGGCGGACGTGCTCGAACTCGTGAGTGTCGAGCGAGACCGGGATCGATGCCAGGCCGTGACCGAAGACGACCGCCGGGAGGCGGCCGGCATTACGCAGGTGAGATACCGCCTTGCCGGTTTCGGTCCTGCGGGTCGCGGTGAGTACTGACGGGGCTGCCACGGATTGGAACCTCCCTGCGCGGGTCGATCGAGCGCACTGACCGTTGCGGAGGCGCTTCGAGGTAGGAGCCTACCACGGGCAGAGAGGCGGCGTGCCGAATGATGCTGGATCCGCACGGCCGGGTGTAGGATCGCCGCGTGGCTGCCACCATCCTGATCGTCGAGGACGAATACGCCGTCGCTCGCGGAATCCAGTATGCCCTCCAGCAGGAGGGATACCAGGTCGCGGTTTCACGGTCGGGCGAGGACGGCCTTGAGTTCGCCCTGCGCGAGGGCCCGGATCTCGTGGTGCTGGACGTCCGGCTGCCGGGCATCGACGGCTTCGAAGTGCTGCGCCGCCTGCGGACCAGCGGCTCCAAGGCGCCGGTCCTCATCCTCACCGCCCGTGACGAGGAGATGGACAAGGTCATCGGACTCGAGCTCGGCGCGGACGACTACATGACCAAGCCGTTCGGACTGCGCGAGCTCATGAGCCGGATCAAGGCGCTCCTGCGACGCGCCTACGGCGACCTGGCCGACGCCGGAGGGGGGCGGCTGCTCCGCCACGGCGACCTGCTGATCGACCTGGAGCGCCGGCGCGTCCAGCGCGGAGACCGTCGCATCGCCCTGACCGCGACCGAGTTCGAGATTCTTCGCCATCTGGCCAGCAAGCCCGGCCGCGTCTACTCCCGCAGGGAACTGCTCGAGTTGATCCGGGACTATGAGGCCCTCGACCAGGACGAGAAGACCATCAACGTCCACGTCAGCCACCTGCGCGAGAAGCTGGAAGACGATCCGTCCAGCCCGCGGTTCGTCTTGACGGTCCGCGGCGCGGGGTACGCATTCGCGGAGCGCTGACGTGGCGCGAGGTCGCAGAGGAAAGAAGCAGAACGCCGGGGTCGAGGCGGTCGCAGCGACGCCCGCGACCAAGATCGAGACCGGGCCGGCCGTCCCGGAATCCCCGTCCCGTGTGGCGCGGGCGACGCTCCCCAGGCCCGCGCGCCCGCGCCGGCGTGTCGCCCACGGCCTGTCCGTGCCGGTCTCCCGCGCGCTGCCGCGAACCTTCCAGGGGCGCCTGTCGCTCGCGTTCGTCATGGTCTTCGCCGTGGCGGTCGGAATCGTTTCCGTGCTGACCGTCCTGGTCCTGAACAGCGATCTTCAACAGCAGGAGATGACCAACCTCGAGGCGCGCGCAAATGCCGTCGCCGCGGTCGTGAGGGTCAAAGCCGAGGCCGCGGCGGCCCAGGATCCCGCCAACTCCACAGTCGTCTCAGCCAGCGGGGTCATCAACGGGAACGTCCTGGCGGCCATCAGCGAGCAGACCGTACTCACCGACTACGCCAACAACGTAGCCCAGGCCGACCTTCGGCTTCGCTTCGGCCTCGGCTCGCAATCGTCCAGTGGCACCGAGCTGATCCCGGCGACCCCGGTCTCGACCTTCAGCGCCCCGCTCACGGCCCAGCCGGGCCAGGGCCAGGCTCGAGACGCGATCAGCTTCACGGAGGTCTTCAAGTTCGAAGATCCGGCCGGCGTCAAACCGACCTGGTACCTGGAAGTCAGCCTGTCGGCCCCGTACACCACGCGCGGGAGCACGATCGCGGGCGTCATCTGGTTCCTGCTCGTCTCGTCAGCCGGAGCCCTGCTGGTCGCCATCGTCGTCTCGTCGCTTCTTGCGCGCCGCTTCACGACCCCGCTGCGGCGCCTGACGGAGGCGGCACAGGCGCTGGCCGAAGGAGACCTGACGCGGCGGGTTCCGGCGGAGGGAGCCCGCACCGGCGGCGCGGAAATCACGGAGCTCTCGCGCCAGTTCAACGCCATGGCGGACCAGGTGGAAGAGACCATGGAGACGATTCGGCGTGACCGGGACACCGGCCGGGAGTTCCTCGCCGACGTCTCGCACGAGCTTCGGACGCCCCTCGCCGCCCTGCGAACGTTCAACGAACTGCTCCAGGAGAAGGCCGGCGACGACCAGGCGGCCCGGACGGAGTTCCTCGAAGCGAGTGCTCAGCAGATCGAGCGCCTCGACTGGCTGGCCCAGAACCTGCTCGAACTGTCGAAGCTGGACTCCGGCCTGATCCGGCTGGATCTCCGACCCGACGACCTTCGAACGACGATCATGTCGGCGATCGAGCAGGCTCAGGTGTCCGCCCGGCGGCGCGGCCTCGACCTTACGGCCGAGCTGCCGGACACGCCGGTCGTGACGCGGCACGACCCGCAGCGTCTCGGACAGGTGCTGACCAACCTGATCGGCAACGGCCTAAAGTTCACTCCGCGCGGCGGATCCGTCCGAGTGGTCTTGAGCGCCCGAAGCCGGGGAGCGCGGATCCAGGTGATCGACACGGGCGTAGGGATCGACGCGGCCGAGCTGACCCGCGTCTTCGACCGCTTCTACCGCGGCTCGCGGGCCAACGAGGCCCGCGGAAGCGGCAGCGGCCTCGGCCTGGCCATAGTCCGGTCTGTCGTCGAGATGCACGGCGGGCGCGTCATGGTGGAAAGCCAGGTTGGGGTGGGCTCAACCTTCACAGTGACTCTCCCGGCCGACCCACGAACCTCCGCCGAAGCCCTGGCCACCGGCGCTGTATCGGCTCAGGGGAGCGGCGAGGCCGCGGCGGCATCGCCGCGGCCCTCCGCCGGCCCGGCTTCCTGGGGGCCATCCGCCCCGTCTAAGGCCACATCGGGGGACTCGGCCCTCGTCTCCGGAGCTTCCGGGCCCTCCGGCGGCAGCGGCCGCTCGCCATCCGCCTGACCGAGATCGGTGGCGGAATCTTCACCGTCCGGCCTCTGGTACGTGAACGCCGTCCATCGCAAGCTTGCGGTCTGTCTCGGAGACCCATCTGAGCTCGGCGCGCCAGCGTCGGTCAGCCTTTGTCCTTAGCATTCGCCCGTTCCAACTTCCAGCCAACCGGAAACGTCCAACCAGATGCACGACCCCACATACCACGAGATGGCGCGGTTCGAACCCCTGCCCGATCAACGCCACATACGCAAGGCGGCCATCGACGGTTCGACCGCGGGAGGGGCGGACCAGCTCACGCCCGAGCGCTGGTTCGAGCCGGCCGAGCCGGCCGAGCCGGCCACGGAGCCTGGCAACGAACAGACCGCCTCGAACCGAGGCTACGGCCGTGGCCCGATAGCCGTCCTGCTCGCGGTCTCGCTGGCCGGCGCGGTCCTCGGGTCGGGCGGAACCTACGCGGCCCTGCGCGCCTCGGGGGCGCTTGACCCGGCGACGGCAAAGCCGTCAACCGGAACCGGATCCACGATCACGATCGAGTCGGACGCCTCGACCGTGATCGCCGCCGTCAACGCGGTCGGCCCGGCGGTGGTCCAGATCGTCAGCTTCGACGCGGCCGGCAACTCGTCCGTCGGCGCCGGGATCATCTACGACCCACGCGGCTGGATCCTCACCAACAGGCACGTCGTGGAAGGGGCCAGGACCATCACCGTCAGGCTGAACGACGACCGCCGTCTGGCCGGAACCATCTACGGCCTGGATACCCTGACCGACCTCGCCATCGTGAAGGTCGACCCGGTGGCCGGCCTGGTGGCCGCCCCGATGGGAGACTCCTCGACGCTGCAGGTCGGACAGCTGGCCATCGCGATCGGCAGCCCGCTCGGCCTGGCTTATCCCAACAGCGTCACGAGCGGCATCGTCTCCGCCCTGGGCCGCGACATAGCGGTGCCGGCCGACGCCTCTCCGACCTCGCCCACGGACCTCCACGGGCTCATCCAGACGGACGCCCCGATCAACCCCGGCAACAGCGGCGGGCCCCTTATCGACAAGAACGGGCGGGTCATCGGGGTCACCACGGCCGAGGCCGCGAACGCGCAGGGGATCGGTTTCGCGATCGAGATCGACATCGCCAAGCCGATCATGCAGCAGGCCCTGGCCGGGGTGAAGCTGGCGCGGCCGTACATCGGCGTCGCCTATCAGCCGATCGACAAAGGTGTACAGCAGCAGTACAAACTGCCTCTCGACCAGGGAGCCTGGGTCCAGGCCCGGGACGACGCAGGCAACCCGATCCAGGCGGTCGCTTCCGGAAGCCCGGGCCAGCTGGCCGGAATCAAGGGCGGTGACATCATCACCAGCGTCGAGGGCCAGACGATCGACGAAGCCCATCCGCTCGAGGACGTGCTGGTCCAGTACGCCCCCGGGCGAACGATCAGCCTCGTGGTCTACCGCGGCGGGAAGTACATCACCCTGCGCGTGACGCTCGGTACCAGGCCCGACGGCGCCAGCTAGTACAGACCAGGCGGCGCCGCCGGCCGGCGCCTGATCTCGACCATCGCCGAATCGAGTCGACCCGGAAGAGCCACCCGCGGCTTCCGGACGCGGACCACCACCTCCGAGACGGACGCGCCCTCGAACGCGGAGAGGAGGCGGCTGGCGATCATCTCCGCCAGGGCCTCGATCAGCAGCCGGCTCGGCCCCTCGACAACGTCGCGGCAGATCCCGAAGACGTCGCGATAGTCGACTGTACGAGAGATGTCATCGGCGAGGCCCGCCGGCCGGAGGTTGAGGTAGATCTCGACATCGACCTCGAAAGGCTGGGCCGAGATCCGCTCCTCCTCCAGGACGCCGTGCTTGCCCTCGAACCGCATGTTGGTCAGCACGATACGATCGGTCATCCCTGCTCACCCCGGCAGATCGCATCCGCCACGAGCGCGGCCCGGACGTTGGCCCGGACGTCGTGGACGCGAACGATGTCAACCCCGGCGGCAATCCCGATGGCCGTCGTGGCGAGAGTTGCCTCCAGCCGCTCCCCGGCCGGCAGACCGCCGAGAAGGCGGCCCAGCGTCGACTTGCGAGACGCGCCGAGCAAGACCGGCACACCCAGCTGCCGCAGTTCCCGCAGCTCTCGCATCACGACCAGGTTGTGTTCCGGCGTCTTGCCGAAGCCGAAGCCGGGATCGACGATCAGGTTCCGGCGGGGAACGCCGGCGGCCATCGCCCGCTCGAGGGCCGCGCGAAGGTCATCGATCAGTTCGACGGCGAAGTCGCGATATTGCGGCTCCGCCCGGTTGTGCATCACCACCATCGGGACGCCGCGAGCCGCGGCCAGACGGGCCATCGCGTCGTCCGTCGAGGTGCCCCAGACGTCGTTGATCAGCGAGGCGCCGGCGTCGATGGCAGCCTCGGCCACGAACGGCTTGGCGGTGTCGACGCTCACCGGGACCTGGGGCACGGCGGCGTGGATCGCGGCGATCACCGGCAGCACGCGCGCGGCTTCCTCGGCCCTCGGGACCGGATCGTGGCCGGGCCGGGTCGACTCCCCGCCGACGTCGAGGATGTCGGCCCCTTCCTCCACCATGCGGCGAGCCTGGATCACGGCCGCCTCGACGGCCGCCTCCGCCGAGACGGCCGCGGTCGCGAGCAAACCGTCGCCGGAAAAGGAATCCGGGGTCACGTTGACGATGCCCATCACGTACGTCCGCCGCCCCCACTCGAAGAGACGCGGGCCGATCTGGGTGGGCTGGGGCCGCGCGGCCGCGCCCTCCGGCGGCCCCGGGCTGGTCTCCATCTTCACGGCGCGGCCTCCGGCTGCGGCAGCGGCGGATCGGGTACGAGGGCCGGATCCGACACGAGTATGGCTCTTACCGCTCCAACCAGGTAGAGAGAGCCGGCCACGACAACAGGGCCGCCGCCGCGCCCGAGGGTGCCGGTGACTGAACCCTCCTTCGCTGACAGGGCCGAATCGATCGCGGCGGCCGGCTCGGGGACAGCCTCGGCCGCCCGGCCGACGACGGCTCCCCAGCGAGCGGCCAGCCGGTCGGACGGCAGGGCACGTCCGCCGGGCGGGGAGGTGCAGATGACCCGCGCTTCGCGAAGGAGCGTCGAACCCGCCAGGGCGCGAAGGACTCCGTCCACGTCCTTGTCGGCCATTACCGCCAGGACCAGAGTCGGCCTGCCGAAACCCAGGAAGGGCGCCAGCTCGTCGAAGGCCGCCGCGAGCGCGGCCGCCCCGGCGGGGTTGTGGGCGCCGTCCAGCAAGATCTCACGGCCGGCCGCCTCGACCAGTTCGAGGCGGCCCGGCCAGCGGACCGCCGCATAGCCGGCGCGGCGGGCCTCCGGCGGTACGCGGGCGGTGCCGGCCGCATCGAGGGCATCCAGGACCGCATCGGCCACCGCCGCGTTGGCCGCCTGATGGCGCCCCCGAAGACCGACCCGGACCCGACCCAGCCCTCCCAGCTCGACCTCTATCCCGTCCCGGTCGGTCCCGAGGAGCGGAGCCGGCGGGGCTACGGTCAGCGGGGCCGACATTCGCCGGGCGCGACGCTCGATCACGTCGAGAGCGGTCCCCCACGCTCCCGTGACCGCGAGATCGCCGCGCATGATGATCGCGGCCTTCTCCCCGGCGATGGCTTCGACCGTGGCCCCGAGACGGTCCATGTGGTCGAGGGTGACGTTGGTAACCGCGGCCACTCCGCCGTCCCAGGCGTGCGTGGCGTCGAGTCGCCCACCCAGCCCCACCTCGACGACCGCCAGGTCGATGCCCGATTCGGCGAACCAGAGGAACGTGATCGCCGTCAACAGCTCGAACTCGGTCGGGTCCCCGTGGCGGCGGGCGACGCGATCGGCTATCGCCAGCACCTGCGCGGCCAGCCGGGCGAACGTATCGGGGTCGACGGGTAGGCCGCCGATCTGCAGCCGCTCGCGGTAGGTCACGAGGTGCGGCTTGGGCGTCTGGCCGACCTTGTACCCGGCCGCCGAGAGGGCCGAACCGGCCATCGCGAGCACGCTGCCCTTGCCGTTCGTACCCGCCACGAGGGCGCCGCGGAATGTCCGCTCCGGATGACCGAGCCCGGCCAGGAGGGCCCTCGTACGCGAGAGGCCGAGGTGAATCCCGAACCGGCCGCGCGACTCGAGCGCGGCGAGAGCCTCGGCGTAGGTCAGCTGGTTCGGCGTCAATCCTTCGTCAGTTCGTCTTCGTAGAAGACGCACTGGTTGAATCGAGGCGTCAGGCAGACATCGTTGACGTAGCCCTGCTCGAGGTGCACGCCGCCCCGGAGCTGGCAGCGCGAGATGTTCTGCTCCTGGCGGATGAGGGCCTTGAGCAGGTGCGGCGCCTGGATCGGAATCGCCCCTCGACTACCCGTCATGTAGAAGTGGGGGCAGACGTTGCGGCGCAGGTTCGGCAGACCGAAGCCGCCGCGCGGAACCGGAAGCGTGGGGAAGCGCTGAGGCCCGCCGCCCACCTCGCCCGGGGCAGCGGCCGCCAGGCGCGGCGCCGTTCGTGTCCCGATCCGATTGCTGGACGGCATGCCGGAGGGCCTGGGGCCGGGCCGGACGCCGACGATCGGAGCGGCTCGACTTCCAGGGTCGGCGACGGTACGCGCGAAACCACCCTCGGAGTTTCGGGGTCGATCTGGCCTTGGATCGCGAGCCTGCACTGTCGCCTCGAACCTGAGCGAACGCACCTGGACGGCCGCTCTCTACTGCAGAGTACATCCATCCGCCCGGCGTGCGCACGGCTGGTGCGCCGCGGAAGTCTGGCCTACTTGGGAGTAGTCGGCCCCATTCTGGTGGGCACGAGCGTCCATATCGAGACCGGCCCTACAGTGATGCGACAATAGCCGTTATGCCGACGCGAGAACCCAGATCCGCGCATGTTCGCCCGAAGCCGCCGTCGAGCGATCGGATGCCGACGCGGACCATAAGGGCAACGGCGCCGCCGGCCGATCGGATCCGGCAGTATCGGCCGCTCCGGACGGGCCCGAAGGTCCCACCGCCGATGGCCATCTTCCTGGTGAGCGGCTGCATCCTCCTGGGCCTCCTTACACTCACCGTCGGAACCGGGCTGATGGCCGGCTTCATCGGTGGATTGTCCTCGGCCTTCGGCGACGCGGTGAGCCGGATAGGGTCTCAAGCACCGGCGACCGTGCCCCCGTCCGGCGTCGCCCTCGATACGCCGAGCCTCGACACACCGCCCGACAACGGCTACACGAACCAGCCTTCGGTCGTCCTCCAGGGCAGCGTGCCGGGCGAGATCGTCGGCCAGAAAGGCTACTCGGTCCACGTCTACCTGCTCGAGAAGACCGGCTCGCCGCGAGAGGTTGCCAGCGTCGAGGTCGGTGGTACGACGAGCTTCTCGACGCCCGCGATCACGCTGGCACAGGGCAGCAACGCCTTCGACGCCACGCTCGTTTCGGCGAGCGGCGAAGGCCAGCCGTCTCCCGTGATCACTTACATTCTCGATACCTCGCCACCCAAGATAGTTGTCACATCGCCGAGGTCCGGGGCGAACGTGACCAGCTCGACGCTCACGGTCACGGGAACGGTCGACGCCGGCTCCAGCGTCACGATCCGGAACGAGCAGGCGCTCGGTGGCGCGGCCAGCAGCCAGACTGCCGCGCCGGACGGCAAGTTCACGCTGACGGTTCCCGTCGTGGCCGGCCCGAACACGATCGATCTGACGGCAACGGACCCGGCCGGCAACTCCGGCTCGACCAGCTTCACGGTGAATCGCGCCTACGGCCAGCTCGCGGCCCACGTCGCCGTCTCGCCGAGCAAGTTCGCGTCCTCGTCGCAGACCACCCTCAAGATCACTCTCCACGCCACCTCCCTCAACGGCGGGCCTCTCGCAAACGCCCAGGCGATATTCACCGTCACCATCCACGGCCTGGGCCCGATCGTCTCGCCCGAGCTGACGACCGACGCGACCGGCACCGCCACCTGGCAGGTGACGATTTCCGGAGCGACGCCCGGCAGCGGCGATGCCAGCGTGCTCGTGACCGACCCGGCCGGCGACCAGGTCACCGCCACGGCCGGCATCACGACGACCTGACGGGCGCGGTTTCAGCGGGTCTTCACGGCTGACTGCCCGACGCTCGGCCCACCGACACCGCTGTCCGAGCCGAGCCACCTTCCGCTGTCCGCCGACTCGGATCGCAGTTACAATCGCGGCATGGCGAGCTGGCGCTGCCCGCACTGTGGATCGCCGCAGCTGGAAACGGCCCGGTGCTGGGTTTGCCGTCGCTCCACGACCTCGTGCTCCTCCTGCCGCCACTTTCGCAAGTCCATCGCCGGCCGGCTCGGCTTCTGCGCCCTCGACAGAAACCGGGCGCCTCTGACCGGCGAGGAGGAACGCCCGTGCTGGGAGCGAGCTTCGACCGAGGCTTCGAGCCCGCGCGAACCGGCCTCCGGCAAGGGCTCGGAGCTGGCCGCCGCGGCCGGGCGCGGTCTATGGGGACCGCGAGTGTCGACGGACGACCCACCCGACAGAGCCGCCCGCGGCCACGGCATGTGGACCGGGCCCGACTCAGTCCGAGATCAGGAGGAGCCCGGCCACCAGCACGGAGGTTCTATTCGAACGCGACCGTGGGGGCCCGTGCCGGGCCGCCGAGAGCAGGCCGGCTGGCGACGCGGAATCAGGGCAATTACGCGGAAAAGTTGAGCTACCCGCCCGCCGATGACGGGGTCGGCGTGGGCGGCACCGGTGTCGGGGCCGGGGTATGGGTCGGGGTGGGCTCTGGGGTTGGAACGGGGGTCGGAGTCGGGGTCGGAGTTGGGGTGGGGGTCGGGGTTGGCGTTGGCGTCGGGGTGGGCGTTGGCGTGAGGGTTGGCGCCGGCCCCATCGAGACCACGTAGTCCACGGTCGAGTTGCGCTGCACTGAGATCCCCTGGCGCGGATTCGTACTGATGATCTGGCCGGCGGGGATCGACGGATCGTTCTGCTGGGTGACGACGCCGGGTTGGAGACCGGCCGACTGGAGACTGGCCAGGGCTTCGCTTTCGGTCAGGCCGACCAGGTTGGGCACGGTCACGAGGGCCTGGCCGCCGACAACCGTGACGGTGATGGTGTCGCCCTTGTGCATCGCCGTGCCCATGGCCGGATTCTGGGCAATGACCGTGTTGTCGGGCTGGTTCGAGTCGTTGGGCTGCAGCGTTTCGGTGATGTTGAGGCCGGCCCGCTGGGCGTCGATCTGCGCCTGCGTGTAGGTCTCGCTGAGCAGGTTGGGCGCGTACACCGTCGGCGGCGAGGAGTTGCTGAAGACCAGGACGACGATCAGCCCGATGACGCCGATGACCAGGACGCCGAGCACTCCTGCGACCCAGGCCCACGGGCTGGCTCCGGCCGGCTCCGGCTCTGGCTCTGGCTCCAGCGAACGGCGGATCGGCCGCCGCGGTCGCTCGGGCTCCGGAGAGTAGCCCCTGCCGACCTCATCATCGGACTCGAGTTCGGCCGGCGCGCCCGGCCCGGAGGCGTAGGAGTCGGGCGCGTAGGAGACACGACCGGAGCGCCCGGCGGCGGCTGCGGCAGGCGGCTGCGGCCGCGGCGGCGGCAGCGCTCGGAGTAGCGGCGGAACCGGGGCCGGCGGCGACTCGGGTGGAGCTCGGAGCAGTGCCCGTGCCTGCCGCGACAAAAGGAGCGGCACCGGCCGGGACGGCTTCGACGCCGCCGGCCGCGGCGTCGAACGAGTCGAGGGCCTCCGCCAGTGCGGCAGCCGAGACGAAACGCCATTCCGGAACGGGAGCCAGGGCCCGCAGGGTGATCTCGTCGAGGGGGAGTGGAACCGCCGGGTTGAGGCTGGACGGCCGCGGCGGCAGGCCCGCCCGCCGGGCGGCGAGCCTGGCCTGGGTCGAATCCCCCGGCCACGGCGCTCGGCCGGTCAGCATCTCGTACAGGATCTCGCCGAGGGCTTCGACATCCGACGCCTCCGACGGCGCCCCGCCCAGCCCTCGACCGGGCATGGCGGCCGGACCCGCCGCCCCGGCCGCGCCGCCGTCGACGGGCTGGCGCTTGATGTTGGCGGAGGTGACGTCTGCGACAGCCGCGGCCGCTCGGGCGATACCGAAGTCCGTGACCTTGACGTGGCCGTCGCGGGTGACCATCACGTTGCCGGGGCGAAGATCCCCGTGAGGCAGCCCGCGATCGTGAGCGGCCTGCAGCGCCCTGGCGACCTCGGCCGCCGCCCGCGCGGCACGGCGCGGCGGGACCGGGCCGTTGCGCTGAAGGAGTGTGGCAAGGTCGGCCCCGTCGACGAACTCGGTAACCAGGTAGGTGCCCGTGGCGTCGGTGCCAAAGTCCAGGACGGCGGCAACGTTCTCGTTCTCGACGCTGGCCGCCAGGCGCGACTGCCACCGGAAGTCGGACATGAAATCCGGATCTCCCGCGTACTCGGGCCGCAACAGCTTGAGGGCGACGTCGCGGTTCAGCTGGGTGTCGGTGGCACGGTAGACGGCCGCGAAGCCGCCCTCGCCGACCAGTTCGACGAGCCTGTAACGGCCCCCGACAACGCGTCCGATCTCGGCCACGAACTATCCTCTCAGCGAATTCCGCACGAACCCCGATTGATATCTCGACTGCGACCCGATCGCGGATCCTGCCAGGGTTTCAGCTCAGATCAAGGGTCTGCAGGTACTGCCGGAACTGGCTCCCGATGTCCTGTCTCTGGAGCGCCAGCTCTACAGACGCTTCAAGCCAGCCCATCGTTGTCCCGGCATCGTATCGCACGCCGTCGAAGGCATAGCCGTAGACGTCCTGTTCCTGCATGAGCGCCTCGATCCCGTCGGTCAGCTGGATCTCGCCTCCGGCCCCTCGAGGCGTCTGCTCGAGCTTGTCGAAGATCTTGGGGGTCAGGATGTAGCGGCCGATGATGGCCAGATTGGAGGGCGCATCGGCCGGGGCGGGCTTCTCGACGAGCCCGGAGACCCTGTAAAGCCTCGGGTCGTCCGGGTCGGCCGGCTCGCCGGCGATCACGCCGTACCGTGAGGTGTCTTCATGAGGTACTTCCATGACGGCTACTACCGAGCAGTGGGTCTGCTGGTAGGCATGGATCAGCTGGCCGATGCAGGGCCGCTCCCCTATTACGACGTCGTCCGAGAGGATGACCGCGAACGGCTCGTGACCCACCAGATCCTTGGCCATCAGGACTGCGTGGCCAAGACCCAGCTGCTCTTTCTGGCGAACGTACGAGATCTGGGCGAGGTCCGAAATCGCCCGGATCTGTCGGAGCATTTCGATGTCGCCGCGCGACTCGAGCAGCTGCTCCAGCTCCAGGTTCAGGTCGAAGTGGTCCTCGATGGCCCGTTTCTGACTGCTGGTGACGATGATGACCTGCTCGATGCCGGCCTCGACCGCCTCCTCGACGGCGTACTGGATGACCGGCTTGTCAACGAGCGGCAGCATCTCCTTCGGCTGGGCCTTGGTGGCGGGGAGGAAGCGGGTCCCCCAGCCCGCGGCCGGAAAGACCGCCTTGCGTACTCGCATCTGACCTCAGCTTCGTCCGGCGGCGGAGGGGGCGTGATCGGCCGCCACCGTGGCCGGTTCGACGAACTCGTGGTTGTCACGATGGATGCCGTCACACAAGCCCAGCCGGCGCGGCTCCGTGGGCACCCAGACCGGCCGCATGACCTCGCGAACCTGCGAGCGCCGGCAGAAGAGCATCCCGCGCCCGGCCATCCACGCGAGAACGTGGCTCGGGTCGCCGTGGAACTCGAACGGCCCGGGGTTGAGCCTGGCCGATTCCGTCCACGCCACCGGCGCCTCGGGCGCCACGATATCGAGGAGGCTGACCCGCCATGGCCGGCCCTCGATCGGTTCGCCGCAACCGGCGCAGCGGGCGGCTACGTTGTCGGTGACGATCGTGCGGATGCGGACGCCGTAGAGTTCCATCGCGGCCGGATCGTAGCAGGTCGCCGCCGGAAAGGGGTTGGCCTCCGCTCGATGGACGATCACGAAGACGACCTTCCGCCGACGGAGGCCGCCCGGCTACGGCGCCGCGATCGCGACGCCCAGGCCGGCGGCCGAGCCGGCATGAAGAGCGGGCTCGCGAAGCAGTTCAAGCAGGTCCTCGACACACAGGTGAAACGGGCCAAGGAATCCGAGCGCAAGGCGACGCTAGACCCGGAGCGATCGGAGCGCGCCGCTGGACGCCCTCCGGATCCCCGCCGGGGCTGACCTGCGCGGAGACCCCGTTGCGGGGGACGCGGGCGCCGGCTCGGTACGGCCCTCAGCAGGCCGGTGGCCGGACCGAGCGTCAGGTCCCGGGTCGGCCTACGTGGTCGGGCCGGTAGGAGCGGCGGACGGCCGCGGGCTGGTCAGGCTGTGGCGGCCGCCGAAGCCGCCGCCCGGGCCGAAGCCCCGCCCCCCGAAGCCGCCACCACCGCCGAAGCCGGGCTGGCCGGCCGGGCCGGCCTGGACCATCGTGGCCGTCAGCGAGCCATCGGCATTGAGCGTGCCCTCGGCCATGATCCGGTCGCCCACGGCGACGCTGGCAAGGGTCGGAGATGAGACGCCGCTGACCGAGTACTTGGTCGTCGACGAGACGTCGACCGTGACCGTCTTGCCGGCCGCCGTCGTCACCACGATGGTGGCGGCCGTCTTGCTGGCGACCGTTCCCTGGACCGACGACGGTGCGATCGTGATGGCGGTTGCCGTGAAGTTGCCGGAGGAGTCGACGCTGCCCTGAGCGCTGATCCGAACGCCCACGACCAGGGCGCTCACGGTGACCTTGGCCCCGCCTTCGGTATAGGTGGTGGATCCGGTCAGCGTCAGCGTCTTCGAAGTCCCATCCGACTGGGTGATCGTCACCGAGCCTGAGCCGACTGTCTTGACCGTCCCGGAAGCCGTCGGAGCCAGAACCTGGATGGCCGTGATCTTGTAGGAGCCGTCGGACTGGCGTGTCTCGCGGAAAGTGATCTCGTCACCGACCTTGAGCCCGGCGAGCGTGATCGTCTGGCCGGCCTTCGTGATAGTGGCGCCGGAAGCGTCGATTGTGCGGGTCCAGCCGTCGGTCGTCTGAAGCGAGAGCTGACTGCCGTCGATCTTCGAGATCGTGATCACGACGTTCGCGGCGGAGATGCGCAGACCGGAGGGCGCGGTCCAGTTGGGTCCGAGCTCGGGATGGCCCGGGATGGTAGTCGGCTGGGCGGCCTGTGCCACCGGGCTGCCCGAAGCGGCGCCGAGGGAGAACGCTACGGAGGCGACGCCCGCGAAGAGCAGCGCCCCCACCGGCACGAGGATGAGCCAGCGTGGGTATTTTCCAGTCATCGGAGCACCTCAGGTTGCTGCCCGCCCCTCCGGCGGGGGCTGGGACGCAGACAGGAGGACGACGTGTCCACACCCCGCCGAGCTTGTTTATGCCATTGTGACACCTGGGGAATCCTGAAATTGGCTCGTCTTCAGCTCTCCGCCGAACGCATCACCAGGCGGACCGGGCCGTTTCGCGGCTTGCGGTGCAGGCCGGCAACGGCATCATCTACCAGTCGAGCGCCGCGAAGCGCTCGCCGCGGCCGCCAGCCGAACGAGGTTCCTTCCATGCCCGCCCTCACGGTCACCGACATCACCGTCCTGCCCCCGTTCGGGATGACCGCGCGTGAGTGAGAACGTCGGCGGCCGGCCCTCGATGCCGCCCGCCTCAACTCCGCTGCCGGGATTGCGCGCCGCCCTGGCCGGCCTGATCGCCGGGGCCGCGGGGATCGCCGTGAGCGAACTGGTAGCCGGCGTCGTCCCCGGAGCTCCTTCGCTCCTCGTCTCGGTCGGAAGCCTGGTCATCGCCATGCAGCCGCCCGGCGCGAAGGACGTGATGACCTCGCTCTTCGGCACGAACGACAAGACGGCCCTCAACGTCGCCGTCGTCCTGGTGGCGCTGGTCGTGGCCGCGGCGGCCGGACTCCTGGGCCGCCGCAGCTTCGACACGGGGTCGCGTCTCTTCCTGGCGTTCGGGCTCGTGGCCTTCGTGGCGGCCGCCATCCAGCCGCTCGGCTCGCCCCCGCTGGCCGCGGTGAACGCGATCGTGGCCACGGGTGTCGCCGTCGCGGCGCTCCGGATCCTGCTGGCGGATGCGGGGTTCCTGGTGCCGGTCAGGCTCGGCCGGATCCGTCGAGGCGAGGCCGACGACCCATGGGCCGGAACGCGCTCGACGACGGCGCCGCGAATGCCCGAGTGGAACCGGCGGCGCTTCCTGATCCGGTCCGGCGAGTTCGTGATCGGCGCCCTGACCGTGGGCTTCCTCGGCCGCTGGCTCATCGACCGCGCGCACCCGTCGGGCGCGCCGGGCTCGGCCACCATCCCCGCTCCGGCCGCGACGACCGCGCCACTGACGGCCGATCAATCGCTGCCGGCCCCGGGCGTCACTCCGATCGTCGTGTCCAACGACAGCTTCTACCGGATCGACACGGAGCTGCTCGTGCCGCAGGTGGACGCCTCCGGCTGGCAGCTCAAGGTCGACGGCATGGTCGATCATCCGCTCACGTTCACGTACCCGCAGCTGCTGGCGATGCCGCTCTTCGAGCAATACGTGACGCTGGCCTGCGTGAGCAACCCCATAGGCGGACCGTTGATCGGCAACACTCTCTGGACGGGAGTGCACCTCAAGAAGGTTCTCGCCGAGGCCGGCGTACAGCCGGGGGCCACCCAGATCGTGGGCCGCTCGCTGGACGGTTTCACCGTCGGCTTCCCGACCGCCTGGGCGCTCGATCCGGCCAGGGAGCCGATGATCGCGGTGGGCATGAACGGCGCGCCGCTGCCCGCGGAGCACGGCTATCCCGCCCGCCTGATCGTGCCGGGCCTGTACGGCTACGTGTCGGCCACCAAGTGGCTCTCGGAGATCGAGCTGACCACCCTCGAGGCGTTCAACGCGTACTGGGTCAACCTGGGCTGGGCCAAGGACGGCCCGATCCTGACCGAGTCTAGGATCGACCACCCGGCCGACGGGGCGGCGCTGGCGGCCGGCCTGGTCGACGTCGACGGCCTGGCCTGGGCGCCGGACCGGGGGGTCGAGAAGGTCGAGGTAGCCATCGACAACGGCCCCTGGCAGGCGACGCTTCTCAGCCGCGCCATCTCCAAGGCGACCTGGGTCCAATGGTGGCTCCGCTGGCAGGCGACCCCGGGCAAGCACACCATCCAGGTCCGGGCCACGGACGGGACCGGCGCGGTGCAGACGGCGACGGTGAGCGGCCCCGGGCCGGCCGGCGCGACCGGGTACGCCCAGATCCAGGTAACCGTGGCCTGAGGTCCTGGACGGTCGACAGTGGTTGCCGGTCGGGAGCCTGCCGTCAGCCGGGCAGCGTGACCCCGAGTTCGTCGAGCGATTCGAGCAGGTCCTGCGGATCGCGGTAGACGCGGAACGCCCCGGCCCGCGTCAGTTCGTCCTGGCCGTAGCCACCGCTCAGGAGCCCGACGCTCAGCATCCCGGCGCGGATGGCGGCCAGCAGATCCCAGACCGCGTCGCCGACGATGTAGCAGTCCTCGCGCCGCACGCCCATCCGCTCCTGGCAGGCAAGAAACAAGTCCGGTTCGGGCTTGGCGCGCAGGACATCGCCCCGGTCGATGACCACCACGTCGGCGGGTATGCCCAGCACCTCGAGTGAGGCGTCGATCTCAGGGTGCAACCCGGAGGTGGCTATTCCGAACGGGACGCCGCAATCGTGAAGCGCCCGAAGAAGTTCCTGCGCCCCGGGTAGCGGCCGCCTGTGGGGAAGGAGCGCCAGGTACAGCTCGCCGTGTCGCCGCTGGAGCCGGGCCTGCTCTTCCGTGGAGAGCGGCCGCCCGATCTCCCGCGCCAGCGCCCGCGTGAAGAGCCCGCCGCTCATGCCGATCCGGCGGTGGATGCGCCAGCCGTCGATGACGATGCCGGCTTCGTCGAGGGCCTGCTGCCAGGACACGACGTGGGCGTAGACGGTGTCGACCAAGGTGCCGTCGAGGTCGAAGATGAAGGCGCGCATGCGCGGCCGATTATGTCATGCGGTCGCACAGGACGAACTTCACCAGATGAAGGGGATCAGCCTCCAGGTGCGGCGGCTGTATTCCTGGTAGCCGGGAAGGTCGCGACGCAGCAGTTCCTCCTCAGCTTCGATGCGCCGCCCGTACGCGAAGCCGAGGAGCCCGGCGACGGCGCCCGCCGCGGGGAGGCTGCCCGACGTCACTCCGAAGCCGGTCCAGGTCAGCAGCGACCCCAGGTAGCCCGGGTGGCGGATCGTTCGATAAGGGCCGTCGTCGACAACCCGCTGCTCCTCGTCGGCACGCAGCGTTCGCGAATACGATGCTCCGAGCGTGCGCATCGACCATACGCGCAGCCCAAGTCCGGCCGCTTGCATGGCCAGCCCGGCCGGCCCGGCGGCTCTGGGCAGCGGCCGGAACGGGGCGCGTCGCAGCATCGGTGCCAGCGTCGCGGCCGCGATCGAGGCGACGACGATCGTCCTGGTGCTGCCGCGGTCCGCCGTGCCGGCATGCAGGCTCGAGGCGCGGCCACCCTCTCGGACGATCGCCTCGACTGCGAGGAAGCCGGCCAGGCCCACGTAGCCGGCAATGAACCAGCCGGCGCCGGCGTCATCGGAGCGCTGAGTGGATCGTGGGGCCATGCCGGCAGTATCGTCGGAAGCGACGACGGCCGCCCGTCGGCTGGGTGCGGCGGCCGCGCGCCGCTCGCATTCGGCTACCGGACCTGCCCCGAGCGGATTACTTCCTGACGTAGTTGAGCGGGTTGCGAGCGCAGGAGACCGTGTTGCCCGTCCAGGGGTAGCAGACCCACACCTCGAAATGCAGGTGCGGGCCGGTGGCGTTGCCGGTCATGCCGACGCGGCCGATGCGCTGGCCGGCCTTGACCGTCTGGCCGACCCTCACGTACTCGGCCGAGAGGTGGTTGTAGGTCGTGTACAGCTTGCCGTTGTGGGAGATCCAGACGACGATTCCGCCCCCGTAGCCGTCCGATCCCGCTTCCTTCCAGCCTGCGTATATGACCGTCCCGGCGGCGGCCGCGACGACCGCGGAACCTTCCGGCGCCCCGATGTCGATGGCGTCGTGGTAGTGGCGGCAGTTGCCGTACGGCGGCTCCGAGATGACGCCAGTGCAACCGAAGCCCTGGGTGATGTCCGTGTGACCCGGCACGGGCCAGAGGAGCCGGCTGACCGACTTGGTCGAATTGCTGCTCGCCATCGATCGGATGGAGGCAGGCAACGGCGGGGTTTCCGCGCCGGGAACCAGGATGGTCTCGCCCGCGGAGACGGTCGCGTCGGGCAGGTCGTTGGCGTCGATGATGTCCTGGCTCGCGACGCCGTACCTGGTCGCGATGGAAGCGAGGGTGTCCTTCTTGCCCACGACGACGACCAGGCCGTCGATGGGCGGGATCATCAGCTTCTGCCCGAGCCTGAGGAACTGAGGGTCGGGCAGGCTGCTCTTGTTCGCCCAGTAGATCGTGGTCACGGCCAGCCCGAAGGAGTTGGCGATGCGGGCCAGCGTGTCGCCACGCTGCACGACGTACGTTCCCATCAAGGCGAGGGTGTCGACGCCCATTGGCCGCCCCAGGACGTTGAGGACGGAGCCGTCGCCCTGGTCGAGGCTTGACAGGTCGGACGCGGAGGCAACCGCGCTCGAACCGGGCTGCCCGGCCGAACCGCTGCCAGCCAGCTGGACGGCGGCATCGCTCGGGCGTGGAGAGGCCGTGGCCGCCGAGGCCTGTGGCATCGTGCTGACGAAGGCGGCGACGACGAGCAGGAGGCACAGGCCCACCGGGATCAGCCGCGTGTGGCCGGCGGTGAGAGATGGCCACGGCCACGACCCACGAGCCGGTGCGGGCTGGTCGGCCTCCGCCCGGCTGCTCGCACGGGCGATGATCGCGTCCGCGAAAGATTCGAGACGGACGCGGATCCGCCCAAGGACGGTCTGGGGTTGGGTCAACACGGGCTCCAGCTGGGAGGAGGCACGGAGGTTCGTGTGTGGCGAGAACGAGGCAACCGTAGCAGAGGACCCGCCGAACGCGCAAACACCCTCCGGCGCCGGTAGTGTCTCAGTTTGAATCGGGCAGCCGTTGACGGCAAGTAGGCCGCTGGCGGACAATCGGAGCATGCAAAAGCGTTCAAGCATGCCGCGGGACCCGAACCAGCTCGCCAAGATGATCGTCGACATGGCGACGGGCGAGGCTGAGCCCGAGCCTGCGCCGAAGGGGCCGGAGAAGAACCCGGCCGCTGTCGCGCTCGGGAAGCTCGGCGGGGCGAAGGGTGGCAAAGCTCGGGCAGCGAAGCTCACGGCCGAGGAACGGTCGAAGATCGCGAAGCGGGCGGCAGAGGCGCGGTGGCGAAGCTAAAGCCCCACGTCGCCGACAGGGTGATCGAAGTCAAGGGGCAGCAACAGGGTGTCCCCGAAGCGAGGATAAATCCTGTCTAGCTTGACCTGAAAATCGGGCCAATCCTGGCTTAGCTTCATCAGCGTGACTACCGAGCCTAGATGCTCCCGTAGTTTCGGATAGCCGAGATTCGAGGTTAGGCGCTGATGGTATTTGTGCTTGCGGTTGCCCGAGTCATTCCGTGGGGTCACTCTTTGAAGTTCCTCCAGCACGCCGGGTGCTAGCCGTCTATACACGATGTCGTTCGTTAGGTGACCGAAGTACTGCGGGTAATTAACCGTGTCTCGTGGGTATTCCAGTTGCCGAAGGCGGAATATCTCGCGATAGAAGTCATCGGGGAATGTCTTGAGCCAGGGCTGGAGTTCCTTGGCAATGAATGCCTCCAGAATTCTGGACAGATCGTTCTTGGCTTTGAGCGCTTCGTAGCCAGTGGCCTCATCGACCAGAGCGATGATGCCGGTATGCGCCAGCCCGCGAATGAGAATGTCCGCCTGTTGAGCTACAGGCTTCTGGTTCGGGGGCAGCTTGTCGGCATCCCTGGCCTTTAGGTAGACCTCACAGACTAGGGGTAGCAATTCGGCTCGATAGCCGAGGGCCCGATTGCCGGTCGGGGTTCGAAAGGCTATCGGCTGACCCTTCTCGATCAGCTCGTCCGTGACGAACGGTGCCAAAGCCGCCCCGCGGACCATTGCCGGGATGCCGATCTCGTCTTGGGTTCTCGTTCGGGGCCGAGGATGGCGGCCAAGAACTTCAAGAAAGCCACCCTGTGAGAGGACCCTCGTACCGTCCTCCAAGACGTAGCACTGGAGGGAGACTTCGCCAATCCTGAGGGGACGATCAGGAGAGCCGCAGATCGCCTCTGGCAAGTCTTCAGTCCATCTCTTCAGCGCGGCCCGTCTCGCGTTCATTGAGCGCTCTTCTCTTGACATCCCAGCCGCGCGTGCGAGTCCTCCGAGGGAACGACCAGTTGGCATTTGCTTTTATCCTCTCTGCTAGCAGGTGCTTGCAATATACCATGTCGACACCTATTCTGCACGTACGAAATAGTCTATGCGTGCATTTAGGACTTGACAATGCCCATACGCTCAAGCATAATGTGCAGTATGAACAGGTTGAGTCGAGCGGAACGAGCAGCGATCATCCGGCTGCTGGTCGAGGGCAACAGCCTCCGGTCAGTGACCAGGATCAGCGGCCATTCGATCAATACGATCTCCAAGCTCCTGGTCGAGCTTGGCTCGGTTTGCGCCGCCTACCAGGACGATCACCTCCGCGACCTGACCAGCTCGCGGATCGAATGCGACGAAATCTGGTCGTTCTGCCATACGAAGGCCAAGAACGTCCCCGAAGAGCTGCGTGACGAGCCCGGGCTCGGCGATGTCTGGACGTGGGTGGCTCTGGACCCCGACACGAAGCTCGTCTCGACCTGGCTCGTGGGCGAGCGCGACGCGGCCGACTGCACCGCCTTCCTCACCGACCTGGCCTCTCGACTGCGCTACCGCGTCCAGATCACGACCGACGGCCACGGGCCCTACATCCCGGCCATGGAGGCGGCGTTCGGCTCCGCGGTCGACTTCGCCCAGCTCATCAAGTTCTACGGGACCGACCCGAACGAGGATCGCAAATTCAGCCCGCCCGTGATCCTGTCCGAAGAGGTACGCATCGTCCAGGGCGACCCCGACCCGAGCAAAATCAGCACGAGCTACGTCGAGCGGCAGAACCTGACCATGCGGATGGGGATGCGCCGCTTCACCCGCCTGACCAACGCCTTCTCAAAGAAGCTCGCCAACCACGCTGCGGCGGTCGCGCTGCACTTCATGTATGTGAACTACGCCCGGCCCCACAAGAGCCTTGCGAACCCCTACCCGCGGACACCGGCGATGGCGGCTGGCATCGCGGATCACATCTGGACTTGCGAAGAGATCGCGGCCCTGCTCGACTAGTCGGGGGTCGGTGCCTTGTCCTTGGTTCTCTGCCTATCGGCCGCCCTTCGTTGCGCGGAAAGCTCTTCACCGTCTAGCAACGTCAGGATGTCCGCCACGGGAGTTATGAGGGCTATTCCAACATTGACGCTCTCGGCATCAGCCATCACAACGTCTGCGGGCTGCCGTTTGACATCCCAGTGACCTCTAACAAGGCCGAGCAAGAACATCTTTCGCGACAGGTCAATCACTCCCGCCTTCACCCGGCCCGGTTCCAAGCACGCGAAGACTGGCGAGCCGCTAAGTCCACCGATCGAGCGTATCTCAGCGAGCAAAGCATGGTATTCGAGCCCGGTATCGTCATCGATCATCGGCTCTTCGGGCAATGCCGCGATGTGTCCAAGGCGCACAATCGGCTGGTTTCTCTGGTTGCCGTGAAGCATGGAGAACAGGCCGATCATGGCGATGTCATCGCCGATGCCGATACTCTCTCGGTCTAAAGTCTCCTGGTCGGCGAACATTGATCGAGGAATAACTCTGTAGTCAATCGTGCTTTGAGGCGGCGCCCAAGGGAGGATCGCCACGTCACTCGCGGGATTGTCTGGGAAGATCCATTTCGCCCCCGCCCAACTTACGAGTTGGCTCCCGCCGGCAACTGTATTGACTCGAAGGAATGCCTGTTGGTGCTTGGCCGCTTCTTCGATGACGTGCCGGGCGGTTATGGCATAGACCACTTGGGTATCGGGATTCTCCGCTAGTGGCATGCTGGCAAAGAACCCGGTAGCCCGAAAGCTAATGCTCCCGTTCGGTTCTTGGACACAGAAGAAGAACACGCTCTTGAGAAGATCGTCGGCCAGGCGCATGAGCCCCCTAGGTCGGTCCGACAGAATCAGCCGGTCGACGCCGCCGAGGCGGCGATCATGCAGAGTGTAGACCATGGGAATCAGGGCTCCCGCTCAAACTGAGACACTACCCGGCGCCGGCCCGTTTCGAGCCGGCCGGCCGTCTGGTGTCGCGCCTAGCGGCGGAGCCCAGGGCGGCGTCCGCGACCGCCTGCTACCTGACCTCGGGAGGCCCGCACGCCCCGCCTGAACCGGCGTCCCTGCCGGGATCTGTGTCGATCCCAATGGCCGGCGAGTCGATTCCAATGGCCGGCCTCGCGGTATAGGCTTGGGCCTGCAGTTTGCCCCGGGGAGGAGCCATGAAAGCCCGCCACAGAGTTCCAGCCGTCATAGTGGCGCTCGCCGTCCTCGCCGCGGGGTGCGGCGCGACGGCGCCGACATCGACCCCGTCCCCAACCGGTTCCCCCGCCGGTCCGAGCCCTACCGTCCCGGCGAGCGCCACGCTCCCGGTCACGCCCGCGCCTCCGGCCACGCCGTCGCCCTCGGCGGTGACCTCGCCGACTTCCCGGCCCGTCGCCGACTGGCCGCTCTACCACCTGAACGCCCAGCGAACCGGCTATCAGCCCGACTTTCCGGCCGTGAGCGGCTCGCCGTCGAAGGCGTGGACGTCCGGGCTCGACGGCGCCGTGTATGCCGAGCCGCTCGTCGTCGGTGGCCACGTCATCGCCGCGACGGAGAACGACAGCGTCTACGCGCTGGATCCGGCGACAGGCACCGTCCTGTGGCGCCGGCACCTGGGCACGCCGGTGCGCCGTTCGACGCTCCCATGCGGCAACATCGATCCACTCGGGATCACCGGCACTCCGGCCTTCGACCCAACGACGGATTCGCTGTTCATGGTCGCGGAGATCGCCGGTCCGCACCACGTTCTCTTCGCCCTCGACCCTTCGACCGGCATCGTTCGCTGGTCGCGCGGCATCGACCTCCCGGGCGACTCGCCGGTCACTCACCAGCAGCGGCCGGCTCTGGCGGTCGCCAACGGCTACGTCTACATCGGTTTGGGCGGCCTCGCGGGCGACTGCGGCCAGTACGTCGGCGAAGTTGTCGGCGTGCCCGCGACGGGAACCGGGGACACGATCGCGTACCGGGTGCCGGTCAAGCGCGAAGGCGCCGTCTGGGCAACCGCCGGGCCGGTGATCGACGCGGCCGGAAACGTGTACGTCGCGACCGGCAACGGCAGCTCAACCACGACCTACGACGGCAGCGACTCGGTCCTGGAACTCTCGCCGAGCCTCAAGCTGCTGTCCCGGTTCGCCCCCTCGACCTGGGCCGCCGACAACGCCGGTGACGCCGACCTGGGTTCCACGAGCCCGGTCCTGGTGCCCGGCGGCTGGGTCTTCCAGGTCGGCAAGAGCGGCACCGGATACGTTCTGCGCCAGGGGGCGCTGGGCGGCATCGGCGGGCAGGTCTCCAGCGCGCACGTCTGCGCCGGGTTCGGGGGCGCGGCGCAGGACGGTGCCACGATCTACGTCCCGTGTGAGAGCGCACTGCGCGAGGTCCAGGTGGGTGCCGACGGCAAGCTCACCGTCGGCTGGATCACCGCGAGCGGCGTGGGTGGCGGACCGCCCGTCGTCGGCGGCGGAGCGGTCTGGAGCGTCAACGTGGCCGGCGGCCACCTCTACGCGCTCGACCCCGCCACGGGCCGCGTGATCGCCAGCATCTCCGTCGGCGCGCTGCCGCACTTCGCCTCGCCGACACTCTGGAACGGCCAGGTGTTCGTCGGCACGATGTCGGGCGTGGTCGCCGTCAAACCCTGACGCCGGCCGGCAGGTTGCGACGCCGAGCCGTAAGCCTCACGCCATGACTGAGGCGTTGGGATCGCGTTGCGCCTGGGGCGGCGGTAGAGGGAATGCGATGACCATATCGAAGCGTCCGCCCGCCGCCGGCGGTGGTCGAGTTCTGTCGCCCTGGGAGGCGCATCATGGCCGCGTGCCGGCCTCGGGTGCGTTCGGGGCGCCAGATAGTACTGGGAGGACTGTCTTGTCGATGGAGATCGATGTCGCACTCGTGCCGCAGGCCGCCAGGCCCGACGATCCGGCCGTCTTCATAGTCACCGACGAGATACGGGCGAGCACCACGATGACGACGATGATCGACATCGGCTGCTCGCAGATCATCATCGAGGGCGCGCTGGACGCGGCGCGGCGGCGCGGCCGCGAGACGGGCAGCATTCTCGTCGGCGAGCGGCATCTGCGCCGCCCGGCCGGTTTCGATTTCGCCAACTCTCCGCTGACCTTGCTGCGTGCTGGCGTGGAGGGCAGGAGCGCGGTCCTGTCGACGACCAACGGCACGGCGATGCTGAGGATGCTGCGCCGTTCGGAGCACGTCCTGGTGGGTTGCCTTCGGAACGCCCGGGCCTGCGGCACGGCTGCGGTGCGGCTTGCCGAGGCACAGGGAGTGGGGATCCGCTTGGTGTGCGCGGGGCGGCTGCGGCGTTTCGTGCTTGAGGACGCGGTGGCCGCCGGGACGATAGTGACGCGCGCGGTCGAGGCGGCGGACGCGAAGGGCATCGAGACTACCCTGACCGATGCGGCGAGGGTCGCGGTTCGCCTGAGCCGGGCCTACCCGGACACGCTGGCGGCCCTGCTCGACTCGGACGGCGGGCGGGTTCTGAGACAGATCGGCCAGGAGGAGGACATCCCGTTCTGCGCCGAGGTGGATGTGACCGAGACCGTGCCCGTGCTCCGGGACGGCAACCCGATGAGGATCGAGCGGCTGGAGGCCTGATCCCACGCCACGGCCAGACTCGACCGCGGGCCGCCCACGCGCGCTAACCTGACCCAGTGCAGGTACTCGAACTCCAGCGAACGGCGCCGGCCGCCGAAGGTCCGCTCAGGCTGGTCCGGCGAGATGAGCCGGTTCCTGGGCCGGGCGAGTTGCTGCTGCGCGTCGGCGCGTGCGCCGTGTGCCGGACCGACCTCCAGCTGGCCACGGGCGACCTGACGCCCAGGCGCCTGCCGATCGTGCCGGGCCATCAGGCGGTGGGCCGCGTGGCGGCGGTCGGCGAGGGAGTGGCGGGCTGGTCGGTCGGTGATCGGGCGGGCGCCTACTGGCTCTTCGGCACGGACGGGACCTGCCGCTTCTGCCGGAGCGGGCGCGAGAACCTGTGCGAGTCGGCGGCCTTCACGGGCTGGGACCGCGATGGAGGCTTCGCCGAGGCCATGATCGCCCGGGCCGATGTCGCCGTCAGGATTCCGGACGGGTTCTCCGACCTCGACGCCGCCCCGCTGCTCTGTGGCGGCGTGATCGGCTATCGCGCTCTGCGGGTCTCGGGCATCCAGCCCGGCGGTCGCCTGGGGCTGTACGGGTTCGGGGCGTCCGCGCTGCTGTGCATCCAGGTCGCCCGCTTCTGGGGCTGCGAGGTCCACGTCCGAACTCGATCGGAGACGGAGCGGGAGCGTGCCCTGGAGCTGGGCGCAGCCTCCGTCGGCGGGTACGACGACCCAACGCCCCACCCACTCGACGCGGCCATAACCACGGCTCCGGCCGGCGATGTCGTGGTGGCGGCTCTGCGGGCGCTGGACCGAGGCGGCATCGTCGCCGTCAACGCCATCCACCTGGACCGCGTGCCCGAGTTTTCTTACGACTGGCTCTGGTGGGAGCGGCAGCTGCGCAGCGTGGCCAACGTGACCCGCCGCGACGCCGCCGACTTCATGGACCTGGCCGCGAGGATCCCGATCCGAACAGAGGTCGATATCTTCCCGCTGGCGGCAGGCAACGATGCCCTGCGGGCCCTGGCGGCCGGCGCGATCCACGGCGCGGCGGTGCTGACGACGGCAAGCGCGTAGCTCCGCCCGGAGCTCGAGCCGCCGTACACCGGATGTGCCCCTTCAGTCCCCGCCCGCCATTCCCGAGTAGCAGGCAGCGACTGCCCGAAACGATTCCTTCGGTTCCCAGCACAGGTCGGGATAGGTGGTGCCGTGCCGGCCGTCGGCGTACGTCTTCACCAGGGCGAAGCTCGACATGTCGAGGTCGTAGCGAGGGTCGTCGTCATAGGGGGAGATGGGCGCGACGAACGTCATCACGAACGCGCCATCGACGCCCGCCCCGTCGAGGATGTCGATCGTCTCCGTCAGCTCGCGAGCCGCCACCGCCTCGTCGCGTACGTAGTTCCCGGCGAGGCGGGGCCGCACCAGCCGACCCACAAAGGGAAGCTGGTGGAGGAAGAGCGTCTTGTTGTCGACCATGCCGAAACTGTCCATGCCGCCCGCGCCGTCGGCGCCCTGGAAGGTGCGACAGCCGAACTCGGTTACGACCACCGGTTTGCCGACCGCGAACAGGGGCGCGAGCATGTCGACGTAGCGGTCGTTGATCCGAGGATCGCGGTAGTGGTCGACACCGATCATGTCGAAGCGGCTCCAGTCAACCGCTTCCCAGACGAGCGACGCGTAGCTCACGGGACCGTGGTAGACGCGTCGGACGGCCTCGACCGCCCGTCCGAGGAATGCGTTGAGGGGGGCGTTGTGGGTCCCGGCCTTCGCACCTTCCCAGAACGACGGGTTCCGCATCCGGGCGACGATGTTCTTGCCAGGCACGATGCCCTGCATGAACAGAGTCAACTCTGAGCCGACGAGAAACACCAGCCGATCCGGCCAACGCCGGCGAAGACTTTCAGCCGCCTCGGCGGCCTTCTTGATATAGGCGAGAGTCTCGTCGGGGCCCTTGTCCCACATCTCCGGTGTGAGCCAGACCTCGAGTCCCTGTCCGAGGGCATCCGCGGCGGCTGTCATCAGCCGGTCGATATCGCGTCCGCAGATCCGGACCGCATTACAGTGCAGATCGGTCTTGATGATCTCGAGCTCACGATGCACGACATTCGGATCGAAGATGGGGCGCCAGTTGACTCCCATCACCCGCCCCACGTCGTAGCTGACACCTCGTCGATTCACAGGCGATTCCTTGCTTCTGCTTCAGGCCCGCGTCCAGAGTAGTCCGCGGCGCCCGTGGGCGCCTCGCGTCTCCCCTTTCGACCGCCGACGCGATGGCGGACGAGCCGTGCGAACTCCCGGCCGGCAGGGGCAGCTGTCGGAGCGTTCATCCGCAACCCGACTCATGGACGGCCACTCCGGGACCGACACCACAATCAGGTCCGCGGCTGCGTGCCCTGGGCGGCGGCAGGGGATCTTTGACACGGGAAGGGAATCGTCTGTGCCGGCAACCGCATTGCTGCTCATCGCCGTGGGACTGGCCATCGTCGGAAGCGTCGCGATCGTGCTGTCGGGCGCCGGCCGGGCCGTGGCCTCCGGCTCGACCCTGGCCGTCGGGGTTGCCGGGGGAGCCTGGGGAGCGGCGGGACTCGCCGTCGGGGCGGAGGGCCCCGGGGTCGTATCGGCGATCTTCGCGCTGGGGGCGGCGCTGGCGACGCTCGGTGTCGTGGCAATCACTCGCAGGGGCGTCGCCGCACCGATCTCCGAGGCGGCCCGGATCGTAGCCTCGCTGGCCGACGGCGCGTCGTCCGGCGGAATCTCGCCGGCCGGCTGGGGCGAGACACGGGACCTGCTGGCGGCCCTGGCGCAGCTGGAGGAACGCCTTTCGGAACATCTGGAGGCCGTGCGCCGCCTGGAAGGCGGCGACCTGGCAACCGACGTGGTCCCGTCCTCAGAGAGAGACGCCCTCGGAACCGCCCTCGCGGCGATGGTCGTCTCACTCCGCGCCTCGGTACGCGAGGTGACTACGACTTCCGAGGATATGGGCAAGGAATTCGGGCGCGTCTCCGACGCGTCGAGAAGCGCGAGCTCGGCCGCGCAGCAGATCACCGGCCGCCTGGCAGACATCGTTTCGGACGCCGAGGAGCAGATGATCCAGGTGTCGGCGACCAGCGGCGCGATCGACCAGGTCGCGACGGCAATCGAGCAGTTGAGCCAGGGTTCACAGGAGCAGGCCGCCGCAATCGAGGCGGCCGTGGCCGTGACCAACCAGATCGGCGGCGAGATCGTCGTCGTGGCGAAGAGCGTCGAGTTGGGCGCCCAGGCGACACGCCAGGCGGTGGCGACGGCGCGTGGCGGCGCTGAGACGATCGACGCGAGCCTGCGACAGATGGAGAGCATCAAAGCCTCGACCCGCAGGGTCCAGGAGAAGGTCGACCTGATGGGCGAGCGGTCGCAGCAGGTCGGTTCGATCATCGCGACGATCGAAGGCATCGCTGATCAGACCAACCTGCTGGCCCTCAACGCCGCCATCGAGGCTGCTCGAGCGGGTGAGAACGGCAAGGGTTTCGCGGTCGTGGCCGACGAGGTTCGAAAGCTGGCGGAGCAATCGGCCAGGGCCACGAAGGAGATCGCGGGTCTCATCGGCGGCATCCGGCAGACTGTTGCCGAGACCGTGGAAGCCATAGAAGCGGAGGCTCGCGAGGTCGATGCCGGCGCGACTCACAGTTCCGAGGCGGCCGCGGCGCTGACCGGCATTGTCGAGACGGTCGACGCGATAGGCGCGCGAATGGCCGAGATCTCACGAGCGACCCAGGAGATCGGCGGTGCCACCAGTTCGCTCTCCGAGGCGATGGCGACGGTCTCCGCGGTCGTCGAGGAGAACATGGCGGTGGCCCACGAGATCGCCGGCCGCGCGGCCGAGGTGTCGGGCGCAGTCGCCTCATTCAAGGAACTCAGCGACCACACGGGCATCGCCCTGACCGAGATCAAAGCCGCGGCGGGCGAGACGAGCGCCCAGGAAGCGGACGTGGCCGAGAGCATCGAGCGGATGAGCACGCTCGCCGCGGCCCTCGAGCAGAAGGTCATCCGGCTCAACGTCACGAAGGCCGCGCGCAAGACGATCAGGGGCGTCGCGCTCGTCGGCCGCATGGAATTCGTCAAGCAGCGCTACCCCGAAGGGCTTGGACGCGTCCTCGCGTGCCTGGCGCCGGAGCAGGCGCGCGTTCTCGGGGGCCGGATCGACCCGGAGGGAGCCTACCCCTCCGACCTGCTCGACGGCCTGGACCGGGCCATGAAGCAGGAGCTGGGCAGAGGCCGGCCGGAGTTCCTGCGCGAGTCGTCCCGCTTCAGGGCCCGCTACGATTTCGTGCCCGGGGCACCCGTGGCCAGGCACTTCCGGGCCGGCGACCCGGGCTTCGCGATGCGGCGGATGGATTTGATACTCCGCCACAACTGGGGCGAGGGCGTGGTCACCCGGACCGTCGACCTCGGGCCCAACCACGTGCGCATCGAGGTCGATCACGGACTCCAGCAGTCGCGCGAGCGGTGCACCTACAGCATGGTCGGGTGGTCGGAGGGGATCGTCGACGCGGCGGGCTCCATCCCGCACATCGAGAAGACCGCGTGCATGCACGACGGCGCGCCTGCGTGCGTGTATGACGTCGCCTGGGAACCGGTTCGAGCGGAAGCCCGTCCCAGATCCGCCTCCGCGGCCTGATCCGGAACTCGCCCCGGCCTCTCTGCGCGACCGACTCTGCGCGCGCGACCGACTCTGCGCGCGCGACTATCAATGAGCGGGGGCGTGCCCGACCAGGAAGTAGTCCGGCTCGTGGCCCGGCTTCCACTTGATGTTGCAGCCGAGGCTGGGTAGCTGCGGTTCGGGTACGGGTCGCCCGGCAAGGACGGCCTCCAGGGCGGCCCGCAGGTCGTGCCCATCGACCGGGACGTCGTTGCCCGGCCGGGAGCCATCCAGCTGGCCGCGGTAGACGAGCCTGAAATCCGCGTCGAAGAGGAAGAAGTCGGGCGTGCAGGCGGCGTGGTATGCCTTCGCTACTTCCTGGGTCTCGTCGTACAAGTAGGGGACGGTCAAGCCCATGGCAGCCGCTACCTCCGCCATTCGTGCTGGGCCATCCTCCGGGAACTGCTCCACGTCGTTGCTCGAGATCGCGACGACGCCAACTTCACGAGCGGCGTAGTCCCCGGCCATGCGAACCACCTCCTCGGCGGCGTGCCGCACGTAGGGGCAGTGGTTGCACAGGAACATGACGAGCAGGGCGCGGCTGCCGGCGAAGTCTTCTCTCGAGACCAGCCGTCCCGTCGAATCGGGCAGGCTGAAACCCGGCGCGTTCGTACCGAGCTGGAGCATTGTCGATGCCGTTGCGGCCATGGCCCTACCTCACGTTCGAATTCGGCGCGGCCCGGCAGCTCCGGCAGGCGACGGGCCGTCGTCCGGCTTCGAGCGGCTGCCGATTCCCGCTGTGGCCCATCTTGCCAGCAACTCCGCAAAGAGCCTGCGGGTTGACGAATCTCGTCGCCTGCCCCCGGAGCAGATGGTACCTACCCTTTCAGGCAAGCGATCGCGCCCGTGGCTACTCTTTGTGGCAGCCTGGGTTCCTGCTCCGAGTGGCCGTGTCAACCCCAAGGAGGTGCTGAGGTGATGCGCAGGTGTGGGCCGATCGTGGCCGTGCTGGTCGGTATCGCCGTCGTGGTCGCCGGCTGTTCGAGCGGCGGCAGCGTCGCCAGTTCAGCCGCTGCCTCATCGCCCGCCTCATCGCCCGCCGCGACGCCGACCGCGGCCGCCACGCCCACCTCGGTCGATCCGGAAGCGCTCTTCAACCTGGGCATCGCGGAGGGGCCCGCCTGGCAGTCTTTCCACATGAACATCGCCCTGAACGGCACCATAAAGGCCGCCTTCCTCAAGACCCTGGGCAACCCCAGCTGGGCGAAGCTGCAGAGCGACGCCGTCCTTGACGGAACCGTGATCGACGGCGATGTCGACGCCCCGAATTTGGCGTTTCATCTCGCGATCAACGTGCCGGCCAACTCCGTGACGGGCAGCGCTCCAATCACGGGCGACCTGGTCATCCAGAACTCCTACCTGTATCTGAAGCTGAGCCTCCTGGGGGCGAAGTACCACGAGCTCAAGCTGGGAACCATCAGCAAGGAGATGGGCATTCCGGTCTCGGTTCCGACGCCGGGCGCATCGGCGCTCACCGGCATCGCCGACATGACAGCCAGCCTTCGGACCCAGCTCGAGGCGGCCGGCGTCACGCCCACCGTGGTCGGCATCGACCAGATCGGAGGCCGCGACGCCTACCACATCGCCCTGTCGGTGCCTCTCGACAAGATCAACGCTGACATCGCGGCGGCCGCGTCCGCGGCACCCGCCGGCGAAGCGGCCGTCCTGCGCAGCATCAACATCGATACCGTGTCGTCGGGCATCTGGATCTACAAGGACAACGACGAGCTCGCCCAGGTCCAGATCGCGGGATCGTCGTCGACCGTGGGCAACCTGAGCTTCACCATGACCCTGACGAACTTCGACCAGCCGGTCACGATCAGTGTCCCGCCCGCGAGCCAGGTCGTGGCGGGCTCGTAGGTCGACGCTCTGATCCCATCGGGTCGCATCGGATCGGGCGCACCGAACCCAGGCTCATCGGGTTCCGCCGGCGGTGCGGACGGCCCCGGCCACCGCGCATAATGAGGCGGCCGACAGGGGAGTCGCGCGCCCATCGCCGCCTTTTCGGCCCACGAGTGAATCTCGAGGCCGACCGGAGCCGACAGGAGGAGTTGCGGAATGGCCCTCGGGACGAGCGTGGCTCTCGTGGTCAACGGTACCGCGCGCCGGCTCGACGTCTCACCGCAGGCGAGGCTTCTCGATCTGCTCCGCGACGGCCTCGGCCTGACCGGGGCCAAGGAAGGCTGCGACGACGGCACGTGCGGCACGTGCGTCGTCATGGTCGACGGCAGGGAGGTGCGCGCCTGCCGGATGCCCGCGATCGAGGCCGCCGGGAAGAGCGTCCTGACCATCGAAGGGCTCGGGAGCCCAGAGTGTCCGCACCCCCTGCAGGATGCCTTCGCGGCGGCCGATGCCGTGCAGTGCGGCTTCTGCACACCCGGGATGATCATGGCGGCCGCCGCGCTCCTCGAGCGTAATCCGCATCCAAGCCGGGGCGAGATATCACGCTGGCTCGGCAGCAACCTGTGTCGTTGCACGGGCTACAACAGCATATTGGACGCGATCGAGTGGGCGGCGGGCGGCCGGCAGGGCGCGCCGCGCCGGTCGGTGCCGGGAGCCCGTGTCGATGGAGGGCCCCTGTCCGACGCGGCAGCCGGCTACCCACGCCTGGAAGCGCTGCAGAAAGCGACGGGCCGCGCCGTGTACGCGGCGGACCTCGCGGTCGAGCGAATGCTGCACGCCGTGGTCCTGCGGAGCCCGCACGCGCACGCCGAGGTCGTGAAGATCGATATCGAGCGTGCCCGCGTCATGCCCGGCGTCGAGGCCGTCATGACGGCGCGGGACGTCCCCGGAAGGAACCGCTACGGCCGAAGGCTCAAGGACCAGCCGGTCCTGGCGGACGGCCGGGTACGCCAGCTCGGGGATCCCATCGCGCTCGTCGTGGCCAGGTCGGCGGAGGCGGCGGCCGCGGCGCTCCCTCTGATCGACGTGGAGTACCGCGTGCTCCCGGCCGTACTGAGCGCGGCGGATGCGCTGGCGGACGGAGCACCGCGTATCGATGACGGAGGAAACCTGCTCTCCGAGAAGTGGCTGCGGTCGGGCGACGTCGCCGCTGGTTTCGCCAGGGCGGACGTGGTGGTCGAGGAGACCTACATCACCCCGTCGAACGAGCACGCATACCTCGAGCCGGAAGCCGCGCTGGCCTGCTGGGAGGGCGAGACGCTCGTCGTGCGCACGGCAACTCAGTTCCCTCACTACCAGCGCTGGGAGATCGCGAGCACCATGGGCCTGCCGGTCGAGCGGGTCCGCGTCGTCCCCACGGTCTGCGGGGGCGCCTTCGGCGGCAAGACGGAGATCTCCGGCCAGTGCCTGGCCGCCCTGGCCGCGTACCGGACCGGGCAGCCGGTGAAGATCGTGTACAGCCGGGCCGAGTCCTTCGTGTCGACCACCAAGCGCCACCCGTTCACGATGAGATGCCGGGCCGGTGCGACGAGCGACGGTGAACTCACCGCTCTTCAAATGGACATCCTCGCCGACACCGGCGCGTACGCCTCGTTCGGTCCCGGGCTGATGGTCAAGGCCTTCGGCTCGGCGGCCGGACCATACCGCTGGCCGAACGTCGAGCTCCACGGGCGTGTCGCGTACACCAACAACCCGAGCGCCGGCTGCATGCGCGGTCCCGGAACCACGCAGGTCGCGTTCGCCGTCGAGTCGCAGATGGACCTGCTCGCGGCCAGGCTTGGCATCGACCCGCTCGAGTTCCGGGAGCGCAACCGGCTCCGGAAAGGGGACAGAGTCCTGTCGGGCCAGATCCTCGAGCGCGACCCGGCCTACGGCGAGACCCTCGAGGCGGTCCGGCCTTACTGGCTCGAGGCGCTGGAGCGATGCGCGAAATCCGGCGACGAGCCCGGGAGGCTGCGGCGCGGCGTGGGAATTGCGTCCATCTGGTACGGCATCGGCGGTGGCGGAGGCGGTCCGGTTCCGGGACTGGACCCGGCGGCGACCGTCGGACGGGCGCCTGGGCGAGCCGCCCTGGACCTGCTGGACGACGGCTCGATTTCGCTGCGAACCACGGCCATGGACCTCGGCCAGGGGACCTCGACCGCAATGGGCCTCATCGCCGCCGAGGAACTCGGCCTCCCGCTCGATCATGTGAGCGTCTGCGACGGAGACACGGCGACCTGCCCGGACGCCGGGCCGACCGTGGGCAGCCGGGTGACGTTCCTCGTGGGCAACGCGGTCAGGGCGGCGGCCGTCGGCCTCAAGGAGGTCATCCTGGCCACCGCCTCCGAGCAGCTGGGCCGTCCGGCGGGCGAGCTCGAGCTACGCGACGGGCATATCGGGATTCGCGGGAGTACCGGCCGTCGCGTGTCACTCGCCGAGATCGCCCGGGTCCGGACCGCCTCGGACGTTCCGAACACGTTCGAGGCTTCCTACGACGTCGAGCTCCCCGCCTTCGACGCCGGCGGCGAACTGGGCGAGCCCTACGCGATGTACGTCACCGGTACCCAGATGGCCGAGGTGGAGGTCGACACGAAGTCGGGAGAAGTTCGCGTGCTGCGCATGGTCGCGGCCCACGACGTGGGCAGACCGATCTTCGTCGAGGGCGTGGTCGGCCAGATCGAAGGCGGGATCGCGATGGGCCTGGGCTTCGCCCTCAAGGAGGAGTTCGTACCGGGCCGGACCACGGGCTTCAAGCAGTATCAAATCCCGAGGACGAGAGACGTCCCCGAGATCGTGACGATCCTGGTCGGCGGGACCGGCGAGCCGCCCGAACTGGAGGCCAAGGGCGTGGGCGAGTGCTCGAACATGGTCACGGCTCCCGCAATCACGAACGCCATAGCTCACGCCACGGGATATCGGGTTCTGAGACTCCCCGCGCGACTCCCGGCCGGCGACTGATCGGGTGGTTTGACACCCCCTAAGAGGTGTCTATACTCATATCCGACGGTTTTGGTCGGAATTGTGGCGGCCCCAGCGCAACACGGGCACCGCTCCGAGTGCCGGCCACCGTCGACAGGTCGAGGCGCTCGCTCGCCGCCGCGGGGTGGCCAGGTCGTCCCCCGAGTGCCCCACGATCCGTCGCCGCGGTGCGCTTCGCGTCCGCAGTCGACTGGCTTGACCGCCCGGGCGGACGCACCGCCGAAACGGAGATACAAACTGGCCACCAGGACGTACCACAGCACCGGCGCCGTCTCCTTCTCCACGAAGGGTGAGTACGGAGTTCGCCTCATGGCCCAGCTGGCCCGTCGATACGGCACGGGCCCGGCCAGCCTGACGGACATCGCCGAGCAGGAAGACCTGCCCCGGGCATACCTCGAGCAGCTCGTGATCAGCCTTCGCGACGCCGACCTCGTCCAGAGCACCCGCGGAGCGCACGGCGGCTACGAGCTGACCCGCGCGCCCGAGAAGATCGTCATGGGCGAGGTCCTGAGGGCGCTCGAGGGGCCGATCGCGCCGATGATCTGCGTGACGGACGATCCGGACCACGTGATCTGTGCTCGAAGTGGATACTGCACCGTGAACTTCATGTGGGTCAGGGTTCGCGACGCCATCGCCGGCGCCCTCGACTCGATGACCCTGGCCGACCTGGTCCCATCGGCCGCCCGAATCGGCTCGCCCGTCCTGCCGGCGCTCGGCGTCCGAGCGAACCGCGGCGTCGGGCACACCAACCCCCTAAACCTCGCCGACTGACCGAACCAGCCGGCAGCCCAAGGAGCTAACGAGCCACGTGAGCGACCAAGAACTCGTCATACGCGACCTGCACGTAGCCCCGGCCGCGAAACCTGATCACGAGATCCTGAAGGGGATCGACCTGGCCGTAGGCAAGGGCGAAGTCCACGCCATCATGGGCCCCAACGGCTCCGGCAAGACCACGCTGGCGTATGCCCTGATGGGCCACCCGGCGTACGTGATAAAGGCCGGCGAGGTTCTCTGGCACGGTCACGACCTGCTCAAGCTGTCGGCCGACAAGAGGGCGCGGCTCGGCATGTTCCTCGCCTTCCAGTACCCGATGGCCATTCCCGGCCTCTCCGTGGCGAGTTTCCTGCGGTCCGCCATCAACGCCCGCAGGTCCGGCCTGAATCCGGACCCGTCGGTCGACCCGACGGACGCCTTCAAGGGCGGTATCCCGATGGGCGAGTTCCGGAAGCTCGTTCGCGAGAAGATGGCCCTGCTCAAGATGGACGAGTCGATAGCCGCTCGCTACGTCAACGAGGGCTTCTCGGGGGGCGAGAAGAAACGGCTGGAGATGCTCCAGATGGCCGTCCTCCAGCCCGAGATGGCGATCCTCGACGAAACGGACTCTGGCCTGGACATCGACGCCCTCCGCATCGTGGCCGAGGGCGTCAACGCGATGCTCAACCCGAACATGGGCGTGCTGGTGATCACGCACTACCAGCGCCTGCTCAACTACATCACGCCGGACCGGGTCCACGTGCTCGCCGCCGGCCGGATCGTCGCCAGCGGCGGCAAGGACCTGGCCCTGCGCCTGGAGGAGGAGGGCTACGCGCCGATCCTCGCCGAGGCGGGCCTCGAGGGCGAGGTCACGGACGAGGCTCCCGACGCCGACGCCATGCCGGCCATGGAGGCCGCTCACTAGTGCGCGAGCGAACCATGGCCGAGGCCGCTACGACGACCACCAGGGCCTACGCCGCACCTCCGGCCCACTCGACCGAACCGGCCCGCGCGGCCGGCGCCGCCGACGTCTCGCTCGACCCCTACCGGCTGCGCACCGATTTCCCGATCCTCAGCACGGTCAACCGCTTCGGCAAGCCGCTCGTCTACCTGGACAGCGCCGCGACCAGCCTCAAGCCGCGGGCCGTCATCGATGCCGTCGACGGCTACAACCGCGAGTACTCATCGAACATCCATCGCGGCATCTACGAGATCGCCGAGCGAGCCACCGGCGCCTACGAGGCGGCTCGCGCCTCGACGGCCAGGCTGCTCAATGCGCCCGAGGCGGCCGAGATCGTCTTCGTCCGCAACGCCACCGAAGCTATCAACCTGGTGGCGTATTCGTGGGGCCGCCGCAACATCGGCCGCGGCGATACGATCGTCCTGACCGAGATGGAGCACCACGCCAACCTGGTGCCGTGGCAGCTGCTGGTCCAGGAAAAGGACGGCGACCTCGAGTTCATCCCGATCACCGACGACGGCGTGCTCCGCCTCGAGGTCTACGAGGCGCTGCTCCACCTCAGACCCAAGCTGGTCGCCTTCACCCACGTCTCGAACATGCTCGGGACGCTCAATCCGGTTCGGCGCCTGACCGAGATGGCCCACGCCGCGGGGGCTCTCGTCCTGATCGACGGCGCCCAGGCGGTGCCACACATGCCGGTGGACGTCCAGGCCATCGGGGCCGACTTCTACGTCTTCTCCGGCCACAAGATGCTCGGGCCCACCGGCTCCGGCGCGCTGTGGGCCCGGCGCGAGCTGCTCGAGGCGATGCCGCCCTTCCTGGCCGGCGGCGACATGATCCGCGAGGTCCATCTCCGCCGTTCCGACTGGAACGAGATCCCCTACAAGTTCGAGGCCGGCACGCCCGACATCTCGGCCGCCATAGGCATGGGCGCCGCCGCCGAATACCTGATGAGCCTGGGTCTCGACGCCGTCCAGGCCCATGAGCGCGAGCTCACCCGCTACGCCATGGAGACGCTGCGGCGTGAGATCCCGTCGATCGAGATCTATGGGCCGGATGCCGCGGCTCGCGGTGGGCTCGTCGCTTTCAACCTGCCGGGTATACATCCCCACGACGTGGCCCAGATCCTTGACCGCTCGGGCATCTGCGTCCGGGCCGGCCACCACTGCACGATGCCGCTCCACGAGCGCTTCGACCTGGCGGCGACCGCCCGGGCCAGCTTCGACGTCTATACGATCCCCGAAGAGATCGACGCCCTCGCCGCCGGACTGCGGGAAGTCGTCCGCATCTTCGGCAGTTGACGGTATCCTCGACGCCCATGGACGATCTGTACCGCGACTACATCCTCGAACACTACCGGCGGCCTCACAACTTCGGCGTGCTGGACGACCCGACGGCCACCTACGAGGGCGCCAACCCGCTCTGCGGCGACCGGATCACGATGATGCTCGGAATCAGGGATGGGATCGTGAGCGAGGTCGCCTTCACCGGCAGGGGCTGCGCCATCAGCCAGGCCAGCGCCTCGCTACTGACCGACGAGATCAAGGGCAAGACGGTGGAACAGGTCGAGAGCCTGACCCCCGACGACCTCCTGAACCTGATCGGCATCGAGATAAGCCCGGCGCGCCTGAAGTGCGCCCTTCTCTCGCTCGACACGGTGGCCCACGCCCTGGCCGACCGGGCAGCCGGCGATGAGGCGGCTGAACCCGAGAAGGGCTAGCCGGGCGCCCGAAGTCCACCGGGCAGGCGCAGGAGCGGAGACCCGGCGGCCAGCTCGGCGACGGTCGTGGGACCATCGAGGCGCTGCGCCGGCGCCCCGGCACGAAGTACCCTTCCTGGATGTCGCGACCCTGTCGGCCGACCGACATGCGCGTCAGGGAAGGCGGAACCAGCTCTGCTGATGGCCAGGGGCGATCGGGCCCTCCGACAAATCCTCCTCACACACGCCGCCGGCGACCGATGAGCCTCTCCGGCCGGCCTGGCGCCGCACGCCCGGCCCGGATGTGGCGCGAGATCGCGGACCAGGTCTTCGTGCGTCGTTTCGTGGACTTCAACGTGACCGTAGGCTTGATCGTCGGCGACGAGGCCGCACTGGTCGTCGATACCAGAGGTTCGGAGCGGCAGGGTCGCGAGCTGGCCGACGAGATCCGCTGGCTCACCCAGGCCCGGCTCATCGTGGCCAACACCCATCACCACTACGACCACGCCTTCGGCAATGCCGCCTTCCTGCCTGATGACATGTGGGGCCACGAGCGTTGCGCGGCCCGCCTTCGCTCCGACGCCCGTACCACGCAGCTCGCCCTGGCCGCGGCGATGCCCGAGGTCGCCCAGGAGTACACGGACACGCAGATCGTGCCGCCGAACAGGACCTTCCGCGACGGCGTCTCGATCGAGCTGGGCAATCGAAGGGTCGATCTGACGCACTTCGGGCGCGGCCACACCGACAACGACATCGTGGTCGTGGTCCCGGACGTGCACGCGGTCTTCGCCGGGGATCTCGTCGAGCAGGGCGGCCCGCCGTCCTTCGAGGACTCGTACCCGCTGGACTGGCCCGGAACACTGGGCCGGCTGCTCGACGTCGCCGACGGTCCGATCGTGCCCGGGCACGGCGAGGTCGTGACCCGTGCGTTCGTCGAAGGGCAGCTGGCCGACCTCTCGGCCCTGGCCCAGCTGGCGCGCCGCGTCCGTTTCGACGGCGGCTCGGTCAGCGACGCGATGCCTCTCTCGCCGTTCCCCGTGACCGCCGGGCGCCCGGCTTTGATTCGCGCCTTCGCGCAGCTCGCCGGCGAACTGTAGGATCGCCGGCCACGGCCGCCTCGGATGGCCGGCGGGTCGACGGGATCAGGCCGTGACCACTACGAGGCTCCGGTGCCTGGAGCCTGTCAGTCGTCCTTGAAGACGGGGCCGGTCGGCGCCACCGCGTTCGGCTCGACTGGTGTGCTGAGGAGTTTCTCCCGGGCTCTGACAAGCGACTGCGGGCGCCGCGTCCGCTCAGGATGGTCGGCCGAGCCACCCAGCATCTGGTCGGCCAGGAACGCCCGGCGCTCCAGGTCGTCATCGTCGATCCAGCCCGCGATCCGGAACGCGTCGGCTACCCACACGACAAGCATGACCACGCTGCCGAGAGCTCCGACGATCGTGAGGCCGCTCGAACCGCCCAGCAAGAAGAGAAACACGAAGACGACCGTGGCCGCGGCGTAAGGCCCGCCGCGCCTGTCCAGATAGAAGCGGTGGAGGAAGAGCGGCACCCCGAGGAACCACCACAGCAGGTAGGCCGCAAGCACCGATTTGGACCCTTCGGCCACGCGAGCGTCCACCGAAGCCCGCTGGCGCGCGTCCAGGAGATCGAAGCTCGACACATCCCTCATCGTCGACGCCCTCCTCGGACTGGATGATAGGCCTCGCCCATCGCGGTTTCCAGCCCGGATCTCTAGCCCAGCGGCGCACCGACGATTCGAGCCACCTCGCGGGCGACGACCAGGTCCTCACGGGCCACGACGCGGAGCACCGCCGGGGAACTGCTCGGGGCGGACCGCGGCGTGAGCGACGACAGGACGGCGTCCTCGACGACAGGTTCGTCGGCGATGGGGTCCACGCCGATCGAGCCGAGCCGGGCGACGATTCGGGCCCTGAGCCCGGCCGCGTTCTCGCCGATCCCACCTGTGAAGACGATCGCGTCGAGGGCGGGCAGGGCCGTCGCCGCTGACGCGATGCACTCGGCGGCCCGCCGCACGAACAGGGCGAGCGCCAGCGTTGCCGGTCGGTCGCCGTCCGCTTCGAGGTTGAGCAGTTCGCGAACATCCGATGTTCGACCGGAGACGCCCACCAGGCCCGACCGATGGTCGAGTTCCTCGTCCAGCTCGTCGGAATCGAGGCGACCGGTTCGGAGCAGGTAGAAGAGAATCCCCGGATCGATGGAACCGGCCCGCGTACCCATCATCAGGCCCTCGAGCGGTGTCAGGCCCATGGACGTGGCGACCGACCGGCCGCCGTCGACGGCGGTCACGGAACAGCCGCTGCCGAGGTGGGCCACGACCGTTCGGAGCTCCCCCACCGGCCGCGCCAGCAAGGCCGCGGCTCGCTCGGCCGACCAGGCCACGGAGATGCCGTGGAAGCCGTAGCGCCGGACGCCCCACTCCGCGTACCACCGCTCCGGGACGGGATAGCGGTACGCCTCCTCAGGCAGCGTCGCGTGGAAGGCGGTGTCGAAGACGGCGACCTGGGGCAGGTCGGGGATCGCGGCGAGCCCGGTCGTCATCGTCGCCGCGGCGATGCGGTTGTGGAGCGGGGCCAGATCGGTCAGGGCCATGACCTGGGCGATCACTTCGCGCGTCACGGGCACGGGCTGTCGGAAGGCGGTTCCACCGTGAACCACTCGGTAACCCACGGCCGTCAGGGAGTCGGGCGGGACGCCCGCCTCCCGGTACTTCGCCTGGAGGGCGCGGATGTCGTGGGCGGGATCGCCGGTCGTGGTCGCGTCCACGCCCCAGTCCACGTCGATCTGTCCAAGTGGCGCCAGGGCGGCGGCGGTCGCGGCCGGCAACAGGCCGTCGTCGCCTGCCGACGGGATCGAGGCAGTCTCGATCACGCTCGACTTGAGCGAGCTGGACCCGGGGTTCAGGACGAGAACACGCATCGCCCGTAGGCTACCGGTTCCGACAATAGGGCGGGCGCGCCAGTGCGTGGCGGCGGGCGGCGGGAGTGGCGGGGCGCGCGGCGGCGGGGCGCGGCGGCCGGGGCGCGGACGGGGCGGCGGGGCGGCGGGCGGGGCGCGGCGGGGCGGGACGCGGCGGGCGGGGCGGCAGGCGCGGCGGCGGGGCGCGGCGGCGGGGCGCGGCAGGGGGCGCGGCGGCGGGGCGGCGGGCGGGGCGGGGGCGGCGGGGCGCCTCTTGCTGTTCGCAAGTGGTAGTTGCGCCGCAGAAGGCCGCGAGAGGCCGCCGGAGACGAGATGTCCTCCCGCCACTCATCGATCTCTGTTAGCGAGTGGTAGTTGCGCCACGCGGTGGTTCGCGGCCCACGTTTCTCACCCGCCCGCCGTTCATTCCCATTCGCAAGTAGCAATTGCATCCGGCTACGGTCCAGCTCGTTCTGACCCGGATCGTTGAGACCTGCCAAGCTGAGGAGCCCGCCGACAGCGCCTGCCGGGCCCAAAGCCTCGTTTCGGGCAACTGGTATTTGCCATCCGCAAGAACCAGAGACCACGGAGGGGTCGGTCGGGCCGGTCAAGCCAGGTTCTGACCTCGGCATTTCGCGCCGGGAAGCCGGAGTCGAAGATCGCCGCTCGCCGAGCGACTGCGGCCCGCTCGCGGCTGGATTCCCGCACGACCAACAGCACTCCGACCGAGGACGATCGCCATCCCCGAGCCTGCACCGCAAGCCTGGGCACAACGCGCGCCTTCGTATCGAGCGATCGGCAAGTCGCCTGCAAATCCGCCAGGCGGCTCTTGACCTCGACGATCAGCAGCGTCCGCTCCCCGGCGTGCCACGCCAGGACATCCACCGACCCACGGTCGCCGTAGTCGTTGAAGGAGAACTCGACCATCGTCTCCCAACCGGCGGCCGCCAGACGCCCCACAACCTCGTCGACGATCAACGAGTGCTCCTCGTCGACCAGCTGGTCGAGTTGCGCGCCTCGCCCCCGCGGAGCAAACGTCAGATCCACGTTCACGGCCGCGGCGATGGCCCTGATGGTGTGCACGCTGAAGGAATCGACGTGCCCGCGCTCCAGCAGAGACACGCACTGCCGGGTCACACCAACTTCGGCGGCGACGTCCAGCTGGCGGCGGCCGCTGCGCTCACGGCAGCGGCGGATGGCCACGCCGATCCTCAGATCGTCCTGGGCCACCGACGAGCGAACCGGCCGTGTGCGCGTCTCTTGCTCCACGCGCCAAGATTGGCCGGACCCGATGATCGCCCGCTTACTCTGGTCCGAGGATCGTGCCCGTCGAGCCGGGTTGCCCGCTCCGCCAGGCCCGTGCGCGATGAGCGGGCCGCGAGGGGAACGCGCGACGGGTGCTCATGAGACGCGAGCGGCCGGAGCGCGAGCGGCCGGAGCGCGACGGCAAAACGGTGCGGGCGGCTATGCAACAGGCCCGTGCGCGACGAGCGGCCCGCGGTGGCGGTTGCGCGACGGACCATGGCCGCGCGCGGGGCCAACGCGCTGGGGCATTCTGCGACGGGCGATGGGCGGCCCGCGCCGGCGATCGCTGGAGGCAACCGCGCGACGGGTAGCGCGCGGGTAGCGCGCGGCAGTGCACGACGGGCGATGGCGATGCGACGACAATGTGCAAGGTGGTGCGAAGATCCGCATCCCGGCGTGTTGAGATCGCCCCTGGAGGCTTGCCGATGCGACTCGTGACGATCGTGGACCAGGCCGGCGATGCCGCCGATCCTCGCGACCAGGAGGTCGCCGTGGTTCTGGCCGGCAGCCGCCTGGTCACCCTCGGCAAGCTCTTCGAGCTGGCACCGGGCAAGCCGGCCCAGCGGATCGATGGGCTTCCCCTAGCCACTCTCATCGGCCTGGATCCGGCGCTCGACACGATTCGCGAGGCCCTCGCCAGAGCCGGCGAGCCGGCCGTTCTGGAAGTCTCGATCGACCTGGCCACCGTCAGGCTCGCGCCACCGATACCCCGGCCCGGCAAGATCATCGGCGTCGGATACAACTACCTGGATCACGTCCACGAGCAGGGCCGCGAGCGACCGGACCGGCCCGTCCTCTTCTCGATGTTCGCCAACGCCGTGACCGGCGACGGCAGTCCGGTCCGTCGGCCGGCCGGGACTCACGCCCTGGACCTCGAGGCCGAGCTGGCGGTCGTGATCGGGCGGCGCGCGATCGCGGTCGGTGAGGCGGAGGCTCTTCGCCACGTGGCCGGCTACGCGGCCGCGAACGACATAACGGCGCGCGACTGGCAGGGCCAGGCAAAGGCGCTGCTTCCCGGCGAGAAGGGCGACGGGCAGTGGCTTCGAGCCAAGGGCTCGGACACCTTCCTGCCCCTCGGCCCATGCCTCGTCACAGCCGACGAGCTGGGCGACGGCGGCGGGCGTCGAGTTCGGTCGTGGCTGACGCGGGCGGACGATCCGGAGTCCGGCGGGGCCGTCCCGATGCAGGACGGGAACACCTCGGCCATGCTCTTCGGTGTCGCCGAGCTGATCTCCATCATCAGCCGCGAGGTCACGCTCGAGCCGGGCGACGTGATCGTTACGGGTACGCCCAGCGGCGTCGGGGTATTCCGTGAGCCCCCGATCTTCCTGGAGCCCGGCGACCTGGTGCGAGTCGAGGTCGAGGGCATCGGCAGCCTGACCAGCCCGATCGCCGACGAGCGCGGTGAGGTCCCGGGGGGTTCGCCCGCCGCACGGTTCATGGCCGGTCCCGCTGCCGGCGGTGACCCGCGATAGGCTCGAGAGTACGACGTCACTCCGTAGTTGCCGCGGGGCGGCGACGGGTTCGATCGGAAAGACTTCACTCCGTAGTTGCCGCGGGGCGGCGACGGGTTCGATCGGAAGGCGTCACTCCATCGTTGCGGCGGGCTCGACCGCCTCGGTCGGAAGACGGCCGCCGTCACCGCAGGCTCGCGGGCTCGCGGGCTCGCGGGCTCGCGGGCTCGCGGGGCGACAATCAAACATTCCCGCCCGGCGGCGCGGCGGCGCCCCCAACGGCAATCGCGACTAGTGGCACAATCGGACCGTGCCCAAAGATCGAGCCGGCGAGACGGTCAAGGTAGAGCCCGCGAGCGGCTCGGCGGCTGCCGCACTCATCGCAGCCGCCACCTCAGTCGACCTGCGCATTCCCAGGACGATGCGTGCCCTGGTCAAGGCCCGGCCGGAAGCCGGCGCCGAACTGCGCGAAGTGCCCGTCCCGCACCCCGGCCCCGGTGAGGTGCTGATACGCCTGGAGGCCGTCTCCCTGTGCGGCACCGACCTGCACATCTACCGCTGGGATCCGTGGGCGCAGAGCCGTCTCGGCAAGTACCTGCCGCGGATCTTCGGCCACGAGATGGCCGGACGGGTCGTGGCGCACGGACCGGGCACCGGAGCCGTCCCGCTGGGGACCCGCGTAGCCGCCGAGACGCACCTGGTCGACTGGACCTGCTACCAGTGCCGGACCGGCCGCGAGCACGTTTGCGCCAACCTGCGCATCCTCGGCGTCGACGCCGACGGCGCCTTTGCCGAGTACATGTGCCTGCCCGAGCGCAACGCCTGGCCCAGCGAGGGCCTCTCCCCGGAGATCGCGGCGATCCAGGAGCCGATGGGCAATGCCGTCTTCGCGACCTTCGTGGAGGAGATCACCACCGCCTCGGTGGCGGTGCTCGGCTGCGGACCCATCGGCCTCATGGCCGTGGCCATATGCCGCTTCGCCGGCGCATCGCGCGTCTTCGCAACGGACGTGATGCCGCACCGCCGCGAGATGGCCGCCCGCATGGGCTCCGATTGCGTTCTGGACGGCGCGACCGACGTCGTCGCGGAGATCCGGCGGCAGACCGGCGGCAACGGCGTGGACGTCGTCCTGGAGATGAGCGGCGCCGAGTCGGCCATCCACCAGGCCTTCGAGATGACGACCAACGGCGGCCGCGTCTCGCTGCTGGGCCTGCCGTCGCGACCGGTGACGCTGGACCTCAACGACGCGATCATCTTCCGGGGCGTGCGCGTCTACGGCATCACGGGCCGCCAGTTGTGGGGCACCTGGTACAAGACGGCGGCGCTCCTGCGCGAGGGACTGGACGTCGGCCCGATCATCACCCACCGGCTGCCCCTCAGCCGGTACGACGAGGCCTTCGACCTCCTGGCCCAGGGAGTCGCGGGTAAGGTCGTGCTGCTGCCGGGCGAGAACTGATCGATGCGGCGGTGGCCGATCGAACTGGAAGGAGGCGCGCGATGACGATTTCGGAGGCGTCGAACGCCGGGTCGGTCGGTGGCGTCCCGCCGGCGTCGAACCCGCTCGGCTTTCTCGAGGACGAGATCGCGGAGCTCAAGCGGGCCAACCTCTATCGCCCGATGCGCGTGCTCAGCTCACCCCAGGCCGCCGAGGTCGTGGTCGACGGGAAGGAGCTGATCAACCTCTCCTCGAACAACTACCTGGGCCTGGCCACGCATCCGCGGCTGGTGGAAGCGGCGATCGCGACGACCCGAGATTTCGGGGCCGGCTCCGGCGCCGTCCGCACGATCGCCGGCAACATGACGATCCACGAGAAGCTCGAGGCCGAGCTGGCCGACTTCAAGCACGTGGAGGCGGTGCTGACCTTCCAGTCCGGCTTCACGGCCAACACGGGCGTCATCCCGGTCGTGACGGGCGAGAACGACCTGATCGTATCGGACGCGCTCAACCACGCCTCGATCATCGACGGCATGCGGATGAGCAAGGCGCCGCGCGTCGTCTTCCCGCACAAGGACGCCGCGGCCCTGCGTGAACTGCTGCGCGAGGCGCGAGAGAAAGGCCGTCCCGACACCGGGGAGGCTTATCGCCTGATCCTCATCGTGACGGACGGCGTCTTCAGCATGGACGGCGACATCGCCCCGCTGCCGGAGATCGTCGCCGCGGCCGAGGAGTTCGGGGCGGCCGTCATGGTGGACGACGCCCATGCCTCCGGCGTGCTCGGCCGGAACGGCCGCGGCACGGTCGACCACTTCGACCTCCACGGCCGGGTCCACATCCAGGTCGGGACGATGAGCAAGGCCATGGGCGTGCTTGGCGGCTACGTGGCCGGCAGCCGGGCCCTGCGCGAGATGCTGATCCAGCGAGCCCGGCCCTTCCTCTTCTCCACATCTCATCCGCCCGCCGTCGCGGCCGCCTGTCTGGCCGCCATCCAGGTCTTGCGGGATCAGCCCGAGCTGATCGACCACCTCTGGGCCAACACGATCTACTTCAAGGGCGAATTGCGCCGCCTCGGCTTCGACACGAGCGTATCGGAGACGCCGATCACGCCGGTGATGATGGGCGACTCGGCGATGGCCCAGCGCTTCAGCGGGCGCCTCTTCGAGGAGGGCGTCTTCGCCCAGGCGGTCGTCTACCCGACGGTCGCGCTCGACAAGGCCCGCATTCGAACTATCGTCACGGCCGAGCATTCGACCGAGCAGCTCGACCGCTGCCTGGAGGCCTTCGTCAAGGTCGGCCGCGAACTGGGCCTGGTGACTGCCTAGTGGGGAATACCAGTGAGCCGGCCGGGGACGCGGGCGCCGCGGGTGGTGGCCGCCGCCCGCCCGCCCAGGCCTTCGACGTCCCTCTCGACGCCCATCTCCACACCGAGCGTTCGCCGGACTCGGCCGTGCCCCTGGAGCTCTACTGCGCCCAGGCGGCCGAGCGCGGCGTCCGCGAGATCGCCATCACCGACCATCTCGACTTCATGCCGGGCGCGCCGGCGTACCAGTACGCGGCCTACGCGCGCCGGGAGCGCGAGGTCCGCGCCGCGGCCGAGCGATGGGCGGGCAAGGTCACGGTCCGGTTCGGCGTGGAGCTGACCTACGAGAGCCGGTACGAGGACGAGATCCGCGAGCATCTACGAACCCACTCCTACGACTACTCGATCGGCTCGGTCCACAACATGTCGGACGGCCCGTACGACAGGTCGCGGGTGGCGTCCTTCGTGGCCGGAAAGACGCTGGCCGAAGCTGCGGCGCCGTACTTCGAGGAAGTCGCCGGGGCGATCCGAAGCGGCCTCTTCGACACCATCGGCCACCTCGATGTCATCAAGCGATACCTGATCCACTGGTACCCGGTGGCGGACTACGCGGCCATCCCGGAGATGTACGAAACACTGCTGGTCGCGCTAGTGGAGAGCGGCGCCGCCCTGGAGGTGAACGCGTCCGGTCTGCGGCACGTCACCGGCGAGACCTATCCGGCGCCGTGGGTCGTGGCGCGATACCGGGAGCTCGGGGGGCGGCGGGTCACGGTCGGGTCGGACTCGCATCTGCCCCATTGCTTCGCCTTCGGGCTCGAGGAGGCCTGCGAGATCGTCGCGGGGGCAGGCTTCGATCGGCTGACTCTGGAACGCGCGGTCGAGCGCGGAGATCTCGTCCTGCCGGGGCGGTTTCGGCGATAGGGCGGCGCCCTGGCAGGGCCGCGGCCTGGGCCCGCGCCGGGGCCGGGCGGGGCGGCAGGGCCGGGCGGCGCGGCAGGGCCGGGGCCGGGGCCACGGGCCCACGGGCCGGGCGGCGCGGCAGGGCCGGGGCCGGGCGGCGCGGCAGGGCCGGGGCCACGGGCCCACGGGCCGGGCGGCATTCCCGCCGCTCTCACGCCGCTCCCCGTTGACGCGGCGCGCCGAGAACTCGGGCCCATGACGCGCAGCCGACAGCCTGTCTATTGGCATGCACCTTACTCTACGTTGGTGGAGATCCTCGTCCTCGGAGCCGCCCCCGCATACACCGACCGCGCCGGTTCGGCCGCCTCCTCGTACCTGCTGCGGGCCGGAGGCGCGGCGCTGGTGCTCGACCTGGGGCAGGGCGCCTACGCCAACCTGGCCGCCGCGGTCGAGCCGAGCACGCTGGCGGCCGCCCTGGTCAGCCACCTGCATCCGGACCATTTCATCGACCTGGTTCCGCTGCGCCACTATCTAAAGTGGGAGTTCGATTCGCCCCGGCGGGTGCCGGTGATCGCGCCGGCGGGCCTGGAGCAGAGGCTCGACGCTCTGAGCGGCGAGCCGGGCTTCACCGCGGCGTCGCTGGATGTCGAGGAGATGGCGGAGGGCACGCGCCGCATCGGGCCTTTCGAGATCGAGGTACGGCGCGTCCTCCACACGCAGGCGAGCTATGCGTTTCGGGTCTCCGCGGACGACGGGGCCAGGAGTCGCGAGGTGGGTGGCGGATCAGGCGGCAGCGGCGGTCCCGGCGCCGTCGAATCCTCGTCGCGGGCGCGGAGCGCGGGCCTTGTCTACTCGGGCGACTGCGGCCACGCCGACGACTTCCTTCCGCTGATCCGTCCCGGGGACACGCTGCTCTCCGAAGCGTCTTTCGGGGCGGGGCCGGCGGCGGCCGGAGCCGGTCACATCACCTCCGGCGAAGCCGCGCGCGTTGCCGCGGGGGGCGGCGCGGCCCGCCTGCTGCTGACTCACCTGCTCTCGGGCCACTCTCGACCCGAGGCGCTGGCCGCGGCCCGAGCGGTATTCCCGGGCCCGGTCCAGTTCGTCACCGAGGGCGACCGCTTCGAGATCTGAAACCACCGCCCGCCGTGCGAACGGTGCGGGCGTTCTCCGGCCGGCCCGAGCCCGACCCGACCTGGCAAGGCCGCCCGGAAATCTCGGCGGCGTCGATTACGCGCTCCCGCCTCGATCCGGCAGGAGCCGGGCCTTCGTCACGTCGTCAGTATCAGCAGGGCCAGCAGGACGCCGAGCGCACAGGCCCAGTAGATCCATCTCGTCTCTACCCGGCGAGCGTAGTAAGTGCCGGCCATTCCCACCCCGAAGACCAGGAAGGCAGCCGCCGAGATCCCCCTGGGCCAGTCAAGCCGCAGGCCCACCAGGCCGGCGACGAGGCACGCACCCATGACGACCAGGGACGCGGCGCCGATGATTCTCCGATCAGGATCTCCGAAAAGGTTCACGGACTCTCCACAGGTACGCCCAGGTACGCTCGCAGACCCCTCCGGCCTGGCAGTCGCAGTATCACACGTCGCCCGGGCGGCCACCCGGCGACGTGCCTCCTGACACATTGGCCCGAGGCGTTCAAGATTGGGGCCGAGAACGCGCGCGAGATGGGCATCGACTCCAAGGAGAATCGACGATGGCTGACAGCGGAACCAGGGCTCTACCGGCAGGAGCCACGGATGGGCCACTTTCGGCCGAAGAACTCCACCTGATCGATGCCTACTGGCGGGCGGCCAACTACCTCAGCGTCGGCCAGATCTACCTGCTCGACAATCCCCTGCTGCGCCGGCCGCTCCAGCCGGGAGACGTCAAGCCGCGGCTGCTGGGCCACTGGGGCACCACGCCGGGCCTGAACCTGATGTACGCCCACATGAACCGCGAGATCAAGTCCCGCGACCTCAACGCGATCTACATCATCGGACCCGGGCACGGCGGCCCGGGACTGGTCGCCAACACGTACCTCGAGGGCAGCTACACCGACTTCTACCCGAGCATCACCAGGGACGAAGACGGCATGCGCAAGCTCTTCCGCCAGTTCTCCTTCCCCGGCGGCATCCCGAGCCATGTGGCACCCGAGACACCCGGCTCGATCCACGAGGGCGGCGAGCTCGGATACTCCCTCTCGCACGCCTACGGCGCCGCCTTCGACAACCCGGACCTGCTGGTCTGTTGCATCGTCGGCGACGGCGAGGCCGAAACCGGCCCTCTCGCGACCGGCTGGCATTCGAACAAGTTCCTCGACCCGATCGGCGACGGCGCCGTCCTGCCGATCCTCCACCTCAACGGCTACAAGATCGCCAACCCCACCGTCCTGGCCCGCATCCCCGAGGACGAGTTGCGCGATCTGATGGTCGGCTACGGCTACAAGCCGTACTTCGTCACCGGCGACGAGCCGGCGGTCGTCCACCAGCTGCTGGCGGCCACGCTCGACACGGTCCTCGACGAGATCCGGGACATCCAGACTGCGGCCCGATCAGGGGCGTCGACCGGGCGCCCACAGTGGCCGATGATCGTCCTTCGCACACCCAAGGGTTGGACCGGCCCGAAGTTCGTCGACGGCAAGCCGGTCGAGGGCACGTGGCGAGCGCATCAGGTTCCGATGGGCGAGGTCCGGACCAACGTCAACCACCGCGACCTGCTCGAGGCCTGGATGCGCAGCTACCGGCCGGAGGAACTCTTCGACGAGAAGGGTGCGCTTCAGCCCGAGCTGGCCGCGCTCGCTCCTCACGGCGATCGACGCATGGGCGCCAACCCGCACGCGAACGGTGGCCTGCTCCTGCGCGAGCTGATCATGCCCGACTTCCGCGACTACGCCGTCGACGTGCCCAAGCCGGGCGGCTCGCTGAGCGAGGCGACCTACGTCGCCGGCACGTTCGTGCGCGACGTGATGGCGAAGAACCCGGACAACTTCCGGATGTTCGGCCCCGACGAGACGGCCTCCAACCGCTTCCAGGCGATCTTCGAGGCCACGGGCAAGGCCTGGGACGCCGAGGTGATCCCCGGGGACGCCGAGAACAACGTGCTGTCGACCGACGGGCGCGTGATGGAAGTCCTGTCCGAGCACCAGTGCGAGGGCTGGCTGGAGGGCTACCTCCTGACCGGCCGGCACGGCATGTTCAACTGCTACGAAGCCTTCATCCACATCATCGACTCGATGTTCAACCAGCACGCCAAGTGGCTCAAGGTGACACGAGACATCCCGTGGCGCCGCCCGATCGCGTCTCTCAACTACGTGCTCTCGTCGCTGGTCTGGCGCCAGGATCACAACGGCTTCACACACCAAGACCCGGGCTTCATCGACCACGTCGTCAACAAGAAGGCCGAGATCATCCGCGTCTACCTGCCGCCAGACGCGAACACGATGCTATCGGTCACGGACCACTGCCTGCGGAGCCGCAACTACGTCAACGTCATCGTGGCCGGCAAGCAGCCGGCGCCGAACTGGCTGACGATGGAGCAGGCCATCCTGCACTGCACCCGGGGCATCGGCATCTGGGACTGGGCCAGCAACGACATGGGCGGCGAGCCCGACGTCGTCATGGCCTGCTGCGGCGACATCCCGACGCTGGAGACCATTGCCGCGGTCGACCTGATGCGGCAGTACCTGCCGGACGTCAAGGTCCGCGTCGTCAACGTCGTGGACCTGATGCGACTGCAGCCGGCGTCCGAGCATCCCCACGGCATGACGGACAAGGAATTCGACTCTCTCTTCACGGCGGACAAGCCGATCGTCTTCGCCTATCACGGCTACCCCATGCTGATCCACCGCCTGACCTATCGCCGCAACGGCCACGACAACATCCACGTGCGCGGTTACAAGGAGGAGGGCACGACCACGACCCCGTTCGACATGGTCATGCTCAACGACCTGGACCGCTTCCATCTCGTCATCGACGCCATAGACCGGATCCCCGGGCTGGCCCCGAAGGCCGGCCACGTGCGCCAGCTGATGCAGGACAGGCGGACCGAAGCTCGGGCCTACACTCGGGCCGAGGGCGAAGACGCGCCGGAGATCCGCGACTGGGCCTGGCCCTACTGACCCTCGGACTCAGTCTCTCAGGGCCTCGAGCGCGCGGCGGGCCAGCTGGGCCCCGGCGATCTCGGCCGCGCTGTTGAGCATCGCCATCGACGCGCCACCGAGCGGGCCCAGGCCGCGCTTGCCCAGGCCGCTCAGTTCGGCCAGGGGGATGTCTCGGTCGGAGACCAGCCCTTCGACCTCGACGATCGCGGCCGCCCCCGACAGGAACGGCAGGAGATAGCGCTTCAGGCGACTCCCCGGGGCAACCCTCACGAACCGCCCGCTAACCACGACCCCTTCGTCGGGATCGCCCGGGGCCGCCAGCCGAACGCCCAGCCCAACCCTCTCGAGCTCCTCCTCGACCGCGGTGTGGAATGTCCGGGCGATGACTTTGAGGTCGACCCCGCGGGGCAGGACTATTCCGTCCGTCGAAAAGGGGCGGAGCGTGCACGGCTTTCCCTTGAGATCCAACGGTCCTGCCTCTTGCGGTTCGTCGCGGGCCCGGATGGCCAACTCTACCCCGCAAGGCGGATCGCGACTCGACCGGGCATCCGTTCCACGTGGTTGTTCCATGCTCGCTACCATGACCGCCATGACTCATGACGCCACGGCCAGCCTGCGATCTCAGGTCCGCGAGGCTATCCAGGCCGCCTGGGACGTCGCCCGGGCCGACCTGATCCCGGCCTCGGCCGGCGGCGGGGCGACCGCCACGCCGGACGCTCCCGCCACTCCCGACGCGGCCGTGACGATCGAGCGGCCGGCCGACCCGAGCTTCGGCGACTTCGCCAGCAACATCGCCCTGAAGCTGGCCAAGCCGTACCGCCGGGCGCCGATGGAGATCGCCCGGGCGATAGCGGGGCACGTCGTGACCTCGGCCGCGGACGCGAGCTCGCCCATCTCGAGCGTCGAGGTGGCTCCGCCGGGCTTCCTGAACGTCCGCCTCTCCGACGGCCATCTCGCCGCCATGACCGCCCGGATCCTGAGCGAGCCGGGGACCTGGGGCCACGTCGCCGCGGAGCATCCCGAGCACGTCAACGTCGAATTCGTCTCGGCCAACCCCACCGGGCCGCTCCACATCGGCAACGCCCGGGGCGCCTTCACCGGCGACCTGCTGTGCCGGGTTCTCGCCGCGGCCGGCCACAAGGTCGAGCGCGAGTACTACTTCAACGACTTCGGCAGCCAGGTCAGGAACCTCGGCGCATCGGTCCTGGCCATCCGCGACAACTCCGAGATCCCCGACGACGGCTATCACGGCGACTACGTCTACGAGCTGGCCCGCGACCTTCCGGCCTCCGTCCTGGAAGAAGCGGGGCGCAGCGGCGAAGCGCCGGCCTGGGCGGTCGGCCGCTGGGCCTCCGAGCAGGTCCGGGCCGGCATCGAGGCGAGCCTGGATCACCTGGGCTGCCATTTCGACGTCTGGCGCTCGGAGAGCACGCTCCACGAGGACGGCTGGGTGGCCCGGGCGGTCGAGCGACTGCGCGCCGCCGGCGACGTCTACCAGGAGGACGGCGCGGTCGTCTTCCGATCCACGCGGTACGGCGACGACAAGGACCGGGTCATCCTGCGCTCCACCGACGACGCCGCGCCCACTTACTTCGCCGCCGACATCGGCTATCTCGTCGAGAAGTTCAGCCGCGGCTACCAGCGCATCGTCTTCATCTGGGGTGAGGACCATCACGGCTACGTGGCCCGCGTAAAGGCCGCCGCCGAGTCGCTCGGCTTCGAGCGCGACCAGGTCCAGATGATCCTGACGGCCTGGGTCCGCTTCGTTCGCGACGGCAAGGAGATCGCGATGTCGAAGCGCTCGGGCGACTTCATCTCCCTGGACGAGCTGCTCGGCGAGATCGGCGTCGACGCCGCCCGCTGGTTCTTCGCCTCTCGAGCCGCCTCGAGCGGCATCGACTTCGACATCGAACTGGCCAAGAAGCAGTCGAGCGAGAACCCCGTCTACTACGTCCAGTACGCCCACGCCCGGATCGCCTCGATCCTGCGCAAGGCCGAGGAGGCCGGCATGGCGGCGCCGGCCGGCGACGACGCCCGGCTGCCGGGCTTGCTGGCGGCGATCCTGCCGGGCGCGCCCGAGTCGCAGCTGGCCCGGCAGATCGTGCGCCTGCCTGAGATCGTCGAGGACGCGGCCTCCAGCGAGGAGACGCACGGCGTCACGGCCTACGCCACGGAGCTGGCCACGACCTTCCATGCCTTCTACCGCGACGCCCGGGTCATCGATCCGGACGAGTCTGATCGATCGGCCGGCCGGCTGGCCCTGATCGCCGCGACCAAGACGACGCTCGCCAACGCCCTCGGCCTGCTGGGAATCTCCGCTCCCGAGACGATGTAGAAGCTCGGCGGGCCGGGCGGCGACATAGCGCAGAGGAACGCTGACCGGGCACCGAGCCGCAGGCTGGCCCGGCCGCAGGGGCAACCGACGCAGGCCCGGAAGTTTCCAGATTCACGCCAAGGCGACATTCGATGAGAATCGCCCACCAGGCGACCGGCTGGCAGGGCACGTGCCGTCAGGATCTGCCCTCCGGGCAGCGAAGCCGTCGTGGAGCGATCGTTCCTGATCCACAGATCGAGCCAAGCTGGACCTTCGGGCGCTCACAGTCACGTTTCACGCACGGATTCCGTGCCCAACGTCGGTTTGGCGTGAAATCGGCAAGATCTGAGGCCGGAGCGGGCACGGGACCGGCCGGAGCGGGCACGGGACCGGCCGGAGCGGGCACGGGACCGGCCGGAGCGGGCACGGGACCGGCCGGAGCGGCTCCGCGCCTCAACTCACCTGGTTGCAGTCGATGAACTCCGGCACAAGAGATACGTTCGAGGCGATGACAATGTTTACGCCGGTCGAGCCGCCGCAAGCCCGAGACGGCGCGCCCACGGCCGTCAGCGTCTGGCTCGCCGCGGTCGAGAACGCCGCCCCACCCGCGGCCGATCGCCAGACCGTGTGCAGCACTACCGCCCAGGCTCCGTTCGGCCCCTCGTAGAGCCCGACACGGTCGCCGCCCCAGTCGGACGTGGCCGCCGTGGCCGCGGTCGTCGCCGCGGTCGAGGGATTCTCGCCCTCGAGCCAGATACGAAGCTGCAGCTCTCCCAGCGTGTCCTGCATGGTCAGCTTCCAGCCGCTCCCCAGGGAGGCGGGCACGGCCGGGACGGTAACCGCGATGGGTTCGACGCCGTCCGTGTAGAGCTGGGGGTGCAGGATCTGCGAGGTCGAGTCCGGTGGGTTGGCGTAGAGCTTGTCGACCGCGGCCCAGCCGCCCTCGACGTAGATCCCCTGGACGAAGGCCAGGCCGGACTCGTAGGGGAACAGGAGCGTCTGCCGCAGGATCGCCGGGGCACCGGCCAGCTGGGCGGAACTCACGCCGCTGAGTGGATCGGCCGCGATGCCGAGGAGCTCGCCCAGCGACATGTACTTCTGGGCCCACAGGGTCATAACAAGGGTGGCATCGCCCTCCGGCAGAGCGGTTCTGGCCAGGTCACGATCGCCCTGGTCCGGCGCGTCGTTGTCCAGCTTGTCCAGGCCGAAGTTCTGGTCCTGCAGAGCGTGGGTGTACTCGTGAGAGAAGGTCAGTTTCTCGATCGGACCCACGCCTCCCGACTCGGACAGCACGTACAGGCCCTTCGAGACAGGGTCGTAGAAGCCGATCACCTGGCCGGACTGGAGATCGAGCTCCATCTGCTCGAGCGAGGACCCGGCCGGCAGCAGCCCGAGGTGGATGAACAGCCGACTCTCGTCCGCGAGCGCCTGGTGATCGGTCTCCGCGGCGTTGGCCTTGGTGAGCCACGCGCGGACGCCGGCCGAATCGAGCAAGACGGGCGTGACCGCAGTGCTGGGCCGGAGCTGGCGAATGGCCTCGACCTGGCTCTCGATCTCGGCGTAGACGGCCTGATCCGATCCGGTAGCCGATATCGACGCGGAGGGCGACGTCGACGGCGCAGAGGGCGTCGGGCGGACCGAAGGAGCGGCCGATCCGCAAGCGGACGCCCCGAAGGCAAGACCGAGCATGAGGGCGACGAGAGAGGAGCGGCGCAAGGAGCTCACCCGGCCATTCTGCCAGACGGGAGCGCCGGGGCTCCTCGGGCGGACGCCCGCCCTCGCGTGGCCGGGCCGGCGAATCCCGAAGCCGGTGCGTTCCGTCCCCAATCGGATCACTTTGTAATGGTTTCTTAATGCGCTGGCGGCCCCGAGTTCACGTGAACAGGGTACATTTTGTCGAGGAACACTGGACGAGCCTCCTGAAAGTTCCATCCTCCCTCCCTCCGACCGGAGGTGCCGATTGGGCAGGCGCCTCCGGTCCTCTTTTTGACCGCCACTGCCGGCGCGGGCTCACGGGACTCGCCGGTCGCCGGCGTGAGAGTTCGAGCGGCACGGTTCCAGGGGTCGTGGGCCCGGGCAGATCCCGGCGTTTCCCGGGTTGGGACCACGCCGTGGCGCCGGCCCCGGCCGGCTGCGCCGCTTAACCGCCGCGTCGGTCCTGCCGGCCGGCGGGGCCCGCCAGGGCGCCCTTGAACCGGTGCGAGCGATCTGATGAGCGGCAACAACGCGACCTGTGCAAGAATCCCCGCATGGAACTCACCTGGTACGGGCGGACGTGCATCCGCATGCGTGGCAAGGACGCGACCGTCGTGGCCGACGCCTATCAATCGGTCGTAGGGCCGACGGGCCGCGGGATCGCGGCCGACATAGTCACCCTCAGCCATCCGGACGACTCGCCGCTTCCCAAGGGCAGGGGCAAAGCGTCGCGCGACGGCTCCACGCTGCTGCCCAGCAGCCTGGAGGAGGCCTTCTGCCTCGACGGCCCGGGCGAGTACGAGGTCAAGGACGTACTGATCACCGGCGTCCGGACATTCCGCGACGAGCATCATGGCAGGGAACGGGGCCGGAATATCGCCTTCATCGCCGAGCTGGACGGCGTCCACGTGATCCATCTGGGCGACATCGGCCACCTCCTGACCGAAGACAAGCTCACGGATATCGGCCCGGTCGACGTGGCCTGCATCGCCGTGGGCGGCTCGCTTCCACCGAACAAGGCCGCCGAGCTGGTCGCCCAGCTGGACGCCAAGGTGGTCGTGCCCATGCCGGCCTGCGAAGACGAGGATGCCGCCGAAGCGCTGGCCAAGTTCCTCCACGAGATGGGCGTGTCGACGCCGCCAGCGCCGCAGTCCAAGCTCTCGCTGATGCCGTCGTCGCTCCCCGCCGAGCTCACCACCGTCCTGCTGGAGCAGCGCGGCAAGCTGTAGGAGTCCGGAGGCGCCGCGCCGGCCCGGCCGGCCCGCAAGCGATCCGGGCCGCCGGCCGGGCCGGTCAGGCCTGGTCGCGCACGTAGACCGGGCGCCCGCGCTTGACGACCAGGCGCACGAGCCGCGCCCCCAGCCAGTACGGAATCTGTTCGACCGACGACGCCTCCCAGATCACGAGGTCGGCCTGCTTGCCCGGCTCGATGGAACCTATCTCGGCGCCCAGATCGATCGAGTGAGCGGCGTTGATCGTGACCGCGGCCAGGGCTTCGGCCGGGGTCAGGCCCATCTCCAGGCACGCGATCGACATGACCAGCGGCAGGCCGACCGTGGGGCTGGTGCCAGGGTTGAGGTCCGTGGCCAGGGCGACGGGAATCCCCGCCTCGATGAAGCGGCGGGCCGGCGCGAAGTGGTGCTTGCCGAGGAACCAGCTTGTGGCCGGGAGCAGCGTTGCCACCACGGGATGGCCCGCCTCGGCGGCGCGCGCCAGGGCAGCCACTCCCGCGTCCGACGGCGCCGCCAGGTGGTCGGCCGAGACGCAGCCCAGGGCCGCCGCCAGCTCCGCGCCGCCGGACGGCACGAGTTCGTCGGCGTGCAGGCGCAGGGCCAGGCCCAGCTTGCGGGCCGCCTCGAGGACGCGGGCGGTCTGACCCGGGTCGAAGACACCCTGCTCGCAGAAGACGTCGCAAAATCGGGCAATCCCCTGCCGGGCCACCGCCGGCAGCTGATCCCCGACGACGGCGGCAACGTAGGCCTCGGGTCCGTCGGTGCGGCCGCGAAACTCCGGCCCGACGGCGTGCGCGCCGAGGTACGTGGGCACGAGCTGGACCGGGCCGTCGCGATCCAGGCGGCCGATCACGTCGAGCTGTCGAAGCTCGGTCGGAGTGTCCAGCCCGTAGCCGGACTTAGCCTCGGCCGTAGTCGTGCCTTCGGCCAGCATCTTCCCAAGCCGGGCGCGGGCCCCGGCCAGGAGGTCGTCCTCGGAGGCGGCGCGCGTGGCGGCCACGGTCGAGAGTATCCCGCCGCCCGCGGCCAGGATCTCCAGGTAGCCGGCCCCGCGGGACCGCACCTGCCATTCCACCTCGCGCGTCCCGGCAAACACGAGATGAGTGTGTGAATCGATGAGGCCGGGGGTGACCAGCCCGCCGCCGGCGTCGACGCGCTCGAAGCCTTCGATCGGGTAGCCGCCGGCCTCGATCACGCGGTCTACCTCCGCCGCCGATCCGGCCGCGATCAGGCGGTCGCCCCAGGCCGCCACGGCCATGCCGCCGCCGGCGAGGACGTCGCCCGAGAGCAGGGCCACGTCGCCCTGCGCCGGGCCCCTCCGCAGGCCGCCGGCAAGCGTGGCGAGGCCGATCGCGCCTTCGACGAGCAGCCCGGGGCGGGATCCGGCCACCTCGCCCCTCAACGCCGCCTCGCCGCCCGGCGCCTCCCCGGGCTCATCAACCCCTCGCCGCCGCGAGCTTCAGCTCCAGGGCCTGGAGCGGCGAGAAGTCGCGCAGCTTCAGGAAGTCGGCCGCGCCGGCGAGCCGCTCGGTCTGCGAGAACTGGCTCGCGACTCCGGCGTGGTCGGCAACGTCGAGCAGGGCCGCCAGCGGGGCCAGACCGATCAGCTCGGACTCGGCCAGTTCGACGCCGTCCTCGGCCGCCTCGGCTCGAACGCTCTCCCAGACCAGCCAGATCGGGGTGACATTGAAGTCGAGCAGGTTCATCGAGACCTGCGCCCGATCGAGCTCCTCGATCCAGAAGCCGTTGGCCTGCACGCGCGGCAGTCCCCCGCTCGACTCCCGGATCCGGCGGGCGATCCGTTTCGCCAGCTCCAGGTCCCGGCTGTCGAGGTTGATGTTGTAGGCGATGAGGAATGGACGCGCGCCGACCGCCATGGCTCCGGCACTGGCGTGAAGGGCTGTCGGGCCGAAGTCCGGTTCGCGGCCCGGCTCGGCGATCCCGGCCTTGAGGCCCTCGTACTGGCCTCGCCGGACATCCGCCAGCCTCTGCCGCGAAGGGTTCGAAGCGGCCTCGCCGTACAGGTAGACGGGGATGGCGAAGCGATCGGCCACGCGCGACCCAAAGGCCCTGGCGAGCTCGATGCAGTCGGTCATCGTGGCCCCGGCCAGCGGAACGAACGGGACCACGTCCACGGCCCCGATGCGCGGGTGCTCGCCGGAGTGATGCTCCATGTCGATCTCCGCGACCGCGACCGCCACGGTCTTCTCCAGGGCTTCGAGGATCGGACCCGGCTCGCCGGCCAGCGTCAGGACGCTGCGATTGTGGCTGGGGTCGCTGGTTCGGTCGAGGAGGAAGGCGCCCGGCACGCTTTCAACGGCCGCGGCCAGCCTGTCGACGACCTCGACCCGGCGGCCTTCACTGAAGTTCGGTACCGACTCGACCAGCTTCCCCACGCTACCTCCGCTCTTCTTCGGCCGGGCCGTCTTCGAGCATGGGGACGCGAATCCCGCGCTCGCGGGCGACCTCGATCGCTCTCTCGTAGCCGGCGTCGGCGTGACGGATGACGCCCGTTCCCGGATCGGTGGTGAGAACACGCCCCAGCTTCTGGGCGGCCAGGTCCGAGCCGTCGGCGACGACGACCATGCCGGCGTGCTGCGAGTACCCGATCCCCGTTCCGCCCCCGTGGTGGATGCTCACCCAGCTCGCGCCTGAGGCGGTGTTGACCAGCGCGTTGAGGAGGGGCCAGTCGGCTATCGCGTCCGAGCCGTCCCGCATGGATTCGGTTTCGCGGTTGGGCGAGGCCACCGAACCCGAGTCGAGGTGGTCGCGCCCTATGACGATCGGCGCGCGGACGCGGCCCGACCGGACGAGATCGTTGAAGGCCAGACCCGCCTTCGACCGCTCGCCGTAGCCGAGCCAGCAGATCCGCGCCGGCAGCCCCTGGAAGGGCACCCGAGACTCGGCCATCTCGATCCATCGGCGCAGCAATTCGTTCTCCGGGAAGAGCTCCAGGATGGCTCGGTCGGTCGCCAGGATGTCGGCCGGGTCGCCCGAGAGAGCCGCCCACCGGAACGGGCCCTTGCCCTCGCAGAAGAGCGGCCGGATGAAGGCCGGCACGAAGCCCGGGAAGTCGAACGCGTCGGCCACTCCCGCGGCCTGGGCCTGGGCCCGGATGTTGTTGCCGTAGTCGAACGTGATCGCGCCGGTCGCCTTCAGCGCCAGCATCGCCCGCACGTGGATCGCCATCGACGCCATCGAGCGGCTGAGATAACCGTCCGGGTCGCGACCGCGCAGCTCGGCCGCCTCCTCGACGGAGAGCCCCACCGGCACGTAGCCGTTCAGCGCGTCGTGGGCCGACGTCTGGTCCGTGACCGCGTCGAAGCGCTCGCCCCGCCTCACCAGCTCGGGCTCGACATCGGCAGCGTTGCCGACCAGGGCAATCGACTCGGCCCGCCCCTCGGCCGCCGCGGCGCGCGCCCAGCCGAGCGCCTCGTCCAGCGAGTACGTCAGCCGGTCGACGTAGCCGATGTCGCGGCGCCGTTTGGCCCGCGCCTCGTCCACCTCGATCACCAGCGCCACGCCCTCGTTCATCGTGACGGCCAGCGGCTGGGCCCCGCCCATCCCGCCCAGGCCGGCGGTCAGGGTCACTCGGCCGCGCAGGCTCCCGCCGAAGTGCTGCCGGGCCAGCTCCGCGAAGGTCTCGTAGGTGCCCTGGAGAATGCCCTGCGTGCCGATGTAGATCCACGACCCGGCGGTCATCTGCCCGTACATGGTCAGGCCGGCCCGCTCGAGCTCGCGGAAAGTGTCCCAGTTAGCCCACTTGCCGACCAGGTTGGAGTTGGCGATGAGCACTCGCGGCGCCCACTCGTGCGTGCGGAAGACGCCGACCGGCTTGCCGGACTGGACGAGGAGGGTCTCGTCGTTTTCGAGCCGGCGAAGCTCGCGGACGATGGCCTCGAAGGCGTCCCAGCTGCGCGCGGCCCGGCCCGTCCCGCCGTAGACGACGAGGTCGTCCGGGCGTTCGGCGACTTCCGGGTCCAGGTTGTTCATCAGCATCCGCAACGCGGCTTCCTGGGCCCAGCCCTTGCAGCTCAGCTGGGCGCCGCGCGGAGCTCGGACGGGGCGCGGCCCGGCGTGCGCCCTGGATCCTGTTTCGATCGCCACCGGAGGCCTCCGAAGGGACGGCTCGGGACGCCCCGAGCGCTGGCCCTCAGTTTGCGCCGGTTGGCGTCGATCGTCACGAGGCCGCGACGCGGCGCGGCCGCCGGACCCGGGATGGGCCGCGCCCCAACCGGGCGCATCGCGATGGTCGGCTTACCTGCGCGACTACGAGTAGAGAGCGTCGATCAACACGCGACCCAGGTCCTTCGCGCCGAATCCGAACATCGACAGGATGGTCCCGTTGCCAAGCGCCAGGGTGTACACGACGGGTCCCCCGGCGCAGGTCGCCGTGTCGACGATCCAGTCGTTGATCGTCTGCTGACCGGACGTGGACACGCCGTCGGCCTGGGAGCAGGCGCCGGACGCGTACTGCTCGACCCACGCGGTGTAGAAGTCCGCGGTCTGGGACGCCGGCTTGAGGTGGCCGATGACGACCCTCAGCCAGTTGTCGTCGCTGATCTCCCCGATCGAGGCGGCCGCGTAGCTGTCGAAGGTCTTGGCCAGGTCGGCATCGTCGAGAGCCTCCATCTCCGTCTCGGCATCCTCGGCGAGCGGGTAGGCGCCCACGTCGCCGGGCAGCTGCGCCAGCAGGCTCGGGTCGATGCGGAGGCCGTACTGGCCGACCGTGCCGTTCGGCCAGGGTGTGGCGCCGATGGGCACCTCCGTCTCGAGTGGGGGGCTGGTCGGGCCGGGGCTGCAGGAGAAGCAGGCGGCCGCGATTACCACCAGGGCCATCGCGAGAGCGAGGACGGCCCGGCCGGAACGGGCCGGCCCGAGCGTTCGCACGGGTAGCGCGGCGTCGGCGGACCCGTTCGCGACTTCACAGGTCACGGCGCATCACCGGGTATCGATCGTCATCCACCGCCAGCAGAAAACCCGCCCGGATCCAGAACTCCGGCCGGGCCGCGGGTGTCGAGTTCTCTCTTGCGCGAGCCTCCGGGTAGACCTCCACGGCGGCGAAGCCTCGACCGCCGAGATCGGCGCAGACCTCCTCCACCAGCCGCAGGGCTCGGCCGCCGCGGCGGGCCTCGGCGGTCGTCGCGATGCACGTTATGACGGCCGGCAGCGGGGCCTGGGGAAGCTCCGTGTACAGCTCGCGCAGCCGCAGCGCGCGCGGGTACGCCGACAGGGGCCCGAACTGGCAGTAGCCGGCCGCCACATCGTCGACGAGCAGCACTTTGGCGTAGCTCCCGAATATGCCAAGGCCGCGCCCGAGAAGCTGCAGCTTGCGCGGCGCCTCCGAGGCGATGGTGGGCCGCAGACGCGGGCCCGGAGCGAAGGGGTTGTCAGCCGGTGAGCCGGGCCGGTCCTCGAGGAACGGGTTGCGCACGGGCGCGCCGGACGCCGGCTTGAACGGATTGGCCTCGGCGCGCGGGGCGGGCAGGAACGGATTGACCTCGGCCCTGGGCTGCGGCGCGAAGGGATTGACCGGCGAGCCCGGCGTCGGCCGCTCGTTCGGTCCGGCCGCCGAAACGGGCGACGCGGCCGGAAGCCAGTTCGGGCGGCTCACCTTCGAGCCCCGATCGGCATCTTCCCAGTAGTCGCAGGTGCGATGGTCGAAGGACGGGTCCGCGCAGGGTGGGATCAGCCCAAAGCGAGCCTCGTCCGTGACGTCCACGATCTCGACGCGTGCCATCGACGCCAACTGTACGGCAACTGGCTCGATCGGCGCCGGCGAAGCGGCGCCGGCCTGGGGTCGGTTCCGCGTTGCCCAGGCAAAGCGGCGCCGGCCTCAGGTCAGTTCCGCGTTGCCCAGGCGACGCTCACGCCGCCGACGGCGGCGAGGACGGCGAAGAGGAAGACTCCGGCCAGCGGCGCGGGCACGCTTGCCCGGACCCCCACCCACGCCAGGAACAGTGCCGCGATCGGACCGACGAAGAGTTCCCACCGGTCGCCCACGAGGAAGTCGTACCAGAAGCCGAAGAAAGCCCGAACCAACCTCATGTCAGTGCCCCGAGCCGGCGGTTCGCAGGCGGATCCCCCCGCTCAGGCGCTCACGAACCAGGTACACGCCGACCAGGGCCAGGGCGACGTAGCCTGCGAGAAGGGCCAGGATCGCCGCATCGCCGGCCGGCCAGTCGATGCCGACGCCTTCGCCCGACCAGAATGTCCCGAAGCCCATGAGCATCACTCCGACCGCGAACTTCAGGGCGTTTTCGGGCACCGCCGCCAGGGGTCCGTGGACCAGGACCGCGACCCCGAGCACGAGCGCTCCCGCGGCTGCCGCCCCGGCCAGCGCAGGTACGAGCATGCCGGCCGTCGCGCCGAAGGTGACGACGATGAAGGCCACCTCGAGCCCTTCCAGGAGCACGCCCTTCGCGGCGACCGTGAAGCTGATCCAGTCCATTCCGGTCGCGGGTACCGGTGGCTCGGCCCCGAGCGCAGTGATCTCACGAGCGTAGATCGCCACTTCATCGTGCTTGGCCATGGCCCCTCCCGCCCGCAGGACGGCCTTGGTCAGCCACTGGAGGCCGTAGATCACCAGGAAGCCGCCGACGACCAGGCGCACGACGTCGATCGGGATGAACATGACGATGGCCGTCCCGAACACGGTCACGAGCAGCGCCAGCGCCGCGAGGGCCGCGGCCACTCCGAGCAGGGTCGACCGCCACTGGCGCGTGACGCCGACGGCCAGGACGATGGTGACCGCCTCGACGAACTCGACCGCGGAGGCGAGGAAGCTCGAGACGACCGTTACCAGGGCAATCGACGACATGTCGACCCATGCTAGCAGAGCGAGACGACCGCCCAGCCCACTTCGTCCGACCGACGGGGGTTGTCCGGTCGACCGGCGTCGGCCGTCTCGACGGACCGATCGGATGCACCGGGCTTTTCGGGGAGATCCGAATGGGATCGCAGCCGTCTGGTAGTCAATTCGCCGGAGGCTGTTCCCTCACGTGCGACCTGCGGCGCAGGCATGGTGCAAAGGACTAGGGTGCATATACGCTGCCGGGCCGGAGGGGGCCAGACGAAACGGCGTCCCGTCAACGAGAGATACCGCGACCACCCGGGAGGTCGCGTTTTCTGGAGAGGTGATGATGCGGCCCCTCGACGTCCTCATCGACGCCGCCCTCGCAACATACGAGGAAGATTGCCGCTGGGAGCTGATCGGCGGGATCCTTCGCGAGTGCTCGGACGACGTGATGGAGATGTGCATCGGCCTCCTCCAGGGCGGCCTCGAGCGCGAAAGGACGCTGGGAGCGGATGTGCTCGGCCGTCTGGTCGGCGTCGAGCCGCGCTGCCACAGACCCGTGCGGACGGCGATGCTGGAGGCACTCTCGATCGAGAAGGCGCCCGGGCCGCTGGCATCCATAGTCGCCGCCCTCGGCCACATCGGCGATCCGGAAACGCTCGGGCTGGTCTACCCGCTGGCCGAGGACAGAAGCGCGGGCGTGCGGCTGGCCGTCGCCTTCGCCCTGGCCACGGTCAGCCCGCAGCCGCTCGCGCCTGAGGCCAAGGCGGCCTTGATCAGCCTCTCCCGCGACGTCGACCCGGAGGTACGCGACTGGGCCACGTTCGGCCTCGGGACCCTGTCGGATGCCGACGGCCCGGATGTCCGGGCCGCCCTTCTGGAGCGCGCCGAGGACGCTCACCATGAAGCCAGGGCGGAGGCTCTCTTCGGCCTGGCCGTCCGGCACGATCCGCGCGCGGTGCCGCACCTGATCAGGGCGTTGCAGTCGCCGCTCGTCGGCGGGCTCGAGGTCGACGCCGCCGCCGTCGCGGCCGACCCGCGGCTGCTCCCCGCCCTGTGGGCCCTCCAGCAATCCGGCTCTGCCGACGAGGTACGCCTGCGCCGCGCCATCGATCGCTGTTCGGGACGCGACCGGCAGGCGCTGCTTTCCTGATCCCCGGCCGGGTCAGCCGACGAGATCGACCAGCGCGCCCTCCCGAACGAGCCTGACGGCCAATTCGATGTCGCTGCCCTGAAGTCGATCGCGATCGAGATGCGGGACGACCGACCGAATCCGCCGGTGGGCTTCCGCGACTCCCGCCCCCGGCCGGACGGCCGACCCTTCGGAGGCGATCCGCTCGAGTCGGAAGTCGAGCGCCTGCGCCGCCACAAGGAGCTCCAGGGCGACGATCCTCTGTACGTTTGCCAGGACAGTCCTGGTATGGCGGGCCGAAATCGGCCCCATCGAGACGTGGTCTTCCTGGTTGGCCGAGGTCGGGATCGAGTCGGCGCTCGCGGGGTGAACCAGGACCTTGTTCTCCGACGCGAGCGCGGCGGCCGTGTACTGGAGCAGCATCATGCCCGAGTCCAGGCCGCTGCCTGAAGAGAGGAAGGCAGGCAATCCACGGTTCAGACGGGCGTCGACCATCAGCGCGGTTCGTCGCTCCGATATGGCGCCGAGCTCGGCGATGGCCAGCTTGGCGAAGTCGAGGGCCAGGGCCAGGGGCTCCCCGTGGAAGTTGCCGCCGCTGACGACCAGTCCGCCGCCGGTGGCCGCGGCCGCTTCGTCGGCAGCGCCTCCCGCCGGAAAGACAAGCGGATTGTCGGTGGCCGAGTTCAGCTCGATGTCGAGGACTCCGTCCAGGTAGCCGAGCGCATCACGAACGGCACCGTGGACCTGGGGCACGCAACGCAGCGAGTAAGGGTCCTGGATCTTGTGGACCGAGGACCGGTGGCTGGCCATCAGGGTCGAGTCTCTCAGCAGCCAGCGCAGTTCGGCGGCGACGGCAATCTGGCCTGGATGCGGCCTGGCCAGCTGATAGGCGGCCGCGTAGGCCACGTCGGTGCCCAGCAGGGCCTCGCAGCTCATCGCCGCCGCCACGCTCGCCGTTCGCGCCAGGCGGTTGGCGTCGGCGAGCGCCAGTGCACCGATCGCGCTCATCATCTGCGTACCGTTGAGCAGGGCCAGGCCCTCCTTGGCCTGCAGGACCATCGGCTCGAGGCCGGCGGCCGCGAGCGCGTCGGACGCGGCGATGGTTCGCCCGCCGACCTCGACGTGGCCCCGGCCGATGAGCGGCAGCGCCAGGTGGGCCAGCGGTGCCAGGTCCCCCGAGGCGCCGACCGAACCCTGCGACGGGACGATGGGGTGGATGCCGAGGCGCAGCAGGTCGCAGATCCGATCGATCACCGCGGGCCGGCAGCCGGAGTGACCCAGGGCCAGGGTGTTGGCACGCAGCAGCAGCATGGCTCGGACGACGTCCCGCGGCAGCGGCTCGCCCACGCCGACCGCGTGCGAGATGAGCAGGTTCTCCTGGAGCCTGGCCGAATCGGCCGGATCGATGAACGTCGTGGCCAGGTCACCGAAGCCCGTGGTCACGCCGTACACGATCTCTCCGGCCGCGACGAGGCGCTCCACGACTTCGCGGGCCTCGACCACCCTCGCCCGGGCTTCGTCGCCGAGTGAGACGTGTCGGCCGGCGCGCGCGACCTCCTCGACGTCCGCGACGGAGAGGTCGGCGCCGGTCAGAGTCAGGTCCGCGTCCGGGGCCGGCGGCCGGCGCAGCCAGCGCGACTCGGGCAGGTGCCCGTGGAACCCGATGTCTTGGGATTCTGGCGTATCGCTCACGTCCATGAGAATAGCCGCCCGCGCCGGACACGCCGGGTCGGGACCGGTCGGGGCGCAGAGCCGGCGGGCCGGGGCGCAGAGCAGGGGGGCCGGGGGCCTTCGGAGGCTCAGCCCCGACGGCCCGTGACCGGTCCACGTTGTCGCGCGGCGGGCGCCACTGTCGGCATTGAGACGCCGCGGCGGCGGCTCGGGTATTCTGCGCAGGACCCGCGATCGACTCCGTTGCCCGGAGCGTCCGTCACTCCAAGTGAGAGGCCTCCGTGTTCGGCTTCATCGACACAGCAGTCATTCCCATCCTCGACCACCTGTACGCCACCGTCGGCTATCTCGGCGTCTTCCTGGCGATGGTCGTCGAGTCCACCCTGGTGCCGATCCCGTCCGAGCTGATCCTGCCGTTTGCCGGCTTCCTGGTCAGCGACCCGACCAAGATCGAGCCTTTGACGGGCGGCCCCTGGAACTTCTGGGTCGTCGTCGTCACCGGCGTCGCGGCAAATACGACCGGCTCGCTGTTCGGCTATCTCCTGGGAGCCCGGCTTGGCCGGCCGTTCCTCGACCGCTGGGGGCGGTTCCTGCTGGTCCGGCCGCACGAAGTCGCGCAGGCTGAAGGATTCTTCGCGCGGTGGGGCTCGCCGACCGCGTTCTTCAGCCGCCTTCTGCCCGGGGTCCGGTCGGTCATCAGCTTCGTGGCCGGCATCTCGCACATGCCCATCCGGCCCTTCCTGGTCTACTCGACCCTGGGTGCGATCCCGTGGACGATCGCCCTGGTGTACGCCGGTACGGTCCTGGGAGCCAACTGGGTCAACATCCGGGATGCCATGAAACCGTTCGACACCGTCATCATCCTGGCCTGCGTGGCCGCGGTCGTCGCCTTCGTGGTCTGGCGCCTTCGGTCTGGCTCCGACCGCGGCCGGGCGGCTGCCTAGCTCCAGTCTCGCGCGTCCTGGCTCGAATGGATACGAGTCGGCCCCGGCCCCGCCTAGCACGATGTGCCTGTATGGTGGCAGACTAGAGATCGCGGTTCGGGGACGCACAGGCAACCGTAGAGACAGGAACGCTGATGCGCAGTAACCCCCCTCGCGTCCAGTTGCAGGCGCTGAGCATGGACGATACCGACCCGCGGGGATGCCCCCTCGGGTCCGGGCGAGCATGAGTTCGATTCGGGACGGCTCGAAACCCGCGCGCGGGGTCGAATCCGGCGGAGCGGCGCCGGGCTCGCCGGCGTACCCCGACCTCATGGCTTCCCACGCCAGCCGGAACATGGCGCACCCGGTCAGGCGCGGTCCGTTCCCCTTGCGCCCCGAGTCGCTCGCGTCTTCCACGCCCGGCGCCGGATCCGAGGCCTCCGGGGGCTTCGCGTCCCGGCTCCTCGGTCGATTCACGCCGAGGGGCGGGCGCGGGCGGGAGCTGGCAGCGGTGCTCGCTCTCCTGGTCGCGGCCGCCGTGATATCGGCCAGCCTGCCCGGCGGCTGGACCAGCTCGACGTCGCCCAGCCCCGCGGCGGAGCTGGTGGCCGACGCGACGGCGGCCGGCCCGACTCCGACGGCCACACCGCCGCCCGACACCACGTCGGCCGACACCAGCCTTCCCTCTCCGGACCCGACCGCGACGCCGAGCCCGAGCCCGAGCCCCACGGCCGGCCAGACGAATGCTCCGAAGAAGGCGGCGGTCAAGCCGGCCGTTCACAAGGTCTACACGTTCGTGGCCCTGGGCGACTCGCTGACGGCCTGGCCGACGGACGGGCCCTGGCCGACGCGCCTCGACGCGGAGGACGCCAATCTGCGGCTCGTGCACAACGCCGGAGTGCCGGGCGACACCACCGCGGAGATGCTGGCGCGACTCAACGGCGACGTCTTCGCCTACAAACCACAGGTGCTGTTCATCATGGGCGGCACGAACGACCTGGGCCGCAACATCAGCCAGGCAACCACGATCGCGAACCTGAGGGCGATCATCGTCGCGGCTGAGAAGAAGGGGATTCGCATCGACCTCATGACGGTCCCTCCGGACAACTATACGGACATGGTCGCGAAGATCGACTCGCTCAACGCGGCGATCGTCCACCTCGGCAACATCTACAAGCTTGTCGTGATCGACATCCACACCCCGCTCTCCACGTCTAAGGGTGTGTACGTGCCGAAGTACACGAGCGACGGCCTCCACTTCAGCGCGCTCGGGGCGCAGGTCGTGGCCAACACGATCTACGCGCGAATCCACCGCTACGGGTTCTGAGCGGCTGGGTTTCCAGGGCGGCCCGACGCCGGCAGAACGGCCAGGGCGATCAGGACGATCGCGACCAGGCCGAGGCCGGCCGAGACGGCATACAAACCGCGGATCGTCAGCCAGCCCGCCAGCTGACCGCCGACGCCCGAGCCGACTATGACCGACAGGCTGAACGCTACACCGCTGAGGATCCCCTGGGCCGTGGCCGCGGTGCCCTTCGGCGCCTGACTGGAGACGAAAGCGATGCCCCCGATGAGCAGCAGGCCGTAGCCGGCGCCCTGCATGATCGAGCACGCGAGCAGGAGCGAAGGCGAAACGAACAGGGCGTTGGCAATCAGGCGGCACGTGATGATGACCATCCCCGCCACGATCAGCCGTTCGGTCCCGAACCTTCTCGAAAGCTGCGGAAACAGGATCATCGACGGGACCTCCAGCGCAGCCTGGATCGACCAGGCCAGGCCGATCTGGTCGCTGGAGGCGCCGAGCTGGCCCAGGTAGATCGAGAAGAAGGTGCTCTGCGCGTAGACCGCCGTCCAGCCGACCAGGGCGCCGATCAGGAAGACGGCGATGGGGCGGTGGCCGAGCACGCGGCCGGGCGCCCGCCGAAGGCTGACCCCGCGGACCCCTCCGGCTCGCCCCGGCAGCAGCATCGCGGCCAGGCCGCCGAGCAGGATCATCGGCACCGCGACAAAGAAGAGGCCGCGGTAGTCCGTTCCGATCGCGAAGCCGATGATCGGCGTGCAGACCATGAAGCTGATCGAGCCCCAGACACGAACTTGCGCGTATCGCGTCCGGTCCGACCCGACCATGTCGAGCACGCGGACGTCCATCATCGGGCTCATGCCGGCCATGCCCGCGGCGAAGGCGGCCGCGGACGGGATCAGCAGCAGGGACGCGCCGACGGTGGCCAGCCCGGTCGCGCCGAGTGCCCCGATCCCCGCCGCGAGCGGCAGGAAGAGCCGCGAAGTCGGATACCGATCGTGGATAGCACCCCAGGTCGGTGCGCTGATCAGCGCCACGGCCGAGGTGAAGGCGACCAGGGCGCCGATGGTGCCCAGCGAGATGCCGAGGCTCTTGTAGTACGGCTGCAGGTAGGGTGAGTAGGCGGCGACCGCGACGTACAGGATGACGTACGCAATTGCGGCGCGGCGCAAAGGCTGCTCCCTGTGGCGCTCGGTCTGGACGGGGCCTCGGATCGGCGGGCCGGCTCAGTCTGCCACCTGCGGGCTCGGCGCGCCGGGTCGGCGGGTGCCGGAGGTGCGGGCGAAGAGCTCCGCGAGCAGCGACGAGGACCGCCGTGTTAGGCGGCGGCTCGGGTCCCGCCCGTGCTCGCGGCGAGTCAGCCCCAGGGCGCCTCGCCTCGAGCGCGCAGGTGGCCCACGTCGTTGGCCAGCACGAGCTCCGCGCCGTCGGGGCCGTCTCCCGGCTCGTAGCGGAGGACGGTCAGGTTCGTCCAGTCCTGGAGGAAACGGCGCCGGTAGTCGCGGATCGGCACACCCAGCGCGACCGCCATGAGGATGCGGTTGTACGTTCCGTGAGCGACGAGGAAGACGCGGCGCTCGCCTTCGACTTCCGCCTGGGCCTCGGACGGGATGGGACGCGAACCGCCGGCGTCGGGCCATCGGCGGTGCCCGCCCGTGTCTACCCGGCGGCCCAGCTCGACGGCGAGGAGGTCGACCAGGAAGCTGTGTGCCCGGACCGCCACGTCGTTGCCGCATTCCCCGCCCGGCGAGTGCGTGCTCGCCGGGTCGCTCTCCCAGCGGGCTCTCAGCTCCGGGTCCCGAGCGTCGGCCTCGGCGTGTGTCAAACCCTCCCAGCGGCCGTAGTCCAGCTCCCGGAGTCGCTCGTCGACCTCGATCGATCGCCCGGCCGCGATCACCTGGGCCGTCTCCATCGCCCGAAGCATCGGGCTGGCGATGATGCGATCGATCCGAACGCCGGCCAGCCGGTCACGCAGCGACTCGGCCTGGGCTCGCCCCCGCGGCGCCAGCGGCACGTCAAGCTGGCCGCCCAGCAGGACGTTGCCGGCCGGGGTCAGGCCGTGGCGCGTGAGGATGAGAGTGAGCATCCGCCAACTCTAGCGCCGGGAAGCCCGACGGCCCCGGGATGTCCTAGAAGAGGCCGACGATGTTGCCGTCGGCGTCGATGTCGATCGATTCCCCGGCCGGGTGCGACGGCAGGCCCGGCATCGTCCGCATCTCCCCCAGCAGCGGCGTGATGAAGCCCGCTCCGGCCGACAGGCGAACTTCGCGGATGGGGACTCGGAAGCCGGTAGGCCGACCCTTGAGGCCGGGGTCATGGCTGAGCGAGAGGTGGGTCTTGGCCATGCATACCGGCAGGGCCCCGAACCCGAGTTCCTCGTACAGCTTCAGCGCCTTCGTGGCGGCCGGCAGCTCGTCGACGCCGCGGGCGCCGTATATGCGCACGGCTACGGTCTCGATCTTCTCGCGCAGCGGCAGGTCGTCCGGGTAGAGCAGCCGGAAGTCCGGCGCACCCTCTTCCGCGGCGGCCCAGACGGCGTAGGCCAGGTCCTCGGCCCCGGCGCCGCCATCGGCGAAGTGGCGGCTCACGACGACGTCGCGCGCCCCGGCGGCCAGTGCCACATCCCGGATCGCGGCCACTTCCGCCTCGGTGTCCCCTGGGTAGTGGTTGACCGCCACGACCACGGGCACGTTGAAGACGCGCACGTTCTCGATCTGGGCGGCCAGGTTGGCCGCGCCCCTCCGAACCGCGTCCACGTTCTCCTCGGCCAGCGCCGGATCGAGCGGCCTGCCGGCCACGATCCGCCCCACGCCGCCGTGCATCTTGAGGGCCCGGACGGTGGCGACCATCACCGCCGCGTCCGGCCGCAGCCCGCTCTGGCGGCACTTGATATCGAAGAACTTCTCGGCGCCCATGTCTGCCCCGAAGCCCGCCTCGGTGCAGGCGATCTCGCACGTCGCCAGGGCGAGACGATCGGCCAGGACGCTGTTGTTGCCGTGGGCGATGTTGGCGAAGGGACCGCAATGAACGAAAGCCGGGCCGCCCTCGAGGGTCTGCAACAGGTTCGGCTTGATGGCGTCGCGCAGCAGCACGGTCATCGAGCCGGCGCATTTGAGGTCTTCGGCGGTGACGCGGCGGCCGTCGAAGGTCGTAGCCACGACCATCCGGCCGAGGCGCCGGCGAAGGTCCTGCAGGTCGGAGGCGAGCGCGAGCACGGCCATCACCTCCGAGGCGACGGTTATCTGCCACTCGGTTTCGCGCGGATAGCCGTTCTCGCGGCCGCCCAGGCCGATGATCGCCTTACGGACGGCTCGGTCGGAGATGTCAACGACGCGAGGCCAGAGGACGCCCAGCGGATCGATGCCGAGCGGATTGCTGTGGGTGAGCGAGTTGTCGACGAAGGCGGCCAGCAGGTTGTGGGCCGCGCCGACGGCATGGTTGTCGCCGGTGAGGTGGAGGTTGAAGTCCTCCATCGGGATGACCTGGCTGTAGCCGCCGCCGGCGGCGCCGCCCTTTATCCCGAAGACAGGGCCGAGCGACGGCTGGCGGATGCAGACCGCCGCCCGATGGCCGATTCGGTTGAGTCCCTGGACGAGACCGATGTTGGTCGTCGTCTTGCCCTCGCCGAGCGGGGTCGGCGTGATGGCGGTGACGACGACGTACTTGCCGCGGCGTCCAGCGGCGGCCGCTTCGGCCTCCAGGCGGGTGATTCCCTCGAGGCGCACCTTCGCCTTGTACGGCCCGTACTGCTCGATCTCGTCGTCGTGGAGGCCAATCTCGTGGGCCAGGTCGACGATCGGACGCGGGGTGACGGAGCGGGCGATCTCCAGGCTCGACGGCATGGGGTTGGTGCCGCTCATCGCGCAGCTCCGGCGGCGGCCTGCCGGCTCGCGCGCTCGGCCTGGTCCGTGGCGGCTCGGAGCAGGTGGCTGAGCAGCAAGGCGTTCGTCAGGGGCCCAACGCCCCCGGGGACCGGGGTGATGGCGCTCACCACTTCCCTCGCCGAATCGAAGTCCACGTCACCGACGAGCTTCTCACCGCCCTGCCCGTCGCTCACGACGTTGATGCCGACATCCACCACGACGACCCCCGGCGACAGCATCGCGCCGGTGACGAGGCCCGGCCTGCCGGCGGCCACGACCAGGATCTCGGCGTCCCGAGTGTGGTGCGCCAGGTCCCGAGTCCTGGAATGGAGGACGGTCACCGTGCCGTGCTCGCGGATGAGCAGCAGGGCGGCCGGTTTGCCGACCACGTTCGAGCGCCCGATCACGACCACGCGCTTGCCGGCGATCTCGATGCCGGAACGCTTGAGGATCTCGACCGCCGCCTGGGCCGTGGCCGGGAGGAATCCGTCGTACCCGAGCGACAGGAGGCCGGCGTTCCGGGGGTGGATGCCGTCGATGTCCTTGCGCGGGTCGATCGAGTCGATGACCGTGCGCAGCGGAATGTGCGCCGGCAGCGGCATCTGGACGATGATCCCGGCGACGGCCGGGTCCGCGTTCAACTTCTCGATCTCGTCACAGAGACCGTCCGGGGTCACGTTCGAGCCGATCTCCACCAGGCGGCCCCGCGCCCCGACCCTCTCGCAGGTCCGCAGGATCTGGCCCAGGTACACCGCCGATGGCGCGTCCGCCCCCACGAGCACCACGGCCAGCGTCGGCGAGTAGCCCCAGCTTTCCTCGAACCGGGCGAAGTCCTCGCTCAGGCCGGCGCGAATCTCGGACGCGATCGGGCCGCCGGCCAGAAGACGCGGACCGGCGGCGGCCGCGGCCTCGTCGCGGTCTTCGTTCACGCCTGTTCCGGTTCCTGCGACTGCCCGGACAGGACGATCTCCCGCGTGCGCGCCGCCCTGGCGGCGACGTCATGGAGAGCGGCGTCGACCCGCCAGCGCATCGAATCGGCGTACTGCTCGTCACCGGTGGACGGCAGATTGATGAGCACGTTCTCCGCCGCGCCGCGAGCCGCAGCCTCACCCAGAAGCGCCGCCACGAGCACGTCGCTGGCCGCGTTCACGTTGCTGCGCCCGGCCAGGGCCTCCGCGGCCGTGACCAGCCGGGCGCACGCCTTGACGCAATCGAAGGGAGCCTCAGACGCGGCCCGGGCGGCCAGTTGGAGGGCGGCCTGCCTGGCCAGCTTCTCCTCCTCGGTCTCGCGCGGCAACTTCAGCGCGGCCGAGTAGCCCGCATAAGCCTCGGCATCTCGATCGGCCATTCGCAGAAAATCCCGCGCCAGCTCATGACCCACCAATTCGCACCTGGCCAGAGTGGCCTCATACGCCGCGTACTTCGGCTTGCCGCGGGATAGAGCCGCAACCATCGAGATGAGCGAGGCTCCCAGGGCCGCCGCCATCGCCGAGGCCGATCCTCCTCCGGGAACGGGCTCAGCCGAGGACAGGCGCTCGACAAACTGGCCGACGGTCAGGTCCGAGAACGAAACGGATGTCGTAGCTTGTTCCATGTGCTGGATTGTAGGCAACAATCCCCCGTACACGTCACCAACACGTCAAAACCTCGCAGGACGACCGTGGCGGTGACGCCGCGACAGCCAAGCCGGCTGGAGAGTGAGCGGAAGCCTCGACGGCGGCGGGCGAGCGACCGGGCGGGCGGGCGGGCAGGCGGGCGTCATACCTCTGCTTCGAGAGGCGTACGGCTCGCCGGGCGGCCTCGCCCATCCGAACGCCGGCCGGATCAGGAGAGGCCGACCTCGTCGTCGATCCCGTCGACCGACCACCGGCGTGAGCGATGAGCGAAGCTGAGGACGAGCCGGGCCAGGGGAGTTTCGACCTCGAAGACTGTCCGCGGGCCGACTTCGGCGCGGTACGCCGAATCTTCACGCCGAACTGATGCGAGTCGGGTCACGGGCAGCCGGACAGAGTTCCAGGTCACTTCCCGCGGAATGCCGTCGAACCAATCGGTTCGAACACGCACGCTGACGGGCTCCATGCGGACGATGGCCATAGCGGACGCTCCTCTTCGCTCTGGCTTGGCCGTCGTTCGCTCTGGCACTGAGCGGATGAACGGACGTTCTATTGCTGTCACTCACGTTATTCGAACGGACGTTCGATGTCAAGCTCGATCGTCCGGTTCCTGTGAGCGGACCGGATGTCCGCCCAGGCCACGACGGGAGAATGGCGGGGGCCCGTGACATCTAGCGTGTCACGGGCGAGCCGGGTCCCCTCCAGGCCACGCCTGTCGGGCTCGGGCCGGGCCCGGCTCTGCCCTTCGAGCCCTTTCCGGCCGACGCAGCCCCGTCCGACTCCCTCCGCGGCACCGCGGGGCCGCGCTCGAGTCCGCGGTCAGTCCGCGACCAGATCGGGCTCTGTCCGACGAACACGCCGCGCGGCCGCGCCCAACGCCGCGCGCAGCCGGCCCTGGGCGACAGCCACGCCCAGGAGGACCACAAGGCCGCCTATCGGCTCGTGCCAGGCGACCGTCTCGCCCAGGAATGCCACCCCGACCGCGATGGCGAAGAGCGGAGTCAGGTAAGTGACCGTGCTCGCCGTGGAGGGACCGGCCTCGCGCACGACCTGGTAGTTGAGGGCGAAGGCGATCCCCGACCCGAGCGCCCCGAGACCAAGCATGCCCAGGACCGGTTCGGCCGTGACCGGTCCGTGAAGCGGCCCCGCGGCGACGCCGAGCGGCAGGAGCACAACCGCCCCGCACATGATCTGGCCGGTGGCCAGGGCCACGCCGCCGTCCGGCAGGCGGGCGAGGTGCCGCCGTACGTACGGGAACCCGACGCCGTAGCACGTCACCGCGCAGAGACAGGCGGCCACGCCCGACCATTCGCCCGCCGCCAGCCCTTCCCAGATGCCGACCACGACCAGGATCCCGAGGAAACCGATCAGCAGCCCGACCACTCGGTCCCTTGTTGGCTTCTCTTCGGGGAACGCGACCAGGATCACGGCCAGGGTGGTCAGCGGCGTGGCGGCGTTGATGATGCCGGCCAGAACCGACGAGATGTGAGTCTCGCCGTAGGCGAAAAGGGTGAACGGAATGCTGTTCATGAGCAGTGAAACGATGAACAGGTGACGCCAGGTCGACACCTTGCGCGGCAATCTTGCGCCCGTGACCGCACATACGACGAGCAGTGCCACGGCGCCCACGGCAAGGCGGACGAAAGCGACCTGCACGGGCGCCAGCATCTCGAGGCCGAGCTTCATCCACCAGAACGAGCACCCCCAGGTAGCGGCCAGCAACAGGAAGGAGACCTGCCATGGCAGGCGGGGCGCGTAGGTGGGCCGGTCCGAACTCGCGGTCATGTTCAGCGGAAGGTACAGCCCGGCGCCGATTGGTTCTTCCGGAGTTGCGTTTTGGCGGCCGTCAGTGCGCCCGGCCGGGTCGCCTCGAGCGGTCAAGCCAAAACCGAAGCCCGGAAGTCAGGGTCCCGCCCGGCGGCTATGCTCGGCCCCATGAGAGAGTCGAAGCGCATGAGCACACTCGGTCGACCGGCCACCGACGCCGAATGGGAGGCCATCCGCAGCCGGCACGGCTCGGCCCGACCGTTCATATTCCTGGTAGCCAGCACCGGCATCGTCTGCACGCCCGGCTGTCCGGCGAGGACGCCGGGTCGTGATCGGGTTCGAGTAATCACGCGAATGGAGGAATGCCTGGCTGCAGGCGCTCGGGCGTGCCTCCGCTGCCGGCCCGATCGCCTCTTCGGCTCACCGTCCGCTCCCGAGGCCGGGCAAGTTCCGGCGACCGAAGGGATCCCGGCGGGCCGCCTCCTGCCGGGCGAGCAGACATCGTCGCCCGATCCGGTCCAGACGATCGTCGAGCGGCTCTCCGCTGCCCTGATGGCCGGCGACGACATACCGAGCGAGCGCGAGCTGGCCGGCGAACTGCATCTGCCCGAACGCAGGCTGCGCGAGCAGTTCCGGCGGTCTTTGGGCGTGACGCCGCGGGCCTGGCTCTCGGCTCGACGGGCGGAGATGCTCCGTTCGCGCCTGGCGGAGGGTCAAGTCGTCACGGCGGCCCTGTACGATGCCGGATACGGCTCCTCGAGCGCTGCCTACGAGGCCGCCAACGGCGCCCTGGGAATGGCCCCGGGGCGGTATCGGACTGGAGCCGCCGGCGAGTCGATTCGCTGGACGGTCGCCCCGATCCCGGAGGGAGTGGCGCTGGTCGCGGCGACCGACCGCGGCCTCTGCAGCATCCGACTGGGCCACGAAGTGGAGGCGATGGCCTCGGATCTGCGGGCTGAGTTCCCTCGCGCGTCGCTGGAGCGCGACGACGCCGCCCTCTCGCACGTCGCCTCGATCGTCTCGGACCTGGGCGCCGGCCGGCGACGACCAGAGGCGGATTCGCTGCCGCTGGATGTCCATGCCACGGCCTTCCGGCGCCGGGTCTGGGAGGCATTACGTCGCATCCCGTTCGGGGAGACGCGCTCGTACGGCGAGATCGCGGCAGAGGTGGGCGCGCCCGGAGCCGCCCGAGCCGTTGGCACGGCCTGCGCCAGGAACCCGGTGCCGGTCGTCGTGCCCTGCCACAGGGTCGTCGGCTCGGATGGTTCCCTTCATGGATACGCCTACGGCCTTGCGCGCAAGCGCCAGCTTCTCGACGCGGAGGCCGGCGCGTACGACTGAGCGGCGGCGGGCGCGTACGACTGAGCGGCGGCGGGCGCGTACGACTGAGCGGCGGCGGGCGCGTACGACTGAGCGGCGGCGGGCGCGTACGACTCACAAGCGGACGCGGCGAAACCGGCAAGCCGCCCCGGCCTTCCGCCTATCCATTCCTGCCGGGTCGAAACCCGTGCCGGGCCGCGGAGTTCCCGCCGGGCCTTCGATCTTTCGGCGGAACCCGCGGATTGCCAGGCCGGTGCCTGATGCTGGGTCGGGACCGCCGGCCGGGTCGAGGACTTGCCGGTGGGCCGGGACCCCTGCCGGATCCAAGACTTTCCGCCGGGCGCGGACTTCCGAAGGGACCCAGACTTGGTGCGCAGGACCGCCGGCCGGGTAGAGGACTTGCCGGTGGGCCTCAAGTTTCCTTGTACTCCCCACCGGAGTGCTATGCAGCAAGCTCGCCGCCCCGCCGCCAACGCCGGAGCCTTCAGGTTCCGGATCGGCGTCCAAGACGGCCGCATGACGCTGAACGAGGGACCGTTTCTGCCCATATCGGTGTCCGGCGCGCCTCTGCTCGAAGCCGGCCTGGCCGTTGGCCGAAGGGATCTACATAGCACTCCCTGGATGAGTAGAAGGAAACGTGGGTCGTGGGGCGGCCGGTCGAGGCCGCGGGTGGGTCGTGGGGCGGCCGGTCGAGGCCGCGACAGAAGCCGGGATGGCGCGGGGCCGAGTGGAGTCGGGTCGTGGGGGACGCCGGCGGTCAGGCCAGCGCTGCCACCGCTCTTGCCACGAAGTCGTCCAGCCGGTCGAATTCAGGTCTGGACTGTGAGCTCAATTCCGGCAGGAAGTCGACCGCCACACGAAGATCCCAGCAAGGGTCGTGGATGTACGAGGCGCCGATCATCGCCCGATAGGCGCGCAGGAACGCGTCGGCGACTTCGATATCGAACGACATCACAAGGTTCGCTCGCATGTGAGCAACGTCGACGGCTGGCGGCCCCCACGAAGCGGTTGTCCAGTCGACGATGGACGACAGACTGCCCGAGGCCCAGAGCGTGTTGCCGGGGTGGTAGTCCCGGTGGATGAAGGCGGCGGGCTCGGCCGCTCGGGTCGAGGCCGCCCGGGTGGCGGCCGCCCGGGTCGCGGCCGGCGCGGCTCGCAGGGTTTCCTGCGGCTCGGGCTCAACCGCCCGGGTCGCGGCCGGCCCGGGGGCTCGCGGCGTCTCCTGCGGCCCGAGCGGGGCTGATGGTGTGGCCCGCGCGGCTCGCGCCGTCTCGTCCGGCCCATGCGCGGCCGACCGGCCTTCCGCGACGGCCTCGATCGCCCGCTCCCAGGTCGATGCCGAGCGGGCCCATCCGGGCGGGCGGAGGTCGTCGGCGTCGTAGTAAGGTCGGTAAGGCGGTAGCGCCCGCTCAGCCGTGACCGGATCGATCGAGTGGATGGGCGGCAGCGCCGCGGCGAGCTGAGCCACGAAGGAGCGCATGTCGGCCGGCTTCACCGGGGCCGTCCCCGGCTCCCGTGTCAGCAGAAGCGCCGGGACGTCGCACTCCCGACCATCCGCGTCGGCGGCCAGGAGTCGGGGTGCTGGAACCGCCGAAGACGCGAGCAGCCCGTAAGTCGCGGCTTCCCGCTCGGCCGAGAACCCGGTTTCGGCTTCCTGTGGACAGCCGTGGACCCAACGCCGCAGCACGACCTCGAGGCTCGCGCCGCCGACGTCGATCCGGATGACATGGTTCGCGTGCGAGATACCGCCCTTGAGTGGCTCGACGGAAACGACGCGGCCGCCCGGGGCTGCCGCCCGTAGAACCCAGTGGACGGCAGCTGGCGGCGGCCCAGCCTGAAGCATGGCGGAGTGGTCGTGGTGGCCGGAGAAGACGTGATCGATCATGACGCGGAGCATGCGCCTCACGTCGATCCCGTCAACCCCCAGGCGAAGCGGGCGGCCACCCAGTCGACCGGCAGTACGCCTACTCGATGTCGTCCTCGGCCTTCGGGACGCCGACACGGCCCTCGATCGCGGAGTTCGGGTCGCGCTCGAACGGGGCGGGCAATCCCCGGTGGAGCAGGCTGGCACGTGTGACGGCGCGATCGCCGAAACGGCGCCGGACGGCGTCGGTGGCGTCGACGACACGCCGCCGCTTTTCGTCCACGACCTCGAACATGCTGGTCTGCTCCGGCGCGCCAAGCTGGGTCGCCGCCACGCCGAGCAGGCGGATCTTCTTGCCTCGAACCTCGGGCCGCGTAAGCTCGACCGCCGCCCGCCAGATAGTGTCCGTGAGGTCGCTCGGCTCCGGCAGCGTCTTCTGCCGTGTGATCGTCCTGAACTGCGAGTCTCGGATCTTCACCGCGACCGTCCCGGCGCGGATGCCGGCCGACCGAAGGCGAGCGGAGACGCCTTCGGTCAGGGCCAGCAGGGTCCGCTCGATTTCGGCTGGATCCGTCACGTCGACCGCGAAAGTCGTCTCGTGGCTGACAGATTTCGCCGCCTCGCCGCCGCCGACGACCGGGTCGGCGTCGATGCCCAGGGCCCGGTCGTGGAGCGTGGCCCCGTGATCACCGAGGGCGCGGGAGAGCGTCTCCGCCGGCAGCGCGGCCAGGTCGCCGATCGTCCGAACGCCCAGCCCGCCCAGCCGCTCGGCCGTCTTCGGCCCGATCCCCCACAGCCGCCGGATCTCCAGCGGCGCCAGGAAGGCGGCCTCCTGCCCGGGCTCGACCACGACCAGCCCGTCGGGCTTGCGCAGGTCGCTCGCCACCTTGGCGACGAGCTTGGTGGTCGCGACCCCGACCGAAACGGTCAGCCGAGTCGCCTCGACGACCTCCCGCTTGATCCGGCGGCCGATCTCCGGAGCGGGCCCGAACAGCGCCTCCGATCCGGCGACGTCCAGGAAGGCCTCGTCGATTGAAACCTGCTCGACAGCCGGCGTGAACCGGCGCAAGACCGCCATGACCTCGCGGCTGACGCGCTGGTACTTGGCGCCGTCGACCGGCAGGTAGATCCCGTTCGGGCACAGCGAGAGCGCCGTGCGTAACGGCATCGCCGAGTGGACGCCGAACTTGCGTGCCTCGTAGCTGCACGTACTGACGACTCCGCGCGACCTCGGGTCGCCGCCGACGATCACCGGCTGGCCGCGTAGCTCCGGGTGGTCGCGCTGCTCCACGGCCGCGAAGAAGGCGTCGAGGTCGCAGTGGATGATGTGGAGGTACCCGCGCGTCATGGTCGAATGATGGCGCGCCCGGCAACCGGTCGCGAGGTGAGAGCCCCGACCCGTGGGGAGTTGGCGTCTGGCGCGCCCGGGGCCGAGCGTCCGGGGCCGCGCCGGGATCGAGCGTCCGGGCCAAACGGCGGGGACAGCGCCACGGCCGAGCGCCCGGGGCCGTACGGCGGGACAGCGCCGGGGCCGAGCGTCCGCGCCGTACAGGGGGACCGCGCCTGGGCCGCGAGCCCGGGCCGTCAAGGCGGGTCCGCGCCGCGGCCGAGAGCCCGGGCCGTCAAGGCGGGTCCGCGCCGCGGCCGAGAGCCCGGGGCGTCAAGGCGGGTCCGCGCCGCGGCCGAGCGCTCGGGGCGTCAAGGCGGGTCCGCGCCGCGGCCGAGCGCTCGGGGCCGTACGGCGGGTCCGCGCGCCGCGGGCCGCCCAAGTTGCCGATTTCTCACTACAACGACATCGGGCGACGATCCCATGGGTCGGCGGCCGCGAGTGGCGGCTCGGACGGGGATTCATGACCCGAGTCGACCTGAATCCGCCGGCTCCGCGACCTTCTGGAGCCGCTCCCGGGCCGCCCGGATGGCCTCGGCGCCAGCCGCCGACGCCGGCGCTCGCCCAATGCTGCCCCGGTGAGAATAGGGAAAGATCGCACTGGGGGCGCGGCAGGGCGCCGACCGCAACGGGGGCGCGGCAGGGCGCCGACCGCAACGGGGGCGCGGCAGGGCGCCGACCGCAACGGGGGCGCGGCAGGGCGCCGACCGCAACGGGGGCGCGGCAGGGCGCCGACCGCAACGGGGGCGCGGCAGGGCGCCGACCGCAACGGGGGCGCGGCAGGGCGCCGAACCGGACGGCCCCGCGGCACCAGCCACTCACGAGCGTCGCCGCGGCTCGACCACACCCGGTACGCTTGCCGCATGCGTTACGCCATCGACATCCCGAACTTCGGCGACTTCGCCGACCCCGGGCTGACGGCCCAGATCGCCCGCGACGCCGAGGCGGCAGGCTGGGACGCGGTCTGGGTCTGGGATCACGTCCTGCGCGATGCCGGCGTGCCGTACGCCGACCCGTGGATCCTCCTGACGGTGATCGCTTTGGCGACGAAGCGGGTCCGGCTGGGACCCATGGTCACGCCGCTGCCGCGCCGCCGGCCATGGCTGGTTGCTCGGGAGGCCGTCACTCTCGACATCCTCTCCGGCGGCCGGCTCACGCTCGGGGTCGGCAACGGCAGCCCCGTCCGCGAGTTCACGGCTTTCGGCGAATCGGGCGATCTGCGCGTCCGCGCGGCGATGCTGGACGAAGGGCTGGCCGTCATCGAGGGACTCTTCAGCGGCCGCCCGTTCAGCTTCGGCGGCGAGCACTACCGCCTCGACGAAGTCGAGTTCCTCCCCACGCCGCTGCAGAAGCCGAGGATGCCGATCTGGCTGGCCACGACCTGGCCGATTCGAGCGCCCTTCCGGCGCGCGGCCCGCTGGGACGGCACGTGGCCGCTTCGTCGCGACCCGAACGGCGTCAGCCAGCCGATGACACCGGACGATGTCCGCGGCGCCCGCGTGATGATCGCCGAGGAGCGAGCCGCAGCCGGACTCCCCGCCGGCCTGGGCAGCGGCCCCGACGCGCCGCCGTACGACATCCTCGTGTCCGGCGTCACCCCCGCCGACGACCCGGCCCGAGCCGCCGAGCAGACCGCCGAATTCGCCGAGGCCGGGGCCACGTGGTGGACCGAGCGGATCAACGCCGCTCGCGGGGATCTCGCCGACATGCGCCGCCGCATCGACGCGGGCCCGCCGCGGGGCTAGACCGCCCTGCGGGAGCCGATCTCAGTAGGGCCTGCGCCGCCCGATCCAGAACAGCGCGAGCGCCCCGAGCGCGGCAGACCCCGCCAGCATGATCGCCGACTCGAGCGCCATGACCCGCCAGTAGTTGTCACCGGTTACGACATACCAGGCCAGCTCCGGGCCGATCGACGACGGATCCGGCTCGTGACCCGGGGCGTACTGGCACGCGATCACTCCATTGGAGATCGTGCAGTCCGTCCCGGTGTACACCTTGCCGTCCAGGTACAGAACGTCTGACTCGTAGACGAGCAGTTCGCCCGGTGCAGAAGCGCCGGGCATCTGGAGAACCGCCATGCCGCGGAGCACATAGGCGTCCGTCAGCCGATCCCAGGTCGCGCGGGCAAAGACGCACACGAACAGGGCCACGATCACCACCGGCATCGTCCGGCCGAACAGCGCTCCCAGAGCCACGGTCCCCATGAGCGCGGCCACTGCCCACAGAACGAAGAACACGCCGCGCGAAGTGAAGTAGTCGAACGAGGCGTGGGGATCGATGCCGGGCTCCTGTGCGCCGCGCAGAACGTCGGCCGCCAGGCCGGCGATCAGCAAGAGCGGCACGATCAGCAACAGCGCCGCAAGGATCTTTCCCGCCAGCCACCACCAACGTGCCCCGGCAAGGGCCCAGGAAAGCGGCGCAGTTCCCTCCTCGAGTTCCCGGGCCACCAGCGGCGCACCCACTGCGATGCCGACGAAGAACGGCAGCACGTCGCCCAGCGACGACACGATCCGTACGTCCCAGCTGTTCAGCGCGTCGGTGAACCGCTGGATTGGCAGCTCGGCAGGCACCGGGTATCCAGGATGAGTCCGAGGGTCCGTTCCAGTAAGGCACACGTCCGTCAACCAGGCATGAGGCCGGCACGCCGACCGAGTTGAGATGCCAGCTTGCCAGAAGCGCCCACGCCACGGCCCCGAGGCACGTGACTACCACGGCAAGTGTTTCGAAGCGGTTCTGCTTGTAGGTCAGCCGAACGCGATGCCACACCTCGCCCACCCCCTCAGCCTCAGTAGGGCCGCCGCCGATCCACCCAGACAAAGGCGATCGCGCCGCAGAACAACGATCCCATCAGCAGGAGGCCCGACTCCAGGGCGACGGTCTGCCAGTACCACGACCCAGGGATGACGTACGTGACCTGCTGGGGCATGTGGCTCGGATCGATGGCCGGGGTCTGACATGCTGTGCCGCCGTCGCCCATCTTCGGACTGTCCGAAGCAATGGAGTCGCCCGGCGAACTCGACGCGCCCGGCGTCGGCGTCGACATCGGTACGCACACCATGTACTTGTTGTACCAGGCGTTGACCTCGGCGTCAGTGACTTCCTTACCGTCGATGAACGACTTGTAGTAGACGTACATGTCGGCCGTGTTCGGGCCTCCTGGGCCGTAGACCACGTAGCCCTGCTGCTCCGGCTGGTCCTGTTGGACCTGCTGGACGGCGAACGGCCTCAGGACGAAGTGGGTCATGCCGGCATCCCACGTGGCTCTTACGAAGAAACAGACCACGAGAGCGAGGACCACCGCGGGCATCGTCCGACCTAGAAGGGCGCCCAGGGCGAAGGTCCCGGCGAACGCGGCCAGCGCCCAGAAGACATCGGGGATGCCGCGGCCCAGGTAGTTGGAGAATGAGGCGTAGGGGTTGAGGCCCGGGTTCAGAGCGCCCTCCAGCACGTTGGCCGCCAGACCAACCGCGAGCATCAGCGGCGCGAGCAGCACGACGCCTGCCAGAACCTTGCCCAGGAGCCAGCGCCGCCGGGAGCCCGAGAGGGACCAGGACAGTGGCGCCGTCCCTTGTTCGATCTCCCTGGCCACCAGCGGCGCCCCCACCACGATCCCGGCGATCAGCGGCACCAAGAGAAGCAGGAGCTGGACGAGGTTCATGTCCAGGCTGCCCCTCATGTCGAAGAACGAATTCGCGAGTTCGTTGCAGCGCAGCTGGGCTGCGCTGACCGGCGTCTGGGGCGAGTACATGTACCCGCCTTGATAGCTCTGCAGGCACGACAGCGGCACGTTCAGGGAGTTGAGCCTAACGGCCTCGATCAGGCCGCGGCGGCCAACCCGACGCAGACGACCGTGACCGCGATCGTCTCGAAGCGGTGTTGCTTGAAGGTCAGCCCAATCCGGGAGAGCATCGCCGTACCTCAGTTGAGCTGCAAGCCGACGCCGCGCCCCGCGGCGAGGTATCCCAGAACGACGTCCTCGAGGCTGGCGGTCTCCCCCGCCTCACCAGGGGCGTCGTCCGGCGCGAGCCGCCACAGGGTCATGACGGTCTTCCCGCCCTTGCCCAGGAACGAACCCACGGCGGTCGCGCCCGGAGGCGGCGAGTCGGCCTCGGTGAGTCGATGAGTCTGTCGGGCTTCCTCGAGTGGGCAGTCGAGGCGGATCTTGCCGCCGCCCAGAATGGCCAGCCGGTCGCAGGCGTCCTCGACGTCGGTGACAATGTGCGACGACAGCAGCGCGGTCGATCCATCGGCGTGAACGGCATCCAGGAGGACCTGGATGAACTCGCGACGGGCGAGTGGATCGAGGTTGGCGAGCGGCTCGTCGAGCAGCAGCACCTTGGCCCGCGTTCCGAGCGCCACAGCCAGCCCGAGCTGGGCCGCCTGCCCGCCGGAGAGTGTGTCGGCTCGCTGGTCGAGTGGGATCCCCAGCTGGTCGAGCCGGCGCCGCGCATAGTCGGAGTCGAAGCCCGAATGAAGGCTGCGGGCCATCGACAGGTGGTCCTCGACGCTCAGGCCGCGGTAGACGGCGGGCGTCTGCGGCACATACCCGACGCGCCGCAGGGCCGCGCTGCGATGCTTCCAGGGGTCCACGCCGTCCACCTCGACCGACCCGGCGTTGGGCCGCTCGAAGGCCATGCAGACGCGGATCAAGGTCGTCTTGCCGGCCCCGTTCGGCCCGACAAGCGCGGTGACGCTGCCGGTCGGAACAGCCAGATCGACCGCGTCGAGGGCCAGCTTCCGGTGATACCGCTTGCTCAGCCCGCGCGCGACCAGCGCGGCCGTGCCGTTCGAAATCCCTCCCTCGGCCCCCATGCCATCCCCCGAATACCGTGGCGCCCCCCGGCGTGCGATCCGGCCAACGCCGCGTCAGGCGCGGCGGTGTTTCGCCTCATGGAAACCGTACCACGGCGAGGGCGGCCTGAACCAGCGGGATGACCCGCGACGGAAACACATGGCGGGCAGTCCGAGCCCGCTCTCGGACGACCGGGTCGGCGGCCCAGGCCGCGGTCGTTCTAGCCCTTCGGCTCGACGACGACCGTGACTTCGGGCGTCATGCCCGGGAAGACCTTGACCGCCACCTTGTAGGTGCCCAGTGACTTGAGCGGGTCGGGCAGCTCGATCTTATGGCGGTCCACCGTGATGCCGCGCCGGCCGAGGGCCTCCGCGATCTCCTTGGCGGTGATCGAGCCATAGAGCTTCCCGCCCTCGCCGACCTTCACGCCCATGGTCAGCGTGGTGCTGCCGATGCGAGTGGCCGCGATCTCGGCGTCCTCGCGCTCGCGCTTGCGCTTCTCCTCACGGCTGGCAATGTCGTGCTGCCAGGCGCGATAGGCGCCGCCGGCGGCGGGGACCGCCAGCTTCCGAGGGATAAGGAAGTTGCGGGCGTAACCCTCGGCGACTTCCTTCATCTCGCCGCTCTTGCCGAGCTTGTCGACGTCGGCGGTCAGGATGACCTTCACGCGAAAGACTCCTCCTTTGATACCCAGGCCCGGACCCGCGGCCCGATCCCGGATTGCTTGACGAGCCGGGCTGTCGCGTCGAGCGCGTCCGGCAACCGGCGAATGAATCTCCGCACCGGGGCGGGAGTCAGGCGGCGCACCTGATCCATGTCGCGCCGAAATGCCGCTCGGTCTATTTCGAGTTCCTTGAGCTTCTCGTCGAGGATCTCGTCCGGAATTCCGTCCAGGAAGATCTCGACCGCCAGGACAACAACCGCCAGGTCGTCTATGCCACCCAGAACCGGGATCTCGTCGGGGATGATGTCACGACCGAAGAGAACGTATCCCGCCGCGCCGACGAGTATCGCCTTGCGGCTGGCCGGGACTCGGGAGTCCGCTGCCAGCGCCCAGACAAGGCGCGCGTAAACGGGCACCCGGCTCGCGACGGGCACGAAAGCGAGCCAGCGAAGGGCACGCATGACGCTTCCTTTGCGCCGCCGCCGATTCTTCGAAGCCACCAGACTCCTGCTTGCCATCCTCGGATTGGCCATCCTGGGCTCTATCCGCCGGACAGCCCAACTCGCTGGTCCTCTCCGGGGAATCGAGAGTCTATCAGGAGCGACCCGCGACGACGAGGGGCGCCGGCCGATTCGGCCGAGTACGGCGGCATTCGAAGCGCGGGCCCGCGCCGGAGCCCGGCTGACTGCCTCTCCAGCCGGCGATCGCACGACGAGGTCAAACGCCTTCCGAGTAGCCGATTTGGGGATCAGTGACCTTACTTTAGTACCGGCCGCGCAGCCGACGGTAATGGGTATACGCAAGGTACGATCGTGTCATCCGCGAGTGCTTTGGCAGAACGGGGTAGATGAGCGGGCGGAATGCGACGGGCTCGGGGGGGCCCGAAGAGTCTCGGCACCAATTCGATCCGGGCCGCGCCATGGGTGCGCCGGTCGCGCCTCGGGCGCCGGTTGCGCGTGTGCCAACCGGCTCGCCCGACGCTGTCGATTCCGGGCCGGCGATACAGCGCGATCCCGTCTTCTGGGCGATCGCGATCCTGACGGTGGTCACGGTATGCGCCTCGGCCTGGCTGATCTCCGGGCTCGGCGACGCCTCGCTGAGCGGCGGCTTCGTCGTCGTCGAGTCCACCGCCGGCAGCTTGATCGTGGTTCTCATGGCCTTGCGGCTGAGACGCACGGAGCGCCTGGATAATCGTGTTCGCCGCGCCTGGTCGTTCATCGCCCTGGCTCTGGCGCTGTACAGCCTCGGCGCCCTCGTCAATCTGGCGGCAGGCTCGATGCCGTCCGCCACTCTCATGACGCCGATCGGCGTTGGTCTGAAGGTCGCCTGCTATCCGCTCATGTCGATCGGCCTGACACTCCTGCCGAGACCCGGCAGGACCAGGTACGACCGCGTCCTGTTCAGCCTGGACGTAACGATCGCGGCCGCCAGCGCCGCCGTTCTGCTGTGGCACTTCTGCATCTTCCCGGCAGCGCAGGCCGGCAACCAGGACGCGGTCGCGGCCGTCGGCGCGTCCTTCTTCCCCGTGTACGACGCGGCTCTTCTCTTCTCTATCGCCGCCCTGGTCGTGAGAGGTCTGCCATACAGCGCCCGAGCGGCCCTGACCATCGCCGCCCTCGCCCTCGCGTCGATGTTCGTTGCGGACTTGATCGCGAGCCTGCAGACCCTACAAGGCGCATCCACGCCGGGGGCTCTCGCCGGCCTCCTCTACTCCGCCGCCTGGGTGTTCCTGGCAGCGGCTGCTTACGCCCAGTGGCGGATCAGGGATCGCGATGAGCCCGTCACGGGCCTGTTCGACTACGCCCGGTCCTTTCCCTGGCTGCCGTACGCCGCGGTTGCCGTAGCCTTCGTGGCCCCGGCAATCCGCGACTGGAACGACCTTGACCTGCTGCGCCAGCACATCCCGGCCACAGGAGTTCTGATCGCGCTCGTTGTGGCGCGGCTGGGTGTCACCGCGCGCCACAACGCCACGCTGGCTGCGGCGGAGCGCGAGCGGCTGGCGGCGGCCGTCGACCAGGCGGCCGAGGCGGTTCTGACGACGGACCGAGACGATCGGATCACGTACGTCAATCCGGCCTTCACCCGCATCACGGGCTATACCGCGGCCGAGGTCCTGGGCAGGAGCCCCGAATTCCTGGACGACCCGGCCGATCCGGCTCGACTCGACGAGATGCGGTCCGCGCTGGCGAGAGGCGACTTCTGGGAAGGGAGGCTGCAGCAGCGCGCGCGGGACGGCGGGACCGTCTTCCTCGACATGGCCATCGCGCCAGTACGCGACTCCGCGGGTGCCGTGGTCGGCTCCGTGTCAGTCTCGCGGGACATCTCCCGAGAACGGGCGCTCGAGATCCAGCTGACCCAGGCGCAGCGCATGGAGGCCATCGGCAACCTGGCCGGCGGAGTGGCCCACGACTTCAACAACATCTTGACCGCGATCCGCGGGTTCAGTGAGCTGGCCGCCGCGGAGCTTGGGACCGACCACCCGGTCGCCGGGGACATCGAGCAGATCCGAAGTGCGGCGGAGAGGGCCACGGCCCTGACCAGATCGCTGCTCATATTCAGCCGACGCGAGGTGACCCAGCCGCGCGTCGTCGACCTCAACGGCGTGGTGGCGGGGCTTACGCCCATGCTCGATCGGCTGATCCCCGAAAACGTGGAGCTGATCGTCCGCGTCGATCCGAGGCTCGGCCCCACGAAGGCCGACGCGGCCCAGATCGAACAGGTGGTCATGAACCTGGCAGTCAACGCCCGCGACGCCATGCCGTCGGGCGGGACGCTCATGATAGCCACCTCCAATGCCGATCTCGATGCCGACTTCGTCCGGACCCACATTGGAGCACGCGAGGGCGAATTCGTGGTCATGACCGTCTCGGACACTGGGACGGGCATGACCCCGGAGGTCATAGAGCATGCATTCGAACCGTTCTTCACGACCAAGGAACGGAACAAGGGCACGGGCCTGGGGTTATCGACGGTATTCGGAATCGTGCAGGCGAGCGGCGGCTTCGTGCGAACCGAGAGCGAACCGGGTGCAGGCAGCGCCTTTTCCGTGTACCTGCCGCGCCTCGAACCAGCGGCTCCACCCGTTGAGCCGGCCGTCCTTACCGCTCGCCCGAACGGCGGCAAGGAGACGATCCTGGTGGCGGAGGACGAGGAAGCCGTCCGCCGCTTCGTTGAGCGTGTCCTGACGGGTGCCGGTTACCAGGTCAGGTCCGCTCCCGATGGCGCGGCGGCCATGGATCTGGCGGAGCAACTGCCGCAGCTGCACCTGCTCGTCACGGATGTCGTCATGCCCGGCATCAACGGGATCCAGCTGGCGGCGCATCTGACCAGGTCCCGCCCCAACCTGCCGGTCATCTATGCCTCGGGCTACTCGGAGGAGGGCATCCCTGAGAGTGGCGGCGGCAACCTCAAGGCCTGGTACCTGCCCAAGCCATTCACCGCTGAGAAGCTGCTGAAGCACGTTCGCGAGGCGCTCGATCAGCGTGGGACCGCGGCCGGCGATCCATCCTCCGAGGCCACCTCCGGCGGGTAGAGGGTTCGCGGGATCTCGTCACGGCCGGCACGTCGATCAACCGGAGCACGCCACAGAGCTCGCCCGGGACGAGGCTCGACTCGACCCGCGTCGCCCCTCGTCCGTGCCGTCGCCGGCGCGTTCGTTCGGCTTGACAATCGAACGGGCGTTCTGTACCCTCAACGGCGGGAAAGGAGGCGCCGGTGACCAAGCACGACGCCGAACGGAAACGGAAGATCCTCGACTACATCGCGGCGACGCTGCGAACACGTGGCTATCCGCCGTCTGTTCGTGAGATCGCCGCAGCGGTAGATCTCGCCTCGACGTCGGCCGTTCACCACCACCTCCAGATGCTCGAGCGCGAGGGTTATCTGGAGCGGGGAGCCGCCCAGTCGCGCGCAATTCGCCTCACACCGACGGCCGCCCTGCGGCTCGGGCTGTCGGGAGAGTTGATGCCCCAGTCCGCCGCCCCGGAGGCTCACGTGCTGCCGATCGTCGGCGAGATCGCCGCCGGCGGCCCTATCGAGGCATACCAGGACGCGTCGGAGAGCCTCGCCGTGCCGGACCTGCTGGCACCTTCGGGTGACGCGTATGTTCTGCGTGTTCGCGGCGACTCGATGATCAACGCCCACATACAGGACGGCGACTTCGTTCTGATAAGACCGCAGCAGACCGCCCGTGACGGCGACATCGTCGTGGCCCAGGTGGAGGAGAACGCGGTCACCTTGAAGCAGTTCTTCAAGGAGGCGGGCCGCATCCGTCTGCAGCCGGCCAACCCGGATTACCCGGCGATGTTCTACAGCGATGTCCGGATACAGGGGAAGCTGATCGGGGTCATCCGCCGCCTGGACTGAGCATCTCGCCATCGGGCGGTGCATTCCGTCGTTGGCTCTTGCGCTCCTCGCTCACGCACTTTCAGGTGCGCTCGCTCCGGGGCTCGACTCCGCCTCGGTTTCGGCTCGCCGGGCGGCGCTCGGGACCGCAAGCCGAATTCGATGAACCGTCCACACAACTCGTCCACATTCTGCCCACAGGCGTGTGATTTCGGGGATAGGCAGGCCGTCTGCTCGTTGGTTCGTTGAGCGGCGGGAGCCTCTGCAGCGTCACCATTGGGTCGACAACGAGATTAGACAGGCCGCGAGGGGGACGCCCACCAGTGATCGACCGATTGCCGCCCCAGAACCTGGACTCCGAGCAGGCCGTTCTCGGCTCGATCCTGATCGATCGCGACGCGATCATCGAGGTCGCCGACTTCCTGCACGCCGAGGATTTCTACCGGCAGGCGCACGGCCGCATCTTCGCGGCGATGCTGCAGCTGTTCGAGAAGCGCGAGCCGATCGACGTGGTCACCGTCGCAGAGGCCCTGGAGCGCGACGGCGAGCTGGAGGCCGTCGGCGGAGCAGGCTATCTGTCCACCCTCGGCAACGACACGCCCACGGCGGTCCACGTCGCCCAGTACGGCCGGATCGTCGAGCGCAAGGCCGTCCTGCGGCGCCTCATCCAGGCCGCCGGCAAGATTGCCGCGATCGGCTACGAGGACGGAGCGGATATCCAGGAGTCGATCGACCGGGCGGAGGCCGAGCTCTTCGCGGTCAGTCAGCACCGGGCGACGGACGGCTTCAGCCCGCTTCGGACGCTCCTCCACGACGCCTACGACCGGCTGGACTACCTGCACGCCCACCGTGGCGAGATCGTCGGCATCGCCTCCGGCTTCGCCGACCTGGACCAGCTCACGACCGGCTTCCAGCCGAGCGATCTCGTCGTCCTGGCGGCCCGGCCCAGCGTCGGCAAGACCAGCCTTGCACTCAACGTAGCCGAGCACGCCGCGGTCCGCGAGGGCAAGACGGTCGGCGTCTTCAGCCTGGAGATGAGCAAAGAGCAGCTCGTGCTGAGGCTCCTGTCGAGTGTCGCGTCGATCGACTCACAGCGTCTCCGCTCCGGCTTCCTCGAGGAGCTGGACTTCGCCCGCATCGCGCCCGCGCTCCAGGCCCTATCGGATGCGCCGGTCTTCATCGACGACACGCCGAACATCAGCACCATGGAGCTGCGGACGAAGGCCAGGCGCCTTCAGGCCGAGCACGGGCTGGACCTGTTGATCGTCGACTACCTGCAGCTCATGCAGGCCAGCACGCAGAGCCGCGACGCCAATCGCGTCCAGGAGGTGTCGGAGATCAGCCGCGGGCTCAAGGGCCTAGCCAGGGAGCTGAAGGTCCCGGTCCTAGCCCTGTCCCAGCTTTCCCGCCAGCCGGAGATGCGCGAATCGCGTGAGCCTCGACTGTCGGACCTGCGCGAGTCCGGCGCCATCGAGCAGGACGCGGACCTGGTCCTCTTCCTCTGGCGCGAGCGGGACAAGCCGGGCGACGAAAGCGAGATCGACGGAGAGGTCGTGAATCTGCGCCTGGCCAAGCACCGCAACGGCCCCACCGGCGAAGTCAAGCTGTGGTTCAAGAAGAGCCAGACCCGCTTCATGAGCTACGCCGGCGAGCGCTACGCCGAGGCCGTCTGAGGTCTGCCGCGCCAAGGGTGTCGTGGCCGGGGCCGCCAGCCTGCCGCGGTCGCGTGCGGCGCGATCACGCCGGAGCGAGGTGGATGAGCCTCCGACCGCGCCCGCCCTACACTTCGCGCACCGGGTGGCAATGACCGCCGGCAAAGGGAGGAGTCGAATGGGCGTGATCATCGTCAGGGAGATGGTCGGCACAAGTGCGCACTCGTGGAGCGACGCGGCCCGACAGGCCGTGGCCCTGGCCAGCAAGACCGTACGGAACATCCGCACAGTGGACGTGATCCAGTCGACCGCCCGCGTCGAGGGCGGCCAGATCGTCGAGTACCGGGTCCAGATCAAGCTCGGTTTCGAGTACGAGGAGTAGCCTCGACAAGGTTCCCGGTCGACGGATGCCGGACCCGCGGTCGAGGCGACCGGCACGCCAGCCCTGGCCGGCGCTGGGCGATGACATAAGCGGCGGTTGATCGCGGACGGCGAATATCCGCTAATGCAGCCGTCCGCCACTCCAATTGACATTCGCGGGTTCGACTTCATATCCTACGCGCCGCGTGCCGACGAACGGCAGGCGGGGGCGGAGGAAGCGCGAGTGTCCGTCGAGTCGGAGATCGGCGACGCGTTGTCGCGCGTGCGAGCGCGCTTTCCCTTGCGCCCCGGGAAGATCCAGCGTCCGCTCCTGCCCGGCGAAACCCTTCCCAGAGACCGCCTGTTCAGCTGGCTCGACGCCCACGCTAACCGTCGCCTCACGTATGTCATCGCCGAGGCCGGGTTCGGCAAGACCACCCTCGTGGCAGATTTCCTCAGGAGGTCGCGACTGCGAACCTTCTGGTACCGGCTGGACGAGGACGATACGGACGGCCTGGTCTTCATCCGGTACTTCGTAGCCGCCTGTCAGGCCGTCGACAACAGGCTCCTGGCACGATCGGCTTCACTGCTGGCCGAGCCGGCGCTCGAACCGACACCCGTCGAGATCCTGGCGGAAACCGTCTTCTCGGAGCTGGGGGCCCTTGGGGAGATGCCGTCGGTGCTCGTCCTGGACGACTTTCACATGGTGGAGGCCGTGCCCGCCATCGGAGCGCTGGTGGAACGGCTGATCGCGCGAGCGCCGGCGGGCCTCCGAGTGATCGTGGCCAGCCGGAGGACTCCGAACCTCTCCGTCGCCGCGCTCCGAGCTCGCGGCGAACTCGCCGAACTGGACCGTGAGGAGCTAAGGTTCGACGAGTCGGAGACGGGCCGGCTCTTCCGCGACTCCTACAACCACCCCCTCGAGCCCGACGTCCTGCGCGACCTGCAGGCAAGGACTGACGGATGGGCGGCCTCGCTCCAGCTTGTCAACACGGCCGTGATCGGCCGCTCGCCGGGCCAGGTGCGGGCCTTCGTGGGCTCGCTGTCGGGCGCCGAGGGCGACCTGTACGACTACCTGGCCGAGGAGGTCGTCGGAGACCTCGAACCGGAGCTTCGCGGTTTTCTGGTTCGAACTTCCATCCTCGAGGACATCGATCCGGCGACGGCGGCCGTCGCAGCGTCGGTCTCGCCGGCACGCGCTCGCCGCCTGCTGGGTGACGCCCAGCGGGCCGGCCTCATGACGAGGGGCCGAGACCTGGACGGCACCTGGCGGCCACATCCGCTCGTTCGTGAGTTCCTGCTGGCTCATCTCGAAGCAGAACTGGGGGAGAGCGGGGTTTCCGACCTTCATCGCCGGCTGGCTGCGGTGATGGAGCCCCGATCGTGGCGCATGGCGGCTCGCCACTGGGCCGCCGCCGGGGACCCGGAAGCGGTCCGTCGGGTCATATGCGCGGCCACTCCAACGATTGTCGGGACGGGCGATCTTGCGGCGGCCTACGAATTCGTTTCGCGCTACCGCGATGCGGGCCCGAATCCCTGGTTCGACATCATCGAGAGCAGGCTGCACGCGGCCGCCGGTCGGTACGATGAAGCCGTAGTGGTTGCGACCCGAGCCGAGGAAGGGGCGGCGCAGCTGGGTCTGGGCAGCACGACCTTCAGCCTGACGCGCGCCCTGAACAGGTTGCACTTGGGCATTGTTGCGGCATGACCAGGCAATGGCTCAATGCCGCTTGCCTCGAGCTGGCGGCCAGCGGAGATCTCGAGCTGGCCTCGATTGCGCGGGCGGCAACCCTGATGGGCGCGGCATCTGAGGCGGGGAGCCTCGACTCGCTGTGCGAGGCGCTCGCAGCGACCGCTCGCCTCAACCATGACAGGGGGCACCGGAGGCACGAGGGCATAAGCCTGCTGAACCTCGCGTTCGCCGAGATCGTGCGTGGAAACCACGATGCCGCCACGTCGGCCGCCGGGGCGGCCCTGGCCCTGCTCGAGTCGTCCGGAAACAGCGCCGACATCGCCTCGGCCCGCATCGGCGCGGCCAGGGGCCTGGCTCATCTCGGGCGATGGGACCAGGCGCTCGACCACCTCTACGCCGTGGCCGGAGATACCACCAACTGGGTGGAGCCCGAGGCGATCGCCGAAGCGGCCGAGATGTTCGCAATGTACGGGGATCCCGCCGCCGGGAAACAGATCATGGAACGCCGCCTGGGAACCAATCCTCGGTGGGCGGACCACCCGTACTGGCGCCAGGTTTCGGCCAGGCTGGAGCTGGCGCTCGGATTCCCCGACCGCGCGGAGGAGCTCCTGGCCGGCGTCGGAGCGCACCCGGTTTGCCCCGGGTTCGCCTGCGCGGTCCGATCCCTCGAACTCCAGATCAGGACAGCTTCCGGCGCCGCCGACCCGGCTCTCCTCGAGGGCCTAACCGAAGGCCTGAAGTCCGCCGAGCGTCAGCAGGCGTGGTTCTGGTGGAAGAACATCCGCCTCACCCAGGCTCTGGTCTCCGGCAACGAGGAACTGCTTTCCTACCTGGCCTCCCTGGAGCAACCGGAGTCGGCCTATCTGTCGATCCAGGCGGAACTGGTCGCGCGCCGGCTCGCGGATCTCGACCAGCCCGCCCTCGACCTCGTTCGGAGGGAGGCCGGCCAGCGACCCGAAAGATGGCGCCGGACGCTCAGGGATCTTCTCGCCAGGGCGGGAGGCCGGACCGTCGAAGTCAGGCGGGCCGCCGAGATCCTTGAGACCGTGGGCGATCGCGACGATGTCGGCCGGCTCAGATCGATCGGGAAACGGCGTTCTCTTCGCCTTCCGGACGCCGGCCGAGGTCTCATCCGGCGACTGGCCCCCCGCGTGTACGTCGAGGATCTAGGACGAGTCTCGGTTCAGATCGGCGATGCCGCCGTGGCCGGCACCGCAATTCGCAGAAAGGTCCTGTCTCTCCTCTGCTTCCTGCTGACCAAGCCTCAGTTCACGGCCACGCGGGAGCAGGCTCTCGACGCGCTCTGGCCCGAGATGGATCCCGAGGCCGGGGCGAATTCACTGAACCAGTCGGCCTACTTCCTGCGGCGAGTGCTCGAACCGGAATGCCAGGACGACACCAGCGCCGGCTACCTTCGCAGTCGATCGGACCTCATCTGGCTGGACGGTGAACTCGTCGGCAGCCGCAGCGCCGACTGCCTGGCCCTGCTCGGTCAGATGCGCCGCGACTCGTCGCCGGATCTCGTGGTCAGCCTCGCCGAGTCTTACAGAGGCCGTTTCGCGGTCGACTTTATCTACGACGACTGGGCCTCCTCCTTCCGCGACACCCTGCACGCCAGCTTCCTCGACCGGATGGAGCGCGCCATCACCCTCGACACGCAAACTGGCGCCTTCGACCGAGCGCTCTCGCTGGCCCAGCTGACTTTGCAGGCCGACCCCGACGCGGAGCAGATCGAGCTCTGCCTCCTGCGTCTCTATCGGCGCACGAACGCGACGGCTGCCGCAGCCGAGCAGTACGTCCACTACGCCGGCGTGATGCGCGAGCAGCTCGGCGTCGAGCCGCCACCCCTGGATTCGATCTGATCGGGGGCCCGGCCTAAGGCAGGTACCGTATTGACGGTGGTACTTCCGGCTGGCTATCGTGCCAAAAGTCCGGTGCAGGCTGCTGCCACTGCCGCCGGACGAGAACGAGCGGACGCGTCAGGCCCCGGCCGAACTCGGGCACTTGGGTCGGAGCCATGCCACCAGTGCAACCCGCCGCGCGTTGATCGTGTCAGGAGAAGATCCCGTGTCTCCCGAGTCCTGCAGCCGACCCTGGTGATTCATATGTTCCACCGTATTCAGAAGCTGATGGTTGTGTTGGGGTCTGCGCTGCTCGTAGCATTTGCTGCAGGCGCCAGCTACCGGCCCTTCTGAGTACATTTCTCCCATAGCCGCGCGAGTCACCGTGCGGCTAGATTGCCGCGGCTGAGCGAGGAGTATCCATGAGCCGCCGGCTGGGAGCGCTGATCGCGGTTTTGGCACTGGCGAGCGGAGCTTTGCTCGTCAGTGCCGCTTTCTGGTACCGCTCGATTGGCTTGGGGATATCCATCGACAAGGCCCCGGACGGGGTCTGGCTTGGGGTTCTCTTCTGGATCCTTCTGACGATCGCAGCGTCGTCTCTGACCGTTCCGGATGCCCGCCGGCAGCTTCTTGGATGTCGGCTTCGCGCCGATCGTCGCCGCGATGAACCTCGGAGGACCCATCGTCGCCGGGTTGGTCGCCCTATTTGGCGCGACGCAGTCGCGCGAATTGCGTCGCCAAGCCCCCTGGTACGGCGTCGTCGCCAACCACGCCGGCATCACCGGCCCCGCCATCGTCGGTGCCTACGCGCTGAGCATGGTTCCGTCAAGGACGAACGCGGCGGTAGACGTTGTCGCGACGGTCGGGGCTGCTTGTATCTTCTTTTCGCTCAACACGTTCACAACGTCAATAGTGGTGTCCGTTAGGAGCGGCGAGCCAATCTGGAAGCTCGTGAGGGCGGACGCCGGCGCCTACGTCAACATGCTCGCCCTGGCGCCAGTCGCATGGCTGATGGCGCAGATGTACGTCGGCGGCCGGCTGGTGGGCTGTCCTGCTCTTTGCCGTGCCGCTGTACACCACTCGGCTGGCCTATCAGCGATTCGTGGAAGTCCGAGAGATGTTCACGGAGACCGTCAGCAGCCTTGCCGGGGCCGTAGACAAACGCGAGCACATTCACCAGCGGCCACAGCCACCGAGGTCCAAGAGATCGCCATAGACATCGGGCGGGCGATGAAACTCAACGACGCCGACATGGAAGCCCTGGAGTGGGGCGGCCTGCTTCACGACATCGGCAAGATCGGCGTGCCGGATTCGGTGCTGCTCAAGCAGGAGCGGCTGACGAAGGACGAGCGGATGATCATGAACGCCCACCCGGTCCTGGGCGCGGAGATCATCGCGCCGGTCCGCCGGCTCGCACCCGAGTTGCCGATCATCCGCCACCACCACGAGTGGTTCAACGGCTCGGGCTATCCGGACCGGCTCGTCGGCGACGAAATCCCCAGGCTGGCGCGCGATCCTGCACGTCGCCGACGCGTTCGAGGCCATGACTGCCGCCCAGGCCATACCGCATGACCCCGCTGACGCCCGAGCAGGCCCTGGCCGAACTGCGCAAGTTCGGCGGCATACAGTTCGACCCCGACGTCGTCGACGCCTTCGTACGGACAGAATACGCACGCGGCCTGGCGGACCCGGGCCGGGCGGAGGTACGAGACATACCCCTGATCGGCCAGGCCGCGGGAACTCTTCCGATGACCAGGGACACGCACAGCGACGCTTCGACCGCCGGCGTGGCGGGACCGCCCGAGTCGGTTCGCCCCAATCCAGCCTCCGCCTGATCTGTGCCCGCATTCGGCGTCTTCCTGGGGCTCCTGCTCGGCCTGATCGCGGGTGGAAGCCTCGAGAACCTCACACACGTCCGCCTGCGCTGGTTGCCGGTCTTGCTCATGGCCGCGGTCGCCCGCCTCGGGCTCGACGCCGCCCTTTCGGCCGGCGCGATTCCGGATGGTCTGCGGCTGTGGCTGGTCCTTGCGACGTATCTCCTGCTCACGGCCATGCTGGTGGCCAATCGGTCGCTGCCCGGCCTGACGGCGGCCGCGCTCGGAACCGCGGCCAACGGCATCGCGATCGTGGCCAACGGCGGCTGGATGCCGGTATGGCAGCCGAGCCTTGCCGCCGCCGGCTTCGACCCGAGCACGCTCCATTCGAACTTCCACCGACTGCTCGTCGGTCCGGTCGACCTCGGCTTCTTCGCCCATGGCGGCCCCCTGATCGACATCATCCCCATCCCGATCCCGCTGCTGCAGTCGGTGGCATCGATCGGCGACATTCTGCTCGGTGCGGGACTGGCCTTCTTCGTCTTCGCGGCGGTGGTTCGAGCGCCTGTCCTGGTTTCGATCTCCGTGCCGGCGGCGCAGCGGGCGGGCCTGGAGGCCGCCCCGGTCGGCGCGCTCAGGCACCCCTACGTGCGACTCGCCACCAACGGTCCCTTCTCGGCGATGTGGCTCGGCCAGGTCGTCAGCTCACTGGGCGATCGCGTCCACCAGGTCGCTCTTGTGTACCTGGTCGCCCGGGCAACGGACAACTCGCCCCTCGCGCTCGGCCTCGTCTTCGCCGCCATGACGCTGCCGACCGTAGTCGTCGGCCCGCTCGCGGGCGCCCTGGTCGACCGATGGGACAGGAAGCGGGTGATGGTCGGCTCGGACCTGATACGCGCCGGGATCGTCTGCCTGATACCCGTGGCTTCGGGGCTGAGCGTGGGGCTCGTGGTCGGGCTCGTCTTCGTCCTCGCGGCGGTCTCTTCCTTCTTCCGGCCGGCCCGTTCCGCCGCCCTGCCCCAGGTGGTCCCGGAAGAGGACCTGCTGACTGCGAACTCCTCGATGTGGATCGCCGACACGGTAAGCGACCTGGTCGGTTACAGCCTGGGCGGGCTGTTCGTGGCGTTCCTCGGCTCGTCGCTGGCCCTCGCGTTCTGGATCGACGGAGCCAGCTACCTGATTTCGGGGATGCTCGTGGCCGCGGTGGTCATCCCCCCGATCGCCCGCCGGGCGGCCGGAGGCGAGACCGGGGATGACACGGGCCGCCCGGACGAGCCTGCGGCCGGAACCTCGATCCGCGCCGAGATGGCCGAGGGCTGGCGATTCCTGCGCTCCGAGACCGTGCTGTTCGCTACCACGATCCAGGCAACGATCGCCGAGTACGGACTCGGGGCGCTGACCACCCTCTCACCGCTGCTGATCGCCTCGCTGCCGCTCGGCAACGTCGAGGCCCCGGCCGCCTACGGCTTCTTCGAGATGGCCATGGGCGCCGGCCTCGTCGTTGGGGGAATCGCCCTCGGCGGCGCCGCCGCGCGCCTGCCAAAGGGACCGGCGATCATCGCCGCGTTCACGGCCATGGGCATCGCCCTGGTCGCCCTGTCGGCCGCCGGTGGCCTGACGATGGCGCTGGCCCTTGCGGCGGTCGTCGGACTCGCCAACGCCGGTTTCGTCGTGCCCAGCCAGACCCTCTTCCAGCAGCGGACGCCCGGCGAGATGCTGGGACGCGCGGTGGCAATTAGGCTCGCCCTTGTCGGAGGGGTCCTGGCTGCGGCCATGATCACGTCCGGTGCCCTGGCCCAGGCCTTCGGGCTGCGTCCGGTCCTTGCCGGCTGCGGCTTGCTCACCGCGGTGGTCGGCCTCGCGGGCCTGACGACCAGGGCGATCCGGACCGCGTAGCCCCGCAGAGTGGAGCGCGCGCCGAACGCGGCCCCTGGCTCCGCGGCCGCCGGTCACGGTCGCCGCGGCGCCTGACCGCCCGCTCGCACGCCGAGAGGAGGCGGCATTGGGACGCGTCGGCTAAACTGCCCCGCAGTGATGCGCCCGACACCGCGACGAGTTGCGACGCATCGGCCAATGCGCAACCTCGGCACCACCGGTACACGCACCAGGTGGCCGAACTCAGAGGCTACCAGCACAGGAGTGGCACGACGGCGATGACCGACCTCGACAAAGACCGAGACGCGCAGCCCGCGACGGACGAGGAGTTGCCGGGCGACGACGAGTTTGAGGAAGAGCCGGAGGAATACGCCGAGACGGAGGCCGAGCAGGCCGATCGCGAGGCCGAGGAAGCCGCTCCATCTGGAGAGCGCCGTCGATTTGGCTTCGGCCACGGTCGCCACGTCGAAACAGCTGTCGAACGGCCCGTCTCCGGCTCCGTGCGGGAAGCGCACGAACGCGTCCACGTCGACGACCGCCCGTCCGCGATCTACGCCCTGATTTGTGCCGCCGCTCTGCTCGGCGTCCTGGCGTTCACCTGGATCGGCGGCGCCATTCCGCAGGGCACCGGGCCGACGCTGTCGCCTCTCGTGGTGCCGACCAGCCAGCCCACGCCCAGCTCGAGCGCGACCCCGACCGCGACCGCCGTCCCGACCGCGAGCGCCACGCCGACTCCCAGCGCGACCCCCACCGCGACGCCAACGGCCACGGCGACACCCTAGCCGGCGGGCGCGCCCGGCTCCTCGCGGACGGAATCGGCCTGCCCATCTTCGGCCGTCCGATTCCGGACGTGGCCGCCTCGATTTCACGGCCCTTCGAGCCGATCGGGCGTATCGTCGGGGGCGTGGATGCCACTGCGTCGGTTCGGCTCCGCGAGGAGATGGTCGAGGTTCAGCTTCGGGGCCGTGGAATCGCCGACGAGAGCGTACTGGCGGCCATGTCGATCCTGCCTCGAGACCGGTTCGTCCCCTCCAGGTGGCGGTCGCACGCCTACGCCGACGAGGCCCTGCCGCTCGCGTCCGGGCAGTCGATAAGCCAGCCGTACATGGTCGCCCGAATGACGGAACTGCTGGAGCCCAGGCCGGGCTACCGCGTGCTGGAGGTTGGGACCGGCTCCGGCTACCAGGCGGCCGTGCTGGCGCAGCTCGGCTGCTCCGTCGTGTCGGTGGAGCGGCACGCGGCGCTGGCGGATGCGGCGCGGGCCCGCCTGGAGGAGCTTGGCCTGGCCGGCGCGGTCAAGATCGTGGTCGGCGACGGTAGTCTCGGCCGGGCGGAAGACGCCCCGTTCGAAGGGATCGTCGTGACGGCCGCGGCGCCGGCCCTCCCCGACGCGCTCGCCGCCCAGCTGGCCGATGGGGGCCGTCTCGTGATACCTGTGGGCCCGCGGCGCCGCCAGGAACTCGTGCTGGTCGTCCGCCACGGCGACTCATTCGAGCGGCGCGAGTGTGGGGCCTGCGTCTTCGTTCCGCTCATCGGCGAGTCCGGCTTTCCCGAGGACGAGGCGCGGCATCGGTGGCCGGGCCGGCTGCTCAGATAGTCTTGCCGTGACGCGCGTCCTGGCGCGGAGTGGGTTGGCGGATCGGGTTGGACCGATCGGCGGCATGGGCCCGCCGAAAGCTACCGGCGAATCACGACTTCCTTAGCGCCGCTGGTTTCACACCGCGAGGAACCTGCGGTCTGCCGAAGCCGCGTGCTCCGGGGGCAGTTTCAGCGGCGCACGCTGGCGGCGCCGCGCAGCTTAAGCGCCGCCTCGTCGTACAACGTCTCGATCGAGCGAACCATCAGCTCGATGCAGAAGCGATCGTGGACCAGGTCGTGGCCCCGTTTCGCCACCATGTCGGCATAGGGATGATCCGAAAGCAGTCTTACGATCGCGCTCGCCAGAGCCTCGTGGTCGTTCGGGGGTACGAGCAGGCCGCTGACCCCGTCCTCGATCATCTCCGGGATGCCTCCGACCCGGGAGGCAACCACCGGCCGGCTGAGCGCCATCGCCTCGAGGACGCTCAGACCCTGGGCCTCGCGATACGACGGCAGGACCGAGATGTCCAACGCTGCCGTGACGGCCGGCACATCCTCGCGGCGGCCCGTGAAGACGACGCAGCCGGCGATCCCGAGCGAAGCCGCCTGAGCCTCGAGCGAGTCGCGCTCCGAGCCTTCGCCCACGATGAGGAGCCAGGCCTCGGGATGGGCTGCCAGCACGAGCGGCCAGGCATCGATGAGAGTCCGGTGGCCCTTCTCGGCCTCCAGGCGAGCCACGACGCCGACGATCGGCGAGCTCTCGGGAATCGAGTAGTCCTCGTGGAGCGTGCAGCATGGCTGCTGGTGGTTGTAGCGCTGCAGATCGACCCCGTTGTAGATCAGGCTGACCGGCACTCCGGAGCGACCCTCGTCACGGATCTTCTGCTCGATCGCCTTCGAGACGACGATCAGCCGATCCATCAGGGGCGCCAGCTGGCGCAGGACCTGACGGTCATCGGCGCACCGGACGCGGCTCGAATGGACGGTCGATATCACCGCCGGCCGGCGGCAGCCCTTCTCTCCGAGAAGCAGCGCGGCGCGCGTCCCGACCACCTCGGCCCGATACATGTGGTTGTGCAGGATCTCCGGTTCGATCGGCGCGAGCAGTTCCGCCAGCGCCTGTACGGCCAGCCGATCGTCGGGTTCGTCGATGACGGAGACATCTATGCCGGCCTTCTCCAGGCGGCGGACGCTGCTGCCGTGCGAGAGCGAGACGACGCGCACGTCGTAGCAAGCCGGGTTGAGGCGCGTCACGAGCGAGAAGACGTGCTCCTGCGCTCCACCGTTGGTGCCGGTGGCCATGACTTCGACTACGCGCACACGCCCGCCCTCGATCGGCTGGCGATCGGCCTCGAGATCGGCGCAGGGCTCACCCAGGCCGTGGTCGGCGCCCATCTCAGTTGCCTCCCCCGGCCGACGGTGCGGCTCGCTGCACGAGCAGACGCTCGATCGGCGAATCGACCGCGCCCCATTCGTACTTGTAGGGCTCGTCGCCGCGAAGGAAATCGAGGCGGGTTCGGCCGAGCTCGATGGCTCGCCGGATGTAGCAGGCAACCATGACAACTCCGGGGGAGAGATCTCGGGCTTCGGGCTCGACGCCCGCGTTGTAGTAGTAGACGGTCTCGCCGTCGTCGAAGGTGACTCCGGCCGCGATGCGACGGCCGGCGACGGTCAGGAAGCTGAGATCCACGACGCCGGCCGGCGCGCAATCCTCGAACAGCCCGGCGAAGAAGCGGCGGCTGGCGTCTCCGCCCTCGGTCGGCGGAAAGAGGCCCTCGGCACCCCAGCGCTTCTGGTGCAGGTCTACGAAGGCGTCCAGGTCGTCGATTGGGTTCACGGACCGCTCCAGCCGGACGACTCCGGCGGCCTCGGCCCGCCTTACCTTGCGCCGGATCTCGTGGCGCTCCTTGCCGCCCAGCGTGCCGAGGTAGGATTCGTAGTCCGCCCCGGGCTGGAGGGTGACGATCGGGCAGACATCTTCCTGTTCCCTGGTCAGGACCCAGCCGGCGTTCGGCGCCGCCCATTCGAAGGCTTTCGCCAAGGCGTCCGCGGCCGGGTCGCCGGCACGGAGCCTCCGGAGGTCGACCACGTCCCAGCGCGAATGGTCCTGAGCCGCCAGCATCACGACCAGCGCCTCGCACACGGCGTTCAGGTCCGCCGGTGACGGCCAGGACCGTGGCGTAGTCGGCGTGATAGGACGCCCCGAAGAAGACGGCCGTGCGCCGAAGCCGGGACGGGCCGCAGGACCGACCCGGGTTGATGCCGCAGCGTGGTCCGCGCCGCCAGGTCGCCCGGCTCCAGTTCGTGCCGATGCATGAGCGGCACTATGCCGACGATTTCCCGGGGTGATGCCTCGTCCACCACCACGAGTGTCTGGTCGTGGGCCGTGGCGCCGTAAGCCTCCCACCAGGCCTCCTGGACGCAGTGACGAGAGAACGGCGTGGCCCACGGCGTGCGGGCGGCAAGCGCGTCCCAGGCCTCGGCCGGGATCGAGTCGAAGGCTCGTCGCGCCGCCGTGAGCCGCGAGCCGGTCGAGGCGCTCACCGCGGCGCCGACGCGACGTCCACCGCGAGGCGAAGGCCGATAGCCCCGCAAGCGAGGTCGATCGAACGGTCGCCGCCGGGCTCACGGACGCGCCGGGCCAGGCCGTGAGCGGGCCGCGACCACGCGATCGGGACGGCGAGGGGTGAAGGTTCCAGACAGGCTGGGCCGCTGTCTGGCAAGGAGCTGGCGGTCACGCGCCCGAGCATATCACCACGACCCCGAAGGCCCTTCGAGTTCGTTGCCACGCGAATGATCGGCCGCGGTGTGATACGGGCGGCCGCGCCCGTCACCGCCAGCGGACTGGTGCGGGCCCTGGATGACCGGCGAGACCGCCGGTCTGCGGGGTCGTGGACGACCGCCGCGGATCCCGCGTCAGGTCCGCGATGCCGCACTCACGGCGCTCGTCGCCCGGTCGGGGCGCGACTGCCGCTCTCGGCGCGCCTCCCAGAGAAGCAGCAGCAGGACCCCGAAGAAGGTCAGCGGAATGCTGGCCGTCGCCGGCCAGCTCGCCCGGTCTCCGCCGGCGAAGAGGGCCATCCAGCCCAGGGCGGGAATGAGCGCGGCCCAGATCCGGCCCCTGGCCAGGAGCCAGGCGATCGGCAGCAACAGCAGGACGGCGTAGTGGTCTCGAAGTGGCGCGGAGAGCAGCTGGCTGACGACGATCGTGACCTGCAGGCTTGCGACCGGCGAGGCCCAGCGGTACGCGGCCAGGAGCGCGATGACCGCCACGGCCACGGATCCAAGCTGCACGGCTTCGGCTACGGAATCGGGAGCGCCGGCCAGGTGGGCCACGGCGCCCGGTGCGAAGTCGTGGGTGGACGAGAAAGTCCCCGCCAGGCCCCGGATCAAGTCCGCGTACGTGGCCCATGCCCCCAGGCCCGTGAAAAGAGTGGCTGCCGCGGCAACCACCAGGCCCACGGCGACGGCCGCGCCCGCCGCGCGGTACCGGCGCGTCGCGATCGCCCAAACCGCCAGCAGGGCCGGCTGAACCTTCACCAGCGTGCCGATCGCCGTGGCGGCGCCAACGACGCCCGGACGGTCCATCCACCGCCACACGGCCGCGAAGCCCAGGAAGAGGAGCGGTTCCACCTGGCCGAGCTTGACGGCGTAGAGGAAGGGCCAGTCGAGCGCGGCCACGACGATCACGACCCAGCGGACGTCGCGCCGGACCGGCAGCAGCGCCACGCCCGCCACGAAACACGCCGCCATGGCCACGCACCACAGCCCGGCCGCCGCTCCCCCGAAGAGGAGCCACGGCACGAGCGCGACGGCGAAGGCCGGCGGATACGTGTAGGTCCCCGGGCAGGTTCCGACGGAGATGGAGAAGGCGTTGTCGTAGATCGGGGCGCCGTCGAGGAGGTGCCGGGCCGCCCCCGCGTAGCACGTGTAGTCGTAACCGAGCGTCGCCCCCGCCGACCCGAGGACGAGGCCGAGCATGAGCACGAGCAACGCGATCGAACCGATGGGCACGAAGGCGCCGGCAAGCCGCGGGCGTAGTCTCGCCGGCGACCCTGCCGCGGTCATTGCCCCGGCGTTCCCTTGGCCGAGCCCTCGACCGCCGGCGCGTCGGCGGAGGCCCTGTGGACGCCCCGATGCATGAACCGGATCCGAACCAGGTCCCAGGCGACCCGCAGTGCCAGCGTCGGTCGAGCGTGCATGCGGGAACCACGCCGGTCGGCCCATACTATCGGCACTATGGCGATCCGATAGCCGCGCCGGCGGGCCAGGTAGATCAGGTCGACATCGAAGACGATGCTCGTGATCCGCAACCGGTCGAAGAGATCGCGGGCCGCCACCCGGCGAAACCCTTTGAAGCCGCACTGGGTGTCCCTGACCGGCCCCGTCACCCAGGCCTGGGCCGCGAAGCGGAAGAGCCGGCCGACCAGCCTGCGGAAGGGCGGCTGGGTCGCCCTCATGTCGGAGCCGTCCTGCTGGATGCGGCTGCCGAGGGCGACGTCGGCGGTCTCGAGGGCGGCGATGAGGAGCGGCAGCTGGTCCGGGGGCGTGGCCATATCGGCGTCCGCGAAGACCATCACGTCGCCGTCCGCCGTAAGCATCCCGGCTCTGACGGCCGAGCCCTTGCCGCCGTGCGGCACCGTCAGCAAACGGAGGACCGGGCAATCGCTTCGCGCGGGTGACGGGCCGGCAGGCGCGAATTCCGGCCTGGCTGTCACGAGGGCCGCGGTGCCGTCGGTGCTGCCGTCGTCGACCACCAGCACGCTGACCGTCTCCGGGAGAGCCCCGGCCGGCGCCAGGCACAGGTAGGCGAAGAGCTCGTCCAGGGCCGGGCCAAGCCGTGCTTCCTCGTTGAAGGCGGGTAGAACGATCGCGAGGCTCGAAACCATGTGCGGGAGTGTACGGGCATGACCGGCGGGCCGCAGCACCTGAACCGCGACGGCCCTTGATCCACCTCTTCCGGCCGGGGGGCTCGGCCCGCACGGCGGTCCTCCCTCCACAGCCTCGCCGATGAGTCATTCGTACCGTTGGGAGTGGGACCCGCGGATGCTACGCTCCATCGCCGTGCGGATCCCAATCACCCTCTACGCGCTGGCAATGGTCGCTCGGGCGGTCGTGTTCGGGCTATGCCCCGGCCCCGCCTATCCCGACGCGTATTACTACGTCGACGTAGCCCGGGCGCTGCTGGCCGGGCACGGCTTCAACATCGACTTCATCTGGTCGTTCGTCGATGTCGGAGGCCGGATCCCGCTCCATCCGATCCTCCCGATCCCGAGTGACGCCCACTGGATGCCGCTGGCCGCGATCGTCCAGCTACCCACCATGTGGCTCCTCGGCCCGACCGACCTCGCCTCCGCCATCCCGTTCGCGATCATCGGCTGCCTGGCCGCGCCGATGACGTGGCTGCTGGCGCGCGAGATCGGCTGCTCGCGGCGGGTCGCCCTGGCCGCGGGCATCGCCGTGGCCGTCCCGGGAGCCGCGACGATATACATGATCCAGCCCGACAACCTGGCCCTCTACCAGCCCCTCGGCCTGGCCGCGCTCTGGCTGGCCGCCCGGGGTCTGAAGGGCCATCGAGGCTCGTACGCCCTGGCGGGGTTGATGGTCGGGCTGGCGACGCTGTCGCGCAACGACGGCGTCCTCCTCGGCGCGGCCGTCGGGCTCGCCTTCTTCTGGGATAGATGGCACGTCTGGCGGTCCCACGGAGGCCGCGCGCCGGTCATACCGTGGCGCTACGCCTTTGCCTGCTTCGGCCTCTTCCTGGTCGTCATGGCACCCTGGTACGCCCGCCAGATGGCCGTGTTCGGCAGCCTGTCGCCGTCGATGACCTCGGGTCGAATCCTGCTCATCCAGGCCTACCAGCAGATGGACAGCGTGACCAGCAACGTCACGCTGGCCGGGTTCCTGAGCCAGGGGATCGGGCCGCTGCTGCAGAGCCGCGTGCTCGGGTTCGTGTCGGCGGTGGAGATCTACTTCGTCATTGCCTGCCCCATCGTACTCACGCCGTTCGTCCTGATCGGCGCATGGGCCCGCCGGAGGTCGGTCGACTTCGGGCCCTTCTTCACGTACGCCGCCATCCTCTTTGCCGCCTCCGGCCTGCTCTTTGCCGTCCACGTTCCGTATGGAACCTTCCTGCACTCGGCCGTCGCGCTCGTGCCTTTCACCTTCATCCTGGCCTTCGAAGGAGCCGTCGCGGTTTCCGGGTGGGCGGCCCGGCGCCGGCCGGCGTGGACCGCAGAGGGCGCCGCCCGCCTCCTCCTCGTCGCCGGCCTGGTCTGCGTCGTGGTCAACGCCGCCGCCTACGCGGCAATGGTCCTGCCGGACTGGAACGCCCTGCGCCAGGACCGACTCGAGGCCGGCCGGGCTCTCGACGCCGCCGGCGCGCCCCGGACCGACCTGATCATGAGCGCCGACCCGAGTGGATTCGAGTACTTGATCGGCCACGGCGGCGTCGTTACTCCCATCGACACGCTCGCCGTCCTGCACGAGGTCGCGGACGACTACGACATCCGGTGGCTGATCCTGGAGCGGGACTTCATCGTCACCCCGATGGTGCCCGTCCTCGAGATGACCGGGCGGCCGGCTTGGATCGGGCCGCCGATCTTCAGCGTGCCCTACACCGGCCCGCTGACCGGGAATCCAGTCGCCGACGGCGCCCCGACCCTGGCCGTCTACCCGGTCTGCACTCGGGCCGGCGACACGCGGTGCGCGGCGCCGGCGGCCGCGCGGGCGGTCCCATGAGCCGACGCGAGGCGTGGTTGAGCGCGGCCGCCGTCTTTGCCGTGGCGCTGGCCGTCCGGGTCGTGGCCGCTGCCGCGGTCGTCTTTCCGATACCCGAAGACACGGCCTACTACGCCGGCGTCGCCCGCAACCTCGTCGAGGGCCGCGGGCTGATCAGCGACGCGCTGTGGAGTTATCAGACGCAGCCCCTGGTCGTGCCGCGGGCGGCCTTCGAGGTCTGGATGCCCTTGCCGTCGCTGCTCGCGGCCGTGCCGATGGCCCTGGTCGGGACGGCCCACTGGTTCCGAGCGGCGCAGGTCGTGTCCGTCGGAGCCGGCGCGATCGTGGCCGTCCTGGCCTGGCGGCTCGGCGCCGACGTCGCCGCCGAGATGCAACTGCCGAAAGGGCGGGCGCGGACGCTCGGCGTTGGCACGGGCCTGGTCACCGCCGGTCTGGGGCCGCTGGTCATCTACGGTGCCCTGCCCGACTCGACGGCCGTCTTCGCGGCCTTGTCGCTGGCCGCCTGCCTGCTCATGACCAGGCTGGCGGACCGCGAGGCGGCCCCGGGCGCGACGGCCGGCCGGATCGATTGGCCGCTCATCGCCCTCGGGGTCCTGCTGGGCCTGGCCGCGCTGGCGCGCAGCGAGGCGATCTGGCTGGCCCTCGCCTGGGCGGCCGTCGCCTGGTTCTGGACGCCCGGGAGTCGAGGCCGCCGCCTTCGGATCATCGCCGCGCCGGCGATCGTGGCTCTCGTACTGGTCGTCCCCTGGGCGATCCGCGACTGGGCCGCCTTCGGAACGCCGTTGCCCGGCCAGACGATCGCCAACGCCCTGTACCTGCACAGCTACGACGTCTTCGCCTACCAGGACCTGCCCAGCCTGGCCGCGTACCTGGCCCAGGGCCCCGTCGCCCTGGCCGGAATCCACGTCGCCGGGATCGCGCACGACCTGTTCGCAGTCCTGCTCATTCCGGCATTCCCGGTGGGTGTAATCGGGCTGCTGGCCCTGCCGTGGGTGGGCCGGCGGCGTGCCCTTCGGCCGCTGACACTGGCGGCCGCGCTCACCTTTACCGTGACGAGCGTCGTCTTTCCAGTGGCCACCCTCTCGGGTACATACCTTCACGCGGCAGGATCCGCCTTCGTCCTGCTGGCGGTCTGCTGCATGGTCGCCCTCGACGGCCTCGTCGCGCGCGTCGGACAGCTGCGTGGCTGGACACGCCCGGTGGCCTGGCTTGGTCCGGCCTTTGCCCTGGCCGCCGTCGCTCCGCTGTGTGTCGTCGCGATGACGAGCCTCGCCGGGCAGGCGGACGAGGTCCGCGCCCGCTATGAGGCCCTGCCCTCGGCCATGGCCCGCGCGGGAGTCCCTCTCGATGGCCGGAGCCCAGTCATCACCGATAACCCCATATGGCTGGCCGAGTCGGCACGAATCCCAACCCTGGCCTTGCCGGAAGAGTCGCCGGACGCCGTCCTGGACCTCGCGCGGCAATTCGGGGCGAGGCTTCTGGTGGTACGCAGCGGCACCGACGGCGAGTGGCCAGCCATACTGAACCAGGGCGGCAACGCCGCGAAATGCTTCCAGGAGGTACCTCTGACGGAAAGATCGGGCGCCACACCTGCAAACGGCTCGCCGCTGGATTCGATCCACGTCTTCCGGATCGTCTGTCCATGAGAGAGGGCCCGTATACTCCAACCGGTATGGACGCTGCCCGAGGCGCCGCAGATTCGCGCGACTCGCGCTTCGACGAGCTGTACGCCGAAGCGAAGTCCACGCTGGGCTACGGAGCCAACAACCTGAGGTCCCTGACCGAGAGGTATCGCGAGGCCTACCGCGACACCCTGGGTCGATGGCACCGCCTTCGAGATCAGCTCGAGGCCGACGACCGGGCCCCGATTCCCCAGCCCGAGGGCGCCGACGCGGCGGCCGCCGCCGAGGCCGGCGCGGAAGACGCCCGCCAGAAGGCCCTCCGGTCCGAGGTCGAGCGCCTGACGGCCGATCTCGGGCGTCATCAGCAGGAGCTCTCGAAGCTGGAGCTGTCCGTTCGGAGCATGGAGAACGCCTGGCTCTTCCTCGAGCGAGGAGACGCCAGCCTGCTCGCCGAAGTCGCCGACGCCGGCCTGGCCACCGACATGCAGATGCGCATCATCCAGGCCCAGGAAGCCGAGCGGTCGCGCCTCGCCCAGGAGGTCCATGACGGGCCGGCGCAGGCGCTCTCGAACGCGATCTTCCAGGTCGAGTACATCGAGCGCGTCCTGAACGAGGACGTCAGAGTGGCCGGCAGCGAGCTTCACTTCCTGCGTGAGCTGCTCCGCCGCGAGCTGGGCGGGGTCCGCACCTTCATCAGCCAGCTGCGGCCGCCGCTCCTGGATGAGCTGGGCCTGGACGGCTCGATCTTGGACGCCGTCGAGAGCATGGCGGCCCTGACCGGTTCCACCGTCGCGACCGACCTGAAGGCTTCCGGCGACGGCCTGACCCCGACCCAGCAGACGGCCGTGCTGCGGATCGTCCAGGAGGCCCTTCAGAATGTGCGGAAACACGCGGGTTCCAGTCGCACGGTCGTGGCGACGCGGCTCGAACCGATGAACTGGATCCTGGAAGTCTCCGACGATGGAAGAGGCTTCGACGTCGGCGCGGTCGCCGCGCGGGGTCGGCGCAATTTCGGTCTGCAGTTCATGCGGGAGCGGGCCGAGCTCATAGGGGCCCGGTTCGAGGTTCGGTCCCGGCCTGGCGGCGGAACAGTCGTCAGCTTGTCGATTCCAGTGGGAGAGGAGAGCGCATGAGTTCGATGGACTACGCAGGACCGGAGCGGCGCCGGCCGGGGCCGGGCAGCCGGGCTGGAGAGAAGACGACGATCCTCCTGGTCGACGACCACGCGCTCTTCCGCGTGGGCGTCCGCAACATCCTCGAGAAGGAGCCGGATCTCGAGATCGTGGGCGAAGCGGACGACACGCGAGGAGCATTCGACCTCGCGGTGCAGCTATCGCCCGACATCATCCTCATGGATCTCTCGCTGCCCGCTCCCGGCGGCATCGAGACGACCCAGCGGATCAAGCGCGAACTGCCGTCGGCCGGGATCATCGTCCTGGCCGTCAACGAGGACGAGGACGCGCTGTTCGACGCCATCAAGGCAGGTGCCGCCGCGTTCATCCTCAAGGACGTGGCCCCGGACGACCTGGTCGCGATCATCCGCCGCGTCGCCAGCGGCGAGTACCTCATCAACGACAAAGTCTTTGCCAAGCCGGCAGTCGCCAGCCGGGTCCTCAAGGAATTCCGCGAACTGGCCATCTACGGCCAGGAAGCCGCCCCGATCTTCGCGCCCCTGTCGCCCCGGGAAGTCGAGATTCTCGACAACATCGCCCAGGGCATGACCAACAAGCAGGTCGCCTACGCGCTGTCTATCAGCGAGCAGACCGTCAAGAACCACATGTCCAGCATCCTGCGCAAGCTCAGCGTCAACGACCGCACCCAGGCTGTCGTCTACGCGATGCGCCAGGGCTGGATCCGCATGCCCGAGGACTGAGCCGCCCGTGGTCATGGACCCTATACCGTTGCCGCTGCTCGAGATCGCAGAGCGGGCGAGGCGTGAAGTCGATCTCCTGACCCGTGAGATCGGCGAGATCGAGATGCTCGTCAATCAGGCTCGCACCGAGGCCACCAGGCACGAGCAAAGGCGTGCCCAGGCGGCCGAGAAGATCAAGCCTTCGGGCCAGGAGCCCGAAGGCGAAAGCGACGACGGGGTCGACCAGCTCGTATCGCTGACCAAGCGGTCGGCGATCATGGAGGCGCAGGTCGACATCCTCGAGGGCAAGCTCAAGATCCTGACCAGGTTTCGAGAGAGCCTGCGTCGCTACAGCGCCGAGCTGGATCGCGCCTCGATGGGCGGGGCCGTTCCGCAGCACACGGTCGACAAGCTGGACACGAGCACGCCGCTCCCGCCGGCCGTCTCGCGCCTGGTCCTTGCCGCCCAGGAAGACCTCCGGCGTGAGATTGCCAGGGCGATGCACGACGGCCCGGCCCAGAGCCTGACCAACATCGTGCTGCAGGCCCAGATCGTGGAGCGGCTGCTGGACCGCGACCCGGCCCAGGCAAAGGCCGAGATCGGGCAACTGATCGGCATGGTCCAGCACACGCTGGACGCCACCAAGACCTTCATCTTCGACGTGCGGCCGATGGTGCTCGACGATCTCGGGCTCGTGCCGACGTTGCGCCGGGTCGCTCGCGATCGCGGCCGACGCTCGCAGGTCCCGATCGAGTTCGAGTCGTACGGTACAGACCGCCGGCTGCCGATGGACATCGAGAGCGTGATCTTCCGACTCATCGACGAGACAGTCACCGGCTTCCTGTCGTGCCAGCCGGACCGGATCTCGATCCGGTTCGAATGGGGTCCGGAGAAGACCGAGGCCCGGGTCTCGGCCCGCCGCGACGAGGCCAAGGAGCTCGAGGAGCCCGTCGTCGAAGAGCCGGCCTCGCCGGAGCCCGAAAGACAGGACAAGCGCGGCAAAGCGGCCGAGCGCGAGATCCCGGAGGCGCTCAAGGCGATGATCGCCGAGACCCGCGCGGCCAAGGTCAACCGGGCAGCGCGGGCCGGTCAGCCGCTGGCTCTCCCGGCCAACACCTGGCGCGAGATCCAGCAGCGCTCCGACACCATCGGCATCACGGCCGAACTCCTCGACGAGGGCCGGGAGGTCGTCCTGGTCCTGCCGGCGAGGTGAGCCCCAGCCCGGTACTCGCGCCCAGGTGGATCTCGTCGCACGCGCCGGCGCTGCCGGGTCCGCAGGAGCGCTGGCCGCGGACAGGCCGTTGCGGTCAGGGCCTGATCGAGTACGGCCTTATCCTGGCCATAATGGCCGTCGTCTGCGTCGTCTCACTGCTCTTCTTCAGCGACCAGCTTTCCTCGCTGCTGGCCCTGGTTGCCAGCGCCGTCTGACGCCCTCCAAGCACGGGGTTTGCGCCGCCTTCGCCTGAAGGGCAATCCGCTCGAAGGCGCGGAGAGTGGCGACCGGGAAACCGACGTGATGGGCGGGCGGTCGTACGCCGGCCGTCACATGACGAATTGTCCATGGCCTTTCGAGGCACGGGCGCGGAGAATCCCGACACCTCGACAGTGAGGCGGACTCATCGGGAGGTCATCCATGCTCAGTCGCTGTGCGCGAGGCCAGGGTCTGGCCGAGTACGCCCTCATCCTCGCCCTCATCGCCATCGCCGCGGTCGTCGCGCTGCTCTTCCTGGGCGGCGTGATCCAGGGCATCCTCAGCTCCATCGGTGCAGCCTTGTAATCGTTGGCTTCGGCCGTACGAACCAAACGGGCCGCGCGAGGGGCGCGGCCCGTTTTGTTGCGCGGCGCGGGGTCCAGCCAGGCATTCTTACGTGGCAGACGCCGAGAATCCTTCCTACTTGGCCTAGGCCATTGGTATAGTCGTTGTTAGGTTGGCTGCAAGGCTACCGTGGTGACACTTGTCACAATGCTCGGGAGTATCGTCGTGAAGCGGTCGAACAGATTGCTGATCCTGCTCGGTATCATCGTCGCCATCTCAGGCGGCGTCGGGGCGGCCGTGCTAGCGAACGGCGGTGGAGGCGGTGGCGCGTCCAAGACGCCCGTGCCGGCCGTCACGCCGTCGGCGACGCCCGAGCCCACCGTTCAGGTAGTCGTGGCCACGCGGGCAATCAACGCCGGCGACACGATAACGGCGGCCATGGTTGGCCTCAAGTCGATGACCATCTCGGAGCGCGATGCGCTTGGTTCGGACACCTTCACGAGTGTCGATCAGGTAGTCGGCAAGATCGCGGGTGCCGATATCGCCAGCGGCAAGGCGATCGTGGCCAGCCAGGACTTCCTGTCCCAGGCCGGGTCGGTCACCGACGGCAAGGACATAGCCGGTGACATCACCCCGGGCATGGTCGCCGTCTCGATGGAGGTCGACCAGACGAACGGCGTCGGCACCCTGATCGTTCCGGGCGACCACGTGGACATCATCCTCAGCGTGTACGTGGATCAGCTCTCGATCACGGCCCAGGACTCGAACAGCAATTCGATCAGCCTGCCGGGCGGATCGCAGGTCACGACCAAGATGGTGATCCGAAACCGCCGGATCCTGGCTACCCTTCTGGCCCCGGCTGCGGCCAGCGAGCCCACTCCTGCCTCTTCATTCCCAGCGGCGATCTCCGCGGCGACGCCCGCGAGCGTCCAGTTCACGGACCGCCAGATGATCGCGATCGTCGAGGTCATGCCCGAGGAGGCCGAGCTCATTCGGTGGGCCCAGCGGATGGAGACTGAGGGCTCGCAGAACTACATCGATCTCTCGTTCGCCCTCCGCTCCCGCGCCGACGACAATGTCGCGGGCTCGGCGGCGGACACCACCGGCATCACCTACTACCAGCTCGTCCAGAACTACGGCGTTCTCCCGCCCGATCCGAGAGCCGTCATCCCCGCCAAGCTCGGCGTCGTAATTCAATGGTAGGCCGCTTCGCCCCCGGCGGAGCTGCAGGGAGAGGCCGTACGAAGCGGCCTCTCCGGCCCCATGGAAGCGATTGATTTAGATGGCTGACCGGATTCAGGTCCTGATCGTCGACGACATCCCGGAGACCCGCGACCACCTCTCGAAGCTGCTCGGTTTCGAGGCCGACATCGTCGTGGTGGGGACGGCCGCCTCGGGCGCCGAGGCGATCGAGCAGGCAGCCAGGATTCTGCCTGACGTCATCCTGATGGACATCAACATGCCCGACATGGACGGGATCGCCGCCACCGAACGCCTTTCGGCCCAGGTGCCCAGCGCGGCCGTGGTGATGATGTCGGTCCAGGGCGAAGCCGACTACCTTCGCCGTTCGATGCTGGCCGGGGCTCGGGAGTTCCTGGTCAAGCCTTTCAGCAGCGACGAGTTGACGGCATCGATCCGCCAGGTCTACTCCCGTGAGAAGGAGAAGGCCGGCAGGGCCGCCGTAACCCTGGCGGCTCGAACCCAGGATCCCACCCAGGAAGGCCAGGTCGTGGCCGTGTTCAGCCCGAAAGGCGGCGTTGGACGCACCACGATCGCGGTCAACCTGGCAGTAGCGGCCGGAGTCGAGCTGGGCAAGAAGGTGACGCTCGTGGACGCGTCCTTCCAGTTCGGCGACGTGGCCGTCCTACTCAATCTCAACCCCAAGGACAAGTCGATGGCCGAGCTCGTGCCCGAACTCGAGCTCGGACGCGATCCCGAATTCGGTCGACACGTTCACCCTGACGCACTCGTCGGGCGTCCACGTGTTGCTCGCCCCGCCATCGCCGGAGATGGCCGAGCTGATCACACCGGCCGGCGTCAAGCACGTCATAGAGATCCTCCGCCAGCAGAGCGAACTCGTTGTCATCGATTGCGCAGCGTGGTTCAACGACACACTGCTGGGTATCCTGGATCTCGCGGACGTCGTGCTGACGGTGCTCACGCTCGAGATCACCAGCATCAAGAACATAAGGCTCTTCCTCGAGGTGGCCGAGCAGCTCGGTTACTCCCACAAGATCAGGCTTGTCCTCAACCGAGCCGATACCACCCTGGGGATCAGAGTCGCCGATGTCGAGCATTCGATCGGTCGTAAGGTCGACCATACGATCGTCAGCGACGGGCGGGCTGTTGTGTACGCCCTCAACCGGGGCGTACCGTTCGTGATCAGCAACCGAGAGAGCCAGGTATCACAGGACGTCTTGCGTCTGGCGACTTCCATCGTCGGCGGAGGAGAATCGCGCGAAGAGGACGGCCGGAAGGCGCCTCAGAAGGGCAAGTCGCTCTTCGCATGGAGATAGTTGCCCGGCTGCAGGGCCAGTAAGGGGTGTAGGCGATGTCCCTTCTGAAGAGGATCGAGAGTTCGCGACCAGGTGTGGCTCCTTCCGCACCGGGCGGGCCAGCGGGTCCGCCGTCGGCACCCGGGGGCCCTTCTGGAGTGATCCCGAGCCCGGGCGGACAGCGCCTCCTGAGCCAGGCGCCCGTGCGCGAGTCGCTGCGCGAGGTCAAGTTCCGAATCCAGTCCCGAGTCATCCAGGACCTGGACCCCAAGCTCGACCTGACGAACCAGGTCGAGGTCCGGCGCCAGATCGAGGAGATCTTCGGCCGCGTCATCGACGAGGAGGGCCTGGCCCTCACCCGCGCGGAGCGCGTCCGAATGCTCGAGCAGATCACGGACGAGATCATCGGACTCGGTCCCCTGGAGCCGCTTCTCCGCGACGAGACCGTGACCGAGATCATGGTCAACGGCCCACGCCAGGTCTACATCGAGCGCAACGGCCGCCTGGAGCTGACCAACGTCGTCTTCCAGAACGACGACCACGTGATGCGCATCATCGATCGGATCATCGCCCCGATCGGCCGCCGCATCGACGAGTCGAGCCCCATGGTCGACGCCCGCCTGACCGATGGATCCCGCGTCAACGCCATCATTCCGCCGCTGTCGCTGATCGGGCCGGTCATCACCATCCGCAAGTTCTCCGCGTCGCCCTTCACGGTGGACGACTTGATCCGCTTCGGTACGGCGACACCTGAGATGTTCGACTTCCTGCGCGCCTGCGTGGAAGCTCGTCTGAACATCTTCGTCTCGGGCGGCACCGGCTCCGGCAAGACGACCACCCTGAACGTCCTCTCGTCGTTCATCCCGAACGACGAGCGCATCGTCACCGTCGAGGACGCGGCCGAGCTGCAGCTCCGGCAGGAGCATGTCGTCACGCTCGAATCACGTCCACCCAACATCGAGGGCCGGGGCGCTATTCCGATCCGGGAGCTGGTCCGGAACGCCCTGCGAATGCGGCCCGACCGGATCATCGTCGGAGAGTGCCGCGGCGGCGAGGCCCTCGACATGCTCCAGGCCATGAACACCGGCCACGACGGCTCGATGTCGACCGGGCACGCCAACAGCCCTCGCGACATGTTGGCCCGCCTGGAGACCATGGTTCTCATGGCGGGCGTGGATCTGCCCCTTCGGGCCATCCGCGAGCAGGTCTCGTCGGCCGTCGACCTCATCGTCCACCAGAGCCGAATGAAGGATGGCGTCCGCCGCATCGAGTACATAACCGAGGTCCAGGGCATGGAGGGTGACGTCGTAGTCATGCAGGACGTCTTCCTCTTCGAGCAGACCGGCGTGACTGACGGCAAGATCCAGGGACGGCTTCGACCGACCGGCATCCGGCCGAAGTTCGTCGAGAAGTTCGAGATCATGGGCATCCACTTGCCGCGTGGACTGTTCGGTCTCATCTAGGCCGAGGCGGGGAGAGGCAGAATGTTAGGGCTCCTGATCGGCATCCTGGTCTTCGTCGGCGTGATGCTGGTATTCCTGGGTGTCGCCAGCGCCGGCCGCGGCAGCGGCATCAGCGCGAGACTGGAGCGGTACACGGCCGGGAAGCCGGAGGTGTCCGCAACGTCCAGCGTTGCCCAGGGATCGTCCGGCCTGGGCAACGCGCTGGCTCAGAGCGTCGCCCTGGCCCGCCTGAACCGCGTCGTCGAGCAGCGTGACTTCGGAGCTAACCTCGCCCGTGACATCGCCCGAGCGGACCTGAAGCTCAGGACGGGCGAGTTCATCGCCATCTGGGCCGGCACCGTCGTGGCCGTCCCTCTGATCTTCATGACCCTGGGCGTCGTGCTGAAGCCTTTGACCACGCCCATCGCCCTCGTGATCGGCGCCATCGTCGGATTCTTCCTGCCCCGGATGTGGCTGGGCCGGCGCCGGGCGTCGCGTCTAAACGCCTTCAACAAGCAACTCCCCGACACCATCACCCTCATCGCCAACGCTCTCCGGGCCGGCTCGTCGTTCCTGCAGTCGATCGAGATGGTCGTCCGCGAGGCGGCGCCCCCGGTCTCAACCGAGTTCGGCCGGGTCGTCCGCGAGGTCAACCTGGGTCTCGCCTTCGACGTCGCCCTCGAGAACATGGTCCGCCGCGTTCGCTCGGACGACCTGGAGCTGATGGCCACGGCCATCACCATCCAGCACCAGGTCGGCGGCAACCTGGCCGAGATTCTCGACTCGATCGCCTTCACCATCCGCGAGCGGGTCCGCATCAAGGGCGAGATTCGAACCTTGACCGCGCAGCAGCGTCTCTCGGGCTACGTGGTGGCCGGCATGCCGATCGGCCTGATGGGTCTTCTATTCGTGATCGCGCCCGGCTTCATGCAGCCGATGTTCGAGAACCCGCCCGGCATCCTCGGTTTGCCGGCCGGCATGATCATCCTGGCTGTCGGCGGGTTCTTCATGCTGATCGGGTTCATCCTGATCCGGCGCATCGTCGCCATCGAGGTCTGAGAAATGATCGGGATCATCATTGGAGCGCTGGTCGCAGGTGGCATTCTCGTGCTCGTCATCGGTCTCGCCGCCCGCTCCCCGGTCGATCCGGTCCAGGCCAGATTGACTCAGCTGGGCTCGATGCAGGCCCGCAACCTCGAAGAGCTCGAGCTCCAGCAGCCATTCTCCGAACGCACCCTGAGGCCGCTCATCGCCCGGCTCTCGAGGCTGGGCAGCCGTCTCAGCAGCGCGTCGTCGTCGGAGAACTCCGAGAAGCGGCTGGCTATGGCCGGCAATCCCGGCGACCTGCGGCTGTCGGACTGGGTCGGCGTGAAGATTCTGGTCGGCATCGCCACCGGTGGGATCATCTTCGTCCTCTTTGCCCTGGTCTCGGGAGGCGTGATCTCCGGCCTTTTCCTGGGCATCATCGGCGTCGGGATCGGCTATCTCCTGCCGGAGTTCTGGCTGGGCGGCCGCATCAAGGCCCGGCAGAAGATCATCCTCAAGATGATCCCGGACACCCTCGACCTTCTGACGATCTCCGTTCGCGCCGGGCTCGGGTTCGACGCCGCTCTGGCCAAGGTAGTCGAGAAGCTTCCCGGACCGCTCTCGGACGAGTTCCGACGGGCGCTGGCCGAAGTCCGCGTCGGCAAGGCGCGTCGGGACGCGCTCCGGGACATGGTCCCCCGGACCAACGTGCAGCCCCTCTCCAACTTCATCGGCGCGATCATCCAGGCGGAGCAGCTGGGCGTGTCCATCTCCAAGGTGCTCCAGGTCCAGTCCGAGCAGCTGCGCATCGAGCGCCGCCAGCGAGCCGAGGAGATGGCCGCTCGCGCGCCGATCAAGATGCTCTTCCCCCTGGTCGGCTGCATCTTCCCATCGCTCTTCATCGTCATCCTGGGGCCGGCCATCATTTCGATCGTCAAGACGATGGGGACGGGCGCCATCCCGTGAGTCGACGCTCCCTTATCGCCCGCAACGTGAGCCGGGGGAACATGCTGGCGGAGCGGCTCGAAGACGGCGCCTCCTTCTGGGCCAAGTTCATGGGCCTGATGGGACGCCGCTCGCTGCCCCAGGGCGACGGCCTGTGGCTGCCGGACGAGAACGGCATCCACATGCTGTTCATGCGGTTCCCCATCGACGTCCTCTTCGTCTCACGCCCGACCGCCCCGAACAACATGCGACGAGTCATCTCGGCCCGGCGGGCGGTGCCGCCGTGGCGTGGCGTCGTCTGGCGCGTCGGGGGGGCGAAGGGCGTCATGGAGCTGCCCGCCGGAACGATCGAGGCCACCGGCACGACCGTCGGCGACGAGATCGAGATCCTGCCCGCCTAGCGGTAGGCGGGCCGTGCGCCCCGGAGAGCGCCGTCAGGTGCCCATGACCGTTCCGTCCGGCGTCGGCGGACGTGACCGGTCCAGCCTCCGAGCAGACTCTTTCGTCCGCTGGTCGGCATCTTCCACGTACCGCGCGGCCGGCCTCGAGACTCGCGTACCCAGCGGCCGGATAAGCGGCAGATGAGCGGCCGATGAGTCTCGCTGCGTAGGGTTCGTGGATGCCATCACGTCTCTTGACAGCCGCGGCCTCTTCCCTGCTCGACGTGGCCCTGCCGGCCGCCTGCGCCGGCTGCGGTGCGGAGGGCTTCGCGCTGTGCCCGGCCTGCCGTCGCGCCCTGGCGGCGCGCCTTGCTCTGCCGCCGGGCGTCCCGATCGGGCTGCCCTCGTCTACCCCGGTGCCGCTGGCCCAGCTGGAGTGGTGCGCGCCGTTCTCGGGAGCGGTGAGAGCAGCCCTTCACGGGCTCAAGTACGCGGGGGAGCGGCGGCTGGCCGCGCCCCTCGCGGCGGCCGTGGCCGAACGATGGAGGATTGCCGGCGCAGGCGGGGAGGTGCTCGTGCCCGTGCCGGTCCACGCCGAGCGCGCCAGAAGGCGCGGCTACGATCAGGCCGTCCTGCTGGCTGCGGAGGCGTCCCGTCGTGTTCAGCTGCCCTGGCTCCCGGCCCTGGAGCGGACTCGCAATACCTCGCCCCAATTCGACCTGGGGCGTCGGGCCAGACGGGTCAACGTAGCCGGCGCGTTTGCGCTTCGAGGGCCGGCCGAGGCGGCACACGTCACGGGGCGATGGGTCGTGGTGGTGGACGACGTCGTGACCACTGGATCCACGCTGGTGGCCTGCGCCGAGGTGCTCTACGCCGCCGGCGCGGTCGCCGTCTCGGCCGTGACGGTGGCCCGCGAGCGCTGACGGCCAGCGCCGGCCGGCCTCCGGAAGGCGCGAGGCCCAGCGGCGCCCACGGCCGGCCCGGCCAGCGCACCCGCCCGGCACGACAACGTGCGTCGGCTCGGAGGCCGGCGTCCAGCTCCGGTCCGCGTGGCCCGCCACAGGAAACGCGCAGGGTCGGGCGACCGAGCCGACACCTATACTGGCCGCGTGGCAGCTGCTCATCCCGATATGCGCCACTCGGCCGGCGTGCGAGCCACCGAGCGCGCGAACGAGTTGCGGAGGTCAGCCGTGAGGACGATCGTCAAGGGCAAGAACGTCGACGTTCCGGAGTCCGTACGGCAATACGCCGAGCGCAAGATGCGCCGGCTCGAACGACTGGCGGACGATAGCGCCGACGCGGTGGTCGAGCTCTCCAACGAGCAGCATCACAGCACCGTCGACTCACAGATAGCCGAATTGACGCTGACAGTCGACGGTCAGACGCTGCGGAGCCACGCTTCGGGTCCGACCTACCAGGCGAGCCTGGACATCGTCATCGATCGGATCGAGCGCCAGGCCGTGGACGCGCGAGAGAAGCCGCGCGGCAAGTTCCGGCCGGATCAGGCCCGGGCCCGACGACTCGCCGGTGACGAGCCGGGTGAGCCGGTCGAGCCGGTCGAGCCGGAAGCCCGGACGTCGCGCATCGTCAAGACCAAGCGTTTCGCGATCGAGCCGATGTTCGAGGAGGATGCCCTGGAGAGGATGGAGGAACTGGGTCACCTCTTCTTCATCTTCGTCAACGCCGAGTCCGAGAAGGTGTGCGTGCTGTACAAGCGCTGCAGCGGCGACTACGGACTGATCGAGCCGATGATCGGAGGCGAGTACACTCCCCGTCGCGACGGCCATCGCGCGGGCTGATCGCGACCCGGCAGCATCTGCGTCACTTGAGGGCTGGTAGCCGTTTGATTGTGGATCGCGCTGGGCCCGGCCGCGGCCGGGCTGCGGGAGGTTCGCCTGCTCGTGTCGAGCGGGTCCAGTTGCCCGGAGGCCGGCGCGCCGGCGTGCATCTGCCCATAGGCCTCGGCCTGGTGCGCGTCGCCGAGCGCGCGGACGAGATCGGCGCGTCGGCGCTGCAGATCTTCAGCGACAACCCGACTGCCTGGCGGCGTCGATCCGAAGCTCCGCCTGAGGCGGAGGCCTTCCGGCGTCGGCTCGAGGAGCTGGAGATCGGCCCCGTCTGCATCCATGCGCCCTACCTTGTCAACCTGGCCGGACCGGACGACGAACTCTTCGGCCGCTCGGTCGAGCTGATGCGTCACGAGCTGGAGCACGCCCCCGACTTCGGGGCCCGGTTCGTCAACGTCCACGTCGGCTCGCACCGCGGGGCCGGTCTCGAGGCGGGTCTCAGGCGTCTGATCGAAGGGTTGCGGCGGGTCACGGACGGGTCCTCCTGGCCGGAGGGCGATCCGTCCGCCGCGCTGGTGGTCCTGGAGAACTCCTCCGGCGGTGGTTTCGGCATCGGCGCGAGCATCGAGGAACTGGCGATGATCCAGGACGCCTCGACGGCCGGCGGACTCGACGGCAGGCTCGGCTTCTGCCTTGACGCGGCACACCTGTGGGGTGCCGGCTACGACGTATCGAGCCCCGCCGCCATCGACGACCTGCTTGCGGCTTTCGACCGCCAGATCGGCCTGGAGCGGCTCGTGATGATCCACCTCAACGACTCCGAGTCCGATCGGGGATCCCGCCATGACCGCCACGCGCACCTGGGCGACGGCCGGATCGGCCGCGATGGGCTGGCTCATCTGCTGTGCCACCCCCGCCTGGACCACGTCGCGTTCTACCTGGAGACACCGGGAATGGAGCACGGCTGGGACGCCGTCAACGTGGCCAGGCTGGCCGACATGGCGGCCGGCCGCCCGCTGACCCCGGGGCCGGCGGCGGAGCCGGCCGGACCCGGCAACGGCCAACGATCGACCGCTGGGAACGCCTGAGATGGGGATACGCCGCAGACAGGCCGCCCACGAGTCACCCGCGCAGTCGGGCGACCTGACGGCATCGAACACCCCCAGTCGACAGGAAGACGAAGCCGGCCATTCCGGCGACGGCACCGGCGTTCGCAAGGCCGAACTGGTGGCGCTGATCGTGATCACGGCCATAGCGGCGATCATCAGGTTCGCCTACGTCGGGAACGGCGGGCCCTGGGACTCGGACCAGGGCACCGAGCTGCTGGCGATCTGGACGGCCGTGACGACCGGACAGCTACCAACCTTCGGGCCCGCGGCAACCTCGTTGGGCAATCTCACGTTTCACCACGGGGCTCTCTACTACGATCTTCTTCTGCCTGTGGCCTGGCTCAGCCGCGGCGACCCTCGCGCGATCCTCGCAGAGATCGCGGCGATCAACTCGCTGGCGGTGCCGATGCTGTGGTGGGTGGCAAGGAGCATCGGCGGCCGAACCGCCGGGTTGATCGTGGCCTTGATGGCCGCGACCTCGGTCGCTCTCGTGTTCTTCTCCTCCTTCATCTGGAACCCGGACTTCGTCCAGACAGGCGCGGCGCTCGCGTTGCTCGGAGCGTGGCAGGCATGGCGTTCCAGGCGGCCCTCCTGGTGGCTGGCGGCGGGGGCCGGTCTGACACTGGCGATTCAATCGCACGAGACGGCGGTTGTGCTACTTCTCCCTCTCGGCGCCGTGTACGTACTGGACCTCTGGCGCGTAGCCGGCGGCGCAAGACGCCGCGTTGCGCTGTGGGGCGCAGCCGCGGCGGCACTGTTCGTGACCACGTACCTGCCGGAGATAGTCCACGAGCTGACGAGCGGCTTCGCCGAAATCCAGGCGATGTCGTCATACCTCGCCTCACCTCCCGGATACGTGTCGGTCAGCCCCGCTGCTCGACTGGTCTTCGCCGCGATCCGCGTTGCCGCCTGGCCCCTGACAGGCTGGCCGTTCTTCGAGCTCCGGCCCGGAGTCGTGCTCGCCATAGCCGTGGTCCTCACGTTGGCGGTGGCCTGGTCGCTCATGCTGCTCAGGCTGTGGCGGCACCACCTGACCATCTCCGACAACGAGGTGCCGCTCGAGGACGAGCGACACGGGTTTGCTCTCCTGGTCGGCGGCCTGATCGTGATGGTCCTGGCCCTCGGACTCGGATTGCGAGCGGTGTCGGAACTCAACATCACGATGACCGAGCAGTACCACACGGCGGCCGATCCCTTCGTGCTGGTGGCCGCAGGCGTGACGCTCGGTGCGCTCTGGAACGCCGGGCGGCGCGGCCGTGCCCGGGCCGCTCGCCGCGCGGCCGTGATCGTGCTCTTGGCAGCCTTCGTTACCTTCAACGCCGCCCAATGGCCGCCGATCGCCCCGACCGGTAGTTGGGTCGACGCCCAGGCGGCGGCCTCGCGCATCGAGGACGACGCAGCCGGCCGGCGGATAGCCCTGGTCCCGATCTACGTTCCCAAGGGCACCGACGCCTATTCATATCCGCTGCTGCGCGACGGGATCACGCTGGTGGGGCCGGGCCAGGCGGAGATCGTGGTCCTCCTGTGCGACTCGGGCTGGATCAAGAGCGGTTGCGGCGGCGATCAGGAGGCCCAGTGGCTCGGTGCCAACGCCGGTGGACACGCGTTCACGCTCATCGACCGGTTCGATGCCGCTCCGGACCGAATCATGTCCGTGTACCGGCGATCACCCTGACGCCGCTACTCCACGGCCGCTGAAGATCAGCTCGCTTCGCGACCGGTGCGCGCCCGCGCCGGCAGCTGGCGGACCATCGGCCGCACGCCATGGCCCGCTATCGCGGCCGACATGAGGGGCGCGTCTCGACGATCGTCGATCAGGCGGCGCGGCTCCATGGGCCTGTCATCGGATCTCATTGCGGCGTAGCCGCGGCCGAAGCGGCGCATTCGGACGGCCAGGTAGTACTCCATCACCTGGCGGACCTGGGGTTCGGACAGGATCTCATCGGCTCGCAGGGCGTACTCGACCCGAGCGGTCGGGTTGGCCGTCCCGGCCGCGACCGCGCCCAGGTACTGCGGCGCATCGGCGTCGTCGCGGATCTCGCGCAGGCCACGGGCGAGCTTGGTGGCTGTCCCGAGCGACGGCATCCGATCGCCGCGGATCAGCCGCGAGATCGTCGAATGATCGACGCCGGACTGCTGCGCCAGCTGGCGCTGCGACATCTTCTTCGCTTTGAGCTGGGTCCTCAACCACTCGTTGAAGGCTCGTCCGTTCTGTCCGGTCATGACGCCAGCCTGGCTCCCCGGGTACGGTGCGTTCTGCCCCGATACTGGAACTATCGGAGAGTCTGGCCAAAGCGTGAATGACCTTTTCGTACCCCAAGGTGGCGACTACCGGTGCACCAGCCAGGGTAGTCTCAAAGTTCTGCCGGCCGGGCGCCACGAGACCGAACGGACGCACGGACGCGATCCCGAACGCCTGGGCGGATGGCACACGTGACAGATCCCGGGCCCGGGCCAGGTTCGAAGCCGCACCGTTCCCCGGAGCGGGCTAGCCGCCCTGCCCCGGCCGGGAAATCTCCTCGACGACTATCCCGCCGCCGCGCGGCTTGGACGACAGGACGTACGCGATCGAGCCGAGGACCACGATCGAGAAGACGCTGATGGTGCGGTCGACCAGGATGACGGCAGCGGCGTGAGGTGCGCTCGCGTTGAACACGCCCGTGAGGACTCCGCCCATGCCGAGCTCGACCAGGCCGAGCCCGCCCGGCGTGAGCGGCACGGCCGTCAGAAGAGATCCGATCAAGGCCACGAACATCGCGCCGGAGAAGCCCAGCGAGTTCACGTCGCTGAAGCCGAGCGCGCGAATGACGAAGTAGAGCCGAAGCGCCTCCGTCATCCAGATCACGACCGTGAGAACCCCCAGGAGCGGCAGCCCTTTCAGGCCCACCGATCCGAAGACGCCTTCCTCGAAACGCTCGTAGAAGTCGAGCGCGCGCCTGGGCAGAGGCAGAATCGCTATGATCCGGCGTCCGAAGCTGCGCATCGCCACGAGGGCCACGATCAGCAGCACGACCACCACGACGCCCAGCGCGAAGATGAGCTGGACCGATCGCGGGAGCGCGTTGAGGTTGTCGCGAAACCGCCAGTATCCTGCCACCAGGCCGAGAACGGCGATGGCGATCAGGTCGAGAATGCGCTCCATGAAGACCGTCCCCAGGGTCTTCGTGGCGGAGACAGGGCTGTTGAGCTTGAGCAGGTACGCCCTGTAAAGGTCGCCGAGCTTGGCCGGCACTATGCAGTTGACCAGCCACGACAGGAAGAGGATCTCGGTGCCGTCCCGGACTCGGACCTTGTAGCCGGCTCCCTTGAGTAGCTTCGTCCACCGCCAACCACGAAGGGGGAAGCCGCAGTAGTAGATCAGGAACGCGAGCAGGACAAAGAGGAGATTGGCGCGACTGATGTCCTCAGGGACCTGCTGCATGTCCTTCCAGTTCAACGCCACGGCGACGATGATGATGATCAGGGGCACGGCGATCGAGAGGAGCGTCCTGGGCTCGCGCAGCCGGCGCACCAGCGACATCTGATCAGCCGGGGGCACCACCACGGCAGCATCCGGATTGATGAGCGCATCAGCCTCGCGGCCGAGCGGGTCCCCGATCGGATGCAGGTGGTGGTCCTGGTGCTCGGTCACTTGGATCCCCCCGGGCTGGCTTGGACAGGGCGGCGGCCGTTGCCACGCACAGATTGGACGAGTTTGGCGATGGGCGTCCATGCCCTGACGTAGTAGCTGGCACGGTACGGATGGGTATCTACGGTCGCCAGCGCCGCCAGCAGACCGGCCGACGTGCCGGGGTCGCCTCTGACGCTGTTGTAGGAGACGCCGACCTCAAGCACGGTATGGGAGTCGGAAGCGCAAAGGCCCGGCAGGGAGTGCTCCCTGGCGAACAACGCGGCGCGCTCGTTGGCCGATCCCCCCACCACGCGGGCGTTGTAGACCTCCACCCAGTCGACCGCCCCGGCTACGTCGGCGGGGTCCGCGCCGCTCTTTCGACCAAAGCCGCGCAGCCGATCGAAGGGATGAGGGATGCCGACCAGGCCGCCCTGCTCGCGGATCGCCGCTATCGTCTCGAGGGCCGACAGGCCGGGCGGCACGAGGTTCTCGATGAAGATCGCGATCAGGTCGCCGTCGGCCGTCTTCACTTCCTCGCCGACGATGACGGTCAGGCCGTCCGGGGCGGCGTCGCGGGCGCGCAGCGCCCCGTCGACGCGGTCGTGATCCGTGATCGCCAGGTGCGTCAGGCCGCGGGACATTGCGGCCCGCATGACCGCGCCGGGAGAGGCGAGCGAATCGAAGCTGGCGCTGGTATGGCAGTGCAGGTCGACGAAGGCCCGATCGCCCTCGTCTGCCGGTTCCTCCGCAGGGCCAGGCATCAGACCTGCGGGCCGAGGTACTTCTTGAAGAATTCGAAATGCTCGAGGGCGATGCCGGTTCCGAGGGCGACGCACTGCATGGAGTTGTCGGCGACGTGGCACGGCACGCCGGTGACCTGGGTAAGAAGCTTGTCCACGTTCCGCAGCAGCGACCCGCCGCCGGACATGACCATGCCCTTGTCGATGATGTCGCTGGAGAGCTCCGGCGGCGTCTGTTCCAGGACCAGGCGCACGGCGCCGATGATCTGCTGGAGGGGCGGCTCCATGGCCTCCATCACCTCGCCGCTGGAGATCGGGATCGTCCGCGGCAGTCCGGCGATCAGGTCTCGACCGCGGACCTCCATGGTCATCTCACGCTCGAGAGGCAGCGCCGTTCCGATCTGGATCTTCACGTCTTCGGCCGTGCGGTCGCCGATCATCAGGTTGTACTTCTTGCGAACGTAGCTGGAGATCGCCTCGTCGATCTTGTTCCCGCCGACCCGCAGGCTGGTGGAGACCACGATCGCACCCAGGGAGATCACCGCGATCTCGCTCGTCCCGCCGCCGATGTCGATGATCATGGCCCCGGAGGGACCGCTGATCGGAACGTTCGCGCCGATCGCGGCGGCCAGCGGCTCTTCGATCAGATAGGCCTCGGAGGCGCCGGCCTTGAGGGCGGCATCGCGAACGGCGCGCTTCTCGACGCTGGTGACACCAGCCGGTACGCTGATCATGACCTCGGGCTTGCCCCACCCGAAGCGCCGGCCCTGCTGGACCCGATGAATGAAGTGATCGAGCAGCGCTTCGGTGATGACGTAGTCGGCGATGACTCCGTCTCGCATCGGCCGTATAGCCTGGATGTTGCCGGGTGTGCGGCCGATCATCTCGCGGGCCTCTTCGCCGACGGCCACGATGTGGTTCTGGTCGTCGACTGCCACCACGGACGGCTCCATCATCACGATGCCGTGGCCCTTGACGTAGACGATGATGTTGGCCGTGCCCAGGTCGATACCGATCTTCATGCCTGTGGCTAAGTCCCTTCAGCAAGTCGTTCGATCCTGGCCCCGAGTTCCAGGAATTTCGCGTCGATCTTCTCATAGCCGCGGTGTACGTGGTGTGCGCCGCCAATTGTGGTGACTCCGTCCGCGGCAAGGGCAGCAAGGATAAGCGACGCGCCGGCTCTGAGGTCGCCGATCTCGACCTCGGCACCATGCAGCGGCGCAGGTCCATCGATGAGGGCGTGGTGCTGGTCCACGATCTCCACGCGAGCGCCCATTCGGCGCAGCTCGCCAAGCCACTCCAGGCGATCCTCGAAGACGGTCTCGTGGACATGGCTCAGTCCGGTCGCCTGGGTCAGCAGCACACAGGTCGGGGGCTGCAGGTCGGTGGCGAGGCCAGGGTAGGGCTGCGTCTCGATGTCGCGGCTCCGCAGGGGCCTGAGATCCGCCGCGGTGGCGTCCACCTCGATCGTGTCGTTGCCACAGCTGATCGAGACCCCCATGTCGGCCATCACGCCCAGGAAGGAGCCGAGGTGGTCGCAGGGTGCGCCCCGCAGAGTGACCCTGCCGTGAGTGACTCCGGCGGCAACGATGAAGGTGCCGGCCTCGATCCGGTCGGGCACGACCGAGTGGTCGGCACCGCGAACCCGGCGGCGGCCTTCGATCTCGATCCGATTGGGCGCCGTGCGCTCGACCTGGGCGCCCATCTTCTGCAGAAACTCGATCAGGTCGTCGACCTCCGGCTCCTGGGCCGCCGGCTCGATGACCGTGTGGCCGTCGGCCAGGACGGCGGCCAGCATGGCGTTCTCCGTGCCCATCACGGTGATCTGCGGGAAGTTGACGGGACCGCCCCTCAAGCGGCCGGGTGCCTTGGCGAAGTAATAGCCGTTGCGGTACTCGATCTCCGCGCCCAGGGCCCGCATCGCGTCGACATGGAGGTTGACCGGCCGGCGGCCGATCCGGTCGCCGCCGGGGTTGCTGATGATGACCCGTCCGAACCGGGTCAGGAGCGGGCCGAGGAGGATGAAGCTCGCCCGCATCTTGGCCGCCGCCTCCAGCGGCACGAACAGCCACTCGGCATCGCCCGAGGCGATCTCGTACACGTTGGGGCAGGGGTGATCAACCGTTACACCGATGTCGCGAAGGACGCCGGTCAGGACGTGGACGTCCTCGATCTCCGGCACGTTCGTGAAGCGGCAGCGCTCGCCAGTAAGCGTGGCGGCGGCCATCAGCTTGAGCGCCGCGTTCTTGGCCCCACTGATGCGTACCGCACCCTCGAGACGGCGCCCGCCCTCGATCCGGAGGATCTCACGCCGGACGGGTTCCGGCTTGAACTCCCAGTGGAACGGTCGCGCGTCAGCCATCCGTTACTCGCCCGGCGGCTCTTCGCGTGGCGGGGGCGGGGCGTGGCGTATGGCCTCGTGCTCGCCCCGAGTCGAGGCTCGCGATCCGCGCTCCGCCACGCGAATGCGGATGAGCGCCCGCTGGAGAGCGGCCCTGGCGCTGGCCAGGTCGGCGGGCTCGACGAATCCGCCGCCTTCCAGGGCTCGCGTGGCCTCGCGCCGGGCCCGCTCGGCCCGCTCCAGATCGATCTCGGAGGCGAGGTCGGCGGTCTCGGCCAGGACCACGACGCGATCCGGGCGAACCTGCAGGAAGCCGCCGAAGATGGCGAATTCCTGCTCCTCACCGCCGCGCTTAAGCCGCAGGACGCCCTGGCCCAGGAGGGAAATCAGCGGCTCGTGGTGCGGCAGGATGCCCATCTCCCCCTCGCTGCCGGGCACGATGACCTCGTCGACGTCGCCCTCGAAGGCTCGCCGCTCCGGCGTCACGATCTCCAGATGAAGGGGCATCTAGTTCATTCCTCGATGTGCGCGGCGCTTGGCCGCCGTCGGCGCGCGGGTCCCAATAATCACTCCACCTCGCCTCGGCCGCGCCGTGAACGACGGAGCGAAGCGCCGTTCAGTGATGGGCCGCGCGGTGGCGAACGCCGGCGGCCGACGCGTAGCACTCAGCCACCGCTTCAGTGCGGAGCGGCGGGGGGCGGCGGTCGCCATCGCGCCGGTGCACGCCCACGAAGCGATCATTTGGCCAGCTTCGCCGCGTTGGCCCGGACGTCGTCCAGGGTGCCGGCGAGGAAGAAGGCCTGCTCCGGCAGGTCGTCGACCTTGCCTTCGAGGATCTCCTTGAACGAGGCGACCGTGTCGCGGATCGGGACGTAGACGCCGGGGCGTCCCGTGAACACCTCGCCCACGTGGAACGGCTGGCTGTTGAAGATCTGGAGCCGGCGCGCCCTGGCCACCGTGGCCTTGTCCTCCTCGGAGAGCTCGTCGATGCCGAGGATCGAGATGATGTCCTGCAGGTCGCGGTAGCGCTGCAGCACTCGCTGGACCTCGCGGGCCGTGTCGTAGTGCTCCTGGCCGACGATCAGCGGGTCGAGGACGCGCGAGGTGGAGGTCAGGGGATCGACCGCCGGATAGATGCCGAGCTCCGCGATGGCCCGCTCGAGCCGGATCGTCGAGTCGAGGTGGCCGAAGGTCGTCGCCGGAGCCGGGTCGGTATAGTCGTCGGCCGGCACGTAGACGGCCTGCAGCGAGGTGATCGAGCCCTTCTTGGTCGAGGTGATGCGCTCCTGCAGAGCGGCCATCTCGGTCGCCAGGTTGGGCTGGTATCCGACCGCGGAAGGCATCCGGCCCAGCAGGGCGGAGACCTCGGAGCCCGCCTGGGTGAAGCGGAAGATGTTGTCGATGAAGAGGAGGACGTCGCGGCCCTCCTCGTCGCGGAAGTACTCGGCCATGGTCAGCGCGGTCAGGCCGACGCGCTGACGGGCGCCCGGTGGTTCGTTCATCTGCCCGAAGACGAACGCCGTCTTGGCGATGACGCCCGATTCGGTCATCTCGTGGATCAGGTCGTTGCCTTCCCGGGACCGCTCGCCCACGCCGGCGAAGACGGAGTAGCCCGAGTGCTCCTGCGCGACGTTGCGGATCAGCTCCTGGATGATGACGGTCTTGCCCACGCCGGCGCCGCCGAAGACGCCGATCTTGCCGCCCTTCGCAAAGGGGCAGACCAGGTCGATGACCTTTATGCCGGTCTCGAAGATCTCCGTCTCCGTCGTCTGCTGGTCGAACGCCGGAGCCGGCCGGTGGATCGGCAGGTGCTCGCTCGGGGCCAGCGGCGCGCCTTCGTCGATCGCCTCGCCCAGGACGTTGAAGACGCGCCCGAGCGTGACCTGGCCGACCGGAACCGTGATGGGGCTGCCCGTGTCGACGGCCTCGACGCCGCGGGCCAGGCCGTCCGTGGTGGTCATGGCGACGCTGCGAACCCAGTTGTTGCCCAGGTGCTGCTGAACCTCGCAGACGATCTTCACTCCGTCGCCCCGGCGGACCTCGACGGCGTTGTAGATCCCCGGCAGCTTCCCGGCCGGGAATTCGATGTCGACGACCGCGCCCGTGATCTGGATCACGCGGCCGGTTGCGGTTGGGGCGGCGGTCGCCATCGTCGTGTCGGTGCCTCCTGGTTCGTCGCTGCTCGGCTCTTCGTCGCCTGAGGTCCTAGCGCGCCTGCGCGCCGGACGCGATCTCGATGAGTTCGCTCGTGATGCTGGCCTGGCGGGCCTTGTTGTAGCTGAGGGTCAAGTCCTCGATCAGCTCGTCCGCGTTTTCGGTGGCGTTCTTCATGGCCACCATCTGGCTGGAGAAGAAGCTGGCCGTGCTCTCGAGGGCGGTCTGGTAGAGACGGGTGCCCACGTACCGCGGCAGCAACTCGTTCAGCACGACCTCCGGAGCGGGCTCGAAGATGAACTGAGCGCCGGGGATGCCGCGGGTGTCCGAACTGGGCGCGATCGGCAGCAGCTGGACCATCTCGGCCCGCTGGACCAGTGTCGAGACGAACCGGGTGAAGACGATGTCTACCTGGCTGTACGTGCCCGCTTCGTACTCGTCCGAGATGAGGCGGGCGAGCGGCAGGATATCGTCCAGGGTCGGCCTGTCGCCAAAGCCGGGGAAGTGGGCGATGATCGGCACGCGAGCCCGGCGCATGGCGTCGCGGCCCTTTCGGCCGACGCTGACCAGCTCCAGGTCGCCCGGGTGTTCGACTATCTCCCTGGCCGCGAAGCGAACGGCGTTTGTGTTGAGCGGCCCGGCTAGCCCTCGATCGCTCGTGACCAGGACGATCAGCCGCTTGCCTTCCTCCCGCCGGCTCAGGAGCGGGTGCTCGTCGCCGATGAGGACCGCCGCGAGGTCGGCCAGGATCTCGTCGATCAGCTCCGAGTAGGGCCGGGCGGCGAGGGTGGACTCCTGGGCGCGGCGAAGCTTCGACGCGGCCACGAACTGCATCGCGCGGGTTATCTGCCTGATATTCCTCGACGCCGTTATGCGTCTGCGGATGTCTCGCTGGCTTGGCACGCTGCTTCTTTACGCTTCCTACGACAGGAACATCTTGCGGAAATCGCCGGCCGCCGCCTCCAGGGCCGCGGCAGTGTCATCGTCGAGAACCTTGGTCGAGGCGAGCTTCTTCATGACGTCCGTGCGCTCGGTGTCGAGGAAGCGGGTGAACTGCGCCTCGAACTCCTTGACGCGGGGCGTGGGGATATCGTCCAGCAGGCCCTTCGTGGCCACGTAGAGGATGGCCACCTGCCGCTCCAGTGGAACGGGCTGGTACTGCGGCTGCTTGATCACCTCGGAGAGCTTCTCGCCGCGGGTCAGCTGATCCCGGGTGGCCTTGTCCAGGTCCGAGGCGAACTGCGCGAAGGCGGCCAGGGAGCGGTACTGGGCCAGGTCGAGTTTGAGCGGCGCGGCCACCCTCTTCATGGCCTTGGTCTGGGCCGCCGACCCCACGCGCGAGACTGAGATCCCGATGTTGAGAGCGGGACGCTGGCCGGCGTTGAACAGATCGGTCTCGAGGAAGATCTGGCCGTCCGTGATCGAGATCACGTTGGTGGGAATATAGGCGGAGATGTCGCCGGCCTGGGTCTCGATCAGCGGCAGGGCCGTGAGCGACCCGCCGCCGTTCTCGTCGCTCATGCGCGCGGCGCGCTCGAGCAGCCGGCTGTGCAGGTAGAAGACGTCGCCGGGGTAAGCCTCGCGGCCGGGTGGGCGGCGAAGCAGGAGCGACATTTCCCGGTACGCCCAGGCGTGCTTGGAGAGGTCGTCGTAGACGCACAGTGAGTCCTTGACCAGCTGCCCGTCGATCGTGACGCCGTTCTCCATTACCTCCTCGCCCATGGCGCAGCCGGCGTAGGGAGCGAGGAACTGCAGGGCGGCTGATTCCTCCGCTCCGGCCACCACGACGATGGTGTGCTCCATGGCGCCGTGCTGCTCGAGCACGGCCACCACCTTGGCCACCGTCGAGAGCTTCTGCCCGATGGCCACGTAGATGCAGACCAGCCCCTTGCCCTTCTGGTTGATGATCGCGTCGATGGCCAGGGCGCTCTTGCCGGTCTGGCGGTCGCCGATGATTAGCTCGCGCTGGCCGCGGCCGATCGGGATCAGCGCGTCGATCGCCTTGATGCCGGTCTGGACCGGAGTGTCGACACCCTGGCGGGTAATGACGCCGGGGGCGATGCGCTCGACCGGGCGCGTGGTGGCCGCGGCGATCGGGCCCTTGTCGTCGAGCGGGCGGCCGAGCGGGTCCACGACCCGGCCGAGCAGGCCCACTCCAACCGGGACTTCGACGACGCGGCCCGTCGTCTTGACCGTGTCGCCCTCTTTGATGCCTGTGGCATCGCCGAGAATGACGGCCCCGACGGTCTCCTCTTCGAGGTTGAGGGCCATGCCCATGACGCCGCCGGGGAACTCGAGCAGCTCAGAGGAGAGCGCGTCGGAGAGGCCGTAGATCTGGGCGATGCCGTCGCCGACCTGGACCACGGTGCCGACGGTGCGCGACTCCGCTCCCGCGTCGAAGCTCTCGATGGTGTTCTTGATGATGCTGACGATCTCGTCTGAGCGAATGGCCATGCCTTCTCCGTTCGGCCGTGCAAGCGGGACGCATCCGGCCGGATCTCTCTTCCGGCCTCGTGCGTCTAGCTGGTTCCCTGTATCAGCCGTCCCCGCAGCCGCTCCAGGCGGCCTCGGAGGCTGTCGTCGATCAATCTGTCGCCGATCCTGATGGTCAGCCCTCCCAGGAGGGCCGGATCGGTCGCCGTGGCGAGTTCAACTCTGGCGCCGGCTATCGCTTCGACGCGGGTCCTGACCCCCGCGAGCTCCTTCTCCGAGAGAGGAGCGGGCGTGGTCACGACGGCCGCGACGACTCCGCGCGACTCCCGGACCAGGGCATCGTACTCGGCGCTGACGTCGGGCAGGACGGCGAAGCGGCCGCGCTTGGCGAGGAGCAGGGCCAGGTTGCGCGGACCGGGCCCGGCGCCGAGCCTGCCCATGAGCTGCTCGACGGCCTTCCGCCGCTGCGCGAAGGGCACGGCCGGGCTGTCCACGGCCCTGGCTACCCGCTCGTCGCGGGCCAGCCCCGCGGCCAGGACCAGATCGCGCTGCCAGGCGTCCACGAGACCGTCTCGCTCGGCCAGCTGGAACGCGGCCTCGGCGTAGCGCCTGCCGGCGCCGGTGCGCGGCATCAGTTCTGCCGCCCCTCACCCGACCCGCTCCCCGCCAGGAACTCATCGACGAGGCGGCGCTGACGGGCCTCCGTCATGGACTCACCCACGACCTTGCCCGCCGCTGCCAGGGCCAGATCGGCGACCTGGGCTCGCAGATCGGCCAGGGCCCGATCTCGTTCGGCGATGATGTCGGCCGCGGCCTTGACGCGCAGCCGCTCCAACTCGTCGCGGGTGGCGGCGATGTCCGCGGATCGAAGATCCTGGGCCGATTTCTGCGCGGCGGCGATCAAGGCCTGGGCTTCGCGCCGGGCATCGGTGATGACCTGGGCGTGCTCCGCCGCGCCCGAGTCCCGCTCACGACGGGCCTGTTCGGCGTCGGCAAGCCCTTGCTCGATGCGGGCCTTGCGCTCGGCCAGGATGTTCGCGATCGGATCGAACCCGAACCTCCAGATGAGGTTCAGGAAGATGAGGAAGCTGCCGGCGGCGACTATGACCCAGAAGAAGTTGATCGACAGGCCGGGCGCCGACGCCGTCGCCGTCGCCGTCGAAGGCGCGACCGTTGCTGCCGCCGTCGCCAGAGGGTTCACTTGACTCGCTCCGTGACCACGGTCCTACTTGATGAAGATCGTCAGCAGGCCGACGACGATCGCCAGAACGCCGAGGCCTTCGGCAAAGCCGGCCAGGATGATCGCCAGGCCGCGGATCTGACCGGCCGCATCCGGGTTGCGCCCGATGGCGTTGCTGGACATCCCGGCAAGGATGCCGATGCCGATGCCGGGGCCGATGACGCCCATGGCTGCGAGTCCGGCTCCAATGTGCTCGAGCATGAAGAGGTCCTCCTTGTCCCGGACTACGGCCGGGCAGTCGCGTTGCTGGCGGTCAGGCCGCCACGGGCGTGGATTGATCGGCGCCACCTTGCGCCGGGTGGTCTGCTGCGGGTGTTCCGGCCGCGGCCGGATGGTGCTCCTCGGCTTCGTGACCCTCGATGGCGATCATGATGAACATAAGGGTCAGGACTGAGAAGATCAGAGCCTGGATCAAGTTCAGGAGGGCCTCCAGCCCGTACAGGGCTACCGGCACCACCGCCAGGGTCAGGGCCGAGATGACGGCCAGGGCTACCTCGCCGCCATAGATGTTGCCGAAGAGTCGCATGGCCAGCGTCACGGGCTTCACGAACTCCAGGAAGAGCTCGATGATCCCGACGTAGAGGGCCAGGATTCCGGCCCCGATGCCCTTGCGGAATTCGCCGAGCGGGAAGAACTTGCCGAGATAGCCGCGCACGCCGAGGCGCCTGAAGCCTTCGCCCTGGAAGAGGGCGAAGGAGGTGAGGGCCAGGCCGATGGTTATGTTGACGTCGCTGGTCGGTGCTCGGAGCTGCGGGATCTTGCCGATCGGCGGAACGAGGCCGCTCCAGTTGGAGAACAGGATCAGGATGAAGAACGCGGCGAATATCGGGTAGTAGGGCCGCGCCCCCTCACCGCCGATGCCCACCGCAAAGTCGCGCCCGAACTCGTAGGCCCATTCGACCAGGTTGTGAGCGCGGCTCGGAACCAGCTTCATGCCGCGGGTCAACGCGAAAGTCAGAAGCAGTATGAAGATCATGACGATCCACAGCGTCAGGAGAGTCGAGCTGATGCTGGGGTGGAAGTAGAGCATCGGCAGCGGCGACGGCGCCGTCGACGGCGAGAGGTCGAACACGATCGCGGGCGGCGGCAGTTCGATTGCGCTCTGGACGAAGCAGGACGGGAAATCGCATGCCTGGCCCTGGGTTCCCCCTTCGGGGAACGGCGGAACGAAGATGACGGCCAGCAGGTCGACGGCGATCACCGCGGGGATCAGGAACTTGAACGGGATGCCGCGGGCGCGCTTCTTCGGCGCGGGCGGAACCTGCGCTGCTCCTGCGTCGCCATTTTCGATCTTCTCGGGCAGGCCGCCCGGGTCGGTCGTCACTCGCGCTCCGTTTAGAGGCGGTCGAAAAGGCCGCGCTATTTCCGATCCTCGTCGTCCATCTGCTTGAGGTACTTCGACATCAAGCGCCAGGATCCGATGGCACCGCCGGTGCCGCCGATCGCGAACCCGGCCAGGACGAAGACCGGGATCGTCCCCAGGCGCTGGTCGAGCCAGTACCCGGCGAGGGTACCCGCCAGCACCGTGAAGAGCAGGACGAAGCCGATCTCAGAGAAGAGAACGATGAAAGCGGACGCCTTCCCTGGACCGATCAATCCATCTCCCTGGCAGGGCGCCGTGAGTGTACCAGCCGACTTCCGGGGACGCTCATACCCCAGAAGAGCCAGATGGACACGTGAAACCGAGGTCGCGCGTCGCCCGTCGGCGGGTACGGCCGGCGGACTCGACCGCGGTCAGGGCCCTCCTTCGGGCCCCCCATTCCCGTTTCCGTTCCCGTTTCCGTTGGCGGAGTAAGAGTCCCGATCCAGGCTCTCCTGGACGGCGACCGCGCCGCCTCCAAGACGCTCGATCAAGAAGAGGGCGAGCCCGAACACGACGACGAGCCCCAGGAAGGCATACATCTGACCCGTGTTCGACAGGACCAGTGACAGTACCGCCAGGAGAATGCAAACCCCGTAGATGACCAGGACCGTGTCGCGATGGGAAAGCCCCATGTCCAGCAGCCGGTGGTGGATGTGGCCCCTGTCGGGCGCGAACGGCGAACGGCGGGCGGCCACGCGCCGGACGATGATCCAGAACGTGTCCATGATCGGCACGCCGAGGACCAGCAGGGCCACGGCGATCTTGGCGGCGCCGAGGATCGACAGCACGGCCAGCGAGTAGCCGACGAACATGATGCCGCTCGTTCCGCTGAAGATCGACGCGGGGTGGAAGTTCCAGCGCAGGAAGCCGGCCAGGGCCCCGGCGAGGATGAAGCAGAAGAGAGCCACATACGGCTCGTCCGCGTCCGTACTCAGGCTGATCGTCCCGAGGGTGACCGCGGCGATCAAGGCGATCCCGGTCGACAGACCGTCGAGGCCGTCGATGAAGTTGATGCTGTTGACCATGCCGAGGATCCAAAGGATCGTGGCCGTGGCCGCGATCGGGCCGCCTATGTTCGCCAGGTTGAGTGTGCCGCCCGAAGCCAGCGGGAAATTGACGGTTGCCACGGTCACGCCCAGAGCCACGGCGACAGCGGCCAGGGCGAGCTGACCGAGCAGCTGCCAGCGGGCTCGCAACTGCATGAAGTCGTCCAGGAGACCGATGCCGGCCGCCAGAACGGCACCACCGAGAAGGGCGACGATCTGAGACGTTCCGACGCCGGCGGTGTCGGCGACGAAGTTCCAGCCCAGGCCGAAGTTGAGAAGCAGCATCAGCAGGGAGACCGAGACGAACCCGGCGGCAATGGCAATGCCACCGCCCCGCGCCACGGCGCGCTTGTTCACGCGACGGGCTTCGGGCCGGTCCACGACGCCCCGCCGCCGGGCGTAGGCACGCACCAGGGGCGTGGTCAGCAGTGTGACGAGACCGGCCAGGATGAACCCGGCCACGAGGGCCGGGAGCGCGTGCATGGCGTCGTCGGACAGCTTCAAGGCCGCGCCTGCTGGTCCCGGCTCGGCCGACCCGACCAGCCCGGTCGAATCGACATTCTCGGCACCTGCCTGGGACCGCCGCCGGGACGCGGAAGAGATGGCGTGGTCAGTCCTCCCGCAGCCCCGGAACGGGGAACCGGGCGCACATGTCGTGAACCAGGGCTTCGAGTTTGGCCAGCTCGGACGGATCGTCGCGGTTCACGATGGCCGACACGATCGTCTCGCCGATCTGGCGCATCTCCGGCTCACGGAACCCCCGGCTGGTGGTGGCCGGAGTCCCGACGCGAATCCCGGACGCGATGTTGGGCGGGTTCTTGTCGAACGGTATGGCGTTCTTGTTGACGGTGATGCCGATCTCGTCCAGCAGGTGCTCAGCCTCTCGTCCGGTCACGCCGAGCGGTGTCACGTCGACGAGCATGAGGTGGTTGTCCGTCCCGCCGGAGACGACACGAGCCCCGTTCTCCACGAGCGTGGCGGCGAGCAGCCTGGCGTTGTCGATCGTCTGGCGCTGGTCCCGGCGGTATTCGTCGGTGTCGGCGAGCTTGAGCGCCACGGCCTTGGCAGCGATCACGTGCATGAGAGGGCCGCCCTGGGTGCCCGGGAAGACGCTCTTGTCCACGGCCTTGCCGAGCTCCTCCCGGCAGAAGATCAAGCCGCCGCGCGGGCCGCGCAGGGTCTTGTGCGTCGTGGTCGTGACGATGTCGGCGTGACCGAATGGACTCGGGTGGAGCCCTGCCGCGATCAGCCCGGCGATGTGGGCCATGTCCACCATCAGAAACGCATCGACGCCGTGGGCAATCTTGCCCAGACGCTCGAAGTCGATCGTGCGCGGGTATGCGCTGGCACCGGCGACGATCAGTTTCGGCCGCACTTCGGCCGCCTGCTTCTCCAGCGCGTCGTAGTCGATCTGCTCGGACGTCGGGTCGACGCCGTAGGCGTGGACCTCGAACCACTTGCCGCTGAAGTTGACCGGCGAGCCGTGGGTCAGATGGCCGCCGTGGGCCAGGTTCATGCCCAGGATCCTGTCGCCGATCTGCAGAACGCTCAGGTAGGCCGCCATGTTGGCCTGCGCGCCCGAATGGGGCTGGACGTTGACGTGCTCGGCGCCCGGGAAGAGAGCCAGGGCGCGATCCTGGGCCAGCCGCTCGGCCACGTCCACGTACTCGCAGCCGCCGTAGTAGCGCTTGCCGGGCAGGCCCTCGGCGTACTTGTTGGTGAGCGGCGAGCCCTGCGCCTCCATCACGGCCGCAAAGGTGTAGTTCTCGCTGGCGATCAGTTCGATCTTCCAGCGTTGACGGTTGGCCTCGCCGCGAATGGCCGCCCACAACTCGGGATCGACATCGGCCAGCCGCGCCCAGGCGATCCCCTCTCGACGTGCGATCGTCATGGTTGCTCCTTACTGCCCCAGGGCCGGACGGGGCGAATTGCAGGCGGCCGCCGGCTGGCGTCGCGCCACGCATCGACTCCGAGGTCGTACCAATTGTCGCCGATCGGGCCGGCCCGCGCGTCGCCGGGCGCGCCGCGAAGTCAGTCGGCCGAGGCGGCCGCGCGGATGCGAGCGTAGACGGCGGGCGGGATCACGCCCTGCGTCCACACACTGCCAAGCGCCTCACGGAAGGCCGGGCTCTTGCGAGCCTGCTCCTCGATGCGGTCGATGAACGTTCCGCCGGCGACAGTGCAGAAGTTCTCCAGTTCGCTCGCACCAACCATGTATCTGGCCTCCTCCTTCACAGCCTCCACGAGTCGGCAGATGAACTCCCAGCCCAGCTCTTCTTCCCCCGTGCCCAGCCGACAGCCAAGAGATGTAGTCCAATCGTCCGGGTTCGCAACGTCGTCGTGCGTATCGGAGTACTCGGCACTCTTCCGGGCCGCATCGACGACGGCATCCAGCCCTATGGCCCGAACAGCCTCCCCAAGGTTAGCCTCCAGAGCCCTCCAGGCGACCCAGATTCGTTCCGCCGAGATCGCGCCCAGGCGCAGGATCTTCGGCTCCTCACTCGTGCAGTCCACGACCGTTGACGGAGTCCCGCCACGCGCCGGCCCACCGTCGAGGACCAGATCGATGCGTTCGCCGAGCTGGGCCAGCACCTCCGCGGCGTCGCGGGCGTCGGGCTTCCCGGAGAGGTTGGCCGAGGTGACCGGCAATGGGCCGAGCTCGCGCGCCAGGGCGCGGGGGCAATCGTGGTCGGGCACGCGTACGCCGATCGTCGCCGCACCGGCCGTGAGCACCGGGGGCAGCCCGGCCCCGGGCGCCTGGGCGAGGACCAGGGTGAGACCGCCCGGCCAGAACCGATCGGCCAGGTCGCGCGCCTCCGGCGTCAAGACGCCGATGGAGGCCGCCTGTTCGAGATCCGCGACCAGCAGCACGATGGCCTTGTCGAGCGGCCGGTCCTTGGCGGCGAATAGCCGGGCCAGCCCGTCCGGCGCGTCGAGGGCAACGCCCACTCCGTAGACCGTGTCCGTCGGCATCGCCACCAGGCCCCCGCCGCGCAGAGTGGCCGCCGCGGCGGCGCGCCCGGAAGCGTCGTCGGCGAGAAGTCGTGCCGTCACCGGCGCTCCACGATGCGGCCGGGACCGCCCGCCGTGGTCGAGACCCGGCCGCCGAGGGCCAGCCTCTCGATCATCTGAGCCGCCCCTTCCTCGGCCACGGGCGGAGCCACGAACCGCGCGGCGGCCCGGACGGCGTCCGGGGCGCTGGGCATGGCTACGCCGTAACCAACCTCGCTGATCATCTCGAGATCGTTGTACTGGTCTCCGACGGCCAGGCACTGGGCCAGGGGCACGCCCAGGCGGCGCGCCAGCCAGCGAACGCCCAGGCCCTTGGATACGCCCGGGGCGAGGAACTCCATGAAGCGCGGGTGGCTGAGCGTGACCTCGGCGCGGCCCGCGAAGTGAGCTCGACCCTCGTCCAGCACGTCGATCGAATGGTTGCCCGCACCGATGGCGACGACTTTGGTGACGGGCCTGGCCGCCCGGGCGACAACGTCCGGCACGATCCGGAGGCGATCCCCGACGAAGAGCCGGTACTCCTCGAGCCGCTCCTCGGAGGCGCCGACGATCATCCACTCCAGGTAGTTGAAGTGCGGGATGAGATCGCGTTCCAGGCACCAGCGGACGATGTCGATGGTGACGTGAGGGCTGAGCGGCCGGTGGAACAGCAGCCTGCCGGCGCGTCTCGAGCCGTGGGAGGGCATGGCCCGGACCAGGGCGCCCTGCTGGGCGACGACGGGACCGGAGAGGCCGAGCGCCTCCGCGAAGGGTACGGCGCTGGTGGCCATCCGCCCGGTCACGAGCGAAACGGCGATCCCGCGCCGGGTCGCCTCGGCCACGGCGGCCAGCGTCCGATCCCCGATCACGAGGTCGTCGCCGACGAGCGTGCCGTCGATGTCGAGCGCGATCAGGCGTACGGGCGAAGCCGGATCGGGCATCAGTGGGCTCCCGCAGGTCGCGCAGGATCGCCCGATCGTTCTACATGCGCCAGCCTTGGGCGGCCGGATAGATCGGGCTGTATGCGGCACATCCAGCCCCCGGGCAGGCCGCCGACCGCGCTCTCGACCGCCGGCCCCTGGTCGAAGCCGATCTCCAGCAGGGCCGCGGCGCCGGGCGCGAGAACTTCGGGCAGACGGCTCAGCAGCCGCCGGACGAGGAGCAGCCCGTCCGAACCGCCATCCAGCGCGGATCTCGGCTCGAACGAGGCTGCGATCGGAAGTCGATCGACGGCGGCCGATGGAATGTACGGGAGGTTGGCCACGATCAGATCGAACGCCTCCTCGCCGGGCGGCAGCAGATCGGCCTCGGCGAAGACGATCTCGTCGGCCACGCCGTGTCCGACCGCGTTCTCGCGCGCCAGATCGAGGGCCTCGGCCGAGTTGTCGACCGCCAGGATCGAGACCTCCGGCAGCATGCGCCGCCTCCGAAGCAAGGCCGCCAGCGCCACCGCGACCGCACCCGAGCCCGTGCCAACGTCCACGACCCGAAGCCGCGGCGTGCCGGCCGGCCGGGGCGCCGACGTGAGCCGCCAGGCCACTTCGCGCTCGGCCTCGGCCACGAGCAGCTCGGTCTCCGGCCGCGGTATCAGGCCTCTCGGGTCGACGCTGAAGGCCAGCCCGTAGAACTCCTTCAGGCCGCGGATGTAGGCCACGGGTTCGCCCAATTCGCGGCGGACCAGGGCTCGTTCGTACGCCGCCGCCGCGTCGACCCCGACGGGAGCCTCCGAGTGGGCTATCAGGGCGGTCCGATCGACGCCCACCGCCCAGCCGAGCAGCAGCTCGGCGTCGAGGCGCGCGCTCTCCGAGCCAGCCGCGCGCAGGCGGGCCGTGCCCGAATTCAGGAGGTCCGCGACGGCCGTCATCGGGGTGGTGCCGTTACGACCGCGGTCGGGGCGTCGCCCGAGTCACTGCCCCGACCCATCGCCGAGCGACGCCAGCAGCTCGGCCTGATGCGTCGTCCTGAGCGCCTCGATCAGCTTGTCGATGTCGCCGTCCATGACCGCTGGCAGATTGTGCAGGTCGAGGCCGATGCGGTGGTCCGTCACACGGTCCTGCGGGAAGTTGTAGGTCCGAACCTTCTCGGATCGTTCGCCGGAGCCGACCATGCTCCGCCGCATCGCCGACTCCGCCTCGGCGGCCCTGGCCCGCTCTCGATCCATGAGCCGGCTCCTGAGCACGGCCATTGCCTTGGCCTTGTTCTTGATCTGGCTCTTCTCGTCCTGGATGGTGACTACGATCCCGGACGGCATGTGAGTGATTCGTACGGCCGAGTCCGTGGTGTTGACGGACTGGCCGCCGTGGCCGGTCGACCGGTAGACGTCGACCCGGATGTCCTTCTCGTCGATCTCGACGTCGACCTCTTCCGCCTCCGGCATGACGGCCACGGTCGCGGTCGAGGTGTGAATGCGACCGCTGGACTCCGTGACGGGGATGCGCTGGACGCGGTGCACGCCGGCCTCGAACTTGAGCAGGCTGTAGGCCCCGCGCGCCGATATCTCGACGATGGCCTCGCCGATCCCGCCGATGCCGTTCTCGTCCAGGTCCAGGACCTCGGCCGACATGCGGTGCCGCTCGGCATAGCGGAGGTACATCCGCAGCAGCTCCGCGGCGAAAAGCTTCGCCTCGTCGCCGCCAGTTCCGGCCCGGATCTCCAGGATGACGCTCTTCTCGTCGTTGGGGTCGCGCGGCAGGAGCTGGAGACGCAGGCTCGCGAGCAGCGCCTCCTCACGGGTCTCCAGGAGGCGGACCTCCTCCTGGGCGAGGTCGTGCATCTCCTCGTCGCCGGAGTCGCGCATCTCCAGGGCCTCGGCCAGCTCCGTGCGGGCGGCCAGCAGCTCCCGCCAGGCAGCGACGACGGGTTCCAGTTGAGCCAGCTCCTTGCCGAGGCGCTTCAGCGCCGCCGGGTCGGACCCGGTTTCGGGCCGGGCCAGCTCGGCGTTGAGGGCGTCGTACTGGGCCGCGATCTCGGCGAGCCGGTCTTCGATCACGGGTTCGTGGCGGAGGCGCCGGCCGCACCGGCGGCCGCGACGGCGGCGCCGTCATCCCGGCCGGCAGCGTCCCCGGCGTCGAGAGGCCGGCAGGCCAGCAGGGCGCTGCCCAGCGGCAGCTCGTTGCCGTCGGCGATGAGGGCCCGCTCCAGCGACACGATCGCTACCTCGATCATGTCGTCGGTCGGCTGGCTCGTCGTGATGGCCTGGACCCAGATCCCCGGCGACCACAGCCAGCGCACAACAGCGAGGCGGCGATGGCGCGCCCCGAGCTGCAGGATCTCATAGCTGATCGCCGCGATGACCGGCACCAGGATCACGCGCGAGACCACGAGCCAGAGCGGCGGCAGGTTGCCGACGACGGCGAATGCCAGGATCGAGACGATCAGGACGACGACCAGGAACTCGGTTCCGCAGCGTGGATGTGCGGTCGGGTACTTGCGGGCCGCCTCGGGGGTCAGTGGATCGCCGGCCTCCAGCGTGTGGATGGACATGTGCTCGGCGCCGTGGTACTGGAACGTCCGGCGCACGTCGGCCGCACGGCCCACCAGCAACAGGTAGCCGATGAAGATGACGACACGGATGAGGCCCTCGGCCAGCTGGAGCCCGAAGCCCTGGTCCACTCGGCCGACGGTTGCCCGGGCGAGCAGCAGCGGAAGCAGGAAGAAGATGGCGATGCCGGCGACCAGGCTGGCCAGGAGCATGCCGCCCACCGCGACGGCGTAGCCCCTGCCGAGCCCCTCCTGAACAGGCGCGCGGGTCGAGCCGGAGGCGTCCGGGTCCGTGTACGAGGCGGCCGCCGGAGTCGTGGCGGACTCGCCGGGAGCGGTCGCGGCGGGCGCGGGCTGGGACCCAGGGCCCGAAGACGCGACTTCCGACGGCGCGGGCATCTTTGGGGCGACGTTCTCGGGGTCGGTGCCCCCCGCGTCTCCACCGGCGGCGCAGAATGCCGGGCCGCCGAAGGCGAGGGCCACGGTGCCGAGCAGACCGCCGATGGAAGCGGCTATGCCACCCCCCGCTCCGGGCGTGTTCTCGCCGCTCTCCAGGCCGAGAGCCTGGACCGTGGCCGAACGAACGAGCCAGCGCGTCCCGGTGACCAGGGTGTCGTACAGGACTACCAGGCCGCGCAGGAACGGCAGCTTGAGCGCGCGCCGGGCGCGCAGCCCCAGGTCCAGGCGTTCGGTGGCCCACACGATGGAGCCGTCGGGGTGTCGCAAGGCGATGGCGAGGGCCTTGCGGCCACGCATCAGGACGCCCTCGATCAGAGCCTGCCCGCCGTACTGATACCTGGCCATGGCCGGATTCTAGCCTCCGCAGGGTCGGGAGCCACGGCGTTCGTGGCCGAGGACGGTGTCGGCACGCGAAGTTGCCCCCGCTCGAGCCCTCCGGGCGGGCGCCCGACTAGGCTCGCTGGGTGCGCTCGAGGCGGCGCTGGAAGCGCTCCACCTGGCCGGCGGTGTCGAGGATCATCTGCTTGCCCGTGAAGAACGGGTGGCAGCTGTTGCAGACATCTACGCGCAGATCGGTTCGAGTAGAACCGATCTCAAACGTAGTGCCGCAGGAGGCGCACTTGACCGTCGCCTGCTGGTACTTGGGGTGGATCTTCGGCTTCACTTGCTACTCCCGGGCGCCTTCCGCGCGGTTTCCCGCCGGTGGTCGTCGGTGGCGCGGGCGGCGTGTTCGGCGCCGGTCCGCTATGTTGGCTGGTGGCTACTCGCCCGCCAGGGCCTCGACGCGGATTCGCTTCTTCTCGCGAGTCTCATGCTCGAAGTGGACGGTGCCGTCGACGGTGGCAAAGACACTGTAGTCGTGCGCCAGGCCGGTGCCGTCACCAGACTTGAAGGTCATGCCGCGCTGCCGGACGATGATCGAGCCGGCCGTGACGAACTGGCCGTCGCCGGCCTTCACGCCGAGGCGCTGGCCGACGCTGTCGCGGCCGTTCTTCGAGCTGGAGCCTGCCTTCTTGTGGGCCATTTCTTACTCGTCCTTCTTGGTCCGGGCCGACCGCTTGGGGGCGGCTCGGCCGGCCGGTTCGTCGGTTCCGGCGGTCTTGGGTGCGGTCTTCGCCGGGGCCTTCGCGGGAGTCTTGGGCTCGGGTGCGGCCTTGGCGGCCTTCGCCGCCGCCCTGGCGGGCGCGGGAGCCCTGGTCGCGGTCCGGGCGGGAGCCTCGTCCCCTGCGGGAGCGGCCTTCGGCGCGGCCTTGGCCGGAGCCTTCGCCTTGGGGGCGGCTTCTTCGGCCTCGGCGGCCTTGCGGGCCTTGAGCTTCTCGGCGAGGGCGGCGTCCTCGGCGGCCTGGCGCGCGGCGATCTCGGCGACCTTGCTGCGCTCGGCCTCAGCGGCCGACTCGGCATCCCTGGCCTCTTCGGCGGCGCTCCTGGAGCCCAGCCGAACGTCCGTGATCTTGAGGACGGTCAGTTCCTGTCTGTGCCCCTTCTTCACGCGGCGGCGGGCCTTTGGCCGGTACTTGAACGAGATCGTCTTCTCGCCCCGATCCTGGCGCAGGACCCTGGCGCTTACCGCCGCGTCCGCGACGACGGGCTGGCCGACGGCCGACTTGTCTCCATCCACGACCAGCAGCACGCGGTCGAGGTTGATCTCCTGGCCCGGCTCTGCATCGAGCAGCTCGACCTCGAACTCGGTTCCGAGTTCGACGCGGTACTGCTTGCCGCCGGTCTCGATGACTGCGTACATGGGTCCTCGGGAATTGGACGGGGCGGTGCGGCCCCACTGGCGCATGACACGAATACGCCCCCGGTCGGGCCGGGGCGCGAAGTGCGAGTGTACGGCGCGAGGATCACCTCGTCAAACGTAATCAGCGGAGCTAGTGAACACGACCTTGAGCGACGCCGAGGCCCAGGAGGCCGTGGCCCGAGCGTCCGGACGACACGGAGTCATGACGACGTCGCGGGCTCCAGTTCGGCGGCCAGCCAGAGGCGCTCGCGCACGGGGCGGACGACCTCGAGCACGTCCCGAGCGGCCCCTTCCCCGGCACCACCGGTCGTCGTCGCGGTCCGGAACGTCCCGGTCGTCGAGGGCGCCTCGGGCGCCTGCGGCGCACCGGCGGCGGCCAAGGCCGTGTCGTTGTCTCGGCGCGCGGCCGCCATTCCGGGCCCCTCGACGCCTTCTCCGTCCTCCGGAAGGAGGTCGGCTCTCAGCCCGATCTCATCCGCCAGCGCCGCCACGACTTCGTCCGCGCGACCGCTGCCCCGATCCTGTGAGTGGCGAAGCCGCATCCAGAGGCTCGCCGACTCGACCGGGCCGGCCTCCGGCAGAGCGGCGGGCGAATCGGCGGGCGCAGCGGCGCGGCCGACGCGGAGGTCGAGCAGAAGCGGCCTCAGATCGTACGAAACGGACCTGGTTTCCTTCCGCCGTTCGCGGGGCAGTCGCTCCGCCTGCATCAGGCGAGCGGCCGCGCTCGCGAGCCGGCCCGCGTCAACGTTCGACAACGTCATCCGATAGTCGGCCGCGACGAGCTGCGGGGCGAGCGCCGGCGCCCCGATCCAGACGTCGTTGAGATCCACGATCCGATATCCCCGCGGCATCCCTTCGGCCAGCCGGTCACGAAGGTCCGGGGCCGTGAGCCGCTCCGCAAGATAAAGATCGGCCAGTTCGTGTTCGGCGAGCATGCCGAGCGGCAGGGGAGCGGCGAAGACCAGCCTGGACCTTGGGCTGAAACCCTCGCTTCGGGCGACCGGGATCTCGCGGCGCCTGAAGGCCCGCTCCCAGAGCTTGACGGCGTCGAGGTGCGACAGGTACCGAGCCTCGTCGCCCCGGGCGAAGACCAGCCGCCAGCGCTGCCTGACCTCGCTCACGCCGTCGACCCCGAGTCTGCTTCCACCTGGTCGTCCCCTTGAGGTGAGCCGACTTCGGGCGCTCGCTTCGCCTGCGGGGCACGCGCGGCCTTTCGGCCCCAGCGGCCGACGACCAGGTCGGCCGTCGTGGCCTGGACCAGGAGCGTGAACAGGACCACTCCGAAGGTGATGCCCTGAAGCGCCGCCCGGTTCGGGAAGTCGACCGGCAGGGACAGCGCGAGCGCCGTTGAGACCGCTCCTCGCAGGCCGGACCAGAAGACCACGTGCAGCCATTCGAACGGAATGGCGCCTTCGTCGCGGACCGCGGTCGCGCGTCGACCTGCGGCCGTTGCCTCCGCGCCGGCCCGGCCCGCCCAGGCACGCCGTGCCAGACGCCAGCCGCCCAGCAGCCCGTAGACGATGATCGCCCGGCCGGCGAGCGTCGCCGCGATCGCCCAGGCGATGGGAACGGCCACGTCCGCCAGAGAGCGCACGGATATGGCGAAGCCGACCACGAGGAAGACGAAGGCTGTGGCGAGGAAGGCCACGAACTCCCAGACCGTGTCGAGTGCCTCTTCGGTTCGCTTCGACAGACCCAGGCGCCGCCCGTAGTTCCCAAGCACGATCCCGGCCACCGCCGTCGCGATGACGCCCGACTGGTGGAGCGCGTCCGCCGCAAGGTAAGTTCCGTAAGCGAGCACTACCGAGAGGCTGATCTCGATCAGGTGGTCGCCGACGTTCGGCAGGATGCGTGAGAGGGCATATCCGGCCGCCGCCCCGAGCGCGGCCGAGAAGGCGACGACGGAGACGAACGCAAGCCCAACCTCTGCCGGACCGACCGGCCGGGCGACGAAATCGACGGCGATGGCGAATATGACGATGCCCGTACCGTCATTGAAGACGCTCTCGGCCTCGACAAGCGTGGCCAGGCGCCGGGACGAGCGCAGCCTCTTGAACGTGGCGATGACCGCGGCCGGATCCGTAGCCGAGAGCATGGCCCCGACCACAAACGCCTCCGGCCACGTCAGTCCGGCCCCGAAGTGCATCGCCGCCGCGATGATCGCCGCGCTGATGAATACGCCCGGGCCGGCGAGCAACGACACACTACCCAGCGAAGGGCGAAGTTTCGAGAAGTCGGTCTGGTATGAGGCCTCGAAGATCAGGGCCGGGAGCAAGACGACCAGAACGAGCTCGGGCGTGATCTCCAGGCGGAGGGGCTGACCGAAGGCTCCGGCCACGATCCCGAATCCGACCAGGGCCACGGTGTACGGAAGGTTGATGCGGCGGGCCAGAATCGTGACCAGGGCGGCCGCGCCGACCAGGAAGACGAAGAGCCGGATCAACTCGATTGTCGTCTCGCCAGAGTTCACCCCGTGGACTCGCCGCCGGCCGCCTCCACCGGCGACGCGAGGCCCTTCAGACCCGCATCCTTCGACTGCATCTCGCTCCCCGGCACATCGCTCCGCCGGCCGCGACTCCTGTCGCGGTCCGATGCCACGTTATCACCGCCGGGGCCGGTGACGGAAGAAACCGGCAGGGTCGAGGCGGTCGAGGTCGTCACGACCGGCTCGTTACGGCCGCCCGGCGCGGGTATCGCCGGGACCCCAGCCCCAGCGACCGGAAGGCCGGCAGCCCGACCCGCCGCGGATTCGCTCGCGACCTTTCGATCGCCTGGCGACCCAACGTAGCGCCATTCCCGGCGGCCGTCCTGCCAGTCGACAAGGAGCCCGCGCGGGCCGCTTTCCCCGGTATCGCAGGCGAACCCGGTCGCCGCCGGCACGCCGCAGTTCGAGCACGGCCCCCAGTGGCAGTCGGCCGTGGTCAAGGCGGCCAGCGCCCGCTTGCGTTCGCGCAGCAGGAACGCGGCCGACACGCCGGCGCTCATGTGCATCCACGGCAGCGACTCGTCGAGGGGGATATCGCGTTGCGCGTACCAGGCGGGGTCCAGGCCGTTCTCGGCGAACGCCTCGAGCCAGACGCCGAAGTCGAAGTGCTCGTCCCAGGCGTCGAACCGGGCGCCCCGCCGCCAGGCCGCACGGATGACCGGGCCGAGGCGGCGGTCGCCCCGCCCTAGAGCGGCCTCCAGGATCGAGCTCCGCGGGTCGGGCCAGGAGATGGTCAAGCCCTTGACATGCATCGCCCGGCGCAGCGAATCGACCTTGGCCTCGATCTCGCCGGGCATCTCCTGGCCGTCCCACTGGAACGGCGTCATCACCTTGGGAATGAAAGTGGAGACGTTGACCTTGACCTGGGCGCGGGCACCGTGCCGCTGCCGGCCGATCTCGAGGACCCGCCGCGAGATCGCCGCGATGGCCAGGACGTCTTCCATCGTTTCACCCGGCAGCCCGATCATGAAGTAGAGCTTGATCGAGCTCCAGCCCCGGTCGAAGGCGAGCCGCGCACAGCGGGCAATCTCTTCGTCGGTGACCCCTTTGTTGATGGTGTCGCGGAGCCTCTGGCTGCCGGCCTCCGGCGCGAAGGTGAAGCCGCCGCGACGGTCGCGCGGCGAGATGGCATCGACCAGCTCCACGGTGAAGGCGTCGACGCGGGTGCTCGGCAGGGACAGGACGGTTTCGGGCAGCCGCCGGCGCAATTCGGTCGCGACCTCGCCGACGTAGGTGTAGTCCGCCGTGGAGAGGCTCGTCAGGCCGATCTCCTCGTACCCGGTGGCCCTCAGGATGGCCTCCGCCGCCGCGACGGCCACTTCCGGCGCCCTCTCACGCAGCGGGCGCGTCTGCATGCCGGCCTGGCAGAAACGGCATCCGCGGGTGCACCCTCGCATGACCTCGAGCTGCGCCCGATCGAACACGATGCCGATGTTGGGAACGAGCTGGCGAATGCCGTGCACGCGAGTCTCGAAATCCGCGGCGATACGGCCGGTAATCGTGGCCGGGGCCGTAGCCTCGAGGCGGTCGAGCCGCTCGAATCGTCCGTCGTCGAGGTAGCGGGGCCGGTAGAAAGACGGCACGTATACACCGGGGATCCGCGCCAGGGTTCGAAGGGCGGTGATACGGTCCACGCCCCGGTGAAGGCGCCCGTCCGCGGCCGGCGAATCCCGGCGGTTCCAACCGATCGACTCGAGAGCGTCGCTGACCTCCAGGACGGCGTCCTCGCCTTCGCCCAGGACCACCGCGTCGAAGAAGTCGGCGAGCGGCTCCGGGTTCAGGACGATCGAGCCGCCGGCGATGACGATGGGGTCCGTCTCCGACCGCTCGGCCGTCGTCAGGCCGATGCCCCCCAAATCGAGCATCGTGAGCAGGTTCGTAGAGACGAGCTCGAACCCCAGGCTCATGCCGATCACGTCGAATTCGGCCAGGGGCCGGCGCGTCTCGAGACTCCAGAGCGGCGTGCGGGCCGATCTCAGCTCTGCCTGAAGATCGACGTCCGGCGCGAAGCACCTTTCCGCCGCGAGGTCGGGCCTGTCGTTGAGCACCTCGTAGAGGATGCGCAGGCCCAGGTTGCTCATGCCGATCTCGTACAGGTCGGGGTAGGCGAAGCACCACTTGAGGGCCGTGGTGGACCAGTCCTTCGCGACCGAATTGACCTCGCCGCCCGCATATCGGCCCGGCTTGCGGACGCGTCTCAAGATCCGCTCGACGGTCGGTTCCGGGATCGGCTCGGGGGCGTGGAACGGCCGGCCCGGGGCGGGCCCGGGTCCTTGGCGGCCCTCGGCGCTCGACGTCACGTGCCGTCGGCCCGGCGGGCCGTCCAGCCGGCGATAAATCCCCCCTCCGGGCGTATCAACTCGAGGGGCCCGGGCGGGGCGGCTCGGCCGTCACCACTCGGGCATCTCACGGCGCAGATTCGTACTCTGAAGTGTGCCGATGCCGGCGGCCAGGCTGACCAGCGATGCGCCGCCGTAGGAGATGAAGGGCAGCGGGATCCCGGTTACAGGTATCGGCTTCAGGCCGATGACCATGCCCACGTTCACGAAGACCTGGAAGAAGAGCATCGTGGCCACGCCGCAACCGATGAGCACGGCAAACGGGTCGTTCGCACGCCAGGCGCAGAGGAGGACCCGCCATATGAGCAAGACAAACAGGACCAGGACGACGACCGCCCCGATGAAGCCGAACTCTTCGGCCAGCACGCCCCAGACAAAGTCCGTGGTTGCCACGGGCAGGTCGACGTTTCCGTTGGTGAGGCCCTGGCCGCCTATCCCACCGGCGGTGACCGCCTTCTGGGCCTGGATGATCTGGTACCCGGCCCCGTTTGGATCGGCCGCCGGGTTGAGCATCGTCAGGAGCCGAGCCTGCTGGTAATCACGCATGTGGCTCCAGACGAAGGGGATCGCAGCCACCACGGCAGCCGCCAGGGTCCCCAGCCACAAGAGGCTCGCCCCCGACATGAAGAGCAGGCCGGCGAGGGTCGCCACGAGCACGAGGGACGTGCCCAGGTCCGGCTGCATCATGACCAGGACCCAGGGCGGGACCAGGATGACGAGCGCGCCGATGATGGTCCACGGAGACTTGATCGACGCCTGGCGATTGGCCAGAAATGCGGCGAAGACCACGACCATGATGATCTTGGCCAGTTCGCTGAACTGGAACTGGAAACCGCCGATCACGACCCAGCGCGCGGCCGAACCGGCCTCGCCGGTTCCCTGGCCCACGCGAAGGGTCAGCACGAGCAGCCCGATGTTGATCAGGTAGAGCGGCCAGGCAAGCGACCGGAACCACTTGTAGTCGAAGACGGTAGTCAGACCGAGAACCACGGCCGCCACCACAGCCCACATGATCGTCCGGACGAAGGCCGAGCCGAGCGTGACCGGGGAGTTGTCAGATCCGACCGTGTTGCTGTAGGCCATGGCCAGACCGAACAGCGTCAGCAGGACGCCGTACGTCGTCAGCTGGAAGTCGTAGTTGCGCCAGGCCAGCCAGCCGGCCTTGGGCGCCCAGCCACGAAGCCGCAGAGTCTCGGCGTGCATGAGTCTCATCGGTCCGTCGGCCTCCGGTCAGTCCTGGCCGTTCGGGGCGAAGTAGTTGTTGGTCGTCTTGGAGATCCAGGACTGGATGTAGCCCGGCGTGTGAGAGTCGAACGCCTGGAACTCACGCGTGATCAGGCCGTAGTGCAGCATCATGTAGTTCTTGACGACCTCGGTCGCGACGTTTCCCCACGTGTCCGCCCCGTAGATGAAGGCGATGACGGCCAGCTGGGAGTCCGGCTTCGAGAAATCGGTGCTGTACGGGTCGCCGGGCGTATAGCCCACGAACCACTCGTGATACGGCAGAAGGCCGTTCTTGTTGGGCACCCCGAACTCGGCGGTGCCGGTCTTGCCGGCCACGGCGACTCCCAGATCGACCAGGTTGTACGTGTGCCGGCTCGTGACCACCGCGCGAGTGGCCAGCCGCATCTCTTCGAGGACCTGCGGGTCGATCGGCTTGCCGTCGGCGGTATGCAGCTTGTTGAGAACGACGGGCTGGATGTCGGTCACCGCGCCGGTCTGACCGTTGGTGATGGACTTCACGATCTGAGGCTCATAGACCGTGCCGCCGTTGGCCAGGGCACAGTAGGCGTCGAGGAGCTGGAGCGGCGTGACCGCGTCGTAGCCCTGCCCGATGCCGGCCTGCATGAGCTCGCCCTCGTACATGTGCTCGCCGAAATTGGCCATCTTCCAGGCGTCCGTCGGGACGATACCGGTGGCCGTCTCCGGCAGGTCGATGTTGGTCGACTGGCCGAAGCCGTACTGGCCGGCCCAGTACGTCAGCTTCGTGAGGCCCACAAGCTCGGCGAGTTGGTAGAAGAAGGTGTCGCTCGAGTAGGCCACGCCCCCTGTGATGTCGAGCGGACCCCAGCCCTGCTTGTTCCATTCCCAGTACTTGAAGGCGCCGAACTGGATGTAGGGCTGTGACAGGAGGGTCGTCGTCGTGCTGATCGAGGGAAGCATGGCCGCGGTCGGATCCGAGTTGGTACAGGGTATGGTGGGCGACGCCGGAGAGAGCAGGGTGCACGCGTTCGCCGGCGGCCCCGCGACAAGCCCGGCCGTACCCGTCACGAGCTTGAACGTCGATCCGGGCGCGTACTGGGCGCCGATTGCCTTGTTGAGAAGCGGCTGGTCCGGATTCGAGAGCAACGCCTGGAAGTCGGTTTCACTGATCCCGTCGGCAAAGAGCTGGTCGTTATAGCTCGGCAAGCTCACCATCGCCAGGATCTTCCCGTTCTGCGGATCCTCGACGATGATCACTCCCTTGGTCACCCTGGCGTCGGCGAGCCCTTTAGCCAGGGCTTCGTAGGCATATTGCTGTTCCTTGACACTGATGTTCAGCGTCAGTGAATCACCCGGGATGGGGGCTGTTCCGGGCGTGACCAGTCCCGGGATTGGCTTCCCGGATGAATCGAGCGCGACGGTCTCAGTTCCGGGGGTGCCGCGGAGATCCTGCTCGTAGTAGTTCTCGAGGCCAGCCTGGCCGACTATGTCGCTCGGGGTGTATCCGAGGCTCTTCAAGCCAGCGTACTGAGCGCTTGTTATCTGGCCCTCGTAGCCGATCAACTCGGCGAACAGGCTCTGGGTCATGTACTGGCGCTTGGAGGTCACGACCACCGCGACACCGGGGAGTGCGCCGGGGTTCTCCTGGATGAACCGGGCCACGTCCGCCGAGACGCCGTCGGCGATCTTGACCGGAACGTAGAGGGATCCGGTCGCGCTGTCGATCTGCGTCTCGATGGAGGTCGGATCCATGTCCAGGATCGACCCCAGACGCGTGGCGACGGCTTCTTCCTGGTCGAGCGGCAGGTCGCTCGGCGTCACGGTCACCGAATAGTCGACCACGTTCGTCACGAGGGGCGTCCCGTCGGCCGCATAGATCAAACCACGTGACGGATCGATCGGTACGGTTTCGGTTGCCTTGCCGTTGTCGACTCCCGCGGCAGCCGCCTGCTCTGCGGGAACGACCTGCAGGAAGAACATGCGGGCCAGGAGCGCCGTGACCCCTACCACCAGGGCGAGCGTAAACACGCCAAACCTGTAGATGTTCCGGAGTTCGCCTGGGTTTCGTGTCGGTAGGACACTCATCCTGTCACCTCCACCAGAGGACGCGTTCTCGGTGCTCCGATCGTCTCTTGAGACCTATGACGAGCGGAGCCGCGATGGCCGCGACGATGGCGTTCGCCACGCCAGCCGCGACGAGATTGGTAAGGGATAGCGGCGGAGCCGGGGGCCGCAGAAGTCCGGTGGTCGCGTCCGAGATCACCAGAAAGACCGGTGTGAGGACCAGGGTTGCGATCACGCACCCGGGATAACGAGATCGCGCCAGTACGGGCTCTGCCAGCGTGGCCAGCGCCACGACGCCGAGGAGTTCGAACACTGTGGACCCGAGCGGGCGCAGCGCGAAGAAATCGAGGCAGAGGCCGCCTACGAACGCCCAGGCCATTCCTTCCTCGAAGCCGTAGACGAGAGTCACGGCGATCGCGAAGACGACAGATATCTGGAGTTGAGCGCCGGCGATCTGGTATCGCGATGTGACCGTTGATTCCAGGAGCGCCACGACACCGGCACCGACCGCAGCGAATGCGGGACCCATTGCGGCCAGTCCTCAATAGCGAATGTGGAAAGGCACTCCGGCAGCGGGAGTGCGACCGACTAGCGGCATCGACGCGGGGAGTATAGGGCCGAGTGCGCATTTGGGACAACGGCGGCAGTCGCCGTGGACGCCGCGTGGGATCTCACGTAACGGACGGGAAGCCGCGACTCGATTGCCGTGGCCGGCCGTTCGAGCGCCGTGGACGACGGCGACGACGAAGGCTGCGGAGAGGCTTGCGCGCCGGAATGGACCCTCGGCGAGATCGACCGTGGATCGCCGATGCCCGGTCGGCGCAGGCCCCGAGGTGGCGGTGGGGAGGTCCGGCGTGCAGGATCATCCGGCGCTTCGCGCGACCCGTCCGACCCGCCCGACCCGCCCGACCCGAGAAACGCGTGTGCCGGCCCATGTGTGGCCGCTTACCACATGGGTTTCGGCACCGTCTTGGGCCATTCTCGAAAGACGCTCCGTCACGCCGCGGATTCGGCCGGCGCGATGGTGCCATCGAGCGGGTGCCATCGGCCCGACGGAGCGGCACTGGCGAGAGACGGCGGTCTGTCAACGCCCGGCACTCGGATGGGTCGCTGGATGCCGGCCTCGACAGTGGGACGCGTGGCGCCCGCCTGGCCTTGCCTGGATCGCGCAGCCGGCATCCGCTCTCGAGCCCGAAATCGGCCTCGGGGCTGGGACGCGTGGCGTGTGCCTGGCCTTGCCTGGATCGCGCAGCCGGCATCGGCACGCGTGGCGTGTCACTGGCCTTGCCCAGGATCGCGAGGCGGGGACCGACTCCCAAGTCTATCGGCGTCGAGGCCGGCACCTTGGCGCCGGGCTGGCGTAAGCCTGCTTCCGCTGTGGCTCTCGCGGGAAGTCCGAGTCTTGGCTGGCGACGTTGCACGTGAAACTCCTCGCGGACGGCATCGTCGCCGAACCCGAGGCGCGGCCCGAAGGCCAAAGGCGACACAGGGCGTTCGCGACGGGCCAAAGGCGACAGGGCGTTCGCGACGGGCCAAAGGCGACAGGGCGTTCGCGACGGGCCAAAGGCGACAGGGCGTTCACGACGGGCCAAAGGCGACAGGGCGTTCGCGACGGGCCAAAGGCCCACGTGACAGGAAGACCCCATCGAGCTTTCGGGCTGGAGACGCCGTTGAACTGGACACGACCCCACCCAAACCCGACCCCGATCCGGGCCAGAGCCGAGCAGCCCACGCCCGTCCGCCCCGGACGCCAACGGCCCAGAGTCGTCCTGGATCCGAACACCCAGCTTGCTCAACGTTCCACGTGAAACACCAGGCGCCAACCGAACGCCACGGGGACGTACCCCGCCAACTCCATGCCACAAGCACACAGGCCGGTACATGGCGACCGGGAGACCGCGTCACGGCACGTTCCGAAACACGATCGAGTCCATCCGCCTGCTGACGTCGTTGGGCGCGAGCCCCGCACTTCCACGCTCGATAAGCCGTGCGTAAGCGGCGGCGAACTGCCTCGGGCTAGAGTCATGAGAGGCCGAAGCCGCGCGTAATCCGTGCCGAACGAGAACACCGTCCTTCGGCTTCGCAGGGCGCCTCCGAACCCGGGGAACAGCCCCGAATGGTAGAATTTGAGCGTGCCGACCACCGTACCGGGGGCCTGAGTGGGCCAGATAATCGCCTGCGCCAACCAGAAGGGCGGCGTCGGTAAGACCACGACCGTCGTCAACCTGTCCACGTATCTGGCTCTCGCCGGCGACGCCGTACTGGTCGTCGATCTCGATCCGCAGGGGAATACGACCAGCGGCTTCGGCCTCGACAGGAGCGAGATCCAGCACTCCGTCTACGAAGCGATCATCGAAGACGCCGACATATCGGCGTTGATCGTCGGCACCGGGGTCCCGGGCCTGTCCATCGTCCCGTCATCGATCTCGCTGGCCGGGGCCGAGGTCGAACTGGCACCGCTGCCCCAGCGAGAGCGCCGTCTGGCGCGAATCCTCACCGAGCTCGTCGCCTCCTACGACTACATAGTGCTGGATTGCCCGCCTTCTCTGGGTTTACTGACCGTAAATGCGCTCACAGCTGCCGACGCGGTCGTTATCCCGATCCAATGCGAGTACTACGCGCTCGAGGGACTATCTCAGCTCATTGCCACGATCAACCTAGTGCGCAATCACCTCAATCCAGACCTGGCCATCAAGGGCGTCGTCCTGACGATGTACGACCCACGAACCAACCTCTCGGCCGAGGTTGACGCGGAGGTCCGGAAGCACCTCGGCAGAGCCGTGTTCGAGACCGTCATCCCGCGAAGCGTCCGACTCTCGGAAGCGCCCAGCTACGGCCTCCCCGTTGCGCTCTACCGACCCGATTCCAAGGGCGCGGAAGCGTATTCAGCGCTGGCGGCGGAGATGCGCGAACGCGACGGGAGGCCCGGACCCGCGTCCCATGCCTCCGACGAGGGCCTCGGCAGCGGCGATCCATCCGTGACCGCCGACGGGAGACCGCGTTGACACCACCCCGCCTGGAGCGGCACACCGGCCTTGGACGAGGGCTCGGGGCCCTGATACCCCAGACCAGCCCGGCCGGCGCGGCGCCGGTCGAGATCCCCATTTCGCGGATCCGAGGCAATCCGTACCAGCCCCGCCAGCGCGTGGAGCAGCGGGCCCTCGAATCCCTGGCCAGCAGCATCGCGGTCCACGGCATCCTTCAGCCGGTTCTCGTGACGGAGGTGCTGGACGGGTATCAGCTGGTGGCAGGCGAGCGTCGCGTGCGGGCCGCACAGATGGCCGGTCTCGACCGCGTCCCGGCAATCGTTCGGCAGATGGCGCAGAGAGACCAGCTCGCGGTCGCCCTCGTCGAGAATGTCCAGCGCTCAGATCTGAACGCCATGGAAGAGGCTCACGCCTATCGCCAGCTGGCAGACGAGTTCGGCCTCACTCAGGACGAGATCGCCACGCGCGTCGGACGAGCCCGGTCGACCGTCGCCAATACCTTGAGGCTGCTGGACCTCGAGCAGCCCGTTCAACAAGCGCTCGCGGACGGCAGCATCGCCGAAGGCCACGCGCGCGCCCTCGCGGGAGCTTCGCCGGCCGGGCAGCGCCAACTGGTCGAGGCGGTGGTAGCCCGCGATCTATCCGTTCGACAGACCGAAGAGCTCGTCCGCCGGCTTCGCGACAAGCCAGCGTCCACCTCGCGGCCGGCGAGCGCCCCGAGCGCGGAGATGGATCGCCTCGAGGAGGACCTTCGGCGCGCGCTGGGCACCAAGGTTGTCCTGGCCCGTTCCAGGAACGGCGGACGGATCGTGATCGAGTACTACAGCGACGAGGAGTTCTCGCGCCTGTATGAGCTTCTGACCGGAGGAGTCTCTTGACCCAGGATCTACCGCGCACTGCCAGGGGATCGGCCGATGGCTCGACCGCAGGAGCCGCTGCGGGGCCGGCCGGTCGCCGTGCCCGCAAGCCGCCCTCGAGCGACTACAACGCCGAGAGCATCCAGGTCCTGGAAGGACTCGACCCCGTGCGGCGGCGACCGGGCATGTACATCGGCTCCACCGACGCGCGTGGCCTCCACCACCTGGTCTGGGAAGTCGTCGACAACTCAATCGACGAAGCGATGGCGGGTCACGCCACTCACGTCGAGGTCCGGATCCTCGAGGATGGGTCGGTCCGCGTCACCGATGACGGTCGAGGTGTTCCGGTCGGCCGCCACCCCAGCGGCAAGGACGCTCTCGAGATCGTCCACACGGTCCTCCACGCCGGCTCCAAGTTCGGCGGCGGCGGCTACAAGGTCTCCGGCGGCCTTCACGGCGTAGGAGTCAGCGTCGTGAACGCGCTCTCGGAGACCCTGCGCGTGGAGTCAGCCCGGGACGGCTTCGTCTGGGCCCAGGAGTACTCACGCGGCATTCCCAGCACGCCCGTACACAAGGTCGGGCCCCAGGGGGACCGGCGCGGCACGACCACCGTCTTCAAGGCCGATCCGCAGGTCTTCGAGACCATCGAATTCTCGTTCGACACGGTGGCCCAACGCCTTCGCGAATCCGCGTATCTCAACAAGGGCCTGTGGATACGCCTCCTCGACGACCGGGCGGATCGTGAACGTTCGTTCTATTTCGAGGGTGGCCTCATTTCCTTCGTACGCCACCTCAACAAGAACAAGGAGACCCTCAACAACCGGCCGATCTACGTCGAGCGCCGCGAGGACTCCACGTCGATCGAGGTCGCGCTCCAGTACAACGACTCGTACGCGGAGAACGTCTTCAGCTTCGCCAACAACATCAACACCGTCGATGGCGGCACGCATCTCACCGGCTTTCGCGCCGCACTTACCCGCTCCCTCAACGACTACGCCCGACGCTCCGGGATCCTCAAGGACTCCGACGCCAACCTCTCCGGCGACGACGTGCGCGAAGGCCTCACGGCGGTCGTGAGCGTCAAGCTGGTCGACCCGCAGTTCGAGGGCCAGACGAAGGCCAAGCTGGGCAACGCCGAGGTGAAGGGGCTGGTCGAGGCGGCCGTGGCCGAGGGGATCGGTCAGTACCTGGACGAGAACCCCGCCGACGGCAGGCGAGTGATCGAGAAGTCGCTCACGGCCGCCCGAGCTCGGGAAGCGGCCCGAAAAGCCCGCGACCTGGTCATTCGCAAAGGCGCCCTCGAGGGCATGTCGCTGCCGGGCAAGCTCGCGGACTGCCAGGAACGTGACCCGGCCCGAAGCGAGCTGTACATCGTCGAGGGAGACTCCGCCGGCGGTTCCGCCAAGCAAGGTCGAGATCGCCGCTTCCAGGCGATCCTGCCTCTTCGAGGCAAGCTGCTCAACGTCGAGAAGGCCCGCCTGGACAGGATCGTGTCCAGCGAGAACATCCGGCCTCTCGTGATCGCCCTCGGAGCGGGCATAGGCGACTCGCTCGACCTGGCCAAGCTTCGGTACCACCGGATCATCATCATGACCGACGCCGACGTGGACGGCGCCCACATCCGGACCCTGCTGCTGACCTTCTTCTACCGGCACATGCCGCAGGTCATCGAGAACGGCTACCTGTTCATCGCCCAACCCCCGCTCTTCCGGGTCAGCACCGGCAAGGTCACCCATTACGCCGCCTCCGAGGCGGAGCGTGACGCCATCGTGAAGAAGCTCGCCGTCAAGAACGTAACGGTCCAGCGCTTCAAGGGTCTCGGCGAGATGAACGCCGACCAGCTCTGGGACACCACCATGAACCCGGAATCGAGGACGTTGCTGCGGGCGGAGGTCGAAGACGCGGCCGAGGCGGATGCCATCTTCACCATGCTGATGGGCGAGAGGGTCGAACCCCGCAAGGACTTCATCAAGACCGAGGCCCGAAAGGTCCAGAACCTCGATGTCTGACCTGGCCTCGACGGCGACCACGGGCACGGGCACGGGCACGATCGACGCCGAAGCGGTTGCCGGCGGCACGGCGACGGCAACCGCGCGGGCGGGCGAGTCTCAGCCGGCGACCAGGGCGGGGCGCTCACCGCGCACGTCGCCCGGCATCGCGGCGACCTCACCCGAAGGCACGCCGGGTCCAACGGCCCGGTCCACCACGGCAACGAGCGCCGTCGGAGAGGCACCGGCCGCGAAGGAGGGTCCCACAGTGCGCCCTGTGATCCTCTCTTACGAGGACTTCCGAATCAGGCCGCACAACTGCTTCGCCTGCGGCGAGCTGAACGAGGTCGGCCTTCACCTCCGGCTCAACCTGGAGCCTTCCCGATGCTGGACCGAGCTTGTGATGCCCCGCCGCTTCGAAGGCTGGGAGGGGATCATCCACGGAGGGATCCTCTGCACCATCCTCGACGAAGTCATGGCCTGGGCACTCGTCGTCCACGACAACTGGGGCGTGACGGCCCGGATGGCCATCGATTTCCGAAGGCCCGTCTCCGTCGGCCAGTCGATCCGAGCGGAAGGGTGGATTACCGAGGCCCGGCGCCGCATCCAGGTCACCGCGGGGCGCATCGTGGATTCCCGGAACGGTGACGAGCTGGCCGTGGCCCAAGCCACCTACGTGGCCGCGACCGAGGCCCGCAAGCGCGAGCTCAAGGAGCGATACGGTGTTGGGGCACCGCGGTCGTGATGTCCGCGCGCGTGGCTCCAACCACCTCCCCAACCACTGCCGCCGCCCAGGCCTTCGTGGCCGCTCACCTGACGCAGGCCGCCGCCCTTGGCGAGTCGCTGGCCGCTCTCGTCGGCGAGCCAGACCGTTTCATCGCGGCGATCGATGGTGGCTTCGCGGGGCTCGCCGATCCCGCCTACATCGACGGGTCCAGGCGCATCGCGCCGGGCCTGGGCGAGATCCTGGGCGTGCGGCTTCCCCTGATGGAGGCCGCGCACCGGACCTTCACGCGGGCCAGCAGGCAGGCGGCACCGGGGCAATTGCTCGACCTCCTGGACGGGCTCATGCGGCACCGCTGTGCCGACGTGCGCTGGTTTGGGATCTGGAACCTGGAACGGCTTCTGCCTGCCGACCCGGAGCGGAGCTGGGAGTTGATGCGCCGCGCGGCCCACGAAGCGGCGGAGTGGATCACCGTCGACACGCTGGCCCACCCGTACGGCGCCGGCATCCTGCGAGACCCGCGACGCTGGGCTGAGCTGGAGGAGCTCGTCTTCTCGCCCTCCCGCTGGGAGCGGCGACTCGTAGGCTCGACGCTCGCCACGATGCCGCACGTGAACCTCGCCGGGGCCACGGACGATGCCGTCGTTCGAAGCGGCCTCGGGCTGGTCGGCCAGCTGATCGGCGACGCCGAGCCCGACGTCCAGAAGGCGCTCTCATGGGCCCTTCGCACGTACGCGACGCTCGATCCGGCCGCCGTCAGCATCTTCCTCGAGACCGAGGCTCGAACGGCACGGGGGAACCGGGACGGCAATCGCGCCTGGGTCATTAGGGATTCGATCTCCAAGCTCCCCGACGACGAGGCGGCGCGTCTGCGTGCCGGCCTGGAAGGCATCCGTCGCGGATCCGGCTCGCAATCGACGTCTAGGGCCTCGGCCACCGCCGCCGAATTCGCCTCGACCAGAAACGCCACACCGCCGTACCACACGGCCACAGGGAGGATTAGCGCACCGTGACCGACGATCTGGGCCGGGTCCGCGTCGTTCGCATCGAAGACGAGATGCGGACGAGCTACCTCGACTACGCCATGAGCGTCATCGTGGCGCGCGCGCTGCCCGACGTTCGCGACGGCCTCAAGCCGGTCCACCGCCGCATCCTCTACACGATGGGCGAGATGGGCCTGTCGGGCACGTCGTCATATCGCAAGTGCGCCGCGATCGTCGGCGACGTGATGGGCAAGTACCACCCCCATGGCGACGCCGCCATCTACGACACCCTGGTGCGCCTGGCCCAGGACTTCTCGATGCGCTATCCGCTCGTGGACGGCCAGGGTAACTTCGGTTCGATCGACGGCGACAGCGCCGCGGCCATGCGCTATACCGAGGCCCGCCTGACCGGCATCGCGGCCGAGATGCTGGCCGACATCGACAAGAACACGGTCGACTTCGTCGACACCTACGACGGCACGAACAAGGAGCCGACGGTCCTGCCGGCCAAACTCCCGAACCTGCTGGTGAACGGCGCCTCCGGCATCGCCGTCGGCATGGCCACGAACATACCGCCGCACCACCTGGGCGAGGTCTGCGACGCCGCCCGAGCGCTGATCGACGATCCGGACCTGACCTCGGACGACCTCTGCAAGTACATCGCCGGCCCGGACTTCCCGACCGGCGGGATCATGTTCCGCTACGAAACCCGCCGAAACCCGATCACCGGCGAGAACGAGACCGTGGACGCGATCCGCGAGATGTACGCCCACGGCCGCGGCCGTGTCGTCATCCGCGCCCAGGTTGCCTTCGAGGAGACGCGCCACGGCCGGATGGCGATCATCGTCACCGAGCTGCCGTACATGGTGAACAAGGCCGCCCTCCTGGAGAAGATGGCCGAGCTGGTGGGCGCCAAGAAGCTCGAGGGCATCGCAGACCTCCGCGACGAGTCCGACCGAGACGGCATGCGCATCTACGTCGAGATCAAGCGCGACGCCGATCCGCATCGAGTGCTGAACAACCTCTTCAAGCACACGGCGATGCAGACCGCCTTCAACCTCAACATGCTGGCCCTCGTGGACGGTCAGCCGCAGACGCTGCCCCTCAAGGCCGTCCTGCAGCACTACGTCGACTATCGGCGCGAGGTCGTCCGTCGTCGCACCGAATTCGACCTGGAGAAGGCGCGCGCCAGGGCGCACATCCTGGAAGGCCTCAAGATCGCCCTCGACAACCTGGACGAGGTGATCAGGACGATCCGCGCCTCCGCCGACGTGGAGACCGCCCGAAACAACCTGATGTCCGGCTTCGGGCTCACCGAGATCCAGGCCCAGGCAATCCTGGACATGCGCCTGGCCCGCCTGGCCGCCCTCGAGCGGAAGAAGATCGAGGACGAGTACCTCGAGGTCATCCAGCTGATCGCCGAGCTGGAGGACATCCTGGCGAACCCGTCACGCATCCTGGCCGTCATCAAGGAGGAGCTCGCCGGCCTCAAGGCCAAGTACGCGGGCGCCCGCCGGACCCGCATCGCCGACGACTCCAGCCGCGAGATGACCGACGAAGACCTGATCGCCGACGAAGACGTGGTGGTCACGATCAGCCGGCGCGGCTACATCAAGCGCCAGCCCGTGGCGACGTATCGCCGCCAGGCCCGCGGCGGCAAGGGCATCATCGGCCACGTGACTCGCGAAGAAGACGCGGTCGAGCACCTTCTCGTGGCCAACACGCACGACTGGGCGCTCTTCTTCACCAACCGGGGCCGTGTCTTCTCGGCCAAGGTCCACACGATCGTGGACGCGAGCCGCCAGGCCAAGGGCATCGCCATCATCAATCTCCCCGGCGTCCAGGTCGAGCCCGGAGAGGTCCCGATGGCCACGATCACGCTGTCGGACTTCAACGCCGGCAAGTTCCTGGTTATGGCCACCCGCAACGGCATCGTCAAGAAGACGCCGCTCGAGCAGTTCGAGAAGGTTCGCAGCAGCGGCATCATTGCCATCACCATCGCCTCCGACGACGAGCTGGCCTGGGTCGACGTGGCCACGGGGGCGGATGACGTCATCGTCGCCACCGCCCAGGGCAAGATCGCCCGGTTCCCGGAGAAGGAGGTCCGGCCCATGGGTCGCCCGGCGGCCGGGGTCATCGGCATCCGGCTGGCCAGCCCGACGGATCATGTCGTCGGCATGAGCGTCGTGCAGCCGACCGCCGACCTGCTCGTGCTGACCGAGACCGGCTACGGCAAGCGTGTGCCGCTCAAGGAGTTCCGGCCCATGCACCGCGGCAGCCAGGGCGTCCGGCTCATCTCCCTGGAGGGCAAGAAGACCGGAGACGTGGCCGCCGTTCAGCAGGTCACGGAGCAGGACGAGGAGCTTCTCCTCATCAGCGCCGGCGGACAGGTTGTCCGGACCGAGACGAACACCATCAACCGTTATTCGTCCGGGGCGCGCGGCGTCATCGTCATGCGCCTGAACACGGGAGACAAAGTCGTCGGCATCGCCGCGTTCCGTTCCGGGCTGGCACAACGGGGTGGCTTGGCGGACAATGAGCCCGCAGGCACGGGGCCCGCGCCCCAGGGCGCTCCCAAGTGACCGGCCGAGATAACCCGGAGGCGGCATTGCCAGCAGCGGACCAGTTCGACGTCTACACCGGGAACGCCAACCCGGAGCTGGCGCGGATGATCTGCCGCTACCTGGGAATCGATCTCGGCCGATCCGAAGTCTTCGAGTTCTCCAACGAGAACATCTTCGTCCGGATAATCGACAACGCTCGCGAGAAGGACGTCTTCCTGATCCAGCCGACCTCCCGGCCGGTGAACAAGTCGATCATGGAGCTCCTGATCATGATCGACGCCTTCAAGCGGGCGAGCGCCGGGCGCATCACCGCGGTCGTGCCGTACTACGGCTACGGCCGTTCCGACAAGAAGGATCAGCCCCGCGTTCCGATCACGGCTCGCCTGATCGCCGACATGATCACCGTCGCCGGGGCCAACCGACTCCTTACGGTCGACCTGCACCAGGGCCAGATCCAGGGCTTCTTCAACATCCCGGTCGACGAGCTCACCGCCGTCCACATCCTCTCCAGCCACTTCCGCCAGCAGGCCATCGAGAACCTGGTCATCGTCACCGACCTGGGCTTCGCCAAGCGCGCCCGAACCTTCGCCGAGCTCCTGGACGCGCCGCTCGCCATCGTCGAGAAGCGCCGCATCGGCAACCAGGACCAGGCCGAGGTCCTGAACGTGATCGGCGACGTGCGCGGCAAGCGGGCGATCATCGTCGACGATGAGATCGACACGGGCGGCACCCTCATCCAGATCGTCGACGCACTGGAGCGCGAGGGCGTAACCGAGATGTACGCCTGCGCGACACACGCCGTGCTCTCGGATCCGGCCGTCGAACGGATCGCCGGGGCGAACCTGCGCGAGGTCGTCGTCACCGACTCGATCCCCATACCGCCGGAGAAGCGCGGCCCGAAGATCAAGGTCATCTCCCTGGCGCCGCTCATCGCCGAGGCGATCGTGCGCATCCATCGCGGCCAGTCGGTGGGCGCCCTCTTCACGAGCGAAGTCCGCTTCACCCAGGAAATGCTTCTGTGGGACGTCGACAGCGCCGCCGACCGGATCACGCCCAGCGGCAACGGACGCCCCGGCGCCAGGCCGGCCGCCGACGCGGCCGACGACGATGAGACCATTGGCTCGGATCGGTAAGGGCCACGGTCGGAGCGGCGGGTAGCCGGCGGACCGCAGGCAAGGAGACGCGCGAACGATGACACTCCAGTTCCACCGGCCCGACGGTCGAGGCGGCCTGGTTCCAACGCGGCCGCACGGCAAGAGCAAGGGGGAGGATTGGCGCTCGAGCCTGCTGTCCCCTCGCTGGCGCGTCGCGCCGCTGCGAAACACGGAGATGAACCCGACCTCGACGGCCGCGGCCGTGGCCTTCTGGGTCGGGCTGGCCGCCCTCACCTTCGCCCTCTTGCTGTGGGGCTACGGGTCGCACTTCTGGCACTAGTCGGACCGCCGGCGAGCCGCTCCCCCTCGCTGGCCTATACTTTCGGCCCAGCCCTCGGCCGAACCGAGCGGCTGTCATCGGCCGGCGCCGAGGGGCGTCGCCGCCTCGGCCGAGGCCCTGGCCTATGGCCCGCGACGCGGGCCGCAAGTGAACGTGAGCCTCAATGCTTGGCTTCCTGAGCCGCTTCGTCGACTCGAACGACCGGGAGCTCCGGCGCATCGAACCCCTCGTCGAGAGGATCAACGAGCTGGAGCCAGAGATGCAGGCGCGCTCCGACGAAGAGCTGCGCGCCTTCGTCGACGAGATCCGCGAAGAGATTCGCGACGCCGGAGAGGCCGAGGAGCCCCCCGAGGACGAGCTTCACCACCCCGAGCTGGAGCGCCGCCGCGAGATCAAGAAGGATCGCCTCAAGCGCGAGCACGAGAGCATCCAGGACGCCATGGACAAGGTCCTGCCGGAGGTCTTTGCCGCGACGCGCGAGGCCATGGTGCGGACCCTCGGGATGCGCCACTTCGACGTCCAGCTGATGGGCGGAATCGTGCTCCACCAGGGCCGGATCGCCGAGATGAAGACGGGCGAGGGCAAGACGCTGGCCGCGCCGCTCGCGGTCGCCCTGAACGGCCTGACCGGCCGGGGCGTCCACGTCGTCACCGTCAACGACTACCTGGCCCGCCGCGACGCCCAGTGGATGGGCCCGATCTACTACTTCCTCGGCCTGTCGGTCGGCATCATCACCCACGACACTTCGTATCTCTTCGAGCCGGGCTACCCCACGTCCGACGAGCGTCTCATCAACCTCCGGCCCTGCACGAGACGCGAGGCCTACGCCGCCGACATCACCTACGGTACGAACAACGAGTTCGGCTTCGACTACCTGCGCGACAACATGGTCACGGAGCTGGACCAGCGGGTTCAGCGCGAGCGCTACTTCGCCATCGTCGACGAGGTGGACAACATCCTCATCGACGAGGCCCGGACGCCGCTCATCATCAGCGGCCAGGCCGAGGAATCGGCGGACAAGTACTTCCTCTTCGCCCGCCTGGTGCCGCGCATGGTCGCGCGGCCCGAGGGCGCGGAGGAGGGCGGCGACTACTTCGTCGACCTCAAGGAGAAGGCCGTCTCGCCGACCGAGGAAGGCATCGAGAAGATGGAGCGCCTCCTCGGCGTCCAGAACATCTACGACGCCGACCCGACGCTGGCGCGGTATTTCGAGTCGGCTCTGAAGGCCTATGCGCTCTACAAGCGCGACCGCGACTACATCGTCAAGGACGGCGAGATCGTCATCGTCGACGAGTTCACTGGCCGCCAGATGCCGGGCCGGCGCTGGAGCGAGGGTCTCCACCAGGCGATCGAGGCGAAGGAAGGGCTGCGCGTCCAGCGCGAGTCCGTGACCCTGGCCACGATCACCTTCCAGAACTACTTCCGCCTCTACACGAAGCTGGCCGGCATGACCGGTACGGCCATGACCGAGGCCGAGGAGCTCCACAAGATCTACAAGCTCGAAGTCGTGGCCATCCCGACCCACCGGCCGATGATCCGCGACGACGATCCGGATCTCGTCTTCCGCAACGAGACCGGCAAGTTCTCGGCCCTGATCGACGAGATCGTGGAGATGCACGACGCCGGCCGTCCGGTCCTGGTCGGCACCGTCTCGGTCGAGAAGTCCGAGCGCCTGGCCGACATGCTCACGCGCCGGGGCGTCAAGCACGAGGTCCTCAACGCCAAGTTCCACGAGAAGGAGGCCCCGATCGTGGCCCAGGCCGGCCGGATCGGCGCCGTCACCATCGCCACGAACATGGCCGGCCGCGGCACCGACATCAAGCTCGGCGGCGACGCCGCCGGGCTGGCCTCAGAGATGCTGCATCGCCGGGGCCTCAACCCGGCGGAGGTGGACAAGGAGACGTACGACGCGGCGCTGGCCGAGGCCAGGGCCATCTGCGACGAGGAGCACGAGCGTGTCGTCGCCGCCGGCGGCCTCCACATCATCGGCACCGAGCGCCACGACTCGCGCCGCATCGACAACCAGCTGCGAGGCCGCGCCGGCCGCCAGGGAGATCCCGGGTCGTCGCGCTTCTACCTGTCGCTGGAAGACGACCTGATGAAGCGCTTCGCCTCCGACAGGGTGGCCGGGCTGATGGAGCGCCTCGGTCTCGAAGAGGACGTGGCCATCGAGTCGCGCCTGGTCTCGAAGACGATCGAGAGCGCCCAGAGCAGGGTCGAGGGCTACAACTTCGACATCCGCAAGCGCGTCGTCGAGTACGACGACGTCATCAACAAGCAGCGCGAGACGATCTACGAGGAACGCGACAAGGTCCTGCGCAACGAGGATCTCACCGACACGATCCAGGACTTCGTCGACCAGGAGATCGACGCGATCTGCGACCAGTTCCTGCCGCCGACCGTCGCCGCCGCGGACTGGAACATGGCCGGACTCGTCGCGGCCGTCGAGGCGATCGGCCTGGGCGGTCCCGACCTGACGGAGGACTCGCTCTGGGATCTTCGGAGCGGCGAGGCGATTGCCATCCATGTCAAGGACATGGCCGCCGATCGGCTCGAGCATAAGGACGAGGAGAACCACGAGGAGTGGGCTCTGATCGAGCGCCTGGTCCTGCTCCGGACAATCGATTCGATCTGGGTCGAGCACCTGACCGAGATCGACGAGATGCGCCAGGGCATCGGCCTGCGGGGCTTCGCCCAGGAGGACCCGCTCAACGCCTTCAAGAAGGAAGCGTTCGTCCTCTACGAGGAGATGCGTGCCCTGATCCGGCACCAGGTCGCAACCACGATCTTCCGGGTCTCGATCGTCCGCCAGCCGGTACCGCCGGTCGGAGTCGAGAACACCGCCGACTCCGGAGCGGCCGGGCCGCAGCCGGAGGCCGCCCGGGAGGCTCGGCCCGCGGCTCCAGGCGGAGCTCCTCTCCCAAAGGCCCTGCCCCCGGGACGGCCCTCGGGCGGCGCGTCCGGAACCGCCGGAACGGGCGGCGGCGCCTCCGGAGCGGCCGCGGGAGCGATCCGCCCGGGCTACTCGCCGGCGGGGGTTCGCATGGGCCGCAACGACCATTGCTGGTGCGGTTCAGGCTTGAAGTACAAGAAGTGCCACGGGCGTTAGTGGAGCCGACCCAACGCGGCAGCTCGCCCGGACCGCATCCGTGACGAAGCCGCGCCTGACTCGGGGCGAGCGCATCAGGGACCTGCTGATGGTCGGGCTCGCCTTCGCCGTGGGCGCACTCGCCATCACCGCTTTCACGACCTTCCGCATCTGGCAGGTGGGGCAGCAGGACGGCCGGCGCCACGCTGACGCGATCGTCGTCCTCGGCGCGGCCGAGTACAACGGACGCCCATCGGACGCCCTGGCCGCGCGCCTCGACCATGCCATCGAGCTCTACAAGGAGGGTTACGCCCCCTATCTCATCACCACGGGCGGAAACCTTCCGGGCGACTGGACGACCGAGGCCCAGGTCGGCTACCGCTACGCCGTCGCTCGAGGCGTGCCCGCGTCGGCAATCCTGATGGAGACGACAGGCAACGACACGCTCGAGTCGATCGAGCACGTCAAGGCGATCTTCGATGCCCACGGCCTCCATACCGCCCTGTTCGTCTCGGACCGGAGCCACATGTTGAGGGTGCTGAGGATGGCCCAGGACGAGGGCATCGAGGCCTGGTCGTCGCCGACCGAGACCAGCCCGGACGACATCGTGGGGAGTCTCATATACAACTCGATGGTTCACGAGCTGGGTGGAATGGCGCTGTATCTCTTCGTCGACGAGGACTCGGACGCCGAGGGGGCCTCCTCGCCCGGGCCATCGGCGGCGGCGGCCGCTTCACCCGCCGGATCGCCTGGCGGGTCGACCCGGCCCGCGTCACCTGCCACGACGACCCCCTCCCCGAATTCGTGACAACGGCGGCGGCCGACTTCTCCGACAACGCCGCGGCCCCGCAGGTGAATCCCGGGCGACTGCGCCCCGGCCCTCGCATTTCCCCGCGGAGGCGCCAATTAACCCCTTGGCTCTGCCGAATTGAAACCGTATACTCGCCTCATCGCCGGTCGCGGCCGGGATCTATTTGGTCGCGGCTTCCCGGGGGGCGATTGCCGTCACACTTAGAGGAGAGTAGTGAAGCAGGCAGAGGAATCGGCATTCATCGATCTCATCGCCTGTGAGCGAGATTGCCGGAACTGTAGTTACGCGGCTGCCCTGGACTGCGATGGCAACTGCGGAGTCTGTCCCCACAATATCTACTGCCCCTGCGTGAACCCCGTCGTCGCCCGGAGCAAGAGCGCCCTGCGCTTGATAGAGCTCCGCCCGATCCTGATCCAGGACGCGAGAGGCCGCTCCTAGTGGAGCCGGCCGAGATCCGCGACCTGGTTCAGCGGATCCAGGCGACATCGGGGCGTCTTTGACCTCGAGGTCAAGGAGAAGCGTCTTGCCGAGCTGGACGCTCACGTCGGGCAGCCCGGTTTCTGGGACGACCAGCGCGCCGCCAAGAGGCTGTTGCGAGAGGCCGAGGGACTCCGCGAGGAGCTGACGCTCTGGCGCCGCATCGAGTCGAGAGCCCAATCCACCCTCGAGCTGTTCGAACTGGCCCAGGCCGACTCCGACCAGAGCCTGCTCGAGGATGTCGGCCGCGAAGCCGTCGAGCTGGAGCATGAGTACGCCGCCGCCCGCCGGGAACTGCTCTTCGGTGGTGAGTACGACGGGCGCAACGCCCTCCTGACCATAAGTGCGGGGGCCGGCGGAACCGAGGCCACCGACTGGGCCGAGATGCTCCTGCGGATGTACCTGCGCTGGGCCGAACGCCACCGTTTCGCGACGGAAATCCTCGACCAGACCGAGGGGGAAGAGACCGGCCTCAAGAGCGTCACCGTGGCCGTGGACGGCCGCGCCGCGTACGGTTTCCTCAAGGCCGAGCGAGGAGTCCACCGCCTTGTCAGGATCAGCCCGTTCGACTCCCAGAAGCGCCGCCACACCACCTTCGCCCTGGTCGAGGTCCTGCCGGAGGTCGAGAGCGACCTCGAGGTCGACCTCAATTGGGACGAGATCCGCATCGACACGTTCCGTGCCACCGGCGCGGGCGGCCAGCACGTCAACAAGACCGACTCGGCCGTGCGCCTGACCCACATCCCGACCGGCATCGTCTCCCAGAGCCAGAACGAGCGATCCCAGACCCAGAACAAGGAGACGGCCGCCAAGATCCTCCAGGCCAGGCTGCTCGAGCGGGCCGTCGAGGAGCACGAGGCGGAACTGCGCAAGCTGCGCGGCGAGCACGTCGAGGCGGGCTGGGGCAACCAGATTCGCAGCTACGTGCTGCACCCGTACCAGATGGTCAAGGATCATCGGACGGAGGTCGAGACAGGGAACACGTCGGCGGTCCTCGACGGCGACCTCGACGCGTTCATGCAGGCCGAGCTGGAGCGCGAGGCAACCGGCGCGGTCGTCGTCGCGGACGACCCTCGGCCGGATAGCGGGCCCCGCCCGGCGGCCGGGTAGCGTGGCTCTAGCTTACCGGCCGCCACGACCCGCGGAACTCGGGGACTGCGCTCTGGTCTGGTATTCCGCCGTCGACGAGTACATGGCCCGTCTCAACAGGCCGCTGCCCTCGCCATACCTGGACCCGCTCGTGGTCCTGCTGCAACATCTGCTCGCCACCGACCCGGAGCGTTTCCTGGTCGCCGTACATCCGGCGGAGTCGCGAGGCCGCCGCGACGAGGTCGTCGGCTTCGGAATCGCTGCCCAGCGCGAGCACGTCTGGTTCCTGTCGCAGCTCTACGTTCTTCCCCACGAGCAGGGCCACGGCATCGGCCGCGCCCTCCTGACGCAGATCCTGCCCTCTCTCCCGGCGGCGCCGGAGGACGAACCGACCGTTGGACGTGGACCCGGGATCGCCGGCTCGGGCCAAGCCGGAAAGGCCGGCGACCGGGGAGCGACACCGGAGTCAGCCAGCCGCCCCGGTGTTCTGGCCATGTGTACGGATTCGGCCCAGCCCGTCTCGAACGGTCTGTACGCTCGCTACGGGATCGTGCCGCGCCTGCCGGTCTTCAATCTCGTGGGTACGCCCAGCCCCGCGGCCCTGTCGCGCCTCCCGGCCGGTATCGAGGCCGTTCCCTTCGGCCGCAGCGATCCCACGGCCGAGATCGCGGCTATCGACAGGGCCGTGCTGGGCTACGCTCACGCTGCCGATCACGCCTACCTCCGCACGACCGGCCGGACGGGCTTCGTGTATAGATCGGACGACGGGCAGCCGGTCGGCTACGGATACAGCTCCGAGGCGGGTCGGTTCGGCCCCGTTGCCCTCCTCGACGAGACGCTGACCGCCCCCGTGCTCGGCCACCTCATGAATGCGATCCGTCCGCGGGGCGCCACCACCGTGTGGGTTCCCGGCGCGAACGACCGGGCCATGGTCGCCCTGCTGCGAACCGGCCTGCGCATAGAGGGCTTCCCGGCCCTGCTGTGCTGGACCCGACCGTTCGGCCGATTCGAATGCTATCTGCCCGCCGGGCTGGCGCTCCTGTGAAGGCGTGGGCCCGGGCCCCGGCACCTGCCGGCGGAGCCGACCCCCGAACGGGCGCATCGGTGCTAGCCTCATCGGCATGGTGAGCGCGGTCCCATCCGGATCCAGGTCGAGTTCGGTCCTCTCGCCCGCCGCGACCGACCTGGACTCGCCGGATTCGATCCCCACGAGAATCGTCTTGGCCATGCAGGGCGTAACCAAGATGTATGCCAACGGCCGCGAGGCGCTCCACAGCGTCGACCTGACCGTTCCCGAGGGCGACTTCGTCTTCCTGGTGGGGCCCTCCGGCGCAGGCAAGTCGACCGTGATCAAGCTCCTCATCCGGGACGAGCTGCCGACAAAGGGCCTCGTCCTGCTCGACGGCCGTGACCTCGGCCGGCTGAAGCGTCGCGAAGTGCCCAGGATCCGCCGCAAGATCGGCGTCGTCTTCCAGGACTTCAAGCTCCTGCCCAACAAGACCGTCCGGGACAACGTGGGTTTCGCGCTGGAGGTGACGGGGGCGCGGCGAGGCGAGATCGAACCGGCGGTGGATCGCGTACTGCGGGTCGTCGGCCTGACCGGGCAGGCGGAGCAGCTCCCCGGCCAGCTCTCCGGCGGCGAGCAGCAGCGGACCGCCATCGCCCGAGCCCTGGTCCACAACCCGCGCCTCTTCATCGCCGACGAGCCGACGGGGAACCTCGACCCGCTGATCAGCTGGGAGATCATCCAGCTGCTGCTGCGCATCAACGAGATGGGCGTGACGGTCCTGATGGCGACCCACAACGCCGAGGTCGTCACGGCGGTGCGCAAGAGGGTCGTCGCCCTCGAGAACGGCCGGATAGTGCGCGACGAAGTCGGCGCCGCGTATCACCGCGAGGACTGAATGTTCCGATTCGTGGCCTTCAGCCTGCGGCGCGCCTGGCACGGGTTCTGGCGGAACGGCCTGATGAGCCTGGCCGCAACCGCCACGATGGTCCTGATGCTGGTTTTGCTCTCCGGCCTGATCATCCTCCTGACCGGCCTGGACGCCACTCTCAACTACGTCCAGCAGGAAGTCCAGGTCGTGGCCTACCTCAAGGACTCGGCGACACCGCAGCAGATCTCGGGCCTCGAGACGTCTCTCCACGCGATGGTCCAGGTGACGGAGGTCGTCTTCGTCTCGAAGGAGGAGGCCGAGCGCGACTTCGTGGCCAGGCATCCGGACGAGGCCGACGTGATCAGCTCCCTCCCCTCGAACCCGTTGCCGGCGTCGCTCCAGATCAACCTGCGCGACCCAAACGACTACCTGGACGTCGCGGACTATCTCAACGCCCAACCTTCCGTGGACCGCGTCCTGAACATCCAGCAGACGGTCGACCAGATGGTCACCGTCATCGCCGTCCTCAGGGCGGGCGGCACGGCCATCCTTGTCGTGGTAGGGCTGATCGTCCTGTTCATCATCATCAACACGATCCGGCTAGCGGTCGTGGCGCGGGCCGACGAGATCGAGATAATGCGCCTCGTCGGCGCGTCGGACGCCTTCATCCGCTGGCCGTTCATCTTCGAGGGCGCCTTCGTGGGTCTGCTGGGCGCCGCCATAACCATCGGCCTGCTCTTCCTGGGCCAGGGCCCCATCACGAGCTTCCTGTCGGACTACTTCAAGGTTCTGCCGGTCGAGGCCAGCGCCACCGTAGGGCGGAACATCGCCCTCATCGTGCTGGGCACCGGGGTCGGCATCGGCGTCCTCGGCTCATACCTCTCCGTCCGGAGCTACCTCATCCGCTGACCGGTCCGCCGGTCGGCGGCGTTCGATTTCGCTGAGGTTCGATCAATGTCCTCCCCAACAAGCGCAGACGGCCCCGAAGAACTCGAGCCCGCGGTACCGCCAGAACTCGAGCCCGCGGGACCGGCCGGCCCGCGCCGGCGCCGCCTTCTCGCTCCGTCCCGCATCAGCCTCATCCTGGTGGCCATCCTGGGCGGAAGCGCCCTCTTCGTGGGCGGCTATTCGCTCGGAGCCCACGTGGCCACGACGCCCGGCACGCCGGCCGACCAGGAGACCCTCTTCGGTCCCTTCTGGGACGTGTACTCGCTGATCCAGAAGGACTACGCCGGCTCGCCCAGGCCGAGCCAGGTTCAGCTCGTCGAAGCCGCCATCAAGGGCATGCTGGCGAGCCTGAACGACCCCTGGTCGTACTACCAGAGCCCGACCGACTACCAGAGCTCCGAGCTCAGCGTCGGCGGCCAGAGCGAGGGGATCGGGGTGCAGGTCCAGCTCCAGCCGGTCGATCCAACCTCGACGGCGAGCTGCTCGGTGATCGGCAACGGCTGCGAGCTGGCGGTCGTCCAGCCGATCCCCGGATCGCCTGCCGCGACGGCCGGGATCGAAGCCGGCGACGTGATCGTATCGGTCGGCGGCAAGTCACTCGACGGTCTCACGATCGACGCCGCGACCGCCCTGATCAAGGGGCCGCAGGACACGACCGTCACGATCGGCGTGCTCCGCGGCACGGTCACGACCCAGTTCTCGATCGTTCGCAAGATCTACAACCTGCAGGAGGTCACAACCAGGACCCTGGCGAACGGCGCCGTGGCCTATTTCGACGTTGTCGGGATCAACGACAACGCCGCCTCGCAGTTCGACACGGCGCTGGCAACCGCACTGGCGGCCGGGCGGCGCAACGTCATCATCGATCTCCGCGGCAACCCGGGCGGGTACGTCTCGGATGCCGTCAAGATCGCCAGCGAGTTCCTCTCGTCGGGCGCCATCGTGTACCAGGAAGACGCGGCCGGCAACGTCACCGAGGTTCAGGCGACATCGGGCGGCCGCGCCACCAGCAGCTCGATCCACGTGGTCGTGCTCGTCGATGGAAACACGGCCTCGGCGGCGGAGATCCTGGCCGGAGCGCTGCAGGCGCGCGGCCGGGCCGAGGTCATCGGGGCCAGGACATACGGCAAGGGCGTCGTCCAGGAGTGGCTGCCGCTCTCCAACGACTTCGGCGGCATACATCTCACGATCGCCCGCTGGCTGACGCCGGACAAAGTCTGGATCCAGGGCAAGGGGCTCGTCCCGAACGTGCCGATCGACTCGACCAACGCTCGGGCCGGGACCGACCCTGTCCTCGACGCCGGCCTGGCCCAGTTGGGGTTCCCGCCCGAATCGGCGGCCTCGGCCAGTCCGAGCGCGACGGCCTCACAGGGCCCCGGCCCGAGCCAGAGCGCGATGCCAAGCCTGGGCGCCGTTCCGAGCGCAGGCTGAGAGCGAGCGTCGCCACGGCGGCCTCTCCCCCAAGATCCGTACCGCGCGCTCCTCGAACGGGCGTTTGCGCCATGGGGTGCGCATCCGATACCATGCCGGAGAACGAAAGGAGGTGATGTGCAGTGTCGGATTTGCCGATGCGCTGCACCACCTCGCAAGGATCCGAGCCCTAGGGAACGGACACCTGCGGGTGGTGACATAACGCGGAACGAATGCCGGTCCTTTTGGGCCGGCATTCGTGCGTGTCGGGCCCGTGCCAGCGCGGCCAGGCTTGAGCGGCGACAGGCCCGGCTCTTCCACATCAGGCCGGCGGCCCCGCGGGCGGACATCCGCACCCCCTGAGGCCGGCGTCCGCCCCCGGCTCCGACGAGCGGAAGTGTCGCCGTTGGAACTCCGGGTCCGCTAACCTCGCATCAGCCAGCCAGGGAGCCACGTGGCAGAAGAGAAGACCGTCGCCCAGAACCGAAGAGCGCGCCACGAGTACTCGATCGAGGATTCGTTCGAGGCCGGCATCGTCCTGACCGGAACCGAGATCAAATCGGTCCGAGCCGGCAAGGTGAGCCTGGCCGAGTCCTACGCGCGCATCGAGGGCGGGGAGGCCTGGCTCGTGGGCGCGAACATCTCGCCCTGGGACACGGGCAACCGGTACAACCACGAGCCCAAGCGGCCGCGCAAGCTGCTGCTCCACCGCGACCAGATCATCGGTCTCCTGCTCAAGACGAAGTCGAAGGGGCTCACGCTGGTCCCGCTCAAGATGTACATCACCGAGCGCGGGCGGGCCAAGCTCGAGATCGGATTGGCCCGCGGCAAGCAGCTCCACGATCGCCGGCGCGACATCGCCGAGCGCGACTCCCGCCGGGAAGTGGAGCGGGCGATCGCCGACGCGGACCGCGGGAGAGGCCGGTAGCCCTTCCGCTCAGCCACGGCCGCTCGCCAGGCGCAATTCCCGGGAGAGACCGAAACATAAGCTCCGCGTCGGCGCGTCAATAGGCGCAAGTCGCCCGATCCGGGAGGCCCGATCTGGCCTGCCGGCCCCATCGGTTACCATGGCAATGAACCTTGCCCGGCGTGAGAGGCGCTACAGGTGACCGCGGACCCGCTCGAAGAGTTCGAATCCGAGGAGCAGGGCCCTGCGCCCGCAAGGCCTGAGCCTCCGCAGCCGCCTGCCCTCGAAGCCGCCCGGCCGTCGCCGTCGGAACCTCTCTCGGGCTCGGTCGAGGCCGTCTCGAGCTCGGCCGTAGAGGAGATGGCAGCCGAGGCCCGGCCGGCCGCCGAGCCGGCCGCGCCGGGAGAGACCGGGCTGGAGCCCATCGACACCGAGGTCGGCCAGGCCCTGGCAGAGCTGGCCAGCACGATCCAACCCGAGCCCATCGCCCAGGCCGTCGTCCTCGTGAAGCCCCGGGGCCGGTTCTGGCGCCGCGGCTCGCCGCGCGTGGCCGTCGCGACCGTCTCGTGGAGGCGGCGCCTGCTCGGCTTTGGAGCGGCCTTCGTAGTCGGCGCCCTGCTCGCCTTCTTCCTGGTGTCGGCAGCGGCGCTGCTCTTCTCCGGGAGCTACGCGAACCGAGTCCTGCCAGGGGTTCATGCCGGCTCCGTCGACCTTTCGGGCCTGACTCGCGATCAGGCCATCGCCAGGCTGGAATCCAGGTTCTCGTATCTCGGCCAGGGTGGGGTCACGCTCACAACCCCGCTCGGCACGGCGACGATCACCTACCAGCAGGCCGGCCGCGCCCCGGACGTGGAGGCAATGGCCGACGCGGCCATGGCGATCGGCCACACCGGTGGCGCGATCGCCGACGCGGCCACGCTGGCGCACGCCGCGGTCTTCGGTGAGGGAATCCCCGTGGTCATTCGACTCGATCCGACGGGTCTGGCGACTCGCATCCGCCAGCTGGTCGGCACCAGCACGATCGAACCGAGGGATGCCCAGGCCATGGTCTACGGCAGCACCTTCGCCATCGTTCCGGCTGCGAATGGCTTCGGCATCGACGAGAAGGCAATCGAAGCCACGATCATCGATCGGCTCACCGACGCGAACGCGCCGGCGGATCTGCGGGTCGGCGGCACTTTCGTGACACTGACGCCGCAGGTCTCCCAGGCGGAGGCGAAGGCCGCCGTCGCCCAGGCCGGGAAGATGATCGCGGGCGTCAACCTGACCTGGTCGGTCGAGCCCGCGTCGGCCCCCGCCAGCTGGAAGCCGGCGACATGGACGATCAGCGCCGCGCAGATCCGCGACTGGCTCATCTTCGGCACGAGACCAGACGGAACCTATGCTCCCGAACTCAATGCCGCTCCGCTCGAGGCGTATCTCCAGAGCGTCACCTCGCAGGACAGGATCGCCCCGGTCGAACCGAACGTCACGTGGGACTCGTCCGGCAAGCCGGTGGCCCTGGTCGGCGGCAAGGACGGTCTGGGGGTCGACGTTGCCGCGACGGCCGCGGCCGTTTCCGCGTACCTCGACTCAGTGGCCGCCGGCGGCAGCGTCGAGCCAAGCCTGGAGATCGTCACCGGCCCCGTCTCGCCTCAGATAGCCAGTATCGAGAGCGTTGCCGGAATGGTCGACATCGGCAGCCACACGACCGTCTTCTACCCCGACATAAGCAACGGCTACGGCAAGAACATCCGCCAGCCGGCGATCAACCTCAACGGTCAGGTCGTAGGACCAGGCCAGCACTTCAGCTTCCTCACGGCGGTAGGTCCAATCGACCCCGCCCACGGTTTCACGTTGGGCGGTGTGATCCTCGACGGCAAGAGCGACCACACCGGCGCCATCGGCGGAGGCATTTGCTCCGCCTCGACCACGATGTTCAACGCCGCCGCCAACGCCGGCCTGCAGATAGACGAACGCCACGCCCACTTCTACTACATCAACCGATATCCGGTGGGGCGAGACGCAACCGTCTACTCGAACGGTGTAACGACCTACGACCTGCGCTGGACGAACGACACACCGTACCCCATCGTGATCCGGGCCTGGGCTACCTACGGCTCGACCAGCAGGATCACCGTCCAGCTGTGGAGCTGGCCGACCGGTCGAACGGTGACCTGGACGGGCGGCAAGATGGCCGACGTGATCCCGGCGGTGAACAATCCTCCCGAGTACGTGACCAGTCTGGCGCCCGGCGTGAAGGCCCAGGCGGAGTACGCCGACCCGGGATTCAAGACCTCCGTGACGCGGATCGTGACCGACGCGTCGGGCAAGATCATCCACGACGACACGTGGTTCTCTTCGTACGCCATGGTCAGGGGACAGGAACTGATCGGGCGCTCGACCTCCTCGACTCCAAAGCCGACTCCCGCGCCGAGCGTTCCGTCCCCGACTCCCGGCGTGATCCCTGCCCCGTCGGCCACGGCCAACTCGCGCCGCCGCAGGGTCGCGTAGCCAGGCCGATTCGGCTGATTCGACAGGACCGTCCGGGGCCGGTACCGAGCAGTCCCGCTGATGCCGGCCCGTGGCGCCTGCGAAAGACCCGCGGGGCGGCGGATGATCGGCCCGCCTGCGCGTCTCGAACATCAGGCGCCCCGCAGTTGCCTCTTTCGCCGCGGGCGGTACAATCCGCGAGCGCCGGCCGCTCATCCACTCCAGATGCGGGCCGGGCGCGGTCGATGGACTCTGTGGGGATGCGTGGTTTCGACAGGGGCCGGTGACCGGAGAACGCGAGCCGAGGTGCCGTCAGGCCTCGTAAAACAGGCGGCAAACGAAGTAACTGGCAACAACCAGTCTGCTCTCGCCCTCGCTGCTTAGGCAGTAAGGTGAGCGTGGAAGCAGCCTCACCTCCGTGGGCTGTGGAAGCGTCATTCAGCGGAGGTGCGGTTTCGGGTAGCGTCGCGTAGCCGGAATCAAAGCCCGCAAGGGGACGTGACTGGAGCGCTCGGAAGGCTGCCGATGGTCGTCCGGGCGATCGACGACAAATCACCGGACACGCTCGTAGTGGTCTCCGGAGAAGGTTTCTGGACGGGGAGTTCAACTCTCCCCCATCTCCACCACCCTGCCGGCTGGAGTCCGCGTGATGATGATGACGGTGGTGGTCAACGAGACCGTCCGCGGCGGCCAGCCTCGCGTTTGGGCAGTGGGGTAGCGGGGTAGCGGCGACGCCGGCGCACCAGTACGTACCGTCGAACGGCGCTCGCGTTGACCGGTGGACCAGCTCGCCGTCGGACCCGAGCCCGATCAGTCAACCAGGCGGCGTCCCACCTCCGGATCCATGTGAGCGGCGAACCTGATGGTTCTCATCTGAGCCTCGTCCTTGGCCGCTTCGGCAGCCGCGCGCTCCTTGTTCGCCGACGTGGTTCCCTGCTGGCCGACGGTTACGCCGAAGAACGCCCCGCCGAGTCCGGCTATCGCGGTCGTGATCACGCCGAGAATCGCGGTCGCATCCGTCCCGGCCTTGTTGCCGATGAGAACCAGGCCCAATGCGATCAGGATCGCGGCGAACCCGGACACGACCACGATCAGGCCGTACATGAGCGCCAGGCCCTCGCGCGCCACAGGGGCTTGAGGCGCGGCCGGCGGCGTGGGAGCCTCGGGCGCCGGGGGAGAGGGCTCACGAACGGCCGCGGTGGCGGTCGACAGGGCGGCGGAAGCGGCTGGCTCTCCCGGGGCCAGGCTACCTGAAGCTGTGCTCAGTGCGGCCCCAGGAACCACGGGCGCCGGTGGTTCCTCAGGAGCGGATGGCGCGGGCGAGGCGGGCGCGCTGCGTCTGGCGGCGGCGCGATGCGGCGAGCCGGAAGATGGGACGGTGCCTGCGTTGGGATCAGCCACGATGACTCCTCCGAGTTCTTGACCGCCCCGCGAAGGAGCGGTCGTGGCGAGATGGCGTCCGATGAGTATGGCCTCGGGGGTGGCGGCATGACAATCCGCGCGCCGCAATCCTTTGGCCGGGCGGCTCAGAATGCCCTCCGGCGGGCCCGGGTATCGAGTGGTGCGTCCCAGCAACGAATCGTGGCCGGTCCGGGCGGTGCCGCACTCGACTCCACACGGCGCTCTGCTATCTTGTGCCTCCAGGGATTCTGCTTTGGGCTGGAGACGCCTCAAGGGACTATGGACATCGCCCTGGCGCCAAGTCGAATCGATTACTTCCGGATGCTGGGCCTGGATCCGTCGGCCCCGATGGAGGCCGTCCAGGGCGCCTACCGCATCCTGGCTCGCCACCTGCATCCGGACATCTCCGGCGACCCATCCACGGCCGGCGCGATGACGCGCGCCAACACGATCTACCAGGCGCTCGTCGCGAAGCCCATCCCGGCCGAGTTCTCGATGGAGACCTCGCCCGTTCTGCGGCGAGCGCAGTCCGGATCCAGCCCGCTGTCCCTGTACCGCCAGGCCATGAGCGGCTTCGCCGCGACGCTTGGTCGTACGGTCGACGTCCTGGCCTGACGCCACGGCCACACGAGCAGGCGGGTCGGCGACGGGAGCCCCCGCTCGCGTGATCTCCGTCCGCGTTACATCGCACGGGCTGGCGCTGCTCGGGCTCGCTTCCGTCGGAGTGATTCTCGCCGGGATGGTGATCACCGCGATCCCATACCGCGGCTACGACGGCCAGGCCTACTCCCCTCTGAACCACTTCGTCTCCGAGTTGGGCGAGATCGCCGCGTCCAGGCTCGCCTGGGTCTTCAACCTGGGGATCGTGCTGGGGGGCGCCGGCCTTGGCACGTTCCTGATCCTGCTCACCGACCGGCTCAGCGGACGCTTCCGGCCCGCCCTCCTGATTGCCGGTCTGGTGGCCGGCATCTCGGGCACGCTGATCGGTATTCTCCCGATGGACTACACCGGTACGCATCGGCTCGTTTCGGAGGTCTTCTTCCTGAGCGGCTGGATCGTCGCGGGCCTGTTCACTCTTTGGCTGGTAGCCAGGCCCGGAGCCGGCTTTCCGCGGTGGCTGATCCTCCCCGGGACGGTCATGGTCGCGATCTCCCTGACCTTCATCGCGGTCTACGCGACGACCTACGTCGGCACGGACCCGGCCGCCAGGATCGTCGACCGGCCGGAGCCCTTCTGGAACGTCGCCTTCCTCGAGTGGGCGTCTCTGCTGAGCCTCCTGGCCTGGTTCGTGTGCGTATCTCTCGTCCTTCTGCGCGAACCACCTGAGTAGGTTCGCAGGATCGGAGCTCCCGCTCCCAGGGTGGTCGAAGACCCGGCGTCACCTATGCTTTCGGCATGTCTCAGCCGAGTCGCCGTCACCGAGGCTGGCGTGGTCTGCTCATCGACCTCGAGCCCGTGGAGCGAGACCGCGATTTCAGGATGATCTGGCTCGGCCAGCTCGTGAACGGGCTAGGTCGCCAGGTGACGGTCGTGGCCCTGCCGTACGAGCTGTGGCAGCTGACGCACAACTCGCTCTCCATCGGACTCCTGGCCCTCGTTCAACTAGTCCCGATCCTGATCTTCTCGCTGGGCGGCGGCGCCGTGGCCGATGCCGTGGATCGACGCCGTCTTCTCGTGGTGACGCAACTCCTGCTGGCGGGATCGAGCCTGTGCCTGGCCATCCTGGCGCTCCAACCGAGCCCATCGGTCCTGGCTTTCTACGTGGTCGCTTTCGTGGCCGCCGGAGTCGGCGCCGTCGACTCACCCGCCCGGACGTCGGCCATACCACGCCTGGTCCCTCGCGAGCGCGTCCCCGCCGCGATCGCCGCCAACTGGCTCAGCGGCCAGACGGTATCGGTCGTCGGGCCGGTCGCTGCCGGCGTTCTCATCGCCGTCTCGGGAGTCGCGGCCGCCTTCGCGTTCGACGTGCTCACCTTCCTGGCAAGTCTCGCGGCCCTCCTCGTCATCGCCCCTATCCCACCCCATCCCGACGCGAGTCGGCCCAGCCTGCGCTCGATCGCCGAGGGCCTGCGCTTTGCCCGTGAGCGCCGGATCGTGATGGCCACCTTCGCCATCGACCTGGACGCGATGATCTTCGGCATGCCGAGCGCCCTCTTCCCTCAGCTCGCCCTGGTGGTCTTCAACGCGGGGGCCGCGGGCTACGGTCTGCTCACAGCGGCGCCGGCCGTGGGCGCGCTCGTCGGGGCGGCGTTCAGCGGCTGGGTCGGACGCGTGCGGCGGCCCGGTCGAGGCGTGGTTGCCGCGGTCGCCGGCTGGGGCGCAGCGATCGTCGCCTTCGGCCTCATGACCGCCAGCTTCCCGCTCGCCCTGATCTGCCTGGCCTTCGCCGGCGGCGCCGACGTGATCAGCGCCGTGCTGCGAAGTTCGATCGTCCAGCTCGCCACGCCGGACCCTCTCCGCGGCCGCCTTTCTTCGATCCACTCCCTCGTGGTCACGAGCGGGCCGCGCCTGGGCGACGCGGAGGCGGCCGGGGTGGCCGCGGTCGCGGGCCCGCAGTTCTCGGTCGTCTCCGGCGGTTTGATGTGCCTGCTCGGGCTTGTCGTCGTGGTCCGGTTGTTCCCGCAGCTTCTGGCGTACGAGCACGGTCACGCCGATCAGGCCGATCAGGCCGCCCGGCCGATCGCCGATCCGCCTTCGAAGGCGGCCGGCTCGGCCGGTTAGCGGCAAGCTCGCCGGTGCCAATCCGGCGCCTGCCGGACGGAGCCTGCCCGCGGCCGGAACGACGCGCGACGTGGAAGAGCCGGCGCATCGCGCCGGCTCTTGACCGATGGTCCTGGCTGAGGCCAGCAGGCTACTTGATCTTGCGGCGCCGCGTCTTGCTTGGGGTCGGGGTGGGCGCCGGTGTCGGGGTCGCCGTCGGAGGCTGTGTCGGCGCCGGTGTCGGAGTGGGCGTGGGCGCGGGATTGGAACCGCCGGGCGTCGGCGACGGCGAGGTCGACGGCGGCGGAGTTCCGCCTTTCTGGACCTGTCCGTTGACCGCGGTGTAGACCGAGACCCACGTGTCGTTGTGGATCACGGCGCCCGTGAGTGTGTCGGTCACGACTCGAGTCGTCGATGTCTTGAACCCGTCCGTCGCGTACTCGGCCACGTTGGTCTGGCCCGGCTTGAGCGTGCTGACGTACTCGATCGGGTTGTTCGTGGCCTTGACGATGTCGTTCTTGACGCCGTTCGGCCAGCTGACGGTCCGACCGGTCGGCATGCTCCACAACTGGATCGTGATCGAGCTCTGGGAACCGTAGGTGGTCCAGGATCGGATCACGATCGGATAGGCCGTGTCGTTGGTCCACTGCAGGTCCCACGTGGTCGTGCCGTTGGAATAGACCGTCGCGTCCTTGCCGACCGGGTAGCGATCGATGTAGTAGAAGTGGGCATGCCGCTGGTCGATCTTCAAGCCGGCCTTGCCCGCGGCGTCGAACATCGTCGTAGAGGCGGAGCAGATGCCGCCGCCCATCGCGCCGGTGTGATCGCTCTGGCCGTGCAGGATCACTCCGCCCAGCCGGTAGCCGTGGGCCGAGTCGATCGGGCCGACGGCGTTCAAGAAGCTGAACTCCTGGCCCGGGCCGACGACCTGGCCGTTCAGTTTCGCGGCCGGAATTCGGATGTTGTAGCCGTTGCCGTTGGAGACACCCGGGAAGAAGGTGATCGTCTGCGACCCGATCACCACCATGCCGGAAGTGTCGATGCTGGCGATCGACGGCTGGATCGGAGTTGTCACTACCTCCAGGCTCGGCGCGACGCTGGACCCGGAAGCGAGAGAGTCGAGATAGGCCGAGAGGGCGGTTGTCGTGGCTGCTACGTCGACGCCGACCCCGGGCGTGCCGCCGCTCTGGGCGACCGGCTTGCCGGAGGAGGCAAACCCGACACCAGGCTCGACGGGTGGAATGATCGCCTTTGCCGTGACATTCGCCAGGTACGCCTCAACCTGGGACGGATCGACCGCCGGGGCGTAGGTGCCGTTCGGAAGCATCCCGAAGACGATCCAGCTGCGGATCTGCGCGGCGGTGATCGTCCAAGTCTGGGGCTTCCAGGTCGACGGCGCGTTGGCCGGCGGCGTCTTCCAGGTCAGGGAGACGTTAGCGATCATCTTCTGGGCCTGAGAGATCGCGTCCTGCGCCGCGGTGTCGGTCACCTGTGGCTCGACCGTGACGAACGTGCCCCCGGCCTGAATGTCGGCCGGGGAGCTGGGGTTGGTGAGGTCGTTGATTATCTCGGCGCCGATCACTTTCTCGTCCACGCCACGACCGGGTGACGAGGGCACGAACGTAAACGTGCCGGCCTTGGCCGTCGCCTGGGCGTTCTGCGGCGCCACCAGGCTCGTGCCGACGAGATCATGGATGCGCTCGGCCAGGGCCGTTGGATCGACCTTGATGATGACGGGGATGTCCTCGCCGAAGGCCGCCGAATGGAGGACGCTCGAGGCATCTGCGATCGTGTCGCCGGAGTGGCCGATGGACATCGCCGCGTCCGCCATGGCTTCGATGTCCGGGCCCCGGCCGACCTGCTGATAGGTGATCGTCGCGGTGCCGACCGGGGTCGTGATCGTCACCTCGCCGCGACTGAGGTCGGCGAACGCCGACTCGAGCTTGGTTATCGCCTCGCCACGGGTGAGACCCGAGAGGTCGACCGAGCCGGCGTGGACTCCCGGCAGGATGCGGTCGTTGTAGTTACCGGCGAAACCGAAGGCCACGGCCGTGAAGAGAAAGAGGGTCGCCGCGATGCCGACCGCGAACGCGACGATGAAGCCGACGAGGCGGAGATCGCGCGCCCTATGAGATGGAGGCTCCGGTTGTGGAGGGCGAGGCGTCCCGGTTCTCGCGGGCGCGGCTGGTTTCGCGAACGCGGCTGGGACGGCCGCCTCTTCCACCCGCTCGGATGGTGCCGGGATGGGAGTCCCGAGGGGCGGTCGATTGGCGGCGTAAGGAACGGAAGCCTTGCTCTGCTCCTTGGGCTCGAACGAGTCCGGTGTCATCTCTATCCTTTTCTGCCGCGCCGGTGGCGAGTCGGCGCTCTAACAACTGGCGGCATGGGCAAGTCGACCGGGACTTCGGCTTCGGTCGCGCGATAGACGCGCATCCGTGGCGCCCCGTTACGCCGCCCGCTCAATTCGTTGAGCGAAACCTGATGGTGTCTTATCCGCCGAAGCAACGGCTGAGGCGAGGACGCCATCCAACGTCGGCGAAGCCACTCGCCGGCCGAGCATTCAGGTCAGGCCTCGCGGGGGAGCACGACCACTCGTCGGTTCGGTTCTTCACCGATCGATTGTGTCACGACCCGCTCGTGATCCCGCAGGGCGAGATGAATCCAGCGCCGTTCAAGGGCGGGCATCGGCTCCAGTTGGAGCATTTTGCCCGTCTCCGCGACGCGCTCCGCCGCCCGATTGGCGAGATCGCGAAGCTGGCGCTCGCGGCGGCCGCGATAGTCCTCGACATCGACCAGAATCCTGGTCCACTCGCCGACGCGCTTTGAGAGCAGAAGATTGACGAGGTGCTGGAGCGCGGAGAGGCGCTCGCCTTTTCGTCCGATCAACGTGCCGAGGGCTTCCTTCTCATCCCCCTCGCCCACCACGTTGAGCCGGTTCGTCTCGCCAGCGGCGATCTCGACGCGAACGTCGAACTCGAGATGGGTCATGACCTGCTCGAGGATCTCCTTGGCCGCCGCCATGGCCTCGGGCGTGACCTCGGCCGACTCAGTATGCTCGGCGTGCGGATTGACGCGAGCGGCGGCCACCTCGGCCAACTCCTTGGCAGTCAGCCCGGCCTGCGGACGGGGCGCGCCCTCGCGCCTCGGACCACGTTCCGGCCGGACGACTCCGCCCACACGCGGACCACGATCACGATCCCCGGCAGGCCGTGGGCCGCGATCACCGGCTGGAGCGCGATCCTCGCGCCAGGCCGGCCGTGGGCCGCGATCACCGGCCGGTCGTGGGCCGCGATCACCGGCTGGAGCGCGATCCTCGCGCCAGGCCGGCCGTGGGCCGTGATCGCGATCGCGGTCGCGTCCGAATTCCCGATCCGGGCGCGGGCGATCGTCCCTCTCGTGGGCTGGAGGCGGCAGCGGAACCTGAGCCGCGGCCTCTCTCTTTGGTGCGGCCCCACCCAGGGCAGACCGGGGCGCCGCCAGGACCCTGGCGGGCTCGGCGCCCATGCCCAGGACGCCACGGCTACCCGGGGTCAGGATCTCGAAATCGAGCTCGTCGAGGCCTACGCCGAACTCTTCTCTGGCCCCACGCAGGGCCTCCTCCACCGTCTTGCCGGTGAACTCACGGTAAGCGTCGCGATAGGCTGTCATGTCAGCGTCGTCTCCCTCGCCGGCCCGTGCGCTTGTGCGTATTCGGCCGGACTGTTGAGGCCGCCGATGCCGCTCGCTCCTCCGGCTTGAACCGGGTAGCCGCCACTGACTTGCCTGCATCAGCTGGCGCGGGCATCGTGACCGGGAACCTTGCGGTGTGGTTCTGGGCGAAGGCGGGGTTCCAGCCGAACAGCGGGAACATCGAGCCCCACCCGACGATCAAGTATTGCTGAACGATCGAGAAGACCGAGGTGGTGATCCAGTAGACGAACAGTCCGGCCGGGAGGAACCCGCCATAGAGGACCGAGAAGAACGGGAAGATGATCATCATCGTGCGCTGCGTGCTGGCCGACGGATCGTTCTCGGCGGCCGGAGGCATCAGCATGCGGCTCTGGAGGAACTGCGCCAGGCCCGCCAGGAGCGCCAGGGCGCTCACACCCAGCGTGAACACGACCAGCGGCACGTTGAAGAGCACCTGCGGCTGCCCGACGTTGATATCGAACACGACCGTGTTGATGCAGGGGAGAGCCTTGTCGACCACCCCATTGACTACGTGTGGGCATTGGATCGACGGGACGAGGTCGATGCCGAAGACGCGCAGCATGGCGCTCGGGTCGTAGTTCGTGAGGCCGTCGCGGATGACCCAGTACATCGGGAACAGGAGTCCCATCTGCAGCAGAGATGGCAGACACCCTGCCGTTGGACTGACCCCGCGTTCCTTGTAGAACGCCTGCGTGGCCTGCTGGATGGCCACACGATCGCCCTTGTAGCGGCGCTGCAATTCCTTGGTCAGCTCGCGCAGCTCCGGGGCCAGCATCTGCATTCTCTTCTGCGACGCGATCTGGCGGGCCGAGAGTCGGATGGTGACGAGCCTGATCATCAGCGTCATCAGGACGATCGCGATGACTATGTTGCCGGTCAGGGCGTAGAGCTCGGCGAGCAGAAGGAACAGCCCCATGAAGATGGGCGTGAATATCCAGCCGATGAACGACACCGGATCGGCGCCGGGAGTGGCCGCTCGAAGCGGCAGCGGCTCCGCCGTGGGACTCGGCGACGGCGACGCTACCGAGGCCGCGGTCCCGGGGCCGGTGGCTGCCGGGGCAGCCGGGGCAGCCGCGGTGATCTGCGGGCCAACGGTCGGATTGGCGGCGAAGGTCGTTCCGCATGCCACCACGGCCATGGCCATGATGGCCACGAACAGTCCCAGGGCAACCCAACGCGCCCGGGCCCGGGTTGTGGTCGAGGGCTTGCGCCCTTGAGAGGTCACGTCAGCGAACTGGGTCGTAGCCACCGGGACTCCACGGGTGGCAGCGAGCGATTCGACGCATTCCCATCCAGCTCCCTCGAAGCAGACCGTACTTGGCGATTGCCTGTTCGGTATAGACCGAGCAGGTGGGCTCGTAACGACAGACCGACGGGCGCCAGGCGAACAAGAGACGGTATAGCCTGATCAGCTTGATACCGACCGTTTTCACGAGACGGTCCGCCCTCCGAGTACTCCTCCCCGGCGGAGAAGGTTCTGAAGCGCGCCAGCCAGCGTATGAAAGTCCGCGCCGATGACAGGCGGCCGGGCGATGATCAGGACGTCCCAGCCCGGCTGGAACGAGGGCGCCATCACCCTCAGTGCTTCACGGAGTCGCCTGCGCACCCGGTTGCGAACCACCGCACCGCCAAGCTTGCGTCCGGTGGACATACCGAAGCGCGTTTCCTCGAGGCCTGTCCTTCGGACTCGAACCACCAGCAGAGGATGGGACCTGACGGTTCCCTCTCCCTGAAGCGCCGCGAAATCCTCCGGCTTGGAGAGCATCACCAGCCGCGGCGAGTTGTGGCCGCGGTCCGTCGTCAGACCGTGAGCTTCTTGCGGCCGTGAGCGCGGCGGGCTGCCAGAACCCGGCGTCCGCCGGTGGTCTTCATCCGGGCGCGGAAACCGTGTTCCTTGGCGCGATGCCGCTTCTTGGGCTGATAGGTCTGCTTCATCGGAAGGTGTGTTTCTCTCCATTCGGCCTCGGGGTCAGGATACCCCGAAAGGCACGCGAACGCGCCTGGCGCACGAAAGCGCTTTGGCGCGTCTGCCGGCGGATTATAGGTACGGGCAACTCAGGGTGTCAAACGCGAGGCACCTCCGGCGAGACCGCCGACGCCACCACGGGCAAGTCGTGAGAATACTCCCTGGGAGTATACGATTGCGGCGGTCCGGAGCCTTGCCCGCGCCCTTCGGCCGGTGCTATTCTTCGTCGGCCCGCGGCGCCAGACAACCCTGGGCATCGGCTCAGAGGTACCGTGAGGGACCGCCAGACTGCTCGGTAGGAGAGTTCGGGGGCCACGCTCGCGGCGCCATACAGGCGATAGTGGACCAGGTATTCGTCACCAATCTGGCCGTCAATATCAGTCACGTTCAGGACACAGCCTGCCTTGATGGACGCGAAGCAAGTCTGGCGCGCGGCACTCGGAGAGCTTCAGGTCTCCCTGTCTCCCGCCAACTTCGAAACCTGGCTCCGTGACACGGTGCTCGTCGACGTCGACGACAACCGGTTCCGGATTGCCGTGCCCAACGGCTTCGCCAAGGACTGGCTGGAGACTCGATACCGTTCACTGATATCTCAGACGCTGGCCCGCATCGTCGGCTACAGCGTCCAGGTCGAGTTCCTGGTCCGGCCCGCCAGCGAGGCTTCCGGTGCCGGCGGCGCAGCGACCGGCCAGGCCGCTCCGGCACCGTCGCCGGTCCGCCTGGAGCCGACCCGCGTGGGTGCGCCCGAGGGCGCCTCCACCAACCTGAACCCTCGGTACACGTTTGCCAACTTCATCGTCGGCTCGGCCAATCGCCTGGCCCATGCGGCGAGCCTTTCGGTAGCCGAGAGGCCGGGCCACGCCTACAACCCACTTTTCCTATACGGCGGCGTGGGCCTGGGAAAGACCCACCTGATGCACGCGGTAGGCAACGCGGTCATTGCCCGGTTCCCGCGCAAGCGCGTCGTCTACGCCACAAGCGAGAAGTTCACGAACGAATTCATCACCAGCATCCAGCAGGGCAAGATCGATGACTTCCGAGCCCGCTACCGCCGCATAGACTTGCTTCTCATCGACGACATCCAGTTCATAGCGGACAAGGAGCGGACCCAGGAGGAGTTCTTCCACACCTTCAACGCCATTCACGAGGACGGGAAGCAGATCGTCCTGTCATCCGACCGGCCGCCCAAGGCGATCCTGACCCTGGAGGAACGGCTCCGGAGCCGGTTCGAGTGGGGCCTGATAGCGGACCTGACCGCGCCGGATCTGGAGACCCGCATCGCCATCCTTCGCGCCAAGGCGGAGGAGCAGGCCGTCCCGGTCAGCTCGGACGTGCTGGAGTTCATCGCCCGAAAGGTCGTGAGCAACATCCGGGAGCTCGAGGGCGCCCTGAATCGGATCGTTGCTTACGCCAGCATGGGCGCCGTACCGATAACTATCGAACTGGCCCAGGCTGTGTTGTCGAACGTCCTGTACAACCCGAAGAAGCGCCAGGTCACGCCCGAGCGCATCACCCGGGCGGTCTCCGACTATTACGGCGTCCAGATCGAGGCCCTGAAGGGCCAGAAGCGCGACAAGGCAATCGTCGTTCCACGCCAGATCGCGATGTTCTTGATGCGCGAGGAGACGGACGTGTCGCTGCTCCGGATCGGCGCGGAACTGGGCGGTCGGGACCACTCGACGGTCCTCCACGCCTGCGACAAGATCAACCGCGAGATGAGCATCAACGATGAGTTGCGGCGGGAGCTGGCCGCGGTCCGCGAGTTGATCTACTCCGACTAGGCCCTGGGCTCAAGGCGGGCGTCTAGCTCACCGCTCACGGCTCACCGCTCTCCTCGCCTGCGCCGTGTTCGCTCGACGCCATCGGTCGCAGGCGGGCCCGCGGTCTACGTCCGGTCCGTCTCCACGCTTGGTGGTACCGGGCCGGATGGTCAGGATTCAGGAGGCGAACGTGGATAACCGGCCTGAATCGGTGGAGAAGCAGTTCCGGATGTGGAGAAACCAGACCCCTATGGGACCTTTGGCGGTGACCGCAAAGGTCCCATGTGAGCAGGTTGGTCGGAAGAAGCCGGACTTGTTCACCACGGATCGGCTGGCTATCCGCGGTTCGGGCTCACCGGTCCGCCATCTGGGTTCGGTACTCCACAGCCGAGCCGAGCGTGGCCCCGCAGCGAACCCACAGTCTCCACACCATTATTACGGTGATGACGGGGTGACAAGATAGATAGACAATCCACCAGGAGTAGGATCGTTTCCGCCACCACGTTTCCCGATCCGCTTGCCCGCATAGTCCGACCCTCAGGGGAGTGAACCAAACGTGAAACTCTCGGTCATGCAGGAGAACCTGGCTCGCGGCCTCCAGGTCGTCAGTCGAGCAGTCTCGACCCGGAGCACGCTTCCCGTCCTGAACAACGTCCTTCTTCGCACCGAGGACGGCGGCCTCAAGTTGACTGCCACGAACCTCGAGATCGGGATGACGTACTGGGTGCCCGGCAAGATCGATACGGGCGGCTCCATGACCGTGCCGGCCCGCCTGCTCACGGACATCGTGGCCGGACTGCCGGCGAACGAGCGTGTCGACCTGGAGCTCCAAGCCCAGGAGACGCTCCACATCCAGGCCGGCCGGTTCGAGACGCGCGTCAAGGGCATCGACGCGGAGGAGTTCCCGGCCATCCCCACTGCCGGTGAACGGCCAACTACTCGTGTTGCCCAGAACGTCTTGAGGAAGGCCCTGGGGGAAGTGACCTTCGCGGCCGCGACAGACGAGGCCAGGCCCATCCTGACGGGCGTCCTGGCCAGGTTCGAAGGGGACAAGCTGACCCTGGCGGCCGCGGACAACTACCGGATCGCCGTCAAGACGCTGGTCGTCATGGATCCAGTCGAGGAAACCAGCGTCGTCGTCCCGGCTCGCTCTCTGCACGAGCTGTCGCGCATTCTCTCGGACACGGAAGACCCGGTCGAAATCGTCCTGTCGCCGGCTCGGAACCAGATCCTCTTCCACCTCGAGGGCATAGACCTCGTCAGCCGGCTGATAGACGGCCAGTTCCCGAACTATCAGCAGGTCATGCCGAAGGGCTATACGACCAGGGCGGTCGTCGACCGGGACCAACTGCTGGCCGCCGTCAGGCTGGCCGGCCTCATCGCCAGTTCCTCGGCCAACATAGTCAAACTGCATGTCGGTAAGGACGCCGAGATCGGGGTCTCCGTCAGCGCCGCCGCGGATGTGGGCGACAACAAGAGCGACGTCGAGGCGACGGTCGAGGGTGACGGCACGACCATAGCCTTCAACGCCCGGTACCTGATCGACGTGCTGGCCAACGTCGACACAGACCAGTTCGCGATCGAACTCAACGGGCCCCTTTCGCCCGGCGTCTTCCGACCGGTCAGCGATGGGCAGTACGTACACGTGGTCATGCCCGTCAAGACGACCTCCTAGGAGCCGCAGATCTCGGACGCTCGCACAGCCGTATCGAACCCCAGGCCGGCGGCACTGCTTCGAACCCTGGCCATCCGGAATCTCCGGAGCTATGCCGCGCTGGACATCGAGTTCGAGGCCGGGCCGCAATTGATCTGGGGGCCCAACGCCGCCGGGAAGACGACTCTGCTCGAGGCCGTCGTCCTGCTCGCCCTGGGACGGTCCCATCGAACCACGACTGACGCCGAGCTGATCCGGTGGGGCGAGAGCTTCGTCCGGCTGGACGGCCTGGTGGGCCGACCGTCGGCTCTGCCGGTCCCGCTCGCGGCGGGAGCCCGGGCGCGTGTGGACGATCGCGACGGGCCGGCCGAGGCGAGCGCGATCCCCGCTGCGCCGCAGGGGTCGTCGTCGCCGGCCGTCGCTCCGGGCGTGACTCTTGAGTGGACTCTCCAGCTGGGGGGTCGCAAGAGAATCCAGGTAAACGGCGTGCCGAGGCGGCCGGCGGCCCTGACCGAACATCTCCGGACCGTTCTCTTCGCGCCCGAGGAGATGCTCCTCGTCATCGGCGCGCCGGCGCTCCGGCGCGCCGCCCTGGACGGCCTGACCGCCCCCCACGAACCGAGCTACGCGGCCAACGCCGCCACCTACAGCAAAGCCCTTCAGCAGCGCAACAGCCTGCTCCGCGCCATACGCGACGGCGAGGCCGACCGCGGGCAGCTCCGCCTCTGGGACGAACCCTTTCTTGCGGCCGGTGCGGCCGTCGTCGCCGCGCGCCTTCGTCTCCTCGAGTTGCTGGCGGGTCCGCTTGCGGCCGCTCATCGTGAGATAGCCCCGGCCGAGGGCCGGCTCACGGTGGGCTATTCGTCGAACGCTGTGCCGCAGCGCGGGGAGACACCACGGGAGGCTCTGGCTCGACGCCTGGTCGAGACCGCGGAGAAGGAGGTCTGGAACGGCTCGACGCTGGTCGGGCCGCACAGAGACGACCTCGTTTTCGGCCTCGACGGGCGGGATCTCGCCACCTTCTCTTCCCGCGGCCAGCAGCGGACCGCGATACTTGCCCTGAAGCTGGCCGAGCTCGACCTCCTGACGGAGCTGGACGGCCGGCCGCCGCTGCTCCTCCTGGACGACGTCTTCAGCGAGCTGGACCATGCGCGCCGCGGGCATCTCGTCCGGCGGATCGCCGAGTTGCCCCAGGCGTTCATCACGGCGACCGACCCCGACGACATCGATGCCGACCTGCGCCGCCGGGCGCGTGCGTGGCGCGTCTTGCCGGATGGAGACGGAGGCGCGCGGGTAGAGGGGGACATGACATGAGCGGCCCGCCTCGAAGAGGCGGTTCAGAGGACCGGACGGGCGACCGCGCCGGAGGCGAGAAGCCGCGCGGAATGGAACGCCTCGCCGACCTCCTGCCCAGGGCCGCCCGGGAGTTCGGCCTGGAGGACCAGCTCGAACAGGCCCGCGTGGCTTCGGCGTGGCTGACGACGGTCGCCGAAAGAATGCCCGCGGCCGCCGGGGAATGCCGCCTGGTCGAGCTCAACCAGGGCGTCGCGACCATCGAGGCGGACGAGCCGATCGTGGCTCAGGAGATACGTCTTCGCTCGCCGGAGCTGCTGGCCGCTCTGCGCACCACAGCCAGGATCCCCGTCCGTCAGATCCGCGTCACGACGCGACACGTATAATCCCCACCTGCGAACGCCGGTTCGGCCGCCCGGGATGCGGCCGAATAGTCCGGGCGCCATAAATCCCTCCGCTAGCAGCCGCCAATGGCAGTCCGCCTTTACATGAACCTCGGCCTGCTGGCCGAGTCGCAACGTCTATCGGATTCAGCCGACACGATCGTCGTAGTCGAGCCGAACATCGGCTCCACGTCCAGGACCAAGGGCAGCCTGTATCTGCTCGTGACCGGGTCCGGCGGGCGCAAGCTCCGCGAGGCCACGAAGATCGTCGCCGAGCGCATCCGCGATGATTACTACTACGACCTGTCCGCCGGCATCGCCGTGTGCCTGCGGAAGGCCGTGCGCGCGGCCAACAACGTCCTCCTCCATTCGCCCGAGCGTCCCAAGGTTGGCCCCGGCGAGCCCAGCCCAATCGGCCTCGCTCTCGCGGTGATCCGCGGCAACGAGCTGTACGTGGCCATGCTCGGCCCGGCCGAGGCCTACATGGTGAGGCAGGCGAGGCTTCTCACGCTGCCCGACACCAGCCCCGAGGCCGGACTGCCGGACGATGACCTTGACGGCCCCGAAGTCTGGCACGGCGAGATCACCGCCGGCGACTGCCTGATCCTGATGTCGCCGAACGTCACCAGGCGGATCGGTCTGGGCCCCGTCCAGGAAGCGGTGCTGCAGCTGCATCCGCAAGCGGCCGTCGAGCAGATACATCGCCAGTTCGGCGCCGGCAGCCTTGGCAGCACCGGCGGCGACGGCATCCTGCTCCTCGAGGCCACCGAGGTGGCTGCCACGCACAAGGCGGCTCCCCTGAAGCCCGTCTGGCCGAGCGACTCGATGGCGGGCGCGCCCGAGCGTTCGCCCATCCCGCTGGCGGACACGGTCCAGGGCGGCGTCGCGGCCGTGCAGACGACGGCACACCACGCCCAGGTCGCGGCCGACAGCTGGCTGCGGCGAGGCGTGTACGGCCTGTTCGACCGCATGCCGCAGCGGCCGATGTCACGCGGCCGGGTCACACCCATGACCGTCCGGCGCGAGCGTCAGCAGAGGGCCGCCGTGGCCATCATCGGCCTGCTCGCCGTGATCACCTTGATAGGTTCGACCATGTGGTTCCTGTCGGGCACCGGCCACGGCGACACCGTCAAACAGCAGGAAACGGCTCAGCAGGCCTTCCTGCAGGTTCAAAGCGACCTCAATACCGTCAGCGGCAACGGCCGCGACCTGATGTCGAGCGATCCGGCGTCGGCCTACCAGTACCTCGAGGATGCCTGGAACCAGTTGAGGATCGCCCAGCAGAACGGCTATCCCGCGGAATATCTGGCCGGTTCGCAGGCCGAGGTGTTGGCCGGGCTAGACCGCTACTTCCACGTCTCCATAGTCCAGCCTCATGTCGTGGCTACATTCTCAACCGACGACCTGGAGGGCCTCGTGCTCGGGCCCGACGGGGGCGCCTACGTCCTCGATAACACCGACAACACCATCTACAGGGTCAACCTGTCGACCGGCGCGACGCTCGCCGAGGTCAAGGCCGGCCAGCAGACGCGGAGCGGGGCCACGGTCGGCAACCCGCGGCTCCTCACGACCGGCGGCGGCGACGTCCTCATCCTGGACGCGACCAACTCGCTCTGGCGCTGGCACCCCGCGCCCGGCAACACGGCCGGCGTCGGCTCCCTTATCCCCGTGAACATCCCCGGCAACGTGACCTGGGGCATCGGTGCCCGGGCCATCGGGACCTTTGTCGTCAACGCGGCACAGAACCAGTACAACTTCTACATCGTCGTGCCGAGCCAGCGGCAGATCATCAAGTACACGCCGGCTCCGGACGGCAGCGGCTACCCGCAGGGGTCCAGCGTGAACTTCTTGAGCGTTGCCCAGGACGTCTCGAAGGTTGACGACATGTACATCGACGGCCAGATCTACCTCGTGGACGACGGCACGATCACGCAGTACGAGCTCGGCCAGGCGAAGGGCTGGAGCGTCGATCCGCCACCGGACTCGGTCGGTCCGTCGGCCCTGCGGCCGCTCCCCGTCTACACGCACCTGACGGCCGACAACTCGGCCGAAGGCCAGGGCACGCTGTACGCCTACGACGTGAAGAACAGACGCATCGTCGCCATCCTGAAGACAGACGGTAGCGTCGTCGGCGAGTACATGGTGCCGGCCGACACGGCGTGGTTCACCGCGCTGACCGGTATGTTCGTGATTCCGGGCACGGGCGGCGCCCCACCTACCCTGTATTGGACCGAGGCCAGCAGCCTGATGAAAGCCGTGCTCTATCCGGCCGGCCCGACGATACTGCCGGGATCACAGGGCATGAGCGCGTCCCCCGGCGCTTCGGGGACTGCCGCCTCAATCTCCCCGAGCCTCACCCCGTCGGCGTCCAAGACGCACTGAGCCCCGGGCCCCTCGCGATCCTGGGAGTGGGATAATCCGTCAATGCCGGAGTCGCTTGCCGAGGTCGTGGTCGAGAGCGTTCGGGTGCACATGCTGTCCAGCCAGCACGTCGTCCTGCTCAAGGAGACGGACCGCGAGCGCTACCTCCCGATCTGGATCGGGCCCTGGGAGGCCAACGCCATCGCCACGCGGCTGCAGGGCGTGACGCCCGAGCGGCCGATGACGCATGACCTGTTCGCGGCCACCCTGGTCAGCCTGGGCGTCAACCTCAAGCGAATCATCGTCTCGAGTCTGGCCGAGGAAACGTTCCACGCCACCATCGAGCTGGAGCGTGACGGCCAGACCTACGCCATCGATGCCCGGCCCTCGGACGCGATCGCGCTCGCCGTGCGGACCGGCGTCCGGATCTTCGCATCGCGAGAGGTCCTGGACCGCGCCGGCGTGGAACCCGAGACCCAGGTCGATGAGAAGCTCGAGGTCTTCCGGGAATTCGTCAACTCTCTCGACGTCGACCTGGAAGAGGAGCATCGCGAAGGACCGGGCTCCGAGAGTCCACCCAAGGAATGAGTCTCGCCGCCGACGGCGGCCTCTCGTTGCCCGCTCCGCCGCCCTGACACGATCCACGCGGCCACGGCCGGGCGGGCGCGGCGGCGACGCTCAGCCCAGGATCGGCTCGCCCTCCTCCATGGCCCCGCGGCGCCTGAACCACAGGCGCAGCCGCAGCGCCCAGAAGTCGCGAACCGCCCTGAACACGACCGAGGGCCTGGCACCCGTAGGCGAGCCGGCCGTTCTCGGGTAATGCGGCACGCCGACCTCCGCCATCCTGCGACCCTCGAACCGCAGCTTGATCAGTAGTTCGGCCGTGAAGAAGGCGCCGCCCGAGGAGACTCGGATCGGGACCAGCGCCTCGCGCTTGAACAGCTTGCAGGCGCAATCGATGTCGCGGACCCGAACCCCGAAGAAGACCCTGTTCGAGAGACGGTAGACGCGGGCGTACCAGCGCCGAATGGGAGGGTCGGCGCGCTTCAGGCGGAAGCCCACGACGACGTCCGGGTCGTCGGCCGCGGCCAGGCGCCCGGTCAACCGGCCCACGTCCGCGACCTTGAACTGGCGATCCCCGTCGATGAAGGCGATCAGATCGAAGCGGGCGGCCCTGAACCCCGATCGAAGGGCGGCCCCGTAGCCCAGGTTCGTGCGATGGCGGACGACCCGGAATAAGCCGGGATGCCTGGCCTCGAGCTCGTCCGCTATCGCCGGTGTGCGGTCGCGCGAGCCGTCGTCCACGGCGATGATCTCGAACCTGTCGGCCAGCGCCGGCAGGGCGGCCAGCGCTTCTTCGACCAGGCCCTCGAGATTGGCTTCCTCGTTGTGGGCAGGGAAGAAGAACGAGAGCTCCTTGACCCGCGGCGCCGTCGACCTCGACCCTTCGTCTGCGATGACCGGACTCGAGCCTGGGTTCACTGGCTTCCCTTTCGGCTTACCACCTGGCTGATGGTCACCCCACCATCGAGCACAAACGTCTTCAGATCGTATTCGGCGGCGAGCGCGACCATTCCGTCGATGCCGCCATCCACCCGTATGGCGAAGACCGGTCTATTACCGAGGTAACGGTTCAATACATCCTGAACTTCGCCGAGGTTGTCGTCGAGCCGGGTTCTGTCGTCGACGATGAATATGTCCGGCCGCAATCCAAGGACATTCTGACCGTACCAGAGCGTGGTCGAGGTGCTCCACCAGCTCACGATCACAGAATTGGCGGGCAGGCCGCCCTCATCCGCGGGCGCCAGCACGGCGTGCATCCAGACCGAGTCGCTTGTGTCGCTCGCCTCGCTCACGCCCCCCGGGTTGTCGCCGGTGGCTACGCCCTGGCGGGCAGGCAGCACGCCCACCGTCGAAACAATGATCGCCGCCGCGACGACCATCTCTCCGATCAGGACGGCCCAGCCTGCCCAGCCGTCCTCTCGACGGCCGCCTCCGGGCGCCTGTTCGACGGCCGGCTCGGATGGCTCGGGACCGGCCGTCGCCTCGAAGGTTTCTTCGGCCGTATCGGGTGTCCAGGGACCAGCCGTCGAGTCGAGGGAGGCTTCGGCCGGCTCAAGGTCACCTTCGAGGGATCGCGGGTTCAAGCGGGCGGCCATCCAGCCGAACAGGGCGACCAGGTCGGCCGCGCCGAGGCCGGCCCAGGTGAAAGCCACCAGCAGCGGAAGCAGGAAGTAGCGGTCTATCTCGGCGTTCACATAGGAGGCCGCGAAACCGCAGGTGATCACGGCCGAGAGCCCGCTGAGGAGGATGTACCGCGGCCGCCTCACGAGGCTGGTGACGAACCCGAAGGCGGCCAGGATGCCCAGCGGTCCGAGCCAGCCGGACATCAACGCCATGACGCCGGAGGTCTTGGTCAGGAGGTCGCCGAAAGGATCGACCAGGCTGCCCCGGAATTGCTCGGCCAGGACGACGTACTGGAAGCCGCTCCAGGTGTCCGGATGGCCGTAGACGAGAGGAGCGCCCATGGCCGCCCTGATGGGCAGCTCGAGGAAGAGGACGACGATCGTGCCCACCAGGACGGCGACGCAGGTCAGGATCGTCCGCCAGCGGAAGATGACCCGCCAGTCGGCGGCCAGCACGAAGAGACCTATCGCCGGCGGCAGCAGCAGGGCAAGGGAGTGATTGGCCACCGCGACGCCGTAGATGCAGGCGGCCGCGACGAGCCAGCGGTCGGCGTGGCGGAGGGTCTGCTGGTCGTGGCTGTGGCGCCTGATGTCCCACACCAGCAGGGCCACGAACAGGAGGGCAGTCAGCGCGACGTGGAACATGTGCGGGTCGGCGTGGGTCGCGAGCTGCATGAAGAGCGGCCCCGCCGTAACCGGGCCCGCGACTGGCAGTACGACGCTCGCGCCCGACGCGAACGGCATGACCACCAGCATCAGGCCGGTGGCCAGCGCGATCATTCGCCGGCCCGTCAGAACCTGCACCACGGCCGCGGCCCCACCGGCGGCCATCGCCGCCAGGAGGCCCTGCAGCAGGTTCATGCGGAAAGCCGGTTCGCCGAACGGCTGGAGCACGATCGAGGCCAGCCAGCCGAGGATCACGTAACTCGGGTAGCCGGTGGGATGAGCCGTGCCCAGAAGCGGGCCCACCGCCTGGAACTCGGCCGTGTCCCAGCTCAAGACACCCGGGGCGAGCGTCGGGATGACGAAGATGAGAGTCAGCACCGCTGCCGCCGCCGGGGCCGCCAGCTGCCCGATCAGGACGGGATTGACCAGTCGGGCGGGACTCAGCCTGGACCTGCTCCTCAACTCACCAGCCAAGGATGACCCCCCACGCCGTCCCCCAGAAATTGACCGCGATCGAGAGCGCCAGGAGCAGGACGAAAGGCCACAGCCGGCCCAGGCGGCTTGCGCCCAGGGCCACCAGCACGAGCGCAAACGGAGCGAAGTCGTTGCTGAAACGGTAGCCGAACTGGACCCAGCCCTGGCTGAAGTGCATAAGGTTGGCGATGGCGATGGCCACGACGGCTATGGTCGCGCCGGCCGTCGCGCGATCGACGCGCACGCCTCGGAGAGGCCGCCAGGCAAGAAGGCCGACGAGATAGGCCGGGCTCGACAGCAGGATGCCCGTGCCCACCGCGTCGGGCATCGCCAGCGGGCAGGAAGTGTCGAACAGGCCCCGCGCGGTCGAAGCCACGCAAGCCGCGGCGCCGTGGTCCGGGCCGAATACGCCGACCGTGGGAGGCGCGATCTCGGGTGATCCGAACAGCATGATCATCAGGTTCTGAGGCACGTACCGGATGTCACTGATTGCCCACGAGCCGTTATAGCCGAGTATGGCGCCGTATTCCTGGACCTCCTTGTGGTACTGGAAGACGTAAGCCGGGTTGAAGAGGTAGCCGCTCGTCGCGTAGGTGACCGCCAGGAGCGTGACCAGGGGAACGGCCGCGCCGGCGCCGGCAAGCAGGCCGCGGCGCAGCCACGTTCCACCACCGCCGACCAGGAGGAGGAACGGAAAGCCAAGGAGGATGGTGAGACGGGCCGTGACGGCAAGCCCGAAGAAGATCCCGGCCGCGACCTGGGCGGCCTCCGGGCTCGACAGGACGGCCAGCAGCCCGCCCCAGGCCCGGGCGACCAGGCTCGACCGTTTGACGAGCAGCAACCACAGTCCGACCACGGCCACGACGAGGATCGCGTCGACGACGAGCAGGATGGACGGCGCCGCGGCGCCGGCGATGAGGAGCGCCGGAAGACCGGCGTCGATCACGACCAGGATCACGAAGGGGGCCAGAACTCCGGGCTTGCCGGCAACCACCACGGCCAGAGCTACGGCCGCGATGCCCACGAGCAGGCATGTGCCGGCGATGACGGCCGCGGGGGTTGCGGCGTTGCTCTGGACCAGGCCCGAGTCGAGCGCGGCCGGAGGGGTGCCGGCGCCGGCGAGCGCGAACAGGAGCCCCATCAGCCCTCCGAGGGTCGCCAGCAGGGCCAGCGTCGTCAGGCCGCCCGGCAGGCTGAACCCCCGGATGGCGGCGACGACGTCGCGGATCGGCCGTGGCTCGCTCGCCTCGCGGTCGGCCGAGAGGGCCAGGCCAAGCGATATCAGCAGGCAGGCCAGGGCAACGATGTGAGCCCAGAACCAGGTCGTGCCGATCGCGGCCGTGTACCAGAGAACCGACCCGAGGCCGAAGAAGACGGCAGTCAGGACGCGGACGGCGAGCCGGACCGGCAGGTACCCGAGCATCCAGTAAGCCAGTCCGACGTCGATCGCGCCGAATACCGCGGACAGCAGCTGCTGGTTCGTGGCCAGATGCCAGACGGCCACGAACGGCAGCAGAACCAGGGCCGGCAGGGGCGGAAACGGGATGATCCCGTTGCCGGTCGCCGTGCCGCTGGGGTCGAGCAGGGGCATGACGTCCTGGTAGCCGGGCATCGGAATCGATGTCTGGCCGTTGAGCCAGGATTGGGCCTGCAGCACGAAGTGCAGGTAGGTGTTGGTGCGGTCCGGCTGGCTGAAGTAGTAGACGATCAGGCACAGCAGGACGAGGCCGTAGCCCCAGATCATCCGGCTCCGGCCCATCCAGTCGAGCGGCTGGCCGGCCTCCGGCTCCGTATCCGGCTCCTCCGCAGGCTCCTCGTCCGGCCCCCGGACGGCGGTCCCTTTCAGGGCCCCCGCGTCGTCCCGGGGGCTGCCCTGGGTTATACTCCGCTCCACCTCAGCGCTCGCCCGGGAGGCAGGATCGGTTGGCAGGCCCGAGTTCGCGTGAGGGCAGCCCACGGGGGCGCGCGTCGGCGGGAACGATAAGTGCCGTCACGAGTGGTGCCGTCACCGGAATTCCAGCCATTGTCGTTCTCCTGGCCCTGGGGCTGATCCTCCGCTTCATCATCGCATACGTCCTCTTGCCGGGGTCGGGCTTCCCAAACGATCTGGGAGCGTTCCAGGCCTGGGGCAACGACATCGCCCAGCACGGCCCGATCGGTTTCTACAGTCGGGCAAGTTTCATCGACTATCCGCCCGTCTACCTGCTGCTGCTCGGGCTGGTCAGCTTCCTGACCGGCGGCAACATCGGCGAGGGCGTGAAGATCATCCCGATGCTGGCCGATCTCGGGCTCGCCTTCGTCGTCTGGGTGATGGCCCAGGATCTCGGCGTCAACCGGCGTCGGGCATTCATCGCCGCCGTGATCATCGTCGTCAACCCGATCACCTGGATAAATAGCGCGATCTGGGGCCAGGCGGATGCCGTCGGTTCGATCTTCCTGCTGCTCGGCCTGCGCGAGATCCAGAAGGACCGTCGCGAGTCGGCCTCGGCGCTGGCGGTCCTGGCGGCCCTGACCAAGCTCCAGCTCGGCATCCTCGGACTCATCGTCGGTTTCGTGGTCTTGCGGCGGTCGCTGGCCCCGAAGACGGGTGAGCGCCAGCCGGAGCGGGTTCTCAGTTCGCTCGGTGCCGGCCTGGTGACGGCCGCCCTGGTCTGCCTGCCCTTCACCGGGCTCGACCTCGGCGGGGCTGTCCAGAGGCTCGTTACTGGGCCGGGGCTGGCCACGATTGCAGTGGGGCTGATCGCCGGCCTGGGGGTCTTCTGCCTCGGGCGGCGGTATCTACCCTTTCCCGAATCGCGGCGCCGGACAGAGGCCTCGGCTCTGCTCGGCGTGATGACTGCCGTCGCCTTCTCCGGCATGGTCTTCGATTCGATCGTCACGCACCTGGTCTCCACTTTCGGCGAATACCCGTACCTGACCCTGAACGCCTATAACCCGTGGGCGCTGCTCTCAGCAGCCGGCGGGAACGCCATGGACCTGACACATGCCTGGATTCCGGACGCGCCCTGGACCGACGCCGCATCGGGAACGAGCGGCACCGGCTTCATCGTCGGACCGTTCTCGATCGAGGCCATCGCCGCGATCGTTGTTGCGGCCGTCCTGGTCATCGCGGCCGCCTTCGGCGCCAGGGCCTGGAGCCGGAGGCTGGAGGATTCGGCCGACGCGGCGGTCGTTGAGGCGGGCGGCGCGACGGGCGGCGGAAACAGGTCCCGGGTTCTGCGGACCCTGCTGGACGAGTTCGGCGCCCTCCGGGGCGCCCTGCTGGTCGGCGCCGCCGTGGTCGCGTGCGTCGTGGTGGTCGGCCTCACCGGTCGCCTGTACGCGGTCGTGCTGGGTGACGGCTTGCTTCTCACGATCATGCTCGTGGTCGGACTCTGGGCGGCCTGGCGCGACGATGCCCAGTCGCTGCTGGTGGCCCTGACGATCCTGGCCATCGCCTTCTTCGTCGTTCCGACCCGTGCCCACGAACGCTATCTGTTCCCGTTCTTCGGCCTGGGCGCCGTCCTGATGGCGGTGTCGTGGCGTTGGAGCGTCACTTACCTGGTTCTCGCCGTCGTCAACGCCGCCAACCTCCTGGCCGTCCTGGTCCAGTACCAGGGCATCCCGGCGACCGACGGCTCCGTGGCGACGGTCCTGAACGGCTGGGGGAACTGGCTGTTCAACGCGACGCTCCAGGGCGGGATCATCTGGCCGGTCGCCGTTTCGGCGATCATGACCGGCCTGGCCCTGGTCTGGGCCCTGCTGCAGGTCCGCGGCCGGTCCGTGAGGGCCCTGGCCCTGGAGGTGGACCGGGCCGCCCTCGAGTCCGAGTCGTCGGCGATCTGGTCGACGATCGGCCCTTCCTACGCGTTCACCACGGCCGGAGACGGGTGGTCGGGCGAACCGGCCGGGGATGAGACAGAGCCGGCGGCGCCGCCGCCGGGCGAGCCGGCGCCGGCCGAACTTGCCGCCGCACCCGCCGCACCCGCCGCACCCGCCGCACCCGCCGCACCCGCCGGCTTCGCCTACGCGCCCCCGGCCGAACTCGCCTTCAGACCGGCCGGCCTCGTGGCTGAGACCTCGGGCTACGCCTCGGAGGATTCCGGCGAGTACGACCTCGAGGACGAGGGCGAGGAGTGGGCCGAGGACTACGACTACGAGGGAGGGCCGGATCGGCCGCTCTACGTGCCGCGCTGGGTCATGAGGTTGTGGCATCGCCTGGCTCGCCCTTCCACCCACCCCGACAGGTCGGCTTCCATCGACCTGGAGCCGCGCGGCCGCCTGGACAAGCTGGACCTCTGGGTGGTCGTGGGGCTGGCCGTGATCCTCCTGTCGATGCGGGTCTACCGCCTGGGCGATCCGCCGCAGATGTACTTCGACGAGGTCTATCACGCGCGCTCGGCCACCGAGTTCCTGCAGGACTGGCGCTACGACATCCCCCACAACATCTACGAGTGGACTCACCCGATGCTGGCGAAGTACGCGATCGCCGGCGGGATCATGCTCTTCTCGGACGACAAGGTCACCGCCACCGGCGCCCTCGACACGACCGTCAAGGCCACTCTCGTCCAGCCCAGGACCCCGGCTTCGCCGCTGGCCGATCCGAGCAACCCCGACGCCGACAACACGGACGCGCGTTACGGCGACCGCCTCTTCGTGGCCACCGGCTCGGCGGTGCAGGTCTACGACCTGGAGACGCGCGCCCTCGAACAGACGTACGCGATCCCCGGCGCGTCGGCCTTCTCCGACATCGGCGCTAGCGGCCTCGTCTACGTGGGGACCTCCGGCGGGAAGATCTACGTCATCGACACGAACACCCTCGACGACGTCCGGCTCGGCCAGCTGAGCGCGGCCCCGGCGCCCAAAGAGCTCTCCGTCAGCACGGGCCTGAACCTCGCGCACCTGTACGCGGGAACGCCGCCCTACCTGTTGGCTTCGGACGCCGCAGGCGACATGGTCTCGATCGACCTCAGCAAGAACGGTGGCACGATCGTCGCCCACGGCCTCGTTCCTGAGGCCGCCGATTTCGCCGATCTAGGCACCGGGCCGTCCGTCCTGATCAAGACGGAGACGTCTTCGTCGACGAGCCCGAGCACTTCGCCGTCGTCAGAATCCGGCGCGACCGCCACCGCCAGCCCGGTCTCGAGCGCGGCCGAGGCGCAGGCGCTGGCCAGCGCCCTCGGGCTCGATGAGTCCGCCGTCCAGTCAGCCCTGGACCAGGCCGTGGCGTCCGGAGTCTCGCAGGCGTTGAACGTGGGTTCGCTCAACTCAAACCAGGTCGACGCAGTCCAGACGCTGATCGACGGGGGTCAACTGCCCGGCATACAGGTGCAATCGGGCGCACCCCAGGTCATGGTCGCCTACAAGAGCGGCGTCGGCCTGATGGACGCGAGCACCCTCCTCATCACCTCGACGATCCCGACGGCCGCCCCGGCGACCTCCATCGCCATCAACTACTCGGGTCTCTCCGGCAGCACGATAACCACCGGCCAGGCTTCGTATGTCACCGCCGGGAACTCGATCCTCCTGCTCGACATCGACCAGACGACCAGTCCCTGGGCCGTGACCAAGGACCAGAATCAGACGCTCACGCAGATGCCGGCCGTGGTCACGCAGGTCGTTTTCGACAGGGCCACCAGGGTCGCCCAGGCTCTCGGCCGTACGCCCGACGGGACCGGCTGGACCGTCTACGCCATCGAGACGAACGGCAACGCCGTCTTCTCGGACGCTCAGCTGCCGTTCCAGCCCGTGGCGATCGGCCTCGACTCGAGCCCGATGATGCCGGATACGGACCGCGAGCAGATCCTGGCCGTGGCCCCGAACGGATCGATGGCGACGGTCGACGTCGGCCAGTTCGCCTTCTCGTGGCGGATCATGGGCGTGCTCTTCGGCGTGCTGATGGCGGTCTGCCTATATCTCCTGGCGAGGCTTCTCTTCCGCCGGCGTTCGATCGGCCTCTTGGTCGCGCTCTTCTCGATGACCGACGGGATGCTGTTCGTGCAGTCCCGAATCGCCATGAACGACACGTACGTGGGCGGCTTCCTGTTACTGGCCTACCTGCTCTTCGCCATCCTCTGGCTGGACGTCTGGAAGAGCCGCCTCGCGTTCTGGTTAGGCATGCCCGTGATCGGAGTCGTCCTCGGGCTGGCCCTGGCCTCAAAGTGGGTTGCCCTGTATGCCATCGCCAGCATCGGCATCCTGATCCTGATCCGGTCGGCCCTGGGCAGGCTGATCACGGTCCTCGGCATGGCGGCGGGCACCGGCGTCCTGGGCTGGATGGCCGTCGGCGAGATGATCACCGCGCAGAACAGCGGCAGCCCCGGGACGGAACTCCTGCTCATCGGGCTGATACCGGTCGTCCTCGTCGTCGGCCTGGTCTGGGCCCTGAGGGTCCGGGCGACGCCGGACAGGGTCTTCATCGGCGCCGTGACGGGGCTGATCGCGGCCGGGCTGCTGGGGGCCGGCCTGACGATGTCGCCCGGCACCGTCGACAACGGCGCCCCGAACTACACCTACTTCATCATCATGCTGGTCATCACGGCTCTCGCCGCGGCCGCGAACGCCTATCACCCGATCGCCTGGACCCGTGAAGAGCTGTGGTTCGCCATCGGGGCTCCCATCGTCCTGGGCGTACTGGCCGTCCTCGACGGCCTGGTGAGAGGCAACCCGCTGGCCCTGGAGGTCGGGGTCGCCGGGATCGCCGCGGGCCCCGCGGTGGCCGCGATCTTCTGGTACGCCGGCACACTGGGTTTCGGGCCGCTGGCCAAACCGCCCGGCCCCAACGACCCGTCCAGGTTCGCGGCGCCGCCGTCGCCGGCCCCCACCGGCTGGATGCGCCTCGGCCACGGCCGCGGCGCGCACGCGGTCTGGATGGTTGCCTGCATCCTCGTCCTGCCGATCACGCTCTACGTCGCCCTGTACCTCCCGTGGGTCATGCCATGGCAGCCACAGACGACAGCCGTAACGCAGAGCTATGGGGGTTCCCTGCCGGTCATCTACTGCCCGGACCCGGACACCAATCCGAACTCGCCGACCTTCAACCAGTGCGTCAACGGCGATGGCTGGCCGAGCGGCCACACCGGCCAGACGCTCGTCCAGCTGACCATCAACATGTACAACTACCACAACGACCTGCGGCAGCCCCACCCGGCGTCGTCGCCGTGGTGGGCCTGGCCGATGGACCTCAAGCCGGTCTGGTTCCAGAACGCCAACTACGCCGACGACCTCGGTTCGATGATCTACGACGGCGGCAATCCCGCACTGTGGTGGCTGGCCATCTTCGCCATGGCCTTCCTCACCTGGCAGGCGTTCAAGCGTCGGAGCCTCGGCCTCTCCCTGGTCGCCGTGGCCTTCTTCTGGCAATGGCTTTCATGGGCTCGCGTCGACCGGGCGGCGTTCGAGTACCACTTCTACACCGCTCTGCCGTTCTTCTTGTTAGCCCTCGCCTATTTCATGGCGGAACTGTGGCACGGGCCGTCCCGGCGGACGTGGCTGTTTGCCAGGGTCGGCGCGGCGGCGGCGCTCATATTCCCGGCTGCCGTCTGGCTGCTCAAGTTCCCGCTGTGCGGCCTGGCGCGGGTGTCAACCACGGACTACTGGGGCAACACGATCTGCGGCAATGGGACCGGCGAGGTCGTGATCGAGACGCGCATGCTTCTCATCGGCCTCGTCCTCATCGCCGCGCTCGTCGCCCTGGCGGTGATCCTGTGGCGCCTGGAGCGCCGGCAGAACGCCGGCCTGGAAGACCGGTTCTGGATCGTCTACCTGCTCGTGCCGGTCGCCATCGCCGGCGCCGTGCTGTGGTGGCTCGGCCTGAACGGCCCCCGCGACACCATATTCCAGGCCGCTCTCCCGTCTGACGGCATCGCCCTGGTGCTGCTGCCGGTCCTGGCGGTGCTGGCCTTCATCGCCCTGACCGCTCGAAACCCGCGCCAATTCGTCCTGGGATTCTGCGGCTTCGCCATCATCGTCTTCTTCGTCATGTATCCGAACTGGTCCTCCCTGCCGCTCCCGAACGCGATCGTCAACGTTTACGAGGCGCTTCTGCCGACGTGGTTCTACGGCTTCCAGTTCTCCGTCAACCAGCAGGTGTCGTCGCCGGTCAAGCTCATCGGGTCGTGGTCGCTCCTGCTCACGCTGGTCGCGCTCTTCGTGGCCGGCTTCTTCGCCTGGGCGGCCTGGGAGCGGCGAGTCGTCGTCGGCTTCCGGCGATGGCAGCGTGTCTACGTTGAGGCCGGCGCCGCCGGGGCGGTGGAGACGCCCGGCGGGACCGATGGGACGGGTGCGGCCGGAGAGCCCGGAGAGGCCGGCGCTGAGTCGGCCGGCTCGTCCGAGGAACCGCCTCGGCGCTCGCGGAAGGACAAACCCGACTCCTGAGATTGACCCGCCTCCGTCGCGGCGGGGTCAGTGGAGGTCGCTCGCGCCGAACCTCGGACGGCGGCGATGACGCGGCCGGTGACGCGGCCGGGGCCGGCGCCGGGGCCGGCGTGCCCCGCTCTCAGCCTTCGTGGTCGGGCAGGCTCACGTGCGCGCCGATCGGCGCGGGTGGGATCTCGGCTGAGAATCCGGCTGGCAGGGCGCCCTGGGCGGCAAGGCGGCGGATCACGAAACCGTAGTACGCCTCGACCCGAGCCGTGATGTGCTCCCAGCTGAACTGCGCGGCTCGCTCGAGTCCCGCGGCCCCCATTCGACCTCTCAGGTCAGGATCGGCCAGCAGCTCCGACATGGCCGCCGCAAGCGCCTTGGCGTCGTGGGGCGGCACGAGAATTGCCTGTCGACCGCGCTGGACAACGCCCTTGTAGCCGTGGATGTCGCTGCAGACGATCGGCGTCCCGGCGGCCATCGCCTCCAGCAGAACGATCCCGAAAGACTCGCGCCCGGTGGCCGGCGCGACGAACATGTCGGCGGTCTTGAACAGCTGGGCCTTCTCGGGATCGCCGACGCGGCCGAGGAATTCCACGTTCTGGAGGCCTCGAGTCATCACGTAGCGGCGCGCCTCGCGCTCCTGCGGGCCCGAGCCGACGATCAGGAGCCGGCACTCGGCGCCGCTCCTGCGGACCAGCCGGAACGCCTTGAGCAGGTGCGGCAGGCCCTTGCGGTCCTCCAGGCGGCCGACGAACAGGATGTTGGGGCAGCCGTCCTGCCAGCGCGCCACCGGAACGGCCCGCTGGTAGCGGCCTACGTCTACGCCGTTGGGGATGACCTTGAAGTCGCCGGGGAAGAACCGATCCGCGAAGTGGCGGGCCGCCGCGCTCACCGCTATCCGCCCGTGAAGCCGGGCGGCGTACGGCGTCAGCGTCCGCTTGCCGAGCTCCATGGCCGGCGAGAAGCCGGCGTAGGCGTGGAACGTGGCGATGTTCACGCTCCTGGACTGGCGCAGGACGACGAGCGAGAGGAACGGCACGAAGGGCTCGTGGAAGTGGAGCAGGTCGAAACGCTCCTGATCGAGGACGCGCTGGACCTGCGACACGTAGCGCGGCGAGAGCGTGATCGTTCCGACCGACCCGTTGCTGGGCATGCTGAAGCCCTTGCCGATGCGGATGACGTCACCCTCGGAAGAGCGCTGCAGGCCGTGGCTGCTCGTCAGGATCCGGACGTCGTGCCCTCGGAGGCGCAGGTTCTCGTATAGGAAGCGGACGTGCTCATTGACGCCCCCCGGGAGCGGGTATACGTATGGCGTGACCAGGCCGATCTTCACGTGGTCGGCTCCTCGGCCTCTCGCGCGTCGGGCCGGGCCGGGCGGGAGGCATCTCGTGCGGCGAGGTATTCCTCTTCCCGCTGCCTCTGCAGGGTTAGCTGGTCGGCGGGCACGCCGAGGTCGCGAGGCAGGTCATGCCCCAGGACGGTGCGGCGCCCCCACCGCCTCACGTCGCGGACCTGCTTGCGAACCTGCCGGCCGTAGATGAAAGCCTCACGCACGAAGCCCCAATCGACGCAGCCGCCGCTGGTGGTCCGCTCGAGGATCGCCTGCCGGTAATCCTCGGCCGTGGAACCCGGGAAGTACGTGCGCCCATCGCCGATCGTCTCGAGAGTGTGGGCGTCACTGTTGCCGACGATCGGAAGGCCGAGCTCGGAGGCGAGCCGGATCGTCGCCGCCCGCCCGTAACGGCCGGCGGTCGATGGGTTGAAGCCCTCCAGTGCGTCCCAGTACACGAGTGGGTCGGGGGAGAGGTGGATGCGCATGATGGCATGCTTGCGCATGCCCTTGGTGAACGCGGAGAAGGGGTGCGGCACGATGGCCAGCCCGCCCTGCTCGTGGATCTCGGCAACGGTCGTCTCCAGGCGCTGGCCGCGCTTCAGGCGCGCCTGGAGGAAGACGCCGAGAAGGTGGCCGCTCCGGGTTGTGACTTCCTCGGCCACCACCACCTCGATCCGGCTGCCTCGCTCACGCGCCAGGCGCCGGCACTCTACCGCTCCCTCGATGCGCTCGTGGTCGGCGATGGCGATGAGGTCGAGGTCGGTGCGACGCTCGACGTGGTCGAGGATCTCCGCCGCCGACGCCGTTCCATCCGAGGCGATCGAATGGACGTGCATGTCCGCCTGGCCCAGCCGCTGAACCCTGCCGTCGGTCACGCGCGGTCTCCGTCTCGTCGCATCTCCGGCCTCTCCAGATCGGGCCAGATCGGGTGGAACAGCGCCAGCCACTGTTCGGGCGCGTCGCTGATGAACTCTTCGAACAGCCGAGCTTCTTCGCGGGCCGTGGCCCGGCTGCGCTCGCGTCGATTCGCCCCCTCGGCCAGGGGGACCGGGCGCAGGCAGCCAAGATAGCGGGCCCGGCCCACGCGGCGCACGGTCGACATGCACATCGGCGCCCCGGTCTCGGCGGCCAGGAGTGCCGGCCCCGCCGGGATCTTCGTCATCGACCCGAACAACTCGACCTCGATTCCTCCGCCTGTGAGCTCGCGGTCGGCAACGAGCCCGACCGGCTCGTCCCGGCGGAGAGCGGCCAGCAGCTCCCCGGCTGCCGCCTGGAGCGTCACGATGCGGACGCCGATCGTCGCCCGCGTCGAGAAGATGTAGCGCTGGACTCGGGCGTTGGCGACGGTCTCCATCGGCGCCACTATCGAACCCAGGCGGCTGACGGCGTAGAAACCGGGCATCTCGATCGCGCCGAAGTGGAGCCCGATGATGATGATCGCCCGCCGCTCCGTCAACGCCGCGTCGACTGCCTCGGGCGTGGCTATGAGGAGCCGCTCGCGGACCCAGGCGGCGGTGCAGAGCGGGGCGCGGGCCAGCTCGACGTAGTAGTAGGCGTGGTTGACGAAGGCCGATCGGACGATCGCTTCGAACGCCCTTGGGTCGGAGGCGGCCGCGCGGTAAGACTCGTCCCCCCGCCCGTTCGCGGCCATCCACTCGACCACGCGGCGCAGATTCTGGCGGGCGCGCCTCCGGCGGGTGCGCGCCACCCGATACGAGACGCGGCCGGCCACGCCGGCCAGGGCCCAGACCAGCCTCTCCGGCAGGCGCTGGACGAGCTTCATGGCGCCGATGGCCAGGACCGCCGTCACGCCGTCTCCGAAACGGCGCCGCAGTCCCGGCCGCCGGGCGGCAGGCTTGCCAGCCGCGGGGGACGCCGGGCGGGTCACCTATCCGGGCCTCCGAGCCGCATCGCCGTCCGCGGGTGTCCCACCGTCGGCGAGTGTCCTGCCGTTCGCGGACGGCGCACCGTTCGGAGCGGCCCCCCTGGCGTCGTTTTCCATCGCGGCCCGGTGCCGGGCCTCGAGCCGCGCCGCCTCCTCGGCCGTGGCCGGCCAGATCGGCTTGAAGTTGTACCACTGTTCCGGGGCCGGAGCGATATGGCTCTCCAGCGCGTCGGCGATCTTCTGCGTGGCGATGGCCAGGTCTCGGGGGGAGTCGGACGGGACAAGAATCGGATCGTCGGCCGCCGCCCGGAAGGTTCCGTTCGGCTGGCGATTGATCGAGAACGGGACGATCGCCGAGCCGTGCCTGGCGGCGAGGGTCGCCGCTCCGGCCGGCAGCGTCGTCCACGAGCCGAACATCTTGACCGGGATGCCGTCCTCTCTATAGCCCCAGTCGACGAGCAGGCACAGCCCTTCGCGGCGTCTCAGGGCGCCGAACATGCCGCGCAGGTTGCGCCAGGAGATCATCTTGACCCCCCAGCTTTCCCGCTGGCGCTCGAAGAGCTCGTAGAGCTCGCGGTAGGAGCTGTCGTCGCCGACGACGCTTATCTCGAGGCCGTGTTTGGCGAAGCCGGCCGCCGCCGCCTCGTTGTTGCCGAGGTGGGCGGCCACCAGGACGACGCCGTTCGAGGCGTTGTAGATCTCGATGAAGCGGTCGAGGCTGTGGACTTCAAGTAGAGCGTCGACCTCAGCCTGCCCGAGCCACGGCAGGCGCATCAACTCCATGATGTAGCGCGAGTAGTTGCGATACGCGGCCCGGGCCATGTGGCCGGCGGCCTTGTCGTTGGGCGGGACGCCCAGGACGTGGCCGAAGTTGGCGCGCAGCCAGCGGCGACGGAGCGGGCTGGCCGCGTAGCCGACCATGGACATCCAACCACCGATCCGGTACGTGGGGCCCGCCGGAAGGTGGCCCACGATCCACGAGGATGTGCGCCAGAAGCTCACGGCGATGAAGCCCCCGACATGCGCGCCGAAGGTCTCCTTCTCCATGCGGTGCGGCGCCACGAACTTCTTCGTGGGTTCGGGCCGCCGCTCCTCGGAGGGCCTGGGCAGGCGCAAACGGCGCCCATTGGACGCCGCCCCGGTCATCTCGGAGTGGCCGGCCCCGGTGGCGGCGACGCCGGCCCCGCCGGCGCCGCCCACCGATTCGGGGCCGACACTCATTGGTTCCTCGGTCACTTTGCCTCGACGGCCGGCTTGCCGCCACGCAGCGGGGCAGCCCGCTTGACCTTCTTGGGCAGGGTCTCGGTGCCGACGAGGGTCTCGTTGTCCTCGCCGCGGATGAAGGCCTCGACGCGGTTGAAGGCGATGTCGTCGTGGAGCTGGATGGGCGGGCTCTTCTTGAAGTAGGCCGAGGGCGCGACCAGGGCGCCCTTGAGGCCGCGGTCGAGTCCGAGCTTGAGGCAGCGCACCGCGTCGATGACGACGCCGGCGGAGTTGGGGCTGTCCCAGACCTCGAGCTTCATCTCGGCCTTTAGGGGCACGTCGCCGAAGGTCGTGCCCTCCATGACGATGTAGCAGTACTTGCGGTCCAGCAGCCAGGGCACGTGGTCGGACGGCCCGACGTGGATGTTGTCGGGGTCGATGTCGTAGTCGAGCATGCTCGTGACCGCGTTGGTCTTGGAGATCTTCTTGGACTCCAGTCGTTCGCGCTCGAGCATGTTGAGAAAGTCGGTGTTGCCCCCGAAGTTGAGCTGGTAGGTGCGGTCCAGGCGGACGCCGCGGTCCATGAACAGGCGGGTCAGGACGCGGTGGCTGATGGTGGCCCCGACCTGGCTCTTGATGTCGTCGCCGATGATGGGCAGGCCCTTCTCGGCGAAGCGGCGCTGCCAGTAGGGCTCGCGGGCGATGAAGACCGGGATGCAGTTGACCACGCCGACGCCGGCGGAGAGGGCCTGCTCGACGTACCACTTGGTGGCCTCTTCGGAGCCCACCGGCAGGTAGTTGATCAGGACGTCGACCTTGCGCTCGCGCAGGATCCCGGCCACGTCGGCGGTCGGCCCGGGGGCCTTCTCGATGATCGCTGATAGGTACTTGCCCAGGCCGTCGTGGGTCATGCCGCGGTCGACCTTGACGCCCATGTTGGGCACCTTGCAGAACACGAAGGTGTTGTTGGGCTTCTCGTAGATGGCCTCGGAGATGTCCTTGCCGACCTTGTTCTTGTCGATGTCGAAGGCGGCCACAAAGTCGAGGTCGCGGACGTGGTAGCCGCCCAGGTTGACGTGCATCAGCCCCGGGATGAAGTCGGTCTCGCTCGCGTTCTCGTAGTAGTAGCGGCCCTGGATGAGGCTGCTCGCGCAGTTGCCCACGCCCACGATCGCGACCCGGATCTTCTTACCCTTCTCGGGACTCCGGCCGGTCCCCGGGACCGCCGCGGTCGCGGCGTCGCCGTCTGTCTTGTCGCTCACTTGCTCGTTACTCCTCTTTGGAAAGCTGCCTGCGGACGTGCCAGGTTCTCTGGAGCGCGGTGATGGCCGCGGCGGCGAAGATGACCCCCAGGGCCCCGGCCAGCCAGAGCCGGCCGCGTGAGTCCGGGGCGAGACCGCCGTCGAGTCCGGCCAGGAGGAGGCCTACGGTAAGCAGGACGAGCCGCTCGGCGCGCGGGGCGATGCCCACCTCGCCGTGCAGCCCGAGACTCTCGGCCTTGGCCCGGGTGTAGCTCACCTGGAAGCTGGATACGGCCGCGGCGGCGGCCAGGACCGCCCCCGCGACGAAGCCGGCAGCCGCGGCGCCGGCGACTATCCCGATGTAGACGACGCCCTCGCCCCAGCGGTCGAGGGTCGAATCGAGGAAGGCTCCGAACCGCGTCACGCGGTTCTGGGCGCGGGCGAGCCCGCCGTCGAGCATGTCGAACGAGCCGCCGAATATGACCAGCGCCGCGGTGAGCACCCACTGCTGAGCGGCGGCGGAGGCGGCGGCCCCGATAGAGATGAAGAAGCCGATTACGGTCAGCGCGTTTGGAGTCAGGCCGACCTTGCCAGCCGCCAGGGCGATGGGGGTGATGGCGCCGCGCACGCGCGCCCTGGTCGATTGCGACACGAGAGACTGGTCGCGCATCAGTGCGCCTCGGCCCGACGCTCGGCGGCCTGGGTACCGGCGACGACCGGGACCGTCGCGACGTCGGCGAAGCCCAGCAGGACGCGCTCGCGTTCCGCCACTTCGTCGAAGACGTTGGGCCTGAGCTGGCAGAAGACCTCGCGGCCGGCGCGCCTGGTCTGGACCACGCCGGCCGCCTTGAGACGGCTGACGTGCCAGGAGACCAGCGGCTGGCTGAGGCCGACGGTTTCGATCAGCTCGCCCACGGTCGCCGGCCCCTCGGCCAGGCGCCGGACGATGCGCAGCCGGTTCACGTCCGCGAGCGCCTTGTGGAAGACACGCAACTCGCGCAGGTCGTCGGGCTGGTCGACGATGGCAGCGACGGTGCCCCGGATGTGCGCGGGAGAGGGCAAGACGCAGGGCCTCGTGTCTGTGGCTGTTTCGCGGCACCGCCGCCCGGTGGGTCGAGGAAGGTCGCGCCGGAGGCGCGGGGCGCCGGACAAGCGGGCCTTTATATAAAGTCTGGTTGATGCTAGGGCGCCGGGGAATGGCTGTCAAGCGCGGCTCGGCTCTCTGAGCAGCTCGACTCCACAACAGTCGTCCCGCGCCTGAACAGCAAGGCTGCCGTAGCTATATACCGTTAGCCGTCGTCCGGCGACTGGTGCGAGATCGCCCGCTGCTGTCGCCGGCTCAGGCCGCGCGACGGGCGAACCACCGGTCGAGGTCGCCGGGGCGTCGGGCAGCGTCGACCGTCAGTTGCAGGTGTACGTGCCGGTGACAACGCCCGCGCCGTCCAGGTCAGTACCGGAGAAGGTGCCCGTTCCGTTCGCGTTCAGCGTGACGACGGCGTCGTCGCCAAGGACGAAGGGGTTTCCGGCGACGCTGCCGCTGGCTATCGGAGAGGCGTGACCGGTCGGTGTCGGAGCGGCAAGCGGGTTGGTCGTCGGGGCCGGCGGAGGCGTCGGGCCGCCGGCCATGTAGGCGGTGAGCGCGAGATAGCTGCTCAGACCCTCGAGGCCCTGCCAGTCGCCGAAGCGGATGTCGTAGCCGGCCGCTCCGGCGTTGTAGCAGCCACCGCCGGAGATCGTGGTGGTCGTCCCGCTCACCGTGACCGTCGCTGAGCCGTTGCCGCACCATTGGTCGCAGCCGGCGGCATCGGGATTGTCGGTCGACGCCGTACCCGTGACGCAACCGGCGGCAACGAAAGCCAGCACCACCAGGGCTGCCAGCCCGACCGACGCCCGGCGCATCCGGATACCTGCCATCGACGACCTCCTTGCCGCTCGCGGTCTCGACCCATGTGACCCGGGAATAGTAGGCCCAGGGCGGCCCGCCGCGACCCGGTGACGATCGGGCGGACCGCGGCGTGGCGCGGGTTCCCGCCGGACCGGAGCTTGGCGCGGGTTCCTGCCGGCGGCGTGGCACGGGTTCCCGCCCGGCCGTGACGCGTCATGCCCTGGCGAGAACGGTGCGGCAGCCGCGGCAGCCTGGCTCGGGCCTGCCGCCGGAGCCAGGCGTCGCTCGCCGGCCGCGAGAACTGTGCGTCCCACGGCTTGAGGACGGAGCCCGATTGCCGGTTGGCTCGGCGCAGCCGATGACGCTCGACCGTACACTGGCCGGCATGAGCCGGCGAGACTCGTCTCTGCTCCTGGGCGTGCTCGGAGTCGGCGTCTTCCTCGCCGGCCTCGAGTTGATGGTCACGGCCGTCGCCCTGCCACAGATCCTGGCGACGATGGCCAACTGGACGGACCTGCGCGAGGCCTCGTGGATCATCAACGGCTATCTGCTGGTCTACGTCGTGACCATGCCGCTGGCCGGACGGCTTACCGATCTCTGGGGTGTTCGCCGGCTCTTCCTAGTCGCCCTGACGGTCTTCACCATCGGCTCGCTGCTGGCCGGCCTGGCCCAAAGTCTGGACCAGCTCATCGCCGCGCGCCTGGTCCAGGCCGTCGGGGGCGGAGCGATCATCCCGGTCGCCACTGCCGCCGCCTCGCATCTCTTCGACGGCCCGGCCCGGCCCAGGGCGCTCGGGGTCGTCGGCGCTCTGACCTTCCTGGGCATGGCCGCCGGACCGTTCGTCGGCGCGGCCGTCCTCGAGACGATCCATCCGGAAACCGCGCTGGCCAACATGGGCATCTCCGGCGGCCCGCTCGTCGCCACGATCGCCCCGGCGTGGCGCTGGGTCTTCTACGTCAACGTCCCGATCGGGATCTGCGCTCTCGCCATAGCCTGGGCGGCTGGGACCGGCTGGGACACGCCGCGCCAGCCGGCCAGGCTCGATCTCGTCGGGGCCGTCCTCTTCAGCCTGGCGCTGGCTTCGATCCTGGCGGGAACCACGCTCATCGGTAACGTGGATCAGGTCTTCGGCGTCCCGACGGACGTTGCCGTTAGCGCTCTCATCGGCGGCGGCATCATTGCCGGGCTGCTGGCGATCAGGCACGGCCTGCATCGCGACCACCCGTTCCTGGACCCGCGTCTCTTCTCGGACCGCGTCTTCTCGTCCGCGGCGTTGATCTCGCTACTTACCGGCTACGGGATGGCCACGGCGATCGTCGGCGGGGCGGTCTTCGTCGATCGCGTCCTCTACGGCGGCCCGGACGAGCAGCGCGTCGTCCTTGGGTCGATCGCCGGCGCGATGGCCGTTGGCGCGCTTGCGTCCGGCCTCCTGGCGCGGCGGATCTCCCTGCGGCTGCTGACGGTCGTGGGTCTCCTCCTCAGCGCCGGCGGGCTCGCCTGGATGTCGACATGGAGCCCGGACGTATCCACGAACGCCTTCGCGGCCTCGGGGGCTGTCTTCGGGATCGGCTTCGGGCTGACGGTCACTCCGAGATCCGCGGCCGCCGTGGAGGCGGCGGGAAGGGCCGCCTTCGGGGCGGCCTCGGCGACGGTCACCGTGGCGCGGATGATCGGCATGGCCATCGGCATGGCCGCGCTCACGGCCTACGGATCGACGACTATCACTCGCATCTCGAACGAGATCTTCGGTGGTGGTGACAGCTACAAGCAGTACATCCCCGAATACCTGCGCAACCGGCCGATAAACGACGGACTCGTAGCCCAGGCTCTGGAGCAATGGGCCTCGGCGAAGGCGGCGACGATCATGGTCGGAATCTTCCTGGTGGCGGCCATGGTCACACTCATCGCCCTCGTGCCGGCGCTTATGCTGCAGGTCAGGTCGGGCCACGGTCGTGCTGCTGGAACCGCTGAAACCGGGGAGGACGAATATGGGGAAATCGCCTTCTGAGCTCGCCGGTGCCGCCGGTTCATCGGAGGCGCCGAGCCCGGCCGGCAGGGCGGACACGGCCGGCCCCGTGAGTTCACCGGCCGTCCGGCGCCCGGCCGATCAGGCGGACCCCGCCGCCGCCGGTTCTGCCGCCGTCCCGCGCGGCGCCGAGCACCCGGACCCCGCCGCCGCCGGTTCTGCCGCCGTCCCGCGCGGCGCCGAGCACCCCGACCCTGAAACCGAAGCCCAGCAGAGTTCTTCCGGCGGCACCGTCAGGCTGGCCGTGTTCGAGGCCGGCAAGTGCGGCGAGTTCGAGGGCGAGGCCGCCGTCGAAGAGTTGGCGAAATCCCTGGGTCGGCGGGCGGCGAGGGTCTGGATCGATCTGTGCGGCGCAGACCCGGGGTTGAAGGCAAGAGTCTCGGAGATTCTCGGGCTGCATCCGCTGCTCGCCGAGGACATCGCCGAACGCGACCAGCGCGCCAAGCTGGAGCAGGTCGGGGACGTGCTCCACGCGGTGATCTTCTCGCTCGGCTTCGAGAACGGTGAGATCTATGAGCGCGAGCTCGATTTCGTGCTGGGCGAGCGTTTCCTGCTGAGCAACCACAGCGCGTGGTGGGATCCGCGCGCCACCCGGCACCTGCGCGCCGGAGTGGCCGACGTCCTGGCGAAGGGTCCGGGCCACCTGCTCTGGTCCCTGGCCGACGACGTGATCGACGACTACTTCCCGATCCTCGATCAGCTGGGAGATGAGATCGACGACCTGGAGGATCGGGTGGTGAGCCGGGCCGATCGTTCGCTCCTGCAGCGCCTCTTCGACCTCAAGCGCCAGCTGATCCAGATCCGGCGGGTGACGTCGCCCGAGCGCGAGATGTTCAACATCCTGTCGAGCCGTGAGGACAGGTCCATCACGGCGGCCGACCGGCTGTACTTTCGGGATGCCTACGACCACCTGATCCGGCTCACCGACGAACTGGACACCTACCGTGAGCTGGCGTCGGCGACTCTGGAGGCGTACCTCTCCACGGTGAACAACAACCTGTCGTTGATCATGAAGCGGCTGACCGGCGTGACGGTCGTCGTGGCGGGGATCGGCGCCGTGGCCGGCATCTTCGGCATGAGCGAGGCGCAGTCGGCGTTCCGGCTGGACGAGGGGGCCGGCTTCTGGATCGTGACCGCCGGAAGCCTCGTCCTGGCCGGGCTTGCCGTCGCCGTGCTCCGCCGCATCGACTGGATCTGAGTTCGAGCTAGCGCCGGCAGCCGCTCGAGCTGCTCGTCTGGCATATCGGCGCGTCCGGGCAGACGTTGCCCTTGCTGGCGGGGTGCGCGGCGGCCTGAGTGGCGGCTATTACGCCCACGGGCTCGGCCACGACCTGAAGCTTGGTCGACGTCTCGTACGGGCCCTCCGAGGTCTGCAGCCACAACTGGTCGCTCGTAGCGTCGGCGGCCCTCGCCAGCGCGGCAGAGCCGGAGACGTGGCGAATCACCTGGGTGATCTGGTAGACATGGCGCTGATCGTCGTTCGTGTAGACCTCCACCCACATCCCGATCATGGCCGCGCCGTTGCGCGTCTGGGACTGCGTGAGAAGAGGCAGGAACATCTTCACTCTGGCGTGAGCGTACAGATAGGTCGCCTGGGGGAGCCCCGGATAGCCGAGGGGCTTGTCGCCGAGGACGAGGAACTCGGCGGCGTTGCACATCGGGAACTGCTCGTTCGGCGGCGAGGGTATGACCGGCAGGTCGATACCCAGGGCCGGGATCGTAATCCGCGTCGCCACGGAGGCGGCCGCGCTGCCTGACGGCCCGATCACCGGGATCGACGCTATCGCCGGCAGGGAGTACTGGGCGACGGCCGTGGATGGGGCGACGTCGGGAGTCGGGCTGGGCGCGGACGTCGGCTGGGTGTAGTACAGGAGCCCGGCCGCGATCAGGAAGACGCCGGCACCCGCGATCAGGGCCGGGACGAGGCCGAGCAGGTCGAGTACGACACGCCCGGCCGGCCGGACGACCGAGCGATAGAGACTCTTGAGAAACGAGCTAGTACGCCGCATGGTCCGGCATCCTAGCAGGCGCCCACGCGGTCCGCCTCAGGCGGGACCCGGATTTCGTGAGATGAGGGCCGGTTCCGGGCATCGCCGCACTCGGGGCGCCGGGCCTGCGGGGCAACCAGGGTTCGGACGGCGGCTCGGTTGGGCCGCCTTGCGGACGAGCCTCCGGCGGCACGACGGCCGATTACTTGGTAACCTCACGCCATGCTTGCTCGCTTGAACATCGTCGTCGGCCTGATCGCCGGCGTCGTCGTGGCTCTCGTGGTGGCAGTCGCGATCGTCCTGGCCACGCCCGGCGCGACCACCATCGTCCCGCCGATGCCGACCGCGGTGATCCTGCCGACGGATACGCCTACGCCGCTCCCGATCGTCACTCCGACGCCCACGCTCGCACCGATCAACCCGGTGCAGTCGGTCGCGCCGTTCGGCGACCAGTAGGTCCGGGCTCGGCCGATCCCCGGTTTCGCCTAGTAGCGCCGAGCCGTCTCCGCGCGCCCGGAACGATCCGCTCCGCCGGCGCTAGCCGTGGAAAACGCCGGCCGCGTTGGAGGCGGCGGTGACGATGGCCGGGAAGAGTCCGAAGACAAGAGTGGCCACGCCGACGACGGCCAGGCCCGTCCGGAACAGCAGACCGGGCGAGGTCGGGGGGATCTCCTCGGCCGGATCGCGCATGTACATGTACACCACCACCCGCAGGTAGTAGAAGGCCGCCGCGGCCGCGTTGATCATCGCCAGCACCGCCAGGGCCGTCAGCCAGCCGCCGGCCTGGATCGCGGCCAGGATCACGTAGGCCTTGGCCCAGAATCCGGCCAGCGGCGGGATCCCGGTCAGCGACAGCAGGAAGAGCGCCATGAGGGCCCCGAGCCACGGGTCGCGCCGCCCCAGGCCGGCGAACGTTCCGATCTGGCTGCTGACCCCTGGCCGCCGCTGCAGGGCCGTGACGACGGCGAAGGCGCCCATGTTCATGAAGGTGTAGGCGGCGCCGTAGAAGAGGATCGCCGAGAGGCCGGACTGCTGGCCGCCCGCGTAGGCCGCCAGGCCGACCAGGATGTAGCCGGTGTGGGCGATCGAGGAGTAGGCCAGCATCCGCTTGACGTTGTCCTGCGTGATCGCCACGAGGTTTCCGAGGGTCATCGTGACCGCCGCCAGCACGATCACGACCGGCAGCCAGTCGGCCTTGAGCGGGCCGAGCGCGCCCACGAAGAGGCGCAGGGCGATGGCGAAGGCGCCGACCTTCGGGCCGACCGAGAGATACGCCGTGACGGGCGTGGGCGAGCCCTGGTAGGCGTCCGGCGTCCAGTAGTGGAACGGCACCGCGGCCATCTTGAAGGCCACGCCGGCGGTCATGAAGGCCAGGCCCAGGGCCAGGCCCGGCTGGATCGAGCCCCTGGCGGCGGCGGTGGCAAGGGCCGCGGCCACGCCGTCGACGCGAGTAGTGCCGGTCATGCCCCAGACGTAGGCCAGGCCGAAGAGCAGGATCGCGCTCGAGAAGGAGCCGAGCAGGAAGTACTTGATCGCACCCTCGGTCGAGTAGGGGTCGCGGCGGGCGAAGCCGGCCAGCATGTAGCCGGGCAGGATCATCAGCTCGAGGGCGACGAAGAGAAGCAGCAGGTCCGTGGATCCGGCGACCAGCATCGCGCCGGTGATCGCGAACACGAGCACCGCGGCAAACTCGGCGATCGGCAGATCGCGCGGCTCCAGGTAGTCCACGGCGAACAGGATGGTCAGGGCCGCGATCACCACGAAGAGCATGTCGAGGAAGACGGTCAGGTTGTCGAGCGAGTAGGAGCCGCCGAAGGCGCTGCCGGTGTGGCCGGCCTGGATCAGGATCGTCACGGCCACCACGCCCAGGCCGCCCAGGGCCGTGGCCACGATGGCCCCGCGCCGGTTCGGCACGACCATGTCGACGACCAGGATTGCCGCCGCGACCAGGACGGCGGCGACTACCGGCGAGATCGTGCCCAGGTCCGACCAGCTCATCTCGACTCCTCTCAGCCGCCGACCGCGACTCCGGCAGCCGCCAGGAACGCCTGGGCGGGTGCGCGGAGGAGATCGAGCACAAGACTCGGGAAGAGCCCGAGCAAGACGATCAAGAACGCCAGCGGGAGGATCGTCACCATCTCCGTCCCGCTCATATCCGTGAGGTGGTCGCCCAGACCCTTCAGGAAGTCCGACAGCGTGCCGAAGGAGACCCGCTGGAACATCCACAACAGGTACGTTGCCGCGAGGACCATGACGATGATCGAGGCGAAGGCGATGATCGGCGCGACACCGAAGGACCCGACGAAGACCAGGAACTCGCCGACGAAGCCGGAGAGGCCGGGCAGCCCGGCCGAGGCCAGGATGAAGAAGCCGAAGACGGTCGCCCAGATCGGCATCGTCGCCGCCAGCCCGCCCATCTTCGCGATCGTCCGGTCATGGGTTCGCTCGTAGATCACGCCCACGAGGAGGAAGAGACCGCCGGTGATCAGGCCGTGGCTGATCATCTGGAGGATCGCGCCCTGCAGCGCGGCGGCGCTGAACACGAAGATCCCGAGCGTCACGAAACCCATGTGGCTGACCGAGCTGTAGGCGATCAGGCGCTTGAGGTCCGGCTGGACGATCGACACGATCGCGCCGTAGACGATGGCGATCACGCTCAGGACGATGATCGGCCAGGCGAACGTGTGGGCCCCGTAGGGGTAGAGCGGCACCGCGAACCGAATCAGGCCGTAGGCGCCGAGCTTGAGCAGGACCCCGGCCAGGATGACGGAGCCGGCCGTCGGGGCCTCGGTGTGGGCGTCGGGCAGCCAGGTGTGGAACGGGAACATGGGGACCTTGATGGCGAAGGCCAGGAAGAGCGCCAGGAAGGCCAGGATCTGGAAGTTGTCGCCGAAGCCGCCGGACGACGCGAACTGCTGGAGTCGAACGTAGTCGAAGGCGCCGACCCAGGAGCCGCCGTGCGCGGCCTGGTAGGCGAAGGCCGTCGCCAGGATCGCGACCAGCATCAGCAGCGACCCCACGAGGGTGTAGAGGACGAACTTCATCGTCGCGTAGATGCGGTTGGCTCCGCCCCAGATGCCGATGATCAGGTACATCGGGACCAGGACGATCTCCCAGAAGATGTAGAAGAGGAAGAGGTCCAGGGCCACGAAGACGCCGATCATCCCGACCTCGAGGACGAGGAAGGAGATCATGTAGCCCTTCACCCTGTCCTTGATCGGCCCGAAGCTGGCCAGCACGCTGATCCAGGTCAGGGTCGTCGTCAAGACGACCATCAGGACGCTCAGTCCGTCGATGCCGAGCTTGTACTGGATCCCGAACGACGGGATCCAGTCGACGGCCTCGTTGTACTGGAAGCCGGTCGGCCCGAAGGCGTAAGCTGCGAGCAGGCCCAGGGACATGATCCAGGCGATCAGGGCGAACAGGAGGGCGGTGCGCCGGATGAGGTCCGTCTGGCTCGACGGCAGGGCCGCCACGACGATCGCCCCAACGAGCGGTGTGAATGTGACCACGCTCAGGATCGGCAGGCCCATCGTCTCGTCCTCCTACCGAACCGCGATCAGGATGTAGCCGACGGCCATGGCGATCAGGCCGAGAGCGATGCCCAGGGCGTAGTTCTGGACCCGGCCGGTCTGGACCCGCCGCAGAGCCGTGCCCGCGCCGGTGGTCACGACGCCGATGCCGTTGACCGTCCCGTCGATCACCGTCCGATCGAACCAGAAGACGGCGGCGGCTAGCTTTCCGCCCCAGACCACGAAGAGCAGGTTGTTGAGGTCGTCGAACCACCACTTGTTCGAGGAGCCCTTGTACAGGAAGGCCAGCCCGGGGCGGGCGCTCAGCTCGCGGACTTGATCCGGCTGGGGCTCCGTCTTCAGCCCGAGGGCGGGAATGTCGACGCCGAACAGGCGCCACGCCACGACGATCGCCACCGCCACGAGAGCGGTCGTGGCGATGGCAAGGGCGCCGTCGATGCCGAAGAAGTTGTAGGCCGCCTCGGTCCGGCCGCTCGCCGCGATCGTGGCCTGGAAGACGGGGGCCAGCCACTGGTGGAGCAGCCCCGACTCGGGCGGGAAGCCGATCAGCAGGCCGAGGAAGACCGCCGGGATGGCCAGCAGGATGAGCGGCCGCGTCATCGTCGGCGGCGACTCGTGGATATGGCCTTCCTTGTCGGGGTCCACGTGGCTTGGGCCCCAGAAGGTCATGCCCATGAGCCGGAACATGTAGAAGGCGGTCATGCCGGCGACCACGAACCCGATCGCCCAGACCCACAGGAAGCCGTTCTTGAAGGCTCCGCCCAGGATCTCGTCCTTCGAGAAGAACCCGGCCAGAGGCGGAACACCGGAGATGGCAACGGACCCGATCAGCATCGTGGCGTAGGTAGTGGGGATCTTCCTGGCGAGGCCGCCCATCTTGCGCATGTCCTGCTCGCCGTCGACGGAATGTATTACCGAGCCGGAGTCGAGGAAGAGCAGGCCCTTGAAGAAGCCGTGGCTCATGAGATGGAAGATCGCCGCGGTCCAGGCGCCCACGCCCAGCGAGGCGAACATGTAGCCCAGCTGGGACAGCGTCGAGTAGGCCAGGACGCGCTTGATGTCGGTCTGGGTGAAGGCGATCGAGGCGGCCAGGATGGCCGTGAATATGCCGATGGCGGCAACCACGACCATCACCTCGGGCGCCGACCCGAAGATGGGGTTGCAGCGGGCTACCAGGTAGACGCCGGCGTTGACCATCGTCGCGGCGTGGATCAGGGCGGAGACCGGCGTGGGACCCTCCATCGCGTCCGGCAGCCAGACGTGGAGCGGGAACTGGGCGCTCTTGCCCACCGCGCCGCAGAGGAGCAGGAGGGCTATGGCGATCTGCCATTCGTGCGGGACACTGCCGAACCTGGCGAAGACGTCCTGCATGTTGAGGGTGCCCACCTGCGTCCAGACGGCCATGATCCCGAGCGCGAAGCCCATGTCGCCGACGCGGTTGACCAGGAACGCCTTCTTGGCCGCCAGGGCCGCGGACCGGCGCGGGTACCAGAAGCCGATCAGCAGGTAGCTGCACAGGCCGACCAGCTCCCACCCGGCAAAGACGAGCAGGAAGTTGTCCGCCAGGACCAGCATGAGCATCGAGAACATGAACAGATTCAGATAGGCGAAGAAGCGCCACTTGCCGGGATCGTGGGCCATGTAGCCGATCGAGTAGATGTGGACGAGCATGCCGATGGTCGTGACCACGATCAGCAGGCAGGCCGTCAGCGAGTCCACGAAGAGGCCCATGTCGGCGTGGAAGCCGGTGGCCGGGATCCAGTTCCAGAGCGTCACGCCGGCCCCGTTCGCCCCGAAGCCAAGGCTGTGGGTCAGGGCGCCGAGGGCGACGACCATCGCCACCAGCCACGACGCCACGACGGCCCAGACGGCGATCCGGTGCGACTCACGGCCCATCCCGCGGCCGAGCAGACCGGTGATGACGAAGCCCGCCAGCGGGAGGAGCGGGATCAGTGGAATGAGGAACGTCATGGCTGGGCCTTACGGCTCGAAGCCGGTCCGGACCGATCGAGTCGCGACTTCACGGCATTCATTCGCGCATCGCGTCGTACTCGTCGACGAGCGGCGTCTTCTTGTTCCGGTATATGGCGATGATGATCGCCAGCCCGACCGTGGCCTCGGCCGCGGCGACGGCGATCACGATCAAGGCGATGACGGCGGCGTGCGTCTTGAGCGGAGCCACGAAGGCGCCGAAGGCGACGATGCTCAGGTTGACGGCGTTGATCATCAGCTCGATCGACATAAGCATGCTGATGGCGTTGCGGCGGGCCAGGAAGCCGAAGCTACCGATGGCGAAGAGCAGGCCCGACAGCACCAGGTAGGAGTCGAGGGAGTTGCTCACGACCTGTCCTCCTCACTCCGGCCGGGCTCGCGGCGGGCCAGGTAGACGGCCCCGACGACCGCCGCCGTCAGCAGGACGCTCACCACCTCGAACGGAAGGACGTAGTCGTGGAAGAGCAGATGCGCGACGTCGGCGGTGGCGGTCCAGAGACGCTGGCCGCCGGCCGGCCAGGTCGTGGCCAGGACCGTGGCGACGATCACGACCGCGATCACCGCCGCGGCCGCGGCCGCGATCCAGGCCTGGGTCTGGAAGACGAGCCGCGTGGGAGCGTTCTTGGTCTGGGTCATCATGATGGCGAAGAGGATAAGGACGCTGATGGCGCCGATGTAGACCAGGACCTGGGTCGCGGCGATGAGCGGGTTGCCGAGCATCACGTACATGCCCGCCAGCGACGCGAACGAGACGGTCAGGGAGAGGCCGCTGCGGATGATGTCACGCAGTGTCACGACCAGCAGCGCCGAAACCAGCAGCGTCGCGGCGAGAACGACGAACAGGACGTCGTCCCAGCGGATCCCGACGAGCGGGATCGAGTCGCCTATCGGCATGCCTCGCTTCCCTCCTCCTGGCGGGCCGCATCTCCGGCCCGGAACTCTCCTTGGGTCACTCTGGTCTGGCTCCGCCGCGATCGGCGGAAGTGCCGGCGAGCGCGGGCGGCAGCAGTGGCAGCCCCTTCGCCGGGTCCTCGAGGCGTCCCTCGGCGACGGCGTGGGCGACCCAGTCGCGCTCGCGCTGGATGTAGGTAACCTCGGTCTCGCGGTCGATCGCCGCCAGCCCGATGAGGTCGATCTGGGGATCGCCGCGGCCGGTATGGGCGAGCTCGTTGTCCTGGCCGCCCCGAAGGGCGTCGTACGGGCAGGCGTCGACGCAGATGCCGCACAGGATGCAGCGGCTCTCGTCGACGTCGTACTTCTCGAGGACGCGTGGCTTGGGCATGAGCGCGCCCGTCGGGCACGTCTCCGCGCACCGGCCGCACGAGACGCAGGGCGTGTCGTTGAGGCTCATGTCGAGCGGCGTCGTCACCAGCGTGTCGAAGCCGGTCCGCATGAAGTCGTAGCAGGCGGCGCCGACGACGTCGGCACAGACCGCGGCGCACCGCCCGCAGTCGATGCAGCGGGAGGGCTCCCGCAGGATGAAGGCGTGGCTGTCGTCGCGAATGTAGTCGTGGTTGGCGCCGGTGAAGCGGTTCTCGGTGACGCTGCGGAAGCCCGCGCCCTGGTCGTGGCCGGGTTCGAGGGTCGGCAGCGTCGTGCCGTACTCGATGCCGAGGCGGCGCAGATCGCAGTTGCCCAGCGCCTCGCAGGTGCACTGCAGGCAGCGGGTGGATTCGGCCATCACTTCGGCCGCCGTGTAGGGGATCTCGTACTCGACGTAGCTCTTCGAGCGCTCCCTGGCCGGCATGGACTTGAGGCGGTGGCGCGCCTCCTTGGGCTCGTCCGTATATGGCACGATCGAGAGGAAGGTCGGTTCGACCTCCGCCAACGTCTGGCGGTTCCTCAACTCCGACAGGTCGTTGCCCCGCAGGAACGCGTCGACGGCGTAGGCGCAGCGGCGGCCCTCGGCGATCGCCTGGACGACGGTCGCCGCCCCGATCCGGACGTCGCCGGTGCCGAAGACGCCGGGCCGGCCCGTCTCGAAGGTCACGGCGTCGGCGGTCAGCCTGGACCGGTTGGCGGAGATGCCTTCGTTGCCGGAGCCGATCCACGTCAGGTCCGGGCCCTGGCCGATCGCCAGCAGGACGCGGTCGCAGTCGATCACGAACTCGGTGCCGGCCGCCGGCTCCGGCCGGCGCCTTCCCGAGGCGTCCGGGGCGCCGGGCTGCATGCGGATGAACTCGACGCCGGTGACCTTGTTGTCGGCGTCCACGATCACCCTCGTGGGGCCGGCCTGGAAGATGGCCCGGCCGCCTTCTTCGAGCGCCTCGTGGACCTCGGTCGAGGCCGGCATGTCCTTCATGTCGCGGCGGTAGACGAGGGTCACGTCCCTGGCGCCCTGGCGGATGGACGTGCGCCAGCAGTCCATGGCCGTAAAGCCGCCGCCGATCACTACGACGCGGGTGCCCTTGTGCCCGGGATACGGCAGGCCGAGCGAGGCGGTCCGCAGGTACTCCAGGCCGTCGATCACGCCGTCGGCGTCCTCGTTGGGCACGCCGAGCTTGTTCGTGTCGTAGCAGCCGATGGCGACGATCGTCGAGTCGAAGCCCTGCTCCCGCAGGTCGTCCAGCGTGAAGTCGCGGCCGAGGGCCTTGTTGCACTCGATCCTGCCGCCGAGCTTCCAGACCGACTCGTACTCTGGCTCGAGGATCCCCTTCTTGGGCAGGCGGTACTCCGGAATGCCGTAGCGGAGCATGCCGCCGGGCTCGGGGTCGCGCTCGAAGACGGTGACGTCGTGGCCGGCCAGCAGCAGGTAGTAGGCCGAGGACATTCCGGCCGGCCCGGAGCCTATGACGGCCACTCGCTTGCCCGTCCTGGGCTGGGTCTCGAACGGCAGAGGCGGCTCGATGCCTTCCTTCTGCGCCTTGAGGACCTGGTCGCCGGCGTAGCGATGGCTGTCGCGGATCGCGATCGCCTCATCCACCTCGTCGCGGCGGCAGTGATCCTCGCACGGAGCCGGGCAGACCCGGCCCAGGATCGACGGGAAGGGAATAGTCCGCTTGAAGATGCGGGCCGACTCGCGGAACTGGCCCTCCGCGTTGGCCTTGAGGAAGCCCGGAATGTCGATGTGGCTCGGGCACTTGTTCTGGCAGGGCGGCAGGCAGTACGCGTTGTGGTCGCTGAAGATGAGCTCGAGGTTGGTCCGCCGCAGGCGGCGCAGCTGCTCGGTCTGCGTCCGGACGACCATGCCGTCCTCGGCCGCGCGCGAGCACGAGATGGGCGGGTGGTCCTCGCCGTCGACCTCGACAACACACATCCGGCAGGCCCCGAAGCCCGGCAGCTTCGGCTCGTAGCAGAGCGTCGGGATCTCGACGCCGTTGGCACGGCAGACCTCGAGGATCGTCTGGCCCGCGGTTCCCTCGACGATGCGACCGTCGACCTCGATCCGGAAGGTGGGCGTCGAGAGCGGGCGCTGGGGCGCCTGGCTCGTGATGAGACGCTCGGCCGTCGAATCGTCGAACGGCTCGATGGTATCGAACGGGGTCTTGGCGTCGGGGCGGCTGTCCGGCCGTCCGGCGCGCCTGTTCCAGGCGGCCTTCTGGCCCGGCGTGGGGCGCAGCCTGGGCAGCGCGTCGGCGGCGTCCTGCGCGCGGCTCATCATCGCCGCGGTCTCGGGAGCGGTCGCGTTAGTCGAGACCGCCGTGGAGGCCGGCTCGACCTGGGCCCACTCCACAGCCTTGGCCCGTTTGCCAGACCTGGGCGACCTGGCCGAGGGCGGGGAGCTGGGGCTGGGGCGAAGGGTGGGTTCTCGCATGGGACGCCTCAGGAGACGGCCCCGGCGCGGGTTTCGGCCTTTGGCTGGCAGATCCCGGCGGGGCAGGTGTTGCGGACGATGTGGGCATCGAGGTCGTCGCGGAAATACCGGACGACGCTCAGCAGGGCGAGGGTGGCGCGCCGCTCGTGGTCGCACAGGGCGCTGCCGGCGATGTCGACCGAAAGGTCGGTCAGGCGGCCGATCTCGTCGCCGCGCGGCTGGCCTTCGCAGATCCGGGCCCCGATCTCGGCCAGGCGGCGCAGGCCGATCCGGCACGGAATGGTCTTGCCGCAGGCCTCGTCCGCGCAGAAGCGGGTCAGGACCGCGGCCAGGTCGACGACGCAGGAGTGCTGATCCAGGGCCACGATCGAACCGGAGCCGACGTGCGCGCCGGCCTTCTCGAGCGAGTCGTGGTCGAAGCCGATACCGAGGGCGTCGACCGGCAGGATCCCGCCCGATGGTCCGCCGACGAGCACGGCCTTGAGCCTGTGCGGGGACGGCACGCCCCCGGCCACGTCGAGAACCTCTCGCAGCGTGGCGCCGAACGGAACCTCGGCGATGCCGGGGTGGGCGACGGCGCCGGAGAGCTGTACCAGGATCGTCCCGGCGAAGGCTCGGGCGACGGTTTCCGGGAAGCCGGCGATTCCGCCGGACAGGATGGTGGGCACGGCCGCGAAGGTCTGCGGGCCGTGGATGAGAGTCGGAGCTCCGAAGAGGCCGCGGCTGGTCGGATACGGCGGCTGCTGCTCCGGCTGGCCGCGCTTGCCCTCCAGGCCTTTGAGCAGGACCGTCTCCTCGCCGAGCATGTAGGAGCCCTGGAGCGGCTTGACGGAGAAGTGGATGCCGGCGCCGCTTCCGAGCGCGTCCGCGCCTATGTACCCGGCCGCCTCCGCGGCGGCGACGGCCGCCTCCACCGCCCGGATCGTGTCCGTTGCCTCGGCCCGGATCGCGACCACGACTTCGCTCGCGCCGACCGTGAAGGCGGCGATGGCCGCGCCTTCGATGACGGCGTAGGGGTTCTTCTCCAGCAGGACGCGGTCGGTCGTGACGGCCGGGTCCGACTGGTAGGCGTTGACGACGACGTAGCGCTCGGCCGCGCCATCGGCGGCGTACGCGGGCGGCGCGGCCGCTTCCGCCCGGGCGCAGGCGCGCCACTTGTCGCCGATCGGGTGGCCGCCGCCTCCTCGCCCGCGCATCCCCGACTCGGTCAGGGCGTCGATCACTCCGTCGGCCTTGAGGTCCTCGACCGCGATCCGCAGCGCGGCAAAGGCGCCGGCCTCGACGGCCGCGTCCACGTCGAGCGGATCGGCGGGCAGGACCGCGGGCAGGAGCAGGCGGGGGAACCGCGGCGGGGTCGGCAGGATCTTCGTGGGGGTCATGCCACGGTCCGTCCGGGAAGCGCGCGAGCCCAGGCTGCGGCGCCGCCGTGGCCGATCGTTTGCGGCACTCCGTCCAGGGTGACGAGCGGAGAGGGAGCGCCGGGGACGTGGGCGGGGACCTGCTCCAGGGCGATGCGGCCCGCGGCCGGCCTGCGGCCGATCTCCGTTCCGAGCTCGGCGGCGAGCGTGCGGGCGACGCGGCCCGATCCGGCGACCAGGCAGGACGTGCACAGGCACACCGCCACCGTTCGGCCCGGCGCCTCGAAGCGGAGGTGGCTGTAGTACGTGGCGGTGCCGTAGATCAGCGCATACGGGGCGCCGGAGACCTGGCTCAGGTGCTTCAGGGCGGCCACTGGCAGGAACCCGTAGGCCGCCTGGATCGACTCGAGTATGGCCAGCATCTGCTTCCGGTCGAAGTCGTACTTCTCGAGGATGCCGTCCACGGCGCTCGTGTCGATCGGGTCGAAGCGCGTGTAGGCCGGATCCGGCACCGGCCGGCCGGACCGTCGCAGGGCCGACTCTTCGCGCCGTTCCGCGTACTGCTCGGCCGCGCCCCAATGGACGTGGAAGCGGCCCCTGGTGTCGAAACCGCCCATGTCGATGCACTCCACCGGACAGGCCTGAGCGCACTGGAAGCACGTCTCGCACTTGATGTTGCCAAGTTCGTCGTAGAGCAGCTGGAGGCGCCCGCGGAACCGCACGGCGACGTCCGGCGTCGCCTCGGGATACTGGATCGTGGCCTTCGGCGCGAAGAAGCGGCGCATCGTCAGCGCCATGCCCTTTGCGATGCCGAGGCCGGGGAAGAAGCTCATCTCGCGCTCACCGGTTTAGGAGGACGACGACGGCCGCCGTCGCGAAGAGGTTGAGGAGTGATGCGGGCAATAGCCATTTCCAGGCGAAGCCCATCAGCTGATCGACGCGGACTCGCGGCAGAGTCGCCCTCATCCAGACGAAGACGATGACGAAGAAGTAGGTCTTGGCCATGAACCAGACGAGACCCTGGACCCAGTCGAAGGCGACGAAACCGGCCAGGCCGATCAGGCCGACGATGACGACGGTGTCGAGCAGCAGGCCCATGGTGACGGAGGGCCACAGGCCCCACGTTCGACCCCCGAAGAGCCGGGCAAGCAGGCCGAAGAAGTAGCTGCCCAGCAGCACGGCGGCCACGAGGATGCCGAGCCAGCCGAAGAAGCCGAGCGACAGCGGCTGGAACCAGTTCAGGTTGTAGGCCCAAGGCCACTGGAATGGGGCGGTCCAGCCGCCGAAGAAGAGGGTCGTGGCCAGGGCCGAGACGATGAACACGTTGACGTACTCGGCGAAGAAGAAGAAGCCGAAGCGCATGCCCGAGTACTCCGTGGCGAAGCCGGCCACGATCTCCGAGTCGGCTTCGGTCATGTCGAAGGGCGTGCGGTTGGCCTCGGCGGTTGCGGCGATGAAGAAGATGAGCCAGGCCAGCGGCTGCTTGAAGACGAACCAGTCGAGGAACGAGCCCGACTGGGCCAGGACGATGCGGTTCAGGCTCATCGTCCCGGCGAGGAGGATCACGCCGACGACCGAGAGCGTCAGCGGAACCTCGTAGCTGATCATCTGGGCCGCGGAGCGCAGCCCGCCCAGGAGCGAGTACTTGTTGAAGCTGGACCAGCCGGCCATCAGCAGCCCGACAACCGTCAGCCCGCTCATGGCGAAGAAGTAGAGGAGGCCGATGTTGAGGTCCTGGCCGATGAGGCCGGGTGCGAACGGGATGACCAGCAGGGTCATCACGCTGGCCATGTAGGTCACGACGGGGGCCAGCGTGAAGACGGTGAAATCGGCGCCTGTCGGGGCGAAGTCCTCCTTGGAGAGAACCTTCAGGCCGTGGATCACGCTCATCGCCGCGCCCCACGGCCCGATCCGGTTCGGTCCGACCCGCAGGTTCATCCGGGCGATCACCTTCAGCTCCAGGTAGATGAGCACGAAGGCGGTCGGGACGGTCAGCATCAGGATTGCCGTGGCGGCGACGATGAAGCGGACGAGCGGCTGGTTGGCGCCGAGGAAGTCCGTCAGCGGCGGGCCCAGCCAGACGATCGCGATGACGGTCGTCACGGCGCCGCCGACCGCGAGCACCGTGAAGATTATGGCTATCCGCTCCTGGATCGAGAGGCGCGCCATGACTCCGGCCGGCAGGTCCCTGGCGAAGGCCAGCACCGACGTCATCGACGCCCGCATCGTCGCTCTCACTTGTCGATCCCGCCCATGACCGGGTCGAGCGAGGCGACGATGGCCATCGTGTCGGCCAGGAGGTTGCCGGGCAGGAGCGTCGGCACGGTCTGCAGGTTGATGAAGCTGGGGTCGTGGATCCGGAAGCGGAACGGCTGGTCCGAGCCGTCGCTTATCGAGTAGACGCCCATCATTCCCCGCGGCCCTTCACAGGCGCCCCAGGCGCGCCCCGGGCGCGGCCGGAGCAGGCGCGGCAGCTTGGCCATGATGGGTCCGTCGGGCATGCCGTGGAGGCACTGGTCGATGATCTTGATCGACTCGCGGACCTCGTCGACGCGGATCAGGTAGCGGGCCAGCGAGTCGCCCTCCGTGCGCGTCGGGATGTTGAACTCCAGGTCGGGGTAGACGCTGTAAGGATGGGCCCGCCGCACGTCGAAGGGGACCCCCGTGGCACGCAGGTTCCCGCCCGTGACGCCGAAGCGGAGGGCCATCTCGCGCTCCATCCTGCCCACGCCGCGGGTGCGTCGAACGAAGATCTCGTTCTCGTTGAGAAGCCCGGCGCTCGCCTCGGTCTGTCTGGCCGCGCGGCTCATCCAATCGCCCAGTCGGCTCATGAACTCGTGGTTGAGGTCGCCGTTCACTCCGCCGATGCGGTAGTAGTTGAAGAGCATCCGAGCCCCCGTCAGGGCGGCCAGCATCTCCACGATCTCGTCGCGCTCGATGAAGCCGTACAGGATCGGCGTCAGGCCGCCCAGGTCCAGGGCCAGGAAGCCCATGTACAGGGTGTGGCTGGCGATGCGGAGCAGTTCGCCGGAGAGGACGCGGATGTACTCCGCCCGTCGCGGGACCTGCACGTCCATGAGCTTCTCGAATGAGAGGACGGCGGCCCACTCCTGGAAGAGGGAGCTGATGTACTCGAGCGGGTCCACCTGGTCGATGACGTGGTAGTAGTCCGAGTTCTCGCAGATCTTCTCGACGCCGCGGTGGAGATAGCCGAGGACCGGGTCGACGTCGACGATCTGCTCGCCGGAGAGCTTCAGGACCAGGCGAAGGACGCCGTGCGTGGCCGGGTGGTGTGGCCCGACGTTGAGGAACATCTCGCCGTCGCCCAGGGTGTAGAACTCGCCTTCGCGCTCCGTCCTGGTGGGGTAGGGCGGGACGGGATCGTACAGGCCGGCTCCGACCTGGCGATCGAGGGTGATCCGCGGGTCGTCGGCGGATGTCTGGGCGGCCGGCTTCGCCGCCCGGCCCGAGGAAGAGGCGTTGGCGGCCCGGCGCGAGCCGGCAGGGCGCGACCCGCCGGTGCGGCGCTCGGGACCTTCGGGCGAGGGTGGGGTCGTGGGCTGGCGTGCCGGCATCGCGATCCTCAGCTCACCGGTGCGCGGCGGATGCCGGCGGCGGGGTCGTCGGCCAGATCGGCCGGGACGTGCGCCCGCTCGACGTGACGGACGCCGGCCCCGGGCGATCGGGCGGCGTCGTCGGGCAGGAGGAAGTCCTTGCGGAGCGGGAAGCTCGTGTAGTCGGGCGGCATGAATATGCGGCGCAGGTCGCGATTGCCCTCGAAGACGATGCCGAACATGTCGTAAGCCTCGCGCTCCAGCCACTCGGCCCCGGTCCAGATGAAGGTGGCCGATGGCGTGCGCGGGTCTTCCCGCGAGATGGGGTCGGCGATGACGCGAAGCCAATCCGAGGTGATCGGGCTCCACAGGTGATAGACCACCTGCATCACTTCTCCCGTGTCCACGCCGGCGAGATCGGCCAGGATCTCGAAGCGCAGATCCACGGAGTCGTGCAGGATCGTGAGGACCTCGGGAACGCTGCCGGGATCGACGCGGATCTCGGTTTCATCGCCGCGCTGGTAGACGGAACCCTTCAGGTGACTGCCCAGGCGGGCTTCGAGGCGGGCCTTGAGGGATCGGTCCATCTGTCAGATGCCGTCCGGGGCGGTCGGGCCGATCTCGCGCTCCGCCCAATGACCGCGGCGGTCCTTGACGAGCTGACCAAGCTGGAGCATGCCGTAGATCAGGCCCTCGGGCCGCGGCGGGCAGCCGGGAATGTAGACGTCGACCGGCATGACCCGGTCGATTCCCTGGACCACCGAGTAGCTGCGCTTGTAGCGACCGCCGGAGACGGTGCAGTCGCCCAGCGCGACGCACCACTTGGGCTCCGGCATCTGCTCCCACAGCCGGATCAGCGGGCCCGCCATCTTGGTCGTGAGGGTCCCGGCGACGATCAGGACATCGGCCTGGCGCGGCGACGCCCGGAACGGGAACATACCCCAGCGATCCATGTCGTTCTTGCTCGTGGCGCTCGACATCATCTCGATCGCGCAGCAGGCCAGCCCCGAGAGCAGGGGCCAGAGGCTGTTGGCCCGGATGAGGTCCAGGATGTAGTCCGCGTTGGCGGGGATGACCTGCAGTGCCCCCCAGCGTGCCGCGTCGTCCCGGCTTGCGGCGGTCAGTCCGAATTCGCGGAGGTGCGTGACCTCCGTGGCGGTGCCGCCGCTGTAGGCGAGCGGGTCGGCCGCCTGCCACATGGTGTTGGGCACGACGATTGGGGCGGTCAGCTGGCCCGGAGCCCCCGGCACGAGCCCGCGCCCCGAGCCGCGGCCACCGGCCCCGGCCGGCGCAGCCGGACCGGCAGCGGCGGGTTTGCCCGGCGTCCGACGGGCGCCCCCGGTGCGGTCGCCTACCGCCACGTCAGAACTCCCTTCCGCCAGGCGTAAGCGAGACCGAGCATCAGGACGAGCACGAACGTGCCCATGCTGACGAGGCCGCCGACCAGCAGATCGCGGAAGACGATGGCCCACAGGTACAGGAAGACGACCTCGACGTCGAAGGCGACGAACAGGAGGGCGTAGACGTAGAAGGAGATCCCGGCGCGTCCCCACGTGTCGCCGACGGTGTCGATGCCGCTCTCATACGGCACGCCCTTGTGGCGGTCCCCCCGGTTGCGGTGGGAGATGAGCCAGGCCAGCCCGATCACGAGGAAGACGAAGGAGACTCCCGCGAAGGCCAAGCCGACCACGTACCAGATGCCGGTCATCGTTCTCCAGCAGACCTATTGCCCGCAGCTTTGCTTCATCAGGCGTCGGGACGCGAGGTACAAACAGGCGGCCGCGGGGCCGGGTCCGATGCCACGATCCCTCGCGATGCACGCCAGAGTCTACCAGCAGGGCCGCGCTCCGGCCGCCGCCGGCGGCGATCTGGCGGGCCCGGGCGGGCCGGGGCGATTCGGGCCGCCCGATCGGGCGGGGACCGTCCTGCCTGGCGAGTCGGGCCGGCACGGGGATGCCTGGCACTCGACCGGGAGGGAGGAGCCGGCGGCGGGCGGCCCGGGGGTTGTCGGATCCGCCCGCGGCGACCGGCTGACCGCCAGCTGGGGTAGCGACTGGCGGCGCACTGGGTATCGAACCGGATGGAGAGGTGCGTCCAGGGGCCGGATCGGCCTTGTCGGCCTACCGACCCCTCAGCGCGGTTCCCCCCGCTCCGAGATCAGGGTGCGGCCCGAGGCTGGCCCGGCGCAATACGGGAAGTTGCCTAATCGGGCGGGCCTCAGCCTCGGCCGCGGTCGAGGATCAGGACGCGGAAGCGGCCCATGTGGCGCGGGTCGAGCATGCGGACGATCCCGGAACGGGCCCGGGTGTAATCGGCGAGGGTCAGGTCGGGCGAGGACTGGAGAGCGCGCAACTCCTCCTCCAGGCCGGCGGCGACGAGGAACTCCGACTGCGTGGTCAACGAGACGGTCCGGAACCCGCGCCCCGCGGCGAGCCTCGATACGGCGGTGAAGTCGACGTGCGCGGTGAGGTCGGTCAGGCCCGGCGCCGCGAACGGATCCGTCTCCACGCGATGGCCGCGATACCCGAGCAGCGTGCCCGCCAGGCGGCGAGGCCCGTACAACTCGGCAGCTTCGTAGCCGTAGTCGATGGCCAGCACGAAGCCGCGGGCCAGGCGGGCCGCGACTTGCCCGAGCCACGGGTCCAGCTCCAGGCAGATCTCGGCGACCTGACCCTCCGCCGGCTCGACGCCGTCGTCGGCGAGTCGGGCGGCGAGATCCGCGCTCGAGGGCGGGGCGGCAAGCTCGGTGAAGCCGCCGCCGACGGGTCCGCCGCCGGCGCCGCCTCCGGAGTTCCACGTGACGAAGAGCTCCCGCAGCTTCCCGTCATTGACGACGACGCGGTGGACGGGCAGCGCGTCGAGGAACTCATTGGCGAGGATGACGCCGTCGACGGGCACCGACCCGATCGCAGGACAGCCGGCCGGCTCCAGGCGCTCCAGGTGGCCGGCCATTTCGAACCTGTCCCGCAGGTCGGCCAGCCGGTTCGGGTTCGACTCGACGGGTTCGTATCGGATGGCGGACAGGAGGCCGATCGACCCGCGGCGGCGCAGCCCGTCGAGTATCGAGAGCCCCAGCGTGCCCGAGCCCGCGCCGAACTCGACCAGGTGGAAGACCGGCGGGCGACCCAGCTCCGCCCACATCGCCTCGATCCGGCGGGCGACGGTCCAGCCGAAGATCGGGTGCGTCTCCGGCGCCGTCAGGAAGTCGCCGGCGTCGGTGGGACGGTCGGCGGCGGCGCGGTAGTAGCCCAGGTCCGGCTCGTAGAGAGCCCGTTCCATGTAGCGGGCGAACGTGATGCGGCCGTCCGGGCTCGACTCGATCTCGGCTCGAATGAGGGCGGCGAGCTCGGCCGAGCGGCCGGCGCCTTCGGCGGAAGGTTCGGACGGGGACGGGGGGTCGGCCGGCGCGCCGCGCCCGGTCCGCCGAGGACGGCGTTCGGGCGTCATCGGACCCCCGTACGAGCTCGCGCCGCGAGCAGGCGGAGTCCGCCGTTGACCAGCGTGTGGCCGCCGAGGAGGATCGGGTGGTCGGAGGGGGCCGCGACCGCCGAACTCGTCAGCGAGCGAAGCCACGCGTCGGCGATGGTCGCCGGCATGAGCATGTCCGAGGCGAAGCGATCCTCCGCGCCGGGCCAGGCCGAGCCGGGTGGCGCGGCCGGAAGGTCTGGCGGTGCGGGGACGCCGTCAACGGTTCCGGACCGGTGTGCCATCAGAACCCGCGTATCCACGACCGCGGCGTCGGCCAGGCCCGCGAGCGTGGACTCGAGCGACTCGGGACCGTCTCGATCCAGCAGGGCGCCGAGAATGGAGCGCGGCGGGCGGGCCGCGGTCACGACGCCGGATTGGGCGAGTCTCGAGGCGGCGCGAAGGCCGCGTTCTTCAACGAGGGCGCGGACTCGGCACGCGACACCGCGTTCCAGCCACTTGAGAGTCGTCGCCGAAACGCGGCCTGCTACGAGCAGCTCGGCTCGCCGGTTCGACAGGACCTCGACGAGTGCCGCCAGCCGCTCGCCGACGAGCGGCGCCGTCGCGAGCAGGCCGCCCGCCGCGGGATCGCGCAGCAGGATCAGGTCAAGCGGCGTGTCGACGTCGACGCCCAGGCGCCAGCGCGATCGGAGGTCCGTGACGGCCACCCCGGCGCGTTCCTCCAGCCACCGGGGAAGGGCGTTGTCGGCGGGGAGCGGCGGCAGATCACGCAGGTCGGCCGGCCGTGAGATCGCCACCACGTCCGCCGAATACCGGTTGTTGGCGAGGGCGCGCCCGCCGGGCCCCGCGGCCGCCTCGACGAAGAGTCGAAGGTCCGCGGCTCGGGCGATCGGGATGCTGCCGGAGCCCAGGACGACGAGCCCGCCGGGGAGCGGCCGATCGCCCGGAACCGGGCCGGAGGCGTCGCCCGCGCCTTGGTCGGAAGTGGCGCCCGGGGCATGGTCGAAAGTGGCGCCCGGGGCATGGTCGGCTTCACCCCGCCCGACGCCCTCGGTCCAAGTCCGCATCAGTGACCCGAGCCGCCGCCCGAACGAGAGCCCGTCCGGTGGTCCCGCCGCCACCTCCACCGCATCGGCACCGGCGGCCCGAAACGCCGCCCGCTGCCGCTCCGCCAGCGCGCGGCGGGCTTCCGCGAGCGCGCGGACCAGCGGCCCGGCGTCGGCCGGCGCCGCGGGGTGGAGAATGATTACCAGCACGGGGCGCACGTGCGGAGTCTAGCGGCGGTCATTCGCGGCGCGCCGTTGAGGCGCGGCGTCGGGGCGGGGTGGCGGAGCGCGGCGGAGCAATCACGGCCTGGCCGGGAGCAATCGGGAGCAGCCGATGGGCAGTGTTCGGGCATACGTCGGGCTGGGGGCGAACCTCGGCGACTCGCAGGCGACCCTGACCGCGGCCGTTCACGCACTGGCGGCGCTGCCGGGAGTGACCCTGGTCGGCGTCTCGCGCCTCTACGTGACCACCCCGGTCGGCGTCACGGACCAGCCAGACTTCCACAACGCGGTCGCCGCCCTGGACGTGCCTGAGGGTCCGGGCCGGGCGGGTCCCATCGCGCTCCTGCTCGCTCTCAAGTCGATAGAGCGAGCCTTCGGCCGGCAGGATCGACCCCGCCACGGCCCGCGCGAGCTCGACCTCGACGTGCTGCTCTTCGGCGAGGCGCACATGGCCGTCGAGCGGCCCGAGCAAGGCCGCTCGCCCGACCCTGCGAAGGCCACGAGGTTTCTCGAGGTTCCGCATCCCGAGGCCCGGCGCCGTCTCTTCGTGCTGGCCCCGCTCGCAGACCTTGCTCCGGATGTCGTCCCACCCGGCTGGAACGAGTCGGTCCAGGCCGCGCGCGTCCGCCGGGAGTCGATCGAGGGCGTCTCGGCCGTGCGCGCGGTCGCGCTGTGGGACGTCGACCTCGGCCGCTGGGTCGCGACGCCGCCGGTCTGACCTCGCCCCGCGCCAGGCCCGGCCGCCACCCCAGCCCGTGGCCGCCACCCCGGCGCGTGGCCGCCACTCCAGCCCGTGGCCGCCGCCTCGGCCGCGTGGCCGCGACCCCGGCGCGTGGCCGCGACCCCGGCCGCTCGGCCGCGACCCTGGCGGCTCGGCCGCCGCCTCGGCCGCTTGGCCCCGACCCCGCCGCCGAACTGACCTCGGCCCAAGCCAGGCCCGAGCTCTTGCCAGCGGTGCCACCCCGGCGCGTGGCCGCGACCCGGCCTGGCCGCCGCCTCGGCCGCTTGGCCGCCACCCCGCCGCCGAACTGACCTCGGCCCAAGCCAGGCCCGAGCTCTTGCCAGCGGTGCCGCGACCCTGGCGCGTGGCCGCCGACCCCGGCGCGTGGCCGCCGCCTCGGCGCAGGGCTCATGGTGCCCAGGCCGCGCGAGCGGTCGCGCTCAGCGCTGGCGGGCTCGTCGCCGGGCTCCCGCCCGGGTCCCAGAGTTGTGACGGCCAATTCCTTTCCCATTTCACACCACGTCGACGCGGGGCAAGCTAGTGTCCCGATTCGCTGGACGCTGGAGACTTCCGGACGGCCTTGGCCAGGATCTGGTCGGCGGTCTTGACCCAGACAAAGGGCGTTGAGCCCTCGTTCCACTGGGCCGTGAAGGCGTCGATCATGCCGATCAATTCCTTCACGCTTCGGAAGCTGCTCCGGCGCAAGGCCTGGCGTGTGAGGATGCCGAACCAGGTCTCGATCTGGTTCATCCACGAGGCGCTGGTCGGGGTGAAATGAAAGACGATTCGAGGGTGAGCCCTCAACCACTTCGCGATGTCGGGCGTCTTGTGAGAGGAGACGTTGTCCAGGACGACGTGCAGTTCCTGATCGGGATAGACGTGCTCGATGCGGCGCAGGAAGGCGAGAAAGTCGAGGCCGGTGTGGCGCGCCCGAGCTTCCTGGGTGACCTCACCGGTGGCCACGTTGAGCGCGGCAAACAGGCTCGTGGTGCCGTTGCGCTTGTAGTCGTGGGTGTGGCGCTCAACTTGTCCGGGCTTCATCGGCAGCATGGGCTGAGTCCGGTCGAGAGCCTGGATCTGGGTCTTCTCATCGATCGACAGGACGACGGCCCGCTCAGGCGGGTTCAGATACAGGCCCACGACATCGCGGACTTTGGCCTCGAGCTCGGGGTCGGTGCTCCATTTGAACGTCTCGACCCGATGGGGCTTGAGGTTCGCTTCGGCCCAGATACGCTGGATCGTGGTGATGCTGATGCCGGTCCGGGCAGACATCCGCCGGGCACTCCAGTGGGTCACGCCCTGCGGCGGCGGCTCAAGAGTGAGAGCAATGACCCGATCGCGTTCGGTCCGGCCGTAGATCGGCTCGCGGCCCGGTCGTGGTGCGTCGCGCAACCCTGCGACCCGATCTGCTGTGAACCGGCCGCGCCACAGAAGCACCGTCATCGGGCTGACGCCCAAGTCGGATGCGATGGCGCGATTTGGCCGACCCTCGCCGGCGGCCAGCGCGATCCGCGCTCGTGTCGCAATCCGCTGCTCGGTCTTCCCGGCTCGGGCCAATGCCAGGAGCTCAGCCCTTTCCGATTCACTGATGACCAACGGTGGAGCTGGATGGTTTGCCATACCGAGCATCGTAGCTGCGATGCGCGGTACCGTCCAGCATCCAGCGGGCTAGTACACTAGTTGGCCGACTACAGGGCGACTGGCCGTCGCCCATCAGGCCCAGGAGCGTGGAATCGGGTTGCAGAGGGCCGACAGGCAACAGCTACCATCCTTGAGCGGCCGACCAGGCCGGCGTTCTTCTCGGCCGTTTGCCTTATGTCGCCCTGCTGTGAATCAGGAAACTTCGCGCCGCCCCGCGCGCCGTCGCCGCCGAGCGAACTCGCGCCGCCCCGCGCGCCGTCGCCGCCGAGCGAACTCGCGCCGCCCCGCGCGCCGTCGCCGCCACTCTCCGGCCAGGACGGCCTCAGGGAGGGTCCGCCGCTAGCCTGGGGGCGGGGTCGCCCCGAAGCGTCCGGCCCTCAGAGGTTCTGGCCGCTCGGATCCCGGCCCGATGCCGCCCCGGGCTCCGGAGAACACAAGAGCCGCCGTGCTTCGGCGGCTCCTCCAGTAGCGCGGCGACAGGCCCCTCAACGGTCAATTGGGCTCCGACCTGTCGCCCGCCACGTCCCTTCGCCCGGTAAACCGGGTTTCCCTATCCTCCGACCGACCGATCGGTCCGTCAGTTCCGACCGGCTGTCAACCTTCTATTCGCGGTCTGGGCTGCCGCGGATCACCGGGCGGAATGAAACACGGCGCGACCACCGCGGTTCGGATCGGGACGTCGTGTTCCGCGGACCTGGAGTGCCACCGCGGATCTGGCGCGCGGCTCACCGCGCACGACCCCGCCCGCCTGGCGCGCGGCTCACGGCGCACGGCCTCCGTCGACCCGGCGCGTCGGCACCGCCCGCGTCTCTGAGCCCGGAGGACCACCGTGGCCCCCGCCCGCTTTTGGCGCCGGCCCCGGACCCGGCGCCGGCTCCGGACCCGGCTCCGGCCCCGGACCCGCCTGCCCGGCGCCGCTCCGCCCGGCTTCGGCCCCGGACCCGGCTGCCGCCCCGCACCGCCCCGCACCGCCCCGCGACACCCCGGCTCAGTGGCGGAAGTGGCGCCGTCCCGTGAAGACCATCGCCATGTGGTGCCGGTCCGCGACCTCGATCGCCATCTCGTCCCGGATCGAGCCGCCGGGCTGGATGATCGCCGAGACGCCGGCCTGGGCGGCGATCTGGATCCCGTCGGGGAACGGGAAGTAGGCGTCGCTGGCCATGACCGAGAGCCTCGCCCGGTCGCCGGCTCGACGCAGAGCGATCTCCACCGCTGTCTGGCGGCTTGCCTGGGCCGCCCCGATCCCAACGGTCGCGCCGCCGCGGGCCAGGATGATCGCGTTGGACCGCACGTGGCGCACCGCCCGCCAGGCGAACAGCAGGTCCGTCAACTCCTCGAGCGTCGGCCGCCGCTTCGTCACCACCTGGAGCTGCGTCTTGTCGAGGCCCAGCTCGTCCTTGGTTTCGACAAGCAGGCCGCCGGCGATGCGTTTGAAGTCGAGGTTGGCGATGCCGTAGTCGCGCGGACCTTCGATCGGATTGGGCGGGACTGCCAGCAGGGCGATGTGTGGTTTCTGGGCCAGGATCCCGATTGCCGATTGGCTGAACGACGGGGCGACGACGGCCTCGTACGAGTTGGCGGCGATCTCGCGCGCGGTCGCGCCGTCCAGCTCGCGGTTGACCCCGACGATGCCCCCGAAGCACGAAACCGCGTCCGTTTCGAGAGCCTTCCGACACGCCTCGACCAGCTCCTCGTCTGAGGCCAGCCCGACGGGGTCGGTGTGCTTGACGATCGTCACGGTTGGGGCGGTGAAGTCGGCGGCGATGGCGTAGGCCGCGTCCAGGTCCAGGAGGTCGTTGAACGACGGCCGCGAGCCCTGGAGCTGAGTCGCGTCGGTGAGCGTGCCGGCACGGTGCGTCGTCTCGCGGTAGAAGGCGGCACGCTGGGGCGGGTTCTCGCCGTATCGCAGGTCGCCCACCTTTTCGAGCACCAGGGCCAGGCGTCCGGGGAAGACGTCCCCGGATACGTTGGAGAGGTATGCGGCGATCTCGGCGTGGTAGGCGGCCACGAGCCCGTAGGCTTCGGCCGCGAGCCGCTGGCGAAGCTCGGCGGAGACTGCGCCCCGCTCCCGAATCTCAGCCGTGACCTGGGGGTAGCGGGCCGGGTTCGCCACGGCCGCCACGCCCGCGTAGTTGCGCGCGGCGGCTGCCAGCAGCGCCGCCCCCCCGATGTCGATCATCTCGATGGCCTCGTCGATCGGCACGAGGCGAGCGCCTACCTGGGGAGCGAAATGGCTGACGTTGACGACGACGATGTCGATCAGCCCGATCTCCTGGGAGTCCAGCTCCGCCAGCTGATCGGGTCTGTCTCGCCTGGCCAGGATCCCGGCGTATATGGCCGGGTGGAGCGTCTTGACCTGGCCGCCGGCAATGGGCTCCGAACCGGTCAGTTCGAAGACGGATCGGACCTCGATGCCCTCGGCCGCAAGGAACTCCCGCGTTCCGTCGGTGGCGATGACCTCCACACCGAGAGCGACCAGGTCGCGCGCGAACGGGACGATGCCCTCTCGGTTTGCCACCGAGAGCAAGGCTCGCACCAGGCCTACCTCCCATTTGCCAGAGTGCCGGCTACGAAGTCCCCTCGGGCCGCGCCCTGGGGGTGTTCGGCCGGCCGGCCGGCCTTACGCCGGGCTCCGCCAGGTCCCGATTGCCGGATCGATCCGAGTATAGCGCCCGGTCATGGCATACTCCGCACACGAGAAATCGCAGGCGCAGCCGGCGCATGTCTCGGCGGCGGCGTTCCGGTCGCACGCCAGGGCGCAGGCCGGCGTCGCAGCTGAGCGCCTATCCAGGTCAATCGACCGCCAAGACTGAACACTCGGAGGGTCCGCGTGAACGGCCCGTGGAACCAGATCAACCTCTTGCTCATCGGCTTCAACGACCCGAACTTCCATGCCCTGTTTACGCCGACGTGGGAACTCTCGTTCGCCCTGCTGTTGATCGGGATCGTCTTCTACAACTTCCAGGGCCGGCGGCTGCATGCCTACTCGGTCTTCCTGGATCTCAACGAATGGCTGATGTGGACCACGGTCGGGGTCTTCGCACTCCTGCTGATGTACTCCCTCTTCGGCTTCGACTTCATCTTCGTGCTGCCGACGATGATCGGCGGCGCGGCCCTCTTCATCTGGATCCGGTTCATCCACTTCCCACCCCTGATCCGGGCTTATGAGGAGCGGCTGGCCCGCCAGCGCTACTTCCAGCGCTCCCGGACGGCGCATCCGGAGGCGACGATCCGGACGAAGGCCGCGGCCAAGCCGAAGCGCCGCCGGCGGTAGCCGCCGAGGAGGCGACAGCGGTGCGTCCCGCCGCGGCTTCGCTGGATCTCCGCCGGGAACGTCTCTTCGCGAGACGCGCCGCCCGCTAGGCCTGCCGCGGACTCCATGGAGATCCGACGCTTCGGGATCGGCCATCGACGGCCCGACGGGCCGCCGGGAACTCGCGGCGTCGAGGCGACGCCGGTGCACGCCGATCGGCGCGGCGCCGTGGTCGAGCTGGCCCTGAAACCTAAAGCCAGCCTGGCGCCGCATTCGAACCCGAACCTGGCCTACTTCCTGGTGGTCGAGGGAGGCGGCTTCGTTCAGGTCGGCGAGGAGCGGGCCCGCGTCGCCGCCGGCGACGCCGTCGTCTGGCCGCCGGACCTGGTCCATGCGGCCTGGACGGAGCTGACTCCGATGCGGGCGATCGTCGTGGAGTTCGCGCCGGGGCCCGGGGCGGCCGCGCCGCCGCTTCCGGCGGGCGGGGCAGTGGTCGTGTCCGCCGGACCCGGTGATCCGGCGCCGGCCGGGTCGGCCCGCGCGGACGGAGAGCTCTCCCCAAAGCCGGCGGCCCTGCCTCCCGAGCGTACGTCGCCCGACCGGGAACCCTGGTAGCGGCCGTGCCTCCCGAGCGTACGTCGCCCGACCGGGAACCCTGGTAGCGGCCCGGCGGTGCCCTTCGATGAGGTTGCCGGGAGCGCCGCCTGCCGGGAGCGCCGCCTGCCGGGAGCGCCGCCGGTTCCGGCAGGGCGGTCGGGGAACCGTCCTCCACGGAGACTGCCCGGGCAATCTGCGTCGTCGACCGCAAGCGGATCGCCCCCGCCGAGCCCATGGGCGGGCGCGCCTGCTTCGGCTCAGCTTCGTGACGTCAGGACGCGCGACATCAGCAGGCGGTCCTCGCCGCGCGCCTGGACGCGGCGATCGACCGCCAGGTCCGTGAAGCCGTTCGAACGAAAGAAGGCCCGAGCGGCGACCGACGAGGGATGGGCGTCGGAGTCGGCGAGGGTCCAGGCGAGAAGGCGGGTGTTGCCGGCGGCCCCGGCAGAGCCGACCGCTGCCGTCGTGAGGCCGCTGCCGATGCCACGGCCGCGGAGGTTCGGGGCTACCGCCAGGAGAGTCAGCTCGGCCGGCCGGTCGTCCCCAGGGAGAGTCAGTCCGTCGAAGCCGCGCTGATCCTCGTCGGATCTCTCCCGATCCCAGGGTGCCCAGCCGGCGACGCCGGCGACCCCCGTTGGTGTCTCGGCCAGCAGCAGTTCCGAGGTGGGCGGCAGCGACCGGGCCAGATCCGGCGCGATGGCGTCGAGGAAGCGGTCGATCGCCGGCAGGTCCGCGGCCGTCGCGGCGCGCACGATCACCTCTTCGCGGCTCCGCGCCGGCTCGATCGGCGGCGGCGCCGCGTCCGCTATCTGCCCGGCAGCGCCCGGCTCGACCGCCAGCAGCGCCCCGAGCTGGCCGAGCATTCGGGCCGTGGCGCCCCAGACCCGCTCGCCCTCGACCGGGTAGACGCCGTATCGGATCAGCCGCCGGCGGATCGTCCGTTCCTCCAGTTCGACCGGAGCGTCGGGCAGGAAAGCCTCGACCGGGGCTTCGACGATACGGGCCACCTCGTCCGGCGCGGGGCGGCACTCGGGGCGCCTGTCCGCCAGCGCCACGACCGGCGTGATACGGAATCCGGAGACCGTCAGGGCGAAGACCTCGAGTACCCCCGTCACGCGCAGCCCGCAGGCCGCGGGATCCAGGCCGACCTCTTCGACCGCCTCCCGCACGGCCGTGGCGATCGGGTCCTCGTCGCCCTCGTCGGCCGAGCCGCCCGGAAAGCTGATCTCGCCGGCGTGGGCGACCATGTGCGAGGCCCGGGCCGTCAACAGGACGCGGGCCTGCCCCTCGGCGTCGGGGAAGAGCAGGACGAGGACGGCCGCGGGCCGGCCGCGACGCGGGCCCCTGGACGGGCCGCCCGAAGAGTCCGCCGGGCCCGGCAGGATCGGCGCCCAATCCCCGGGACAGTCGAGCCGGATCGGGGTCAGGATCGCCGGCGCCGCCGGCAGCTCGCGCGGCAGCGCCTCGAGCTTCTCCCTGACGAGCTCGAACTTCACTTTCGCTGCCTGGGGGCGGCCGGATCGCCGCCGTTCGCGGTCGCGGTTCTCACCGGTCCACGATACGCGCGAACGGCAACGTTCAGGCAGCAGGCGCCGCCGATCCAGCCTGGTGGCATGATTGGTCCATGGCCGAAGACCCACGGACCGGGACTCAACGAAAGGCCGATACGCTGGCCAGGCTCAACGAGATCGGCGCGGACGTCTGGGTCGCTACGGCGAGCGAGACCGGGCGCGAGTACCTGGTGCCGCTCTCCTATGCGTGGGACGGCGACCGCGTGATCCTGGCGACGGAGCCTGGCCTCGTGACTGCCAGGAACATCGCCTGGTCCGGCCGGGCGCGGCTCGGCTTTGGGCCCACTCGCGACGTGGTGATCGTCGACGCGGGCCTGGACGGCACGCTCGACTGCGCCCAGGCTCCGACGGAGCTGGCGGACCTGTACGCGAGGCAGTCGGGCTGGGACCCTCGCGACGAGCGCGCGCCCTACGTCTACTTCCTGATGAGGCCGGTACGCGTCCAGGCCTGGCGCGAGGCCAACGAGCTCGAAGGCCGGACCATCATGCGCGACGGCGCCTGGCTGGTCTGAGTCGCTCGGCGGCCGGCTCTCGCCGCGGTAGCCGGCGCTAGTTAACCCGCTTCGGGTCCTCCTTCTTGTCGGGCGTCCAGATGCGATCGACGGCGTCCGAGGCGGTGACTCCCACCGGTTCGGGAGCTGCTCTCTTGCGGGCGTCGCGGCGGTGGCCCGCGTCGGCCAGGACGGTCGAGCCGCCCCCTCGGAAGACCAGCACGCCGCCGATCGCGTCGGCGTCGGCCACGATAGCTGCGCCCGGCTTGAACTCGCCCTGGAGCAGCGCCCGCGCCAGCGGGTTCTCGACGAGCCGCTGGATCGTCCGCTTGAGCGGCCGCGCCCCGTAGGCCGGATCCGTCCCTTCGGTGACGATCAGAGACTTGGCCGCCGGAGTCAGCTCGAGCCCGATCTCCTGGCCGGCCAGCCGCCGGCCCAGGTCGGCCAGCAGCAGGTCGACGATGGCCGCCAGGTCCGCGGCGTTGAGACCGTGGAAAACTATGACTTCGTCGATCCGGTTGAGGAATTCGGGCCGGAACTGGACCCGCAGCGACTCGTTGATCTGGCGCTTCATCTGGTCGTAGGCCGACACGTCGCCGGCGTCGCCGCGCTCCGTGAAGGCCGAGATGTACTGTGAACCGACGTTGCTGGTCATGATGAGGACGGCGTTGCGGAAGTCGACCGTTCGACCCTGGCCGTCGGTCAGGCGCCCGTCGTCGAGGACCTGCAGCAGGATGTTGAAGACGTCCGGGTGGGCCTTCTCGATCTCGTCGAGCAGGACGACCTGGTACGGCCGCCGCCTGATCGCCTCGGTCAGCTGGCCGCCTTCCTCGTAGCCGACATAGCCGGGAGGCGCGCCGACGAGCCGTGAGACGGCAAACTTCTCCATGTACTCGCTCATGTCGATGCGAACCATGGCCGCGTCGTCGTCGAAGAGGAACTCCGCCAGCGCTCGGGCCAGCTCGGTCTTGCCGACTCCGGTGGGGCCGAGGAACAGGAACGAGCCGATCGGCCGGCGCGGATCCTTGAGGCCGGCGCGGGCGCGCCTGACCGCGTCGGAGACGGCCTGGATGGCCTCGTCCTGACCGACCACACGGTGGTGCAGGCGGTCCTCCATCTGGACGAGCTTGGCCGACTCGCCTTCGAGCAGCTTGGTCACCGGCACGCCGGTCCAGGCCGCCACGATCTCGGCGATGTCGTCGGCGGTGACCTCCTCCTTGAGCAGCCGATTCGGGCCGGAGAGCGCGGCGATGCCGGCCTCCCGCTCCTTCTGGCGGGCCTGCAGCTCGGGCAGCCGGCCGTACTTGAGCTGGGCGGCGGTGCCGTAGTCGGCCTCCCGTTCCGCCTGTTCAATTCGAACCTGGAGCGCCTCGATCTCGGCCTTTGTCGCCCGTACGGCGGCGATCGCATCCTTCTCGGTTCCCCAGCGGCTCTTCATCGCGGCCGCTTCCTCGCCCGTCTCCGCCAGTTCGCGCTCGAGGATCTCGAGCCGGGCCTTCGAGGCCTCGTCGGTCTCCTTGCGCAGGGCCTCGCGCTCGATCTCGAGCTGGATGCGCCGGCGCTCCAGCTCGTCCAGCTCGACCGGCATCGAGTCGATCTCCATGCGCAGCCGGCTGGCCGCCTCGTCGACCAGGTCGATCGCCTTGTCGGGCAGGAAGCGGTCGCTGATGTAGCGGTTGGACAGTGTCGCCGCGGCGACGAGCGCCGAATCGGTGATCCGGACGCCGTGATGAACCTCGTACTTCTCGCGCAGGCCCCGCAGGATCGAGATCGTCTCCTCGACCGTGGGCTCGTCCACGAGGACGGGCTGGAAGCGCCGCTCCAGCGCGGCGTCCTTCTCGATGTGCTTGCGGTACTCGTCGAGCGTCGTCGCGCCGATGGTATGCAGCTCGCCCCGGGCCAGCATCGGCTTGAGCAGGTTCGAGGCGTCCATCGCCCCCTCGGCCGCACCGGCTCCGACGACCGTGTGAAGCTCGTCGATGAAGAGGATGACCCGGCCCTCGGCGTCCTTGATCTCCTTGAGGACGGCCTTGAGTCGCTCCTCGAACTCGCCGCGGTACTTCGCCCCGGCGATCAGCGCGCCCAGGTCGAGCGAGATGACCTTCTTCTCCTTGAGGGTCTCGGGCACGTCTCCCCGGACGATCCGCTGGGCCAGCCCCTCGACGACGGCCGTCTTGCCTACGCCTGGCTCGCCGATGAGAACTGGGTTGTTCTTGGTGCGGCGGCTCAGGACCTGGATGACGCGGCGGATCTCCTCGTCCCGGCCGATGACCGGGTCCAGCTTGCCGGCCCGCGCCTCGGCCGTGAGGTCGCGGCCGTACTTCTCCAGGGCCGCGTACGTGGACTCCGGGTTCTGGCTGGTCACGCGCTGGCCGCCTCGGACGCTGGCCAGGGCGCCGAGGATTGCCTCCTTGTTGGCGCCGTGACGGTCCAGCAGCGCCTGTGCCTCGCCGCCGCCCTCGGCGACCGCCAGGAGCAGGTGTTCCGTGGACACGTAATCGTCCTTGAGGCGGCGGGCCTCGTCACCCGCCCGCTCGATCGCCTGCCGGAAGCGTGGATCGGCGGAGAGCGAGCCGCCCTGGACGCGGGCTCTCTTGTTGAGCGCGGCCGCCACTTCGCCCCGGAATGCGGGCAGGTCGACGCCGAGGCGGCGCAGCGTCTCGGCCGGGATGCCGTCGTCGGGTTCCACGAGCGCGGCCAGGAGGTGCTCCGAATCGAGCACCGGGCTCTGGAGATCCTCGGCCACGCGCTGGGCCGCGACGATCAATTCCTGGGCTTTCTGGGTGAAACGGTCGAGGTTCATTGCCCGCTCTCAATCCTGGTTGACGCCCGCACGGACGAAAGGCCGACGAGCTGCTCCTCCGCGGATGGTCGGCATACGAGCGGCTTCATCGTCATGGCTTGGTTCTGGGATTCGGTTGGACGATCTGGCGAAGGAATTCCTCCGCCGCCTTGCGCTGGCGGCCCTCGAGCTTGCCGGGAAGGATGACCTTGACCCTGGCAAAGAGATCGCCAGCCCCCTCGCCCTTCAGCCGTGGCATCCCCTGGCCGGCGAGCCTGAAGGACTGTCCCTGCTGAGTGCCGGGCGGAACCTTGAGCAGGACGCGGCCGCGCAACGTATCGACCTCCACCTCGCCGCCCAGGATCGCCTCGCCCAGGGTGATCGGCAGCTCGCGAGTGAGGTCCGCGCCGTTGCGCGTGAAGACCGGATGGGGCCGGACCTTCGTGATGAGATAGAGGTCGCCGGCATCGGGACCGGAACCGGCCTTGCCGCTCAGCCGGATCTTGCTGCCGGTCTCCACGCCGGCCGGGAGCTTCACCTCCAGGCGCCGGTCTCCGACCTGGACGAGTCGGGTCGAGCCGTGGAAGGCCTCCTCGAGGCTCAGCTCGACTTCGACGTCCACGTCGTTGCCGTGGCGGGTGCCGCGGCCACGTGGTGTCGGACCTGCGGCCCGACCGGGCGCGCCGTCGCCGCCGGCGGTCCCCGCCGCGCTGCCTCCATCCGGCCGGAGCCTCGAGAGCAGATCCTCCAGAGACCGACCGGAACGGCGGCTGCCGGTACCTGTGGCACTGCCGGCGCCACTCGATGAGTTCGCCGCGCTGCCGGCCGAACCGGAACCACCCGCCCGGCGGGTCGCCGTGGCCGCCGCGGCTGCCCCGGCCGGGTCCGCGCCGCCGAAGAACATCCGGAAGAAGTCGGAGAAGTCCTCCGACCCGGCCGAGTGGAACTCGTAGCGCACGTTGCCGCCCTGACCGGCGGCGCCGTAGGCGGCAAAGGGGCCGCCCGGCCCGAAGGGGTCGCCGCCGAACGGGTTCGCGCCCCCGCCGGTCCCGCCGGAACGAGAGAACTGCTCCCAGTTGGAGCCGAGCATGTCGTATTGCTGGCGCTTCTTCGGGTCGGCCAGGACCTCGTGCGCCTCGTTGACGTCCTTGAACCGCTTCTCGGCGGTCTTGTCGCCGGGGTTGCGGTCCGGGTGGAGTTCACGCGCCAGCCGCCGATACGCCTTCTTGATGTCCGCGGGTGTGGCCGTGCGGGCCACCCCCAGGGTCTGGTAGTAGTCCTTGTATTCCATTGGGACCCTCTCGGTCCTCGGTGGCCGCCGTTCGGGCGACCCTTCCTTCGTCGGGTCCTCCACGTCCGCTCACGCATGTACGGTGCGCTCGCTCGCGTGCTCGGCCCCGCCTCGCCCCGGCTTCGCCGGAGCGGTGACGCGCAATACCCAATTCTCTTCCGCCCGGTGGGCTGCTCGCCGGCGGGCTCTGCCGCCATGCGCGTCGGCCGGCGTTTCCGCCGGCCGACGCCACGACTTGTCTAGCTGCCTACTCGACCGACCACGTCGCCAGCCGGGGCTCCGGGCCCGCCATCGCCGGCGGCTGATCGACCGGTGGCGGGAAGCGCCGGCGAACCGTGCCTTCGGTCTCGGGCTCCTTGTCCGGGTCCTTGCCGCCCTCGGCCGGCTTGACCGGGTCGGCGCTGAGCGGCGTCGGCTTGCGCCGGAGGGCCGCGTCGAGGACCTGTTCCATGCTGTCCACCAGGACAAGCTTGATCTGTTTGCGGATCTCCTCGGGGATGTCCCGTAGATCCTTCTCGTTCTTGTGCGGCAGGATGATCATCTTCGCGCCCGAGAGGTGCGCGGCGAGGATCTTGCTCTTAAGCCCACCGATCGGCAGGACTCTGCCGCGGAGCGTGATCTCCCCGGTCATCGCCACGTCCTTGCGGACCGGGATGCCGGTGAAGGCGCTCACCATTGCCAGGGTCATGGTGATCCCCGCCGACGGCCCATCCTTGGGGATGCCTCCGGCCGGAACGTGGATGTGCAGGGTGTTCTTCTCGAAGACCTCGCGCTTGATGCCGAGCTGCGCGGCGTGGGCGCGGATCCACGACAGACCGGCCCGGGCCGACTCTCTCATCACCTCGCCCAGCTGGCCGGTCAGGATGAAGTCCTCCTTGCCTTCCATGAGCGTGACTTCGATGGCGATCACGTCGCCGCCGACCTCGGTCACGACCAGGCCCGTCGCGGAGCCGATCTGATCCTCGGCCTCGAGTTCCCCATACTCGAAGCGCTGCGGGCCGAGGTACTCGACGAGCTTCTTGACGTCCACCACGGTCTTGCGCTTGCGGCCCTCGGCCACCGCGCGGGCGACCTTGCGCATGACGTTGGCGATCTCGCGCTCGAGGTTGCGGACTCCGGCCTCGTGGGTGTAGGAGCGGAC
>CAVQNC010000016.1:0-38205 GCA_963713795.1 uncultured Chloroflexia bacterium
CGATTCGGTCGAGGCGACGCCGGGCGTGGCGGCCGGCGCCGATGCCGGGTACCTGCGAGGAATCGCGAAGCTGGGCGACCGGCTCGTCCTGCTTCTCGAGCTCGACCGCCCTTCGGCCTTGAAGAGCAGGGCGCCCTGGCCGGAGCGGCATGACATGCGAGTCCAGATAGTCAACCGCTATGTGCAGGCAGCCCTGAACGTGATCTCCAAGGAAACGGGCCTGTCTCTCCAGCGTGGCGGCCTTCTGCTCGAAGGCAACCCCTACACCACCGAGGATGTCACGGCCGTCATCGGCATCAGCGGCCAGCTCTCGGGCTCGATCTACCTGTCGATGTCGGAGACCGTCGCCTTGAAGCTGATCAGCGCCATCCTCGGCCAGGAAACCACCGAGCTCGACGAGCTCGGTCAGAGCGGCATCGCCGAGATGGCCAACGTCATCGCCGGCTCGGCCGGCATCGGTCTCTCCGAGGAGGGCATCGAGACCATCATCAACCCGCCGCTGGTGCTGGTGGGCCGAGGAGCCCGCATCTCAACCGTGGAGATCCAGCGTCTCGTCGTGCCGCTGGCCACGGAGTTCGGAGACGTCAAGCTCCACGTCGCGCTGCGAGAGGCGGCCTGAGATGCGCCTGACCTTCGATCTGCAGCCCGGAGACGACCGCCTGTTCGCGGACGAGTCCCTGGAGCAGATCGAACGGATCGAAGAGGGCCTGCTCGAGCTCGAGAACGACCTCGACCCGGGCGTGGTCAACGAAGTCTTCCGAGCCGCCCACACGCTCAAGGGCTCGGCGGCCACGATCGGCCACCGGCGCATGGCTGAGCTGACCCACGCCATGGAGGATCTCTTCGGCGCATTTCGAAGCGGGACCCTTCAGGACGTCAAGCCGTTTGCCGACGTCCTCCTGGCCACCATCGATGTTCTGCGCGCCCTGGTCGCCGAGGTCGCGGAAGGTGAGACCCTGACTGACGCTCCCGAGGCCCTGACCGGCCGGCTCCGCGAGCTGCTCGCCACGGCGACGACCGCGGCCGCGGGCCGTTCCTCCGCGCCGCTTCCCGCACCGAGGACGGCCCCCGAGCAGACCGTCGCGGCAGGGACGCCGGCGCTCGGGCCGGCCGCGGGAACGCCGCCTGAAGCCCGCGGGATCCAGTCGGAGGCCGCCGCGCGGGATGGACTGGAAGTCCAGCCGGCGCCGCAGGAGAGGTCCGGCAACCTCGCCGTCGCCCCCCTCATCAGTCGTCTCCTGGCGGAGGCCGCGGGCGGGCGCGAGCCGAGATCGATAGTCGTGTGCCGCATCAATCCGACGAGTGAGTGGCAGTCGGTCCGGCTGCTCCAGCTCGTCGTGGAAGCCGACGAGTCGGCCGGCCTGATCGCGGCGGCGCCGAGCCGCGAGGAGATCGAGACCGGGCTCGGGACGACCCTTCTCGCCATGCTCGTCCGCGGGAGCCCCGGCGACCTGGTCAACCTGCGCAGACGCCTCGCCGCGATCGACGAGATCGCCGGCGTGGAGGTGGCCCCCGCGCCCTCCGGGGCGCCCGAGGCTCCGACCGGCCCGCTGGCCCCGAGCGTCGACGTCTACGGGCCCAACGACGTAGTCCAGCCGCTGGCGGCGGCCCGGGCCGACGATCGTGGCGCAGCGGTTTCTCCGGCCGTCGCCGAGCTCCGCCAGGTGGACCTCGGTCCGGAAGCACGGGGTCTGCCGCCGGCGGAACGGATGGCCGTCGCCGGAGACCGCCTGAAGGCCGCCCAGCAGACCATCCGCATCGACGTCACGCGCCTCGACGAGCTCATGAACCTGGTGGGCGAGCTGGTCGTCCACAAGACCCGATTGCAGCAGAGCGCGCAGTTCCTGGCCGCGCGCCTGGGCGACGATCCGCTGGCGCGCCAGGCGGACGAGGACTCGCAGCAGTTCGCCCGCATCGCCGGTCAGCTGCAGGACCAGGTGACCGGCCTGCGCATGCTGCCGATCGAGACCGTCTTCAACCGCTTTCCACGGGTCGTGCGCGACGTGGCGATCCGGCTCAACAAGGAGGTCCAGCTCGTCATCGAGGGCAAGGAGACCGAACTGGACCGCTCCGTCCTCGAAGAGGTCGGCGATCCGCTGGGCCACCTGGTCCGCAACGCCATGGACCACGGCGTCGAGTCACCGGAGGAGCGGCGCGCGCTCGGCAAGCCGCTCCCGGCGACCGTGCGCCTGGCCGCGCGTCACGCCGACGGCCGCATCGCGATAACCGTCGAGGATGACGGCCGCGGCATGGATCCCGCGGCCCTGAGAGCGGCCGTCGTCGAGAAGGGCCTGATGTCGCGCGAGGCAGCCGAGTCCATGAGCGACACCGAGATCCTGCGGGTCATCTTCATGCCGGGCTTCTCGACGGCCAGGGTCGTGACCGAGGTGTCCGGCCGCGGCGTCGGCATGGACGTCGTTCGCAACAACATCGAGCGCCTGGGTGGTTGGGTCGACGTCACGAGCACCTACGGCGAGGGCACGCGCGTATCTCTATCGCTGCCCCTGACGCTGGCGATCATCGGCGCGCTGCTCGTGAAGTCCGGGACGCGGATCTGCGCCCTGCCCTTGACGGGCGTCGTGGAGACCCTGCGGGTCGAGCCGTCCACGTTGAGCCGTGTTCGCGGCCACAACGTCCTGACCCTGCGCGATCGCGTCATACCGGTCGAGCAGCTGGATGGCGCCCTGGGCGACCCGCCGCGCCCCCTCCGGCCGAACGAGCGCGGCTTCGTCAACCTGGTGGTCGTTCGATCGCGCAGCATGGAAATGGCCCTGGCCGTGGACGCCTTCGTGGGGCAGCACGAGATCGTCCTGAAGTCGCTCAGCCCGGTCACCGGCGAGCGAGTCGGCCTGGCCGGAGCCACGGTCATGGCCGACGGCACCGTCGGCCTGGTGGTCGACATCGCCGCCGTGCTGGATCGAGCAGTTTCGCGGTCGGCTGCGGCTTCCGCCGAGGCTGCCGCGAACAGGCCCCGTCGCAAGGTCGCGTAGCCGCCGCGCTTGGTCGGCGGCCGCACGACCGGGGGAAGCCGCCGGCTTCGGGGAGGCCGCGGCCGAGCCGGAGCTGGTGAGGAGCCGGCGGCGCCAGGGACCGTCAAGGGACAGGCGGCCGCCCGGTTCGAGTCGCTCCTCGGTCGGCTGGCCGGAGTTTCCGGTTTCACACTGGATCCGCATTCGGCAAGTCAGGCGCCGGTATCGACGGTGGGTCACACGATTCGACGGGGTCAGCAACTCGATTCCCCGGCTGGGGACGCGCTGCTCCAGTCCATGGCGCGCCGCCCCAGGCGCTTTACGGCCTGATACCTTGCCGAGTGTCGGCGTGGCGTGAATCAGGCAAAATCCACGGCTCCGAGCGCTCGCCGCGCGGGCTCGCCCCTCGGGGCTCGCCCCGTCGACGGGGGCGTAACCTGACGATCTACGGCCGGGCACTCACCGTCAAGACTGCCGACCGACACCGGGCCTCGACCCGGTCCGAGCCCCCGCCTCCATCCCGCGATGCGTTGACCCGGGCCGGCCCTTGACACCCAGGCCTCCATTAGGACAATCGCGAAGTGCCGGGTGACCGCCCGGCGAGGGGTTGCCGACCCGGAGGCTCGAATGGAGCGGCTCGACAAGGCCCAGACACCGGCCGAGGCCCGCGCCCTGGGGCTCCTGCGCGCGCTCGGCTCGCCGGTCAGGTTGCGGGTCGTCGAGATCCTCGCCGAGGGGACGGACCGGACCGGACCGCAGCTCGCGGAGGAGATCGGGCTGGCCCCATCCAGCCTCTTCGAGCATCTCGCCGCACTCAGGGAGGCCGGCATCCTGCAGGTCAGCGGCGCTGGTTCGAGCCACGGGTACGGCCTCGACCCGTCCGTCCTCGACTCGCTGGCCGCCTACCTCGGCGGCCTCGCGGCCAGGACGCGCGGGCGGACTTCGCCGCCGGCGCCGCCGTCCCGGGCCGGAGCGGCATCGGCAGGGATGGTCTCGATCCACGACGCCAGCCCGGACGATGCCCCGGCCATCGCCCGCATCTACAACCAGGGCATCGAGGACCGGACCGCGACACTCGAGACGCAGCTCCGCTCGGCCGCAGAGCGGGCGGAGTGGCTGGCCTCGCACGGCGACCGCCACCCCGTGCTGATGGCCGTGGATCCGGCGGGCGAGGCGCTGGGCTGGTGCTCTCTGAATCGCTTCAACCCGCGGGCCGCCTACGACCACGTGGCGGACGTATCGGTCTTCGTCGCCCGGGAGTGGCGAGGCCGAGGGGTAGGCAACGCGATGCTGACCGCGCTCGAGGCTCGGGCCCGGGCCATCGGCTACCACAAGATGGTTCTGGCGGCCTTCCCGGCCAACGCCCCGGGGATACGCCTGTACCGGCGCCGCGGCTTCATCACGGTCGGGACCTACCACGAGCAGGGCCTGCTGGACGGCCGCTGGGTAGACGTGATGGTCATGGAGAAGCTGCTCGGCTGACGAGTGCGGCCGGTGCGGCGAGGCCCCGGGCCGGGCGCCGCCCCGGGCCGGGCGCGGCGAGGCCCCGGGCCGGGCGCCGCCCCTCCCCGATCCCCTGCCCGATCAAACGCTCTCCGGCCGGCGACGCGACCCGCGCGGCACCCGCCTGCCTGGTTACCCGGCGGCCTTCATGTCGTCGTCCAGGTCGTCGGCCTCGAGGCTCGCGGCGGCCGCGGTGAAGCCGCCGAGGAGGGCGATGAACTCCTTCAGGATCTCGTCGCTGAACTGGCCCCGCATCGCCACACGCATCAGGTGAAGGGCATCGAACGGGCTGACGGCTTCCCTGTAGGGGCGGCGCGTGGTAAGCGCGTCGAAGGCGTCCACGACACCGACCAGTTGCGCATCGACGGGTATTCCCAGGGCCGTTCGTCCGGCCGGGTAGCCCGAGCCGTCGCAACGCTCGTGGTGCTCGGCGATGATGTGGGCGTAGGGCGGCGGGTAGCCCAGCGCCCGGATGACCATTTCGTAGCCGGTCTTGACGTGGGTGCGCATGACCTGCCACTCCGGCGCGTCCAGCGCGGCGGGCTTGTCGAGAATCGCGCGCGGGACGCGGTTCTTGCCGATGTCGTGGAGCAACCCGCCGCGGGCCACCTCCCGGATGGTTTCCATGGGTCCGAGCTGCATGAAGCGCGACAGCACGATGCCGTACACCGCCGTGTTGATGGCGTGGGCATGCGTGGCCACGTGCTTCTGCATCGTGGCCACCATGGCCCAGACCATGTCCTCGTCCTCCACGAGCTGGAGCGTGATCGAGTCGATGACCTTGTGGGTCAGCAGCAGGCCGTCGTGATCAAGGGCGTTCTGGCGGGTGAAGACGGGAATCAGCACCTTCGCCGCGATCGAGTACGCGGTCTTGCTCCGTTCGACCGGTGTCATCCGCTCGTTGGCCAGGACCCTGGGCAGCGACGCCGCCAGGGCGCCCCGCAGCTGGTCCGAGTCGATCTCGCGGACCAGGAACGACATGCCCCTCTGGGCCCGGGCGATGACCTTGCGCAGGTCGCCGCCCTTTGACGCGTACAGGATCGGCCGGGGCCCACGCCAGATGTAGAGGTCGCACGGCAGCATCGGGATATCGGTCAGTACCCGGGCGGGCACCGGCTCGTATCCCGGAGGCGCGGGTGTGAGGAACGGTTGAGCCGTCATGCACGCTCTCGAGCCAGCGACTTTGATCAACTGAGGTGTCGGGCCCGCAGCCGACGCCCTTGAGCAATGGGGTTCTGCCGGCGTCCTTCCGTCGGCGGTCGAGCCCGCCATCAGCCGGCCAGACGAACGAAGCGCGTCGCCTTCGCTCGCGACGCCACCGTTCGTGCCGGGAGCGTCCGGCGGCCGGGAGCGTCCGGCGGCCGGCTTCGCAGTCCACGGGCGGCGGCGGGCGGCGTCCCCGGCCGGTCAACTCCGCCGCGACGCCGGCCGATAACTCAACTGATGGAGATGCCACCTCGACCCGAGCGGCCCGTGGTCGTGCCCGCGTTCGCGCCCGTGCCCGATCTGGACTCGGTCGCCTACGACCGCATGGCGAGAGACGTCCGAAGCCTGCTCGGCATCGACCTGACCCAGTACAAGCCGGCCCAGGTATGGCGGCGGGTCAACGGTTTTGCCAGCGCCAGAGGTCTGCCCGACCCCGATGCGCTGGTGGCCAGGGCTAGAAACGACGCCGGCCTGCGCCAGGCCTTCCTGGACATGCTGACGATCAACGTGAGCGAGTTCTTCCGGAACCCGGAGGCCTGGGACGCCCTCGCCGAGCGGTACCTCAAGCCGATGGCGCAGGGCCGGACGTCGCTCCGCATCTGGAGCGCGGGCTGCTCGCTCGGTTACGAGCCGTTCACGCTCGCCATCCTGGCCCGGGAACTCGCGCCCCACCTCACCGTGAATATCCTCGCCACCGACGTGGACGAGACTATCCTTTCCAGGGCACGAAAGGCCGTCTACACGGAGAACCAGCTGGCCGGGATCTCGCCCGCGCGTCGGGCGTGCTTCTTCCGCAATGTCGACGGCGGGTGGGAGGTCAAGCCCGAGCTGCGGGCTGCGATTACCTGGCGGCGCCACGATCTGCTGCGCGACCCGTACGAGCGGCCGTTCGACGTCATCTGCTGCCGCAACGTCGTGATCTACTTCACGGAGGCGGCGAAGAGCGACCTGTACAACCGCTTCCGCGAGGCCCTGAGACCCGGCGGAATCCTCTTCCTTGGCGCAACCGAGTCGATCCCCAATGCCCGAGCCGCCGGCCTGATGCCGGCCGGCCTCACCTTCTACCAGCGTCCCTGACGGGTGCGTGGTGGCAACGTGTCGCCCCGGTAAGGAGCAGGGTGGAAGCGGGAGGCCGCCGCCCGCTGACCTCGCGTCCGCGCCCGGATTGTTAAGATCCGGGCAATTTGCCGGCAACTAATCGACCAGGTCCTACCCAGAACCATCCAAACGCCGCATGCGACGGTACCCATCCGTGGGCTACCTTTCGCGCGCATGAACGGCCCGACGCCCCTCCATCCCACTACCCAGAGGTCCCCCTGCGTCCTCATCGTCGACGACGACGAGTACGTCCACGGGGCGCTCGAAGCGGCGTTGCGCGGCCTGAGGGTCCATCTTCTGACGGCCCAGACGGCCGCCGAGGGCGAGGCCCTGGCCTTCCAGTATCGTCCGGTGCTGGCGATCGTCGACGTCGGCCTGCCCGACCGCAACGGCTACCAGCTGACCGCAGACCTGCGCCGCTCTCCGTCCCTGGCGTCGATGAGGATCTTGATCCTGACCGGGCAGGCGCCAGACGAGGACGCCGCCGCCGACGCGGGCGCCAATGGCCTGATCCAGAAGCCGTTCCGGCTGCACCACTTCCTCGACCTGGTCCGTGAGCAGCTGGGCAACCGGGACCGCGAGGAGGCCCGGCTGCCGGTCATGCTGGCGCGCGGAGCTTAGTTCGCGCGATCCAAGCCGGGTCGGCCGCAGAGGCCGGAGTTCAGGCTGGTCGGCGCTCGACACATAGGGACGTCCGCGGCGACGACGCGCGAATCCGGTTGGTGGACGTCAGACGGCGCCGCCCCAGCCGCAGCTCAGTGGCGGATCGGATGATCGCCGGCGTCGAGGGCGCGCACCACGCGTTCGTCGTTCAGGAGCCGGAGTTCCCGGCGGATCTGCTCGAGCTGGCACTGCAGCGAGATCAGGAGCTCGCGGTCATCGAGCAGGATCCGCTCCAGGCGCCGCTGGATGGCCCTGACGGACAAGGGGCTCAGGGCCGCGGCCAGGGTCTCGGCCGCGACCTCGCGCTCCATCGTGCTGGGATGCGGGATCTGCATCATCGGCGGACGCCTCCGCTGGAGTACGAGCCCGCGGCATGGGCGAAGGCAGGAGTACCGATGCGCGGCCGGCTCGCGATCGTGATCGGTCTCGGCGTCTGCGCCGGAGCGGCGGCGTCGTCGACGAGCTCCGAGGCCGGGCGGGCCGCGAGTTCCTGCCAGCCCTCCAGGAGGCCGCGCAGAACCTGCAGCGCCTCTTCGGTCGGGCGGGCCTTCTTGGAGAGGTTGCCGCTGGCGAGGCGCCTCAACGTGAAGTCATAGAGGTCGTCGAGCTGGACCGCGATCGGACCCGCCGAGAGGTCGAGCGAGCCGCGCAGGGCGGCCACGATCTCCTGGCACCGGATGGACGCCCGATGCGCCTTCTCGATCTCTCCGCGCTCCAGGAAGGCAAGGTGCTGGGCGCCGAAGCGGATCGCGCCCTGGTACAGCAGGACGATCTGGCCGGCGCGACTGGCGCTGGCGACCTGGGAGGTTCGATATGCGGCGGTCGGATCGAGCATGGAGCGGTGGCCTCGTGACTTCTTTGCTGGGGCCCAGCCGTGCGGCCGTTCCGACATAGGTATCGGCACGGAGCGGGATCCCCTTGACCGATCGTGGCTCGACGGCACCACATGGCCGGGAAACACTGGGGGCGGGCGGGCGGGCCGGCGGTCACCGCGCCCGAAGCGCGCGGCGCGGAAGCGGACGCCCGACTGCGGGCCGCCCGAGCCGGGGCGCCCGAGGGCACGCCTCGGCGGCGGCGAGCAAGGTCACGGGACCCCGGACGGGGCGGGCCCATCCAGGCGCGGTGAGCCGGCCGCGTCAGCTACCGGTCGAGGAGGTGCTCGTCGTGGGCGTGACTGAACTGGCTGACGAGCTGCTGCTCGTCGAGCTGGTGGAGTAGCCGAGCTCGGCCGCCAGCTGTGCCGACTGGGCCTGCAGCGTGGCCAGGGTGGTCTCCATCGCGGTGAATTGCGCCTCGACCATCGTCTGGTAGTTGTTGATCATCTCCTGCTCGGTGGCCTCGCGGTCCTTGAGATCGGAGATCTGGCTCGTCAGGGAGGTGGTGTTTGACTGGACGTAGGCGGCGTTGTTGGAGGGGTCCTCGTAGCCCTGGAGCTGAGTCAGGAGGGTGCCGAGCGGGCCCGTGGTGCTGTCGAGGAGGTTCGAGACGGCATTCGGGTCGTTGGTCAGGGCCGTGGTCAGCTGCGAGGTGTCCAGCTGCAGTCGCGTCGTGGTACCCACGGCCGAGCCCACCGCGCCCGTGTTGACGCCGAGCGCCCCGAGCGAGTTCATTGAGCCGCTGCCGGAGGTCTGGAAGACCGTGGCGCGCAGGTTCAAGAACATGGTGAGGGCCGTTGGGTCGTCTCCGAGCGGCCCTGTCGTCCCGGCCGTACCGCCAGAGGTGCCGGGAGTGTTCTGAGTCAGCTGGTCGAGCGTGTCCCCAAGGCTGTTGAAGGCCGAGATGAACGAGTTCAGGGCAGTCTGTACGCCCGACGAATCGACGCTGACGCTTAGGCTCTCGGACGTCGTGCCCGGCGGCGTGAGGCCGACCAGGTTGAGGGTGACGCCATCGATGGCATTGGTGACGGTATTGCTCGTGCTGGTAATCGACTTGCTGTTCACCGTGAGCTGGGCGGTCTGGCCGATCTGCTGGGCGTTGGTGGTGCCGGGAGCCAGCTTGAGGGCGGCGCCGAGGTTGCCGCTCGTGTCGGTGATATCGATGGCCACGGCGCCCGTGTTCTGCTTTGTGAGCACGATCTCGTCGTTGGTCCGGTCGACCGACGCGATGACGCCCGTCGAGGCGTTGTTGATCCTGCTGACGACCGTGGCCAGGGAATCCTTTGTCGTGTCGTACGAGATCGCCACGCCGTTGATCGTCAGGACGCCGGTCGTGGTCGATGTCAGGCCCGCGATGCCTGAAGAATCGAGGGCGCTCTGCATCCGCGTGACGCCCAGGTTCGTGTCGCCGGTCAGCGCTGGGTTGGCCGCGTTGGTTGCGGTCATGTCGGCGATGCCGAGCATCCCCAGGGCGTTGCTCGTGTCGCTGGAGGCGCCGAAGGAGAACGAATGCAGGCCTGCTGCGCCCGCGACGCTCAGCTGCAGCTGGTTGTTCACCACTGAGAAGGTGGCCGTCGCGGTCGGATCCGCAGAGCTGTTGACGCCGCCGGACTGCAGCTGGCTCTGGATTGCCTGGCCGAAACCCTGCATGAACTGGTCCAGCGTCGTCTGAGATGGATCGCCCACGGTGTAGTGGACGATCACGCCGTCGACGACAGCGCTGATCTGCCCGGCGCTGACGCTGCCGGGCAGGTTGAGCGACTGAAGCGTCGGGTCAAGGTAGCCGGCGCCCGTGATCGTCGCGTTCTGGGCGTTCGTCACACCCTGGCTGCCCAGGCCAAACGCCGCCGCCAGGTTGCTGGTGTCGGACGGATCCCCGAAGGAGATGGTGTGAGCCGAGGCGTTGCCGCTGATGGACAGCTGAAGCTGCCCGTTGACGATCGAGGCACTGACCGTGGAGCCGGGATCCGTGGCCTGGAGCTGCGTCTGGAGAGCGCCCGTCAGGCTGTCGATCACGGACTGGAGGGTCGTGGTGGTCGGATCTCCCACGGCGACCTGAACGGCGGTCCCGTCGACGGTCACGGTCATGTTGCCGGCGGTGACGGGCGTGGCCATGTTGGCGTTGGCCAGGGTCTGCGACGTGTTCACGGCGGCCGTCACGGGGCTCCCCAGGGCTCCCGTCGAGGTCGCCACCGTCGCGGTCGCCAGGCGCCCGACGGTGATCTGGTACTGGGAAACCGACGCGTTCGGCGACGCCGTGGCGGAGAAGACCGAGTTGTCCGACGACGTGGCGACGCGGCTCGCGCCCGCGCTGGTGACCGTGAAGTTCTTCAGGGCGCTGACCACGGCGTCGATAGACGTGCCGAGCTGGCCGTAGGCCGACTGCTTGGCAGTCAGATTGGCCTCCTGGGCCTGCATGTCGGTCAGAGGCTGACTCTCAGCGGCAACGAGGGCGCTGATGATGCTCTGGGTGTTGAGGCCGGAGACCACGCCGCCGAATTGGATCGATGCCATCCTAGTCTCCCGAGAGCGCCTGTCGGCCTACCACGACGCGGGTAATGCCAATCGGGGTGTCGGCTGCGAATACCGGAAGCTTGAGCCCTCGCCCGGAATCCGAACAGTCGGGTTCTCCCTGGAAGTCCGGCTGCCCGAAGGCACGCCCGCGGAGGCTACCGATCGCGCGTCCTGGCCTCACCGTACCTCCTCCGGCAGGCGACCCGAGCTTCGGAAGTCGTTCATCATCTGGCGGGTATTGGCGAGCCGTTCGCGCAGGGCGTCCATCTCGGTGCGGAGGTAGTCGGCCGCGGCGCGGTCGCTATCGAGAATCCTGCGGATGCGGGCGTTCATGTCGGGCGGACGCCGCTTCGGGTCGCTCCCGACGAGCAGCCGGATGGAGGCTTCGCGCGCCTTGAGCGCCGCGGTCGCGGTCTCCAGGTCTGGATCGGGACGCCGGCTCAGGGCGACGATCAGAACGTCCGTCGCGGCTTCTAGGGCTGATATCGCAGCGGCCTGGCTCGACGCGTCCATTGTCACCTGGCAGGTAAGGGCCGAGCAGAAGGGGTCGGCGGAAACCCGCCGACCCCTTCGAGATCCTCAGTCTTTGGCTCGACCGAAGTCGAGCCGCTAACCGAACTAGCGGAGCAGGGTCAGGATGTTCTGCGGAGCAGAGTTGGCCTGGGCGAGGATCGCCGTGCCGGCCTGCTGCAAGATCTGGGTCTTGGTGAAGTTGACCATCTCGGCCGCCACGTTGAGGTCCTTGATGCGGGACTCCGACGCGTTGAGGTTCTCCGACGTGACCGAGAGGGTGGCGACGGTGTCGTTGAGGCGGTTCTCAACGGCGCCGAAGCCGGAGTTCATCGTGCTGACATCGCCGATGGCGGTGTCGGTCGCGGTGATGAGGGCCCCGGCCGCCGTGGCGATGCCGGTGCCCGAGTTGGCCGCCGTAGTGAAGGCCGCGATGGCCGCGTCCAGGCCGCCGAGGGCGGCTGTCCGGGCATCCCCGAACGTCACGCCGAGCGTGTCGCCCTGGTTTGCACCGACCTGGAACACGGCTCCGGAGCCGGCTCCCGTCTGAACCGTTCCGGCGGCGAGGCCGGCCGAAACGTTGGCCGCCGACTCGCCTGTTACCGACGAGACCGTGATGGACACGCCCAGGTTGGCGAAGTTGATGGTCTGGGAGCCGTTGGCGGAGACTGCGCTGAGGGTCAGGGTTTGGGAGTTGCCCGCGCCATCGGAGAGAGTCAGCGTACCGGCGCCGCCGGCGCTGCTCAAGGTGTACGTCGAGCTGGCCTTGGCCCCTGCGACGGAGACGCCGCTGACCGAGGTGTTGGTCCCGGACGCGACGACGAAGCCGCTGTTGACCGTGCCGCCGGACTGGGCGACCGAGAGGGCGCCGGTCAGGAGGTGCTGGCCGTTGAACGTGGTCGTGTTGGCGGTGCGGGTGATCTCGGCCTGGAGGGCCGTGATCTCGGCGTTGACGCTCTGGGCGTCGCTCTGGCCGAGGGTGCTGTTGGCGGCTTCGACGGACAGCTCACGAATGCGCTGCAGCATCGTCTGGACCTGGTTCAAGGCACCTTCAGCGGTCTGCACCATCGAGACGCCGTCCTGGGCGTTTCGCTGGGCCTGATCGAGGCCGGTGACCTGCGACTGCAGCTTGGTGCTGATCGCCAGTCCGGCCGCGTCGTCTGCCGCGGTGTTGATGCGAAGGCCGCTCGACAGCTTCTGGACGCTGCTCGAGAAGGCGGTCGACGTCGTGCCGAGGTTGCGCAGTGCGTTCAGGGCATCAATGTTGGTGTTGATGTCCATGCTCATGGAAGAGGCCTCCTAGCCTTTGTTCAGTGCGGCGTCCTTGCCGCCGGAGGGCATCTGCCCGCCGAGTGAGAAGTCGGCTCACCATGAGGCGCACTTGAGGAGGTTACCGGGCGGGCTCCGCGGCGCTGCCCACGGCCCGCGGATCGGGTGCCACCGCCCGCCTCCCGACCCGGATGGCAGAGGAATTCGCCCGACCGAACCCGCCGTGGCTCGCGGCCCACCTGTACGTCTCGGCCCACTCCAACGCCCGGACGGTGAGGCTGTACTCCTCAAGCACCCGCTCGCGCGCCGCGCCGCCCACGTCGGAGCGGAGCCACCTGGAGCCCGCGAGGCGGCGCAGGTGGTGGGTCCAGTCGGTCTGAGACCGGGCCAGAAGCCCATCCTCGCCATCACGGATGACGTCGTACGGCCCGGGCCCGCCGAACGCGGTGGCGATCGTCGGCGCTCCGGTCATGGCGTACTCCACCCAGTGAAGCTCGCTCTTGGCCCTGTTGAACGGCTCGTCGAGCAACGGAGCGAGACCGATGTCGGGCCGGGCGGCGGCGAGCGTCCCGGCGAAGGCGGCCAGCCCATCCACCCACGGGCGCGCCTCGTCCACGCAGGCCGCGACCTGAGGCTCGTGGTCGGCGCCCAGCCAGACGCGGCGCAGGCCGGGCGTGCGGCTGGCCACGGCGTCCACCGCTCGCCGGGCTACCTCGTAGTCCCGCAGCCGCGCCGGAACGCCGTGGTAGACGATCCGTATGTCACCCGTCAGGCCCGGCTCCGGAGATTGGGCGTACCAGGCCGGATCCACGGCATTCCGAAGAACCCGAACATCGCCGCGCGTATGCGGCCGGAGACTGCCGGCCAGCACGGGCGTCGCCGCCGTCACGACGTCGGCTATGGACAGAAGACGGAGGATCAGGTTCCGCTCTCGTCGAGCGGCCGCGCCGAGACCGGTCCAATCCGGGTAGTCGAGGACGTCGTCGTCGGTGTCGTACAGGACGGCCCGCTGACCGAGAAGCTCGGGATGAGACGATATCAGCTCGACGATCGGCTCCAGGAGCAGGTCGGGAACGAGCGTGCGGTGGCCGGATGACCGGACGTGAGCCGCGAGCGCGGGCTCGCGTTCGAACCCGAGTTCGCAGTCGGTGCAGACCAGGTGCGTGGAGCGCCACCGGCGGAAGACCACGACGTCGGCCCAGGCCAGAGCCGTCAGGCCCGCGTCGCGCAGGAACTCTCCGCCTTCCGCTCCCCCCGTGCCGGCCGTCGGTCTGCCACCGCCACCGCCGCCGGCAGTGCCGAGTATGTCGTCCGCGAACGACTGCCACGACCGGACTTCGACGCCCAGCCGCGCCAGCGGCGCGACGAGACAACCGACGCGCAAGCTGTCCGTGACGCCGGCGTCGAGAGATCCGTAGACGATGACGTGCAATGGCACCGCCATCATGACCCCTGCCAGGCGACGTCGACCGGCTGGCGCTTCACGAGGCCGCCCAGTCCACCGAACTGCCGCTCGAGCCGGCACTCGTGGGCAGGCGGACGACCTTCGCGGACGCATCGAGCCCGGAGACGGACCCACCAGACGCGGCCAGGTCCGTCGCGGACTTTGGAGCCGGCTCACGCACTTCGCCCCAGGCCAGCGTATCCCGCAGGTCCGCGACCGAGTGCGTCTGGATGAGGTTCATCCGGCGACCGCTGTGCGGGTAGCCAACCGATGTGACGAGCACGACGTCGCTCTCTACCAGGAGTCCGCGGCGCCACAGCTCCTCCAGGCAAGCCGCGATGTGGTCCGTGCTGCGCCTCAGGAACGGAACGTCGACGACGACGCCCCGGCATCCGAAGAGCAAGCCCGCCGTCCTCGCGGTGGCCGGGTCGTCGGTCACGACGAGGATCTCCTGGCGAGGCCGGAAGTTGGCCACGACCCTGGCCGCGTAGCCGGACCTCGTAATGGCGACGATCTTGGTGACGGCCAGCATCCGCGACACGAGAGCCACGGCCTCGCCCATCGCTCGTGGCACGGAAACGCTGCCGTCGTCCGTTTCATCTGGCGCCGGTGGCACCACCGACGCCGCGACCACGTCCGCGACCCGCCGCATGGTCTCTACGGCCTTCACCGGGAACCTGCCGACGGCCGTCTCGCCGGAGAGCATCAGGGCCGAAGCGCCGTCCAGGATGGCGTTGCTGATGTCGGTGACTTCCGCTTTGGTGGGCACCGAACTCTCGATCATCGAATGGAGCATCTCCGTCGCGACGATCACCGGCTTCCCGAGTCGTGTCGCCGCGGACACGATCCTCTTCTGGGCGAGGGCGATGCCTTCGAGATTGGTCTCGACCGAGAGGTCGCCGCGATCGACCATGACCGCGTCGGCGGCGCCTATCACCTCTTCCAGGTGGGCCAGACCGTTGCTGCTCTCGATCTTGGCCACGACTCGTGGGCCGCCGGGCCCGAGTCGTCCCCGAACGCGGTCGACCAGATCCGCTCCGTCGACGAAGCTGATACCGACGAAGTCGACGGCCTCCGCGCGAGCGAAGTCGAGGGCTGCCAGATCGCACTCGGCCAGCTCCGGGGCGGAGAGATCCAGGGCCGGGACGTTGATCCCCTTGGCACTGCGAAGTGCGCCGGCAATCTCGGCCCGGCAGATGACATCCCGACCCTCCACACGGAGCACTGTGAACGACAGACAACCGTCGTCGGCGAGTATTCGGTCCCCGACGCCCAGCAACTGGTGGAAGTCGTCTCGAGTCACGCCGACGCGCCGGTCCCGGCCGTCCCCCTCGCCCGTCGTCAAGGTGACCTCGTCGCCCGCGTCGAATGTCGGTTCAACGGTCAGCTGGCGGGTCCGGATCTTGCGGCCCGGCACGTCGAACAGGATGGGGGTGGCGGGAGCCGCGGCGCGAATCAGCTTGATGGCGGCGGAGTGCCAGGCCAGGTCTGCGTGCGACCCGTTGAGTCGGGCGACGTCCATGCCGGCCTCCGTCAGGGCGACGATGCTGGCCTCATCTGCGGTCTTCGGGCCGATCGTGGCGACGATCTTGATGCGACTCATTCGTCTGCCTCGATGAACTGATGGATCGCGGCAATGCTCGCGATGACTTCGGGCCGGATGTACTCGGGGTGCGGCTCGCCGTCCCCGGTCAGGATGGCCCGGATCGCCGAGCCACTGACCTCGCTGACGGCCTCCGGCGCCGTCGCGAGGTGCGGGCAGGTACGCTCCGTGACGATGCCGTCGCAAATGCGACAGTGGTAGGGCCCCGCCGCGGCGATGATCTCGATGCCCAGTTCCGGGCCGAACTCCTGGGCCAGGGCCTGCGCCTCGTAGCGGCCATACCAGTCCCCCACTCCGGCATGGTCGCGGCCGACGATCAGATGGCTGCAGCCGTAGTTGCGGCGGATCAGGGCATGGAAGACGGCCTCACGAGGACCGGCATATCTCATCGGAATGGCGAGCGGCGCCAGGACGACGCGGTCGGCCGGAAGGAACCGGTCTATGTAAGCTCGGTAGGAAGTCAGGATCGCCTCCGTCGTGTAGTCGCCCTTCTTGCGAGGTCCCACGATCGGATGGATCAGCAGGCCGTCAGCCATCTCCAGGGCCTGCCGGTGCAGGTACTCGTGAGCTCGGTGCGGGATGTTGCGGGTGTTGAACGCCACCACGGAGCTCCACCCCCGCCCGGCGAAGAGCGCCCGCATCTCGGCTGGCGTCGGCTCGGGCCAATCGGGCTCGATCCGCGAGCTTCGATCCAGGGTGACCGGACCGCCCGCGAACCACCCGCTTGACTTCCGCCAGGCGCGCACTCCCGGGTGGGCCGGATCGTCGGTCCCGAACAGCGGCCGCGACATCGCCTCCAGGTCGACTCGGAAGACGCTCCGAACGTCGATATGGCCCACGATCGATCCGTCCCGCTCAAGCGGGACTCGGCTTCCGGGACGGACGCTGGACCCGGGTCCCACGTCGAGCACAACCGGCAGGGGGAATGGCCGGCCGTCGGGGAGGTGCATTGTCTCGACGACCGAATGGAATTCCTCCTCGGTCATGAAGCCCGTCAGCGGCGCGTAGGCTCCGATGGCCAGCTTGTGGAGCTCCAGGGACGACCTCGCATCAAGGGCCAGCCCCTCCACGACGAGGCGGCTCACCATTCGCCCCACGCCATCAGGTCGCCAAGCCGGACGGCGATCGACGGCAGCAACTCGACCACTCGGCGAGCCAGCTGGTCTGGCGGCTCGACCTGGTCCATGTCGAGCGTGAGATCGGGAGCAATCGGCGCATGCCAGGGGATATCCAGCCCGACGACGTCCTTGACCTCGCCTCGCACGGCCCGCCGATACAGGCCTTTTTGGTCCCGAGACGCGAGCGTCGCCATCGATGCTGAGAGGTAGACCTCGACGTAGCCGGGAAGATTGGCCCTGTTCCAGCTCAGCAATTCATCGCTGGCGTACAGGGCGGCTACGACGACGACCAGGCCCTGGTCGGCCAGAAGACGGGCCAGCCGGGCCACGCGGCCCACCTGGATGGCCCTGTCCGCCTCCGTGTAGCCGAGTCCGTCGCCCACGGCGGCCCGAACAGCGTCTCCGTCGAGGAGGACCGCCGGCATCACGCCGGAGATCAACCCGTGCACAGCCCGGCCGAGAGTCGACTTACCGGCCCCGGAGAGGCCGGTAAGCCAGATGACAGCTTGTGGCGGTGTGTTCATTCGATCTCCAGGAATGACGGCAGCCCGGGTCCAAAGGCGGGCGGCCTGCGCAAAGCGACGCGGTCGAGACCGAGGACTTCGCGAACCGCGGCGGTTTCGCCGGGGAACTCGGCGCAGTTGAGCTCGTCGAAGCCCAGGATGCTGCCTCTCGTCAGGCACGCCTTGATGAGCTCGAGACAACGCTTCGTCGGCTCGTACAGGTCCATGTCGAAGTAGGCGAAGGCGACCACGGTCTGGGGGTTGGCCTGCAGATACGCCGCCAGAGTCTCCGAGGCATCGCCCCGGATCACCTCGAACTTCCGCAGGTGGTCGTACGGGGCCATCCGCTCGCGTTCGGCGAGAACGGAGCGCAGGTATCCGTCGTATCCGACGGCCGTCGCCAGCCCGCCCGCCCGCGCCATCTCGCTCGAACCATCCTGGGGCTCGACGCCAGGGAAACCGGTGAACGTGTCGAATCCGACTATCTTGCGAGCGTAGTTCAGCGGTTCGTAGACCGTTCGAAGGCCGTCGAGGATTGCCACGTCGCGGCCGTACCTGACGCCGAACTCCATGACGATGCCGGGCACCGGCAGGATCCGCTTGTAGATCTCTTCGAAGAAGACGATGCGGCGGAGCACGTGCGGCAGGAGGAAGAGCGGAGCCTGATGCAGACTTTCGCGTCTGTCGGCAGGGAAGGCGGCGGCCAGTTCGGCCAGCCTCGCCTCGGCCTCGACGATCACGCCGTTGGCGCGCATGTCCATGATCCAGGCGTCGTCGTTCACGCTGCGTCTCCACTCAGGCCGAATACCGTGTAGTGCATGGCGGCGTATTCCGGCAGCAGCTCCGCGGCCCGCACCAGGCCTTCCAGGACCGCCTCCGGGAGCCTGGCCATCAACGCATTGGGGTATGGCTTCAGCGTCACGCCGCCGGTGGCCACGACACCCAACCCGTTTGCCGCGGCGAGTTCGCGAAAAGCGGCCGCCGGCCAGACCCGGCGAGTGCCGTAGAAGACGGCCCGATCGCTCAACGCGAGCGGGTCGGCGATCATCCCGTCGGCCAGGGCCGCGAGTCTGTGAATTGAGTCGGGGTTTGGCAGTGTGGCGTGCAGCAGACCGCCCGGGGCCAGCCAGCCGGCGATGCGCCGCAGCAGCCAGCTCGGATCGTCGAATTCGTGGAGCAGGTTCGTGGCGAGGACATGGTCGAAGCGGCGGCCCGTGGCGAAGTCGGACAGCTCGGCTCCGACGAACTCGGCGCCGGCGAGCGACCGCGCGCGCGCTCGAGCCAGGTACTCGTCCGACCTTTCGACGCCGGTCACGGCAGCGCCCCGTGAAACGAGCAGGCTCGTCATCAGGCCGGTCGCAGAACCCAATTCCAGGACACACTGACCCGGCTTCAGGTAAGGCGCGATCAGCGCGGCGGTGGCCCGCGTATACCAGGCGTCGAAGTCCGCGTCCGGGTCGTAAGTGGCCGTGTAGTCGGGGCTGTGAGAGCCCGCGGCCGGCGTCATGTGGCTCAAGACCCAACCCCTCTGACGAACTCGAAACGCAGGGACGACACGGCGCCGACACTCTCCTTGAACTGGGCGAGTCCGGCGTTCAGCTGCCCGTACGCGCTCGAGATGCCGAGGTCGATCAGCACGATCTCCTCGGCCAGGGCCCGCTCGACGAGCTTGAATGCGAGCAGGTTCATTGGCGATTGAGCGAGGGAGTGGGCACTGTCGCCCCAGTAGACGAGGAGCCACCGTCCGGGCCGGATCTGATACGTGATGGCCGCGGCGCAGGTCTGGTCGCCGCTCTTGAGGGAGAAGGATCGGACCTTGCCGGGCAGGGCTTCGCGCAGCCTCTCGAGATACTCGAACGAGAGGCGGAGCGGGCGGCCCTTGGCCTCGCGGTTGGCTCGCAGCACCTGGTATGCCTCCGCCCGCTGGCCCGGGTCGATGTCTTCGCGAAACTCCAAACCCTGTGCCGCGGCGCGGCGGAGATCGCGTCGTCCGCGCCAGCCCAGCCGGGCGACGTAGTCATCGGCCGTCCGTAGATTCGAGAGGTCGAGATGCTGGTTCAGCTCCATGGACTCGATGCGGAAGCCGTTCGCGAGCAGGGCGAATTGCATGCTGATCTCCGCCCTCGAGTAGATCGGCGGACGGGCATGGACGCGGATGGTCTGGATGCCGAGGCCATCCAGATGGGCGCAGGCTGCCGCCACGAGATCGAGGATGCGGGGCGGGCTCTCCGTCTCGCGAACCAGGTCGATGCCGCCGAACGGCGCGCTGAACCCAGATGCGAATTCAGTGCCCGTGGCCACACCGACCAGCGAGCCGATCAGGCGGCCGTCGGCGTGATGGTCGAATTCCACGCGATGATGGCCGTCGGTCAGCGTCAACCGGTGGAACGCGGGCAGGTTGAAGATGCTCAGGTGGTCGGTGGCCGAAACCTGAGGGGCCTCCCTGGGCGGCCCCTCGATCTCGCGACGTACGGCACGGCTGGTCATGCTGGGCCGCCTCCGGAGAGATCCCAATCCACCACGGCCGAGATCGCGGTCTTTATGGTCTCGTCGTCCAGCATCGGGTCCATCGGCAGGCTCAGGATTTCGCCGGCGAGCCGCTCGCTGACCGGGAGGGCGCCGGCAGCCAACCCAAGGTGCGCGTACGCACTCTGGAGATGTGGCGGCGTCTCGTAGTGGATCAGCGTCTCGAAGCCGGCCGTGGCCAGGGCTGCCCGCAGGGAGTCACGCGCCGGGTGCCGCACGACGAACTGGTGCCACACGTGGACCGAATCGGGCACGAGGCCCGGTAGCCCCAACGATGTCGTCCTAAGTCCCGCGAGATAGAGCTCCGCGATCTGGCGGCGGCGGGCGTTCCAGGCCTCCAGATGGCCGAGCTTGACCCTCAGAATGGCTGCCTGCAGCGGGTCCAGGCGAGAATTCGAGCCAACGATCTCGTGGACGGACCGGACCACCGCGCCCTGATTCCGAGCCAGACGAAGGCGACGAGCCAGCCGATCGTCGTTGGTCGTCACGGCTCCGGCGTCCCCTGCCGCACCCAGGTTCTTGACCGGGTAGAAGCTCCAGGCCGCGCACCGGCCCTGGGCCCCGACTGGCGCTCCGCCCAGCGCCGCGCCGTGGGCCTGAGCCGCGTCCTCGACCACCGCCAGCCCGTGCCGGCGGGCGATCTGGAGAAGCGCCGGCATCGGGGCCGGCTGGCCGTACAGGTGAACCGGGACGATGGCTCGCGTGCGGAAGGTCACCGCGGCATCGACCGCGGCCGGATCGATCAGATAGGTGGCCTCGTCGACGTCGACCGGCACAGGCACGGCTCCGACCGCGCTTACCGCGAACCATGTGGCTATGTAAGTGTGCCCGGGCACGATCACCTCGTCGCCGCGACCGATGCCCAGAGCCTCGAGCGAAAGCCGCAGGCCGTCCAGCCCGCTGCCCACGCCGATGCAATGACGCGCGGCGACGCGGCCGGCGAACTCATCCTCGAACGCCTCGACCTCCGGGCCCAGGATGTACTGGCCCGATCGAAGCACCGCCAGCACGGCGGGCTCTATCTCGGCCGCGAGATCGCGGTGAAGAGCCGCAAGATCGAGAAACGGCACGGTCCTGGGGGTGTCGGGTTGGGATCGGCCAACGACCTGGGTCATTTCTATGAGACCTTCAGTCGATGCCGGGCTTCGGCATAGTGGCGGAATACGACCCGGTCGATGAACCCCATCCGGACTCCGGCTTCGAGCATGCGGCGCCACAGGTTCCAATCATTCGGTTCGTCTTCGCGCCAGCATTCCTCGTCGTAGCGGAAGAAGCGCAAGCCCGCCGAGTACAGGACGGACCCGGCCGCGAAGCCGCCGTGATGGGGCGGCCATTCCCCAAGCCGAAACCAGACTCCGTCGGGCGACTCCATCCACGACGCGCCGTACACGAACTCCAAGCGGTTGTCGATCGCGGAGCGGAGGAGCACTTCGATGTGATCGGGTGTGAACTCGTCGTCGTCGGCGTGCGGCGCGATCCACTGGCCGCGGGCCAGTTCCAGGGTCCGGTTGTAGGGTCTCGAACCAGACGTCTGCCAGGCCCGCTCAGGCTCGGCCGGCCGCGGACCGCGAACAGGCAGGTTCTCGAAGCGGACCCTCGGGTCGCGGATCGCCTGGACGGCCTCGACGGTCTCGGGCGTGGCACAGTCGCCCACCACGATGACCTCGAGGTTCTCGTAGGTCTGGGCCAGCACCGATGCGATCGAGCGCTCCACCAGGATCGCGCCCCGGTTATAGGTCGGAATGGTCACCGAGACCAGAGGGCGGTCAGCCGCTCCATCGGGCCAGCAGATTCCGCGCGTGCCGCGTGCCCTGGCCAGCAACTCGACGGCCTCGGTGGCTTCGCGGCGGCTCCGTTGCCGATGCGCCAGAGCATCGCGGGCCTCCAGCGCAGTGCGCTCGGCCACCGGGTCGGCCGCCCCGCCCATGGCATGGAGGCGCGGCAGCGCGCCGCGACCGCCGTGCTCGGCGGCCCAGCGGTAGGCCTGGGCAATCTCGGCCGCACGAACGTCCGGGTCGTATTCGGTCAGGACTCGTTCGCGAGCCCTGCCGACCAGTTCCTCGCGCAGCGTCGCGGAGCCGACGAGGCGGCGCAGCCCGGTCCGCCAGTCCGCCCGATTCCGCGCCAGGATGCCGTCCACCCCGTCTCGGATGACATCGTATGGACCGCCGCCCATGACTCTCGAGGCGATCGTCGCCGCACCGCACATCGTGTACTCGAGCCAGTGCAGTTCAGAATGGGCGCGGTCGAATTCGTCGCCGACAACCGGCGCCAGACCGATGTCCGGCCGGATGCCGACGAGCGCCCGAGCGAAGCCAGGGACCGTTTCGACGTAAGGGTGCGCCTCATCGACGATCGCCTGGATCGCGGGGTCGTCCGACCCGAGCCAGACCCGGCGTATCCCTTCGTCGCCGCGAGAGACCAGATCCACGGCCTCGCGGCAGACCTCGTAGTCGCGCCGGCGGGCGGCCGTACCGTAATAGGCAATGCGAACGGTCCCCGGAAGGCGGGCCTCGCCGCTCGCCGCCGCGTACCAGGCCTGATCGACGGCGTTGCGTATGACGCGGACTTCATCGTTGTAGCGCATGGCCATGCGGGCCAGAACGGGCGTCGTGACGGTGACGAGATCGGCCCGCCTCAGCATCTGCTCGATGACCGGGCGATCCGGGATCAAGCGCCTGTAGAACGGCAGCCAGGGTGCTCCCGCCAGCAGGTCGTCGTCGGTCTCGTAGACGATGGCGCGGCCCCGAAGGACCTCTGGATGGTGGCTGAAGGTCGAGAGCAGCAGGGGCAGGAGCTGGTCGACGGTGTTTGGTTCGTGCCCCGTCGTCCGGCAATGGGCGGCCACCAGATCGACCGGGCCGGTCGTGTCGCAATCGTTGCAGCAGGGAGAGACCGAATACCAGCGCCGGAACAGGATCAGATCCGCCCAGTCGATTGGAGCCCGCTCTATCGTCGCAACGCCATCTCGAACGGCGTCGGCGATTCGCTCCGAGTACTCGGCCGGGACGTTGATTGCGTAGTCGTTGAAGTCGGACCAGATTCGAGTCTCGACGCCCAGCCGGGCCAGCCGTTCGCCGTACATGCCCAGCCGGTAGTAGTCGCACACCCCCGCCGAGCTGGAGCCGTAGATGAGGACGTGCAGAGGCTCCGTCATCGTGGGCCACGCGCGCGGCATCTCGGTCGTGGTTCCGCGCGACACCAGAGGTTCATCGGCAGATGGCCTCCAGGTTTCGCAGAACCGCCGCGGCCACTTCGGCTGCGCATCCGTCGAAGGGGGCGAAGAGGCTGCGCCGAAGCAGATCGCGGACGCTCCGCTGCTGTTCCCGCGCGTCGGCGTCGCCCAGGTATTCGAGGACGCGCCGGCCTTCATTCGGATCGATGTTCAGGATCCACTCGCGGAGGCGGCGATCAAGGGAATCCGCGGGCACGATGTCGGCCTGCCGGACTTCTACCGGCGTATCGAGCAGCACGAGATCGCGATCGGCGAAGATCGCCCCGAAGGGCGACCCACCGTAGTCGGCCGCTACGACGTCGGCCGCGTAGAAGAGGTCGACGTTGTCAAGATCCGGGGTGGTCAAGAGCGGGAGCCCCGCGTCCCGCAGGTGCGACATCCGCGCTGGTTCACTCTCCGAGGTCAGTGGGTGGACCTTCACGAGCACGTTCATCTCGCTCTGAAGGGCGGCCAAGGTCTCGGCGAAGGCGTCGATGGAGGAATGCCGGCCCCATGTCGGCAGCCAGACAAGTGTGCCTTTCTCAGGGTCGCCGCCAAACCGGCGTACGACGGACGACCTCGGTTCTCTCAGCGAGAAGAGACGGTCGAACCTCGGATAGCCAACCTGCACCACTCGAGGGTGCTCGTACCTGGCCAGTTGTTCGGCCTGGTATGGCCCCCAGCAGAGGATTACGTCGTACGAATTGTTCCAGGGCGCGAAGTGCCAGGCATCCTTGCCAAGGCCGTACATGATCCGCACCTGGCGCCGCCCCAGCCTGGGCAGCGCCGAGACGCCCTCGATCAGGCCGGCTGAGCCGGTGTGGTTGCTCACGACCGCGGCAAAGAGCCGGCCCTCGGTCAGGACCTCGCCCACGAAACTGGCCCGATAGCCTTTGGCCGCGGCGAAGGAGGCGATCCGGGCGTTATCGCCCGCGTATTCGCTGGCATAGACGATCTCGAACGTTTCCGGATCGAGGTGCTCCCAGATGGGTCGGTAGTGGTTCAGCAGCTCCGACGCATGCAGGGCGAATGCCAACCTGGCATCGGTGCGGGTGCGGCCTGGCAGCCTGATCTTGAGGGCAGAGTCGACCGTCCAGACCGGCGCGGTGGGGTCTTCTTCGCCATGTTTCGCCGGTGCCTCCGGGCGAGGCGAACGGGATGCCATCGCCCTACTCCTCCACCAGCACGAGCCGGCTGCTCGCGCCGACTCGCGCGCCCGGCAGACCCGGCATTGCGAGCGCCCTCGAGAGCCGCACCAGGTCGGCCGCGGTCAGGTTCGCCAGGGCCGGCGCGTCTCGCATGGCGATGAATTCGGCACGGGTGTGATAGGAGCCGCCGGCAGGTTGAGGCTCGCCACCGGGTCGCTCGCCCGCCAGGAGCCTCGGCCACCAGCGAAGGAAGAGCGATTCGCGCGCGTCGAGGACGCGCCGGTACAGGGTCCAGCCGGTGTCGTTGTCGAAGACGGGAACTGGAAGCTGGTCGACGATCGGGCCGCGATCCAGCCCGGCCGTTATCACGTGCAGCGTGGCGCCGGCGGGCTCTCCCGCCCAGATCGCCCAGAAGACCGGCCCGTAGCCGCGACCCCACGGCAGCAGTCCCGGGTGGAGGTTCCACGCCACGGTGTAATTGGACAACTCGTCCGGGCTCAAGACGGTCGGCCAGTGGGCGGAGAGGGCACATGTCGACCGGGACGTCTTTACAGGATCGCCGGCGACCCTCATTCCCCGCCCGGCCGCGGCCTTCGCGATCGCCTCGTCCTTCGTGACCACGAACCCAACGTCGTTCGCATCGACCAGGCCGACGATCCACAGCCCTATCTCGGATCCCAGCAGTAGGTCAAGCTGGGCCTTCGGGCGGCTCACGTCATCGCCTCGCTCGTCCGACTGAAGACCGCTGACAGGGCCCGCGCCAGGTCACGAGGGTCCAACGCAAATCTGGATTGGTACACCTTGGCCTGCCGCTCCTGCAGCGTTCCTGTGACGAACGCCATCGACTGGCCCAGTACGCCGGCGATCTGCGAGTACGGGGCGGCTTCCCAGCGGTCGCCCATCAGTACGACGATGCGGGTGCTCGGCGGGCAGAAGATCAAGTTGGTGAGCGCGGCCCCGCTCTCCGAGACAACGAGCTCCGCGTCGGCGAAGAGCCGGATCTGGTCTGCCAGCGAGAGGACCTCGGGCCACACGGTCTCGATGCCGAATTCGGCGAGCACGGGGTGGAGATCCGCACCATTGGACAGGCGCCGCGGGCCGCTCCGCTTGGCCAGGTACAGACGCCGGTGGCCTGGCCCGTTCAGGTCGAGCCCCGCCGGAGGCAGCCGGCGCCGCAGGAAGGAGATGGATTCCTTCGGCACGTGGTAGTCGGCGAGAGTCAGGCTTTCGCCATCGCGCAAGTTGTTGGGCATCCACGAGGACTGGCCCGCTACGACCAGGCGCTCGACACGACGGGCAACGGCCGCATCCAGACCGATGATCTCGCGGTCGCTGCCCGCAACGGCGCGAAGGGCGTCGACGAGCTGGGGCACGGCCAGGACTGCACGGTCCACGAGCAGCGGCAGGTGCGCGATGTCGGTCCCCGCCGAGGCCGCCTCAAGGGTGGCGAAGCGCGGCAGAAACTCCACGAGCCAGTGGAAGTAGTTGTGGCTCGAGACACCCGTCATAGCTATGCCTGCCTCGATCGGCCCCTCGGCCGAGGCCTGCGCGTCGACCAGGGCCACGCCGCCGGCAGCATATCGGGCGACCCGCTCGGCCAGATCGAAGCGCTCCGCTCCTGGGCCGGCGGCAAGGTCCCAGATGACCTCGCCCGTCTCGGCGACCAGCATCGTTTCGCCGCCGATCACTGCGACGTCCTGGATCTCCGCCACGTAAGTCGCAGCGGTCGTAACCGGGACGGGCGGAAGGGCCTCCTGGCCGATGTACCGAGGCGGATAGATCACCTCGGACATGGCCGGCGCGACCGGCGTGTAGGGCGCGCCGTGCTCGCGGCACCAGTCGGCCACGCTCAAGAAGCGGCCGGCCGCGACCAGGTGCTCGGCCGGGTTCTGGGAGTCGAGAGCAAGCAGATCCTGGTAGTGGGCCGACGCTTCCCGGAGCCGGCCGGCCTTGAGTTCCAGCAGGATGCGTTTCTTGCGCGACGCCGTATCCCTCGGGCCCAAAGCGATCGCGGAGCGATAGGCGTCGACGGCCTGCCCGTCCTTGCCCATGGCAGCGTACGCGTCGCCCAGCGCCGCGTAGGTCGAGGGATTGTCCCCGGCTGCGACGAGGCTGCGATTGAGTTCTTCGACCGCGTCCGATGCCAGCCCCAGCTCGAGCGAGATCGCCGCTCTCAGTCGGCGAGGCTCCGGGTCATCCGGGGCGAGCGCCGTTGCCCGATCGAACATCGAGCGCGCGATGTCGAGGTCGCCCAGTCTATGGGCGCACAGGCCGGCGATGACAGTGGCGGACGCATTGTCCGGATCGACGCCCAGGATCGTCTCGACGATCACAAGGGCGAGGTCGGGTCGATCGAATCGATCCAGGAAGGAGGCGGCTTCGTCGAGCATGCCAGGGATGGCTGCAACGGACACCTGGATCCGGAGCGGCGGGTCCCAGCCGCGATCGCGCTTCGACCGGCGGCTGGGATTCGCGGCCGAGGAAATGCCGCTTTCGACGGAATCCCCATCGCCCATCGCCGCCCCTGCAGCGGCTCGCCAGGCTGGCGGCCGAGCCCGTTCCAGATGGCGGCCGTGAAGAGATGCCGCGGCCATCAAATCTGCCCGGCGAATGGCCTGCCGCGGGCGACCTTGAGGAAGTCGGAGCGGCTGCGGAAGTAGTCGGCCTCTTCGAAGGGCTGCGAGGCCAACACCAGCGCAACTGAGTTGGAGGAGAAGTTCTCAAGGTTCATCCAGACCATGGGCGGCAGGTAGAGCCCGTAGTAGGCCCTGTTCAGGGAGTAGCGCTCCCGGGCCGTGCCATCCTCGGTCACGACATCGAACGAACCCGAGACGGCGATGATCACCTCTTCCAGGCTGCGATGAGCGTGACCGCCTCGGGCCGCGCCGCCGGGGACGTCGTAGAGGAAGAAGACCCGCCGGATATCGAAAGGGACGTCGAGGCTCGCCTCGATCGGGGTCAGGTTGCCGGTCGGGTCGTGGATCGTCCGAAAGTCCAGAAAACGCGCCGCGGCCGTGCCGGCCGGGCGGATCATGCCAGAAGCACCCCGCGGCACGGGCCTGGCGGCGCCGGATTGCGTGTTGCCGAGGACCTGGGCCATGTCCGCATACTCAAGTCCGAAAGTGCATGGGTAAAGTGCGAGATCGAGGGGCCCCGGGCGGGGAGGCCGGGAAGTCCTGCCGCCCCTCACCCTGCTTCGCAGTACCCGCACCGCGGCCGGACCACCCGCAGCCCTGGTCGCGCCGCAGCGAAGGTCGGCGCCCAGACGCAGCTAGACGGTCGCCGGTGGAGTGCTTCCTGTGCCGGAGCGGTTTCGAACCCGAGCCGGAGCGGCCACGATCTAGGCGACGCCCGGGTCGTCGTCCTCCGGACCATCGCCGGCTGGATCGCCCGCCCGCTCAGCCCCGGCGGGATCGACCAGGCGAGGCATCAGCATCACGCGGAGCTTGGCCCGCGTGTCGGACGCTTCCCGCAGCTCGCCGGAAACGAGCTCGACAAGCTCGGCGCGGACGACCGCCACGTGCCGTGGCGCGGCGATACCGAGAACGACGCGGTCGCCCTCGATCCGAACGACACGCACCTCTACGTTGGGCCCGATCCTGATCGACTGGCCCGGGCGGCGCGTGAGGACGAGCATCAGCCCTCCTTTGAGACCGGGGCTTGGAGCGGGAAGTCCGGGTCTTCGACGACAAGCTGACGGGCCGTCGCCTTCGCCATGTCTATGACCAGCGGCCCGGCCAGGTTGGCCGTCACGGCCGGCGGCTCACCGTGGACCGCCAGGATCGCGAGGACCCATTCGCCTTCGTTGACGAGGCCGAGTGCGCGCAGGTGGCCCGAGGCGCCGGGCTTCACGTTGTCCGCGGACGCGGCAATGAAGCCGATCGTCGGGTCGTCGGAGGAGACGATCTCGTAGAGGGCCGTCTCCGGAACGGCAGTCAGGCGATGGTGGATCAGGGACGGCAGCCCGACCAGACCGTCCGGAAAGACGATCTCGGCCGCAACTGATGCTTGGCTCACGGACATGTCCTCGCTTGCGGGCCCCAGCTGGGGGCGGCCTATCCGCGCCGGATCACCAGGCGGCATCACTTAAGGTAATCGATCAAGCTGGTCTGCATTACCTTGGCCGTGACGGCCAGGGTTGCCTGGTAGGTCAGCTGACGCGACGTCAGCTCGGTTATGGCCGCCGGCATGTTCGTGTCCTCGAGCTGGCTCAGGAGAGCCTGGTTGCTGGTGGACATCGCCTGCTGCGAAGTATTCGCCTCGCTCAGCCGGTTCTCCCGAGCGCCGACCGTGGCCTGGGATTGTACGATCGTGTCGAGGCCGGTCGAGATCTCGCTCAGGGTCGACTGCTGGACCGCGCCGCCGCCGCTGAGATCGGCCTGGAGGTCCGCCAGGGCCTTCATTGCCGGCCCGAATACGGCGTCACCGGGCATGCTGATCTGCATCGTGCTGGCAGGCCCGATGCGAGCGACCGAGACCCCGTCGTCGCCCTGGTACGGCCCTACCTGGCCGGGCCCGGTGACCGCGTACGGAGGCGTGTCCACGCGAAAGCCGCCGAACACGTACTCGTCACCCATCTTGGTGTTCGCGGCCGTGGCCAGCGATTCGGACAGCTGCTGGACTTCGGCCAGGATGGCCTGGCGGTCGCCGGCGTCGAGCGTGCCGTTGGCACCCTCGATGGCCAGCTCGTTGGCGCGCTGGAGGATGTTGCCGGCACTGGACAGGGCCGTATCCATGGCCGAGGCCGTGCCGGACGCGGTGTTGATGTTCCGGATGAACTGGTTTATCTGGGCCAGCGTGTCGCCCAGGCCGACGGCAGTCTGGACGTCGGCCGGGTTGTCCGAAGGCTGGTTGAGCTGCTTGCCGGAGCTGACCTGGTTCTGGATCGTCTGAATGGCCGACAGGTTGTTCGCCAGGGTGGTCTTGGCGTTGTCGTAGATCATGGATTCGGTCACGCGCATCGCTCGCCCTCCCTTTACGGAACGACCACGCCGGTCGCGTTGATGAGCGTGTCCAGCATCTGGTCCATGGTCGTGATGACCCGGGCGGCGGCCTGGTACGCATTCTGGAAGCGGAGCATGTCGGTAGCTTCCTCGTCGAGGGAGACGCCGCTGTTCTGCTGGACCTGCGTGTTGAGCTGGCTCAGGACGAGTTGCTGGTTCTGGTCCATCTCGGTCGCCTGGCTCGAGGTCGACCCTATCTGCCCCACGAGCGTCGCGTAGAAGTCCGAGGTCGTCTGCGAGGGCGAGTACAGCGAGGCGGCCACGACGGTGTTCTGGCCGGGCGACGTCAGGTCGGTCACCAGGTCGGCGGCGGTCTTCGTAGCGCTGGCCGTGGTGCCGTTGCTCACGGTCAGCTGGATGCCGAGCTGGTCGAAGTTGAGGACCTGCGTGCCGCCCCCGGCCGTATCGGAGACGGTGATCGTCTGGCTGCTTCCGTCGGCGCCGGTCAGTGTCAAGCTGCCGGGCGCGGTGCTGCTGAACGTGTACGTCTGGGCCTTGGCGGTATCGGTCGCCACGGTCATCAGGCGGGCGGTCGTACCCGTCGTGAGATCCATCCCGCCGACCACGTTCGTGCCGGCAATACCCGCCGAGTAGCTCTTGGCATTCTGCAGGTCGCCGATCAGACCGGCCACCGAGCCGTCGCCCGGCGCGTTCGGCGCGGAAGAAGCGGCGATCAGCTGCGGGTTGGCGGCCACGGCCGCGTTGACCGCGAGGGACTGGGCCGGGTCGCCCGCGTTGTATGTAAAGATCGCCAGGCCCGCGTTCCCGTTGGCGTCGATGCCCCGCTCGTGGAGCGCGTTCGTCGAGTCGGCGATGCCCTTGGCGAGCGCGTCGAGCTGGGACTGGTAGCCGGCGATGTCCACGTCCCTGACGTCCAGTAGAGCCTTCATCTGCCCTGTAGACACCGTCACGGCACTGCCGTCGGACCATGTCGGCGTCACGTGGCCGGTCGCCGGGTCCGTGCTTGCCACCAGCTGGCGCGACCTGACGCCGGAGACCAGGTCCGTGCCGCCGACTTCGACGGTTATCGTGCCGTCGGTCTGGGTCATGACCGTGGTCGGAAGGATGGCATTCAACTGGGTGAGCAGCTGGTTCCGCTGGTCGAGCAGGTCGTTGGGCTGATTGCCCGAGACGGTGACCCGCTGGATCTGACCGTTCAGGCCGGCGATCTGCTGGGCGAGGTTGTTGACGGTCGTGATGTCCTGGCTTACCTCGCTGTCGATGCCCGCCGAAGCCATGCCCAGCTGTGTCGAGGCGCTGTTGAGCTGCATGGCCAGGCTGGTGGCCTGCTGGGTGAGGGCAGTGCGGGCGGCCGTCGAGGACGGATCGGCGGCCACGTCCTGCCAGGCTCCGTAGTACTGGCTGATCGTGTTGCCGAGGCCCGAGCTGGACGGCTCCGGGAAGATCGACTCGACCTTGGCGAGCTCCTGGTCGCGCGCGCTCCACTCGCCCTGCAACGCCGTCTGCGCCTGGACCTGGCCGTCCAGGAAAGTGTCCCGGACCCGGGTTATCGCCGCGACGCTGACGCCCGACCCAATCTGGCCGGGCAGGCCGCTGCGGTCGAAGGCCGGCACCGTGTACGGGGGCGACGCGACGAGGGTGACCACCTGGCGCGAATAGCCCGGCGTGCTCGCGTTGGCGACGTTGTGGGCCGCCGTATCGAGTTGCTGCTGGGCCGCCTGGAGCGCGGAGGAGCCGATCTCCAGGCCGAAGAAGGGTGAGCTCATGCTAGGCCTGCCGATTCACGTACGTGGGACCCGGGTTCACCGAATACCCTCCGACGCTGCCGTCCGCTCCGACCCGGCCGAGGCCGAGCAGGAGGCGCATCAGAGCCGCGTCGACGGCCCAGGCCCGCTCGATCAGATATGCGTTGCGGCGTGCGCCGGCGCCGAGACGCTGGCAGATGGCCGGTACGCCGAGCTGCGGGAGCAGCGCACGGTCTTCCTCGGAGAGTGTGCCGACCAGGCCGTTGATCTCCTCGACGAGAGCGTCGGCCTCGTCGTTGGCTCTCGTGAGCGCGATGCGATCGTGCCTGGTGACCGCGTCCCCCACCCCGTCGCAGGCCGCCTCGAGACGTCCCAGGGCGGATGTCAGGGCGGACAACGCGGGCGAGCCGAAGCCGGCACCGAAGGCGGCCGCGTTACCGGCGACGTCACCGTCGCCCGGTGCGAACATCTACGCTCGGGTGTCGAGGATCCCCCGGGCCACGACCTCGGCCTTCACCGAGTACGTGCCCTGAGCGATCCGCTGCTTGGCGTCGTTCACCTTGTCGGTTCGAACGTCGGGAGCGGCATTGGCGGCCGCGAGGGCCTGATGCATCTCCCGGCTTCGCGCCGATAGCTCGACGCGGGCGGCCGGCTGGGTGACGGCGGCGCCGTTCTGGGTTCCCTGGACGTCCGGACGCGTCGGCGCCGCCGTGGCGGGAGCCGTGGGCAGGACGTTGGGGGACGAGGTAACGGACCGCGGGTCGTCGATCTTCATTGCTTTCCTCTCATGGGCGTCACCCTAGAGATCGGCCGGTCCCCAGGAGACTTGACTCGCGGGAGGGGTAGATTGTCATCGGTTCGACGTAGCCGTTGCGCGGCGTCGACGTTCTTCCTGGACGGCGGGCGGCGTAGAACGCCGCGGCGCGCCAGCTCGACCAGCTTCGCACCATCACCCGGGACGCGGAAGTGGCCCTTTCGAGTCCCCCCGGACGAGGAAGCCCCGCTCATTGCAGCCGTCCCAGCTGGGTGGCGTCGTTGAGGGTGCCGTCCTGAAGCGTCATGGCCCGGGCGCTCATCTGGAAGTCGCGCTCGAGCGAGATCAGGTCCGACATGGACATGGCCATGTCCGTGTTGCTTCCTTCCAGTGCGCCCTGCCGGATCGAACCCGTGGCCGGGCTGAGCTGGCCGGCCGCCGAATACAGGTTCTGTCCCAGTCTGGTCACGCCGCCCGGAGGCCAGCCGACCAGCGCGATCCGCTGTCCGGTGCCGGAAATCGTGCCGTCGGCTTCGACGGTGAACTTCGCCCCGGGCTGGATGGTGTGGCCGGTCGTGTCGAGCACCGGATAGCCCTGCTCGGTCACGAGCATGCCGTTGACGTCCAGCTGGAAGTCGCCGGCGCGGGTGTAGGCGACGCCGCCGCCGGTTCGGACTTCGAACAGCCCGTCCCCTTCGATGGCGAGGTCCGTCTGCACGCCGGTGGACTGGAGCGGCCCCTGGCTGGTGTCCAGCTTGAGGCCGGTGGGTATGGCTCCGGTTCCGAGCTCGCCCAGGTCGGGGCCCAGCGAGTTCATGATCTGGAGCTCGAAGTCCTCCTGGGAGGTCCGCGACTGTTTGAAGCCGACGGTATTGGAGTTGGCGATGTTGTCGGCGACGACCGCCTCCTGGGTCATCGACGATACGACGCCGGAGACGGCGGTGTAGAAGCCGCGGATCATGGCCTTACCCTCCGCCGCCCCAACCGGGCGGCCACATCGGCGTCGACCAGCCTGCTCCGAAGGCTCAGGATCGCCTCGGTGTGGATCTGGCAGACGCGAGACTCCGTCACGCCCAGGACCTGGCCGATCTCCTTGAAGGTCATCTCGTCCTGGTAGTAGAGGGCCAGAACCATCCGCGAACGCTGGCTGAGGCGGCCGATCTCCTGGACCAGCGAGGCGATGGCGTCGCGGCGGGAGGCCTCTTCAGCCGGGTCGACGGCATTCGGGTCCGGCGCGTTGTCGGCCAGCATGGTCGACTCGTCGTCGCTCTCGCGAACGTCGTGCTCGTCGAGCGAGACCGTCACGACCGACGCGGCCTGGAGGCGCTCGCGGTAGCGAGCCACCGGCATGCCGAGCCGCGAGGCGATCTCCGACTCGGTGGGCGAGCGGCCCAGCTCGTGCTGGAGGTCTCGTATGGCGCCCTGGATGGCCCGGGCGGCCTCACGGCCGGCCCGGCCGACCGTGTCCAGGGAGCGGACGGCGTCGAGGATCGCGCCGCGGATCCGCAGGATCGCGTACGACTCGAAGGAGGCCGCCGCCTCGGGCTTGTAGGCGTCGATGGCCCGGAGCAACCCGAGAACCCCGGCCTGCATGGCGTCCTCGTGGTCGAAGAGGCCGGGCACCGAGACGCCCAGCCTGCCGACCACGTACTTGACGAGGTGGGCGTAGCGAGCGACCAGCTCGTCGCGGCTCAGACCTAGGCCCGGACCGGGCGTGTTGCCGTATGCGCCGTAGCCCGTCAGGTCGGCGGCGGCCCCGACTACGTCCGCCGGGACCGGCTCGGCTGCTGCCGGCTCGGCCGCCGACCGTGAGGCGGTTTCCTCATCGGGGCCGGCTTCGAGCAGTACGGCGTCCTCCGCACCACTGCCGAGGCCGTCTCCGTCCTGCCCTTCCGGTCCGGCACCTCCTTCGTCGGGCGGCGCGCCCCCGGAACCCGAACCCAGATCGGGCCCGAAACCCGGTGGCGACTTCACCAGCGGCTCGACGACGCCGGAGGCGCGAGCCTCGGCGTAGAAGAGGGTTACTGGCCGGGCGGCCAGGGCCCCATCGACGGCGGCGCCGGCGAGGAGCGGCGGCAGTAACTGTCGGTCGAACATCATGCAGTCTCCTCAGCCTTACGCGCTTCTGGACACGGTGGACGCGGACCGGCGCCCTCGAGCGGTCGATTCGCCCGCTGCCCCGTTCCCCTTCTTGGATCGACGCGCATCGCGGCGCTGGCGCATCTTCAACATGCGGACCTCAGGCGGTTCGAGCCAGCCGAGCAGCCAGCGGCCGGCGAGCGTGAAACCGACCGCGACGGCAAGGGCCCGGTCGACGCAGTCCAGGGCCGAGGCGCCGGCCTGGTAGGAGACTCCGCCGACGGCGAGCGCGGCCACGACCGAAAGCCGCAATGTCCACGTGGCGACGAGCAGCTGCATCTGTCAAACCTCAACCTGGGCGTGCACTTGCACGGAGACACTGGGCAGGATCTCCTCATACGAGAGAACGGTGAGCTGCGGCAGGTGCCGCTCGGTCAGGTTCCGAAGGGCCAGCCTGATGCGAGTCGTGCACAGCAGGATCGGCTGGTAGCGCTGGAGAGCCAGGCTCTTGAGCGCTCGGTCGACCGACTCGATGAGCATCCGGCTGTCGGAGCCGGAGAGTTCCAGCCCGACGTACCCGGGCTGGACCATGACCGAGGCTCCGAGGCGGGTGTCGAGATCGGGGGCCAGGGCAACGGCGTGGATGGACCCATCGGGAGCGCGGTAGCGCATGGAGATGGCCCGCGCCAGCGCGTGCCGCACGGCCTCGGTCAGGAAGAGCGGCTCCTTGGTGCTTCGGGCGCCGTCGGCGATCGCCTCCAGGATCGTCGACATGTCGCGGATCGGGACGCGCTCACGCAGCAGCCCCTGCAGAACCTTCTCTATGTCGCCCGTGCTGACCAGGGTCGGGACCAGCTCTTCGACGAGCCCCGGCTGATCCCGCTTCAGGCCCTCGAGCAGCTGGTTGGTCTCGGGCCGGCCCAGGATCTCCTGGGCGTGGCGCCTGATCGTCTCCGCCAGGTGCGTGGCCAGGACGGAGGCGGCGTCGACGACCGTGTAACCCAGGCTCTCCGCCCGCTCGCGGTCGGCGATGCTGATCCAGGAGGCCGGCAGCCCGAAGACGGGCTCGGTCGTGGGGATCCCGCTGACGGCGATCTCCCCGCCGTTCGGGTCCATGCACAGCATCTTCGTCGGGTCGACCGTGCCTCGGGCGATCTCCGATCCTCGGAGCTTGATCACATAGGCGTTCTGGTCCAGGACCAGGTCGTCGCGGATGCGGACGGTGGGTACGATCAGCCCCAGCTCGCCCGCGATCTGGCGGCGAATGAGGCCGATCCGTTCGACCAGTCCCCCGCTCGCCCCACCCTCGACGAGGCCCACCAGGCCGTAGCCAACTTCCAGCTCCATCGTTTCGACCTTCAGGGCGTCGAGCGGGCTGTCCTGGCCGCTGCCCAGGGCCGGGAGGGCCGGCGTCGCGATCGCCGGCGCGGCCGCGATCGCGGTCGCCGAGGCGGTCTGTGACTGCGAGAGGAACCAGCCGCCGCCGGCGACCAGGCCGCCGCCGATGCCGAAGACGAACGTCGGGAAGCCCGGCACGACGCCGATGACGATAAGGGCGCCGCCCACGACCATGAACAGCTTGGGACGGCCGAGCATCTGGGTGGCGAGGTCGCTGCCGAGGCCGGCCTCCGAGCCGCTGCGGGTCACCAGGACACCGGTCGAGACCGATACAAGGAGGGCGCTGATCTCGTTCACGAGTCCGTCGCCGACGGTCAGGACGGTGTAGGTCGTGAGGGCCGTCCCGATGTCGAAGCCCTTCTGGAGGACGCCGACCGTCAACCCGCCCACGATGTTGACGACGATGATTACGAGGGCGGCCACCGCGTCGCCCTTGACGAACTTGGAGGCGCCGTCCATCGCGCCGTAGAAGTCCGCCTCGTGTTCGATGCCGCGCCGCCGGGCTCGCGCCTCGTCCGGCGTGATCAGGCCGGCGTTGAGGTCCGCGTCGATGCTCATCTGCTTGCCGGGCATGGCATCGAGGGTGAAGCGGGCGGCGACCTCGCTGACCCGCCCGGCGCCGTTCGTGATGACGACGTACTGGATCACGACCAGGATCAGGAATACGACGATGCCGACGACGGTGTTCCCGCCGACGACCACCTTGCCGAAGGCGTTGATGACCTCGCCGGCATGGGCGTCGAGGAGGATCAGCCGCGCCGCCGAGACGTTCAGCCCAAGGCGGAAGAGGGTCGCGATCAGGAGGAGGGTCGGGAACGAGCTGAACTCGAGAGGCTCGCGGATGTTGAGCGAGACGAGCAGAACGGTCAGCGAGAACGTGATGTTCAGGATGATCAGGATGTCCAGCAGCGTCGGCGGCAGCGGGATGATCATCATCGCCACGATGCCGACGACGGCGGCGGCGAGCACCGCGTCGCTGCGGCGGAGGACGCCGACGGCGGGAGCAGCCTGACTGGTCATCGTCCGAGCTCCTCTTCTTCGATGTCTGTGGAGTCGTCGCCGAGGACCAGACCGGCCTCGAACTGGGCTATCTCGTCGGGAGTGAGGTCCCGGAGCTCGTCAGCCGCCATGGCCGCGGCCAGGGCCTCTTCATCGACGTCGGCGGGCTCAAGGGCAGCTCCGTCGAGCCACGCCTCATCGCCATCAGCATCGGCGGCGCCGGTTCGAGCGGAGGTCGCCGAGCCGCCGCCGGCGGCGAGGTCGATCTCCGCCTCCGCGAGGTCGCCGGAGACGCCGGGCTCACCGGCCGGCCCGGGCGCGCCGCCGTACAGGCGGACGGCCTCCGCGCCGTCGACCGCGAGGCCGCCGAGCATCTGCGAATCGAGGCCCGCGGCGGCCGCGGCGGCAGTCGCGGCATTCCACCACGACCTGAGCTTGAGAGCGGCCGGGGCGGTCCTGCCTCCCTCGGACGACGGGCCGCGCGTCCACGGCCGCGCTCCGGAGCGGGGCCCGGCAAAGCGGCCGCCTGCGGCGAACCTGGCCTGGTGGACCAGGACGAGCAGCCTGGCCACGGCCCTGTACAGGTGGGCCGGCACCTCGGAACCTACGGGGCGGGAGAAGAGCGCCCGGGCCAGCGGCTTGTCCTCTATCACCGGCACGTTGTGCTCTCGCGCGATCTGCTTGATCCGATCGGCCATCAGGCGCTGGCCCTTGGCCACGATCTTCGGCGCCCGCATGGTCAGCGAGTCGTACTTGAGAGCGACCGCGAGGGTGGTCGGGTTCGTGACGATGACGTCGGAGGTTGGGACCGCGTCCATCATCCGGGCGAAGGCGATCTGGCGGGCCCGGCGGCGGCGGGCGCTGCGGATCATCGGGTCGCCCTCGGATTCGCGGTACTCCTGCCTGACCTCCTGCTTGGTCATGCGGATCGACTGCTGAGCCCGCCGCCGCTGGACGACGAAGTCGACCAGCGACACCACCGCCAGCAGGATCGTGATCGTCAGGCCGAGCTGGAAGACCGCCGAGAGGCAGGTTCCGGCGATGGCGGCGGCGCTCGAACCCTGGGTCGCCACGATCGCCGGCACGCGGCTGCCGACCACCTGCCAGGAGATGAAGGCCAGGATGGCGAGCTTGGCCGAGGCGATGCCGAGCCTGACCAGGGCCTGCCGGTCGGCCAGCCGCTTGAAGCCCTGGATCGGGTTGATGCGGCTGAGATCGAAACGGATGGCCTTGGGCGAGAAGACCAGGCCGCCCGAGACCAGGTTGCCCGCGATGCCGGCCACCATGACCAGTACGGCAAGCGGCAGCGTCAGCTCCAGGACGGCCAGGATCGCGCCTCCGGCCGCGTCCATGAGCTGAGAGTTGCTGGCCCGCGGGTCCATGTCGAGGACCGCGGACTGGGGCTGGGTCACCAGGTTGGCAGCCACGCCCGGCAGCAGGCTCGCCAGGGCAAGAACGCCGACGCCCATCGTCAGGCCCTGGGAGAGTTCCCTGGACCGGCCGACGCCCTGGCCTTTGGCGCGCGCTTCCTCGCGCCGTCGCGGAGTGGGTGCTTCTGTCTTCTCAGCCATCGCCCGCCCCTACGTGGAGACAGCGCCGCCGGTGGCGGCCTGGAAGATGAAGGTGTAGATGGAGGAGGCGCCGCTGATGAGGCTGGGCATGGCCACGGCCAGGACGGCGATCCCGACCAGCATCTTGAGCGGCAAGCCCATGATGAAGACGTTGATCTGCGGGATCGCGCGGGCCAGCAAGGCCACCGAGAGCTCCACGAGCAGCAGCACCAGGGCGATCGGCAGGGCGACCCGCGCGCCAAGCTCGATGGAGAGGGCGATGGTCTGGGCTCCGGTCTGCGCCAGGTCGGCCGGCCACCCGCCGCCGACCGGGTAGACGGCGAAGGAGTTGGCCAGGGCCTGGATGACCGCGAGATGGAGGCCCATGGCCAGGAAGAGCAGCCCGGCCATCACGGAGAAGAAGGGGTCGATCGCGGTCGACGAGTCCTCCTCGGTGGGGCTGAAGACGGAGGCGAGCGAGAGGCCCAGCTGGATCGAGATGACGCGCCCGACCAGCTCCACGGCCTCGAAGCACATCGACAGGATGAAGCCG
>CAVQNC010000017.1:0-18216 GCA_963713795.1 uncultured Chloroflexia bacterium
TCAGTCAGCCTCATGTCGTCGTCCTGCGACCGGAAGCCCAGAGACTCGTAGAGCGGTCGCCCTTCGCGACTGGCTCTGAGCCAGATGCGGCCCACGCCGGCGGTCCTGGCCTCAGCGATCAGACGTTCGATCAGGGCCCGCGCCAGGCCTATGTGGCGTGCCTCGGGTCGCGTATACACGTTGAGGATGTAGGCCTCGACACCGCTCGGATTGGCGGGTACGGGCGGATGTTCGAACCACATCAGGGCAGCGGTAGCGGCCGGGCGGCCATCGAGATCCGCGAGAAAGGCTAGAAAGTCACGGCCGGTGTGCTCCTCGAGCCACCGCTCACTGTCTCTGAGCAGGGTTGCTCGGTCGGCGATGCCGGACGCGGCCCCAGCGGACCCCTGTTGGAGTGCCGCGTCTATGTCCGACCACATCGCGAACCTGAACTCGAGCAGCGTTGCCCGATCCTCGATGGTCACCGGGCGGATACGCACGCGGCCGGGATCGACCTTCAGTGTCATGCGCAGATGATGCCCGAGGCTGAGCCAGGGCGCCCGGCGGTACGGGTAGCCATCGGCACGCCGACGGAACCCGCTTGGGGCCTGGCTTCCGGGCGGGTGCAGTCCAACGGGATGGCACCATGGCAGCGTAGTGACGGCCGCGCTTGCGGGGCAGGACCACGCCGAGAGGAACTCGCTCGGTGGCCGACCCCGGTCCGCCGCCTCAGAACTCCCGCACGAGCTCCTTGAGGGGCCGCCTGGCGGTTCCCGGCGCCGACTTCGGCTGCTTCGCCGCCTCCGTAGGGTGGCCCAGCGAGATGATCGTCCGAACGAACGCCGGTGGCGTCAGGCCGAAGAACTCTGCGACCTGCGGGCGCACGGACCCGGCCACCCAGCCGATGCAGGCACCGAGCCCCAGCGCGTTCGCAGCAACCAGGATGCGCTCCGCCGCGCGGCCCTCGTCATAGGCGTCCCATTCGGCGTTATCGCCACCCATCGCGAGCGCGACGGCAACAGCAGCCCCGGCGACGTGCTTGGCGCTCGGGGCAAGTTCGGCCAGCCGCAATAGGTTCCCCCGCTCGCGCACTACGATGAAGGTCCAGGGCTGGCGGTTGATTGAACTACCGGACCAGCGGGCCACCTCGAGGATGGTCAGCAGATCGGCCTCGGAGACAGGCTCATCGGTGAACTGGCGGATCTGGCGAGTTCGGCGCAACGCGCTCACGACGAGCTCGGCAGCGGTCGTCTCGTAGCGCTTCGGCTCGCTCACGAACCGAGTATAGGCGGCCCAAGACGGGCTACTAATGTGCGCCCCAGTCACCGCAGGCTGTCTTGCGGCCCGCGACGATCCGCGCTTGACGCCGGGCGGTTCCTCTAGGAGCCTGCGTCCGTAATCGCGGTCCGGAAGCGACCGAGACGTGTAGTTGATCGGGTCGACAGACGTTTTCGGGTCGCAGGGCTGAAGTGGGACCGCGGGAGCGGTTGGGCAGACTCCTCGCTGGCGTTATCCGATGGCCCAAGCTGTCCGTGGGACCGCTGGCGGGTTCCAGCCGGGCAGCACCTTGTCAGCCCTGCCGCTCCTGAATAGCTTGCCGATGTTGTGGACTGCGCAGACGAGCTGCCATTCGCCGGTGGCCGAGCCGAGACCGCGCAGGCTGAAGCGCCGGAAGCCACCCGCCTCCTTGATCTGGCCGAAGACGGGTTCGACGATGGCCTTGCGGCGGGCGTAGTGGGCGTGGCCGGCCTTGGTCGATAGCTTGCGAGCCATCCGCTGGATGGGCGTCAGACCGGACGGGATGCGGCCCCGGGGTGATGAGGGGCTGGCGGGTCCGTGGCCCTCGCGCCCTGTGGCGATGTAACCATCGATGCCGGCGCTCTTCAGATGGTCGATGTTGTCGTTGCTGGCATAGCCGGCGTCCGCGAGGACTCGCTTTGGACGCCGACCGGCGTTGGCCTCGACCGCATCGACCAGGGCGGGCAAGGAGCGGCTGTCGGTCGGATCGGCCGATAGGGTCGTGGCCACGATGACCTGGGCTTTCTCGTCCACCACCGCGCCGGCGTTGTAGGCCTGGACCCAGCCTTCGGTCCGGCTGCGCATGATCTTGGACTCGGGATCGGTGAAGTTGCGCTGCGATCTGGGGTCGGGCGTCGCTTCTGGGTCCCCCGTCCGCTCCCTCGCCTCGCGTTCGAGAGCCTCCTTGGCCTCGCGGATCTTGCGCAGGCGGCCTTCCCGTGTTCGCAGCTCGGGCGGCAGCTCGTCGCCCCGGGCATCGCCATAGAGCTTGTCCTCGGCCGCGTCGGTGGCCTCGGCCTCGCGCAGGATGGTGTTCACCTGGGCCGCGAGCTCGGTCTCGCGGGTCACCATCCGGCCATAGCTCATGGCCCGATGCTTGCTCGCGTTGGCCCGGATCTTGGTGCCATCGAGAGCGACCCGGCCGAGCTTGACCAGACCTGCCTTGTCGCACAGGGCCAGCACCTCCAGGAAGAGCGACCGAAAGGCGGCCAGGTGGCGACGGCGGAACTCCCCGATCGTCTTGTAGTCCGGACGGGCCTGGCCGGCGAGGAACATGAAGTCGACGTCGCTGGAGAGACGTTCCTCGATCCGGCGGGAACTGCGGACTCCGGTGGCGTAGCCGTACAGGAGAACCTTGAGCATCAACGCGGGGTGATAGGGCGGCATGCCCCGTGGTTCGTCGTGGGCGGCGAGGAAGGGAGCGAGATCGAGTTCGTCGACGAGATCGCTGATGAAGGCCGCCAGGCCGTCGGGCTTGACCCAGTCACGAACCGACGGCGGCATCAACAGGAGGCTGTCTTGGTCGTATGGCCGGAAGGTCTTGGTGCGCATACCAGATTCTCGCACCCCCACGAGGACCCGGCTAGCGATTAGTGACGCAGGCTCCTAGCGGTTCACCCAGACGCGGACGCCTTACGTACCCTCGCCCATAGGGTCCTGCGCCACGGCCATGAGGTCAGCGCGGTCATCTAGTCCATGACCGGGTCGCGCGTCGTCCACGACACCATTGAGCGCTGCGGCTGGGACGTGATGATCGCCGACGCGGTCAAGGCCAAAGGCGTCGCACCCCTGGCGGCCAAGACGGACAAGATCGACGCTCACGTGCTGGCCGAGCTGGCTCGCCGGGACCTCGTGCCCGAGATCTGGCTGCCCGATCCTGGAGTTCGGGCAGACCGTGAGCGTGCCCGCTTCCGACTCCATCTCGTCCATCACCGGAGCGCGTTGAAGTGCCGCATCCATGCCACGCTCATGACCTTCGGTCACGCCGTTCCGGTCACAGACCTGTTCGGGACATCCGGCCGCGAGCTCCTCGCCGGCTTTGAGGTGCCCGAGCCCTGGGCAACGACCCTGGCCACGAGCCTGGCCATGGTCGACGAGCTCGACGAGCGGAAACTCGCCCGAGAGGCCGAGGAGATACAGGAGGTGGTTCGTCGGGATCTTGGGTTCGATCACCAGTTGGGTGTCCCCTACCCGAATCACCCCAACGGCATCACTGACGCGAACCCGCCAGCGTCCGGCTTCGGCGCCTTCGACACTGATGACCGTCCGATCGACTTCCTCCTGGTCCTCGTCCTGGCCCCACCAGCCCTTCTTGGAGGCCAATCGTCGGCCTACGCTCCGGAGAAGGGCGACCTCAGTCGAGTCGAGTTCCACAAGAGTAGGCGTGGATTCAACGACCGCCTGGGTCCGGATCACGACAGCGAGGGCCAGAAGTCGCTGAGCGCGAACGTCGCGGCCAGATCCGGCTGGTCGAAGAAGTACTCCTCGATCAGAGGGCTGATCTTGTGGGCCCACACGTGCTTGAGCCGAGATGGCGTCATCGGATCGATCATAAAGAAGGTGTGGCCGATCGTGTGATGGCGATCCAGAGCGTCCGTCAGCTTGGCGTTGAGTTTCTCGAAGCCCTCCAGGAGGTCGCTGACCTGATTCTCTCGGGTCGCGAAGTAGCGTTCCAGGATCGCCCGCTCGGGCGGGCACTCGTAGACGTCGAAGCGGCGCCGCAGGGCCACGTCGATGCTGCGAATGCTCCGGTCAGCCGTGTTCATCGTCCCCACGAACCGCAGGCCGGATGGCAGGGCGAACGAACTTGAGTACTGGAGATCGATCGCCTGGTCGCGATACTCGAACAGATACATGAGCTCGCCGAAGACCTTGGGCAGATTGGCGCGGTTCATCTCGTCGATCAGAAGGATCGTGAGCTCGACCCGTGACCGCATCTTCCTGACAACATCGAGAACGACGCCGTCCACCCGCTCGAACTGGACGCCTCCAGACTTTACGACTGGCCGCAGGCCTTCGATGAACTGCTCGTAGGTGTAGCTCGGGTGGAATTGGACCATCCGCCAGCGACTGCGATCATCCTCGACGAGGTATCTCGCCAGTGCCTGAGCCACCCAGGTCTTGCCAGTGCCCGGAGGGCCGGCCAGGACCAGCTGGCGGCTATCGTCACGAAGCGCGGCGATGAGCTGCTCCAGCCGGTCCGGCTCCCAAAGCGTCTGCTCTTGAAGCCAGGCGCGACTCAGCTGTGCGGTGGGGCTTGGCACCGTGAGCCGCGGCAGCAGCGGTTCCGCCGGTACTCCGACCATTCTTGAGAGCAATTCGTCCTGCTCGTGCGTAACCGGGAAGTTGGTCCCCTGAGCGAAGCGCATATTCAGTAGCTGCGACAGCACCGCGTCGTCGCGCAGCCTCGACCTGGTCAGACGCGGCCGGACCAGCTCGTCTACCGAGACCCGAACACGTCGCCTGAGCCCCTCGTATGCCTCTGGTTTGCGGCGATAGGGAGCCTCGTCGCTCGACTCTTCCATGTCCGCCGGTTCAGTAAGTACGCGCCCGACAGCCAGGATTCCCGCGTTTGGTCCGGTTTCCCAGAGGTAGACCCGATGCCCAACATGGATCTGATCTGGATAGCGGTTCACCAACCAGGTCAGTTCCTTCAGGTCACGTACTGCACCTTCGAGGTCGTACTGCTCGGGGATCGACTGGAAGATCCACGCCTTCCTGGCCGCAAAGAGACCTTCACGTTCAGCCCCGTCGTCGCTGCCCGGGTCAGGCGTCAACTCGATCAGAGTCCGCAGGTCCCGTTCAATCACCTGGTCGGCAGGGACCTCCGCGCGGGGATAGCTCACGGCCGCTACGTTCCCCAGCTCATACTTTCGAGGGCCGGCTGTCGTAGCGTGGAGATCGATCTCGGATACGAACCGCGCGGGCAGTTCGCCAAGCTCGCGGCGGAGACGCTCCGTTCGTCCCTTGACCTCGCCGACCGAGTGGAGTTCGGTTCCCTGGTTCAGAGACAGGTAGGCCACCGAGCCGTCCGCCGCGAACAAAAGGACCGGGTAGTGACCTTCCCGGGGTGACTGCCCTGGACGCAGGATCACGACCCACGGCACTTGAGCCACGCTGCCGTAGCCCATCCCGTACTGGACATTCAGACCGGTACCCACTCGCACCTGAAGAGCCCCTGTGGCCGCTTTGAGCCGCTCCCGCAGAGTGGAGCGCCAACCGGGGTCGGCGTCGTTTCGTTCAGCCAGTGCGGCCAGAACGGATTCGATGATCTCCCTGATTTCGGCCACGAGTGGTCCCTCCTGCACGCCACAGGCTAGGGCATCCACCGGCTGCAGGCCAGCCCGACGGACGATCTGACGCCGTCACTACGCGTGAACATTGTGGGCGAACCCTTGATCTCGTGTAGCGAGCCAATCTGCACTGGGCCACGAGGAGAGCCGCGCCGCTCAGGACACCACCCTCTACAACGGGAACGGCGGTCATACCACGGAGCCAGATCGACTCGTCAGCCCTTGGGCTCCAGCCCGTACCGGCTCATTGGGTAGGGCAGTTCAACCTTGTCCTCGACGCGTAGGCTCCCCGCCCCGACGCCTCGTCGCCGAGCATCGATCGACCAGTGCTCGAACCTGTGCAGCAGCTCCCGGCCAGTCGCCCGGGGCATCTCAAACCGGGTCACCGGAATCGTCCCGTCGGACCCCGCTGCCGCCGCCGGGTCGCCCCCAGCCGCTTCCACGAGCGCACGACGGATGGCGAAGACCGCGAAACCGCCGCCCCGGGAGCCGCCCCAGATATCGAGTCCCACGATGGCCCACTCCTTAGCCTCGAGGCCCATCAGCTCCTCCAGGGAATAGCGGCCGGATTCGTCCAGAGTTGCGACGCCGCTCCAATCAGGGCCCTCGACGGTTCCGTCTCCCAAGTCAATCCCCATCGGTCTGCCTCCTTGTCTGCGCCGAAACTGGGTCGGCTCACAGAGTACCGCCGGCCTAGGCCAGACTGCGTGCCTCGGACATAGAGCGAAGCGGCGCCGCTAGGTGGAAGCCCGGCCCTTCACCCCGTGTCGCGTTGGCTTGAGCGACTTCGATCACACCGACCTCGGCAATCGACAACGGCTCTTGAGAATGGCTGGCGCGCGCCTACCATTTGAGTCGTTCAACGGATGCTTCATCGGAGAGGCAGCTCGGAGGCACGATCAACGTGAGGCTCTCAGACGCTCTCAAGGATCACTACGCAGAGCTGGTGCTGGCGGAGGCGACGCTGGCACGTCTGGGGCTGACCGACGAGGCGGCCATGATCGCGACCGACAAGAGCCAGAAGCTATGCGGGATAGCCGTGGCCTGCGACAGGGGGCTCGCCGTCTTCAGTGTCAAGGGAGCCACCAGCCTTCACGCTGTGATCCACCCTTGGCGTGACGTCTCGCCGCCGACGCTCAACGTCTTCACCGAAGAGAAGATGGAGACGATCCTCATTGCGGCGGAGGTGTCATTCACTCGTCCCCAGCTTGATCTGGACACCCCCGAATTCGCTCTTGGCAACGTCGAGTGGCGGATGGATTCGAGGGACGCGATCATCGAGTTTTGGAGGGCTTGTACGGAACGCGCGGTCGGCCTGCCCTGAGGCTGACGCCGGTCAGCACCGAAGGCGCGCGATAGCCATGCGTGCGTCGTCGCTATCGGAGGCCCGTGCTCGCCAGGAAGGCCAATCCCAGCAGGATGGCCAGGCCGACGAGCAGGCCGCCGCAGCCGCCTCCGAACCCCCGCTTGATCAACCCGCTCTGCGAGGGCTGCGGGCTGGGCGGCGCAGAGGGCTGCGCAGAGGGCCGCGCAGAGGGCTGCGCAGAGGGCCGCGGTTGAGCACGCTGATCCTCACCGGCCGGACCCGGCCCTGGCTCGGCGAGTGTCGTGCCGCACCAACGGCACGAGACCGCGCCAGCGGCTACCACCCCTCGGCACGTCGGGCAGCGGTAAAGCTGAGATGACACGCCTACCGCCTTTCACTCTGGTCGCGACCAATCTACGCCATAGCCGGCCGCAGGGGCACCTCCATGGGAACGCCTCGCTTTTCCGGCGCCCAATGGCCGAGGTCCTCGCCGCTCAAGCCCGTCAGGTGGACGCCGACTTCACCCCCGACTCGCTGGCCCGTATCATCGAGGAGGCCGTGATCAGCACGACCAACCACGCCATGCGGGGGCTCGCGGAATGCGTCGGAGACGAAATGGCGAGACCGGGTCCACTGCCATTCGAGCCGCCCGCAGCCGGCGCCTGGATCCGGTGCCGATGGCTGCCGCGCCCGGGGACTGGACGTCTGGGCCCGCGACTGGCGCCCGAATGGGACGGCGCCTGGCACGTGTTCAGCGGCGACCTGCGCGCCGGGGATGAGCACGGACACGACATCTACGGTCGCGCTCGATGCGGCGCTGTGCTCCACCTGAGAAGCTTCCATTTCTTCGCCGACGGCGCCCAAGCCAGCGACTTCGTTCTGGCCGAGGACCAGCCCTCGGTCGATGCCTGCAAGACCTGCGCGCGCATTCAGCAGAAGCTGGCCATGACCACGTAGGCCTTCCAACCGGGTCGATACTGGAGGACGCCCGCCTCCCGTTCCCTCGCTAGGCGGGCGTTCCACGTCTTCGCAGAGCACCCCCGGATGCGGGACGGCCGTGTGGCACCATGGAAAGCGCCGGTGCCATCTCCCTGCCCGCTGCACTGTCGCAACCGGCCCAAACAAGCCCACCAGGCGCTCATACCTCCAAATCAGGCGAGCGGCGGCCTAGACTCGCCTGGCGCCCCTGTCTCGCCTCCCTTGGCTCTACGGGGGCGCGATATGCCAGGCGTCCAAAGTCCAACGCGAAGCGGCTGGCTTTGCCCCCGCGCGTCAGCGGCGTCGCCGGCTACCACGGCGCGGGGGACTGGAAGTCCCAACGCGACGATCCGCGCGCATGGTGGGCGGACCTATGGCTGGCTGCGGGCAACAACGAGGTAGGCCTGCATTGTTCGCTCGAGTGCTTCGGGACGAAGACCGGCCCGATCGATCGGCCGGCCGTAAGCAATGCTGAGCTGACCCGGGAACGTGAGCTGGACGCTCGGCCATCCGGCGGCGCGGAACAGCCCGGCAGGATCGTCGCTGACGAAGGGCCGCGGCAGGCCGCGCGCGCTCCGAGTCGAGAGTGATCGCTGCATCGCCGGCAGGGTCAGGAGTCCGCTGCCGAAGACATCCGCGCCGAAGAGGCTACCCCCACCCGACAGACGCCGCGCCTCCCCCAGGATCTTGGCCACCACTGGCGCCGTCAGGTAGAAGAGAAGGCCCTCGGCGACCCAGGCGGTCCGGCACCCCATCTCGAACCCGGCATCAAGCAACGGCTCGCTCCAGGTCCCGGACAGGTCGGCCGCCACGACGGAACGCCGGCAGCGAGCCACCACGCCCAACTGGCCGAGGATGCGCTCCTTCTCCTCGAGGATGCCGGGCAGGTCGATCTCGAACCAGCGCAGCTGGTCCGGGATACTCAGACGAAAGGCCCGGGTGTCGAAGCCGGCCGCGAGGAGGACGACCTGCTCGAGACGGTCCACTTCGGCCATAAGGATGTCGTCGAAGAACCGCGTCCTGATCGGTAGGAACTGGTTCTCGCCGCCAGAAGCACCAGCGGACGCCTCGAGCGCTTGGCGGCCCAGCGCCCCGGCGAAGGCGCTCGCATACGGATCGCCGAACAGCCGGTCCTCTCGTTCCGACTCCATGGCACGCGCGGCTGCGATCCAGTACGCAGTCCCGGAGTCGGCGGTGGCGGGGTCGTCAGACACGTCGGCAGTCTATATCGTGATGGGGTGTGGCTCGGCCACGGGCGATGGGTCTCGCGAGTGAGGTGGTCGCCCGCTACATAGCGTGCACAATGACGACATCCCAGCCGCGAATCAGAGGAGAACCCCAGATGATCGTCGCAACAACCCCATACCTGGCCGGTTACCGCGTGACCGAGGTCAAGGGCCAGGTCTTTGGCCTGGTCGTGCGGAGCCGCGGCTTGGCAGGCAACGTCGTGGCCAAACTGCGCTCGCTCGTCGGTGGCGAGATCCACGAGTACACCGAACTGCTCGAGAAGACGCGACGCCAAGCCCTCGAACGAATGGTCGAGAACGCGACACTGATGGGCGGCAACGCGGTCCTCTCCATGCGCTTCGACTCCTCTGAGATCGGCGGATCGATGTCAGAGATAGTCGCCTACGGGACCGCGGTCGTCGTGGTTGCCGACGCGAGCGCTGGCGGAACTACTGCCGAGTAGCTCTGGAGCGGCGAACGAGCCCAGGGTCCCAGCAGCGGCTGAAGGGCGCGGACCGCGTCGGTCTCGTCAACCTCGGTCGAAGCGATCGCCCGTCGGGCGCGAGCGTCTCGAGGGTATCGATCTGGCCCGTGTGAGCACGCTGTGCCGACGTTGGGGGCATGTCACGGTGATGACCATCCCGGGCGGTACGCAGCTTTCGATCCACCCGCCGTCGCACTAGATTGAGGAGCGGCGCGGCCCAACACGACACGACGTGGTCATCGACTTACGGGGAACCTGACTGGGACGCGTAAGCCTGTGTCCCGCCGGCAAGAGCCGTTGGCCTCGGTCAGGCTTGGAGGGTCGGCTCGGCCAGGAACCGATCGGCCCATTCGACCACCGAGCCGGCCGACTCCGACGCGCCGGCGGCGAGGAGATCGTCGGCGGTGGCCAGCATGGAGACGATCCCGATTCCTCGAACGCGGGCAGCGGCGGCCATCCGCATGTCATCGAGCGCGTCACCGATGTAGAGGGCGTCCTCCGGGTGAGCAACTCCGGCCAGCTCGAGCGCCAGCTGCAATGGCTCCGGGTCAGGCTTCTTGGCAGCTATGTCGTCGGCATAGACACGCACGCTGAGGAGCCAGTCGATGCCAAGCCGCGCCAGCTGTGGCTCGACCTCGGCTCTGTCGCAGCCGGTAACGAGCCCCAGCGTGCAGCCCGCTCGCGCCAGCCGAGCCAGCGCCTTCTCGGTGCCGGGGAACGGCCGCGTCCGGTCGCTGCGGAACGTGTCCAGCCAGATCTGCGCCGCCTCGCCGGTCCTCTCTTCAGGGATACCGAGTGAGCGATACATCAGGCGCCAGTTCGGCGAGAAGGTACGTCGAAATATCGACTCATCGAAGGGCACGCCGATCTGCCGGCAGATCGCGGCGTCGGCCTCGAAGAGTGCTGGCATCGAGTCGACGATCGTCCCGTCCCAGTCAAAGAGGATGGTTCGCATGAGGGCACATCGTACGCGATTGCCGTGGCTCGCCCGATGAGCTTGGGGGGCCGCATCGCGTCGTCTTGCCCTACCCCGTCCCAGGTGATGGCGGTCTGTGGGTCCCACGATCCCCGATGCGCTGGCCCGAGGGTTGTGACATCAGGCGCCCACTGCGTCGCGGACCAGGACGACTGTGGTTCGGCCGGGCTGCCACTCGCCGTACATCACGAGCACCTTCTCGAGTGCCGTATCGGAACCCAGACGCGCCCGGACCTGGGCGTTTTCATAGGGGAATACGACCTCGTTGATGCGGCGCAGCGCGGCATCCAGTCCTGACACGATCTTCTGGCTGCCGATCACGAGAATGACCCGCCCCGCGCCCGAGACATACGGGCCGAGCTGACTGCCGGTGGCCGACGCGGCAACCAGGGTCCCGTCCTCGGTCACCGCCGCCACGCTGCCGACCATGTAGTCCGGAGCCGCGATGAGCTTGCGTATCTCACGACCCTGGGTCTTGCGGTCCATGGCGAAGTAGCGTGGCCGCAGGGCGTCGTAGCGACCGGACTCCACCAGGTCGCCGTAGAGCCCGACGTCTTCGAGCGTCTTGGACTTGCCGGAGTGAACCTCGGCGCCTTCCGGGATCATCTCGAGCACAACCCGGCGGGCCTCGGCGGCCGACTCGACGACGATCGCCTCGATGTTGTGGGAACGAAGGGCCGCGGCCACCCGTTCGACTCGTTCCGAGGTCCCCTCAGGCTGGCTCGTCATGATGCGCTCCTGGTTCTCCCCGACTGATCTAGCCAGTCGTCTGATGCCACCCATCATGGGCGAGCGCAGAGGGTCGCGGGAGGTCGCCGGGTGGCAGGTTCAGCAGGCGTTACAAGCGTCCGGCGCAGCCCCGCGGAAACCTGACTCGAGCGGACCATGCGATCGGCTCACTGCCGGCCGGATCAAACCGGATGAGCATCTTCTTTCCCGCAGCCGAGCGGCGCTCGACGGCGTCGGGTCCCGGTCCGGGGCGGCAGTCCGGCCCCGAGCCGGGCAGCGACTTTCGGGCGATGGTGTGCCGGCGCCTGTCGTGCTCGCGCTTGGGTGCGACCACTGGGTGCGGCACCGGGCTATGGCTTGCGGGCAAGGCTCGGAACTAGGCGACCTGGGCTTTCGCCATCGTCGTGACCGGCGCAGATGCCGGCGCGCTCTCGAGTCCGACCATCAGCTCGATGATCTGCTCGGCCTCGCTCTTGCCGAGCGCGCCCGTCTGGAGGGCCTCGAAGATCAGCAGCTTGCGCGTCATCTCGTCCGAGTCGAGCAACAGCTCGAGCAGGTCGGCCGGCGAGACCTTGACTGGTTTGCGGGTCACCTCTCAATCCTCCGGGATAGGGCCACAAGCGGTACGAAGAACGGCCGGTTCCTCGCGCCGGCCGTTCGATGAGATGAGGGGGATCGGGTCACCACCAGCGGTGGCCCGCCCCGAGGGCGAGCGAGAGGCTCGCGACAGTAGAGAGGGCGAGCATTGCTCGCCCTACCGTCTGCCGCAGGTGCACGACGCCTCCTTACCAGCGAATGCCGGCGCCGAGGGTCAGCGCCAGGCAGGCCAGGATCATGACCGCGGCGGTGAAGCGTGCCAGGTTCGCCTTCATCACTACACAACTCCTCAGATTGCCTTCGCCACCGACACGGCAACCGGGCGGTCTCGCCGTCCACCGCGGCGGCGTCGAGATCCCTGGCTTTGCGTCCTCGCCTGGCGGCGGGTTTGCCCCTGGCGGGCCGGCAGCGGTGAACGTTCGTCGAGCACGCTCAGAACGTAACCGCCGACTACGCCACCTGCCATAGCCACGCCGTCAGTCAGCTGCTGTTACTTATCGCCGGTGTAGCCGGGCACCGGTGAGGCCAGACGCCGACGACCTTGACCCCATCGGGGTACGGGCGGGAGATCGAAACCGCACCGATGCCTGGAATGCAGGGCCCTTAACCGGGTCGTGGTAATGGCTACGGCTCCGAGCTCGAGACAGAACACCCGAGCGCACCTGGTGGTGAACAGAGATGGTCGCGGCGGCAGCAGGACGATGCCGCGATCGTGTCAGCTCGCCACTGCCTCGTCCTTGGCCGCGAGTCGGCGGGTCCAGGCCGCGAGCGAGACCAAGAGGTCGCGAACCTCGTCCCGTGTGACGGGGTCCACCAGCTCGCTCTCACCGTCGAACTTCTCGGCGGCGAGTGGCACGAGCACCTCCGGCAGGGGCAACACGAGGCCGTTGGTGTAGGCGAGTCCGTCTCGAAGGTGTGCTTGGGCACGGGCGGTGCCGCCTGGGCCGGTGCTGGCTCCCATGATCGCGACTGGCTTGCCGGTGAGGACGGACGCGCGGGCCGGGCGCGACGCCCAGTCGATGGCGTTCTTGAGTACGCCCGGGATGCAGTGGTTGTACTCGGGGCTCGCTATCAGCAGCGCGTCGGCCGCGGCGATCGCCTTCTTGAACTCCGCCACGGGCTCTGGATCACCCTCGGCCTCGAGGTCGCCATTGTAGAGCGGCAGGTTGATCAGATCGTACGGGACCACCAGCGCGCCGCCGGGTGCCAGTTCGACCGCGGCGCGGATCAAGCCCCGATTGTAGGAGCCTCGCCGCAGGCTCCCGGCGATCCCTAGGAAGGTGAGCGGCCTCTGGTCTCTTGTCGCCATCGTCGATCTCCCTGAACTTCGGAACGACAAGGATTATCCGCGCACGAATTGGTCATCGTGTTGCTATTCCTATTCGGCTGAGTGATGGATGTGGGCGACCATCTCGTACTCGAGGCGCTCCGCCATGACCGCTCAACCACTCCCTGCCCTGACCAGCGGAGACCCCTCCGCTTGGGACCAGGCCCTCTACGCCTTCCTCGTCGAGAAGGGCAACCGCTCGGGCTCACGGCGGACCGTCGAGTCCTACTCCCGCATGCTCTGGCCCTTCTTCGCCGACCTGGGCAAGACGCCCGACGGGGTAAAGCCGGCCGACGTCCTGGCCTGGGTCCACGGCATCGGCAAGTCCGGCCGGACGCCGTCAGCCACGACGGTCGGCGCCAGGATCGCCTGCCTGTCCTCGTTCTACCGCTTCCTGATCCGCATGGGCCTGGTCGTATCCAACCCCTGCGATGCCATAGAGCGGCCCAGAGCCATCCAGTCGGTTGCCCGTGGTTACTCGGCGGACGAGGTGCGTCGACTGCTCGCGGTGGTCCCCGACACCGTCGCCGGCCGCCGGGACAGAGCCATCCTCCTCACGCTGGTCCTCACCGGCAGACGCCGGACCGAGGTCATCGACCTGAAGGCCGGCGATCTCAGCCTCGAGGGCGAGACGGTCTACTACGCCTACCGAGGCAAGGGCGGCAAGAGAGGCCGGCGGGAACTCCCTCACCCTGCCTTCGAGGCGATCTGCACAACGCTGGGCGATGCGGGCAAGGAGCTACTCGCGATGACTCCAACCGAGTCGCTCTGGCAGGCCGCTGCTCGGCCAGAGGGAGTCACGAGCGGGACGTTCTACTCCCGGTTCCATCGCTATCTGGTGGCCGCCGGGCTGGCACCGACCGGCATCCACGTTCTCCGACACACCGCCGCGAAGCTACGGCGGGACGCCGGGGAGTCGATCGAGGACGTGAGTGCGTTCCTGGACCATTCGAGCCTTGCGGTGACTACCGTCTACCTTCGCCGGCTAGAAGGCCAGGAAGATCGAGCCTGGCGCGAGGTCGCCGTTGCCATCGGGGTCTGAGGGCCTCTAGACGGAAGATCGGGATCGGGCTGGCCAGGACGTGTCATACAACCGAACGTCTCGCTCAACCCCACGAGGTTGAGTCGCCGGCCTCTTTTGGCGTGTGGATCGGATCATCGACCAGCCGATTGCAGACCGCGCAGCGAAGCGCCGAGTAACTCGTGCCGAACCGCCCAAGAGGGCCCAGCTCCGCCGGGCGAAATTGCCATTGGTGCGGCTTGGTCGGGTCCTGGCGCTTCTTGTCGCCGGAAGCCGGTATCTGCTTCATCTCCCCTTCCGCAATGACCAACCACCAATCAGCGCGATCGTCGCGAGCCTCGCGCCAGCCGTCAAGGATCGTCGCGCCCGATTGCTCCGTGACCGCCAGAACGCATAGACAGACCTTGGGGCTTCAAGAGTGGGAGCCCCGGCACCCGAGGGGGAGGGTGAGGGGGCTCCCGAAGACGACCACTCCCCGGGGGAGGAGCAGGCGTCTTGCGTCAGATCTTAGTGGCCGGATAAGTCCGAGATAAGCCGGGCCTTCTAGGTTGACGTGGGTCGGGCTCCGCATTGAGGCACGGGCCGATGCCAGACGACAGTGAGCGAGCCGGCGAGGGGGCTGCCGCAGGCGTCCCGACCCCACCTCAGGCTCCAACGCCGTTGCTGTCTCCACCCCGTTTGCGCGCCCGGCGAGCCCGTTGACGTTGGGCTTCGCGCTGACGGAACTCAGGATCGGCTGATCTACGCCGGTAGCGAGCCTCGTTCGCCTCGCGTGACGGTCGGCCTTCCTCGCGGCAATGCTGGCAATAGATGTGTAGGTCACGCGGTCCGAGTCGCCGGCGGGGCACGATGGGTGCGTGGCACCCGTAACACAACTCAAAGCCGTCGATCTCGGCTGCGGCAAAGACGAGCTGCAGGCCGAGCGTACCGAACAGCCCAGCAGGTCGAAACTCAATCACAGGTCTCACTGACGTCCAGCTGATCTTGGGCCGCACGTCGGCTAGTAGGAGCCAGGCATCGAGGGTCCTGCCCACCAGACGACGCTGCTGCATTTGGCTTCTCGAGGCGGATACGAACATCTGGTCTAGAGGCTCACCGACGAGACGTAACGTCCGTTCCCAGTCCTCCCCGACAGCCCAGGGTCCGGGACGGCGGAGCGTCTCCCAGTCCTGTGAGGCTGCTAGCCTACTTGAGCGCAGAGACGCGATTATCTGCGCGAGCGCAGCCGCTTGGGCCGCCCAGTAGCGCCACCATTCAAGCCGCTCGGGTTCTCCCATGCCGCCGCGCTGACAATGCGACCGGACATGAAGTGAGGCGCCCAGGCCCAGGCTGCTCGGGATCAGGTTGACATCGTGAGTCCGAGGCAAGCCCTCCGGACACAGTTCAAGCATCCCCCATGTCTGGGCGTATTCGAGGATCCGCCCATCCGTGACGTTCGGGCGGGCCAGACCGACGAACTCAATGAGCATCTCTGGCTTCGGGTCCACGAAAAGCCCCGAGTCTTCGGTTCCCAACCTCCAGACGATGCTGCCGTCATGGATTTCTAGGGCGCGCCCGGGCGAGAAGAAGAAACCGGCCATTCGCCAGGCCCGAGGCACGCCGGTCTCCGTGTCCTCCATCAAGCCGGCTATGGCGGAGCCCGTCTCGTACAGCATCCGTACACGATATCTGTGCCCTTCCTCCCGCTGGGACGATTCCCGCAGCATCGTGCTCACGACAACGAGGCCGGACGTGGAGATCGATGACGGTGCCGAGGTTCACGCGATCGTCTCAGGGTGCGATAGAGGCTAATCCCGGCATGCCGGGACGCTGCAGGAACCACCTCGCGGCCCGACCCGATCACGCCGCGGAGGATCTTCGAAGCATTGCGGCCGTCGAGCGCTTCCGGACCGTCTACGGCCCAGATTGGCCTGTGTCAGTGCCCAGCCTGGCACGCCGTCTCTACAACCATGTCGCCTGCGGTGACTGCCCATTGGGCCGACGCCAGGCCGGCGCAGCCGCGCATCTGATCGAGCGTCCGGCATGAACCCAAGCCGGATCGAGTCGGTGGGCGAAGAACCGCCCCTGCCCGAGCGGCCGTATGACAGCTACGACGAGCCGGCGATCGAGGAAGGCGGGCCTTGGACCGGATCTACCAACCGGGTAGAACCACTCTTGGTGCCCAGACCCGAGACGATGTCTCTTTCGCGCGGAACGTCCGATCACGCCCGTCTCGAGTCCAACGGCAAGTACCGAGTCGCACCCCAGGACCTCGACGCTGAACGAGCTGTCTTGGGATCGATCCTGATTGACCGCGACGCGATCGTTGAGGTCGACGACTCTCTCGGTCCGGATGACTTCTATCGGCAAGGCCACGCCCTGATCTTCGGGGCTATGAGGACCCTTCATCGAGCCGGCCAACCCGTGGACGTTGTCACTGACTGTTGCCGACGATCGCGCCGCAGCCTGCCGGCCCTTCATCGAGCCGGCCAACCCGTGGACGTTGTCACCGTCGCCGGTGAGCTGGATCGGGTCGGCAACCTGGAGGCCGCCGGCGGTGCGAGCTATCTCTCCTTACTAGGGAACGGGACACCGACGGCTGTTCACGTCGTCCAGTACGCCCGGATCGTGGCCGACGCCTCGCAGGGTCGTCGACTCATCGAAGCCGCCGGCAGGATCGCCGAACTCGGCTATGCGCGCGACCCAGATGCCACCGGTCGGGCTGCCGAGATTCTGCGGGACACCACGGCCGGCCGGTCGATGTCGGCCATCAACGTCATGGCCCGGACCGGGGCACTGTGCCTGTCGGAGATCTCGACGGTGCCTCCGGCGCCGCCGTTGCTGGGCCACCTCGATCCCCAGGGGCACACCATCCTCCATGGCATGGGCGGGGTCGGCAAGGGCACGCTGACAGCCTGGTGGATCGTCAACCTCGTGGCCGCCGGTCACCGGGTGCTGCTCGTCGATTACGAAGGCCACCCCGAGGAATGGGCCTGCCGCATCTGCGGGCTTGGAGGGATCGAGGCGATGGAGGTCGTCCTGTATGTCTCGCCTTCCTCAGCGGGTTGGACTGGCCGTCGCGGCGCCATCTGGGAGCAAGGGGCCGACCTACACGCCCTCGCGGTCGAATGGGGCGCGACCTACATGGTCATCGACTCGATCGTGCCTGCTTGTGGCGCGACCGATCCTCTCAAGCCCGAGTCCGCCGGCCAGTATGCCGCCGCCCTGGTCGGGATCGGCCTGCCGGCCCTGAGCCTCGCCCACGTCACCAAGACGGACAACGCGGTCTACCCGTTCGGCTCGATCTTCTGGCACAACCTCGCGCGGTTGAGCTGGAGCCTGACTCGCGACGGCGAAACGGTCCAACTCGTCTGCCGCAAGGCCAACAACTACGAGCACCTGGGCCGCTTCGTGGTCGCAACTACCTGGTTCGAGGGGCGCCTAGGCGAGGTGGCTCTGACGCCGTACTCAGTCGTGCTGGCCGATCGCATCGCCGAGGCGATCGGGACCGAGTCGCTCACGGTGACCGAGATCGTCGCTCTCCTGAAGGCGGACGACGACGGCGCAATCAAGACCGACAGCGTGCGGACCGCGCTCAGACGCGGCCTCAAGTCTGGCCGCTTCACCCTGGCCGATGATCGATGGGGGCTGTCGTGAACCTGTCGCGTCGGCCGTTGGAGTCCGCTGCCGCCCTGTCGCCTGATCTGTCGCGTTGCCTGTCGTGGGTGAACTTGAGCCTGTCGCGTGGCATGTCACGTGCCTGTCGTGCCGGCAACCAAGAGCAGACGCGACAGACGCTCCGGCCCTTAAGGGCCGAGTTGTCGCGTCGCGCAGCCCGCCAGTCCGGGAATAGGAGGTGGTCCTCCAAGGGATCAAGACCGCTGAGAGCCCGCGACTCAAGGACGGTCGCCCGGTGACGCCGCCCACGGCTCCGACCACCGCTGGGCTGACCGGCCAGTGTGACCCCCTCATCGCGGCCCTGGCCCGCTACGTCGAGGCCCTCCACGCCCGCTACCCCGAGG
>CAVQNC010000018.1:0-8765 GCA_963713795.1 uncultured Chloroflexia bacterium
CCATGGTGCCATCCCGTTGGACTGCGCCCGCCCGGAAGCCAGGCCCCAAGCGGGTTCCATAGGCGTGCCGATGGCTACCCGTACCGCCGGGCGCCCTGGCTCAGCCTCGGGCATCATCTGCGCATGACACTGAAGGTCGATCCCGGCCGCGTGCGTATCCGCCCGGTGACCATCGAGGATCGGGCAACGCTGCTCGAGTTCAGGTTCGCGATGTGGTCGGACATAGACGCGGCGCTCCAACAGGGGCCCGCTGGGGCCGCGTCCGGCATCGCCGACCGAGCAACCCTGCTCAGAGACAGCGAGCGGTGGCTCGAGGAGCACACCGGCCGTGACTTTCTGGCGTTTCTCGCGGATCTCGATGGCCGCCCGGCCGCTACCGCTGCCCTGATGTGGTTCGAACATCCGCCCGTACCCGCCAATCCGCGCGGTGTCGAGGCCTACATCCTCAACGTGTATACGCGACCCGAGGCAAGGCACATAGGCCTGGCGCGGGCCCTGATCGAACGTCTGATCGCGGAGGCCAGGACCGCCGGCGTGCGCCGCATCTGGCTCCGAGCCAGTCGCGAAGGGCGACCGCTCTACGAGTCTCTGGGCTTCCGGTCGCAGGACGACGACATGAGGCTGACGCTCGACTAGGGCGTCGCGATCACCGCGCCACAAGAGTCGGTCCTGGCGAGGATCCGATCGGCGCCGGCTTGGCGCCGACCTACACCATTCAGCCATCGTGTTGGGTGGTCCGGTTCGACGTGTGCTTGAAGGTCCCATCGACCGACTCGCTACCTCCGGCCGGAGATGGCGTGAACAGCTGCCATTCCTCCCGGGTCAAGCCAAATACACAGACATATCTGGCCGATGTGGCTAGACTATCTCGCTATGAGCGAGCCGCGATCCAGTCGATCAGGCAATCTGCGCCCCGGCCAGGCCGCCGAGATGCTCGGTGTGTCGATCGAAACGCTCCGTCGCTGGGGCGCCGACGGCACGATCCGGATGGAACGCTCGGCCGGCGGGCAGCGAGTCATTGCCATCGAGGAGGTGTCCCGACTCCTCGATGAGCGTCGGCACTCCAGGCCGGATCGCCCGATCCTGGCCCAGTCGGCCCGCAATCGCTTCCCCGGGTTCGTCACCCGGGTGGAGCGCGACGGAGTCGCCGCCGTCGTGGAAGTCATGGCCGGGCCGCATCGGCTCGTGAGCCTGCTGACGGCGGAGGCCGTCATCGAGCTCGACCTCAAGGTCGGCGACGAGGTCGTGTGCATCGTGAAGGCCACCAACGTCATGGTCGAGATCCCATCCACCAAGGAGCCCAGAGCATGAGATCCCGTTTCGCGGCATCGGTCGCCGCCCTCGCCCTCGTGCTGGCCGGATGTTCGGCCAGCGCCACGCCGGTGCCGAGCATGCCGGCGGCAACCACGGCGCCGGCCACAAGCGCCCCAGCGACCGCAACGCCCGCCAACCTGACGATCTACGGCGCGGCTTCGCTCACGGCGGTCCTGGCCAAGGTGAAGACGACCTACGAGGCGGCCAACCCGGGTACGACCCTCACCATCTCGACGGACTCCTCGACGGCCCTGGAGACCAAGATCGAGCAGGGCGCCCCGGCGGACGTCTTCCTCTCGGCCGACACCGCGAACCCCCAAAAGCTGGTCGACGATGGCTACGGCCTGGGTCCCGTGACCAAGTTCGCGGGCAACCTGCTCACGATCATCGTGCCCACCGGCAACCCCGCCGGCATCCAGACTCCGGCCGATCTGGCCAAGAGCGGGGTCAAGATCGTGACCTGCGGCCCGACCGTGCCGATCGCCAAGTACGCGGCCCAGCTCGTGGCCAACCTGGCTACGCAGCCGGGCTACCCGGCCGACTTCGTAGCCAAGTACAACGCCAACGTCGTCTCCCAACAGGACAACGTCTCCGCGGTCGTTTCCCAGATCGCCCTCGGCGACGGCGATGCCGGGATCGTCTACGTGACCGACGCCAAGACGTCCACCCAGGTCACCACGGTCGCCATCCCGGCCGCGGCGAACGTGCCCGCGACGTACGGCGGCGTCGTGGTCAAGGCATCCGCCAACCTGGCCGCGGCCCAGGCCTTCCTGACCTGGCTCGCCGGCCCGGACGGCCAGACGGTCCTGGCCTCGTTCGGGTTCCTCCCGGCCCCCTGACCTAGCGATCCGTGGACCGAATGGGCCGCACCGCACCTCTTCAGGTGCGTCCTGCGGCCCACGGTCGGTCGGCGCGCCGCGGCTGGGGTACGAGGTCGCTCTTCGTCCTCGCCGGCCTCTCGGCGACCTTCCTTGGTCTTCCGGTCGCGGTCCTGGTGGTTCGCTCGATAGTCGATGGCTCGCTCGCCAGCGCCCTGACCACCCAGGTTGTTCTTGAAGCCCTGGATCTGAGCCTGGCCACGACCGCGGTCAGCCTCGTCCTCACGGTCACCTTCGGGCTGCCGCTAGCGTACGTAATGGCGAGGCGGCGCTTCCGCGGTTCGTGGCTGGTCGAGGCGCTCGTCGATCTGCCGTTGGTCCTGCCGCCGTCGGTGGCCGGCCTTGCGCTGCTTCTCGTCCTGGGGCGACGGGGCGTCCTCGGCGGAGAACTCGATGCCCTGGGGATCGAGATCCCCTTCACCACGGCTGCCGTCGTCCTGTCTCAGACGTTCGTCTCGGCACCCTTCTTCGTCCGTTCGGCCCGGACCGGGATAGCCAGCGTAGAGCGGGACCTGGAGGATGCCGCGCGGGTCGATGGCGCCTCCGAGATCGACGTCTTTCGCCACATCACGATCCCCCTAGCTGCCAGCCCCCTTGCGGCAGGCCTCGTCATGTGCTGGGCCCGGGCCCTGGGCGAGTTCGGGGCCACCATCATGTTCGCCGGGAACATCGAAGGGCGGACGCAGACGCTCCCGCTTCTCGTCTACGGGGAGTTCGACGGGGGCGATCTGGATGCCTCGATCGCGGCGGCGGCGATCCTCGTTCTAGCGGCGTTTGGCGTGCTCATCGCGGTTCGGCTGCTTCACTGGGGCCGGGCGCTCGACATCCGAAGTCTTGGCTGACGGCGCGAACCGCTCGGCGCCGACAGAGAGATGCTGACGCGCCCCATACACTTGGGTCAGGCTGACGCCGCGAGTCGACAAGACCGGTCCGGCAGCGGCTTTCCTGGAGGAGTGCAGCAATGAAGATAAGCGCTCGAAACCAGCTCCCCGGCACGGTCAAGGCCGTGACATCGGGGCAGGTCATGGCCGAGGTCGTCGTGGAGGTGGCCGGTGGCCACGAGCTGGTGGCGGTCATCACCGCGGAGTCCGCCCGCCGGCTCGGCCTGGCACCGGGCAAGCCGGTCGTGGCCGTCGTCAAGTCCACCGAGGTGATGATCGGGGTCGATGACTGAACCTGGCGACGCGGTGACCTACCGTCCGATCGGCATCGTCCATACGCCTTTCACCGACGTTGAAGGAATGCCGATCCAGCCTACGGCCGCACTCGGCGTCCGCGGCTCGATCGTCCTAGAAGACGAGTTCGCAGCCGGGCTGCTCGATCTCGATGGGTTCAGCCACCTGATCCTGCTCTACCACCTCCACGCGATCCGCCAGATGCGGCTGATCGTCACCCCGTTTCTCGACGACGCTCCCCACGGCATCTTCGCCACACGCTCACCCGCACGACCAAACCCGCTCGGGCTCTCGACCGTTCGGCTGGTGGGCATCCACGGCTGCAGGGTCGAGATCGAAGACGTGGACATGCTCGACGGGACCCCACTCCTGGACATCAAGCCGTACGTACCGGCATTCGACGACCGCCAGAGTGCCCGCATCGGCTGGTTCGCGGGACGGCTCGATCGCCTGCCTGAAATTCGGGCTGACCCGCGTTTCAGTCGGCCCTGAGGCCGCCTCGCGCCATCCGTGCCCATGGGGGACGAGCATCCTCGGATCTCGCACGACGGTTTCATCGTGACGGCGGGTCCGTGGCTGGAACTGTCTGGCCATCACCGCAGAGCCGTGACGACGGCAGTCGCCATATGGTCCCTGCGGGATCGATGGGGGACCGAAGGAGCGATTGTGGTCACGATCCGAAAAGTGGACTCGAGTCTGATGGCAGGGTCCACGTCGCACATGCGGTGCCTCCTTCGCCTCTGACCTACGGCCCGGCCGCCGGGTGCTCTTCACCCATGTGAGTGCCCTTCGTCGTCGTCCTGCAAAGGATGTTCGCGGGATAGGGCCCGAGCGTCGGCACCATCGCCAACCCATGCGTATCTTGATTGAGGACCGACAGCTCTCGTCCGTCGCCAGGACGCCCAGAAGCGACCGATGCTGTACGCCACAGCTCCGAGGACGCCCACGAAGAATCCGACCGGCCAGTTCGACAGATACGAGCTCGCGATCGACGTCCAGGCGATCCCGAGGGCGATAGCCACAGACAGTGCCAGGGCGCTAAGAGGGTTGTCGGTGAAGGACCTGGCGGCACCGGGAGCACCGATCATCAGGCTGAACACCAGCAGTGCGCCAACCACCGGCACGGACATCGTGGTAACCAGAGCGACTACGACAAGGAATGCCATCTCCATTCGGTAGCCGCTGACACCTCTGGCCTCTCCGACCTCCGGCATAACAGAGGAGAGCATCAGGGGGCGGTACATGGCGACGATGGCAGCGATCGAGACAATGGCGAGGACTGCCGTAGGGATAAGCTCCGAGCTGCTGACGCCGAGCACCTCACCAAAGAGGAGCGAGTAGATCTCCGGCGCGTACTCGACACTGAAGCTCAGGAACAACGAGCCGAGGCCAAGCATTAGCACCAGCGCGAGCGCCGTTACGACGTCGTGTCGACCACGCCTGCCCAGCCAGCCGATGCCCAATGCGCTGCCAAGAGCGAACACGCCGAGTCCGAGGAGCGTGCTGGCTCCCACCAGATTCGCCGCCGCCGCGCCCGCGAAACCGCACTGGGGCACGGCGTGTGCCACGAAGGCCGAGCCACGCAACACGATGAAGAATCCAACCACGCCGGCCACCACGGCCACGATACTGGCCACGATCCAGGTGTTCACCATGAAGCCCGAGAACATAGCTTCTCCTACCGTTTAGGAGCGGTCATGTTGGCTAGCGACCTCGGTAATGCTGAAAGCAGGTAGAACGCGAAGATGAGGGCGGTGACAAAGAAGCTCACCGGCCAGCCGTGCCCTGATGGGGGCCAGGTGTAGCTGTCGTAGGCGAGGAGGATGCCCAACCAGGTGGCGGCGAGCCCGATGAGGGCGGCACAGAGCAGAGCCCCACGGGGACTCTTGGCCAGGCGGAGTGCCGATGCGCCGGGGCCTATCAGCAGAGCCGTGCTGAGGATCGCGCCGATGGTCAGGCAAGACAGTGAGACCGCCGCGCCCATAGCCAGCAGATAGAGAAAGCCCGTCCTCTTGACGGCGACCCCTCCCGCCGTCGCCAGCTCTACGCTGACGGTGCTTATCAACAGCGGTCTGTAGAGAACCGCCACTATCGCCAGGGCCAGAGCGCTCAGAGCCGTGATGACCGGGAGCGTGTCCGGGCTGATCAGGAAGATGGAGCCGAACAGGATGCTCTGCGGTCCACCGGTGGTGCTGTTCATTGTCGTTGCCCAGAAGAGGAACAACGCCGCGATTCCCAGGCTTGCCCCCAGCACGATGCCGGTCTCAAGGTCTCGACCACGCTGCCGCCGGATGCCGAACAGCTCCATCACGCCGGCGCCTGCCATGCCGCCGGCAACGAATCCCCAAAGAGGGCTCGCGCCCACCAGGACCGCCGCCGAGCCGCCCGTCGTACCCACGTCCGCCAGAGCATGACCGGCGAACGACTGGCCACGCAGCACGGTGAAGACCCCGACGACGGCGGTGACCACCGCGACGACCCCGCCGGCAACCAAGGCCGTTTGAACAGGTCCGCTATCAAAGAAACCCGGAGCAAATACCCAACCGAGCATCTCGCCCATGGTTAGTCCCACCGAGCCACGGCATGGGTCGCGCCGATCTCGCCCATTTCGACTTCTGGCTCCTCATCGGTCCCGGCAACGACGAGGATGCGGTTGTGCACATGGAGCACGTCGACGTGGTGTCCGTAGAGCGAGCTCAGGACGTCCTGCCGGACGACCTCTTCTGTGGTTCCACTCGCCGCCCGACCCGACGCGATATAGACCACGCGATCCATGACTGGGAGCAGCGTGTTCATTTCGTGAGCCGAGAGCAGGACCGCTATGTTCTTCTCTCGCGCGATTCGAGCCAGGACTCGAACCACCTCTTGCTCACTGCGGATATCGAGATTCGCCAGAGGCTCATCGAGCAAGAGGAGTTGTGGCCCACTGACAAGCGCGTGGGCGATCAGGACCCGCTGAAGTTCGCCGCCCGACAGGGTTCCGACCCGCGCATCGGCAAAGCTCTCCGCATCTACGGCGCAGAGCATTTCGTCGACCTTGCGGCGGCGTTCGCGTGAAGGAAGTGGGATGCCCAGGCGATTGCCATCAAGGCCTAGGGCGACGATGTCCCGTGACCGAAGCGGCATGTCGGCATCGACGACGAGCTTCTGCGGCACGTAGCCAATCGATCCGTTTCGACGACCCCCGGGCTGCCCTCCGAATGTGACCTTGCCTGCGCTCGGCTGCTGAAGTCCGAGGATCACCCGAAAGATCGTGGTCTTGCCCGCGCCGTTGGGCCCGATGAGGCCGGTGAACTCTCCGGTCCGGAGAGTGAAGCCGACATCGATGAGAATGTCACGCCCACCGAGCCGAAGACTGACACGGTCGAGAGAGAGGACTTCGTCCCCACGCGGGGACGAAGTCCTTTGCTGCTCGGTCACAGTTTCGTTGTCGAAGTGCCGTTGGCGACGGCATTCTGGAGAGCCTGCACTTCGGCCAGCATCCAGGACTGGTAGGTGTACCCAGGCGTCGGCATGGTCTCGTACACGCCTACGACCGGGATCCCGTTCTGGCTGGCCATGGTGAGGAGCGTTTGGGTGAGCGAGTCGGTCACCTGCTGGTTATACAGGAACGCCTTGACGCTGTGATTTGTGAACAGACCCTCCTGCGTGGCGATGTCCTGCGGAGATGGGTCGACGCCGTTCATGATGTCGGCCTGGAACGTCCAGGGCGTCATGTCGTTGGCGCCGGCGGCCGTCAACATGTCGTCGGGTACGGGCTCGGTAACGGCGACCGGCGTGTTTGGGTAGGCCGACTTGAACTGGGCCATCGCCGTCAGCCAGGGCCCGAGAGCGGCAACGAACTTGGTCTCGTTGGCCTTGAAGTAATCGGCGTTGGCCGGCTCCAGAGCAGACAGATCGCTCACGATCTCGGTCGCCACAGCGGGCATCGTCTTGGGGTCGTACCAGATGTGGGGGTTGGGAGTGTCGTCGGGCAGACCCAGGAGCTTCTGGACATCGATGACCTTGCGAGTCGAACTCGGCGAGGCGGCCTCGATGGTGTCCATGAACGTGTCGTACCCGAGACCGTTCTGGATCACGAGCTGGGCGGCACTGACCTCTTGGGCCGCCTGCGGGCTCGACTCATAGGTGTGCGGATCGGTGTTCGGGTTGCTCATCACCGCATTGACTGTGACGTATTGCCCACCGATCTGATTCAGCACGGACGCGTATTCGTTCTCGGCTGCGACCGCCGAGATGGTTCCGTTGGTTCCCCCGGACGGCGTAGTCGTCGCACTCGAGCAAGCGGCGCCGAGGAAAGCCATCGCCAGGACGACCGCTCCGAGGGCCACCCGGCGGAGCGGGTCAGACGGCGAACGTGACATGAAGAACTCCTCCATTGCGTCCTGATCGGTGGTGGCGAGCATCTGAGATCAGGAGCGACCCGGATGTGCTCGTGAGTCAGTGAGTAGCGATGCAGTCGCAGACCGTGTCTCAGCGTGGGGCCCAGGAAAGAGCCCCAGTCTCGCATCAAGTCTCAGATTCGGTCTCAATCCTCGTTACACGAACCTTCCTTTTGGAGTGATTGGGCAAGACTGGTTTGTCAGGCCGAGGCGGTTTGCGTGGCCTGGCACGCGGGACAGGTGCCGAACAGTTCGAGACGATGCGCGTCGACTCGGTAGCCCGTGCGCTCCTCGATCGCCTTGGCTATCGGCCCGATCCCCACGTCGGTTACTTCGATGCTGCGGCCGCAGCTCTCGCAGACCAGATGGTGGTGGTGGTGGGCCGGGTCGCACACAACGTAGGCGTGATCACTTCTGACAAGGTGAACACGCTCGACCAGGCGCAAGGACTCGAAGATCTCAAGGGACCGGAAGACCGTGGCGCGGCCGACCTGCGGGCGAAGGCGGTAGGCCTCGCCTACCAGCTCCTCGGCGGTGAACCGTCCCTCGTGCGAGGCAACGATCTCCGCCACTGCACGGCGCGGTCCAGTGAGGTGATATCCGGCGTGGTCGAGAACTTCGAGAATTGCCGAGGCGTCGCTCATTACAGGGATGATACTTAGTCGCAGACTTAGTGGCAAGACAGTCGCCCGCGACCGGATATTGGAGGCCCGAGACAAGCGACGTCCGGTAGGGCTTCGATGTCAGCCGCCGAGTGAACGGATGCAGGTGCTCCCGATCTCGATGGTTCCAATTCACCTGGCCGAGAAGGCGGTCCTCGCGGTCACGAGTCGACTCCGAAGGCCGGCACTCGAGCCCGACCTCTGAGTTGGCGAGCATGTAGCCGCGCTTTGTCGAGAGTCGCGCGCGTTCGTATTCCCTTCACGGTTGCAGGGCAGTCGTCTCAGTCTCAGGAGTTGCGGCGCCGGCGAAGCTGTTCCGCACCCACCCGGCCGCGAGCTCGAACGCCTGGCGGC
>CAVQNC010000019.1:0-5744 GCA_963713795.1 uncultured Chloroflexia bacterium
ACGCTCGACTAGGGCGTCGCGATCACCGCGCCACAAGAGTCGGTCCTGGCGAGGATCCGATCGGCGCCGGCTTGGCGCCGACCTACACCATTCAGCCATGGCGGTGTGCCGACGCGCTACTTGCGCTCTCGGGCGTCGGCCTTCCACGCTGAATGTCGCGGGTTCGAGAACCGTCTGCCGCTCCACTTCCCAAGTCGCGCTCAGCACGAAAGTCAGCGTATGCCGCTCCAGAGACTGGAGGATCAACTTCCGGCTAGGGGACAGCGGTTGCTCGTGTCCACCGCGACAGGCGCTTCTCGAACCAGTGGTCGGCATAAGGCTCATCGTTGAACGCGGGGACGTCACGGTACCCACTCCCGCGGTAGAGCGCGATGGCTTCGGTCAGAGCACTGTTCGTCTCGAGTCGCAGAACGGCCACCCCCTGGTCTCGAGCGTGGCGCTCCAACTCGTGGAGGAGCCTGCGTCCGATGCCCATTCCCCGGGCCTCCTGCGCCACCCACATCCGCTTCAGCTCGACCGGGGCGCCTGAATGGAACTTGAGAGCCCCGCAACCGATGGGCCGCTCGCGGAGGCGGGCGATGACGAGTAAGCCTCGCGGCGGGGTCAGCTCTTGGGCGTCGGCCGAGATGCTCAGCGACGGATCGAACCCGGCCTTGAAGCGTTCATCGAGCTCAGCGACATACCGGGCGATGCACCACCGCGCGTCGGCGGACGTCGGGTCTTCGATCGCAAATCTAACCATTGTTGCGCGCAGGAGCCGCTCGACCTCCAGCATGGCGGCCACCAGCCTGGCGCGGTCTCGAACGCTCAGAGGCTCGAGTATTCCGAGCGCGACCCGGTCCGAGCGTCGATCGAGTTCGGCACGTTCGGCCATCCCGGTCGCCGTGAACTTCACCGTTCGAACGCGTCCATCCTGGGGGCTCGCGCCGATGGTGACGAGGCCCTGGCCCTCCAACGAGCGCAGCACTCGACTCATGTAGCCGGAGTCGAACCCAAGACGGGCTCGGAGTGCCCTCACTTCGGTACCGTCTGGCTCGATCTCCCACAGCTGGGAATGATCACGTCAAGTGGCTCCACCGTGATCACCAGAGTTGGCCCCACCCCGACCGGTGTGATGGCCTTCTGACAGGGTTCTAGATCAGGTCGCTGGCGATCCCTCCTTGCGCTTTGTCTGGCTGGTCCGGAGCCGATACGAGGCCGATCCGGTCTCGAGGATGTGCGCGCGGAAGGTGAGCCGATCGACGACCGCGGCCGCGAGGCGTGGGTCGGTGAAGGTCTGACCCCACTCGGAGAAGGGGGCGTTGGAGGCGACCGCGATCGAAGCGCGCTCGTCGCGTTCGGTCAGAACTTGGAAGAGCAACTCGGCGCCCCGGCGATCCAGATGGAGGTAGCCGAGTTCGTCGAGACACAGCAGGTCCAGGCGTCCATAGCGGCCGACCACTCTCGAGAGCTCCCGCTCGTCCTCGGCCTCCACGAGCTCGTTGACCAGGCCCGCCGCAGTCACGTAGCGAACCCGGCGACCCTGCTCGCAGGCGGCGATACCGAGACCGATCAGCAGGTGCGTCTTGCCGGTTCCACTGTCGCCCAGGAGCACGACCGGCTCGCCCTCACCGATCCAGTTGCAGGTTGCGAGAGCCGCCAGAGTCCCCGGGGCGATCGTGGGCGTGGCGCCCAGATCGAAGTCGGCGAGGCGCTTGATGCGCGTGAAGCGGGCCTCGGCGATCCGGCGCTCCCGCCGCCGAGACTCCCTGTCCTCGACTTCGGCCGCGAGCAGTTCGGCGAGATATGCCCGGTGGGTGACCCGATCGCGGACGGCCGCGGCGGCGAGTTCGTCGGCCGCTGCTCGGACGGTCGGGAGGTGGAGAACACGAGTAGCAACGTCGATCCCGACCGAGGCCGCTTCTTCGGTCAGACCTCTCATCGGGTGGTCCCCCCAAGAAGTCCGTCATAGACGGTCAGGGCCGGAGCCGATCGGTCATAACGCGCCAGATGGGTGGCCGAAGGAACGGTCGAGCCGGTCGGGCCACGGTGCTCGGTGATCCGTCGGGCCTCGATGGCCACCAGGGCAGCATCTGCCGAGCCCGTGGAGTTGACGGCTTCGAGAGCGGCGTGGACCGCCGGGAATGGCATCCGCCGGTGGAGCAGGAGCACCTCGATGAGCGCCCGCGTGCCGCCGGCGTCGCCGAACTTGCGTCGCGCCCTGGCCCAGAACGCTTCGTGGGCCGCGGTTAGCACGCCCCGCTCGCGGGCCTGATGGGTCGCGAGGGCACCGGGCATCGCGCCTGGCTTGCGGGACAGGATCTCCAGATAGTGGTCGAGCACGAGCGTCTGGCTGCCGCGGATCGTGCTGCGCTCGTGGGAGGCGACGACTGTGCCGTCATCGACGACCTCGATGCGGGTGCCACCGATCCGAGCAGATAGTTGTCTGCCGGCGTATCTGGCAGGCACCGAATAGAAGCATTGGCGGACGCAGACCCGGGCCTTGGAGTCGACCCGGACGGTCGCGATCCGGGCCGCATCGAAGGGAGCATCAGGCAGCGGTTGCAATGCCGCTCGGTCGGCCTCGCCCATAGCACCGACGCTCACCCGGCGAGCGCCGATGTGGCGGGCAAGATCGCGCCGGTCCGCCTCTTCGAGTCGGCGATTGAGATCGGCGAGGCTCTGCACCTTGGGCACCGGCACGAAGAAGTGCCGCCGCTGGCGGCCGACCTCGCCCTCGATGCCGCCCTTCTCGTGGGCGCCTTCCTCGCCCGGGATGCAGAAGAAGGAGTCGAAGCCATAGTGGGATCGCAGAGCGATGAAACGCTCGGTCTCGGTTCTGTCGCGTCCTCTCAAGACACGGGCGACGAGCGAACGGGCGTTGTCGTATCGGATCCGGGCTGGCACCCCGCCGAGACGTGCGAACGCGGTGACATGGCCCTCGAGGAACGCCTCCTGGCCCTCCGATCCGAAGGCGACGTGGATAGCGACGCCCGAATGGGACAGGCGCAGCTCGAAGACCGAGACCGAGGTGCGCTCGCCGGCCATGATCACGTCGGCCAGACCGAAGTCGACCTGGGCTTCGGAGCCAGCCAGATGATGAGCCACGATCGCGACGTCGCGATGCTCGAGGTTCAGTTCGCGGCGGCACTCGCGGACATACCGGCGGACGGTGCTCTCGGCCACATCCGCGCCGTGCTCGTCGAGGAGGCGCTCCCAGATCCGCCGGGCCGTGTGGCGCTGCTTTCGGGGTGCGTCGGCATCGGCGACAAGCCAGGCTCGGATGGTGGCCGCGTGCGGTCCGATCGCCGGCTGGACCCGCGACTCGACGGGTTTGCGTGGTGGCGGGACCGCGCGAGGCGAGGGCCTGGCGGACCGCTCGCCGGTGCACCCCATGACGGCGCGCCAACTCGCGGATAGACACCCCTTCCTCCCGGTGGTCTCGGCGGATACGCTCGAACTGCTCCACCCTCGACAACTCCTTCCTCCGTCGCTCGTGATGGCCTCGCAAGACCAATCGAGCCTACGGAATTGAGGTCGGGGGTGGGGCCAACTCTGATGATCAAACCGGCCGAAAGTGGGGCCGGTTCAGGTGATCATGCCCACACAGCGTCCGCGACTCGCCGATGGGACGCGGCCGACCCAGGAATCGATCATCGAGGGCGCCGATCCGTTCGGCGACCGTTCGGTTGAAGCTTCGAACGCGGGCGATTGCCAGGCCGTCCATTTCTCTGATTGTGGTCAGAGAATTCAGCCGCGTCTAGCGGCGTCCCAGGTAACGGGTCGAGGAGCCATAAGGCGAACCGTCACCATGGTTTCATAGTGTCGCCGCCGGTGTCGCCCGGCCCGCTATGCAGCTCACGGCCCAAGAGCCCGCTGGGTGGTAGGCTCGCCCGGTGATCAGGCTGAGCCAAGGCACGCGGGCCGCCCTCCATCGCGAGCTGGTGAGGCGCTCAGTCGCCATCTTCATACCGCTCGCCGTCATGACGACAATGAGCTGCGGCCTCATCTACGCGGAGGTCCAGCAGGCTCTCCGCAGCGGGGCCAACGATCCCCAATACCAGATGGCCGAGGACACAGCGTCACGTCTTGACGCGGGCGCGAAGCCGGCAGATCTGGTGGACACCACGGCCACTGTTGATGCGGCGACCAGTCTTGCGCCATTCACTATCGTCTTCGACTCGAGCGGCCGGGTGCTGGCCTCGGATGTCACGCTCGACGGCGGCCAGCCCGTGCCACCCAGAGGGGTACTGAACGCGGCAAAGCCGGGCTCGCCCAACGCCGTCACGTGGCAGCCACGCGCGGGTGTGAGGATCGCGTCGGTCACGGTTGCCTGGAGCGGTGGCACGGTCCTGGTCGGCCGCTCGCTCGCCCGGGTCGAGGAGCAGGAGTGGAACGCCGAGCTGATCGCCGGAGCGGCGTGCCTCGCCTCACTGGTGGCGCTCGCCGGAGCCGCGGTTGCGGCCGCCTGGGTTTGGCCGCCGAGCGCCCAAGGTCGGTGAAGACTCAATCCGTCCTCGTGCACTGCCACCGCCAAGGCGGCAGAGCCGGGGAGCTGTAGCCATGAGAGGTGCGGAGCCCAAGCGTCACGATCGTTCCATAGTGTGGTCGACCGGTTGTGGTCGACCGGCCGTCTGCGCGGTCTAGTCGGTCGTCGGGAGGTCCCCGACAATCTGAGCCGCGAAGGCCTCCCTCGAGCTCTTGAGGATGGGCTGGTCGAGCACCTCTCGAATTGAGTCGATGGGGACCACAATCCCGATGCCCATGTTGACCATCTCCCCCCCTGAGCGAATCTTCATGGACCGTCGCGGCCCATTCACGGCTCGGGGCTATGTCCCAATGCCCATGCATGAGGCCGAGCAGGTAGAACGGTTGAGGCCCAGCGACCATCGAGACGCTCCTGCCCTGCGTCCGCACCCCGCTGAAATTCACGAACACGGGAGATCCGCTCAGGCCACCGATGGACCTCGTCTCGACCAGGTACGGAGGATCCATCGTCACCAGTTCGGGGCCGCCCGCCCGTTCTCGGCGCCAGGTGATCGGCTCCTCGGGCAACGCGGCGATGTTGCCGATGCGGACGATCGGGATGTTGCGGGTTGCCGGAACATGCTTGGTGAACAGGCCCGTGTAGAACACCTCGTCACCGTGGCTGAGCCCGCGCGCCGCCAGGACCTCCGGAGTTGCGGCCATCGTCATCGGCACAGATAGGAGATCCGCTGCCGCCAGGACGGCTGGCGGCAGCGGGAGAACGGCAACGTCCACGCCCGCCTTCGTCGGATGGAAACGCCAGTCCAGAACCAGCGAGGACAGCCAAGTAACGCCACCCGTCCGCAGGTTGACTCGAAGGTGGACGTTTAGGTCTCCGCCGTCCCTCTGTGCCCCGTCGATTACGTGGGCGGCTGTGACCGCGTAGAGGAAGGTGCCGTGGGGGCCGGCCGGCACGCCCACCAGGAAGAACGTTCCACCCGGTTTTGGATCCGATCCGGGCGACGTGGCGACTCCGACGTAGCCCACGCACTTGCGTATCTGGTCAGGCACCTGCATGAGCGCCACCTCGTCCGTGATGACGTAGCTCACGCTGCCGCCAATTCGGCGATCCAGCAGCAGACCCAGTGTACGCGGAGCCCTCTGGACGCTGGTCTGGCCCGCGTCGGCGATCATGCGTCCACCGGAGCGCTCTCCGCGGCGGGCTCGCCAGCAGCGACCGCTCTCGGCGCTAGCCTCACCCTCACCCAGCCTGCCGAGATATCGAACGCCTGGCGACC
>CAVQNC010000020.1:0-179262 GCA_963713795.1 uncultured Chloroflexia bacterium
AGTAGGCCTCTCGCCGGCAGCCGCGTCGCCGTCGAGGCGGCGGAGGCGAGCGCCCGGACCAGGCTCGGGATCGCAGGCGTGGCGCTTCTTGCCGCGGCGGGATGTCCGGCCGCCCGGAGGCCCGTCGCGCTTCGGGCGGGGTCCGCGCCCGGGCACCGGCCATACGGTTGCCCCGCCGCCATCCTCGCCGCGGGCGATCCGCTCGGGCGCCGCGAGGCCTTCAGTTCGACCGCACCCGTCCAGGCCGCGGCGTCCTCAGGCTACAATCTCGGCCACAGGCACTGAATGTTGCCGCGGCTGCCAGGCTTCCGTCACCAATCGGGGAGCGCGGGACTTGCGATGCGCATGTGTGGCCGGTACGACGGACCTGTGAATGGAAGACCATGATTGGTCGTGAACACGATACGGACGGCACGGTCGGGCCTACCGACGGCGGACCAACGCGCGGCGGAGTGACGAGGAAGCGATCTCGGGTTCAGTACCGCGCGCTGATGGTCGGATTCAGCCTGATCGTCTTCGCGGGAAGCGTCTGGTTCATCGGGCAGACCTTCCGCTGGAACGAGCTCGCCCAGGTGCTCACGGGCGTCGACCTCCCGTTGCTGATCGTTGGCGGCGGCGCGTCGATCGTGGTCTACTGGCTGCTTCGAACGCTCCGGTGGCACATCCTCCTTCGACGGACAGACACGCGCGTGCCGCTGCTGGACCTGTACCTGTGCACGGCCGTCTCGTTGAGCTTCGCCCTGTTCACGCCGCTCCAGTCGGGGGAGATGCTCAAGATCGAGTTGCTCAAGAAGTACGGCATGGTCCGGCGCTTTCCCGGATATGGTTCGTTTCTTGTCGAGAGGGCACTGGATCTGGTGGCCTTGCTGACGATGGCGTGCGTGAGTCTCCTCACGATCGTCGACGTTCTGCCCAACCGGACATATGCCTATGGGATTCTTGGCTGCCTGATCCTGGTCTGCGTGGTCGGGCTGGTCGCGCTGGCGAAGGTCAGGCTGACCGGACGGCCCCAGCAGTTGATGGCAACCATGCGCCAGTGCGTTGGCAACATCCCGACGCTTGTCGGTGTCGCGGCGATCACCTGCGTTTCGTGGGCCTCCGTTGCGTTCAGCTGGCAGGTGTTCCTGTACAGCGGTGGGATCCACGTGAGCTTCGCGCAGGCCGTGGCGCTGATGTCGATCGTGGCTCTGATCAGCATCCTCAGTCTTATCCCGGGGGGCATCGGCGTATCCGAGATCGGTACCTCGCAGATGCTGATGCACTTCGGCTTTGCCGCGGCTGTCGCGCAGGCGGGATCGCTCATCCTGCGATGCTATTCGCTTGTCGCCGTCGTCCTGGGGGCCGGGCATCTCGGGCTTTGGAAGCTGGTTCGGATGCGCCGGAGCAAGCGCCTGGCGGCAAGCCAAAGCGTGGCGGGCCGGCTGGCCGCCGAAGCCGATTCCGCGGCCAGCTAGGCATGTCGAGCCGGGGGACAGTGGGCAAGCGAATCGCGATCCTGCAATCGAACTACATCCCGTGGAAGGGATACTTCGACCTGATCAACAGCGTCGACGAGTTCATCCTGTACGACACCGCCCAGTTCACCAAGAACGACTGGCGCAACCGCAACAGGATCAAGACACCGCGCGGGGTCGCGTGGTTGACCATCCCCGTGCGCCACGACTTCGGGCAAACGATCCAGGAGACGAGAGTCAGCGATCCGGCCTGGAGCCGGAAGCATTGGGCCAGCCTCCAGCAGAACTATGCCGGGGCGCCACACTTCAGAGACTACGTGCCCTCGTTCGAGAGTTTCTACCGGGACGTCGCCGCGGAAGAGTACCTGAGCGCCATCAACTACAGGTTCCTCCGCGAAGTCTGTGACATCCTCCAGATCGGCACCCCCATCACCTGGTCGCGGGATTATCGGTTGGCCGACGGCAGGATCGAACGATTGGTCGACCTGTGCCGGCAGGCAGGCGCCGACGAGTACCTGTCCGGGCCGGCAGCCAGGAGCTACATAGAGGAGAAGCCTTTCTCGGACGCCGGCATCGCGCTGACGTTCATGGACTACTCGGGGTATCCAGAGTATCGACAGCTCTACCCACCCTTCGAGCACCAGGTCAGCATCCTGGACCTGATCTTCAACCAGGGTCCCGATGCCCAGAACTACCTCAAGAGTTTTGGCCGGCGCGGCGCCGCACTGGTCCCGCAGGGAGGCAAGTCGTGGACATCAGCGTCGTAATACCGGTCTATGGCTGCAGGGAATGCCTGGAGGAACTCCATCGGCGGTTGACGACGGTGCTGGCGTCGATCACCCCGAACTACGAGATCATCCTGGTCAACGACGCCTGCCCGCAGAACTCGTGGGAAGGCATCAAACGGATCGCCATGGACGATCCGCACGTCAAAGGGATCGATCTCTCACGCAACTTCGGGCAGATCAGGGCGATCACCGCCGGGCTGCACTACGCCGAAGGCGAATGGGTCGTGGTGATGGACTGTGACCTGCAGGACCAGCCCGAAGAGATCGTGAGGCTATACGCCAAGGCTCACGAGGGCTACGACGTCGTCTTCACGAGACGGGCAGTCCGGCAGGACTCATTCGTGAAAAAGCTCTCGTCCAGGGTCTTCTACTGGATCTACGGCTACTTCACCGCCGGCGCGTTCGACAGCTCGATCGGCAATTACAGCATCAGCCGCCGCATCGTGATGGACAACTACAAGCGGATGGGGGACCAGAACCGGGCGTTCATCCTGTTCATCAAATGGATGGGATTCAAGTCGGCCGTCATAGACATCGATCACGCCGAGCGGGCAGCCGGAAAGTCGTCCTATACGCTCCGAAAGCAGCTCCGGATGGCGCTCGAGATCGTCACCACGCAGTCCAACAAACCGCTGATACTGTCAGTTCAATTCGGGTTCGCGATTGCGGTTCTGGCGTTTCTCTACGGTTCATACATGATCCTGCGCTACTTCATGTACGGCATCAGCGTCGAAGGGTGGACGAGCACGATCGTGTCGATCTGGTTCGTGGGAGGCTTGATCCTGGCGCAGATGGGGATCCTGGGCCTCTATATCGGCTACGTCTTCGACCAGACGAAGGGGCGCCCGAGTTTCATCGTCAGAGAACTCGTCGAGAACATGGAGGTGAAGCTTGGAGGCGACTGACGCCGTCATCGTGACCGGCGCGACGGGGTTCGTCGGGCGCTACCTGGTCGATCATCTGGTCAACGCCGGCGAACAGGTCATCGCCACCGGCCGCAGCCGCAGGCACGACGCCTTCTTCGAGGATCTGGGGGTCCCATTCCTGCCGCTCGATGTCGGCAACCCAGATTCCTATGCCGTCCTTCCGAGTGGGCCGGTGAAGGCTTTCATCCATCTGGCGGCCGTCATCCCGGCAGCGGTGAAGGACGTCACGTCCGACGTATTCCTCAAGACCAACACGCTCGGCACTTTCTACGCTCTGGAACACTGCAGGCGCAACGGCATCCGGAAGTTCCTCTACACGACGACGCTGTACGAGGGCATGGAACACGTGGACATGCCTGTCAGCGAGGAGATGGGGCGCAAGTACGCCCTGACAGGCGACCATGCCTCGTACGTGATCTCGAAGGTCGCCGCGGCCGATTACGTCGAGCACTACTCGCAGGAATACGGCATCCAGGGCATCGTCCTTCGATTGACCGGTCTTCTGGGCTACGGACGCCAGGAGGGCTTCTGGGCCGAAGGGGTGTTTCACTCCAGCGCCTTCGAGGTCTTCTACAAGCGGGCGAAAGCCGGCCAGGCGCTCGAGATCTGGGGGGCGCACAAGGCCCGCCGGGACTCCCTGTACGTCAAGGATGCCGTGCGTGCGATGCACCTGGCAATAAACAGCGATCGCGCTCGAGGCCTGTACGTGATCGGCTCGGGGATCGGGCGCACGAACGAGGAGGAGGCGCTGACATTTGCCCGCGTCTTCGGCTCACCGGACAATCCGGTGCCGGTGGTGTATCTGCCGGATAAGCCTGAGAAGGCAAAGAACTACTACTTCGATATAGGCAAGGCGAAGCGGGACTTCGGTTGGGAGCCCGTCTACGACTATGCGAGCATCCTGACCGATTACGACACAGAGGTTCGATCAGGCCGGTTTCGGCCGGACGCGTCGTGACGACAGATGAATAAGATCTCCTTCAACAAGCCGCACCTCACCGGTAGGGAGCTTCATTACATCAGTGAGGCGCACGCTTTTGGCCAGCTGTCCGGCGACGGTCCATTCACCAAACGCTGCAGCGCCTGGCTGGAAGAGCACACGGGCTGCAGGAGCGCGCTCCTGACGAACTCGTGCACCGCCGCGCTCGACATGACGGCCGTCCTCGCCGACATTGTCCCCGGCGACGAAATCATCATGCCGTCCTACACCTTCTCCTCAACCGCCAACGCATTCGTGTTGCGCGGTGGCACGCCCGTCTTCGTCGACATCCGGCCGGATACGCTGAACATCGACGAGTCCAGGATAGAGGCGGCCATCACGCCCAGGACCAGGGCGATCGTGCCGGTCCACTACGCCGGCGTGAGCTGCGAGATGGACACGATCACAGCCATCGCGGACAGCCATCATCTGCTCGTGATAGAGGATGCCGCGCAAGGCATCGGGACGGAATACAACGGCAGGCCGCTGGGCAGCATCGGGCATCTTGGTTGCCTGAGCTTTCACGAGACGAAGAACATCGTCGCCGGCGAAGGTGGCGCCCTGCTCATCAACGATGACAGGTTCATCGAGCGCGCCGAAATCGTCCGTGAGAAGGGCACCAACCGCAGCAAGTTCTTCCGGGGAGAGGTCGACAAGTACACCTGGGTCGATGTCGGGTCCTCGTACCTGCCGGGTGAGATCGTCGCGGCCTTCTTATGGGCGCAAATGGAGGAAGCCAAGAAGATCACCGAGAGGCGGCTGGCGATCTGGGATGCTTACCGTGCCGGCCTGCGTGGTCTCGAGCGGGAAGGCGTCCTGCGGCTGCCGGTGATTCCACCCGGGTGCAAGCACAACGCCCATATGTTCTACGTGCTGTTCGGCGACCTTTCGTCGCGCACGCGGGCGATCGAGTATCTGCGGCGGCATGACATCACGACGGTGTTCCACTACGTGCCGCTCCATTCCTCGCCGGCGGGTATGAAGTTCGGGAGAACTCACGGTGACATGACCGTCACCGACGAGACGAGCGACAGGCTGTTGCGGCTGCCCCTGTACTACGACATGAGCGACTCGGACGTCCAGAAAGTGGTCGAGACGCTCATCTCGTTCTGCGGGTCGTCGAGCGTGGTGTGAACGGGCAGGTTTCGCGTCTGTAGCCGGTCCGTCGGACGGCCGGGTGGGTCGTTCGCCATGACCAGGATCACGTCCGGGAGTGGCCGCGGGCGCGCTGAGGAATGGTTTCCGTGGCGTCGGCCGCAACGGCGGAGCCACGACGCGGCCGGACGCCGTTGAGAGCCGCGAAGGTACAATCCGCGGAGCCTTCGACGGCGGCATTCCTTAGCCAGGGGTGGGGCATGCATTCCAGGTTGCGCAGGGCAGGATCCTCGGGCTGGGTCCCGGCTTCGATCCTGGCCGCAGCCGCGACCGTCGTGCTCCACGCCTATGGAACTCCCGTTTCGTCGATCGCGATCTTCGGTGCGTATGTCGCCTTCGGGATCGCGATACCCGGGATGCTCTGGGTCAGGCTCCTGCGCGGCCGGCCGGCGCACCTCTCCGAGGACCTCTCGCTCGGCCTGGCCGCAGGCTACTGCCTGGAGATCGCCTCGTACGTCGTGGCCAGGGCGGTCGGAGCGCCGCATCTCTTCGTTCTCTGGCCGGTCGCGACCCTGATCGCATTCGCCGCAGTGCCGGCGTTGCGGCGGTACTGGCGTGGAGGCGGCGGCCGAGTCCCCGTCTGGTGGTCCTGGTCGCTTGCGGTAATGCTGGGGTACCTGCTCGTCTACTCGGCCGGGACGTTCTTCGCGTCTAGCCACCTCACCGGCACCGATACGCCGTACGTGGACATGCCGTTCCACCTGGCCCTCATCGGCGAGCTGCTGAATCACTTCCCCCCCGTGATTCCCTACGTCACGGGCGTACCGCTGGCCTATCACTGGTTCTTCTACGCCGAGGCGGCCGCGACAAGCTGGGCGACCGGCATCGACCCGCTGACGCTTCTGTACCGCCTGTCCGGGCTGCCAATGTTCGTCGTGTTCGTCATCCTGACCGCGACCGCCGCCGCCAGGTTGACCGGGCGGCTCTGGTCCGGTCCGGTCGCGGTCGCGGTGGCCCTCTTCGGAACCGTTGCGGCTCCATACAGCTGGGCCGGCACGCCGGTCTTCGATACTCAGACGCTCAGTCGCACCTGGATCAGCCCGACCAACCTGTTCGGGCTGGCCATGTTCGCGACGATCCTTCTGGTCCTCGTCGATCTTCTCCGGGCCGAAGGACGCATACCGCGGAGGTACTGGCTGCTCCTGGGCCTCCTTGTGGTCGGTTGTGCGGGCGCGAAGGCGAGTCTGCTGCCGCTGCTGATCGTGGGCCTCTTCGCCTCCGTCGCAGGGGTCGCGGTCAGCCGTCGTCGTCTTGACCGGCGGGCCGCGGCGGGCCTCGCGCTGGCCTGCATCGTGATGCTCCTGGCGGAGATCCTGCTCTATCGCGGCGGGACGGCCGGCGCGAGCATCGGAGCGGGCTCATTGCGGGCCTTTCCCGTCGTGAGTCTTCCGATTGCCCAATACGGTCGGGGGCTGCCGAGCCTGATCGTCCTCATCGCGGGTCTGCCGATTGCCCTCGTGCTGTGGGCGTTCCTGTGGTCGGGAGGATACGGGCTGATCGCTCGGCGGCACGAACTTGGCGACGAGCCTCAGATCCTGCTGGTGGTCGGAATCTGCGCCGGCGCTCTGGCTGCGGCCATGGTGTTCTCCTACCAGGGTCAGAGCCAGGTCTACTACCTGACCGCAGCGGCGGGAGCGTTCGGTGTGCTCGCCGCCGCGGGCATCGCCGCGGTCGTACCCGCGCGGACTCGCTACTCTCCGCTGCTCGTCTGCGTCCTGGTCGCGGCTCTGGCAGGGGCCGGTGCGGCGCAAGCGGTCACCGTGATCGGGCCGAAGAGCGTTCCGACGCTGGCTACGGCTGGGCTGCACGGCGTCTTGCTGCTGATGATCCTGCCGATACTGGCACTGGTTGGCGTCGCGATCGCGGCGTTCGTTGTGCTCCGACTCGCCGCGCGCGGATCGCGAATCCTGCGTGGCGCCGTTCCTCTTCTCGTCATCGCCCTGGTGATGGGGTTCAGTCTCCCGAACGTAGCCACACTCCTGACGTCGCCCGTCAACGGCCCGCGGCTGTCCGGTCTGGCCATCCCTGGCGACGGTATCGACGTCGCGCGCTGGCTGCGCGACAACAGCAGCCCGGACGATCTCGTCGCGACCAACCTGCACTGCACCTCATACTCCACGCTCGAGACGTCATGTGATCCACGCAGCTTCTGGGTCTCCGCGTATTCGGAGCGTCGAACCCTGGTCGAAGGCTGGGCGTATACATCCAGGACTGCCACCACCTACGCCCCGTTCTGGAATCCGCCGCTTCTGGCCGCGAACGACGCGGCGTTCACCGACCCGTCGGCGGCCGCGGACGCGAAGCTCCGCAACGAATACGGCGTTCGCTGGCTCTTCGCGGACCTCTCGAGAGCCGATCCTGCGGCCATCGGCCGATATGCCGACCTGCGTTACCGCGAGGGAGGCTTCGCCGTGTACGAGTTGCCCGGACCATGACGGACGACGGACCCGGCGAGCACCTGGCGGCTGTGCGGTTCCCGCCGCTGGCCGAGGTAAGATGTTGATCCTGGCAGGCTGAGGTCGCCACATCGACCCCTTCCCTGAGGGGACACGGCCCGACCAGTTTCGGCCACGGGCAGCGGCCGGTGCGGGCGCTCAGGAGCCAGCTACATCGCCGGGGGGAGGCCTGACACGAATCCGAGCCCTGAGGCCGCGGGCATGGCATCGACTTCAGCTCGCCGCGATCGATCGCCGGCGCTCGCCGCCGGCCTGTCGTTCCTGTGGCCGGGCCTTGGTCAGCTCCTGCTGGGGCGCCGCATTGCCGCGGCCGTCCTGGCGGCTCCCGCGTTCCTGGTCGCCATCGCGGCCTTCGTGCAGTTGCGCGGGGGTCTCCTGGAGTTCGCCACCGGCCTGTGGGATCCGTCGTACTTCCTGATCGTCGTCTCGGTCGTCGTCGGCTTCGGTCTCTGGAGGGTGTTCGCCGTGGGCCACGCCTTCGTGACGGCCTCGCGGAGGCGTCGAGCGAGGCGCGTGGAAGTGGCCTTCGCGGCGGCGCTGGTGGTCGCCACGGTGTCTATGCACGGCCTCTTGGTCGCCGGAGCCTGGGCCTGGTACGACACCAGCGTCTCGATCCAGAACAACGACGTCTTCGCCGAGGCGTCGCCGACTCCCACAGCGGGTCCCACCTCAACAGCGACGCCGACGCCGAGCCCGGCGCCCACGCCCGTAAGCCTGGCGGCCTTCAAGCCCTACGCGACATCCGGGCCGACCATGGATCCGGCGGCCGTGAGGGTTCCGAACATCAACCGGATCACCTTCCTGATCGTCGGCTTCGACTTCATGACCGGAAGAACTCACTCGCTGACCGACACGATGATGCTGGTCAGCATCGACACGAAGACCGAGAAGGCGGACATGGTCAGCGTTCCGCGCGACACCTCCAACTTCGATCTCTACTATGGCGGCTGGGTTGGTCAAACGTTCAAGCTCAATTCGCTGCTGAACGCGGCGCTGTCGCCCCGGTTCCATTCGCCCGATCCGCCGATGCTCACGCTCGAGAAGGAGATCGGCTACCTGGTCGGCGTCCCCGTCGACTACTACGCCGCGATCGACCTGGCGGGCTTCTCGAAGATGATCGACGCCATCGGCGGAGTGGACGTCTACAACCCTAAGGCCATCGACGATCCGACCACTGCCACGTACGTTCCGGCCGGACCGCTCCACCTGGACGGTTCGGAGGCCCTGAAGTACGTCCGATCCCGCGAGAACGGCGGCAGCGACTACCTGCGCGCTTCCCGCCAGCAGGCCGTGCTCGTTGCGGCGGAGCGCAAGGTCGCGAGTCCGGCCGTCCTGCCGCATCTGGGCGCGCTGCTGTCCCTGGCGGGCCAGAATATCTCGACCGACTTCCCGCTCAGCACGGCCCGCAGGTACGTGAACGCCGCGACCCGCGCCAGCATCCAGACGTGCGTGCTGGGGCCGCCGTACAGCTACCATCCGGACACGGCGGCGACCGGCGGGACGTGGACGAGTCGCCTGAACATGGCCCGCGTCGCGAACCTGTCCGTGGAGTTGTTCGGCCAGGACAGCCGCTACTACGGGCAGCCCGGAGTGGTGCCGGCTCCCTGCGGCAAGTAGAGGTTTCCCAGGGACGGCGCGCAGGGGCCGGCGCGCCCTGCCGGCCCCTGCGGCAGGTTGCGATCCTCCAGGGACGGCGCGCGGCCGAACCCCGCCGCGGCCGCCCCCGCCTTCCGGGCTACTTGTAGGTGACCGCCGTTCCCGGCGGGACGCTCTGGATGAAGATCTCGCCTCGAACCAGCGGGATCTCGTTGCCGGACGAGTCGTATAGACGCGTGAGAGCGGTGTTGGAGGTCTTCTTCCATGTGCCGACTATGGCCGCTCCCTCCTCGAAGACCACGGCCTTGCCCGATCCGACGCTGGCCACGATCGGCCGGCTGTTGTGACCCGGTTCGACGGCCGAGTTGTCGAAATAGGTGACGGTCTGGTACAGCACTATCACGCTGCTCGCGGTCACCTGCTCGTTGTCGGCCGGATCCGTCTGAAGTTTCCCGTTGATCGAACGCAGGTATGAATCCGTCGAGGGGTCGTACTGATAGCCGATGGTGCACGTGTGGTACGGCACGCTTATCGTCTGGGAAGCCGGGCGGTCCGCGAGTGGCGTGTCGTCCTTGAAGGTCCGCGTCGGCAGGTTCTGATAGGCGGCCGGGTACCCTTTCTGGGCAACGCACTTGATCAGAACGGCCGTGTTCGTGTAGGCGTTGTGCGGCGCGGGCCGGGTGCTGACTCGGTGATAGGGACAGGAGCCGCCGTTCAGGTCGTCCATGTTGTAGATGTACCTGGAGTTGGCCGGGATGACGGTGTACAGGGAGTCGTCGTCTCCGCCGAAATGGCCGAAGAGGGACTTGTACTCGTCCGCCCAGTAGACGTAGTAGGGTCGGGCGCTCCGGACCGGCCCGATGTCGGCCGCCGTCCCCTCCTGGAAGATGAACATGTAGCGGTCCTCGCCGCCGTCGGCGTAGGCCTGGTAGACGATCGAGGCCGACGAGATGCCGGACTGCGGCCGGGCGATCGTGTTGTCGTCGATCATGATGGCCATCGGCAGGCGGTCGGCGAGGTTCGCGGGAGCCGCGACTCCGTCGAGTGGCGCGTAGGCCCAGCCGGCAGGCAGAGGAGTGGAGGCGGCGTCGGACGTCGCGGACGCAGTTGAGGTCGTGGTCGACGAAGCTGCGGCCGATGCCGTGGTGAGCGGCGCCGGCGTGGCGCTCGGAGACGCGGCCGCCGGGGTGGCTTGCGAGACGGCCCCGCCGCAACCGGCGGCGACGGCGACGATCGCCAGGGCCGCGATCGCGTCGACGGCGACGGCCATTGTCCGGTGGGCCACCCAGATCTGCCTGATCACGGCACCTCTCCGCTCTCCCTAGGTTCATTCCAGCATAACGGTGGATGCCGACCGGCGCCGGACGACGGCTCGCTTCGGCGCAGGCGCTTCCAGCGCCCATGCGCCGCGCTCGGTCAGGCCGCGGGCTATCCCACCGGTCCACGGACGGTGCTATGGTGGGTGGGGACTACCAAAACGGATCGGGGTCGACGAGGCCGGAGGCAGCCGTCGGGAGAAGGCCGGCCCCGCCCGGCCGGCCCCGGATTCCGGCAGGCTCGAGTGCACGAGGGTTGCGGTGACCGCCTTTCTCCAGGGCAAGTCGATACTCATCACCGGCGGCACGGGTTCGTTCGGCAAGCGTTTCGTGCGAACGGTCCTGGCCGAGCAGGATCCCCGGCGGATCGTCATCTTCAGCCGGGATGAGCTGAAGCAGTACGAGTTCCAGCAGGAGATCGGCTCGGATCGAAGAGTCCGGTTCTTCATAGGCGACGTCCGAGACCGCGAGCGGCTCCTGCGAGCCTTCGATCAGGTCGAGATAGTCGTGCACGCCGCCGCGCTCAAGCAGGTTCCGGCGGCGGAGTACAACCCGTTCGAGGCCGTCAAGACCAACATCAACGGCGCCCAGAATGTCATCGATGCGGCGCTGGATCGTGGCGTGTCGAGGGTCATTGCTCTCAGCACCGACAAGGCGTCCAGCCCGATCAACCTGTACGGAGCGACCAAGCTCGTCAGCGACAAGCTGTTCGTCAACGCCAACGCGTACGCCGGCAGTCACGAGACTCGGTTCAGCGTTGTTCGCTACGGCAACGTCGTCGGCAGCCGGGGGAGCGTCGTCCCGCTGTTTCGGAAGCTGGCCGCGACCGGTCGGATCCCCATCACAGACGAGCGGATGACTCGCTTCTGGATCACGCTCGACCAGGGTGTCCATTTCGTAATCGAGATGCTCGAGCGGATGCACGGGGGAGAGCTCTTCGTGCCGATGATCCCGAGCATGCGGGTCGTCGACCTGGCTCGGGCCATCGCGCCGGACGCCTCGATCGAGGTAACCGGGATCAGGCCGGGCGAGAAGCTGCACGAGGAGATGATCAGCGTCGACGACGCCCGGCGGACTCTGGCCGCCGACAGGTTCTACATCGTCCAGCCCGACGCGGAATGGTGGGGGCTGTCGGGCCGGCCCGAAGGCTGGGACCATGCGGAGCCTGTGCCCGAGGGCTTCCGCTACACCTCCGACGCCAATACTCAGTGGCTCACGATCGACGAGCTGAGGGCCATGGCCGATGGCTGAACGTTACGTCCCCTACGGGAGGCAGTTGATCGAGGATGACGACGTGGCCGCCGTGACGGCCGCGCTGCGCTCCGACTACCTGACCACCGGGCCCCTCGTCGGCGAGTTCGAGAGAGCCCTGGCGGTCGCATCCGGGGTTCGCCACGCGGTCTCCTTCAATTCCGGCACCGCCGCGCTGCACGCCGCCTACCACGCCCTTGGCCTGGGGCCGGGCGACGAGATGGTCACGACCCCGCTGACATTCGCGGCCACGGCAAACGCCGCCCTGTACTGCGGCGCTCGGCCGGTGTTCGCCGACATCGAGCCCGAGTCCGGCCTGCTCGACCCTTCGGCCGCCGACGCGGCCATCACTCGCCGGACGAAGGCGGTTGTGGCCGTGGACTATGCCGGCACGCCCGCCAGCTACGACACCCTGGCGGAGGTCGCGGAAAGGCGGGGCGTGGCTCTCGTCGCCGACGCGGCGCACTCCCTCGGGGCTTCCTACCGCGGCCGGCCGGCCGGCAGCCTCGCCACCGCCTCGATCCTATCGTTCCATCCCGTGAAGACCATCACGACCGGAGAAGGAGGCGCCCTCGTCACCGATGTCGACGAGATAGCCCTGGCGGCGAGCCGGTTCCGAACCCACGGCATCGAGAAGGACCGAGAGCGGCTGGTCGATCAGAGTCGCCCGGCCTGGTATCAGGAGATGCAGGATCTCGGCTTCAACTACCGCTTGACGGACCTCCAGTCGGCGCTCGGATTGAGCCAGCTGGCCAAGCTGCCGCGCTTCCTGGCGCGAAGGACCGAGCTGGCCCGCCGGTACTCCGACGCTTTCTCCGGGCTGGCCGGCATCAAACTCCCCGTAGTGCCCCCGGATCGGGTTTCCGCCTGGCATCTCTATGCCATCCGGGTGAGCGAGCCCGCGCTTCGCGATCCCCTCTTCGAGGCCCTCCGGGCGCGCGGGATCGGGGTCCAGGTCCACTACCTGCCCGTGTACCTGCACCCCTACTACCGAAGCCTCGGCTACATGGCCGGGACGTGTCCGGCCGCCGAGACCTTCGCCGCGAGCTGTCTGTCGTTGCCGCTCTTCCCCGGCCTTTCGGCGAGCGATCACGATTATGTGATCGAGACCGTCCGTCGAACCGTCGAGGAGGTCGTCGGTCGCTAGTGGAGATGGGGAGCATCGAGCCTTCGCTCCAGCCGGCTTCGACGATACCGGGGGCGGCCATCCTCCGGGCCGACGGCGGACCCGAAATCGGGATGGGACATCTGGTTCGATCGGCCGCGCTGGCCGCGGAGCTGCGTCGGCGCGGATGGGCGACCTGGCTCGCGTCGCGCGAGATACCGTTCGCCTTTGCCGAGCAGCAGGAAGCATCCGGCTGCGGTGTGATCCGGCTGGCGGGGGATCGGGCGGCCGAGTTCGCGGCGATCGCGCGAGCGCTCGGCGTTCGCGCGTCGTGGGTCGTCCTGGATCACTATGGACTCGGGGCGGACTGGCTGCGAGACGCTCGAGGGGTCGCGGAATCCAGGCTGGTGCTCGACGATCTGCACGATCGCGAGCTCGACTGCGAGGTGGTCGTCAACCCATGGTTCGCCGCGGGCCGTCCCGCGTACGCGGTGCTGGCGCCCGGCGCGAGGCCGTTACTCGGACCGGCCTTCGCACTGACACGGCTGGAATTCCTGGCGGCTCGCCGGTCGGCTCCGGCGAGAGCCTTCGATTCCGTCCGCCGCATCTTGATCTCCCTGGGAGGGACCGACCCGGGAGGGGCGACGGGCGGCGTGATCGATGAGGTTCGAGCAGCCGCCCCCGAGGCCGAGATCGATGTTCTCCTGGGGGTGGCCGCACGCGATTCTCGCCTGCCTCGATACGATCGGGTCCATGTTCACTTCGATCCCCCGGATGTGCCGTCCCTGATGCTGGCGGCGGACCTGGCGGTTGGCGCCGGCGGCGGGATGACATGGGAACGCTGCGCGATGGGCCTTCCTTCGCTGCTCGTAGCCGTGGCCGACAACCAGCGTGAGCAGGCGGAGATGGTGGCGGCTTCTGGGGCGGCCCGCTACCTCGGCCCTCTGGCCGCCCTCGAGGCCGGGGCGGTGGCCGCCGCCGTAGCCGAGTTGCTCCATCCGGCCGTTCGGCGCGAGATGGCTGAGCGCGGGCGTGCTCTCGTGGATGGGCTCGGCTGTGTCCGCGTCGCCGATCACATGGAGGGCGTGTCGCTCCGGCCGGCCACTCGTGACGACGTCCGGCGAGTCTGGGAGATCGCCAACGATCCGACCGTCCGCGCGGCCTCGATCTCGACGAGCTCCATCCCGTGGGACTCGCATCAAGGGTGGTTCGCGGCTCGCCTGGCGGGCGGGCAGCCACTGCTCATGGTTGAAATCGGCGCTCGATCGGTCGGCTACGTCAGGTTCGACGACACGCCCGACGGAACGGAGGTCAGCATCGCCATCGAGCCAGAGCATCGAGGCGGGCTGGGTGGACGCGTGCTCCAAACCGCCTGCCGCTCGTGGGATGCCGCCCACGCGGGCGCCCCACTGCTGGCCCGCATCAAGACGGAGAATTGGGCGTCGCGTCGCGCCTTTCTCGGCTCGGGTTTCGTCGAAGATCGATCGGAGCAAGGTATCGTGATCGCGATTCGACCAGGGAATGTCAGCTCGGAGGGCGAGAGCAAGTGACCACGATGGATCCCACGTTTGTGATCGCCGAGGCCGGCAGCAACTGGCGGGTCGGGACCCCCGAACGCGATCTCGAAATGGCCTTTGCCCTCATCGATGTCGCCGCCGAGGCAGGCGCGGACGCGGTCAAGTTCCAGACCTACCGTGCCGGTTCCCTCTACACGCCGACCGCGGGCGAGAGCTCGTACCTAGCGGAGATCGGTATCAAGCGCTCGATCAACGAGGTCATCCAGGATCTCGAGATGCCCTACGCGATGATCGCCGGGCTGGCCGAGCGGTGCACCGACAGGGGCATCGAGTTCATGTCCACGCCCTTCTCGGTGGCCGACGCGGAGGCGGTCGACCCCTTCGTTCGGCGGCACAAGGTGGCCTCCTACGAGATCAACCACGTGCGGCTGCTGCAGCGCCTGGCTGCTACCGGCAAGCCCCTGGTCGTGTCGACGGGCGCGGCCGGCGAGGAGGAGATCGCCTTCGGGCTGGAGACGATCCGGCGGGCCAACGGCGGCCCGGTCACGCTGCTCCAGTGCACCTCCCGCTATCCGGCACCACCCGACTCGCTGAACCTCCTGGCGATCCCCTGGCTCCAACGGACCTTCGGCGTGGCGGTCGGCTTCTCGGATCACAGCCTCGACCCGGTGGTCGGGCCCGTGGTTGCCGTGGCGTTGGGGGCCACCGTGATCGAGAAGCACTACACGCTGAGCCGGCGCCTGCCGGGACCTGACCATCCTTTCGCCCTCGAGCCCGCCGAGCTAACGGCCATGGTCAAGGCGGTCCGCCTGGCCGCTCAGGCCAGGGGACACGAGGGGAAAGAGCCTGTCGACGCGGAGCGCGAGCTGCGGGCCTTCGCCGTCAGGTCAATCCAGGCCATCCGCGACATCGCCGCGGGCGAGGAGCTCGTGGAAGGCGTCAACGTGGATGTCTTGAGGCCCGGATCCAGGCGGCGAGGGCTCCACCCGCGGCATCTCGATGCGCTCGCCGGCCGGCGTGCGGCCACCGCCATTCCGTCGGGCGAGGGCGTCCGCGACGCGGACGTAATGCCGCCCCTCGCCGATGGGGAGGCACCGCGTATCCGGCCCGATAACGTCGGCTGATAGGCGCCCGTTCGGAGTCGCCGCGAGCCGGTCTCAACGGGCTCCAGGGAGGCGCGAATCAGTCTCGCGCCAGGTCTTCTGCCGCACCGCGGCATTGATCAGCGCCAGGGCTGGTTCAGCCTCCATCAACGCTTCGAGCTCGGAGATCCGCGCCGGCGGCCCATGGCGCAGGCGGGTCGCGATGGCGCGGGCCAGGGCCAGGTCGGCCTCCGTGTCGACCGTGTAGCGATGTTGGGCCAGGCCCGCGGGCGCCTCCAGCCTGCCGATCCTGAACCGTTCCGGCCGCGCGTACAGGAACGGCATGACGTGCTCTCGTTCTGCCGGATCGCGCGCCTCCCCGGCGGCCACGCCCAGGGCGGTGGAGGTCGCGACCTCGCCGGCGATGCCGAGAGGCCAGCCCGAGCCACCCACGTAGTCGAAGCCCCCCCGAAGCATTTCGATCTGCGCTTCCACGACCATCGGGTCGACGAACGGGTTGTCGGCCGTCTGCCGGACGACGATGTCCGGTGCGTAGGGCGCCACGGCTTCCCAGCATCGCGTCAGGACGTCGAACGTGGGACCGCGGTGCACAGCCACCGTGCCCGCCAGGCCGGCCACCAGATCATCGTCGTCGGCCTCTTCGGTGGTGGCCACGACCAGGTCGGTGATGGAGGGCACGGCCCGCATGGCCGCGATGGTCCATTCGATCAACGGTCGGTCACCGATCCTGGCGAGGACCTTGCCGGGCAGCCGGCTCGAGCCCATCCGTGCCTGGATAACGCCGACTACACGTGCGGGGGGTCGCCCCTCGACAGGCGCAGGGGCCGGCTCTGGGGGCTCGACGTCGTTCGCGTCCATCCAGCCTCCTGGGGTCTGGCGTCCCGCGCGGCACAGGCGCGGCTAACGCACAATACCTCGATGCGAACCTTCCATCTCCTTTCGCTTGGACCCGGGAGTTGCAGGCGCGTCTGGTTCGACCTAGAGCATAGGTCGCGACCCGCGATTCCCTGCTCAATGTGACCCATGGGTAAGGCTCTGCCCGAGTTCCACCTGGCGATCATCGGCGGCTGCATGTCGCACCAGCACGGCATCCCGCTGAACGGTCTGTATCAACGGCGGCTCGCGGCCATGCTGGAGGCCGACCCCGGCGTCGCCCTGCGCCCGTACATCGTCCGCGACTTCGAGCTCGACCTGCGGAGCCGATTGGACCGGCTGCCGGCCGGGCAGCGGATGGACGGAGTGCTCGCGAACATCCGGGCCGCGAACATGGTGGTTCCGGCGCGGCTCTTCCGGCGTCTGACCGACGACGGCCGGTCGCGCCTGGTCTTGAATCCCGCGCTCTTGCGGCGGGGTCATGCCAGCAGCGCGGTGTTGTCGCCGCGACCCGGCACCGTTCGCGGCCACGCCAAACCGCGCGGGCCAGACGCTTACGGAGATTCCCCCAATACGCAGGACAGCCCGCCCCGGGGTCTGCGCGTGGCGGGCTTCCGGGTCCGCAACCTCAACATCGCCCTGGGCTACATGGCCGGGCTGGGCGGCTGGGCAATCGCGGAAGAGCTGCGCCGCTACGACGAGTTCCAGGAAGCCTGCCGCGAACGCGGTCTGCCGCTCTTCGTCCTGGGTCCGGCGCCCGTCGAGTATTCGTACTGGACTCATCGGATCGTTCGGGAGGCCAACGCAGCCATCCGCCGGCGGCTCGCGGGCGGCGATGTTCCGTTCGCCCTCATCGAGCAGGATCGGGATGACGCCGGTCATCCGCTGACGCGGGTCGACGGCATCCACCTGACCGAACACGGCCAGCGGTTCGTGGCGGATTTGCTCTACAGGCAGGGCCTGAGGGAATGGGTGACCAGCGGTCTGAACCGATGAGAGATTGGATCATCGCCAGGTCCGCCGATCGAGTGGGCCATGAGGATGAGCGGGCCTTCGTCGAGTTCCTCGCGGAGCCGTCCGACCGTCTCTGGACCTACTCGTCCATCCTGACGGAGGCCGACTGCGCCGCCATCGACGAGGCAGCCTACCGCGATGCGCGCCGGTGGTTCCTGGACGGCGATCTGGACCCGACGGCCGTGGGCGGCGTCTCGATGGGTCGAGCCTTCGAGCTGGTCGCGACCGTGACGCTCATCAGGCAACGGCGCGCGCTGTTCGTGCTCGGCAAGCTCCTCGACGATGCGGCCGCCCGCGTTCGATTGCGCGGCGTCGGCGATGAATGGAGATGGGCTGCGCACGCCCTGGGGGCGGCCGTCGTCGAGGACGACGCCGTGGACGGGTCGCTTTCCGTCCCGGGCCTTCACGTTGCCCGACCGTCTCGGGTGGAGCGTACGCTGGCCATCCTGGCCGGCCTCGGCCGACCCTCAAGGGCCGGCGCGGTCTTCCTGGACACACCGCACTGGAGCCGTCCTTACTACCGGGCGCTGATGCGGCGGCGGTCGGTCCAGCTGGTCAACCCCGGCGCGCGCGCGTTGCTGGATGCGCTGCCGAATCGGCGCCGGGCCGCCGGTAGCTGGCTGGCCGAGGGTGCCCGCGCGGGAAAGGGCGCGGGCGCCGGCGGCGAGCCGGATCCCGACGACCCGTGGTCCGGCGTCCGTTCCACCAGCTCGCGGGTTACGCCCTCGCTGGTTGCGTGGGCGGAGGCGGGACGGCGCGCCGGCGGCCGCGGCGTGGTCGCGGTGGCGACGCAGGACGTGGCCCCGCCGGCCAGGGCCTTTCTTCTGGGGGTGCGGGCGGCCGGTGGACGAGTGCTCACGCTGGAGCACGGCATCTCCGGGGCATATGCCCATCAGATCCACAGCGTCGCGGACGTGCTTGGGACCTGGGGAGAACCTCAGGCGATCTACCACCGGCAGGTCGGGCCCGCGGGCCTGAAGGCCGAGGCTATCGGCTGGCCGAGACTGGAGGGCCAGTACGCGGCCTGCGGCGTCGATACGCCGGCCGCCTGGGACCTCGTCTTCTTCAGCCAGCCCGCGGCGGCCCTGAGCAGTGCAAGCTGGCCTGAGGACAGTCTCATGGCGGTCAGGATCGTGGAGTCCTACGCCGAGGCACATCCCGAGCGTCGCGTCGCCATAAAGCTTCACCCGGCGACGGCCGCCTACGGCTTCGCGGTTCCTCGTTTGGCTCACGCGACCCTTGTCACGGAGAATTCGTTGAGCCTAATCCGGTCGGCACGGGTGGCGGTGGTTCCTTTGAGCACGACCGGCCTCGAGTCGATGGCGCTCGGGAGGCCCGTCATCCAACTTGCCCGAAGGGGCGTCCTGGGACCCACGGAATTCATCTCCGCGTCCGGCGCGGCAGTCCAGGCGGAGGGGTTGCAAGAGCTCGAGGCGGCGGCGGACTTGCTGTTCAACGACCAAGCAGCCTACAGCCGCGCCCGCGACAGCGGCCTGGCTTACGCTCGCGAGTTCATCGTCGACGTCGACCGCCCCGGCAGCGCCGTGCGGCGGTTCCTGGCCGCCGTGGACCGACTCTCGGCTACCTAGGCTTCACGACGCAGGCGTACTGGAGATCCCGGCAATCCGACAGCAGGCCCAGGGAAAGGGCGCTGGCCAGGATTGCCTTCCACGAGTTGATCCTGTTGATGCCCTCGATGGTCAGGACGTCGAAGTCTACGTCTTCGAACATCCGTTTGATGCTCTTGATCGTGAAGAATCGGAGATGGGTCCGATCCAGAACGCCGCTCTCTTCGTAACGCCACTCTTTCAGGAGCACCAGCTTCAGCAGCACCGGGAAATAGCGGACGTTCGGAATGGAGCAGACGACGACGCCGTCCCGGGACAGGTAGCGCCGCACGCTCCGCAAGAGCGTCTCCGGATCGACCGTGTGCTCCAGGACGTCGTTGAAGACGACGCAGTCGAAATGCGCCTCGGGCAGGCGGGACAGGACGGAGTTCGCGTCGCCGATCAGCACCCGGTCGATCTGCCGCTGGGCGACGTCCGCGGCGGCCGGGCTTAGCTCGATGCCCCAGACTTCCCTTCCGGGGACCATCTGCTTCAGCGTCCGGGCGAAGAGTCCTTCTCCGCAGCCGACGTCGAGGATGGTCCTGGAGTTCGCCGGGACGTACTTCACCATCTCGCTCCGCGCGAAGGCGTAGTACCCGTCCGGCTTCCTGTCATGCGCCGGATGATTGGCGGTCGATCGATCGCCACTCACAGTTGGCCTCCATAGGGTGGGAGCCCGATCTCCTCGAGGATCGCCGTGCGCCGGGCCGCTCTCGAAATTGTGGAGGCTCCCGCCATTTGGAACGTGCCGGGGCGGTAGCTTCTGGGTGGCGATGGTATGACTTCGTACTCCGTGGGGCGAACGTCCCGCGGGCGCCGTGAGGGCGCCACAGGCTTCAGCGCGACCTTGAGATGGTACGGCGAACTCTGCCGAGACCCTGCGCTGTCAGGTCGACCAGCAACCTCATGTCATCCCGGGACCCGGTGTGCGATTGAGCATAAGCCCCAGCAAGAGCCAGCCAACAGGCGGCAAAGATGATCCCCTGCAGGGCGGCGCCGACGACCACCGCGGCAGTCCCATTCTCGCCGAGGATGGCTCCGACCACTGCCGCGCCGACGAGTAGCTCTGAGCCCGTCAGCAGGTGGATGGGCAGAAGGCCGACCATCTCCCGCAGCGGCACCCCGCCAATCCTGTAGGCGGCGATCTGCAGCGTGACTCCGTACGCGTAGTAGCCGGCCGCATCCACGCCGCCGGCAACCATCAGTGACATGTGACCCGTGGCGCTCGCCGCCAGGTAGGCGCCGCCCATTCCAACCAGGAAGACGGCCGTGATCGCGACCTGCAGCCACTGGCGGTTCACGGTGATCAAGTACTGTGTGGCGGGCATGCCGAAGGCCATGCCGATCAGGCCCACGAGTAGGAGTCGCATAGGTTCGATTGCCGGCCGGTAGTCGGACAGGAACACGTATACGAGGGGCGGCAGGACCACGTAGAACACGGCGACCATCGCCGGCATGGCTACGACAACGGCTGCCGTGGTGCGCGCGGCCATGCCGAACACGCGCGTCCGATCGTCGGACGCCCCGAGCGCCCTCTGCAGACGCGGGTAGATGACCGAGCCGACGAGCGTCGGAACGCGTATCACGAACCCGTAGCCGAGGTATGCCGCGGAGTAGACGCCCAGTGCCGTAGTGCCGAGGAGGAAGCCGACCGCGAGCTGGTCGATGCTGCCCAGCAGGACCGCGGTGGCGCCCGACGCCAGGAACCCGGGCGCCAGCACAGTCAGGGCCCTGATGGCGCCCTTGCGTCTGACCGCGACGCGTCGCACTCCGGCTACGCCGGCCACGAGGACTGCGGTAAGGATCGACCCAAGGCCGATGGCTACGAGCGTGCCGATCGTCCCGGCCACCGCTGCTCCCACGATGTTGAGAACCGCAGTCGCGACGGCGGTGAACGCGGTAATCCACCCGAGAGCGCGGAATCGGTAGCGCGTCCTCAGACGAACCGTGCCCCAGACGCCGAACTGCTGCAGAAGCAGGACTGCCGCCGCGCAGAGGAGCGTCGCTCCGAGCAGATGGTCGGTCGAGCCGCGGACGATGCCAACCGCGGCGACCGCGGCGGCGGCCACGAGCGCGAACAGGAGCGCGGCCGTCGCCCCGACAGCTTCGAGTGACTCCGCCTCCTCGGCGTCCTTGCGGCCGATCGCGATCGCGATTTCGCGCTCCGCGGCCTGGATGACGCCCAGGCTGGCGTACGGCGCGTAGGTCGTCACCAGGGTGATGATCGCCACGTAGCCCATGCCCACCGGGCCAAGCTGCTTGCGTAGCACGAACGCAAGGCCCAGGGTCAGAAACTGACTCAGGTAGGCGGTCAACACCAGCCAGAAGGCATCCGTGGCGGCCTGTGCGCCCGGTCGTCCGGCTTCGGGTCCCTCTTCCAACGGAACTCCCAGAACGTGCTCGAGTTGATGAAGTCTAGAGTGCTTCAAGAGTCCTCGGCGGCTGTTGCCACCAACCGGCGCCGCCGGCGCCACATGTCGGCTAGACTCCGAGTAGTGTCTACGGAGGGCGTTTTCTCGCCGCGCTTGCCCGTACCGGGAGATAGCTTGTGAGGAAGGATTGACTTCCGAGGTGTCGGGGCTGAAGCCCTCGGGAGCCTGGAGGCTCGATTGGTCGGACCTTCGGCTGGGTCTGCTGGCAATCTACGCCGTCGCGCTGCTGGCGATACCCAGCGACATCGGACTTCACCTTGGGGCCCTGGTGCTCTCGCCGTCGCGCATCGTCCTCACCGTGCTGGCGGTCCTGGTCGTGGCCGATCGCTCTCTGTTCGAGGGGCTGCGCTCGGCTCCCAGAACGATTCTCCTGGCATGGCTCGCGTTCCTCGCGTGCGCGGCGGTGACGACGCTCCTCAACCCCTCCTCGCAGGCTGTCGCGAGATACGGCTCCCTCGTAGTAGAGGGACTGGTTCTCTGGGCCGTCGTCTGGTGCGTCGCTCGCGACGCGCGCGGCTCGCGAGTCCTGCAGTTCACCATCGTCGTTACGACCGCTTTCGTCGCGGGCGCCACCCTCCTTCTCTCCTGGCTGGGCCTCGCTTACGGGGACGTGATCCACCTGTCCACGACCGTCGTCGCCCAGTCGACCGACATTCGCTTCGGTCTCGTACGACAGGAGGGTTCCTTCCCCGCCCCGCTGTTCTTCGCCACCTGGCTCGCCGGCGCGACGATGCTGATCCTCAACTGGCTCGAGGAGGAGCGTCTTCTCTGGCGGATCATGGCCTGGGCGGCGTGGGTCGTCATGCTCCTGGCCGCCATCCTGACGGTGAGCCGGGTCGGCATCGTCGTGGCGCTGGCCGGCACCGGCATCTACTTCCTGCTGCGCAGACGCCGGCGGATCGGACTCGCGATGATGGGCCTGGCGGTCGTCGCGGCCCTGATCATGGCCGGGTACACGCTGCCGATTCCCCTCGGCAATCTGGGAGGCTCGTCGTCCGGCACCGGCGAGACGTCGGCGGCCCAGGCCGCGCAGAATGCCGCCCAGAGTGCGGCGCTCTCCGGCTCGACCGAGTTGCGCTTCGAGGCCATAAAGGCGGCCTGGCCGGTATTGCTGGAGAAGCCTCTCTTCGGCTGGGGGCTCCTGTCGGCCGGTCCGGTCCTGTCCGCCCAGATCGGCAAGCCAAACTACGTCGATAACACGTACGTTCAGTGGTTGGTCGAGTTGGGGATGCTTGGTCTGGCGGCCTTCGGTCTGCTCATGCTGGCCGTGCTGGGCGCGGCCGCCCGTCTGACCTGGAGCCCCGCCCACCTGTCGAGGGTGCTGGCGCTCGTGGTGCTACTGGGAATGTCCGCCCTGGCCTCGTTCTTCAGCATCACCCAGGGCTACGCGGCCTTCGTGCTGGTGCTGGCCCTCGCCACGATCGGAGCCATGGGCACTGATAGCGACCTCGCGCCCGGTCAGTCTCAGCCCGTTCGCGGGCCGATCTCCTGATCCGCGCGCGTCAGGCTCCAGTGGCCTCGCCTAGCGGCATCGCGCATGTTCCAAAGCAGCGGCCGCAGCACGGTCCGGGCCGTCCGGCGAGGGCCATACCGGCCGAGCAGCCGCGTCAGCGCATAGGCCGGCAACCAGCCGAAGACCATGTAGGCCATGAAGGTGGCCTGGTCCATCGCGCCGCCGCACAGCCTGACCGTGCGGATCCGGTTTCGGATCATGTATTCGAGCCTGACCAGAGGCGCCGAGCTCTGTGACAGGCGATGCCTCACTCGTGCGGTCGGTACCGACGCGAGGGCCCAGCCGCCGGCACGGGCGCGCAGGCTCCACTCGGTGTCTTCCCAGTACATGAAGAAGCCTTCGTCGAAGCCGCCGCACTGCTCGGCCGCGGCCGTTCGAAGCAGCAATGCCGATGCCTCGACCCCGTCCACCCGTTCGGGATAGGACGGCAGGCTTGCCGCCGATTGGCCCCAGCGCCGGTGGCGCACCCGCCCGAGCCCCATCTCCACCTTCATGCCGCTGCTCAGGATCACATCGGGATGGTCGAACTCGACGACGACCGGCGCGGCTGCGGCCACATCAGGTTGCTCGTCGAGCACCCGCACGAGCTCTCGCAGGCACCCGGGTTCGACGGCGATGTCGTTGTTCAGCAGCCAGACGAACGGGACGCCTTCGGTGGATGCCCTCCGTATGGCGGCGTTGCAGGCCGCGCCGTACCCGCCGTTCACAGGCAGTTCCATGAGTTCCATCGGCTCCGGCAACTTCGCCCGCAGCATCTCCAGATCGGGCGCGCCGGACGCGCTATCGATGACCAGGCCGGCCATCGCCGCCTCGTCGGAAAGGCCCAGCAGGGAATCGGCTGTGGCGAGGGTCAGGTCCGCCCGGTTGTAGTTGACGATCGCGGCCAGGACCCGCAGCTGGACGGCCACGGTCATCCGACCGCGGCACGGCGCCGCTCGGCGTCCGCCAGGACGTCGGTCAGCAGGAGATCGAGCGTGCGGGCCGGGCGCCAGCCCACGGCTGCCCGTATCCGCGAGGGGTCCCCGCACATGGTCGGGATCTCGCCCGTTCGCATCAGCTGCGGATCGGGAATGGCCTCGAGGTGGATGGCGGCGAGCTCACACAGCCGCTCGAGAATGGTGCGGATCGGGACCGTGACGCCGCTGGCGACGTTCAGGATGGTTCCGGCGACGCCCGGAGCGCCGGCAGCGCCGGCCTCGATCACCAGCCGGTATGCCGAGACCACGTCCCGGACGTCGAGGAAGTCCCGGCTTACGTCGAGGTTCCCTACTCGGATCTCGGACCCGCCGGCGTGCCTGGCTTCGATCACCCGGCCGGCCAGCGCCGGGATCACGTATTGAGTCGGCTGCCCCGGCCCGCTGTGATTGAATGGCCTCACCACGGCGCCAGCCAGCCCCCGGGTGGCGAAGTAGGCGAGAGCGACCGACTCCTGCCCGACCTTGGCCAGGGCGTAGGCAGAGTCGGGGCGAAGCGGCGCCGACTCGGTCAGCGGGAGGGCCGCGGGGTCGGGCCGGCCGTAGACTTCCGACGAGCTGACCACGAGGACGAAGGGACGACGCCGGCTTGCCCGGGCACGTTCGAGGACGTTGACCGTCCCGCCGACGGCCACCTGGAACGCGGCCAGCGGGTTGCCCTGGGCCGTCGCGGGATGAGCGACGGCCGCGAGATGCACCACCGCGTCGGGTGCCCCGTCGAATGTACCGGCGATTGTCTCCGGCCGGGTGACGTCGAAGTCGGGGTACTCGGGTACGTCCACCGAGTGCCCATGCTGAAGCAGCTCGGCCACCAGATGCGGCCCGACGAAGCCGGTGCCCCCGGTGACGAGAACCCTCATGTCGCCGCGGGCTGAGCCGCCGTCAGCTTCAGTCGGGCCACGTCCGCGTCTACCATCATCTCGACCAGATCGCGGAAGCCAACCGTCGGTGCCCAGCCCAGTTCCCGGCGGGCTTTCGAGGCGTCTCCAAGAAGGTGGTCTACCTCGGCCGGACGGTAGAGGCCAGGATCCGTCACGACATGGTCTCGATAGTCGAGCCCGACGCGCGCGAAGGCGATTTCACACAACTCGCGTACCGAGTGGGCTACTCCGGTGGCGATGACGTATTCGGATGGCTGGTCGGTCTGCAGCATCTGCCACATGGCCCGGACGTAGTCGCCGGCAAAGCCCCAGTCCCTATGGGCGTCCAGGTTGCCCATTCGAACCTGCCTGGCCAGTCCGAGTGAGATCCTTGCGGCACCGTCGCTCACCTTGCGAGTCACGAACTCCAGGCCTCGCCTGGGCGACTCGTGATTGAACAGGATCCCCGAGACCGCAAACAGGCCGTAGCTCTCGCGATAGTTGACGGTCAGGAAGTGGCCGTACGCCTTGGCCACGCCGTACGGGCTGCGCGGGTAGAAAGGTGTTTGCTCGTTCTGGGGAGCCTCTCGAACCTTGCCGAACATCTCGCTCGAGGAGGCCTGGTAGAAGCGGATCCGTGTGTTGGTCTGGCGGATCGCCTCGAGCATCCGTGTGACTCCCAGGGCCGTGAACTCGCCCGTCAGAACGGGCTGGTTCCAGGATGTCGGTACGAAGCTCTGGGCGGCCAGGTTGTAGACCTCGTCGGGCTGCGAGGAATGAATCGCTTCGACCAACGAGGCCTGGTCGAGCAGGTCGCCCTGGATCAGTTCGATGCGATCGGCTATGTGCGCAATTCGCTCGTTGCTGACCGTGCTGGAGCGGCGGGTCATCCCGACGACCCGGTATCCTTTTTCGAGCAGGAGCTCGGCGAGATACGATCCGTCCTGACCGGTGATCCCAGTGATCAAGGCCGCTCGTTGCATGCGGCCAAGTATACGGGCGGCCGACGGCCCCAATGCGTATTGCGGAAGAGGAGCGAGCATTGGAGGAGGAGCGAGCGTTGATCGAGCAGTCGCGCGCCGGCGGTGCCGGGCCACGCCCACGAGCCCTGTTCGTGTCGGCGGACCTGCCGTGGCCGCCCGACGGTGGGGGGCGGATCGCGACGCTGCGCAACCTGGAGGGGATTGCCCGGCTCTACGAGACCGACCTGGTGGCCCTGGCAGATCCCGTCGGCGAGCCGGACACGTCCGAGCTGGAGCGCCTGTGCCGGCGAGTGACGGTCATACGCAAGCCCTTCACGTTCGGGAGACACAGGCTCCGGCAGGGGGCGGAGGCTTTCCGAAGCCTCTTCTCGACCGAGCCGTACAGGCTCAGGAAGTTCCATAGCGACGACCTGGCGCGCGCCCTGGCCACCTCGATGGCCGAGACTCGATACGACATCGTTCACTTCGATCAGTTTGGCGTCGCGCCCTACTGGACTCCCGACCTGCCCACGAGCTACTCGTGTCAGAACGTGGAGTCGGACATCTACCACCTGGCCAGCACCGCGTCGCGAAATCCGGTGACCCGTCTGTGGTCGTGGCAGGAGGGCGCAAAGCTGCGCAGATCGGAGCGCCGGATCCTGCGCCGCTTCGACGTCGTGCTTGCCCTTTCGCAGGAGGACGCCGAGCTCCTGCGCCGACTCGGCGTGCCATCGATCCGGGTCGTCCCGATGACCGCGCCGCCGTTACGTCCGGTTGAAGGACCGCCGCGCGAGCCCGTCGTGCTCTCTCTCGGAACCATGTCGTGGTTCGGCGTGGAAGAAGGGCTTGTGTGGTTCCGGCGCGAGGTCTATCCACTCATCCGCGAGCGTCTACCCACTGCTCGGTGGGATATCGTCGGCCCGAACGCCGGGGCGGCGATCAGGAGGCTGGACGGGCTCGAGGGCGTCCGGGTGCGGGGGTACGTGGACGAGATCGGCCCGGTTCTCGAGTCCGCCCGCGCCGCCGTCGTCCCCCTGCATATCGCCGGCGGCGTTCGCATGAAGCTCCTCGATCTGATGGCCGCCGGGGTTCCGTCGGTCTCCACGACCGTAGGGGCGCGAGGGCTTACGTTCGGGGACGGTGAAGGCGGGTTCCGCCGAGATGACCCGCGCGGGTTCGCCGAGGCGGTCCTGGCCCTGTTGACCGACGACGACCTGTGGACGCGAACCGTACAGATGGGTCAGCGCTACCTGGCCCAGCAACACACTCAGGAAAGGTTCAACGAGGCACTCGAGAGCGCGGTTTCGTCGGCGATCCATACCCATTCCAGGCATCGACTGGAGCCTCAGGCGGCCTCGTCGACCCCTGCCGTCGTGCCCATCGCGGACCTCCTGATCCACGATACGGACGCCGACGAGACGGACTCGATGGTCGCGGCCTGGCTGCGCGATCCAGGTCCGACGGCCCGCTACGTGTGTACCCCAAACGTGGACTATGTCGTGCGGTCGCGTCGCGATAACCGTTTCCGCGACGCGATCAACGCAGCCGACCTGCGTGTTCCCGACGGAATGTGGATCGTCTACGCGTCGAGACTGGCCGGCCGACCCCTGCGCGCGAGCGTCACCGGCCGCCTGTTGCTTCCGCGACTGGCTCGCGTCTGCCGGGATCGAGGCCGCAGCATTGGGATCGTCGGCGCCGCCGCCGGAGTCGCGGCCATGGCCGCGGGCAGGCTCGAGGCCGACTTTCCGGGTCTGCAGGTGCGCCACGCCATATCGCCCCCGATGGGTTTCGTCGTGGGTTCGCCGGCCGATCTCGAGATCGTCGCGGCGCTGCGAGCCAAGCCGGTCGACCTGTTGTTCGTGGCCCTGGGCGCCCCTAAGCAGGAGATCTGGATGCTCGAGCACCGGGCGGACCTGCCCGGGACGGTGCTGATCGGCGTGGGCGCCGGGGTGGACATCGTGGCCGGTCGCTTCCGCGAGGCCCCGCGCTGGATGACCCGAGTCGGGTTCGAGTGGCTCTTCCGTCTCGCCCAGGAACCCCGCCGCCTGGCCCGACGATACCTGGTAGATGACCCCTGGATCTTGATGTGGGCCCTCAGGACGCGTCTCTCCGGCGAACGGAGTTCCAACCATTGAGCGTCTACGGCTATGAGACCGATATCGGCCGCACCGGCTCTCCTTCCGGTAGCCTGATCCCGCACAAGACCTCAGCACGAGGGAGCGAGTCCCAATGCCCTTCACAGTAGAACCGACGGCCATCGACGAGGTCAAGATCGTCGTGCCCCAGGTGTTTCCCGACGGCCGGGGGTTTTTCATGGAGGTCTACCGGCAGGACCTCTTTGCGGCGCTCGGGCTTCCCGATCGGTTCGTCCAGCTGAACCATTCGCGGTCGAGTCGGGGTGTCGTTCGCGGCCTGCACTTCCAATGGGATCCACCGGTCGGCAAGCTCATGCGCGTCACCCAGGGCCGCGCCATGCTGGTGGCGGTCGACATCCGGATCGGATCGCCGACACTCGGCAACTGGGTGGGGCTTGACGCGAACGCCGAGGCGCCGCGACAGCTATGGGCTCCGGCATCCTTCGCGCGCGGCTTTTGCGTGCTCTCCGACACCGCGGAGATCGAGTACCTGACTACCGGCACCTACAACAAGGCCACCGAAGCCGGGATCCGCTGGAACGATCCGGCCATAGGCATCGACTGGCCGGTCACGGCGCCGATCCTGTCGGCCAAGGATGCATCCGCTCAGAGCCTGGTCGAGTGGCTGGCTCGACCCGAGGCAGCCAACTTCCGATTCGGGTAGGACCGGGCGCGAGCCATCCGCTCGAGACGGGCGCCGAGCCTCGCGCCGTCGGCGGAGGCTCTGGAGCTCCCCCTACTTCCAGTAGCCGGTGACGTCCAGGGCCAGGTTGGCCGTGGAGCCGGTAGTGCCGGCCCACTCCAGGGCGACCTGGCCGGTTGAGCCCAGGGCGACATCGAAGCCGTTGGCCTCACTGTGACCCTTGGAGGCGTTGACCGTGGAGGTGGTGGGAGATGAGACGACCGCGGGGGATACCAGGGCCCAGCCGTTGGCGGTCGGTGAGAGCAGCGTCAGGTTGCCGGCTATGGCCAGAGCGGACGAGGGAACCGTGGAGGTGCCGCCCACGCCGAAGAGCTGGGGGCTGCGGCTGGTGAAGGGTCCCTTGAGGCCGGTGTTCAGCGAGGAGTCCAGCAGCCGGACCGGGGCCAGCGCGTAGAACGAGAGGCCACCGGGACCGGCGGTGAAGAAGCCTGTGACATCGAAGATGACGTCGGCGCTTGAGCCGGTCGTGCCGCACCAGACGACCGATAGCTTGCCGCCATACAGGGCCACGGTCACCCCGTTGGCGACGTTGGTGCCGGCGGCCACGTTGACCGTGCTGGTAGAGGGGCTGGCCGTCATGGTCGGACCGATGGCGGCGTAGCCGAGGCTCGTGGCGTCGGTCACGGTGAGGTTGCCGGTGACGGCCACCGCGGCTGACGGTACCAGGGCACTCGATCCGGCCAGGGGAGTCACCCCGGCCACGGGGAAGCTCCTGACCGTCCGGTTGGGCAGCTTGGAGAGGGGTCCTATGTGGGTGGCGCCGGTACCCGAGCTCGTGGGCCGGGTGTCGAGTATCCGGCCCGGAGTCACGGTGTGGTAGGAGGCTCCCGATGTACCGGGCAGAAAGTAGCCGGTCACATCGAAGATCAGGTTGGCCGTGGCCCCGGCCGTAGAGCTGCGGTAGACCGCCGCGAGAGAGCCGTCGGCGGCCAGACCGACCGTGACGTTGTTGGCCCGCGTATCGCCCACGAGGAAGCTCAGAGTGGAGGTGGTACCGGAGGCCGAGGCCGCCGGACCGAGGTCTATCACCCCGGCCGCGGTCTCACCCACCACGGTCAGGTTGCCGCTCACCGCCACGGCGTTGGCCGGTACGGCCGGAGCCGTTCCTCCGCCCACGTACTTGGCTCCGGCCACGCTGAAGCGCCGGACCGTGCCGGCCTTGAAGACTCCAGAGAGGCCGATGTTGGTGGGGTTGCCGCTCTTGACCGTAGCGCGGGTGTCGAGGATGCGGCGGGGGCTCGTGGCGGTATAGGAGGCCGGCCAGGCCACCACGATGCCGCTCTGGCTGCCCTTGATCGAGGCGTTGGCGGTGTCGGTCGCCGTCACGGACTGGCTGCCGCTCGTGTTGAGCGTCACGCTGAAGACGTGGACCCCGGCGTCCGCGACGGTGAACGTGTAGTCGGCCGGCAGGACCGCCTTCGGGTCGGAGCTGGTGAAGTGGACGGTGCCGGTGTAGTCGGCCGCGGTGTCGCCCGATGAGTCGTGCGCCTTCACCGTCAGGTTGTGCGCGACGCCCGCGACCGTCTGGCCCGGGAAACCGGAGACCGCGAGGATTGTCGGAGTAACGAAGGCGCCAACTCCGTTCGGCGTACCGAGCCCGGTGGGTCCGTCGTACCCGGCGACACCGTTGCAGAGGTAAGTCACCGTGCAGGCGTAGGTGGTGACGTTAGTGCCGCCTACGGCGTCGTTGACGGCGGCCGTATCAGCGTAGGGATAGCTTGCCGGATAAGTGCCCGGCTTCAGGCCGCCGGCCAGCGCATACGTGGTGGCGATGATCGGCGATGCCGCGCTCGTCCCGCCCAGGAGGCTCCAGCCCTGGGAAGAAAGTGGAAGCTTCGGGTCGCTGTCGTAGGCCGCGACGCCGGTCGACGGGTCGGCCACGGCCGAGACGTCCGCCTGTGTGCGCATCGAACAGCCCGTGTCTGTCTGCCAGGAGGGCTTGGGCTCGTACAGGGAGCAGCCGCTGCCGGCTCCGTATCCACCGTGTCCCCAGGCCGACTCGGTCCAGCCGCGGGCGCTCGAGTTATGCGTCAGCGTGGTGCCGCCGACGGCCACGACGTATTGCGAAGCGGCGGGGTACTCGACGTTCTGGACGGTGCCGGCGACGCTGTCGCTCGACGGTGCGCAGTCGTACCCGCAGTCACCGGTCGCGACCGTGATCGCGACGCCCGGATGGTTGTAGTACATGTCGTCGTCGGCCTCGGAAGACCACTCGGGACCGCCGTAGCTGTTCGACACGGCGACCGCGCCCAGCGACACGGCGGTGTCGACCGCCGTGCCCAGGTCGGAGAACTGCGTGGTCGCCGCCTCGACGAGCAGGATGTTGCAGCTGGGGCAGGCGGCCGAGACCATGTCCAGGTCCAGCGAGATCTCGAGACCCCAGCCGGCGTCGGGGCCCGGGTAGCTGGTCCCGCCATCCTCGTCCACCTTGCGGAAGCAGCCGTTGGCCGTCGTGCACGGCGGCAGGCCGTACTCGTTCCGGTATACCGCGAGGTCCGCCTCCGCGGTCGGCTGGTCGAAGGCATCGACGACTGCCACCGTCATCCCGGAGCCCGCGCTCCCGGACGGCAGGGCGTACGCGCTCTGGATGTCGGCCGGGCCGTATCCGGCCGGCGCGGACGCCGTCGATGGTGAGACGGCCGACTCAGGACGGGCGGCGATGTCGGTACGGATCAGCGCGAGACACTCGGCCGTGCCAGGAGTCGCCGCGGGGCAGACGGCGCCGACATCGGCCGTCGGCGAAGGCGTCTGGCTCGCCAGCGAGATCCCCGCCCCGAAGGTCGGGGTCGACATCACGACCAGCGCAACCGACACCCCGACGCGCCGTGCTGCCGCCGAGAACCTGATCAACCCCAGCTTCTCCCATGCTGTCCGGCCGCCACAGCTTTTGGTCGCGCCCGAACCAAGAACCAGAGTCTACGACAGTCCCGCTCTGCTGCCCCTCGGACCGCCAGGTCGGCCGGCTTCAGCCGGCCGGTGTGAAGTAGCCGGCCACGTCGAAGATGGCCTGGGCGGTCGGGGTAGTGGCCGAGGCCGCGTAGGTGACCGAGAGCTTGCCTCCGCTACCCAGGGACACGGTTACTTCGTTGGCCCGGTTGTCGCTCTTGGGGAAGTTCAGCGAGGAGCTGGTCGGGTTATTCATCGCGACCGGGCCGATGTAGAGGTAGCCCAGGCTGGTCTGCTGGGTAACGGTCAGGTTGCCGGTCACGGCCGTGGCGTTGGACGGTACCCACATCCCGGTCACCTGGAAGGTCCTGGCCACGTGGGAGTGGAACGGTCCGGACAGGCCGATGTTGAGGGGGTTGCCGCTCTTGGCCGTCGGGCGGCTGTCGAGCAGGCGGGTCGGTGTCAGGGAGTGGTACGTGTCGCCGGCGGTCGTGCCGGGCAGGAAGTAGCCGGTCACGTCGAACACGACCTGGGCCGTCTGCCCGGCCGGGGCCACGAGGGTGAACGAGAGGGTGCCGCCGGACCCGAGCATCATGGTGACGCCGTCCGCCCGGTTGTCGGCCACCGGGAAGTCGAGGGTGGCGATGGCCGGCTTGGCCGCCGCGGTCGGGCCCAGATAGAGCGAGCCGGCGCTCGTCTGGGCGGTCACGGTCAGGTTGCCGGTGACGGCCGTGGCGCCGGCCGGAACCCCGCCCTGGCCGGTCACCTGGAAGGTCTTGGCCACCTGCGCGCCGATGGGACCGATCAGGTTGCCGACGGCGGGGGTGTTGCTGCCGGTTGCCGTCGGGCGGGTGTCCAGGATCCGGGTCGGGGGCAGCGGGAAGTAGGTCGCGCCGGTCATGTCGGGCGTGAAGTAGCCGGTCACGTCGAAGATGGCCCCGGCGGTCGCGGTCAGGTCGGAGGCCGCGTAGGTGATCGAGAGGGTGCCCCCGCTGCCCAGGGCCACCGTCACCCCGTTGGCCCGGGTGTCGCCGGCGGGGAAGTTCAGGTTCGAGCTGGCCGGATCGTTCATGGCCACCGGGCCGATGAACAGATAGCCCAGGCTGGTCTGCCCGGTCACGGTCAGGTTGCCGGTGACGGCCGTGGCGCCGGCGGGAACCCCGCCCTGGCCGGTCACCTGGAAGGTCCTGGCCACGTGCGAGGTCAGCGGGCCGGTCAGGCCGGTGCCGGCGACCGTGTCGAGGACGCGCGCCGGAGCCAGGGGATGGTAGGTCGCGGCAACGGACTTGACTACGCCGACGGTGTCGGTCGTCAGCCCCGGCCACGAGACCATGGACCGGTAGTAGTAGTCGCCGTCGGACGCCGGATGCTGGATGTCGGGGTCGATCTCGGAGGTGAAGCCCGAATTCCGCGTGCTCGCCCAGCTGGTCACGTTGTTGTGAAAGCCCGGATAGGTCTTCCACATCTGGTCGATGGTCTCGTGAGCGGTGAAGATCGCGTCGATGTACGGGCCCAGATCTCCGAGGCCTTCCGCGATGACGGCCCGGGCGTTGCCGCGGAGGAACCCAGAGGCATAGCCGTCGACGCGCGTCTCGGCAGTCGCGAGAGAGGGCAAGCCCCGGCCCCATTCGTTGTCGCCCGAGGCGTAGCAGAGGTGATTGAGGAGGACCACGGCGTTCGGCGCCAGGTTCAGCTGGGCCATGTAGTCCTCGCCGTAGTACTTGGTGTTGCTGTCGCCGTTTCCGGCCGTGGCGTTGAGGCCCATGCCGTTGTCGCCGTCCGGCTGCAGGTAGCTGACGTACGGGTTCGGGTAGCCGCTGCCGTGGCCCAGGTAGACCAGGACTGCCGCTCCCTGGGCGGCCGTCTGGACGGCGGACCAGGTCGCGTTGGGCGAGTAGACCTTGACGATGTTGCTGGTGTACTTGGCGAAGTCGGCGGCATAGTTGTTGGCGTCGGCTCGATAGGATGAGGTCGTGCTCCCCGTCGCTCCCACCACGATGACGACCTTGGGTTGCGAGACTGCGGCGGCGACTGTGCCGACGGACACTCCGAATGCACCGGCTGATGCCAGCACTCCAATCGCGGCGGCGAGAGCGAGCTTTCGCATGGCGGGCCTCCTGTGTCGGGCGGCGAACCCTGGCGAACCCTCAGGCTCGCGACGCACCCGTGACGGTTGTCGCGAGCCCTGGTCGTCCGCGTAGATTGTCACGTCGGTCTGTTACGGGGCAATCGCGCCATGGTCCCAGGACCAGGTGGCCCGAATGGGGGCCTTTGGTGGAGTGTAGTGACGTAACGGCGGCTTAGGTTTAGGTGAGGTTTAGTAGAGGCCGTTTTTCGCAGACATCACGAGGACCGGGTCGGACTCGGCCGCATGGCGCGGCCTGCCGGCCGGCGCACTCGTCGAACGCGAAGCGACCGCCTCGGGGCCCTACTGGCTGGGCGCCGCGGGTGTGAAGTAGCCGGCCACGTCGAAGATGGCCTGGGCGGTCGGGGTAGTGGCCGAGGCCGCGTAGGTGACCGAGAGCTTGCCTCCGCTACCCAGGGACACGGTTACTTCGTTGGCCCGGTTGTCGCCGACGGGGAAGTTCAGCGAGGAGCTGGTCGGGTTATTCATCGCGACCGGGCCGATGTAGAGGTAGCCCAGGCTGGTCTGCTGGGTAACGGTCAGGTTGCCGGTCACGGCCGTGGCGTTGGACGGTACCCACATCCCGGTCACCTGGAAGGTCCTGGCCACGTGGGAGTGGAACGGTCCGGACAGGCCGATGTTGAGGGGGTTGCCGCTCTTGGCCGTCGGGCGGCTGTCGAGCAGGCGGGTCGGTGTCAGGGAGTGGTACGTGTCGCCGGCGGTCGTGCCGGGCAGGAAGTAGCCGGTCACGTCGAACACGACCTGGGCCGTCTGCCCGGCCGGGGCCACGAGGGTGAACGAGAGGGTGCCGCCGGACCCGAGCATCATGGTGACGCCGTCCGCCCGGTTGTCGGCCACCGGGAAGTCGAGGGTGGCGATGGCCGGCTTGGCCGCCGCGGTCGGGCCCAGATAGAGCGAGCCGGCGCTCGTCTGGGCGGTCACGGTCAGGTTGCCGGTGACGGCCGTGGCGCCGGCCGGAACCCCGCCCTGGCCGGTCACCTGGAAGGTCTTGGCCACCTGCGCGCCGATGGGACCGATCAGGTTGCCGACGGCGGGGGTGTTGCTGCCGGTTGCCGTCGGGCGGGTGTCCAGGATCCGGGTCGGGGGCAGCGGGAAGTAGGTCGCGCCGGTCATGTCGGGCGTGAAGTAGCCGGTCACGTCGAAGATGGCCCCGGCGGTCGCGGTCAGGTCGGAGGCCGCGTAGGTGATCGAGAGGGTGCCCCCGCTGCCCAGGGCCACCGTCACCCCGTTGGCCCGGGTGTCGCCGGCGGGGAAGTTCAGGTTCGAGCTGGCCGGATCGTTCATGGCCACCGGGCCGATGAACAGATAGCCCAGGCTGGTCTGCCCGGTCACGGTCAGGTTGCCGGTGACGGCCGTGGCGCCGGCGGGAACCCCGCCCTGGCCGGTCACCTGGAAGGTCCTGGCCACGTGCGAGGTCAGCGGGCCGGTCAGGCCGGTGCCGGCGACCGTGTCGAGGACGCGCGCCGGAGCCAGGGGATGGTAGGTCGCGGCGGATTGGTCGGGCGCTCCCTGGACGACGACTCCGGGACCGTAGTAGAGCTGCAGGATCTGCTCGCCCGTCATGCCGGCCAGGGCGCAGCCCCGGGCGCTCTTCTGATACAGGCGGGCGCCGTCAACGTCGGATCCGCAGACGTTGGAGGTGCCGGGTCGATAACCCGTGAACACGAAGGTTCCATTCCTGGTTATCGACTCGGGCCAGGTGCTTTCGACCGCCTGGATCTGACTCAGGTAGAGCGTCGTGGTTTCGGGCGAGTAGACCTGGTCGTTGCTGTTGTCGACGACGTCGTAGCAACCGCCGGTTCCGCTTCCCCCACGCCAGTGCATCGTGTAATACCAGGCGTATTGCTTGACGGCGACGGCTCCGGCTCGGAGTACCTCCGTCGGCCAGCCGTGTGGTATCTCCGCGGCCGTGACGACCTTGACGTAAGTTTCGAAGTCAACGGTTGCGACGGTTCCGGACCCGGTACGCAGCACGCAAATCGTGGGCGGCGGCGTGGTGGCGCTGGACCAGCCGGTGCAAACGGCGGCCTGCGCGACGGGAGGGCTCGCGACCGCCGGCATCAGGATGCCGGCGGTCAGAAGAAGAGCTGCCGCGAGTCTTCGCATATCAGGACGTTAGGCAGGCCCCATCGGGAGAGTCAAGTCCGGGTCGCAGGTACTTCTCGGCGAGCCGCCCCCGTACATTCGATGAAATCGAGCCGGTGAGGACCGATTTGAGCGACCCTCACCGGCCATCTCATGGAGCGAAGTAGCCGGTCACGTCGAAGATGACCTGGGCCGTCGGACCGGTCGTCGGAGCCGCGTAGGTGACCGAGAGCGTGCCCCCGCTGCCGAGAGCCACCGCCACCCCGTTGGCCCGGGTGTCACCCACCGGGAAGTTCAAGGTGGAGCTGGTCGGGTTGTTCATCGCGGTCGGACCGATGAAGAGGTATCCCCGATTGGTCTGTTGCGTCACGGTGAGGTTCCCCGTGACCGCCGTAGCGGTCGATGGGACCACCAGGCCGTCACCGTCCTCCAAGCTTGCCACCTGGAAGGTCTGAGCGACGTGGGAGCTCAAGGCGCCGGTCAGGCCGCCGGTGCCGTCGGTCGTGTTTAGGATGCGGGTCGGGTCGAGCGGGAAGTACATGGCGCCGCCCGAGCCGGCCATGTAGTAGCCCGTCACGTCGAAGACGACCTGGGCCGTCGCCGTAGATTGCGCGGCCGCGTAGGTGACCGAGAGCTTGCCTCCTGTGCCGAGAGCCACCGTCACCGAGTTGGCCCGATCGTCACCCTTTGGGAAGTTCAGAGTTGAGCTGGTCGGCTTGTCCACCGCGACCGGGCCGATGAAGAGGAAGCCCAGGCTGGTCTGTTTGGTCACGGTCAGGTTGCCGGTCACGGCCGTGGCACCGGCCGGAACGCCGCCACGGCCGGTGACCTGGAAGGTCCGGGCGACATGAGAGCGGAAGGCGCCCGACAGGCCGATCTTGGAGCGAGTGTCGAGCAGCCGTGCCGGGGCCAGCGGGTAGTAGGCTGCTCCGGCCGAGCCGGGCGTGAAGTAGCCGGTCACGTCGAACAGGACCTGAACGGTCTGCCCTGCGGTCGGAGCGACAAAGGTGAACGAGAGGGTGCCCGTCCCGCTGAGGGCGACCGTCACTCCGTTGGCCCGGTTGTCTCCCTTCGGGAAGTCGAGAGTGAAGATAGTCGGGTGGTTCATCGCGACCGGACCAAGGGACAGGTAGCCCAGACTGGTCTGGCCGGTCACGGTCAGGTTGCCGGTGACGGCCGTGGCGCTGGATGGCACGCCGCCCTTGCCACGTACCTGGAACGTCTGCGCCGCTTGCGATGCTATGGGACCAGACACGCCGCCGGTGCCGGAGCGAGTGTCGAGGATGCGCGCCGGTGTGATGGCGTGGTACGTAGACTCCGGCCCCTCCCACTTGGTCGCGATGGTGTTGGTCAGATCGCCGTCGCCGTTGTCGTTGTCGTAGCCCAGCGCCCAGATGCCTGCGCCGCGAAGGTTCCAGCCGTCGATGGCATCCAGCTTTACGCCCAGGGCCTGCGAATCGTCGAAGTAGAGTTCCCGCCAGCTATTCTGCGTGCCCCCGTAGTTGCCGTAGTAGGCGGTCCAGGCGGTCTGTTCGGCCGTGTCGTAAAACTTGCCGAGCACGCAGGGCTGGGGCCAGCCGGTCTGGCACGCGGTCGTGGCCGGATCCCTGGCGGCAAGGCCGGCCGCGGTGGAGTAGTACACCTCGGCGGGCTGTCCGTACGTGGTCGTGTTCCCCGGCGGTGCGTGCACGGCGGTGCTGGTCCCGGTGGACCAGGCCTCGCCGTACCAGGGCAGGCCGAGGATGACCTGCGAGGCCGGAACCTGGGCGAGGAACGTGTTCACCACGTGGGTGAGACTGTAGGTGATCATCGTGCTGGTGAGGGGGTCGATCGACCCGGTGAGGCTCGGCGACCCGCCCCGCAGGTTGTAGCCCATGATGAAGACCGCGTCGGCGGCGCCGGGGGCCAGGAGGGCGGGCAGGTTGTAGGTGTTCGGAGCCCCGTTCGCGCAGAACGTGAGTTCGTAGCCCGGGTGGATCGCGTCCAGGTCGGTCCGGAGGAGCTTGACGAAGGCGACGTAGTTGGCGCTCTGGCCGGGCGCGATCGGCTCGAAGTCGAGATCGACGCCGTCGGCCCCTCGGCTGCTGACCTCCGTGGCGATCTGCTGGGCGGCTCTCTGGCTGGCGGCCGGCGTGGACAGCAGGTGGGTCTGTGCGGCCGCTCCGGAGCTGTCCCAGGCGAAGCTCTCGATCGTCAACGCGACCCGCGTGCCGTCGGCGTGGGCGGCGTTGATGACCGACGTCATCGTTGCGCTTCTCCAGCCGTTCCAGCCGCTGCCGGATCGCGCGAGCGCACCGTCGTCGCTGGGATCGGTGCCGGTCATGTCGACGTTGAGACCGATCCCGAAATACGCGATGGTGGAGAGCGTGTTGTAGTCGAGCGTGGTTCCCAGCTCCCAGTAGGGCAGGAACCCGAAGACCTCGCGACGGAGCGACTTGGTTGAGCCGGTCGGGGCGACGGTCGCCGGATCGACGAGGCTGGGGGCCGCGGCGGCGGTCCCCGCGGCGGCCGGCAGGGCGACGGGCGCCGCCCCGTCTACCGTGGTCGTGTCTCCGAAGCGTGGCCGGTAGGGGACGGTCACGGGCCCGCCCGGCGTGAACGAGTATTTCGTCGACGCGTGGGAGACGGCTTCCTGATACTGGATGGACGGCCCGTCCTGCGTCCCGGGATCCGCGGCAGCGGCGGGGCTGGCCGAGGCAGCCCACAGACCGGCGGAGGAGATTAGGGCTAGGGCCAGGCCCAGCGGGAGGATTCCTCTCGGGCTGTGTTGGATGCGGCCACGAATAAGCCGGGCGAGCAGCGGCGGGCGGGGCGGCACCGGCAGGCGAACAGACATGACGGTCCTCATCCGATTAGGCGGCGACCGACTGCCCTTGGCGGGCAGGCGACCGCGATACGTGCGGGTCGCGTTGTTGGTCGAGGCGAGTGGCAGGTCGTCGACACGACAGATCGGGCGGGCCGCAGGTCCTCGGACGGACGGCTGCGGACCTTCTCAGGAGAACCCCGGCGCCAATCCTAGCATCGGCGTGGGCTTCCGGTGGCATTACGGGTGGTTAGGTTGAGCGGCGATTCCACGCTGCTGGGCCGATCTCGACGCCAGGTTGTTCCCTCAAATCGCCGGGGAACGCCGTCTTCGCGTCGACACGGACGATGCTACGCGGGCCAGCCAGGCATCCGGCAGCCCACCCAAAGTACTACTGCGACCTCCGCAGGTCGCTGGCCGGCCACCTACTCCGGCATCCGCCGGAACGCGCTGGACCAGTCGGCGGCTACCTGCCGGTGCCGCTCAGCACAGCCGGAATGGTTCGGACGATGATCTTGAGATCGAGCCAGAGCGACCAGCTGTCGATGTACTGCAGGTCACTCTGGACCCAGCGGTCGAACTCCGGTTCTCGACGCGCGCCCACCTGCCACAGGCCCGTCATGCCCGGCTTCATCGAGAGGCGACGCCGATGCCATATGTCGTACCTGGCCACCTCGCTCGGAAGAGGCGGGCGCGGGCCGACGAGGCTCATCTGGCCGCGCAACACGTTCGCCAGCTGCGGCAGCTCATCCAGAGAGGTTCGCCTCATGACACGCCCGACTCGAGTGATGCGGGGATCGTTGGCCAGCTTGAAAGCATGCCCGTTGATCTCGTTTCTGCTCAGCAGGCCCGGGAGCCTCTCGTCGGCATCACAGCACATGCTTCGGAACTTGACCACTTCGAATGGTCGTCCGTGAAGTCCCAGTCGTTCCTGGCGATAGAGGACGGGCCCTCGTGAGTCGAGCTTGATCGCGAGCGCGACCAGCAGCATGACTGGCGACAGGAGGATCATCAGCAACGCCGCGCCGACGACATCGAGGCCTCGCTTCAGGGCCAGGGCGGCAGCGCGGTCTGGGCCGTTGGCGAGCGAGTAGACGCCGACTCCATCGATGCTTTCGATCTGGCCTGCCGTGAGCGCGCTCTTGATCGGGGCGACCGGCATCCTGACGACCTTGCCCTCCTGCTCGCACACGTAGACCGCCTGCTCTATCAGGTCCTCCATGGCGAAGGGAAGGCAGATGGCGACTTCGTCGACGATCCTGGTGTGAAGGACCTGCTCGAGGTCGTCCACCATGCCTAGCAGCGGGCGACCGAGAGCGACGGCTCCATCGGCCGAATCGGCCTCGAGATGGCCGATGACGACCAGTCCAAGATCCGCGTGGCTTTCAACCAGTTCGGCGAACGCCTTGGCCCGGGCGTCTGCGCCCAGCACGAGCATGTACCTAACGTTGCGGCCGTGGTCTCGAGCAAACACGAATGCCTGCCGGATGACGATCCGAATGCCGATCGCCGCGGCGGCCAGGGCCGGGAACATCACGATCAGCAGCAGGCGGCTTACGTCCGGCAGTTTGAAGACATACAGCATGCTCAGGGTCAGGGCGAGCTGGACGATCGTCGCGCGCAAGACCGCGGCGATGTCGCTGCGCCTGGTCCATCGGTCCCGACTCCGATACAGGCCCTGCATCCACAGCACGACGACCCACATTCCGACGAAGACGGCGATTGCGAGCTTAGGATCCGGCAGCGATCCGGACAGGTCCGAAGTCCAGCCCGACGTACTTCCGAACCGCAGTTGTGCGGCGCCGACGATGACGAGGACCGCCAGGCCGATGTCCGCGGCGGCGAGCGTCAAGCGCAATGCCGCAGCGTAACGGCGAATCATCCGGTCAACCATCCTCCCTGGGCAACCGAGCCCAGCCCGGCCAAGGCCCTGAGTATCCATCGTGCGCCTTGATGGCGCAACCGCCCCTCCCGCCGGCCTGTGATACAGTCCGACCGATTTGGATACGAACGAGCCGGCCGCAGGGGGTCGAAGGCAGTCACGTTCGGTCGCCGCCCTGCTGTCCTTCCTGTGGCCCGGCCTTGGCCAGTTCTACCTCCGCGACCGCCGCGCAGCGGTGGTCTTCGCCCTGCCGGCCGTCGCGGCGCTGCTGCTGCTGCTGTACGAGTTGCGCCAGGGGCCGGTGGTATTCGTCGCGCGCTTTGTCGACCCTGCCTTCAGCCGCGCCGCGGCCGCCGTCGTGCTCCTTCTCGGGCTGTGGCGGTTCGGGGCGATCGTGCACGCGTTTGCGGCCGGTGACCGGCCCGCGGCCCGCCGGCTCCTCGACCGGGCGGTCCTCGTTGCCCTGGCGGCGGTCATCGTCGTCAGCCACGCCGGAGCGGGCTTCATCCTGGCCGAGACCGCCGACGCCGGGTCGAAGGTATTTGCCACCCCGGGCCCCTCCTCACTCGTCGATCTCACGACTCCGGCCCCGACCCCGTCACCGAGCCTCGACTCTTCGGCCGCTCCGGGGCTCACGTCCACTCCCATTCCGACGCCGGCGATCGGGGGCCGCGTCACGATCCTGTTCACCGGCTTCGATGCCGCTCCGGGCCGGGGTGAGATCCTCTACGACTCGGACATGATCGTCAGCTACGACCCGGCCACAAACTCGGTGCAGATGGTGAGCGTCCCCCGCGACAGCACCAGCTTCCCGCTCTATTTCGGCAAGCATCAGGTGGTCCCGACCTCGATGAGGCTCAACTCGGTCCCGACCAACGTCGAGAAGCACGGCATCAACGGGTCGCCGGACAGCCCGTACATGACGCTCGTGAACGAGGTGAGCTACCTCGTGGGCATCCACATCGACTACTACGCCGCCATGGACCTGGATGGGTTCGTGAAGCTGATAGACACGGTCGGCGGGATCGACGTGGTCAATCCGAAGGCGATAGACGATCCGACCTACGATTGGCTGAACGGTGCCCCTCATGGATTCAAACTCGCGGCAGGCCCGCAGCACCTGAACGGCAAGGAGGCCCTGGCGTACGTGCGGTCACGCAAGAGCCCGGGTGACAACGACTTCGGGAGATCCTCTCGCCAGCAGCAGGTTCTGATCGACCTGCTCCACAAGATGGCTCAGCCCAGCCAGATCCTGAACCTGCCGACCCTCCTCTCGACCATCGGATCGAGCATTACCACCAACTTCCCCGCGGGCCAGGTGGCCGACTACATAGCCATCGGGCAGAACGTCCCCAGCCAGAACTTCACGCAGGTCCTGCTGAGCCCGTCCGCGGGGTATTCCGAGTATCTGCCCAGCGGCGCCCTCTGCCTGTTCAACGCAAAGGTCGCCGCGGAGTCGGTCAAGCTGTTCGCCCAGGACAGCCTCTGGTACGGCAAGCCGGCGCCGGGGAATACCTGCCCCGCCTGACGCCTCGGAACGCGGTCGCCGCTCGGCCGCCGGGCCGCGGGTCGAGTCAGTCCGCCCTATCGGCCGCGTCCGGCGCCGCCCAACCGGCCCCCAGCCGGAACACCTGCCGGTCCCGCCGAACCCGACCCCGAGAGCTGTTGACGGTGTCGACGATCAGATCCGCCCGCCCGTAGACGGCGCTCCAGTCGAGGCTGCGATGCGGCGTCACGACGACGACCAGGTCCAATTCGTCGACCACCACGTCGAACGCGACGGAGCGATGCATCGTCCCGTCGGCATCCCTCAACTCCGGAACGAGCGGGTCATGGTAGGAAACGACGGCGCCTCGTCTCTCGAGGAGCGCCACCACGTCGGCTGCCGGCGTGTTCCGGGCGTCCTGGACGTCGGGCTTGAAAGCCACGCCGAGGACCCCGACCCGAGCACCTTTGAGGGCCTTGCCTCGATCGTTGAGGGCCTCAGCCGAGAGTTCCACGACGTGGCGGGGCATGGCCAGGTTGATGTCGCCGGCCAGTTCGATGAATCGGTCCACGAAGTCGAACTCGCGGGCGCGCCAGGCCAGGTAGTAGGGATCCACCGGTATGCAATGGCCGCCGACGCCCGGTCCGGGCCGGAAGGCCATGAAGCCGAAGGGCTTGGTGGCCGCCGCGTCGATGACCTCCCAGACGTCCAGGCCCATCCGCTCGCACAGCAGCGCAAGCTGATTGACGAAGGCGATGTTGATGTTGCGGAAGACGTTCTCCAGCAGCTTCGCCATCTCGGCCGCGTCCGGCGACGAAAGCGGGACGACTCGACTGTTGATGTTCTCGAAGAGCTTCTTGGCCCTGGCGGTGGCCTCCCGGGTCGAACCGCCGACGAGCCTGGGGACGTCGCGGCTGGCGCTCGCCGGGTCGCCGGGGTTGACGCGCTCCGGCGCGAAGGCGAGGTCGAAGTCCCGCCCGGCGACGAGACCCGATCGCTCCAGTTCGGCGCGGAACGGGCCCGCCGTCGTGCCGGGGAACGTGGTCGACTGCAGCACGACGAGATGGCCCGGTCGGATCGACAACCGTGCCAGTTCGGCCGCCGAGATCACTGGCGCCAGGTCGGGATCCTTCGACAGAGTGATCGGCGTGGGGACGCAGACGATGATCGCGTCCACCGCCGCGAGCAGTTCCTTTGCCGCGTCGGACCCGACGAACCTTATGCCGCTCTGCCGGGCGGCGTTCAGCCGGGCGTCGCCGATATCGTCGATGGGGGAGTGGCCGGCGTTCAGCTCTTCCACCCGCTTCGGGTTGGCGTCCACACCAACGACCGTCAGGCCGGCCTCGTGGTAGGCCAGAGCCAGCGGCAGGCCAACGTAACCCAGGCCTATCACGCCAACCGAACGGTCCTCTTTCACGTCTCCTCCGTGGATCCTTTCGACCGCGACGACCCCCGCCGCGATTCGCCCACAGCTAGACCCGGGTAGGCCGGCCCGTGCGCCCGAAAGCGCCGCCGGATCGGTCAGGTAGGCCCGCCATCGCGCGCCGCGCAGGATTCTCGCGATGCGCTCCGCCGCCTTGCCGTCCCAGAGCGGGGGCACCGCGCAGTGCGCCCGCGGCCCGGAGAGTACTCCTTCCACGGCCTTGACCGCCGCCTCCGGCTCGACGCCGATCAGCCTGTTGGTCCCCACCTCGACCGTCACCGGTCGCTCGGTGCTGTCGCGCAGGGTCAGGCACGGTATACCGAGGGCGGTCGTCTCCTCCTGTATCCCGCCGGAATCGGTCAGGACAAGGCGCGAGTCGGCGACCAGGCTGATGAACTCCACGTACGGCATCGGCTCGACGACCCTCACGCCCGAGTCGGCCAGGCGCCGGTCGAGGCCTCCGTCGGCGAGCCGCGCGGCCGTTCTTGGGTGAGCCGGGAAGACGAGAGGCAGGCCCGAGCCGATCCTCTGGAGCGCGCCGACCCAGGCCTCGAGCATCGCCGCGTCGTCGACGTTCGACGGCCGGTGCAGGGTCACGACGCCGTAGCCTCCGGCCGCGAGGCCCATCTCGGCGGCCATCTTCCGCTCGCGGATCCTGGGCAGGAGGGCCGTGAGTGTGTCGATCATGACGTTGCCGACCAGGAAGATCCGATCGTCGCCGACGCCCTCCCGCCGCAGGTTCGCCACGGCGCCCTCCTCGGTCGCGAAGAGAAACGTGGCCAGCGCGTCCGTGACCACGCGGTTTATCTCTTCGGGCATGCGCCGGTCGAAGCTGCGCAGGCCCGCCTCGACGTGGGCAACCGGAACGCCCGCCTTGGCGGCCACGAGAGCCGCGGCCAGCGTCGAGTTCACGTCCCCCACGACCAACACCAGGTCCGGCCGCCGCTCGACCACGACCGCCTCCAGCGCCGCCATCATCCGCCCGGTCTGGGCACCATGGGGGCCCGGCCCGATGCCGAGCTGGATATCCGGCGCCCTCATTCCCAGCTGGCTGAAGAACACGTCCGACATGGCGACGTCATAGTGCTGGCCCGTGTGGACGAGGGTGCACTCGAACGGTTCGGCGGGATCGCGGAAGGCCGCCATGAGCGGCGCCATCTTCATGAAGTTGGGGCGCGCTCCAACGACGCACATGATCTTCCGCGGCATGGGGCGAATGGTAGCCGCCCGCAACCGGGGGCGTAGCCTGGCGGCCGGGCGCCGGCCGGACGCCCGCTGTCTGCCGCTCGCGTGGCCGGCGGCCGGGCGCCCGCTGGCGTAGCCCGCGGGCGGAGGCCCGCTGTCGTAGCCGGCGTTGGTGTCGGCCGGACGAGCCGGTCGTCGGTCTGGGGCGCCCGGCTATAATCCGGCGCGATGTCGCAGCCTCCAGCAGAGCAGATCGTGCGTCTCCAATCCGGCATGAAGCCGTCCCGGTCGCGCGATGATTGAGGCCCAGGCGGACGAGGCCCGGCCGGAGGATCGGCTGAAGATCGCTTTCCTGGGCGACCCGAGCAGCATCCACATGCGCCGATGGGTCAACTTCTTCGCCCGGCGCGGCCACGCCGTCACGCTGCTGCTGCCAAGGGACTTCCCGCTCGATCCCGGCCTGCTGCCGTCCGTGTCGGTGGCGCGGTTCACGCGGTTCGCGGCCCGCGGCCGCTTCCCGCCGGCCAGTTTCGTTCGGGCGCGTCGCTCGCTGCGGCACGCGCTGGCAGAGGTTCGGCCGGAGATCCTGAACGCGCACTATCTGACGGGCAACGGCTGGCACGCCTGGATGTCCGGGTTTCATCCGTACGTGGTCACCGTGTGGGGTTCCGACGTCTTCCTGACCCCCCGAACGTCCCGCGCCTTTGCCGCCTACGGCCGCCTCTCCCTCCGGGCCGCCGACATGGTGATGGTCAATTCCGAGGCCCTGAGGCGGGGCGCGCTGGGCCTGGGAGCGGCGCCCGACCGCACCGAGCTCGTCCAGTGGGGAGTGGACCTGGCCCACTTCGGGCCGGGCCCGGATCCGGCGTCCCTCCGCGAGCGGCTGGGGTTCCAGGGCAAGCGAGTCATCCTCTCGCCGCGAGGCCTGGCGCCGATCTACCGGCAGGGTGTCGTGCTCGAGGCTCTGGCCGCGCTGCCCCGCGACGTGGTGCTGCTCATGACCGCTCGCACTCCGTCCCCGCAGGACCTGGCTGCGATCCGCGGCCAGATCGACGGGCACGGCCTGGCCGATCGCGTGGTCATCCAGGAGGGGATCGCCGACGGCGAGATGCCCGACTACTATCGTCTGGCGGACGCGGTCGTCTCGATACCCGTCTCCGACTCGACCTCGGCCGCCCTCCTCGAGTCCCTGGCCAGCGGCCTTCAGGTCGTCGCCGCCGACCTGCCGAGCGTCAGGGAATGGCTCTTCGAACTGGATCCGGCCCTCCTCGTTCCCGCGGACGATCCGGCCTCCACCGCCGCGGCCCTGCTGCGAGCCCTCGACCGGGACCCCGAGGAGAAGGCCCGGCTGGCCCGGGCGGCCCGGGCGATCGTCGAGGAGAGAGCCGACGAAGCGAAGTGCCTGGCCCGGGTCGAGGCCCTCTACCTGCGACTCGCCGGCCGGAGCGGAGACGCGGCCGCACGCTGAACCGAGCCCGGGCTCCTCAGTCGGAACGCGTCGCGTCAGCCGTCAGGAGCCGATCCCCAGGACGGAGGTCCCGAACAGGATCACGGAGAGCACCACCAGAAGGGCGGTTCCGAGCCAGCCGATCGTGAGCAGCCAGCGGCCGCTGACCAGCGGCCCCATCAGCTTCTTGTCGGCCGACAGGCGCATCACGAAGACGAGCACGAACGGCAGCAGGATGCAGTTGACCATCTGGGCGGTCAGCATCAGCTGGACCAGGCTGTCCTTTGGAAAGACCAGCACGAATACCGCCGCGAAGACCACGAAGAAGATCATCAGGCCGTAGAACGCCGGCGCCTCGCGCCAGCGCCAGTCGACCCCGGTCTCCCAGCCGAACGCCTCGCAGGCCGCGTATGCGCTGGTCAGCGGGACGACGCCCAGGCCCAGGAACGATGCCGCGAGCAGGCCGACCGCAAACAGCAATACCGCGCCGTCGCCGGCGAGCGGCTTGAGCGCACCCGCGATCTGCGTTACGGCGTCCGCGGAGTTGGTGTCGACCTGGTGCCCGGTCGAGAAGACGGCCGCGGCGCAGGCCACCACGATGAAGGCCGCGATGACGTTGGTCAGGAGCGCTCCGAGGCCGACATCCAGCCGTTCGCCCGTCAAGTCCTCCGGGCCGAGGCGCTTGTCGGCCACGTACGACTGGATGAAGGCCTGGCCCCAGGGCGTAATCGTGGTGCCGACGGTGGCGACCACGGCGACCCAATAAGCGGCGGATGACGACAGCCGGGGAATGACCAGTGAAGATGCCGCGAGGCCCCAGTTCGGGTGGGCCAGCAGGGCGGAGATGAGGTACGCCAGGGAGACGCCGATACCGACGACTACGAAGAGGTACTGGACCTTGCCGTAGCTGCCCCTCGTCAGGAGCAGGATGACCACGGTTCCGGCGACGAGCGCCGCTATCCAGTCCGCGACGTGGAAAAGGCTCAGGGCAGCGCCGACGCCGGCAAACTCGGCGATGATCGAGCCGACGTTGGCGACGAGCATCGTGCAGATCATGAAAGTGGCCCACCGCACACCGTACCGCTCGCGGACAAGCCCGGCGAGGCCCTGACCAGTGGCCAGGCCGAGCCGCGCGCCTACCTCCTGCGTGAAGAACAGGACGATCTGGCTGGCCAGCAGCACCCACAGCAGGTCGTAGCCGAACTTGGCGCCGGCAACCGAGTAAGTGGAGATGCCCCCGGCGTCGTTGTCGGCAAACCCGCTCACCAGGCCCGGGCCCAGGACGCCGAGGATCGCCGCCAGTCGAACTCGGTTGGCGGCCCGGGGCGTGAGGGCGAAGGCCGGTGCCTTCATCTATCCGCTGTCCCGGACCTGCTGAACAGGCGCGGGAGGCGGCGCTTGGACGGTTGCGGCAGGAGCGTATCGATGGCGTCGTCGACGGTGACGATGCCCTCGAGGCGGCCTTCCGCGTCGACCACGGGCACGGCCAGCAGGTTGTACCGGGCCACGACCTGGGTCACTTCTTCCTGGCTCGAGTCCAGGCGGACGGCTACCGGCTCTTCGTACATGAACGTGGAGATCGCCGTTTCCGGCTTGGCGACGATCAGGTCGCGGAGTGAGAGAACGCCAACCAGCCGGTCGTCCAGGTCGGTGACGTAGACGTAGTAGATCGTCTCGGCCGTCGGCTCCAGCTCCCGAAGGCGGTCGATCGTCTGGGCGGCCGTGAGGCTGGCCGGCACGGCCACGAACTCGGTCGTCATGATGCCGCCGGCCGTGTCCTCGGCGTATGTCATCAACTCCTGGACTTCCGCGGCCTCGCCCTTCTCCATCAGGCCGAGGATCTCTTCGCGGCTGTCCTCGGACAGGTCGGCGACCAGGTCGGCCGCTTCGTCCGGATCCATCTCCTCGAGAATGTCGGCCGCTCGCTCCGGCTCCAGGTCCTCCAGGATGTCGACCTGGGTCTCGGGCTCCATCTCGCCTATGGCGTCGGCGGCGGCCTCGTCGTCGAGGGCGGCGATGACGCCGACCCGGTCGCTGCGACTGAGCTGGTCGATGATCGTGGCCAGGTCGGCGGGGTGCAGCTCCGCCAGGCCCTTGTGCGGGACCCGCAGCTTGACGCTGGCGATCGTTCGCTCGACCGGATCGACGTCCTCCCAGTCGATGTACCGCTCTGGCACCTCGCGGCGCAGTCCGCGCGCCAGTGTTCGCCAGGGACCCTCGATGCCGAGGCGGCGGAGCAACCCGGACGGTCCCACGTCAACCGCCACCAGGTGCAGGGCACCCTCGACCTCGTCCAGGCGCAGGTCGTTGACGCGGACCACCTTGCGGCCGTCGATATCGACGATCTGGCGATCCATCAGGTCCAGCTTCAGGCGGATCTCGTTGGGCCGCTGCTGGAACTTGGTGATGTCGATGGCGGAGGTTCGCAGCGTCGCGCCGCCGGCGTCCAGGGATGTCACCGACGGCCAGTTCAGGAAGATCTCGCGGCCGTTCGTCTTGACCACGATGCCGGTCACGGGCGGATATCGATCGCCGATGGCGACGATCAGGTCGGCAACGGTCCCGATCGGCTCTCCATGCTGGTCGCGCACGGGCCGGCCGATCGCCTGGCTCAGATAGAGCATGTGCCACCTCGACGGCGGGTCCGTCCCGCCGGCTGGTGGCGCGCCGGATGGCGCGTTACCGCTGGAAGGCTGGGCGGACCAGATGCTTCATGTCGGCGCTGGGCGCGCTGCTGGCACGCCGGGCGCCGCTGGTACTGGGTCCGGTCTCCACTGAGGGAGGTTTCCTCCGAAAGCGGGTCTTGACGATCCTAGGGGGCACGGGAACACTCACCCCCTAACCGCGGCGAGTTTAGCCCCCACCGGGGGGAAGGGTCAACGAGGTCGAGCCTCCGGTATATGGTTGCCCCGGGGGAGGCCTTCCAGGACCATCTTCGGACCCGCGCGTCGACACTGCCGGTACCGGCACCGAAACAACGAGACCAGCTGGGGCATCCTTTGATCGTGAGCCAGCCAAACGCACCCGAACCAGCGGCCGGGCCCCCGCGTGGACGACACCCGCGCGGACGGCCCCCGCGGGTCCTCGTAACCTGGGCCTTGCTGGCGGTCTGCCTCGTGGTCCTCATCGGCCGTGGTCTCGTGGAGTTCTTCCAGACCAGTTTCGGTCCGATGGACCTCCTCCTGGCGCTGGCTCTGGCCGGCCTTGTGGCGCTGACCGTCGTGAATGCCCAAATCTCCGGCATCGAGGCGGAGCGGCTGCACTCCGAGGCGGAAAGCTTCACCAGCATCCTGCGGGCGCTCTCACGATCCCTCTCGCCCGACGCCGTCGTCGAGTCGATCGTGCACGAGCTGGGCACGGCAACCCATGCCGACCACGTCGCCGTCGTGCGTCTTCGTCCGGGCAGCACCATCCTCGACGTGACGTTTGTTTCGATGCTCCCGGGCACCCCGAGCTCCAACTCGGTCATGCCTCTCAGGGCTCTGGAGCCGGATGAGAGACGCCGCCCGCGCGACCTCCCCGGTCCGCGGCCCGGCGCCACGTCGCCGCGGATCGCCTTCGGTGAGCCGCGCCCGGTATGGCGAGACGACCGGGGGCTTCGCGTGGACCCGGCCACCGCCGCTACCGAGGGCAGGGCCTCCCTCCGCCTCGGCGTTCGCGGGCTGTCCCGCGCTTCCGGCTCGCGCGGGGCCGGGACGAATGCGGGCCAGATCGCCGACCGGATCGCCTACCGTCTTCGCGACGCCTACGGGTTGCGCAACACGCTGGCCGCGCCCCTGCAGACCGACCGGTCCGTTGCGGGCGCGATCGTCCTTTCGCGCCGGACCGACGACGTCTGGCCCGAGGCCGCGGTGAGGCTTCTCAACAGCGCCGCCTCCGAGGCGTCGGCGGCCCTCGCCCGCGTCTACTCGCATCAGGCCGCCGAGTCCGAGGCCCGGACCGACGAGCTGACGCAGTTGCCGAATCGTCGCTATTTCGACGAGTACTGCCGCCTGCTGGCAAGCCGCCGCCGGTCGACCGATCGCGTCGCGATCATCGCCGTGGACGTAGACCACTTCAAGAAGCTCAACGACAGGTACGGCCACCAGGTCGGCGACGTCGTGCTGCAGGCCATCGCCAATGCGATCCAGTTCTCCGTTCGCGAGGAGGACGTGCCGGCTCGCTTCGGCGGCGAGGAATTCCTGGTCCTCCTGCGCAACCCGTCCCCGGGCTACGCCCTGGAGATCGGCGAACGGATCCGTCAGAACGTGCGCGACCTGGACCTCGTCGAGGCGGGCGTGGCGGACCGCGTCACCGTCTCGGTCGGCGTGGCCTCGGCGGAACGGTCCGGGGAGCCGATAGAGGAAATCATGGAGCGGGCCGACCGAGCCCTGTACGCGGCCAAGGGGAGCGGCCGCGACCGGGTCGTCGAGTCCAGGCAGTCGAACGTGGCCAGGTAGCTGCGGAACGTCCGGCCGCGGGGCGTTGAGTGCGGCGCCCACGCCCGCCCGCGGCGTTGAGCGCGCGGCCCACGTCCGCCCGCGGTCACGAACGCGGCCCCGCTACCATTCCGTCGATGGCCCCATCCGAGACGCCTCCCGTTCCGTCCAACGCCGAACTGGCCCGGATCTTCCACGAGATCGGCGACACGCTCGAGGTCAAGGGCGAGCTCGTCTTCAAGACGGTGGCCTACCACCGGGCCGCCGATGCCATCGCCCACTCGCCGGTCGAGATATCGCGTGCCTACCTCGACGGCAACCCGCCTCGGATCCAGGGCGTCGGTGAGGCGATCGCCAAAAAGATCGAGGAGCTCGCTCGAACCGGCCGCCTGGCCTTCTACGACCGCCTGCGCGAGGAGGTTCCGCCGAGCCTGGTGGAACTGCTGAAGATCCCGGGGATCGGCCCGCGCACCGTGAAGCAGCTGCACGAGGATCTCGGCATCGACACGCTCGAAGATCTCCGGCGGGCGGCCGAGGCGGGGTCGCTGCGCGGCCTGAAGGGCCTGTCGGAAAAGACCGAGCAGGGCGTGCTGGCGGGGATCGCCGCCATGGGTTCGCGCCCGGAACGGATGCGCCTCGGCCAGGCGGAGGCGATCGTCCAGACTCTGCTGGCGGAGCTGGCGGATGTGCCGGGCCTCCGGTCGATCCAGCCGGCCGGATCGTTCCGGCGCCGGCGAGAGACGATCGGCGACCTCGACCTGCTCGCCGAAACCGACATGCCCGCGGAGCTGGTCGAGAGGTTCACGACCCTCGGATCGGTCGAGTCCGTGATCGCGAAGGGCCCGCACAAGGCCGCGGTGCGGCTTCTTCGAGGGCCCCAGGTCGACCTGATGATCATGCCGCCCGGCGAGGCCGGCACGTATCTGATCCACTTCACCGGGTCGAAGGTGCACAACGTCCGGCTGCGTGGGATGGCTCGCGACATCGGCTGGAGCCTCTCCGAGAAGGGCTATCTGCGGCTCGGCGACGACGGCGAGCCGGCGGCAGGGGAGTCGGGCGGGGCGGCCGGGCTGCGAACCTTCCCGACGGAGGCCGAGGCGTACGGCTTCCTGGGATTGCCGTTCATCGAGCCGGAATTGCGCGAGGATCGCGGCGAGGTGGAGGCCGGACTCGCCGGGGCGCTGCCCGTGCTCGTGGCGCGGGCCGACCTTCGGGGCGACTGCCACAGCCACTCCGACTGGTCGGACGGCATCCACACCGTCGAGCGGATGGCGGAGGCGGCTCGCCGGCGCGGCTACTCGTACCTTGTCCTGACCGACCACACGATGAGCCTGGCGATCGCGCGCGGTCTGTCGCTCGAGCGAGTCGAGATGCAGCGCGCCGTCGTCGCGGCGCTGAACCGGCGCTTCGAGGCCGAGGAGGAGGCGGGCGCGGCTCCGCCCGGGACATCGCCCGAGGGCTTCCGGCTGCTGCACGGCTGCGAGCTCGAGGTTCGAGCCGACGCGACGCTCGACTATCCCGACGAGCTGCTGGCGCGCTACGACCTGGTCGTCGCCTCGGTTCACGTGGCTCGCCGTCAGACCCGCGAACAGCTGACCGCCAGGACGCTCGCCGCCATCCGGAATCCGAACGTCGACGTCATTGCCCACCCGGCCGGCCGCTACATCGGCAGTCGCGACGACCTCGAACTGGACTGGGACGCAGTCTTCTCGGAAGCGGCCCGGACCGGGACTGCGCTCGAACTCAACGGGTCGGACGAGCGGCTGGATCTCTCGGACGTGCGGGCTCGCCGTGCGTCCGAGTTCGGCTGCGTCTTCACGATCGATTCGGACGCGCATCGAACCGAGGAGCTCGACAACCTGCGCTGGGGCACGGCCATGGCCCGCCGGGCCTGGCTAACCGCCGAGCGGGTGATGAACACCCGGTCACGCGCGGAGCTTCTGGCCTGGGTCGCGGGTAAGCCGGCGCGGGCCGGTACGGCCGGCGAACGCGGCCGGCCGGCCTCCGGGTAAGGCCCGACCGGCGCCGCTCCGGCCCGCGATCGGGCGTCGTTGCGTACCATGCGCGAATGCAGCAACGCAACGTGGCCCGAGAGCTGGGGCTCGCCGTGGCGTCGGTCGCGGTGCTGGTCCACTGGCTCGACCCGAATCCTGCCATCGTGGCCACCGCGCTGATCGTGGCGGCCGCCGCCCTGGGAACGGGTCCGCTCGTGGGGGAGTGGCGGCCGTGGCGCATGCCCCTCATCCCCATGGTTCTGCCGGCACTGGCCGCCTTCTCGATCGCCGGGATTGCGCGGGTCGTCGGCCCCGTTCCGTGGCTGGGGCTGGTGTTCCTGGCCGGATGGGCGATCGTGGCCTGGGTCGTCGGGCTGGAGACGGCACCCGAGGCCATCACGCCGACCGACCTTGACGGGGCGGAGCCGGCCGGCCCCGGCGAAACCGTCGCCACTTCCGAGCGGCCCTACATGCGCCTGCGGCCGAAGCGGCGGCCCGAGTCCGGCCTGGCTCGGATCGTGGCCGAGCCGGTGGTTGTGAACACGCCGGAGCTGCCGCCGCATCCACGGCCTCTCGCCGTTCGGTCTGCCGCCGTTGGGCTCGCGTTTCTGGGCGCGGTCGCGGCCGGCGGCCTGGTGCCCGGCGGGCTCGCCCTCGAGCGCCAGCCGCTCGGCACCGCCAGCCTGGCCGCCTTCGTGGCTCTCAACGCGGCCATCTCCGGAGTTGTGGGCTATCGGATCGCCGCTCTCACCGCGCCGCACCGCTTCGATCGCATCGTACGCGTGGTCGCGGTCGGGCAGTACGGTCTGCCGGTGGCCGTTGCCGCTTTCGTCCTTCGCTCGCTGGCCCTGCCGCGGCTCTTCATTCCGGCGCTGCTCGCTCTCGCCGTCTACGTCATCACCGCCGTGCGCGAGTCGGCGGAGCCCATCCCGGAGAACTGGAAGCTGCTCCAGGAACTGGCCGTGCTGAGCGTCGCGGCGGCGGCCGTGATCGCCTGGGGGCTGCTCGCGAGATAGGGGTTGGCGGCCGGGCCGCGGGTCGCGGCCGGGCCGGATCGGTCGCCTGGGCGCGGTCCGGTGGCCGAAGGTTTCAGCACTCGCGGCGTCGTCGTCAACGCCGATCGGCCACTGCTGCAGGGCATCCCCGTAGGGCCACTCCCCGAATGGCCGCCACGAGCCCTACAACCGGTCGTGCGGATCCGGATCTCCGGACCGATACTTGCGGCGTGATCCGTCAGGTCGCCGCCACCCGTTACGTGACCCCGCTGCGAGAAGGCGGCTCGCTGCCGGCGGTGGTCGAGGCAGACGACGACGGCCTGTACGTCGCCAAGTTTCGTGGCGCCGGCCACGGCGACAAGGCCCTCGTGGCCGAACTGATCGCCGGCGAGATAGGGCGCGCCCTCGGTCTGCTAGTCCCGGAGATCGTGCTGGTCGACTTCGACCCGCGTCTGGCGGCCGCGGAGCCCGATCCCGAGATACGGGAACTGCTCCAGCGGAGCAGCGGCCTAAACGTGGGCCTCGACTTCCTGCCCGGCGCGCTGGGCTTCGATCCGGCCGCCGGCTTCGCGCCCCCGCCCGACCTTTGCGCAGCCGTCGTCTGGTTCGATTCCCTCGTCACCAACGTCGATCGGGACGCGCGCAACACCAACATGCTGGTCTGGCACCGGCGCCTGTGGCTGATCGATCACGGGTCGGCGCTGTACATCCATCACGCCTGGAAGGACGTCGCGGCTCATGCTCGCAGGCCCATGGCCGCGCTCAAGACCCACGTCCTCCTGCCCGTGGCGGGCTCGATTCTCGAGGCCGACGACCGGCTGGCCCCGAAGCTGACGACGGACCTGCTCCGTTCGATCATCGATGCGGTGCCCGACGTCTGGCTGGCGGCCGAGGACGGCCTGCCCGACCCGGCGGCCCACCGCGCCGCCTATCTCGACTACTTGAGCCGCCGCCTGGCGGCCCACCGATCACTCGCCGAGGAGGCGGAACGTGTCCGCACAGGCGCGTAGCCCGTTCGCCTACACCGTCCTGCGGGCCGTTCCGCGCGTGGAGCGGGCCGAGTTCATCAATGCAGGCGTGGTGCTCTTCTGCCGCGAGAGGCGCTTCCTGGACGCTCGGACCGGGCTCGACGGGGCCCGCTTCAGCGTCCTTGCCCCGGACTGCGACGCCGACGAGATCGCCGCTCAGCTGGCCGCCATCGAGCGCGTTTCGCGCGGCGACCCATCCGCCGGCCCGATCGCGGCTCTGCCCAAGGCCGAACGATTCCACTGGCTCGCCTCGCCCAGCAGCACGATGGTCCAGCGGTCCGAGGTTCACACCGGACTCACCGATCGACCCGCGGCCACGCTCGACCACCTCTTCCGGACCCTGGTCATGAGCCCGGGCGCGCGGCTTCCGCGGAACGAGGGCTGGAGCCGTGCGCACCGGCTCTCGACGGTTCCGGAGCTAGTCGGGCGAGAGATCAGCCGGATCCGGCGGCTTCACTACGTCTTCCGCGGCGAAGCAAACACCCGCGACGGCGCCGTCGAGTTGACCTTCTCGGACGGTTCCGTCGTCATGTGCGACGCCGCATCCGATTGGACCCTCGAGTTCTACGGCGCGGCCTGGGTAGATCCGTTCGGGGAGCCCGTCGGCGAACCGGACCAGGCCTACCTGGATCGATTCGGCCGCTGGTCCGCTTTCGACGTCTCCGACCAGATGCCATACAGCTGGCTCCTCGGCCGGCAGGTCCGCCAGTCGATCCCCCAGTTCAACGACTTGCTCGAACTGACCGGCCTGCTGATCAGGACCGACGGTCCGGTCCTGGACCTGCAGTTATGGGCGGGGGAGCTGCGCGCCTTCGTCCACCGCGACTGACCGGCGGCGCATCGAGGACGAGCGCGGCTCCCGGCCCCCGCCTCCCGGGGATGCACCGGAGCCCGACCAGCCGCCCGGGGGGTGCCTGCCCCGGCCGACCCCCGGCCGCACCGCACGCCGGCCCGGGGAGCCCGCGGGCCGCCGCACCGCCGGCCCGGGGAGCCGGCGGGCCGCACCGCACGCCGGCCCGGCGGGGGCCACCGCCCCCTCGCCCGCCGGCCGCACCGCACGCCGGCCCGGGGAGCCGCGGGCCGCACCGTACCCCGGCCCGGCGGGGGCCACCGCACCGCCGCCCGCCGGGGCTGGCGGCGGGGGTTTGGGCCGGTACCGGGGTCTAGGCCTGGGTCGGTGCCAGGTTCTAGGAGCCTGCGTCGGTAATTGCGGCCCGGAAGCGACCGAGACGTGTAGTTGATCGGGTCGACAGACGTTTTCGGGTCGCAGGGCTGAAGTGGGACCGCTTGGAGGTCGGCTCAGGCCATCCTCGGCCTTATCCGATGGCCCAGGCACCGCGTGCGGCGGCTGGCGGGCTCCAGCCGGGCAGCACCCGACTCGCCCTGCCGCTTCTGAACAACTTGCCGATGTTGTGGACGGCGCAGACGAGCTGCCATTCGCCGGTGGCCGAGCCGAGACCGCGCAGGCTGAAGCGCCGGAAGCCACCCGCCTCCTTGATCTGGCCGAAGACGGGTTCGACGATGGCCTTGCGGCGGGCGTAGTGGGCGTGGCCGGCCTTGGTCGATAGCTTGCGAGCCATCCGCTGGATGGGCGTCAGACCGGACGGGATGCGGCCCCGGGGTGATGAGGGGCTGGCGGGTCCGTGGCCCTCGCGCCCTGTGGCGATGTAACCATCGATGCCGGCGCTCTTCAGATGGTCGATGTTGTCGTTGCTGGCATAGCCGGCGTCCGCGAGGACTCGCTTTGGACGCCGACCGGCGTTGGCCTCGACCGCATCGACCAGGGCGGGCAAGGAGCGGCTGTCGGTCGGATCGGCCGATAGGGTCGTGGCCACGATGACCTGGGCTTTCTCGTCCACCACCGCGCCGGCGTTGTAGGCCTGGACCCAGCCTTCGGTCCGGCTGCGCATGATCTTGGACTCGGGATCGGTGAAGTTGCGCTGCGATCTGGGGTCGGGCGTCGCTTCTGGGTCCCCCGTCCGCTCCCTCGCCTCGCGTTCGAGAGCCTCCTTGGCCTCGCGGATCTTGCGCAGGCGGCCTTCCCGTGTTCGCAGCTCGGGCGGCAGCTCGTCGCCCCGGGCATCGCCATAGAGCTTGTCCTCGGCCGCGTCGGTGGCCTCGGCCTCGCGCAGGATGGTGTTCACCTGGGCCGCGAGCTCGGTCTCGCGGGTCACCATCCGGCCATAGCTCATGGCCCGATGCTTGCTCGCGTTGGCCCGGATCTTGGTGCCATCGAGAGCGACCCGGCCGAGCTTGACCAGACCTGCCTTGTCGCACAGGGCCAGCACCTCCAGGAAGAGCGACCGAAAGGCGGCCAGGTGGCGACGGCGGAACTCCCCGATCGTCTTGTAGTCCGGACGGGCCTGGCCGGCGAGGAACATGAAGTCGACGTCGCTGGAGAGACGTTCCTCGATCCGGCGGGAACTGCGGACTCCGGTGGCGTAGCCGTACAGGAGAACCTTGAGCATCAACGCGGGGTGATAGGGCGGCATGCCCCGTGGTTCGTCGTGGGCGGCGAGGAAGGGAGCGAGATCGAGTTCGTCGACGAGATCGCTGATGAAGGCCGCCAGGCCGTCGGGCTTGACCCAGTCACGGACCGACGGCGGCATCAACAGGAGGCTGTCTTGGTCGTATGGCCGGAAGGTCTTGGTGCGCATACCAGATTCTCGCACCCCCACGAGGACCCGGCTAGCGATTAGTGACGCAGGCTCCTAGGCCTGGGTCGGTGCCAGGTTCTAGGCCTGGGCCGGGGCGGGGCCGGAGGGGGCCGGGGCGGGCGCGGGCGGTTGGGGCCGGGGCGTGGGCTGCTGCCAGGGTTCTGGGCTGGGCCGGGGCCGCGCCAGCGGTTGGGCCCGTCTTGCCGATTTCTCACCACGATCGTATGGGGCAAGTGGACTCGGACAGCCGAAGGCTGGGTCGGGCCGCCCATCGCTAGATTGGCCGGTCGGTCCGCTTGACGGAACCTTGCGGCCACGCCCTTGCGCTCAGATTCGGGCCAGAACGTCCGGGGTTGCCCCCGCCCGGCCCCGGCCAGCCCCGCCCGGAGGGCGACGCCCCGCTCAATGTCACTCTGGTGAGAAATCGGCAACCCCTGCGCTCGATTCTGTAGGGGCCACGGCGGAGGCCCGGCGTCGGCTTGGATGGACGGCCGCGGCGACCGCGTGGACCCGCACAGAAGCCGGCGGAGGCTCGGCCAGCCTCGGCCGCGTCGACCCGGATGGACGCCGGCCCGCCCCGGCCGCGCGGAGGCCCTGCGTCGGCCCGGATGGACGCCGGCGGGGCCGCGTGGACCCGCACAGAAGCCGGCGGAGGCTCGGCCCGCCTCGGCCGCGACGGAGGCGTCGGCCCGCGTGGAGGCCCGGCGGGCCCGCCCCGGCCGCGGGGAGGCCCGGCCGGCCCGCCCCGCCCGCGGCGCCGGCTCGCCCCGGCCGGCCCGCCCCGCCCGCGGCGCCCGCCCCGCCCGCGGCGGAGGCCCGCGCGGACCCTGCCGGACGCCCGGCGTCGGCCCGGAGGGACGCCCTGCTGAGCGTGCCAAGGAGGCCGCGTTGACAGGTACGTGGCCGGGTGCTAGAAAGCATGGTCAGGACGGGCGCACCCGTCAGAATTGGCATGCCTTCCGCGAGGCGGCGGCCGCCGCCTTCTCGCCGCTCCAGAGATCGGTCTGGCGCAGATATCGAAAGGAACCTGATCCTTGGCCTTCCCCGAAATCGAAAAGAGCACCGGCGGCAACACCGTTCGGATCAAGCGACAACTGGTGGAGCAGGCGATCGGCTACGGCGCCGCCGGCCGATGGTCGGAGGCGGCCGAGACCAATCGCAAGATCCTCGAGCTCGGCCCCGACGCCGAAGCCGAGAATCGCCTCGCCAAATCCCTGTGGGAGATGGGCGAGCTGGGTGAAGCGCGGGAGCACTACCAGATCGCGCTCGCCCTCGACCCGACGAACCGAATCGCCGAGCGGAACATCGAGCGGCTGCGCGCCCTCATGACCGAGGCGGGCGACAAGACCGCCGCCCCGGACAAGGCCGAGAAGGCACCCGTGGCCATCTTCGTGGAGGAGACCGGCAAGACCGGCTTCGCCATGCTGACCGACCTGGCCTCGCCGAGGCTCCTTGCCCACGTCAATCCCGGTGATGCCGTCGAGTTGATCCCCGAAGGCAACCGTCTCTTCGCCGAGGCAAACGGGACGCGCATCGGGATCGTCGAGCCGCGGGTTGCCGCGAGGCTGCTCAAGCTGCTGGCCGACGGGAACAAGTACTCGGCCGGGATCACGTCGCTGGGCGATCGCGACGTCCGCATCGTCATCCGCGAGATCTTCCAGGACCCGCGCAACTACGGCAAGGTCAGCTTCCCGACCGCGGCCCGATCCTCCGACCTCCGCCCGTACACCAAGGGCACGCTCCTGCGCGAGGAGGAGCTGATGGAGGAGGAGCTCGAGGACGACGACGAGGACGAGGAGATCGAGGACCTCGATCGCGTCCTGCCGGCCGAAGTCACCGGCGACGAAGCATTCGAGGAAGAGACCGAGGAGCTCGAGGAGCCGTAGACCCGGGCCGGCTGGTTGTCCGGCAGCAGCCGATCCGTTACTCGGCGGGTAGCCGGTCTGTCACAATTGGAGCATGGTCGGGCGCGCCGCCACTAACCCCGAGCCTGGGCTCGCCAGCGTTCCGTCGCTGCCCGCTTTCGAGCGGCTCGCGACGCCTTGTGCCGCCTCCGAACTCGTCGCCGCGATCGAGGCCTGGACCAAGCCCGGTGAGGTCGTCCTGGACCTGAACGGCCGGGGCGGTTGGGTAGCCAGGGCGGCGATCGCGGCGCAACGCCGAGCGGCCGACTTCGAGACGTGGCCGTTGACCCGGCTTCTCGCCGATGTGGTTCTGCGCCCGCCGGACCTGCGCCAGATCGACTCCGCCGCGAGCGTCATCGCCAACGCGCCGTTCTCCGGCTCCACGATCCGGCGGACGATCGAGGCGCTCTACGCCAGCACGTGTCCACGCTGCGGCCGGCCGGTCACCCTCGAGTCGATGGTCTGGCAGCCCGTGGCATCTCCAGGCAAGGTCGTCGTGGCTCCGCCGAAGAGTCGGGCTCGAAAGCCCGCCGGGTCCGGAGCCGACGCCGGGGTCGCGACCGGGCCGGCCAGGCCGTCGGTCGTGCCGACCAACATCGGCGCGCTGCCCGATTGGGCGCTCGCGTCCGGCGAGTCCCTCCGGGCCATCGCGCGCGAGTATCGATGCGCGCAGTGTCACGAACAGCTGGGCGGGTCCGAGTTGCGGTCGGCCGATCCCACATTCGGCGACGTGAGACTGGCCGATTCGGTTCGGGCGGGCGGAGAGGTTCGGGAGGCCGTGCGCCTGCGCTTCCCGGCGCCCCGTCCGACCCATCCTCTGGTTGACCAGCTGATCGACCTGCATACGCCCCGGCAGCTTCTCGGTCTGCACGCGATCCTCACTCGGATCGACGCCGAGGATCGCGTCGGCGCCATCACCGCCGCGTTACGTCTCGCCCTTCTTCACGCCGTGATCATCTCCAGCCGGCTCAACATCTCGCGCGGCAGGCCGGCCCCGCTGCGGATCTCCAACGGCCTCCTCAAAGTGCCCGCGACGCGCGAGTGGCACGAGGTCAACCCGTGGCTGGCCTTCGAAGCGGGCCTGAAGCTGGTCAAGACCTTCGTCGGGCGCCTCGAGACCGGGACGCCGCGGGCGGCGTATGCCCGCCTGGGCATGGATCTCGCGGCTCTGGAGGGCGGAACCGCCAACGTGACGATCGCCGAGACCACTCCGGGCTCGCTGCGCCGGCTGGGGCTCCACGGCGAGCGAATGTCCCACTCGGGGTCGGCGTCGCGGGTTCGCCTCGTGCTCGGCCAGGCGCCGTTGCGCTGGACGCCCGAAGGACTCGCCGCCTCGTACCACGGCACCGGCTGGATCTTCGGCGCCGCGGCCGTCGAACTTCTGCCCTACGGTGCGCTGTACCGGCCGCCCGTCAAGCAGACGCCTTCCGAGCAAGTCCTGGAACTGGCTCTCTCCGTCGGCCGAACGCTGGCCATCGCCACTCCCGTGCTGGCTCAGACGGGTCGGGCGGTACTCCTCCTCGACGACGCCGAGCCGGTTACGCTCGTTGCGGCGGCGCTCGGCGGAGCGGCGGCCGGCTGCCGTCTTGTCGACGCGCGGCTGCGCCGCGGCGGGGACGACAGCGCCGGAATCGCCGTATACGTGCCGCGCACCGGGGTCATGGCGCCCGGGCCTCGGACGCGGGCCAACCGGCCCCTGCCTCCGGTGGCCGGCGGCGCCGGAGATCCCGGCACCATCGTCGGCCGGGGCGTGTTCGCCCGCCCGGAAAGGCTGGACGAGGGCGTCTTCAGGTCCGGCGTCGCGGCCCAGACGGTCACGGACACGGCCGTGGAGGTCCTCAAGGCGCGCGGCGAGCCGGCCAGCTTCGAGCACCTGCTGGGCGACCTCCTCATCGGTCTCGACAGGACCGGCCAGCTTGCCAGGCTCGCCCGAGTCCTCCGGCCGGAACGGGCGGACGACGGCTGGTCGGCCTGGGTCGAGGCCTACGGCATGGGCCCCGGAGCGGTGGCTCCCGCGGCTCCGGCGGCATCGGAGGCCCTGGCCGCTGCGGGCGTCGCCCCAAGGGCAAGGGCGCGCGGCAGCGACGAGGACGAGGAAGAGGCGACGCCACTCGGCCTCGCGGATCGCCTGCTCGAGATCATCCGCGGCGAGCTGGACCGGCCCAACAATCGCCGCATCCGCCAGATCGAGTCCGGTCAGTACTGGCTCGCCTCGGAGGAGGATCGCGGCGCCGCCGCCCAACCGCTGGCCGATCGAGTGGAGTGGGCGGTCTTCTCGCTCCTGTCGGCGGGCGGACATCTGACCGAACGCGGCGCCATCGAACGGACGGCCGGTTTCTTCAAGGGCGGCGACGTGCCGGACGGAGGGCTCGTCAAAGCCTGCCTCCAGAGCTATCTCGCGCCCACCAGCACCCCGGAAGATGTCGTGGGCCTGGAGCGGCTCGAGGCGCGCGCGACCGATCACGACAGGACGATCGCAATGCTGGCCGAGGTCGGCCACCGCCTGGGCATGCGTGTCTGGATCGGCAAACGGCAGCAGGCGAGGCGCGTGGACGGGAGGCCGCTGGCGAGTTGGCTCGACGATGCCGAGCGAGAGGTGCACCTGCCGCTGATCGCCTGGGCTCCGGAGGACGAGCTCGAGCGAGTCGATTGCGCCTGGTACGTACGGCGCAGGGCGAGTTTCCTCTTCGAGGTCGAGTGGACCGCGATGCTGGGAGAGCCCGTGCTGGTTCATCACGCGCGCTACCCGGCCGACGACAAGGTCGTCCGCTTCCTGGTCATTCCGCCCGAACGGGCGGACCTGGCGAAGTTCAAGCTGGCCCGTTCCCCGCTGCTCCGCAAAGCCATCGAGGATCGCAACTGGCACTTCCTCAAGTGGAACCACCTGGCCGAGTTCGCGGCCCGCCCTGAGGCGACGCTGGCGGACCTGGAGCCGTACCTGGGTCTCGACGCCGCGGCCAATTCGTTCGGCGAACAGCTCCCCCTCTTCGGGGGTTGATCGCCGGCGGGCGGCCGATGCCTACGTTGCCGCCTGCGCTCCTCGTTCACGCACCCTGGGAACCAGCAAGAAGTGTTGGTCAGGTGATGGTGGCTGGCGGCGGGTCTATGTCCTCAGCCACAGCATCCACATGCGCCGGTCGGCCAGACGGCGATCGCCAGCAGCACCAGGAAGAGAAGCTCGACTCCAATCGCGGCGACCCAGAAGAGCCGCTGTCTCCAGGTCAGACGCCTCAGGACCATCCGGCGCGCACCCCCAACGAGAGCCAGTGCAGTCCGATCCGGGCACGCGTCACCACGACCGATCAGCACCCGCTGCCGGTTCGGTGCACCCTGAAGCGCGCTCGCCGCGGTGCTCGGCGTCGCCTCGGCCTCGGCGCGCCGGACGGCGATCGATTGCTGATCGCCGTCGGGCGGTAACCTTACGGGGACAGCAACCGCCGATCGACTCGCAGAGCCCGGCCGCTGCCCGAATCGCTGGAGGGTATCCGTGGGCGACGTCAACCACGCGGTCGAGCGTGGTACCGCGGCCGAGGAAGTCAACGCCCTTGCCGATCGCTTCTGGGACGGCATCCTGGACATCTCGCCGATCACGGCGACCGTGCTCGGCTATGACCGAGGATCCGACCGGCTGGATGACCCGGGACCAGAGGGTCGGGACCGCGTTCGAACGCTGCTGCGCGAAACGCTTGCCTCAGCCGGCGAGATAGAGGCCCGAGCGGCCGCGGCCGGAGGCCTGCCGACCGAAGAGCGCGTCACCCTGGACATCCTGCGAGTGGTCTGCGAGATCGAATTGGAGCAGCAGGCTCAACGCATGGACCGGCTCAAGGTCATGGACCAGATCGAGGGTCCTCAGACGGTCCTGCCGCTCCTGGCCACCTTCCAGCCGACCGACACGCCCGAGCAGTTCGAAGCCATGATGGCCCGCCTTGCGGACTACCCTCGCTTCATGGCGGCCAACGCCGAAGTTGTTCGAGAGGGTCTGGCCGGAGGGCTGACAGCCGCCCGGATAGTCACGGAACGCGTAATCGGCCAGCTGGAACGGCTCCAGGCGATACCAGATGATCAGTCGCCGGTGGTGACGGCACTCCACGTGACGCGGCCGGCCGACAGGGAGCGTTTGATCGAGGCGGTCCGCCGGTTTGTCCGCCCGGCCGACAAGGTCTTCCTGGAGGCCCTGCTCGGCAAGTACCGGGAGGCTTCGCGCCAGGAGCCGGGCCTTTGTTCCGCGCCCGACGGAGAGCGGCTGTACCGGACCCAGATCAGGTCCTGGACCTCGCTCGACCTGGATCCGGGCGATCTCCACCGTATCGGGCTCGAAGAGCTGGCCTCCATCGAGGATGAGCGTCGGGTGATCGCCCGCCACCTCGGCTTCGGCGATGACACGAAGGCGGCTCGGAGCGCCCTCAAGAGCGACCCGGCCACCGTCCCCCAATCGGTCGACGAGCTGCTCGACCGTGCCCGCGGACAGATCGAGCGCGCCCTCGCCGCCGCTCCGGGGTACTTCGGCCGCATGCCGCGGGCGGCCTGCGAGGTCCGTGCCGTGGAGCCATACAAGGAAGCCGACGCGCCGGCGGCCTACTACTACTCGCCCGCGGTCGACGGCAGCCGGCCCGGCATCTACTTCGTCAACACCTACGACCTGCCCAGCAGAAGCTACGTAGGACTGGCCGATACCAGCTTCCACGAGGCCGTTCCGGGCCACCACTTCCAGATCGCACTCCAGACGGAGCATCCGAGCCTAAGCGCCTTCCGGCGGATGGGCTCGCGAATGGCCGGGATGGCCTACGTGGAGGGCTGGGGGCTCTACTCGGAGCGCCTGGCCGACGAAATGGGCCTGTACCTCAACGAGGCCGAGCGGTTCGGGATGCTCGACGGCCAATCCTGGCGAGCGGCGAGGCTGGTCGTCGACACCGGCATCCATGCTTTCGGCTGGCCCCGCGAACGGTCCGTGGCGCAGCTCCTGGACGCCGGTCTGTCGGAGACGGATGCCGCCATCGAAACGGATCGCTACATCTGCTGGCCGGGTCAGGCCTTGACCTACAAGGTCGGCCAGCGGGAGATCGAGCGGTTGCGAAAGGTGGCGGCCACGGCGCTGGGGCCGGCATTCGACGTGCGGGCCTTCCACGATGCCGTTCTCGGGCACGGCACTCTGCCGCTCGCGACGCTGTCCAGGGAGCTGCCGGCCTGGCTCGGCATCCCGGGTTGACGGGGCGGCGCGCCGGACGGCGCGCCCTCCCAGCAACGTCCGGCCCGACGGGGCTCCGCCCGGCCGCTTCTGACCGGCTCTGCCGCGCCGGCGGCTATCTCAGCGCCTCGGAGCCGCCGTGCGGAGCACGTTGGCCAGGGCGGCATGGCCGCCTTCATCCGCCAGGTCGATGGCCGTCTGGCCCCCGTCGTCGGCCCTTGTGGGGTCCGCGCCGCGGAGCAGGAGCATGACGGCAAGGTCCTCCTCGCCGGCGTGGGCGGCAATGTGGAGCGGCGTCCAGCCTCCGCCTCGAAGCGAGTTCGGCGAGGCGCCCAGGGCCATCAGGAGACCGGCCGTGTCGCGATGCCCGCCCACGACGGCGGCGTGCAGGGGCGTCTCGCGTGTCTCGTTCAGAGCCACGGCGTTGGGATCCGCGCCGCGGCCGAGGAGCAGCCTGGCCACTGCCAGCTGTCCGAAGCCGGCCGCGAGGTGCAGGGCCGTGTACCCGTTCGGTCCACGATCGTCGACCGAGGCTCGATCGTTCGAACAGGAGGTTCAGCACGACATCCGCGTTGCCGACGGCGGCGGCATCGAAGACATCCAGCCCCTCGGGCGACCTGCCCGCCAGGGCAGCCATCCGAGCCGCCAGCTTCGGCCGGTTCGAGTAGGCCGCCACCAGCACCGGCGAGAGGCCGGATTCGTCGCGGGCTCGCAGCAATGCCTCGTCGGCGCCGATCATCGCCTCGGCCGCCGCGTCGTCGCCATTTCTGATTGCCTCGAAGAGCCGCTCGGCGTCAGCCTTCCCCGCGATCATGCCGCCGCCCTCACGGCCGCCCCGCCGCGGGCGCCTCGGCCCGCGCGATCGAGCTCAGGGCCTCGGCAAGGCGATCTACCTCCGCCGGTTCGTTGTAATGAACGAAGCCGGCCCGGACCATCCCACCCGTCTCGGCCAGGCCGAGGGCACGGATCAGCTCATAGGCGTAGTAGTCGCCGTCCCAGACCGCGATTCCCCGCCTGCCGAGCTCCGCGGCGATCTCGCGCGGGGTCCGGCCGGCCAGAGTGAAGGCGAATGTCGGCACGCGCTCCGCGACGCGGTCCGGGTCGACAATGCCGCGCAGCCTGAGCCCGGGCACGCCTCCGAGCGCGGCCAGCGCGGCCAGGGAGAGACCTCGCTCGGTGGACCTGATCACCCTCATGGCCGCCGCCAGCGCCGCGCGCCGCTCCGCGGTTCTCCCGGCGCCGCCGTATTCGCGGCCGAGCCAGGCCAGGTAGTCGAAGGTGCCGAGCAGCCCGGCCATCGACTCACCCGGCAGCGTTCCGGTCTCCCACTTGCCGGGGGCCTCGGGCGGGGCGGGGCGGACCTTGTACGAGGCGACGCTCGCCAGCCGCTCCGGCTTGCCGTAGAGCAGGCCGAGGTGCGGGCCGAAGAACTTGTACGGGGAGCAGACGAGGAAGTCGGTGTCGAGGGCAACTACGTCGATGGGCATGTGCGGCGCGGCATGGACGGCGTCGACGTACGTCCACGCCCCGACGGCGTGCGCCATCTCGACAATTCGCCGAACGGGATTGACCGTTCCGACTGCGTTGGACGCCAGGCCGACCGCGACTACCCGCGTCCGCCGTCCGAGCGCCCGCTCGAGGTCCGCCAATTCCAGCGTGCAGTCTTCGGCGTGGATCCCCACCCAGCGGACGGTTGCGCCGCGCTCCTCCTCGAGGGCGAGCCACGGCGCGACGTTGGCGTCGTGGTCCAGGCGCGTGACGACGATCTCGTCGCCCGGCCGCAGGGTCCGCCCGATCGCCCTGCTCACCGCAAAAGTCAACGTGGTCATGTTCTGACCGAAGGCGACCTCGCCCGGGCCGGCCGCGCCCAGAAAGTCGGCCGCGGCGGCATGAGCCTCGGCCAGGATCGCGTCGCTCTCCTCGCTGGTCGGGAAGGCCCCTTCGTGATTGGCGTTGCACCGCTCCAGGTACCCTCGCATCGCCTCGATCGTCCGTCCCGGAACCTGCGTCCCGCCCGGCCCGTCGAGGTAGCTGTAGGCACCCCCGGCGTGGCCGCGGAGGAGGGCGGGGAATTGTGCGCGGACCGTCGCGATGGCGGAACGCAGGCCGATTTCGCCGGCGGCGTCCGGAGCGTCGAGGGTCGTGACTTCGGGACGGGAGGGTCTGTCTTCTGGCACGTTGACTCCCGGGATGGACGATCGATCAGTCCGGTCGATGGTACGCCGCGGATCGGCTGCAGTCTGCGCGGAAGGTGATGGAGCGGCCGCGGCCACGCGAGTAGCCAGCGTCTTTTGAGAGCAGATTGCAGCATCCACGGCCGTCGATGAGTGCGTACGCAACCATTCCGGGACGTACCGTTGTGTCGCCAAGATGACACTCTCATGGGCGGCGGACGGTGGCCGAAGGGCTTGACTAATTCCTAGTAGCTATGTAAACATTCCCCTCGACGTTCCACCTCGCGAGACGAACAGAGCCATTCCTACCGGAATGGAAACCCATGCAGGTGGGTTCGGCGGGTGGGTCGATCACGGCGGTTCGACAGCCGCAACAGCTCTCAACGCGTGGCTCCGGTTCGGGCGCGGAGCGGACGAGCAGCCCCGATGCTGCCGGGAAGCAGGTCAGCTTCCATTCGGAAGACGCCCGTTAGGAGACAGACAATGCTCGACGGGAATGCGGTACGGTCGGTCGACCGCGCTGCGTCACTCCTGATCGCTCTTGGCGAGACACAAGGGGAGGCAGGGGTAACCGAGCTGGCGCGACGACTCGGGCTTCACAAGTCGACGGCTTCGCGGCTGCTCGCAACCCTCGAGAAGAGGGGCCTGGTCGAGCAGGACGACGACTCCGGCAAGTACAGGCTTGGCCTCGCCGTCGTTCGGCTCGGAGGCCACGCCGAACGCTCCCTGGACCTGCGCTCGATCGCCATCACGGAGCTGGAGTCCTTGGCCCGAACGATCCGCGAGACGACCACCCTCGAGGTTCTCGACGGCGACAGCGTCCTCACGATCGCATATTCGGACGCGTCCGGGATGGGCCGCGATCGCACCGGCCGGAACTCTCCGCTCCATGCCACGGCGCCGGGCAAGGTTCTGCTGGCCAGCCAGCCCGAGCGCGAGGTAATCCGGCTGTCCAAGATCGGCTTCACGCCTTACACGGCGCACTCGATCGTTCGGGTCGACCTTCTTCTCGAAGAACTGGCCCGAGTCCGCAAGCGCGGCTTCGCCACCGCCTTCGGCGAGCACGAGCCCACGGTCAACGCCGTGGCCGTGCCGGTCTTCGACCAGCGCGCTTCCGTGGTCGCCGCGCTCGAGGTGCGGGCCTCCGGCAATCGGATCACGCCGAGCCGCGTGCCGGAGCTGGTCGACCGCGCTCGGGAAGCGGCGGCCATCATCACCGACCACATCGGCGGCGTCGTCGCCTCGATCTGATCGAGCCGCCGGCCGGTCAGGCCAATTCGCAGATCTCCTTCGCGGCCCCTCGGTCCCCCTCCCGAGGGGCCGCCCTTATGCTCGGCCCAGGGCCGCGCCGTTCCCGACGCCGCACCACACGCCTCCACCACGGCCGACGCCGGCGCGAAGGCGGTAAGCGGCGCCGCCGCGATGCCGGCCGCGCTACGCTATCGGAGTGGATCCGAACGACCCGACGATCATCACGCCGCCCTGGGGCGGCCCCCCGCTGCACGTGGGCGGCGCGATCCAGGCCGGAGCGGCGGCCCTGGCCATCATCATCGTCGCCGTCGTCGTCATCCGCCTCGCCCACGTCTTCGTACGCGGCACGGCGCGGGCGCTGCTCAGGCGAGAGAACGTCGAGGGCGCGGCCCGCGAATTGACCGCGGTCGAGATCCAGAAGCGCCAGGACACGATCGAGGCCCTGGCGGTCAACGTGATCCGCTTCTTCGTCGTCGTCATCGCCGCGCTGATGATCCTGGAAGCTGCCTTCGGGCTCGACATCGGTCCGGCCATTGCCGGGCTCGGAATTGCCGGCATTGCCATCGGCCTCGGGACGCAGCACCTGGTGCGGGACTACCTCAACGGCGCCCTGATCCTGGTGGAGAACCAGTACGCCATCGGCGACGTCGTCCAGATCGCCGGAGTGTCCGGGAAGGTGGAGGACTTCACGCTTCGCCGGACGACCCTGCGCGACGCGGACGGGACGGTGCACACGGTGCCCAACGGCGAGATAACCGTGGCCTCGAACCTGACGCGGATCTTCGCCAACGTGAACCAGGATGTGCAGGTGGTCTACGGGACCGACATCGAACTGGCGACGACCGTCGTCGATCGAGTCGGCAAGGATCTGGTGGACGACCCGGATTGGGGCCCGCGAATCCTGGAGGCGCCGCGCCTGGACCGCGTCTCGGCCCTGGGCGACTACGGCATCACGATCGCCATAACCGCCAGGGTTCGGGCGTCGGAGCAGTGGGCCGTCGGCGGCGAGCTGCGGAGGCGGCTGCTGGATGCCTTCAAGCGGAGCGGCATCGAGATCGCGCAGCAGCACAGCGTCCTCGTGACGCGGGCCGCGCCGGGCGGCGCAGTATTGCCGGCCCCCGGGGCGGCGGCCGAACCGGGCATGCCCGGTCCGGCGGGCGGCGACAGGCGCGACTGACGTTAGCGAATCGCGCCGCCGGCGAGGGCAATTCGGGCGCCAAGGGCACGGACTCGGCCTCACCTGAAGGCGCCTGAGCGAGGAGCGCGGCGGCCGGCTCAGATATGCGCCGGCCGAGCGAGACGCAACAGGCGGCGGCGGCTAGGAAGCTCGCACAGAAGGGTTGGTGTTGCGTCCGCCGCCGAAGATTCCGAGGAAGCCCTGGCCGGACTTGGCCGCGCCGGAGTCCCGCGTGTCCATCATCCGATCGCACAGCGTCTCGATGTCGTCGATGACCTTCTCTCGCGGGAAGCGTTCCACCGCGGAGCGACCCTCGTTCGCCGCCCTTACGAAGACCATGCCCGCCGAACGAACCTCGGCCAGGGCCGGCATGCCGACGGTCCGCTCCATGTCCGAGACCGACACGCCGCTGTTGGCCCGATTGACGACCATGGCCAGGCGTTCACGGATGTCGAGTTCGACGGCCACCTCGCGGAACTGGACGGCCGCCCGGATGGCGGGCACGTCCGGCGTGACCGGGACGATGATCTTGTCCGCCCGCTCGAAGATGACCTGGTTCAACGGCCCGTAGTCCGGGTGCATGTCGACGATCACCCAGTCGTACAGCCGGCAGGCGGTAGTGATGGCTTCGGCGACGCGCCTCGGATCCAGGATCTCCGTGTGAAGCGGAGATTCGGCCATGACCAGGACCGAAGTGCCGTTCAGGTGCGGTGCGGCGATCTCGGAGAAGGTCTCCGACATGCCGGTGCTGAGGTCCTCGGTCCACGCGTCCGCCACGGTTCGGACGTTCTCCATGCCCAGCGACGAGGCGATGTGGCCGGTGACAGTGTCGCAATCGATGAGGAGCACCCGCTGGCCTTTTCGGACCTGCAGCATCGCTGCCACGTTGACCGCGATGGTCGTCTTGCCGACGCCGCCCTTGGGGTTGAACACGATGATGATCTGGCCTCGCTCGCCTTCGCCGGCTTGCCCGACCGGGATATCGAGGTCGATGATCCCGCTGGCGGTCGAGTCCGCCGGTATTTCGGCCCGGATCAGCATCGCCTCCACGCGCCAGCGCAGCGACTCGGCCGAATACGGTCGGGTGAAGTACTCGTCGTTGACGCGGGCCCGTCCGGCCAGGCTCATCCGGTTGAGGGCTCGGGCGGCCACGACCATGAGCGCCGGGATGTTGCGATTGTCGTCGTGGAGGAGCGCGTACATCTCGAGCGATCGATCGAAGTCGTTCTCGCCGTCGAGAATGGCTACACCGATGTCGTTGCGCCGGCGCAGCAGCCCATCCAGTTCCTCGGCGGACCTGACTTCGATCGGCTCATAGCCGGCTTCCGCCAGCTGTTGAGCGACCGCCGCCAGCTCAGCATGCGGAAGGGAGATAGCGACTGCGGACCGAGGCACGTGACGGATTCTCCTTGAGGCGCGACCGTACCGCGGAGTCTAGCCCTCCGCTTCGGGATCGTGCGCGGAAACGTTCAAAATGCCGTCGCGCTGGCTCACGACACGAGCCTGAAACGCCGGCAGTGTCGGAATCAGATCACCCAGCGAGACGTCCGATGGGTGACCCACGGTGAAGATGAACTCGCCATCGGGTCCGGACGAGACGCCGACGTTCCTCACGCCGGGCAGACGGCCGAGCTGACGCTTGAACGTGGCGATGCTGGCCACGCTCACCAGTCCGACGACCACGACCTGGGTCGATTCCGCGTTGGCGGGTCGGGCGACTGCCTCGGCCTGGCCGGCGGCGGCTTTGGCCGCCTCCGCCTCGGCCTCCGCGGCGGCGGCCGCTTCGGCATCCGCGGCCGCTTCGGCATCCGCGGCGGCCTGCACATCGGCCTCGGGGAGCCGCGTTTCGGCGGCTTCCGCAGGCTCCGGGGTTTCGAGGGTCTGCTCATGCGCCGGGCTGGCGATCAGGGCCAGCCCGCCGATCTCTCCGTCACCGAAAGACGGAGGTTCAGGCATCTCGGCGGCCATCGTGGCGACGACCGTCGGGTCGGATTCCTGGAGGAGCCGCTCGAAGAAGCTGGCGACATCCCTTTCGAACTCGGCGACGCGCGTGCGGACGCCGTCGATTTCGAGTTCGATGGCCGAGTTGTGCGCGTGCAGGTCCTGCTCGAGGACTTCCCGGCGGCGGGCGATACGCTGCTCGGTCTCGAGGCGGATGCGCTCCATCTCGGCCTTGGACCAATCGCGGATCGCGCTCACGTCCGCCTCGGCGGCCGTTCGCAGCGAGTCGCCCTCGCTGTCCACGCGCGCCTGCAGGCTCTCCGTGTAGGCGTTTGCGTCTGCCTCGCATTGTTCGATCGCCGTCTGCCGCGCCGTCTCGGCGGTTGAGCGCATGGCCTGCGTGAGGTCCGCCAGGAATCGGTTCGGATGACGCGCGGCCGTCTCGTTCACGCTCATCTCCCCGTGGTTTGTGGCCGCGTGCCCCGACCGAATGCCGGAGAACGGCCGTCCAGATTACATAGGTGCTGCGACTTCATGTGACTCGGCGCGGGCCATGAGGCCGCGACTGATGTCGTGGTCCGGAAGGCGGCTACGAGGGCGATTCCGTCGGTCGAATGATGGTCCGGGTGTTGCTAGGAGGCACCCCGCCGGAGGTACCTGCCAGTCTCGCCGTCCGTACCGCCCGGCACGAAGCGGCTGACCTGCCCGAGAGGGCCGCCACGGATGAGCCCTCCGCCTACGCCGCCGGGCCGCGTCCGGGCACATCGGCGCTAACCTTCTCGGCCCAGGCACCCAGTACTTTGTCCTTGTGCGGTCTGATGGGGCAGTGCTCGTCGCGGTTGCCGGCCTCATCGCAGTAGCCCAGGGAGACGCACTTCGGGGCCAGGAAGCTGCCCAGGAACGGACTGGCGGCGAAGACCTCGTGCCTGATCAGCTGGAAGAGCCGCCTGATTTCCCATTGCGCCATCGTGCAGAGGCGCAGCCCGGACATGTGAATAAGGGCCCGCAGATTGGCCGTCATGACCAGGTTCGTGCGGGTTGCGTTCGGGAAGACGAAGCGGGCGTCCTCGCCCGGGATCCCGGCTTCGACGAGGTCGCCATAGAGCTCCAGCGCGCCCTCGACCTGGCCCTGGTAGCGCTCCAGCAATTCCGGATCGGCTTCGGCGATCGTGCCGGGGAGCATCGTCGAGGCGCCCTTCTTGTAGGAGACGTAGCGCTGGCTCTGCTGGTCGAACGCCACGCCCGCTCGATGCCGGACGAGCTGGTGGCTGAGCGTCCGGGTGACCCCGGTGATGGCGAATGTGAAGGACACGTGCTCGATGGTGCTGCCGTGGCCGGACTCGATGACCCGCCCGATCAGCTCACGCTGCTTCTCCGGCGCGATCCGACCGTCTACCGAGCGCTCGAAGATGTCGTCCGGGGCCAGCTCCGAGTAGCACGTCCGGCAGGCCGTGTAGATGAGCGGCACGTAGTAGCGCTCGACGATCTCCCGGTTCGGGAAGATCATCGTGGCCCTCATGCCCAGGTCTCGCCGGCCCGGGTTGAGAGGGATGGCGGCGGCGGAGGTCCCGGGCTGGCCCGGCGCGCGAGGTTCGGCGGTCATGGCCTCAGGATAGTCGCTCGGCCGTCGGGCGGGCGATGCCCGTTCCCATCGCCGCCCGTGTCGGGCCCCTTCGGACTCAGCGACTTCGTTAGCCGTTAGCGGCTATTCCGGCCTCAGATAGTCGTTGAAGGCTATCCTCGGCCGAGGTAGCCTCATGCGGATGGTGGATCCTCGCGGACTTGTTCTCCTCGGCCACTTGCTCGACTCGCGGCTCGACGCGGTCGGGTCGACAGCCTGGCTGCGGGACCTGGTGGCCGAGCTGGACGTGGCCTACGGCGACAGGAGGCTGGCGCCCTTCGGGTTTACCGGAGGCGAAGAGATACTCGGGCTGCTGGAGCCCGGCGCCGATCCGACGGAGGCCGTCCTTCGCGCCGCTTTCGCCTCCGGCCGTCGGCGGATGCTCTGGGTCGCCGTGCGTGGCGAGGTCGACCCGGATGCCGCCGAACGCCGGGCCCCGGCCACGGAGCGATCGGGGCCGGCGTTCCTCGGCGCGCGCAGGGCGGCGGAGGCTGCCCGGGTGGGCCACGAGCGGCTCATCATCCTGACCGGGGACTCGGGCGCCGATACGTTGCTGGCCGATCTCGCGCCGGCGCTCGTCGACATGCTTGACGGCCTGACCGAGCGTCAGCGTACCGTGGCCCGCCTGGCCATCGTCGACGAACTGCGTCAGTCTGAGGTCGCCGACCGTCTCAGCATCCGGAGGGCGACGGTATCGGTCGCGTTCAGTCGAGCCCGCGTCCGGACGCTGCAGCGGCTGGTGGCGGGGCTCAGGCTCGTCTACGCGGCGAGTTCGAGAGGATCCCTAGCCGCCTCGGGCGATGCGGGCGGTGCGGGCGATTCGACCGCCTCGGCCGGGAGTGCGAGCGCCTCGGGCGGCGCGGGCGATTCGGCCGACTCGGCCGGGAGCGAGGGAGCAGCGGCCGGCTCGGCCCCCGCGGAGTGACTTCCGTGGCCGTAGATGGAACTCGCCGACGCCCCGATCACCCGGCGATCTGGAGCGCCATCGTGCTCACGCGCACGGACCCGGAGGGGAGCGTGTAGGCTGGCGTTGCCGCCCCCGAGTGCTCGACTCGGTGGACCGGACCTACATTCCAGACCCGCCTTTGTCTGGTGACAGGAGGATTGGAGCATGTCCGACGCCGGAGGGCCGGTGACCGTCCAGTACTTTTACAGGATCCGCTGGGGCTTCCAGGACGAGTTCGTCGCCCTGTTCGACCGGAACCACTGGCCGCTGCTGCGGGCCCAGGTGGAGGCCGGTCGGTTCCTCGACGTCCGCGCATACACGCCCCGTTTCCACGGGGACGGCCGCCAGGACTGGACCTTTGAAGTCGCGATCACCTATCGCGATTGGGCCGCGATGGAGGAGCACACGGACCCGGCAATCGTCGCCCGCCTCTACCCCGACGCGGAAAAGCTGGCTCGCGAGGAGCAGCGCCGGTTCGAGCTGGTCGAGGCCCATTGGGATACGCCTCTCGAGGAGCACGTGCTGCCCCGTTAGGACGCGTCAGAAGGCGGCGACCCCGTCGCGAGAAGATCGGCGCGGCCGTGTAGCCATGTCGCCGCCGCGGGAGGTCGCGCCGCGCCTCGCGTGCGGCCCGTTCTCCTTGCCCGCCGACGGGACAGCGTCGATCCCGTGCTCAGGCCGGCTGGGTGGCGTCTTTGAGCGAATCGATCGTCTGGCGCAGGACCTCGGCCGACTTTCGGACGCCCCGGGCTTCGAGCGGGCTTAGCTCCAGGCGAAGGACGCGTTCGATGCCGCGCCGGCTGAGGACGGTCGGCAGGCTCAGGCAGACATCGTCGATGCCGTAGTAATCCGAGATCAGGCTCGATATCGACAGGACGGTGTTCTGGTCGCGCAGGATCGCCTCGGTTATGCGCATCAGGCCGGCGGCCACCGCGTAGTAGGTGGCGCCCTTGCGGCTGATGATCTCGTAGGCCGCGTCACGCGTCTGTTGGAAGATCCGCTCCGTCGTCTCCGGGCTGAGCGCGATCCCGTTCTCGGCGCAGAAGGTCGGCAGGCGCATGCCCGCCACGTTGGCCAAAGACCAGACCGGCACCTCGCTGTCGCCGTGCTCGCCGATGATGTAGGCGTGAACGCTGCGCGGGTCCACGCCAAGGTGCTCGCTCAGCATGTAACGGAAGCGAGCCGTGTCCAGGATCGTGCCGGACCCGAAAACACGGTTCGCGGGCAGTCCGGCCAGATCGAGCGTCACGTAGGTCAGGACGTCGACCGGGTTCGTGGCGACGACGATGATCCCCTCGGGATTGGCCTCGGCGACCCGGGGCACGATCTGGGCGAAGATGGCCGCGTTCCGCCGCACCAGCTCCAGGCGGGTCTCGCCGGGGCGTTGACCGACCCCGGCGGAGATGACCGTGATCGCGGCGCCCTGGCAGTCGGAGTATTCGCCGGCGCAGATCCTGGTCGGATGGGCGAACGGGACGGCGTGGTTGAGGTCCATCGCTTCGCCCTCGGCCCGCTCGTGATTGGCGTCGATCAGGACGATCTCCGAGGCCACGCCGGATAGAAGCAGGGTGTAGGCGAAGCTCGAGCCCACCATGCCGGTGCCGACGATGGCGACCTTCGTCGGCCGGCCCGTCTGAAAGTCAGGCTCGCGAGCCAGCGACGGCTCCCCGGTTGGCCGGCCGCGGTGGCTGGAACGGCGCCGCCCGGCCTGGGCGGCTTCGGCAGCCCCTGCGGGCTGAGCGTCGGTGGAGTCGGCAGTCTCGCTCATTGGTACATCGTGCCACTTCGGAGCCGCTACGGCGACCGAAAATCGTCTGTGATCGGCGGGCTCCGCCGCGACTTATTCACGGCGGGCCCTTGAGCAACGTTCAGGCGGCGGGGCCCTGAGCACCGAGACCTGACTTCTCATCTCGGCCTCAAGTCCACCCGGCCCGACCACGCGTCGCCGTTGCGGGACGAATGAGACTCTTCGGGACCCGCGGCAGCAGGCAGACCCGAAGGATCGGGCTACGGCGCCACCCGACCGTCGGGAAGATAACGGATCACCAGGAGCGTTCCAGGGAAGTCCGGCGCCAGGGCCCCCAAAGCGTCCCCCGCCGTGCGCGAACTCCTGTAGCCGGCGAATGCGGGCGGAGCCATGACGAGGCTGCTCTCGAGGGCCTGCACGAGCAGCCCGCCGTCGGGCTCCGGGTCCGCGGCCATGATGATCGTGTGCGCCGGCGCCTTGACCGGCCAGCCCGAGGCGGCCTTGCCGTCCGAGCCGATCGCCAGGATGCTGTAGTCATTGGTGGTGAACACGAGCCCCGTGCGGCCGACCGCGAACCAGCCTGATCCGCACCCGGAGAACAGGTTGCTGGTCGACTCCCAGTCGATGGAAGCAGGAAATCCCGGTTTCGGTAGTCCCGACGGGTCCACCGCCTCAAGAATGCCCGAGCTGCCCGGAGCGGACGCCCATGCGCCGAAGTAGACCGTCCCGTCGGAGCCAACTTGCGGCGGATCCGGCGCGGTGGCTGATACGCCCGGGATGCTCCGCAGAAGGTAGTCCCCGGCGGGCAACGATATCGGCCAGCCGGGCTGCGGCCTTCCAGACGCATCCAGAGCGAGGACGGTGTCGGTGGCGGTGCCGGAGCCGGAGGAGTACACCTCTCGGGTCATGTAGACGGTGCCATCGGGGCCGAAGGTCGGCTCCGAGGCGGCGCCTTCGATCGTGATCGGCCAGCCGGCGTAAGGCCGACCGTTCTGGTCGACCGCGGCGATCCTGGTTTCCAGGGCTGCGCCCGGGCCTTCCATCGAGATGCCCGTAGTTTCCGCTAACTTCCACCAGGACAGGTAGACGCGGCCGCTCGGGTCCACGCTGACGTTGCTCCAGCCCGTCGCCGGCCAGCCCGGCTTGACCGCCCCGTCGCTGCCGTAGGCGAAGATGGAGTCTCCCTGGCTCGTGTAGAGAGTCCCGTCCGGGCCGACCGCCGCGATCTCACCCTTGAGCCTCCAGGTGGACTGCCCCGTGCCTGTGGCGCCGATGAGGGTGATGAGGTGGCTTTCGTCGCCGCAGATCGCCGAGCCCGACGGCTCCGACTCGACGTAGACGCCCTGTGGAACCGGCAGGACGTCCTCGACGGTCGCCGTGTGGTAGGGCCAGCCGGCGGGTCGCGTGCCGTCGGCCCGGTATGAGACCACGGTGCTGTCGTCCCAGACGTACACGGTTCCGTCCGATCCAAACGCCATCTGGGTGTTCAGGTCGGTCCGGAGGCCCAGCGGCTGTGGCCAGCCGGCCACCTCGCGCCCGGACCCGTCGACGGCCACGAGGTAGCCGCCCTCGATGAAATAAGAGGTGCCGTCATCCGCCAGACGACCCGTCGCTTCCATATTCGCGAGACCGACCGGCCAGCCGCGTGGAGCGGCGCCCGGCTTTCGCGAGCTCGGAGCGGCGGTCGGATACTGGGTCGGAGTGGCGGCCTCCGTCGGCGGCGGGCAGTCGAAGCCGGCGAGGGTCGGCGTGGGGCTTGGGCTCGGCTCCGCGCTCAGGCCGGGCGTTGCGGTCGATGCGGCAGTGGAGGCGGACGGAGCGGCGGCCGGCGGCCGGACCGCGAGCAGCAGCGCGGAGAGCGCGATCAGGGTGGCGAAGGCGAACAAGGCCGCCACCAGAGGGCGGGGCCAGGCCAGGATCGGCCCGGGTCGACGTGCCTTCATGCTCGGCCCAGCATGATCCAGCGAGGACGAAAGCACCAGCCGATCGCCCTCAGGGCCCGGGCTGACCCTGCGGCCGGGGCCGCGGGCGGGCGCGACGCCGGCCCCTTGATCTTCTGGCTTTACCGCTGGCACGGCCGCGTCGAGCGCGCTGAGCCTCGCGCGCAGCCGCTCGTCGAACCTATCGTCCATCGCTCGCACTCCCAATCACAGGCCGAAGGCGCTCGCGCGCTCGCGACAACCAGCTGGCGACCGTGCCCCGTGCGACGCCGGGGGCGCTCGCAACCTCCTCCTGCGTGTAGCCATCGAGGACCGTGAGCAGAAGCGCGGCCCGGGTGGCCGGTTCCAGCTTCGAGATGGCTCGCCACAGGTCCGGATCGGTCTCGATCGCCCAGGCGCCGTGTCTCTCGCGGATCTGCAGGAAGCCCCACCTGCGGCGCCTCCGCATCTCGTCGATCGCCAGCCGGATCCCGACGGCCGCCAGCCAGCGTGCGACGTCGTCGCGCGAGCCGATGGGCCATCTCTCGACGGCGCGGGCGAACGCTTCTTGAGCGAGATCAGACGCTTCCTCCGCGTCGCCGGCCATCAGCGCGATCCGACGCCGTAGCCAGGGCATGTGGACGCTGAATGCCGCCTCCACGTCACGAGCTTCGGCCGGCGTGAGTCGGGTTGGCGTCTCCAAGATGCTCCCTCCGCATCACGTCTAACGCCCGAGCCACCCGGAGTGTTGCATCGCTGCCGCAGATTCCCGCGGGTCCGACGCCTGGGAACCGCGTCACCCTCAGGATCTCCGGCGGATCAGCCCGTCGGTGGCCGTCGCCGGGAGGGCCGCAGGTTTCGACCGGACGGCCGCCAAGACGCCACGACGCCGGGGACCGAGGTCGTCTCGAGACGGCGCGCGAGGTGGCTCGCCTGCCGGCTCGCGCTGCCGGCGTCGCCCGGGTACGGACCCGCCTCGACTACTCCGTCCTCGCCTCATCGAGCAACTCGCCGTCCGGCCCGCGCAGCTGCAGGATCATCGGGACGCCGCCCTGGGCGTGGGTGGAGCAGCTCAGGCACGGGTCGTAGGCGCGGACCAGGGCGGAGACTCGGTTGAGGGCGCCCTCCTGGATCTTGTTGCCGTCCACGAACCGCCTGGCCACCTGCAGGATGCCGCGGCCGATGGCCAGGTTGTTGTGGCCGGTCGCGACGATCAGGTTGGCCCAGGTCATGGCGCCGTTGTCGTTCACCTTGTAGTGGTGGATGAGCGTTCCGCGCGGGGCTTCGATGACGCCGATGCCCTCGAGGTTGTTGACACCGGCATGGGCTCGGACCTTTGTCCCGAGGATGGCCGGATCTTCGAGCAGCTCCTGCATCCGCTCCAGGGCGTACATAGCCTCGATCAGCCGAGCGTAGTGGTAGTGGAAGCCGCTCCGGACGATGCGGCCGAGACGCTGGCGGTACTCCGCGAGCTCGGCATCCGCGTTGGGGGTGCCGCAGCGGTCGGCGACGTTCAGGCGAGCCAGCGGGCCGACCCGGTAGATCCCGTCCGGATAGCCGGTGGGCTTGTAGAAAGGCGCCTTCAGGTAGGAGTCGACGAGGGCTGCCTCGCCGATGTAGGTCGCGTAGTCGTCCGGATCAACCTGGTCGGCGACGATCACGCCGTCGGGTCCGACGAAACGCAGGTTCCCGTCGTAGAGCCGCAGAGAGCCGTCCGGCCCGACGAGGCCGCAGTACATCGTGGGGAAGTTCGAGAAGGACTCGATCTCGTTCGGGAAGCTGTCGACGGTGCGCTTCCACAGCCCGAGCGTGCGCTTGACGATCGCCAGCGCCGCCGGCAGCTCGGCCAGCGTCCTGTCTCGGGCCTGCGGGTCGAGCGGGGCATTGACGCCGCCGGGCTCGGTCCACGATGGATGGATGCGCTCCTTGCCGAGCCGCTCGATGACCTGCTGGCCGAACTTCCGCAGAGCGATCCCGTCGCGAAGTGCGTCGGGGTGCTCCTCGAGCAGGCCGGCGACGTTGCGCCTGGCCGGATCCGAGTCCATGCCCAGCAGCAGGTCCGGGGCCGAGAGATGGAAGAAGGACAGCGCGTGCGACTGGACGAACTGGGCGACGTGGAGCAGCTCGCGGAGTTTGGCCGCGGAGCTGGGGATGCGCACGGCCATGATCTCGTCGCAGGCCTTCGACGAAGCCAGCTCGTGGCTCACCGGGCAGATGCCGCAGATGCGCGCCGTGATCGAGGGCATCTCGTAGTACGGGCGTCCCTCGATGAACTTCTCGAAGCCGCGGATCTGGGTGACGTGGAACTGCGTGTCGGTGACCTGGCCCGAATCGTCGAGCTTGATCGTGATCCGCGCGTGACCCTCGATGCGCGTTACGTGGTTGATCGTGATCTTCTTCGTGGCTGGTCTCCTGACCTCGGCCGGCCGCGCCGGCGCGTCGGCGGCGGCCGCACCGGCGCGCGGCGTCGCGCCTTCTTCCGTGTCGGAAGTCGACTTCCTGGTCGTCATCGCCTTCCCTACCCGAACCGCAGCTTGGAGCCGAGGTCCGGCTCGCGGCCTTCCAGCAGCTCACCAAGCACCATGAGGATGGCTCCCGGCTTGGGCGGGCAGCCGGGGACGTGGATGTCGACCTTGATCGCCGCGTGCAGCGGCTCGGCCTGCTTGAGCAGCGCCGGCACGCCGACCGTCGGCACGCCCCGCCGCTCGGAGGCGCCCTCGACGTAGATCCGCTCGAGCAGCTGCCGGCGCGAGATGCCGTTTCGCATCGACGGCACGTTGCCAGTGACCGCGCAGTCGCCGAGAGCGACCACGATCTTGCTGCGTGCCCGTGCCGTCTGCGCGAGCTTCAGGTCGTCCTGGCTGCTGACGGCGCCCTCGATCACTGCCACGTCGACGCCCTCGGGCCACTCCTGCGCGTCCACCAGCGGGCCGAACACGATGTCGGCCTTGTCGAGGACGCCGATGATCGCCTCGTCCATGTCCAGCAGCGACATGTGGCAGCCCGAGCAGCCGTCGAGCCAGCAGGTTCCGATCTTGACCTTGTCCATCACTGGCCCTCGCGCATCGATGTCAGGCGGCTGACGGCGGCCCGGTGCTTGGTCATCTCCTCGACGCCCCAGCCCTTCTCGGCCATCGCGCCGGTCGGGCAGGCCTGGACGCACTTGCCGCAGCTCGTGCAGCTCGTGGCCTCACCCCACGGCCGCTGCAGCTCCGAGACCAGGCGCGAGTGGATGCCGCGGCCGGCGATGTCCCAGACGTGCGCGCCCTCGATCTCCGCGCAGGTGCGCACGCAGCGCGAGCACAGGATGCAGCGGTTGTGGTCCAGGACGTAGCGGGGGTGCGAGGTGTCGACCGGCAGCTTCGGGTAGTTGTAGGGATAGCGAACGTGCGTGACGCCGTGATCCTGGGCCAGCGCCTGCAGCTCGCAGTGCCCCGACGACACGCAGACGGCGCAGACGTGGTTGCGTTCGACGAAGAGCAGTTCGAGCGCGATCTTGCGGTAGTTCTCGAGCTGGGGCGAGCTCGTGACCAGGGCCAGCCCCTCCTGCACGGGCGTGGTGCAGGCGGGCAGCAGGCGCGAGACGCCGGAGACTTCGACCATGCACAACCGGCATGCGCCGACCGCGCTGAGGCCCTCCATGTAGCAGAGGGCGGGGATGTACTTGTTGTTGGCTCGGGCGACCTCGAGGATCGTCTGGCCGGCGGTGGCGGCGATGACCTCGCCGTCGATCCGGACCTTCACCTTCTCGGTCAAGGCGATCCTCCTATCTCTCGCCGCTACGGATGTCGCAGCGAAGGCAACGTGACGTCTCCTCCAGGGCGGCGATGGCAGTGAGGCCCAGGGACACCTCGGCGTAGGACTGGACGCGCTGAGCGGCGGCCACTTCGGCGGGGACGTGGCGGCCGCTCTCGCTCGGCGTCTCCGGCGGCTCCATCTGGTACTCGAAGTCCGGGATGAGGGTCGTGAAGCGCTCCTGCGCCATCAGCCGCCTGTCGATGTTGCGGGCCGCCTTCTTGCCGATGCCCATCGCGTTGGACACGTTCGAGGCCCCGGTGATCAGGTCGCCGCCCGCGTAGAAGCGGTCGCGGCTGGTCTCCAGCGTGTAGCGGTCCACCTCGATGGTGCCGTCTTCCTTGACCTTGAGACCCGAGGCCCGGCAGAAGTCCGGGTCGACCTTCTCGCCGACCGCGAGGATCACGCTGTCGCATTCGATCCGGATGATCTCGTCGGTCGGGACCGGCCGGCGGCGGCCCGAGTTGTCGAATTCGCCCGGTTTCGTCCTGACCGCCTCGATGGCCCGGACCTGGCCGCTCTTGTCGCCCACGATGCGATGGGGGGCCGCGAGGTAGACGATCCTGGCGCCCTCGTGCTCGGCGGCCTCGATCTCCTCGGGGATCGCGGGCATGTCCTTGCGCTCGCGGCGGTACACGATCGTCACGTCCGCGCCGAGCCGGCGCGCCGTGCGGGCGGAGTCGATCGCGGCGTTGCCTCCGCCGATCACCACCACGCTCTTTCCGACCGGGACCTGCTCGCCGCGCGACACGGCCTCCAGGAAGGGCAGCGCCGGCACCACGCCGGTGAGCTCGGTTCCGGGCAGGTAGACCCAGGCCTCCTTCCATGTCCCGATGGCCAGGAAGACTGCGTCGTACTGGCGGGCGACGTCGTTGAGCGTGGGCGACTCGCCGACGTTCACGTTGAACTGGAACTTGACGCCGAGCCGCTCGATCAGCTCGATCTCCTTGTCGAGGACGGCCTTCGGCAGCCGGTACTCAGGCAGGGCGTACCTCAGCATGCCGCCGGCGGCGGGGCGTGAGTCGTAGACCGTCACGCTGTGCCCGAGCAGAGCCAGGTAATACGCGCAGGCGAGGCCCGTCGGGCCGGCGCCGACGATCGCGATCTCGCGCCCGGTGGGCTCCAGCTTGCGTTCGAGGACGCGGCCTACCATCGGCTCGAACTTGTCCGAGAGGAGGATCTCGTCGGCGATCAGGCGATGCACGTCGCGAGTGTTCACCGCCTCGTCGACGGCCGCCCGACGGCAGCGGTTGTCGCAGGGGTGCTGGCAGACGCGGCCCGTCGAGGCCGGCAGCGGGTTGTCCAGGATGACCGAGAGGAACGCGTCCTCGACCCGTGTCTCCTTGTACAGCTGGAGGAAGCGCGGGATGTTCATGTGGAGCGGGCAGGAATTCTCGCACGGGGACAGCGCCAGGTCCTCGCACACGCCGGCCCGGCAGCGCTTGGCCAGGATGTGGTCCTCGAACTCGTGGCGGAAGTGGCGCAGGCTGGTGAGAACGGGGTTCGGGGCGCTCATCCCGAGCTGGCAGAGCGAGGTGTCGCGGACCATCCGGCACAGCTCGTCCAGGGCGTCCAGGTCCTCGTTCGTGGCCGTCCCGAGCGTGCAGTCGTTCAGGATGCGCAGCGCCTTGTCGAGGCCGACCCGGCAGGGAACGCACTTGCCGCAACTCTCCGAGTGGGTGAACTCGATGAAGTAGCGGGCCACGTCCACCATGCAGTTGTCTTCGTCCATCACGACCATGCCGCCGGAGCCCATGATCGAGCCGAGCTGGGTGAGGGTCTCGTAGTCGACCGGCGTGTCGAACATCTCGACCGGTATGCACCCGCCCGAGGGACCGCCTGTCTGCACGGCCTTGATGTCACGGCCGTTGGTGCCGCCCTCGCCGATGTCGTAGATGAACCTGGCCAGGGGGGTGCCCAGCGGCATCTCGACCAGGCCGGTGCTGTGGACCTTGCCGACCAGCGAGAAGACCTTGGTGCCGGCGCTCTTGGCGCTGCCCGTCTCCGTGAACCAGGCCGGCCCCTTGGATACGATCGGCGCGACGTTGTACCAGGTCTCGACGTTGTTGATGTTCGTCGGCTTGCCGTACACGCCCTTCTGGGCCGGGAACGGCGGCCGCGATCGCGGGCGGCCGGCCTGACCTTCGAGCGAGGCGATCAGGGCCGTCTCCTCGCCGCAGACGAAGGCGCCGGCGCCCTCGACCGTCTCGATCTCGAAGTCGAAGCCGCGCCCCAGGACGTTTTCGCCCAGGACGCCGTAGGCCCGGGCCTGCTCAATGGCGCGCTCAACCCGCAATACGGCCAGCGGGTACTCGGCGCGGACGTAGATGATGCCCCTGGGAGCGGCCGTGACGTAGCCGGCGATCATCATGCCCTCCAGGAGGGCGTGCGGATCCGACTCGATCTCGTTGCGGTTCATGTACGCGCCCGGATCGCCCTCGTCCGCGTTGCAGATGATGTACTTCTCGGGCCCGGCCGCCTTCGCCAGGAAGTCCCACTTGGTTCCCGTCAGGAACCCGGCGCCGCCGCGGCCGCGGAGCTTGGAGGCCTTGATCTGCTCGATCACGGCGGCCGGGTTCTGGTCGATCAGGACCTTGTACAGGGCCTGATACCCGCCGATCGCGATGTACTCCTCGATGTCGTCCGGGTTGATCAACCCGCAGTTGCGCAGGACGATCTTGACCTGGCCGTTGAAGAACGGGACTTCGTTCCAGTTCGGCACGTCCGGATAGCCGGATCCGTACTTAACGTGGCCGGTCAGGTGGTCCCACTCCTCGATCTTGCAAAGCACGATCTCGGCCGGGGGCATCTGGCCGTTGCTCAGGCCGTTGAGGATGCCGTCGACGTGGTTCGGCTGGACGCGGCGGAGCATCAGCAGCGGGCGTCCGGGGACCCAGACGTTGACGAGCGGCTCCTCGGCGCAGAAGCCGAAGCAGCCCACCGGGACCAGCTCGACCGCCAGGCCTCGAGCGTCGATCTCGGACGAGAACGCGTGGTAGACGGCCTCGGCGCCGTTGCCGGATCCGCACGTGCCCATCCCGACGGCGATGCGAGGCCTGCTCGGAAGCAGCTTCGCGAGTCCCGCCTCGCGCACGGCCGAGAACGCGGCGAAGTCCTTGATGATCATCGGGCGCTCTCCTTGCGCAGCGCCTCGACTTCGCGAATGAGCGCCTGCTCCCTGACGTGCCCGCGGATCGCGTGGTCCACCTCGACCACCGGGGCCAGTGCGCACTGGCCGAAGCAGGCGACGGTGCGGATCGTGAATCGCCGGTCGGGCGTCGTCAGGGTCAGCTTGTCGGCGTCGTCGCTGGCCTCCTGCAGGCCGAGCTGGAGCTTCACGCGCTCGAGCAGGGCCCGCGAGCCGCGGGTGTGGCAGGCGGTGCCGCGGCATATGGCCACGGTGTGAGTGCCCTGCGGATCGAGGTTGAACAGCGCGTAGAACGTCGCGACGCCGTAGACCTGAGACTGGGGTACGCCCGTGCGCGTGGCCACGTACTCGAGCGTCTCCATGGGCAGATACTTGTGGCGATTGTGTTCCTGCAGCTTCTCGAGGATGCCGAGGAGCGCGCCGGGGCGGCCGGCCTGCTCGCCGATGATCCGATCGATCAGATCCTGGTCTTCCGGGTGTGCCGGCATCGTCGCCAGTCCGATGGTCATCGCGCTCTCCAAACGGATGCCGTGCCCGGCAGGCCGATGCGGTGGCCTGGCCCGCGTGGGCACGGCGATGGCCGCGAGCGTATGGCCCGGCCCGCCCGTGCCATAGGGCCATCCGGACGAGGAATGGACCGGCCGATGACGCAGACGGGGAGCCGGCCGGCAGGTGTACGTCCCGGCCGGCGGCCGTGATCGCGCCCGGGCGGACCGGCGTCGAGGCGCCGCCGAGGTGGGCGCGGTGCGAGATACCCCGGCCTGGACCCGGCCCTCAACCCTTGGCTTTGGCCTTGCCTAGCTCGGTGATGACCGCCCGGAACGGCTCGGCGTAGCCGGTGAAGCCGGCGAACAGCCGCCAGACCTCCTCCGGCGGGCGGCCCGACTTCATGAGTCCGGTGCTCCAGCTTCGGGCGTTGGCGTTGGCACGCGGCCCGAAGCAGCCGTAGCAGCCCCGGCCGTAGGTGGGGCAGAGGGCGTTGCAGCCCGAGGTGGTCACCGGGCCCATGCAGGCCTCGCCCGAGGCCACGACCATGCAGACGATGCCCTTGCGCTTGCACTCGCGGCAGACGGCCTCGTCGCGGATCTGGGGCCGGCGGCCGACCAGGACCGAGGTCAGCAACTCGGCCAGCTGGCCGCCGTCGATCGGGCAGCCGCGCAGCTCCGCGTCGACCTTGACGTGATCCGACACCGGTGTGGCGGTGGCCAGCGACTCGATCCACTCCGGGTGCTCGTAGATCGCGGCCCGGTAGGCGTCGTGGTCCGCCCAGTTCCGGAGGGCCTGGATCCCGCCCGCGGTGGCGCAGGCGCCGATGGTGACGAGGATGCGGGCCTGCTTACGCAGCTCCTTGATGATGTCGAGGTGCTCGGGGGCGCTGACGGAGCCCTCGACGAAGACGATGTCGTAGGGACCGGGCGAGCGGCGCGAGGTGGCTTCGGGAAACTCGACGACGTCGAAGCGAGAGACGATCTCGAGCAGCTGGTCCTCGAGGTCGAGGAGCGTCAGCTGGCAGCCGTCGCACGACGCGAACTTGACGACGGCGACGCGGGGTCGAGCGGTTCTGCCTGCGGTCGCCATCAGATCCCCTCTCGATTGAACATGTCGCCGAGGTCGTCGAGACGGAAGACCGGGCCGTCCTTGCAGACGAAGCGGCCGGCCATCTGGCAGTGTCCGCACAGCCCGATGCCGCACTCCATGTGCCGCTCCATCGAGACGCAGATCCGATCGGCGGGGACGCCCTTGGAGATCAAGCCCTGGACGGAGGCCTGCATCATCCGCTCGGGCCCCACGACGAAGGCCGTGACCTTGGAGCAATCCCAGGAGATCATGTCGAAGAGGGTCGTGACGACGCCGACGCGCCCTTTCCACTCCGGTCCGGCGCGATCCACGGTGATCGCGACGTCGATCGCCTTGCCGCTCGACCAGGCTGCCAGGTCGTCACGGAACAGCATGTCCTCAGGCGTGCGGGAGCCGTAGAAGAGCGACACGGACTCGAACCGGTCGTGGTTGGCTACCAGGGCATCAACGAGGCCGTGGAGCGGCGAGAGGCCGACGCCGCCGGCGACGACCACCGCGTGCCGGCCGTAGGCCTCCTCGATGGGCCAGAACGTCCCGAGCGGGCCCCGCAGGCCGACTCTGGCGCCGGGATGCAGGTTGACCAGGGCTGTCGAGGTCGCGCCCACCGCCCTGATCGTGAGGTCGATCCCATTGGCTCGGAAGCGTGAGATGGAAATCGGCACCGCCGGGAAGGCGGGCAGCGCGATCATCACGAACTGGCCCGGCCGGCCGGACAGGAAGGCCGGATCGACGTCCGTCAACGACAGCGTCGTGGTGTCGTCCGTCTCCGGCCGGACCGATGCCAGGCGCGCGATTGAGTACGTGCCCGGGCTGGCGGCGACCGGCGCCACCGCCACGGGCCGGACCACCGGCGGAATGGGCGGCGCGATGGCCGACAGCTCTTCCCGAACGTCGATGTGGACGGGGCACCAGGTAATGCAGCGGCCGCAGCCGACGCAGCCTGAGCTGCCGAACTGGTCCCACCAGGTCGAGAACTTGTGAGTCAACCACTGGCGGTATCGATCGCGCGGCCGGGCTCGGAAGTCGCCGCCGGCAACCTTGGCAAAGCCGACGTCGAAACAGGAGTCCCACAGCCGCTCGGTGGTGCTGGCCCTGCCGTCCATGCCGGACTTCTCGACGACCGAGGTGCAGAAGCACGTCGGGCAGGACATGGTGCAGTTGCCGCACTCGACGCAGCGATCGGCGACCTGGGCCCAGCGAGGATGGTCCAGCTGCACCTTCAGGCGCTCTGCGATGCCGGCCATCGGCAGCGGCTCGCCCATCCGCGTCCGGACCGCCTCGACGTTGTCGACCGCCGCACCGGCCTCCGCGTGGGAGGGTTGACGGGTCGGCAGCTTGGCCACGATCGCCGCCCCGCCGGGAGACCCGGCCTGGATCACGAAGCCGTCGTCGATCTCGGTCAGGACGATGTCGTAGCCGCCGTGGACCTCGGGCCCGGTGCCCATCGAAGTGCAGAAGCAGGTGCTGGCACAGGTCGTGCACTGAACGGCGACGATGAAGGCCGCCGATCTCCGGGCTCGGAAGTCCTCGTCCGTAAACTGGCCGCCCAGGAATACTCGATCCTGGATGGCGAGGGCGGCGATCTCACATGCGCGAACGCCCAGGAACGCCACCGGCGGGGGGTTCGGCACCGGCGGCTCGAAGCCGATGGTGCTCGTGTGGTGAGCCGCGGCGATCGTCAGGTTCGGCGGAAACGTGAACCGCTTCCACGGCGTCGGCCCCACCGCGTAGCCGAAGACCCGAGAGTCGTTGTTGTGCTCGAGCCGGTAGCGTCCGGCGGTCTGCACGTCTCGCCAGCCTGCCGGCAGATCGGCGGCGGTCTGGATCTCGTCGTAGACGATGGCCCCTTCTCGGATGGTGGGGCCGATGACCGTCCGGCCGGTTGCGTGGATCGCCTCGACGAGCGCGCCGAGGTCCTCCCGAGCCAGGAACCACTGCCTGGCCGTGGCCGTCTGGCTGGGGGCAGGGCTGGTGATCACGACTGCGCAACCTCCTGGGAGGGCTGAGAGGCGACCGGGACCGACCCTCAGCGGGCGAACAGATCCAGGAGCTGCAGCCGGGTCGATCGCAGACGCCTGGCCACAGCCTTGAGGACTCGAGGGTAGAGACTGGCCGCGAGGGCGTGGTCTTCCTTGAGAGCCGCCCGCAGCTTGACGCCTTCGATCACAAGGGCCTGGCTGGATTCCGTGGCCACGACCGTGGACTGGGCCTGCGGGTCCGCCAGGACGGCCGACCAACCGAAGATGTCACCCGGCTCGACGCTCATGATGGTGACCGGTCCACGTTCAGGAACGAAGGTCCTCAAGGCCAGTCGCCCTCGGATGAGGATGCCCATCTCCTTGGTCTCGTCACCCTCGCGGAGGATCACCTCGTCAGCTTCGAAGTCCTGGATGTCGCCGAGCCTGGCGAGACGCTCCTGGGTCTCAGGGGACAACTCGGCGCCGAACCATGTGTGGTTGAGCATGGCGATGACGGAGGCGTAATCGTCCATGGCGCGAGCATGCATTTAGCCTCGGCAGACGGGCAGTGCCATCAGGTCGGCGGGTTTGGGCCATTCGGCCCCGTCGCCGCGCCGGGCTGCTCACGGGGCGCCTTCGCCGTAGACTGCAGCGGAGTCTCCTCAAGCGGGGTTGTGAATAGATGGAACCAAGCCGGCGGGTTGTCGTCGGTCTGACGGTCGCGGCCTTCGTCCTGATCGGCGTCGGCGTCGCCACGCTGGTCTTCGACTCGGGCTTCTCCGGGGGCGGCGGGGCCACCATCAGCCACGCCGCGACGACGTCCCTGCCGCCGAGCTCGCCGCAGACCACGGTCTCGCCGGCTCCCAGCACGACACCGTCCCCGGGCAGCGGCGGCTCCGGCACGCCGGCGCCAGGCCTGTCCGCCTCGCCGACTGTCTCTGCCAGCCCGTCCGGCATCTCCGTCGGCTTCTCTCAACAGGGCGACACCCTTGTCTATCGCGCCGCCGACGGGACCGTGATCCCCGCGCCCGCCGTTCCGGGCCTCGAGGTCCGCCTGGTCCAGGGCAGGGCCATCTACTACGCTCTCGCCGGGAACAGGTACAGCCTCAAGACGGGCTCCTATGCCGGCGAGTTCAAGCCCCTTGTCACGATGGGCCAGCCGGACGGCTCGAGCGCCGAGACCGGCGGCGTCGTCCTCGCCGGTCTCGTCGTGTCCAGGATGATCTCGGACACGCTGGCCCCGATGCCGGCCGACGCCGGCAGGTGGATCGTGGCCCTGCCGGTGGATATTCGAACGGCGACCTCGGTCGTCTCGGTCACCTTCGACCAGTTCGGACTGGCGGGCTGGTCGAACACGCCGCGGGTCGTGGTCTCATTCCCCGGGTCGCTTCCGGTCGTGGAAATCATCCCGGCAAACCAGGGCTTCCACGTGCTCGACGAAGAGCTGGGCGTGTCCGCGTGGCAGATCATCGACCCGAAGCGGTTGAGTCTTCCCACCGACGTCATCGATCCCGCTCACCCGATGAGCGAGCTGCTGATCTACGGAGATGGGACGGCGACCATACCCGGACAGACTGGACCGCTGCGCGACGCGCTCTTCGATCGGAAGGCGGGGGACCCGTACCCGGTGGGGTCCCTGATGCTGTCCGCGACCACGGACGTGAGCGTCTCCCTGGTCGTCGACGGCAGCCGCCAGGATCTCGGGCCGGACAAGGTGCTCACCGTCGGCGACGTCCCGGTCTTCGTCGCCAGGTCCTAGCCACTCTCCTACCCGAGAAGGGTTCAGGGAGCCCCGGAGTCAGCCCGCGGGATGATCACTGGGCCGTGATCGCTGGCTAGACTGGCCTCGGCGACACCAGGCAGCGAGGTGGGTCATGAACGATCGATGGCAGCCGGGCAAGGACGACGAGGTCGGCAGGCGACGGGGCATGCTCACCGCCGGCCTGCTGCTGGTCGTCATCGGCGCCTTCTTCCTCGTCTCGGAACAGGTGAGTTTCGACTTCGGCCGCTACGGCTGGCCGGTCTTCATCATCGCTCCCGGGCTGTTCCTGCTGGCCGTGGGGCTGGCCGTTCCCCACGAAGGTGGCCTCGGGGCGGCAATTCCAGGAGGACTCCTGACCTCCGTGGGCCTCGTGCTCGCCTTTCAATCGGCCGCCGACGCTTACGCCAGCTGGGCCTACGCCTGGGCCCTCGTCGCACCCGGATCGGTCGGCGCGACCCTGATCCTGTACGGGCTGCTGCACCGCCGCTGGGATCTGCTGGACGCCGGCCTGCGGACGGCCGGAGTCGGGCTCGGGCTCTTCGTCGGATTCGGGCTCTTCTTCGAGAACATCATCGGCCTGGATGAAGGCAGCCAGGACAGCGTTCTCAGGAACGCGCTGCCGGTCATGGCCGTCGCACTGGGCATCATGATCGTGATCGCGAACCTGCTGCCACGGCGTCTCCGGGTCGGTCGGCCCGCCTCGCGCGCGGCCGCCGGGACGGAGCCCCCGGCCTCGCACCCGGCCGGCTGAGAGGCGCCGGTCGAGTTGACGATTCCCGCGCGCCCGGCCAGACGCCGGCCGCAGAAGCCGCTTTCTAGCGGACCTCGACCACCTTGTAGTCGAGCGTGCCGGCAGGCACCTGTACGCGAATCGTCTCGCCGGGATGCCGGCCCAGAAGCGCCCGCCCGATCGGCGATGTGAAGCTGATCTTGCCGGCCGCGGCGTCGGCCTCGGCCGAACCCACGATCGTGAAGGTCTCCTCGCCGTGCCGGTCGGTCTCGATGACGACCGTCGAGCCCAGCACGACCTCGGTGCCGCCCTCGGAGCTGGCCTCGATCATCACCGCGTTCTTGATCATCTGCTCGAGCTGCTGCACCCGGCCTTCCAGGAAGGACTGCTCCTTGCGCGCGGCGTCGTAGTCGGCGTTCTCGCTCAGGTCCCCGAGCTCGCGAGCGGCCTTGATGCGGGCGATGACCTCGGGCCGGCGGCGTTCGGTCAGCTCGTCCAGCTCCGTGTGCAGGGCGGCCAGGCCTTCGCCCGTCAAATGGATCGGAGCCGACGACGGCCCGCCTTTGGCGGCCCCGGCCGTCTTGGACGAGCGCCGCACGACGGGGGTCTCGATCGCCGAAGGGCCCGTCGTGGGCGGGGGCGGCTTGATGGGCTTGCGGGCGGCCGTCCTGGGGGTGCGGCTGGGCTTGGCCAGAGAGGCCGGCCTGGTGGCCCTGGGCCGGAAGGTGCTGTGGCTGAACTCCATCTCCGGCTCGTTCGCGTCAGGCAGTTGTGTGACCTTCGTCACCTTCACCGGAGCAGGGACCGCCTCGTCGTGAAGGGCCGCCGTCAGGCCGTGCTCGCGGCGGGCTCCGCCCGGCGTGGCCAGAACCGCATAAGGTGGAGCTCCGGCCGTCTTGATGAAGGCCTCGATCAGCGTGTCCTCATAGAGCTCCGGGTCCGAGACGGGCGCCCACCAGATTCGGGCCTTGCCCAGGTCGTGAAGCGTCTTGAGCCAGTACCCGGTGGATTGGGGTCGCCGCTCGCCGAGCGGGGTCTTGTACATGCCGGCCAGTCGGGCCGCCACGGACTTCTGGCTCGAGCCGATGTAGAGGATCGCCTGGCTCGGGATCCAGAACGACGCGAGACGCGACTGGAGCTCGGCCACCGTCGGCCGCTTGCCGTCGAGGCGGAGGTCCGGGACGCGGCCGAGCCAATCGCGGATGGCGTTCGGGTCGATCGACACCTTGGGCTGCGGCGCCGGCAGCTCCACGATGAAGACGCCCGGGCCGCCGCCCGAGACGGGCTTGCCCCACAGTACCGGTCCCTCGACGGGGAGCCCGTTGGCCCGCAGCAGGTCACGGCCATTGAGAAGAAGCGCTGGAGTGGATGAGGTCGTCACCTGTGAACCGTGCCTTGCCGCAGCCTACATGTCAAACGGGCCTTCGCCGGCGCCCGTTTCGGGTTTGATGCAGGCCCCGGCTCGGCCGGGGCCTGACCTCTCCTGGCGGGAGATGCGCTACTTGAGGAGGGAGGGATCCTCGGCGACCGGGATGCCGAGCAGGAGCGGGAGGCCCATCCGGTCCGTGTAGATCGGGCGATACCGATCGGTGTTGTACATGGTCGCGATGTCCACCGACCGGGGGCCCTGGTTGGGATCGGGCAGCGGCGAATGGCTGTACTTGCCGCCGCGGATCGCGACCATGCGCCCACTGACGCCCTCGGCGATGAGGTTCATGGCCACGTTGGCGAAGGTGATGCCGACCATCGAATCAACCGCGTCCGGGTCGCCGGAACGGAGGTCGTAGGTCAACTCGCTGGCCAGCGTCTCGTGGCCCGACCGGCTCTGGATCTCGGATGCGAGAACCTCGGCGATGTTGGCCTTGTGCTTGTGACCGAAGGAATCGGCGGGGCCGTACTCGGAGACTTCTCCACCCTTCCACATCGCGCCCTCGGCGGCGATCGCGATCGAGTACCGGCTGGGGTTCTCGACCTTGTCGTGGACGAGCAGGTCGACCAGGTGGTCGAGGTCGAACTCGTACTCGGGGATCAGGCAGCGGGTGCTCGTCACGTAGGCCGTGTAGAGGGCGGTGAAGCCGGCGTCGCGGCCGAAGATGCGGAAGACGCCGATCCGCTCGTGGGAGCCCAGCGTGGTCCGCTGGCGGTTGATCGCGTCCTTGGCGCGCGTGATGGCAGTCGAGAAGCCGATGCAGTACTCGGTGCCCTGGACGTCGTTGTCCATGGTTTTGGGCACCGCCACCAGCTTCACGCCGTTGTCGGCCAGGACCTGGCTGAAGCTGAGCGTGTCGTCACCGCCGATCGGGACGAGGTAGTCCAGGCCGAGCCGGGCGATGTTGTCGAGGACGACGGGGGTGAAGTTGTATACGCCCTCCTTGACCTCGAACTGCTTGAGCCGGTCCGGCCCGATGTGCGCCGGCAGCTTGCCGGCCTTCATCTTGCGGGCGTTGGTCCTGGAGGTGTGGAGCCAGGTGCCGCCTGTCCGATCGATCGTGCGGGTGTTGATGCGATCGAGCGGGACGATGTAGTCGGGGTCCAGGTCCGGGCCCGGCTTCATGTGGGTCAGGCCTTCCCAGCCGCGCCGGATGCCGTAGACCTCGTAGCCGAGCTCGGTGGCGCGATACACGACGCTCTTGATCACGGCGTTCAAGCCGGGCACGTCGCCGCCGCCGGTGAGGATGCCGATGCGCGGAGTTCGACTCATGCGTACCTTCCGTGGAACTTCGGACGCAGCCGGGAGAGGCGGCCGCGGTTCTGCTGACGGGTACATCTTAAGGCCGGCGGGGAATCGGCGGCGATCCCCAGGGGCACGATGGGTGCCCGATGGATGATGCCGACCCCGACACGAGCGAAATGCGGTTCATGCGCCCGGTGATTGCCATCGAATAGTGACAGGGCGCGCGGGCCCACCGGCGGCACGGCCGGAGCCGCTCACTCTCCGTTCCCGCGGTCCGAAGTCCGGCTTCAATGCAACGGCCACCGAGCAGTGGACAGCGGGCGCCCCATGCGCAGCCGAGAAGCCGTCGCGGCCCGCGGCTGTCCGAGCGGCTTCGGCCCTGGTCGCCGGGTCGCGGACCCGGCACCTGTGCCCATCCCCGGCCGCCGCCGCGGCTGTCGGTCCCGTGACAGGCAGCCGGCCTGGGCGTTACAGCCGGCGCAGCTCCGTCGCTTCGTCCTCGGCGATGGCCCTCGCGCAGGTCGGGCAGTACCAGCGGGCCTCGAGCGGTGTGCCACAGCTGCCGTGGCGGAGCGCGCCCGATGAGTCGGCCCTGCCGCCCCAGTCGGCCAGAAGTCGCAGCGCGCCGGCCAGCTCTCGGCCTTCGGCGGTCAGCTGGTAGCGCAGTCTCACCGGGCGCTCGGAGTAGGGACGGGCCAGCAGCACGCGCTCGCGTTCGAGCCGCTTCACCCTGTCGGAGAGGATGTTCGGAGCTATGCCCGGCAGGACGGCCTGCAGGTCGTTGAAGCGCAGCGGACCGTCCAGCAGCGCCTCCACGACGAGCAGGCACCAGCGATCGCCGACTCGATCGAGGGCGGACTGGAGCGGCGACGGGCCGGCCGGAGCCGGATCCGATCCGCCGGCGGACTGCGGCGACGGCGGCGTCCGGTCCTCCGGCGCCGCCGGGTCCGCCGCGGCGGCTGGCATGGAGGGCCGGTCCGCGGCGCTCAGGGAGTCGACCGGGGCCGCCGGCGGCGGAAGCTGGTTGGCGTCTGGCACGCGTCCCATGGTAGCGAATTCGTCCTTGCGCACTCGGTGACGGCGGTGTAACTTGCAACTCGCTAGTAACTATTGACTAAGGCGTGACCCCCCCCAGGTCCGGCAAGGAGAACTCGATGGGCGCACTGGATGAACTTCAGAAGGCGGTAGCCGACATAGCCGAGCAGGCCGCCCCGGCGGTCGTCGGCATCGGGGGCCACCGTCATCGCGGCAGCGGCGTGATCGTGGCGAAGAACCAGGTCGTCACGAACGCGCACAACGTCCACGAGGAAGGGGCCACCTGTGTCTTCTTCGACGGCCGCCAGGAACGCGGCAAGCTTCTCGGCGAGGACGTCGACGGGGATCTGGCCGTGCTCGAGGTGAACACGGGCGACCTCCCGCCGCTGAATTGGAGCGGTGGGGCGCTGCCCGGCGTCGGAGCGGTGGTGTTCGCGGTGGCAAGCGCGGGCAACGGCGGCGTCCGTGCCACGGTCGGGCAGGTTTCCGGTGTGTCGCGCTCCTTCCGCGGACCCGGCGGCCGGCTCATCGGCGGCAGCATCGAGCACACCGCGCCGCTGGCCTCCGGTTCGTCCGGCAGCCCGATCCTGGACCGCGACGGCCGTCTGCTCGGACTCAACACGCAACGGCTCGGCGAGGGCTTCTACCTGGCCATGCCGGCGGACGCCGAGCTGAAGACGCGGATCGAGGCCCTCGCCCGCGGCCAGTCCACCGTCCGGCCCAGGCTCGGCATCGCGGTCGCGCCGAGCCACGTGGCCCGGCACCTGCGCAGAGCCGTGGGCCTGCCGGACCGCGATGGAATACTCGTTCGGGGCGTCGAGGAAGGCAGCCCGGCCGATCGGGCCGGTCTTCGCGAGGGCGACCTGATCGTCTCCGCCGCCGGCGCCGCGCTGACCGACCCGGACGAACTCCACGCGGCCCTGGCCAAGGCCGGCGCCGGATCGATCGAGATCGGGCTGGTGCGAGGGGCCGAGGACATGAAGATCGACGTCGACCTCGGAGCCGGTCCGGCGGGCCCCGCGAGCTGACGCCGGCGAATGGTCGATCGGCGGGCCGGCTCGGGCCGGCTCGGCCTGGCCAGGACCGGACCGGCTCGGCCCGGCCGGCCCCGGCCGACCTGGCCCGGCGCTTTCGCCCGGGAGTCCTGGGAGCCGGTCCGGCAGGCCCCGCGAGCTGACGCCGGCGAATTGGTCGATCGCCGGGCCGGGCCGACCTGGCCGCGCTTTCGCCCGGGAGTCCTGGGAGCCGGGTCGTGCCCGCCCACCGGCGGTCGCCGGCCTCGGAACCTGCGCGCGGCGTCCCACGCCAGGGCCTTCCTGCGCGATGATTGACGCATGTCAGCCCAACGAGCCTATGCGGCCGCCACTCTCATCGGGGTCGACGTCGGTTCGACCCACATAAAGGTCGCGCTAGTGGCACCTGGTAGTGGCGTGCTCTACGTCGCTCGACGGGCCACCGAGACCCATGCCGTGCGCGGCGGCGGCGCGTACCACCGCTCCTCCGAGTTGCTTGCGGCCGTGAATTCCGCGATCGCCGAATGCGTGGCCGCGGCCGGCGCCACGGCCGGCCCGCCGGCGGCGATCGGCATCGCCAGCATGGCCGAGGCAGGCCTTCCCGTGGATCGGCGGAACCTGCCGGTCGGCGACATCATGGCCTGGTATGACACGCGGCCCGAGCGACAGGCCGCGTGGCTGGAGCGGCAGATCGGAGCCGGGCCGCTCTTCGCCAGGACGGGGCTCCGGCCGGAGCCCAAGTACACGCTGCCGAAGCTGCTCTGGCTGCGCGAGCAGAAGGCCGCGGACTTCACGCGCCTGCGGCACTGGGCCGGCGTGGCCGAACTGGTAGGTCTCGACCTCACCGGTGAGCTGGCGACGAACGCCTCCCTGGCCTGCCGGACGCTGGCCTTCGACGTCACGAAGCGCGCCTGGGACCCGGAGCTGCTGGCCCTGGCCAGCCTCGGGCCCGACGAGATGCCCATCGTGCTCCCGCTCGGCCGGCCGGTCGGCGGTTTGACCGCGGCCGCGGCTTCCCGGCTGGGCCTCCCGAGCGGGACTCCCGTGGCCATCGCCGGCCACGACCATCTGGCCGCCGCCCTCGGAGCCGGCGCGACGGCGCCGGGCGACGTCCTTGACTCGATGGGCAGCGCCGAGGCCGCCCTGCTCGTGGCCGAGGCGCCGGCCCTCGCCGACGAGGTTCGCCGGGGCGGTTTCTCGACCGGCTGCCACGCGGTGGACGGGCTGGCCTACGTGTCCGGCGGGCTGCAGTCCTCCGGGGCGCTGATCGAATGGTTCCTGGCCACTTTCCTGGCCGCGGCGCCCGCCGAAGGCTCGGACGGGAGCGGCGCCGGAACTCTCGACGCTTCGGCCGAAGCCGACAGATACGCTCGCTTCATCGAACTGCTGGATCGGGCCGGGCCGGGTCCGGTCGAACCGATCGTCAGGCCGTACCTGCGCGGCAGGACCGCGCCTCATCGCGATCCATCGGCAAGCCTGGAGTTCGAGGGGCTGCGCGAGACGCACACGCTGGTCGATCTGGCCGCGGCGGTGGTCGACGGCGCCGCGTATCACGTCCGCTGGATGCTCGACGAACTGGCCCGCATCACCGGCACTTCGCTCGACAGGGTGAAGCTGAGCGGCGGTGGAGCCCGCAACCGGCGGTGGGTGATCGCCAAGGCGGCCCTGGGCCCGGGCCGGCTGGAGGTCGTCCGCACCGACGAGGCGGCCGCCCTCGGCGCCGCGCTGGTGGCCGGTGTGGCCTGCGGCGCCTACGGGTCGGTGGCGGAGGCTCTGGCCGATGCCTCGCCCTTCGATCGGGTCACGGCCCCGGCCACCGTAAGGGCTCGCTACGACGCCGCGTACCTGGATCGGTGGCTCCCGGCCGTGATCACGCGCCTTCGCCAGAGCGGCATCTCGTAGCGGCGGCGCGCGGCTTGGAGCCGGGAGACCTCGACGTGATCGCGGGCTGTTCGGATCGGCCCGCGGGCGGTCTGCCGCCGGTCTGATTTCAGCCGAACGCGGCCGACTCCGTCCTGACCAGGTCGACCAGGTTGCCCAGGGCGATGTTGACGTCGACCTCGTGCAGGCCCCAGGCCGGTGATTCGGCGACGGCCAGGGCCGGCCGGCGGTCGGCCGCGCCGCCGGTTCGATCGACCTGGAGCCAGGTCGCGCCCCCGGAACTCCGGCACCGGGCCGAGTATTCGCCCGGATACGACACGAACGGGGTCGCGGCCTTGAAGACCGGCGCGGCCTTGCCCAGGAGGGCCGAGAGCCCCGCCGTCGGGAAGTACGGGTCCAACGAGGCCGTGCCGCCGCCGGGCGCGGCGGGATTCACGCACAGGACCTGCAGCGGCAAGGTGGAACCGCTCGGGAACGGGTCAAGGACCGAGTTGAGGCGGCCGAAGAGGGCGTCGGCGGGAGGCGTGGTGTCGAATGTCGAGTAGGCGACCACGCAGCCCGTCTGGGCGGCCGAGGCGCACGCGGGGATGGCGGCGAAACCGCCCCCGACCAGCCTGCCGACCGGGACGGTGACGTTGCCTCCCATCAGCATGGCCGAGACCAGGAGCCGGCGCATCTGCGGGTCCTGGTCCACCTCGAACTTGAGGAGCGCGGTCAGCATCAGCGCGCCCTGGGAGTGCCCGATGAAGACGATGCCGCGGCCGTGGTTGTAGTTGGCCATGTAGTCGCGGAAGGCGGCATCGACGTAGTCGTAGGCGGTCAGCGCCGAACCCAGCGTGATCTTGCTCGGCGTGGCGATCGCGGCGAGCGTCAGCTGCGGATACATCGGCGCGAAGACGCGGCACACCTTCGAGAAGAGGGCCGCCTGGGCCAGCGCGACTTCGCGCTCTTCGGGGTCGATCGTAAGGTTCGAGTTGACGGTCGTCTGGCGGCTGACCGTGGGGTAGACGTAGAAGCAGTCGATCGGCGGATCCGCGGCGGGTGCGGCCGGCTGCACGGCCGAGGCCCCGGCCGCGTCGACCACGGTCGCGTCCAGGTTGCCCGCGCACGGGTCGGCGGCCAGCCCCGGCTTGCACAGCCAGACGATGTCGTCGGGCACGGGCGAAGCCGAGTCGCTGGCGGCCGGCGACGGCGATGCGGGCGCACCCTGTGTCGGTACCGTCGAGGCTGTCGGGCCGGCGGCCGGGTTCTCCGCCGGGCTCGCGGTCGCATCCGGAGCGGTGCCGACCGCGGCCGAACCGCACGCCGCGGCCGCCAGCAGAACGGTCAGCGCAAGAAGGAGGAACGGTCGGCGCATTCGCGCATCCTGGGCCCAGGGGCCGCCGACTGTCCAACCCGCGGGTCCGCGACGGCGTCCGGCGGACGGTGCGCCGGCGCCCGGGAACCGCCCGACGGGGGTCCTATCGTCAGGTCGCGGTAGGCCGGCCCGAGACGGATTCGACGTGGAGGACTCCCTCGGCGACATGGCTTCGTCGAGATATGAGGTCTCCTGGCCGACGTGGGTGTCGTCGAGGCCGCCTCGAAACGGCTCACGGTATGGACCGCCGGATCGCGGCCCGGAGCTCGCCGGCGGCGCGACGTAAACTCAGTCCATGACATGGTTCGTAGATCCCAAGAAGATGCGTCTGCCCTCACCCGAAGACTCGCTGCCCGGTCGTGCCGAGGAGATGCCGGTGCCCGCCCGGCACGCGGTTCTCGGTGGGCCGATCCGGCCGCCGTATCCCGCCGGAACGGAGATCGCCGAGTTCGGGATGGGCTGCTTCTGGGGCGCCGAGAAACTCTTTTGGGAGGCCCCAGGGGTTGTCTCGACGGCGGTCGGCTACTCGGGCGGTTACACGCCGAACCCGACGTACGAAGAGGTCTGCACCGGCCGAACGGGGCACATCGAGACGGTCCGCGTCGTCTTCGACCCGGCCGTGACCTCCTACGGCGAACTGCTCAAGCTCTTCTGGGAGGAGCACGACCCGACGCAGGGGATGCGGCAGGGCAACGACCAGGGCACGCAGTACCGGTCGGCCATCCTGACCCACGGCGAGCGACAGCAGCGAGTTGCCGAGACGTCGCGAGATGCTTTCCAGGCGAGCGTGAAGGCTGCGGGCCGCGGCACGATCATGACCGAGATCCGCCCCGCGCCAGAGTTCTACTTCGCCGAGGAATACCACCAGCAGTATTTGCAGAAGGTCCCGAACGGCTACTGTCCGAACCACGCCACCGGGGTGACCTTGCCCGCGGACTTCTTCAGGTCCGAGACCGCGTCGCAGAGGGCGGCCGACGCCGCCGCCGCGATCCAGAAGGCACGCTGACCGGGCAACGTCAGGCCGAAGGGGCGGTGAGTGCCGACCGCCATCCTCGCAAGAACCCGAACGGCTGCTCTCCGAACGACGCCACCAGGACGGAGCCTGGGCCTCCGGCACGCCGGTAGCCGGGACCATCGACAGGTAGCGCGAGATGACAGACACATCGAATCCCGACCTGGTCGAGGAGTACATAGCGGCGTTCCCGGCCGAGACCCAGAAGGTGCTGCGTGAGTTGCGCGCCCTCATCAGAACGTCGGCACCTGGAGCGACGGAGAAGATCAGCTACCGGATGCCCACGTTCGTCCTGAAGCGGCACCTGGTCTACTTCGCCGGCTACGACAAGCACGTCGGGTTCTACCCGACGGGAAGCGGGATCGAGGCGTTCAAGGAAGAGCTCAAGCCCTATAAGAGCGGGAAGGGCTCGGTGCAGTTTCCCCTTGACCGGCCGCTGCCGGCCGATCTGATCCGCCGGATCGTCGAGTTCAGGGTCGCGGAGAACCTCGGCAAGGCCCGGAAGCAGCGGGGGCCCGAACCGGGACCGCGAAGAGGTCGGCCCGGCGCTCGTCACGCGGCGACGAAGGCTGCGCCGTCGATCGACTCGTAGAGGTTGGCGCCCACCATCCTGCGCCCATCGAGTCTCGATCGTGAACGGGCTCGCGGGAGGCCGAACGCTCCCGACGCCGAGCCCCGGCACACCCGATTCGCGCGTCAGATTGAACGATTCGCGGCGCCGGGACGCCTGATACTCATGATCACGCTGGAAGGAGTGGGGGACGTGCAGGCGGGCAAGCTCGGGGAGACGCCGCTGGAGCGCCGCGCCGCGTTCAAGCGCCTGACCCAGGGCCGCCTCGACCGCGCCTACCGGCTCGCGGCCGCTCTTCTGGGCGACCCGGACGAGGCGCAGGACGCGGTCCACGACGCGGCCGAGCAGGCCTGGGACGGCTTCCCGCGGCTGCGCGACCCGGCCCGCTTCGACGCCTGGTTCGATGCCATCGTGGTCCATCGCTGCCGGGACCGGCTGCGCCGTCGGCGCATCACGCCGCTGCTGCTGGCCGATCCGCCCGACCGATCCGGGCCGGACGCGGCGGCCGGACTGGCCGAGCGCGAGGCGCTTGCTCGCGCCCTGGGAAGGCTCGACCTGAACCACCGCATCGTGGTGATCATGCGTTTCGGCGCGGACCTGACCGTGGCCGAGATCGCGGAGCGTACCGGCGAGCGCGAGGGCACCGTGAAGTCGCGACTTCACTACGCGCTGCGACACCTGCGCGCGGCATACGACGCGGCCGAGCGATCGCCGCTGGAGGCGTCCCATGAGCGATGACGAGCGCTTCGAGAGAGACCTGCGGGACGCGATCCTGCGCGGCGTGCCGCCTGCCGCCCCGGGCGAGCTGCGCTCGAGCGTGCGCCGCGTCGCCGGGTCCACGCCGGTGCCCGCCGATCGGGGAGCCTGGCGCAGGCCGGGCCCGCGCGCGATCGTCGGCATCGCGGCGGCCGTGATCGTGGCGCTGGTCGGCGGGCTTGCGCTGCTAGAGCGGCCCGCCGCCGGGCCAGCAGCCAACTCGTCGCCCTTCGGGTCGTCGAGTCCCGCCGCCACGGCCTCGGCGCCGGCCGCTACTCCATCGGCTACGGCGAGCCAGGTCCTCGGTCCGGAGGTGGACGAGTTCGGGCTGATCGACGCACAACACGGCTGGGTGTTCAGCCACGGGCTCTTGCTTACAGCGGACGGCGGCCAAACTTGGACGTTCGGGCACGCGCTGGGCGCCGCGCAAATCACGTTCCTCGACGCGGACCACGGCTGGCTGGTGCCGTTCCGGAGCCCCGAGGACGGCCCCTTCGAGGTGGACCGCACGGTCGACGGCGGGCTGACCTGGCAGAAGGCCACGATGCCCGAGGCCTGGGGCATCCCAACCGGCTTGACCTTCTTCGATGCCACCCATGGCCTGCTCGCCTTCGAAGGAGACGGTGTCAAGCCGGGCAGCCTCTGGTCCAGTTCCGATGGCGGGGCTACGTGGACGAAAGTGGGCGCCCTCCCCGTGGCGATCGTCGGCTCCGTCTCGTTCAGCGACGGGGGGAAGGACGGCTGGGCCCTGGCCGCGGGCGACCCGAACCCGCCAGCCGGCCACCCGACGACCAACGAACTGTACGTCACTCACGATGGCGGCGCCACGTGGCTGCGCTCGGCCTTGCCGAAGCCTCCCGCCGGCTGGACGGCCGGCACATGGCAACCGGTGCTGGCCGCGCCGTCCGTGTTCGGATCCGGTGGGGCCGTCCTTCCCGCCTGGTACGGCAACGGCGTGTCCGGCCAGACGCAGCTGCTCGTGACGCGGGACGGCGGCGCGAACTGGACCGTGGCGACGACGCTCCCGTCAACCTGGCCCGTGCCCGTCGACGCGCTGGACGCCGAGAACTGGATTGCGGCCGTTCCTCTCGAAACCGACGGTGGGGGGACCGAGATCCTGCGCGCGACGGACGACGGCGGCGCCGACTGGCGCTCGATCGGCGACGTGACGCCGACCGGCGGCGCCTATGTGCAGCTCTCCTTCTCGGATCGACAGCACGGCTGGGTGCTCGACAACGACTCGAACGCGCCGTTGCAGCTGTACGCGACCGACGACGGAGGCGCGAGCTGGCGGCTCCTGAGCCCCAGCGGCGGCCCGACGCCGACTCCGGTCGTCTGCTCGGCCGACAACGTCGTGCTGGGGCAGGAGCCCGCGCCGGCCTCGGGCCCGGCCACCACCTGGTTCAACGTCTTCGCCTCCAACTTCGACCCGAACAGCCGCCTGACGCTCACGTTCGACCACCCGGTCATCGCCTGGCCGGGAGAAGGCGCCCCGACCGGTCCGATCGAGACCTTCACCCTCTCCGCGTCGGACGCCGGCAAGCTCTCGTTCCGGCCTGCCGACCCGGGCGTCACCCGGATCGTCGTGCGCATGGATAACGGGACCTGCTCCGCCACGACCACAGTGGAGCTGTCGGCAGCTCCGTCCTGACGGCCGGGCACTCGAGGCCACGTGGCCCTCGGCCCAGTCGTGAGGGCCGACCCGGCGCCGCCGGCGGCCCTGCGCCACGGAGGCGCCATCGCCTGCAGCCCTGCGCGCCGCGGGAGCCTGCCGCCGGCCGGGACTATGCTTCTACCGGACCAGACAACCACGTACCTGCGGGAGGGCATTCTGATGACCCAGTTGCTCCAGACCAATCCGACCGGGGAGACCGCCGAGCTCGCCGCGCCTCTCCAGGCAACCCTGGTCGAGCTCATCGACCTGAGCCTGCAGGCCAAGCAGGCCCACTGGAACGTCGTCGGCCCCGGCTTTCGCGGGATACATCTCTTCCTCGACGAATTGACCGACCAGTTCCGGGACTGGTACGACGAGGTCGCCGAGCGTCTCGCGGCCATCGGCGTCTCCCCCGACGGCCGCATCGCCAGCGTAGCTGCCGGTTCGCCTTTGGAGCCGCTTCCGGCGGGCCAGATCAGGGATCAGGACGTCCTGGCATTGTTCGACGCACGCCTCAAGCTCGTGGCCGATCGAGTTCGCGGCCGGCTCGACCCGGTCGGCGCGCTCGACCTGGCGAGCCAGGACATCCTTGTCGGCATCGTGCAGGGCCTCGACAAGCGGGGCTGGATGGTTCGCGCTCTCCGAGCGTGATCGAAGCCGGAACTTCGCGGCAGCAGCCGTAGAACGCCCGCCGGAGCTCATGGCGTGGCGCATCGTGCCCAACGTCGACGGGGCTCTCGTAATCGAGACGAGTCGAAGTCCATGAGAGCGGCCCGAAAGACGATCGGCGTGACCAATTCGGCAGACCACTGGGAGCGACAGGCCCACAACTGGGCGGCGTGGACTCGTGGCACGCAGCCCGACGCCTATCGCGACTACGCGCCTCGCTTCCTGGCTCTCCTGCCTCCGCCCGGCGGCCCGGTCCTGGAGATCGGGTGCGGTGAGGGGCGGGTCAGCAGGGACCTCGCGGCGGCCGGCTACTCCGTCGCCGCGGTCGACGTCGCGCCGACGATGGTCGAGCTGGCGCGCGAGGCCGATCCGGCGGGGACCTACCTGGTCGCCGACGCGGCGGCGCTGCCCTTCGCCGAGGCGAGCTTCCACCTGGTCGTCGCCTACAACTCGCTGATGGATGTCGACGACACGCCGGCCGTCGTGCGAGAGGCGGCCAGGGTGCTCCGGCCCGGCGGCCGGCTGTGCGCATGCGTCACCCATCCGACCGCCGACGCGGGCAAGTTCGCGAGCGAGGACGGGGACGCCCCGTTCGTAATCGCCGGGTCCTACCTCGGGCGGCGGCCCTTCGAGGAGACGGTCGAGCGCAACGGCGTGGCCATGACGTTCCGCGGCTGGGCCTACCCGCTCGAGGCTTACTTCGAGGCCTTCGAAGCGGCCGGCCTGCTCGTCGAAACGGTGCATGAACCCGCGGCAACCGACGGGCGGCTCCCGCGAACGCCGGCCGAGCGGCGCTGGTCGCGGATACCGAACTTTCTGTTCTTACGAGCCGTGAAACCCTCGGCTGGCTGAGGTCGGCAGCATGCGTCGGGCCAGCAGGCCCGGACGCGGGGGCCCGACCGATCGGCCCGGCGGCCAGCGCGGGCCCGCCGGTGACCAGGCCAGCGCGGCCGGCGGCGTCCTACACGACCACGGCGTCGATGCCGAGCATCTGCGCGAGGTGAAGAAGCGGCTCCGTCCAGTGACCCTGCGCGGCCGCCATGTGATGCGGCGCACCGGCCGCGCACCACTGGTTGCACCACTCGTCCACGGGCAGGGTCGCGTGCCGGAACAGCGTCTGCGGGGCCGATATGGGGCGGGGCGGGAACGGGAGGAACTCTCCCTCCGAGATCACGAACCGCCAGCGGTTCTCGCCCATCGTCACGAGGGCCAGGTTGGTGACGGGTCCGGGCTGGTAGGCGAACTCGAAGCCGGCCCCGAAGCCGTGGACTCCCTCGTAGTAGATGGAGTGTTTGACCGCTACCCCGCCGGGAGTGGCCAGGGCGGGGTTGCCGTGGCCGTCGTGCGAGAACATGACGGCGTTGTTCTCGAAGTCGATGACGTAGTTCTCGACGGTGGTCGCCTGGCCCGCCATCTCCTGGAGAACCAGCTGGGCGACCGCGCAGTTCACGTCACCCTCGGGCGCGGCCGGCACGCCGATCTCGCACAGGCGGCCCGTCCCGTAGGAGGGGATGATCCCGACACGAGGATCGGAGAGCCAGACCTGGTCGAAGGCGGTGAAGGCGTCGAAACCACCCTCCCGCACGATCGATTCGAGCGCCAGCGCCAGGCGCACCGAGCGCTCGAACAGGGCGGGTTCCATGGCGACGTTGTAGCGAGCCCGCTCGCTCGCGACGGCGGCATCGACGTCGGACTGCGGGATCTCCCCGAACCGCACGGCGATCTTCTCGGGCTCCACCGGCCAGACGACCGGACCGATATCCTGGCGGAGCGAGAGCCCGTCGAACATGAGGTCGGTCATGCCTTCGAAGGGATGGCCGACCAGGGCGACCCTGGCCGTGCGCAGGCGGCGACGAACGGCGGCGGCGGCGATGATGTCCCGGACCTCCCGCCGGCCCTCCGGATCGTCCAGGCGCGACGTGACCATCGTGAAGTCGCGGCCCGTCCTGAGCAGCACCGCGGTCAGCTCGGGGATCCCGGCCATCCCGGAGTTCAGCATGACCACGTCGAAACCGTCGCTCTCGCCCAGGCGGGCGATCTTCTGCGCGTTCCAGACCAGCACGGGAGCGGTCGTATTGATCAGCGCCCGAGCCGGCACTATCCCCTTGGTGTAGGCGAGCTCCATTGCCACGATGATGTCGACGTCCTCGGCGTTGAAGAGGCGCGCCGCGGCAGCCGCCTGGTGCTCCTCCTCCACGAGACCGGCGTGGACGACCTCCCCGTATTCGCCCAGGAGGTCGGCGATCCCCTGCGCGGCGGCCGTCGCCGCCGGCCGCATGTGGGCCGTCTTGTTGTAGTCGTCCTCGAGCAGCGCCATCACCAGGAGGCCGATCTTCGCTCTTGTCGCCATGGGTTCACCTTCCGCTTGTGTCTGGGTCGTCTCGATTCTGCAGTACCGGGCCGCCGGCCGCGCCCGGTCAGCCGGTGGAGTGGAACATCGGGCGCAGGGCGTCGAAAAGCCGGCCGTAGCGCCCGTAGGCTTCGTCGTACAGGGCCCTTGTAGCAGGGTCGGGTTCGTAGCGCCGGCCGACGACCACCATCGCCTCACACGCCGCGGCGAGGTTCGGATAGGTGCCGGTCGCCGCTCCGGCGAGCATCGCATCGCCCCGAACCGCGGCGTCCTCGCCCTGGAGCGTGACGACCGGCAAGCCGCTGACATCGGCCTTGATCTGGTTCCAGAGCGCGCTGCGGGCCCCGCCCCCGTGGGACCTGATCTCCGATGAGGCCGCGCCGGCCCCGGCCAGCAGCTCCAGGTTCCGCCGCAGCATGAAAGCGACGGCTTCGAGAACCGCTCTGACGAAATGCGGCTTGCCGTGATGGAGTGTGAAGCCGTAGAAGACGCCACAGGCCTGCGGGTCGTATTCGGGGCTGAAGGCTCCCATCAGGTGGGGCAGCATCGTCAGGCCTTCGGCGCCGGGTGGCGCCCCGGCGGCAAGCTCGGTCAGGAGGTCGTATGCGCTCAGCCCGTCCCGGGCAGCGCGAGCCACTTCCTCGCCACCGAACTGGTCGCGGAACCAGGTCAGGGCCATTCCGCCGGTGGGGCAGACCGGACAGTAGAGGTAGCGGTCCGGAGCCGAGTGGACGTAGACCGGCGTCTGGCGGGTAATGTCCCGCCCGTGCCGGTCGACCGAGGCCTGGAGGGTCAGGGCGCCGCCGGTGCTCTCTGAGACGGCGCCTCCGTCGATGTTCCCGACGCCGACGGCCCCGGCGCCCTGGTCCATGCCGCCCGCCACGACCAGGACCTCGGACGGCAGGCCCAGCGCACCGGCGGCGGAGGCCGATAGGTTGCCCACGACCGATCCCGGTCGCACGAGTTCGGGCAGACGGGCGGCCTCGATTCCGACGGCGTCGAGCATCGCGGCCCACCAGCCGTGGTCGCGGATGTCGTACAGGAGCGAGGTGCAGTGGATCCCGCCGTCGGTCACGAAGCGGCCCGAGAGCCGGTGAAGGATGAAGTCTTCGACCAGCAGGAAGCGCCGCGCGCGCGCGAACAGCTCGGGCTCGTTGCGCCGCCACCAGAGCAGCTTGGAGGCCGTCCAGGTCGGGTTCACCGAAGGAACCCCGGTGCGATCGTAGACGTCCGCGTCCCCGAAGCGCTCGCCCAGCTCCCGAGCTTCGGCGACCGCGCGGTTGTCGAGCCAGACCAGGGCGGGTCCCAGCGGCCTGCCGGTCCCGTCCACGGCGACGACCGTTTCGCCCTGGCTGCTCACGGCGATCGCCGCCACCTGCCGCCGGTCGGCGTTCGCGTCATCGAGCGCCTGGCGGATGGCTGCCACCGACGCCGACCAGTAGGTTTCCGGGTCGAGTTCGGCTCGATCCGGAGAGGGGTGGTGGATGCGGTATTCGCGCTCTCCCGTCGCCAGCCGGCGACCCGAGGCGTCGAAGAGGCCGGCTTTGACCGAAGTGGTCCCGACGTCGAGACCGAGCAGGAGGGTCATGGCCTGGCGCCCCCGAGGTTCAGGCGAGCTGGTGCTTCCTGGCGGCCGCGGCCGGATCCGCGCCGTTCTTGACGACCTCCTGGAGCGCTTCGAGGAACCTCTCCGGGCTGCGGGCCTGGATGACGTTCCGTCCGAAGACCACGCCTCGAGCGCCATCGCGGATGGCCGTCGCAGCGAGCTCGAGGGCGTCGACTTCGTGCGGCAGCTTGCGCGACCCGAGGGCCAGGATCGGCACCGGCGTGGAGCGGACGATCTCGGCGAAGCGCTCACCCGTGTGGAAGGTCTTCACCATGTCCGCCCCGAGCTCGGCCGCGATCCGGCAGCCGATCGAGATCTGCTCGTGCCGTTCCTCGGGCGCGATGTCCTCATGGCCGGCCGGATAGACCTCGCCGATTATCGGGACGCCGACCTCGCGCTTCTCGGCGACGCAGCGGGCGACCTGGGCGACGTTCTCGGCGTCGACGGCCTCCGAGCCGGTCTTGATCGACATTCCGACCAGGACGACGTCCGCCCCGAGCGAGACCGCCTGCGAGGCCGAGATCATCGGCACGCTGCGGCTCTCGCTGTAGCCCCACTGGGTGGCGTACTGGGTGCCCCAGTTGAGGCGGAGGATGAGCGCCGGAGCCCCGCGATGCTCGAAGACCGAGCGCACGTGCGGAACCATCCCGGGGCTCAGCAGGATCCCATCGGCTCCGCTCAACCGGTCCACGATGGGGGCGAGGTCCTCAAAGCCCGGCCGCGGCCCGTTGTAGAGACCGTGGTCGACCGCCACGATCACAATGTTCTGCCCACCGTCGAAGAGGCGCTGAAGCCTGATCGACTCGCCCGTCGACACCCTGAACCCTCCTTCGGCATCCACGACTACTGACGGAGCTGGGTTGCCCGCCCCGGCGCCCTGGTCGGCCGAACGGGCAGCAGCCTGCGGCCCGCCTCCTCCCGAAGGACGCTCGGAAGACTACCACAATCCGTCTTATGTGGCTCAGGAATGTATCGCAAGACGCTCATTTCATGAGCGGCCACGGCACCTTCAGGTCTCGAACGGGCTTGCGAAGGCCCGCCGGGGCGTACGATGTTGCGGTTTGCGCATGATTGACGCTCGTACAGCGCCCGTATAAACTCCGCGAGAGTGCAAGCAACGCTTGCTTCGTGCTCGACCATGCGGGAGGACTTGGGCCGCCCAGGTGGTGATTTGGCTGCCCGTACTCGCAACCACCTACGTCGCGGACGGGCTCACGGGAGGAAGAAGGATCCGATGCTGTATCGAAGGTTCGCCACGCTGGCATTTGCCGGCGCGATCGTCGCCGGCCTTCTTGCCGGTTGCAGCAGTTCCAGCACGACCCCAGGTACGTCTGGCGGCGTCGGTACGGCGCCCGTAACCATCAGCCTGTGGCACAACTACGGGACGGAGTCCAACGCCACGGCGACCGTGAACCTCGTCAAGGCCTACGAGGCTCTCCACCCGAACGTCACCATCCAGGTGGTCAGCCAGCCCGCCAACAACTACTTCGACCTGTTGACGGCCGCGGCCATCTCCAAGACCGGTCCGTGCCTGGCGACACAGTGGACCGGCCTGTTCACGCTCCAGAACGCCAGCTACCTCGAGCCGCTCAACTCCTACATCCCCCTGTCCACGCTCCAGCAGTTCAAGGGCATCGAGTGGGGGTCCAGCGACTTCAACCCGGCCGACGGCGTCTACACGGTGCCGCTGGAGATGCAGACCTACAACGGCTTCTATAACAAGGCCCTCTTCGCCAAGGCGGGCATCACCACGCTGCCGACGGACTGGACCGAGCTGATGGCCGATGCCAAGCTGCTCAAGGACGCGGGCATCCAGCCCTTCGTCTACGGCACCGGCGCGCAGGGCCTCACGGCCGGCTTCTACCCGTTCTACGACCTCAGCTACATGATGATGTACCTGCCGGTCGCCGACTGGCAGAAGCTGTACACGGGCGCCCTGCCCTGGACCGACCCGACGATCAAGGCCCAGCTCGACAAGTGGGTCGCGCTCTACCAGGACGGCTACACCAACCAGGACGTTCTCAACGACACCTCGTCCTGGCAGCAGTTCCTGGCCGGTGACGCGGCCATGACCATGGAAGGCACCTGGGCGATCTCGGCCGCCGAGCAGGCGCTCGGGTCCAACGTGGGCGTATTCGTTCCGCCGTTCTCCGATCAGCCGATCAAGGGCATCGTCGAATTCCCGGGCGACGGCTTCGCCATGACGAACTACTGCTCGAACAAGGCCGTGGCGGCTGACTTCCTCAAGTACATGGCCACGCCGGCCGCCCAGAAGATCATCAACGACGCCGGCCTCATCCCCGCCATCCAGGGGACGACGGCCACCGACCCGCTGGCCCAGGACCTCCTGAGCTTTGGCGCGACCCAGGGCTATACCCGCTATCCGATGATCGACAACGTGATCCAGCCCGAGGTGCAGTCGGTCGCGGCCACGACCCTCGTCGCCGCGTTCGCCGGAACGATGTCCACGCAGGAGGCCCTGCAGAAGATGCAGGACGCCCTGATGGCATTGCCCGCCGATCGGCGCTCAGGTACCTACAAGTAGGTCCCAGAATGGTCGGTCGGGCCATCTCGTCGATGGCCCGACCGACACCTGATGATCGAGGTGGCTGACCAGTGAGCAAGACACCGGCCCGGCGCGGACAACTGGCTCGGTCGCGCCGGCTGGCCGGCATCGTCTTCACACTGCCGGTCGCGCTTCTCGTGGCGGGCTTCCTCGCCATTCCGATCATCCAGACGTTCTACTACAGCTTCACGTCCTGGAACGGCATCACTTCCACCTGGATCGGCGCCGACAACTACCGCCAGCTCTTCGCCAATTCGACGTTCTGGCAGGTGGTTTCCAACAACGCGATCCTGCTGGCCTCCATCCCGCTGGCGATCCTGATCCCCTTGATCGTCGCCTTCCTGCTCAACGAGCACGTGTTCGGGTGGCGCTTCTTCCGTTCGGTCTACTTCCTGCCCACCGCGATCTCGTGGGTCGTCATCGGCATGGTGGCGATCCGCTTCTTCGCCTCGGAAGGGATCCTGAACAGCACGCTGAAGACGATCGGCCTGGGCGGGATTCACACGGATCTCCTGTCGGGCAACTCGACCGCGATCATCGCCGTGATCATCACGTTCATCTGGTCGGTCTTCGGAACGAACACGATCATCTTCATCACCGGCATGGCGACGCTCGATCGAGAGGTTTACGAAGCCGCTCGCGTGGACGGGGCCGGCGCGTGGTCCACCCTCTTCTACATCACCATCCCGATGCTGATGCGCTTCATCCAGTTCGCGTTCATCCTCACCGTGATCACCGCCTTCACCGCGCTGTTCAGCCTGATCTTCATCATGACCCAGGGTGGTCCGGGCTTCTCGACCACCACACTCGAGTTCTTCGTGTTCGAGAAGGGCTTCAACACCGGCGTCTTCGGACTGGCGGCGGCCATCGGGGTCGTGCTGTTCGTGGTCGTCTTCGGGATCTGGATCGCCCAGTTCCGCGTCTTCCGCGCCAGCAACGACTGAGGGCACGTGATGAATCAGACAAGACGGAAGGTCAACAGAACGCTGGTCTTCCTGATTCTCTCGCTGCTCGTCGTCGTCATGCTCTTCCCGTTCGCGTTCATGGCGTTGACCTCGTTCAGGTCGTATGACCAGTACCTCAGCGGTTCGGGGTTCTCGCTGGACAGCTGGAACACGCTGTTCAGCGTCCTGCCCGTCTTCCAGGAACTGTTCAACTCGATGCTGGTCACGACGGGTGCGGTCGCGATCATCCTGGTGGTCAGCACGACGGGCGGCTTCGCTTTCGCCAAGCTCGGCTACCCCGGCTCCACGGTCGTGTTCCTGCTGATGGTGTCCGGGATGATGGTCCCGGTTCAGTCCATCATCCTGCCCGAGTACGTGAACGTCAGCCAGCTGGGCTTGATCAACCAGTACCTGGGCGCCATCGTCGTGTACGCGGCGCTCGGGGCGCCGTTCGCGACATATCTGATGACGACGTACTTCAGAGGGGTGTCGACCGAGATCGTCGAGGCCTCGTTGATCGACGGCGCCTCATACTTGCAGATCTTCATCCGGATAATGCTGCCGCTGGCGACGCCGGCCCTGGTGACCGTCGCGGTGCTGCAGTTCATCCAGATCTGGGACGATCTCCTGATCGGGCTTCTATTCCTTCAGACGCCCGATGTCAGGACGATCACGGTCGGCCTGGCCACGCTGCAGAGCTCGAGGATGGTCAACATCCCGGCACTGATGGCCGGCTCGCTGGTGAGCGCGCTGCCGGCGGTCATCGTCTATCTCATCTTCCAGCGTCACCTGGTGCGCGGGCTGACCATGGGCATGGGCAAATGAGCAGTCTGGTATCGGAGACGATCCGGGCAAACACCAGCGCTCGCGAGCGGCGGGCGCTCATCGCCGACGTAGTCACCGAACAGGAGGAGGTCGAGGTTTCGGCCCTGGCCGAACGCTTCGGCGTCAGCGAGACCTCCATCCGTCGCGACCTGGCGGTGCTCGAGGGCCGGGGCCGGCTCAAGCGGATCCACGGAGCGGCGATCTCGCTCCACCCGGCCGCTCGGACGACGGTGGTCTCCGTCAAGCTGCGGGAGCATGTCGAGGAGAAGCGCCGCATCGCCGCCGCCGCCGCGGGTCTCATCCAGTACGGCGCGGTCGTGCTGTTCGACTCGGGGACGACGGTCGCCCAGGTGGCCGCCAGCCTCCCGGCCAACCTTCGGTCCGGAAACGCGATCACGGCCGTGACCCACTCGCTCCTGGTGATCCGCGAGGTCGCCAGCTGGGAAGGGCTGCATTTGCTCTGCCTGGGCGGGCTCTTCCTGCCCGACTACCAGGCGTTCGTGGGGCCCCAGACGGTGTTGAGCCTGAAGGGTTTCACGGCCGACATCGCCTTCCTGGGCTGCGACGGCCTCTCGGTCGAGGCCGGAATTACGACCCCGCACGTCCTGATCGCGGAGGTCGGAGCCACGATGGCCGGCCGCGCCAGGCGGGTCGTGGCCCTGGCCGACTCCTCGAAGCTGGGCCGCTCCGGGTTCACCACGATCGTGCCGCTGTCGCAGGTCGACCTCCTGATAACCGATGTCGGCGCGCCCGCGGACCTGGTCGCGACCATCCGATCCGCGGGAGTGGAGGTCATCCTCGCGTGACGGCCCGCGTCGTCGACGGCTGGAGCGTCAATGGCATCGGGGCGCTGATCCTGGAGAACGCGGCACTCCGTGTCGTGGTGCTGCCCGAGCTCGGCGGCCACGTCCTCGAGATCGTCGACAAGGTCGCCGATCGCAACCTCCTGTGGTCGAATCCCCGCACGCTCCCAAGGCGCGCTCCGTACGCGGCCAACTTCGACGACTGGTGGTCGGGCGGCTGGGACGAGATCTTCCCGACCGGGGACAGGGCCCAGCTCCACGACGAGCCGCTCCCGTACATGGGGGAGCTCTGGTCCGTGCCGTGGACGGCGACGTTCGGGGCGGACGAAGGGCGGGCCTGGATCGAGACGACCGGGCTTGGGACCATCGCGCCCGCCCGCTTCCAGAGGACGATCGAGCTTTCGGGAGATGAGCCCGTCCTGCGCGTGCGCTACCGGCTCACGAACCTCGACAACCGGACGCTCCCGTTCCTGTGGGGCATCCACCCGTGTCTCGCCGTGACCCCGGCCCACCGGATCGACTTGCCGGCCGAGGCGATGTTCGTGGGCGTATCCTCCGGGCCGGCCATGGGCGAGGTCGGCGCCACCTACACCTGGCCCGGCCAGCCGGATCCCGCGGCCCCGACCGGCAGGCGCGACGTACGCCGGATCCTGCCGCCATCGGCTGCGGTCTACGGCGGCCACTGGGCGACCGACCTGCGGGAGGGCTGGCTGGCTCTCACCGACTCGTCATCCGGACGGGGAGTGGCCCTTGTCTTCCCTCGTGAAGTCTTTCCCTGTGCCTGGCTGTGGCAGGTCTACGGGGGCTGGCGGGGTCATCACCACGTCTGTCTCGAGCCCTGGACCGGCTACCCGATGGAGCTGCAAGGGGCGCTGGCGGCCGGCCGCGCCCGGACGCTCGAACCCGGCGAGTCGCTCGACGCCGAGACCGCGTTCGTCCTGTACGGCGGGCTCGAGGGCGTGACTTCGGTCGAGAGAGAGAGCGGCCGTTTCGTGGTTCGATGAGCGGCCTGGCACGCAGCGAGTAAGGGGTAGGACTTGTACACCGGGATACATCTCCAGAGTCCGCTCTTCGAGATCGGTCTCAAGGGCTACCTGTACGGCGATGCCGCGGTGCGCCTGGCCGTGGAGGCAGATCGCGCGGGCCGGGAGTGCGGCGTCGGCATCATCTTCGATCCCCAGTACGTCGACATCCCCGCGATCGCGCGGGCCACGGAACACCTGCTCGTCTTCTCGCAACACATGGACGCGGTCGAGGTGGGCCGCGGCGCCGGAATGGTCCTGCCGGAGGCGCTCAAGGAAGCCGGGGCCGTGGGGACGATGCTCAATCACTCCGAGCGGAGGATGACCCTCGCCGAGATCAGCGGAGCCATCCGGCGCGCCGACGAGGTGGGTCTGGCCACGATGGTCTGCACCGACTCGCCGGAGGAGGCAGCCGCGGTGGCGCAGCTGGCTCCGAACATCGTCCTCGCCGAGCCGCCCGCCTTGATCGGAGGCGATCGATCGGTGGCGAGCGAGATGCGCGGCTTCGTCGAGCGAACCATCGAAATGGTCGGCCGGGTCAATCCCGAGATCATCGTCATGTGCAGCGCGGGGATCAAGAAGCCCGAAGACGTCGCGGATATGGTCGCCCTGGGAGTTGGCGCGACGGGTTCCACGAGCGGCATTCTCATGGCCGCCGATCCCATCGCCCAGATGTGGGCGATGGTCCGGTCGATGCAATCGGCCTGGCAGAAATCGCACCCGGGTTGATGCCATCTCGAGTCAACGCGCTCGCCGGCCGATCGGGCAGGGGAGTGGTCGTCCGCCAGAGTCGTACGAGAGGAGCCATCGATTGACCGTCTACCACACCACCATCGAGGTGCGCAGCAACCTGCACAAGCCGATGTTCCACGACGTCACGGAGGCGGCGAAGGCCGCGGTCGCGCAATCGCGCATTCGGAATGGAATCATCACCGTCTACTCCGGCCATACGACCTGCAGCGTGATCATCCAGGAGGAATCCCATGACACGCTGTTCGACGGCACGAAGCATCTCCTCCAGGACATGCTGAACCGGCTCGAAATCCTGGCTCCGACGTGCCGCCACGAGGGCCAGTACCTTCACCCGGGCAAGGAGCACATCCGGCACGCGGTGGACGACCTGGGCGAAGAGGCGGTCTGGAGCCTGAACACGGACGCCCACATCCGGTCCGCGCTGATCGGTCGATCGGAGACGATCCCGATCGTGGATGGCGCGCTTGAGCTCGGCCAGTTCGGCCAGATCTACTTCGTCGATTTCGACGGCGTGCGAGACCGGGTGCGGACCGTCCACTTCCAGCTGATCGGCGAGTAGAGGCCTGGCAGGGCGCGCTCGCCCGGCCTACCGCTCGGCCAGTCCGATCGCCGTGCGATCTCGCGAATAGGCCGCTTCGGAATCGACGGGCTGCGTCAGGCCTTCGCGAGCGCCTCGGCCAGGTAGCGCTCGAGCCGGCCGAAGGTCCCGTCGAAGCCCTGCCGCATCCCGGCGGCCCCGGCGGCGAAGGCCTGCATCTCCTCCTCCGTGGCGTTGATCGGGCCGCCGCGCAGAGTCAGCGTTGTCCTGCCGCCGTGCTCGGCGAGCGTCAGGGCGTTCAGGACCTCCAGCGGCCAGACGGCCGTCCAGGGGTTGCGGGTCACACCGCCAGTCTCGTCCGAGAAGCTGCTGACGAAGACCAGACGCTGCGGCGGCTCGATCTCGCGATAGACGAACCGGCCCCACATCTCCGAACCGTCCGGGGCCCGCATGCCGTAATGGAAAACCCCGCCGGGCCGGAGATCCAGCGATCTCACGCCGATCTCGCTTCCGGCAGGGCCCCACCAGCGCGCCAGGCGCTCGGGCTCGGTCCAGGCCTTCCAGACCAGGTCGCGAGGAGCGTCGAAGTCGCGCGTCAGGGCGAGTTGTGGGCCGGCAGCCGTGCCATCCGCCCCGCCGCTTCGCGCCAGCTCGGCGAGCAGCTCGTCCAGGCGCTCGAAGCTCTGGGCCTGGCCCCACTCCATGCCTGAGGCGACCATGCCGTCCCGTGCTTCCACGGAGTTGAAGAGCAGGGTCTGCGAGAGAGCCGTCCTGCCGTCCTTCTCGGCGAGCGTCGTGCTCACGACCACCTCCTGATCGGGCCACGGCTCGTATACCTGCGTGAACACGATCCGCTCGGGAGGCGCGATCTCGCGGTACACGCCGCTGAAGGCATGGATCGTGCCGTCGGGGGCCGTCTGGACGAAGCGGTAGGAGCCGCCCGGACGGAGGTCCATGCGGCATTCGGTCAGGTCGTAGCCCCGCGGGCCCCACCAGCGAGCCATGTGCTCGCAGCTGCTCCACGCCTCGAAGACGAGCCGGCGCGGGGCGTCGAAAGCGCGCGTGACCGCTATCTCCCGGTCTCCGACCAGGGTGAGTGTCATCCGGTTGGCGATCCTCCCGGCCATCGATCAGTCCTCCTGTCTACCTGTCTGTGGGATAGGCGCGGCGCGGCTCGGCCGCCAGGTTGTCGACGAGTTCATGCGTGCCCTGCTCGCGCTCGCCCGGCAGGTCGGCGAAGGCGGCGAGGGCCTGGGAGGCGCGGCGTCGAAGGCGCGCTCGATCACGAACGTGGCGTGCCGCACGCTCGGGTCGGTGATGCGCGGCCGGGCCGGCCTAGTTGTCTGAGGTGTCACGATCGTTCTTCTGTTCCTGGATCTCCCGCAGGTAGTCGTCGAGCCGGTCGAAGCTCTCCTCCCAGAACCGGCGGTAGTGGTCGACCCAGGCGGCCACCTCTCGAAGGGGCTCGGCCTCCAGCCGGCACGGTCGCCACTGGGCGTCGCGACCTTGTTCGATCAGCCCGGCGCGCTGCAGCACCCGCAGGTGCTTGGAGACGCCCGGGAGGCTCATGTCGAATGGGGCGGCGATCTGAGTCACCGTCGCCTCGCCCAGGGCCAGGCGGGCCAGGATGGCCCGCCGCGTCGGGTCGGCCAGGGCCGCGAAGGTGGTGCTCAGCGGGTCGGAGCGGTATGAGTTCATATCTCGCTTAGCTACTTGGTTATATAACCTGTGGGTAAAGTACGCTGCCGGGCGGCCGGGGTCAAGTGGGTTGCGCCGGGCGGCTCGGACCGCGTTTGCGGCCGTGCTGGCCGCGGTGGCCGGCCGGAACGTGCCGGACGCCGCCTGGTTGGCGCCGGGCGCCGCCTGGTTGGCGCCGGGCGCCGCCTGGTTGGCGCCGGGCGCCGCCTGGTTGCGGCTTATGCCCCTACCGCCAGCCGAGGCTCCGGCTGCCCGACCGTCGTCGCGCTCCGGATCAGACGATGCCGAGCGGCCTCTCGATGGCGGCGTCCGGGCGGAAGCGGCGGTCCACCAGGACGCGGATCACGTAGTCAATCTCGAGGCCTGCCCCGTCGAACGAGGGCGCCGAGCCGGGCGGCACCAGCAGGCCCGCCCGCGCGGCGCCGCTCGCCAGGTCGGCCGGGGAGACGGCCTGCGAGGCGAGGATCCCCTCCACGCCGTTGGGGGCGTTGGTTCGGCGATGCAGTTCGATCCTGGCGCCCTGCCCCTGCGGCGCCGAGGGCCAGCTCACCCCGACCACGACCACCTGCCCGGCCGCTGCCGGCAGCGGCGATTCGACACTGACCGTGGCGTCGCCGACGGAGACGCCGGCCATCAGGCTGGTGCCACCTTGCTTGCCCACGCCGGCGCGGAGAAGATCGGGGTGCTGGGCCAGCGGCATCAAGACGGCCACGAAATGATCGGACCCCAGGGCGATGTCCCAGCGAACCTCGAGAGCCCAGGCGATGATCGACTCGCCGAGATGAGCCGACGGTGGGCCGAGTTGCGGGGCCGGAACCGCGAAGGCCGACTCCAGCGTTTCGCCGGCCTCGAGGTTCGTCGGGATCCGCGGCTCCAGAAAGGCATCCTGGGAGAAGAGCTTGCCGCTTGTCTCCACCCAGCGCTCCGTGTAGGTGACCTGGCCTTTCGCGTCGCGGTGTTCCAGCGACCGGCGCACCTCGTCCAGTCTGAGCCCGACCAGCCGGAGATTCGCCTTGCGCGCGGCGACGGGCCTGGCCGCGACAAGCTTGAGGCGCCCGGTGATGCCGTCGCCGACGCGAGCCGGATGGTCGAGCGCGATCTCGCCGGTCACCGGTCCGTCGGTCGGACGCAGGAGTTGTTCGGGGGCGACCGCGTGGAGTGGATGGCTTCCATCCGGGCCCGCCAGGCGAGGCCCGTTGAGGGCGTCGAACGGTGACGGTGCGGAGCCGCTGTGACCTCCCATGAGCCCGAACCCGATGCTGGGAACCATGGTTGAACCTCCCGGCGCGACGAGGTCGGAGCGGACGTCAAGATGCGGCCGCTGCTCGAATGGTAGGCGCCCGGGCCGCGCGAAAGTGGCCGATTCAGCGATCCGCAGGGTGGGTCGGGGCCGGCCAGCCGGACGAGTCGGACCGATCATGCGAGAGTCTTCTCGGGTCAGGATCCTATCGAGGCGGGCAATGGAGCGTTTCGACTTCGTGGTCATCGGCACCGGCGCGGCCGGGGAGTCGGCCGCGTTCGCGGCCCTGGAGCGCGGTCGGAGCGTCGCTGTGGTGGAACGCGAGCTGGTCGGCGGGTCGTGCTCCTTCTGGGCCTGCATTCCGTCGAAGGCGCTGCTGCATGCCGCGTCCGAGCACCGGCGGGGCGACTACTCATGGGCGCGCGCCTCGAACCGGCGCGACTACATGATCAACCGCGAGGGCCGCGACTGGCCGGACGACTCCGGCCACATCCGGGCACTCCAAGCGGCCGGCGCCAGGATCTTCCCCGGAGAGGCTCGAATTGCCGGCCGGGGCGTGGTGGAGGTTCGAGCCGGCCTCGGGTCGGCCGGCGCCGCCGTCCAGCAGCTCGCGGCCGGGACGATCATCCTGGCCACCGGGTCGCAGCCGAAGATGCCTGCCATCGACGGGCTGGCCGAGACGGCTCCGTGGACCAACCGCGAAGCCACGTCGACTCGCGAGCTGCCCCGCAGCGTGGTGGTTCTCGGCGGCGGCGCGATGGGCGCCGAGCTGAGCTCCGTCTTCGCCCGGTTTGGAGTCGAGACGACCCTCGTCCACTCCCACGAGCGGCTGATCGAGCGCGACCATCGGCGCATTTCCGACGCCGCGGCGCACATCCTGCGCGGCGATGGTGTCGACCTGCACATGGGCGTGAGGACCGTTCAGGTCCGACCGCGGGGCGGTGGCCGGGGCGCCCACGTGGTGGAGCTGAGTGACGGCGGCACCGTCCAGGGCGAGCGCATGGTCCTGGCGCTCGGCCGGTCATTCGGGCTCGACGGCCTCGGGCTTCAATCGCTCGGCGTCGACCCGGCCTCGATCCGGCCCGACGGGCGCCTCCGCATTGCCGACGGGGTGTACCTGATCGGCGACCCGGCCGGCCCCGAGATGTTCACCCACGTTTCCCACTACCAGGGCATCCTGGCCGTCCGTATGGCCACCGGCGAGGATGTCGCGCCCGACTACCGGGCCATCCCGCGGGCCGTCTTCCTGGAGCCCGAGATCGCGTCGGTCGGTCTGAGCCTTGAAGGCGCGGCGGCGGCCGGCCTGGACGCATTCGAGAAGGTTGTCGACTTCGCCACGACGACGCGCGGCTATGAACTCGAGGCTGATTTCGGACACCTGGCGATCGTCGTCGACCGAACGTCGAGGACTCTCGTCGGCGCCTCGGTGGTCGCGCCCGACGCCTCGGCCGCCATCCACGAGCCGATGCTCGCGATCCAGGCCCGGATTCCCGTCGAGCAGCTCGCCGCGGTGATGCACGGCTTCCCGACGACGTCGCGCGCCTTCAACGGCCTCTATGCGGAAGCGTTGAAGGAGCTACGGCCGGCCACGCCGGCCTGAGGGGCGCCGGCACTGCGGCTCCGGCCTGATGGGCGCCGGCGGCGGCGCCGCCCGGAGGCTCGCGCCGCACCTGCCCGTGCCCGCGCCGGCGGCCCGCTGCGCGGCCGCGGCCCGCGCCGTCGCGCCGCACCTGCCGGTGCCCGGGCTAAGGTTCGCGTACACCCTGCCCGCGCCCCTTCACAAGCCGCCCGGGTTACGGCTGCCGCAGCACGCGACTCGAGTATGAGTCCAGCCGCTCCAGGGCCGCGGGCATGTTCGTTCTGCCGAAGCCCAGGCGGAAGTGATTGCCCTCGTCGGCGAATACGGTGCCGGGCAGGATCAGCACTCCCGTCTCACGTACCAGGTCTTCGGCGAGGGAGTCGATCGGCAGATCACGTATGAGGCGGGGGAAGCCGATGCTGCCGCCCCGCGGCCGGACCCACTCGAAGGTTCCCGCCCAGCGCGCGAAGAACGCGTCGAGGAGGGGCAGATTGGCCGCGATGATGCCGCGGTTGCGCGCCAGGACCGTATCCCGGGCCCGCAGCGCGATCAGGGCCAGGATCTCGGCCGGGGCCGAGCTGCAGATCGTGGTGTAGTCCTTGAATGCCGCCAGCCGCCGCAGCAGGTCGCGGTCGCGCGCGGCCACCCAACCGATCCGAAGTCCGGCCATCGCGAACGACTTGGACATGACGCCGATGCTCACTCCGGCCGGCGATGTGTCCACGCCGGCCGTCAATCGATCTTCGGGATCGAACTCGAGGAAGCGATAAACCTCGTCCACGACGAGTCGCGCGCCGGACTCCGCCGCGACATCGACCAGCCGGCCGAAGGTGCTGCGATCGCTCAGTGCGCCGGTCGGGTTGTGCGGCTCGTTGACCAGGATGAGCCGCGTGTTCGGCCGCACGGCCGCTCGTACCTCGTCCACGTCCAGCCGCCAGGCGGCGGACTCGCGAAGGTCGACCCGCGTGACTTCGGCTCCAGTCGATCGGGCGACCTCGGCCAGCGACTGGTATGCCGGCCGGACCACGATGGCGTGATCGCCCGGCCCGAGAAGCACGTTGTGGAGCGCGAATATCGCCTCCTCGGCGCCGGCGAAGACGATCACGTCGTCAGGTGAAACCCCCTCGTACAGACCCGCGATCACGGCTCGCAGGGCCGGATCGCCGAGTGATTCGGTGTATCCGAGGTGGAGGCTGTTCCAGCGGCCGCGGGCCTCCTCGTCGGCCAGTGCCAGCAGTTCGGACATCGACCAGCCTTCGACGTCCGAGGCGCACAGGAGCAACTCGGCCTTGAACTCCCAGCGGGCGAAGAACCGCTCCAGGGCGAAATCTCGCAGGCGCATGCGACCTCCCGATCCGGTGGCCCTACGGTACCGAATCAGGGCCGAAATGGCGCGCCAGGATCATCGGGCGGCGCCTTCGCCTGCCGATAACTAGGGTGCGGGGCAGCCGAGCCATGCCGGCCGCCGCGCGTTGCTGGACCGTTCGCCGGGGCTGAGAGCCCGCGGGCGACAACTGTTCGATTGGCGGGTTGCTATCCATGGAGACGAGGTCGAGGCCTGGAACCGACCGGCCCACGAGTCGGGCCGGAGTCTCATGCCTGTGAGCGCGCCGACCCCGGGCCTGCCCGACCTCCGTCCGCGGCGGTCGGGATCTGCCCGCACGTCCTGGATGCCGGTCCGTGCCGCCCTTGCGACCGCGGCCCGCCGCCCGGACCTGGCCGCGCTCGCCGTCGGTGCGATCGTGGTCGCGTGTTCCTCCTCACTGGAATTCCTGAACGCGGGCCATCTCTGGCTGCTGTTCGAGGACATATCGTGCACGGTCGCTCCCGCGGCAGGCGCTCTCGCCGTGCTTCTGGCGGCCAATCGCGGGGATCCGGAGCCCCGGCGGGTCAGACACATGCTCTCCGTCGCGCTCGGCCTGGTCGCCGTCGGGATGACCGTAGCCGACATCCCCGACCTCACCGGCCGGTCGCTCGGTCCGGTCGCCGCGATCTCGGACATCTGCTACGTCCTGGCGGCGATCATCGCCATCACGACCCTCCTGCTGACTCTCTACGGGCACCTGGAGCCCGGCGCCCGCCTGGCGGCCCTCCTGGACGGCCTCGTGATCATGGCGGCCGCGATGACCTTCGTGACCGCGAACTGGGTCTTCCGGGAGGTCCTGCCCGGCAATCGCGTGCCCGACCTCTCCGTGGGGTTGATCCAGAACCTGATCGCGCCGGCCGTATCAACGTCCTTCTTCGCCAGCGCCGCGGCGGCCCTGGTCGTGGCCCTTGCCCTGAGGATCGAGCCGTCCCTGAAGAGCGTGTGGGCCGTCGTTCCAGGTGTCGTCTTGCTCGCGATCGCCTGGGAAGGCTGGCTCGGGAGGTTCATCGCCGGGCGGCCGGACGGGATCGAGCCGATGGACTTCATCTTCCCCGCGGGCGCGCTCCTGTGTGCGTGGGGCGGCGTGACCTGGACGCTCCGGGCCGGCGGCGGCGCCCGTTACGAAAGCCTGGCTAGAGGCACGTCGGATTGGCTGCCCATAGTCGCGATCGTGAGCTCGGCCCTGCTCGACCTGCTGCCCCGGTCGCAACCCTTGCTGGTGGACCCGATTGCGGTCAACACCTGCATCGTCGTCCTGCTGGCCATGGCTCGACAGAGGATCCTGCAGGGTCAGGAACACGCCATGGCCGCGCGACTGGCCACGGAGAGAAACGAACGAGCCGCGACCACAGTCTCGCTGGCCCGCCTGGAGGCCGCGCCCACGATCGAGGGCACGGCCGACCGCGTCTGTTCCGAGGCGCTTCGCATCCACGGCATCGACACCGCCGTCCTCTTCGTATTCAGCCCGGCCGGCGTGGTGCCCATTGCCAGGTCGGGCGCGAACTGCAGGCCAGTCATCGTCGGCGAGCCGATCCCGGAGGAGTACGGCCGCGAACTCGTGGAACGTGCCGGGTTCGGGCTGTGGGTCGAATCGTGGCGGAGCCGCCTGCCGGCCAACGATTTCGACAGAGCGACAATCGCCGCAGGGCTGCAGGCAGACGCCCTCGCCCCGCTGATCTGGAACGAAGAGCCGATCGGAGTGCTGTCGATGGGCGCGACGACCGCCGAGCACGCGCGCCGTCTCTCCGATCGGCTGGCGACACTGACCGAGTTCAGCGTCATGTCGGCCGCGGTCCTCGGCCCGATGCTGTCGGCCCAGTGGCGCCGGGACCTGATAAGGGCCGACGTCCTGGGCATCATCTCTTCCCGCGCCTTCACGCCGGTCTTTCAGCCGATCGTCGACCTCGCGACGGGCGAGCCTGTCGGCTACGAGGCGCTGACCCGTTTCGCGAACGAGAAGCGGCCGGACCTTCAATTCCTCGAAGCCGACAAGGTGGGGGCAATGGTTCAGCTCGAGACAGCCTGTCTCAACGCGCAGATTGAAGAGGCGAAGGGCCTGCCGGAGGGCAGCTTCCTCAGCCTCAACGTCTCGCCGGCCCTGGCAATCTGCCTGACACCGATGCTCGACGTCCTTGCTTCGGCCGATCGGGCCGTGGTGCTCGAGGTCACGGAGCACGTCGAGATCGACGACTACCCGCGCCTTCTTGCGGCCCTGGCTCACGTTCGACCGTTCGCCATGCTCGCCGTGGACGATGCCGGCGCGGGCTACGCCGGCTTGCGACACATACTGGAACTTCGGCCGCAGTTCGTGAAACTCGACATCTCCCTCGTCCGTAACATCGACACCGACCAGGCCCGCCAGGCCATGGTCACGGGCATGGCCCGCTTTGCGGAGAGCGTCGGCTGCGCCCTGATCGCCGAGGGAATCGAGACGGAGAGCGAGCTGGCCGCGCTCAGACTCCTGCGGGTCGAGTTCGGGCAAGGCTTCCATCTGGCGCGGCCGGCCGCGATCGGCGCCTACGCGGGGTCGACGCTCGACCGCAAAGGGGCGGCCGTCGTGGCCGAGGGGCGAGGCCGGCGGAGGAGGGCCGCCTGAGCCCGGATGGCCCTTGACCGGGGATATACGGCGACCGGAGGATCGTGGCGGGAGCCCGAGCGGGTCCGGGCTTCCTAGCCGATCCAGCCCGACCAGACGAGGAGAGCCATGGCCACCGACGCTGCCGCCCCTTCCGCCCGTTCGATCCCCCGTCCGACGATGGACCGCGCCGGTCGGTCCGCCGTCCTGCTGCTGATCCTGCTGGGCGTCGGAGCCCTGGCCGGCGGCGCCGCGCTCGTTTCGCAGCCCGACGGCAGCGTCATGAAGTTCCCGCTGAGCCTGCTCGACGGCAGCCCATTTGCCGACTACTTCGTGCCGGGTTTGATCCTGGGCGGGCTCTTCGGCCTGGGCTCATTCGCCGTCGCCGTCATCGGCCTGCGGGACTGGCACGTAGCGCCCTTCCTCGCCTTCGCCATCGGCGCCGGCCAGATGGTCTGGATCGTCGTGGAACTGGCCGTCATCAAGGAACTCTCGTTCCTGCACCCGGCCATGTTCGGGGTTGGGCTCGGCATCGCCGTGGCGTCCGTGTACTGGGGCTGGCCCACCCTCCAGGGATGGCGCGCGTCGAGCCGCTGACCGGGCAACACCGTCGGGCGCGGCGGGGAGTGTCGCGATCCGGATGGCCGGTGGCCCCGTCAGCCCGGGCGGGCAATCCAGGCGATCAAGTCGCGGCCGAAGTGCTCGGCCATCCATCGCTCGTCGCTCCGGCGCGGCGCCGCTGTCTCGGGCGGCGGCCCGGCCTCGGCCCCGAACTTCTCGGCCAGCATTGCCAGCCGGAACTCGAGGACGGCCGCCAGGTCGGAGGCACGGCCGGCCTAATCGAAATACGGCCGGCAGCGAGTTGCCCCGTCATGTCGAGATGGCGCGCCTCGTTGCCGGCCGCCTCTGCCGGAGATACGGTTACTTGATGGTGAGTGTGCCGTCCGAGACGACCTCGCCGCTCGAGGTCGTCAGCTTGAACTCGTAGACTCCGGGAGCCAGGTCGCCGAGGTTGGCACTCGACTCGACGCAGTCGACGCCGTTCGACTCGGCCGAGGTGAGCGTGCTCGTGTCGATCGTAGTCCCGTCCTTGACGATCGTCAGCGTCACCGTCTCGTTGGTCAGCTCCGACGTGTAGAACCAGTTGGCGTACACGGGCGTCCCGGCCGTGACCGAGGTGACCTGGTTCCCGAGCTGGCAGGTCGCGGCTCCCGAGGACGTGGGTGCGTCCGTGGTGAAGATGACCTGGCCGGCGTGGTTCGGGTTCGTGACTGCCCGGAAGATGGCCAGGGCGGCGAATACCAGCACCACGATGCCGACGACGGCGATGATCCGCTTCGTCCGTCCGCCCTTCGCCGGCTGGACCGGCATGGGTGCGCCCCATCCCGGAGGCGGAGCGCCATATGGGCCCGGGGCCGGAGCTCCGTACGGATCCTGCGGCGGGACGCGGTACTGGCCCTGAGGCGGCGCGCCCCATCCCGGAGGCGGAGTGCCGTACTGGCCCTGCGGGGGCGTCCCGTACGGGCCGGCCGGCGGTGCGCTCCAGGCCGGCGGTTGAACGTCGGCCGGCGCGGCCGGAGGTGCGCCCCATGCCGGCGCCGCCGGAGGGGTCCAGGCCGGAGGCTGAGCCTCCGGCGGTACGGGCGGTGTGCTCCAGGCCGGCGGTTGAACGTCGGCCGGCGCGCCCGGAGGTGTCCAGGCCGGAGGCGTCGTGCTGCCGGGCGCCTGCGGAACCTCACCAGGGACTTCAGGCCCCGCCGCGAATGGATCTTCGATGGGGGCGGCGTGATCTGGCTGTTCAGGGGCCGGCGGCGGACCCCAGACCGGCTGGGCCGGCTCGCCAGGAGTCTGGCCAGGATTCTCCGGGTCCATACGATCCTCTCTCTAGCTGAGTTCCGGCTACCAGTATCGCGGATGCTGCGTGCCGGAGCTTAGACCCTTGCGCCAGGCGGCATCGTGCGGCCCAGGCCCAGGGCTCCTTCGCCGGGCTTCGCACCGGTGACGCTTCTGAAGCGTGATCCGCGACACGCCCGGACCGCGGCGACGGCAGAGGCAAGTAGTGCTAGCGTCGGTCTGTTACGAGGTTCCGCCGGCCGCCCGAACTGGACGCCGACACGAAGCCAGGAGCTGGTAGATGCGACCTTTCTTCGGCTATCACATGCCGAACTACACATTCCACGGAACCCCCGACCTCGATCTCTTCGACCGGACCGTGGAGCTCGCCCAGGCAGCCGACAAGGCCGGCTTCGACCTGGTGACGGTGATGGACCACTTCTACCAGATCCAGGGAAACGGCCGCGAAGAAGAGCCGATGCTCGAGGCGTACACGACCCTCGGGGCCCTGGCCATGAGGACGGATCGTGTCCTGCTCGGAACGATGGTCACCGGCGTGACGTACCGAAACCCGGCCATGCTGGCGAAGATCGTGACCACGCTCGACGTCATCTCGAAGGGCCGGGCCGTGCTGGGCATCGGCGCCGCCTGGAACGAGTCCGAGCACGCCGGCTACGGCATCGGCTTTCCGCCGATCGGCGAGCGCGAGGACCGCCTCGAAGAGGCTCTCACCATCGCCCGGGCGATGTTCACGCAGGAGCGCCCGAGCTTCGAAGGTCACTACTACCGGATCGAGGCGGCTTTGAACCGGCCCCGGCCGATCCAGCCGGGCGGGCCAAAGATCCTGATCGGCGGAGGTGGCGAGAAGCGGACGCTAAAGCTCGCCGCCCGTTTCGCGGACATCACGAACTGGTTCGGCAGTCTCGACGAGGCCGCCCCCAAGCTGGCCGTGCTGGATCGCCATTGCGAGGCCGTCGGACGGAATCCGGCCGATATCCTGCGCACGGTGTCGGTCCCGCTGATGCTGGTTGATGCGGAGCGCGACAAAGCCGCGCAGCTGGCCCGGTTCCCCGAGGCGCGTCGCCCCATGGTCATGCCCGCGACCGTGGCCGAGGGCGCCGAGATGCTCCACCGCTATATGGAAGCCGGCTTCGGCGGCTTCATCTTCCGAAACATCACTACGCCGACGCCAGAAGACGTGGCCAGGGTTGGTCAGCTGATCCGGCAGATGCGGTCTGTGGAGGTCCAGGCATGAAGACCGATGTAGATGAGCTCAAGCGGCGACTCACGCCACTCCAGTTCGCCGTGACGCAGGAGGCGGCCACCGAGCGGCCCTTCACGGGCGCCTACTGGGACACGCACGACGCCGGCGCCTATCGGTGCGTCGTCTGTCGCGAGGTTCTCTTCCAGTCGAGCGAGAAGTACGACTCCCGCTGCGGCTGGCCGAGCTTCTACGACGTGGCCGAGCAGGCCAGGGTGGTCACGCGGTCCGACAACAGCCTGGGGATGCGCCGGACCGAGGTCCTGTGTGCCAGCTGCGGCGCCCACCTCGGCCACCTCTTCGATGACGGTCCCCGGCCGACCGGCCTGCGCTACTGCATCAACTCGGCCTCGCTCGACTTCGAGAAGCGGGCGGGCGAGTAAGGGTCGCATCGGCCGCGCGTCGCCGGCTGGGCGCAGCCGGGCCACCTCCGCCGGGCCGAGCGCCGTCCGGGGTGCCTCCGCGGGTCAGCGCGCCGTGATCTGGATCTTGCTCGCGCCGCCCGCGATCTCTATCTCGTACCGGTCCACCGCCGAATCCGCGCCCGGTGTCTGCACCGACAGATGCCCCAGGCCCTTGTAGACCTCGCCGTCCACGACGACCTCGCTGGCACCGCCTCGGATCGTCAGGCCGGCCGCGGCCCCGAAGGGCCGCTCGATCGATATCCGGTTGACGCCGCCCGCGATCCGTATCGGGACTGTCCCGACCGGTGCAGCCAGCTGCAGGTCCATCTTGCTCGCCCCGCCCCTGAGCTCGAACGACTCGATCCGGAGCGAACGCAGGTCGGCGTTCCACTGCGAGACGCCGCCGCGAAGCTCGAACGCCCAGGGAATGGAACTGTTCAGGGCGATCTCGCCCGTGTCCTTGCGCCAGTGGGCCGAAGCGTCGATGTGCTGGCCGGCGACCTGGGCCCGCCAGTCGAACCAGCCGAAGCGGGGATAGGCGACCGTCACCACGCCGCCACGAACCCGCATTCGGGGCACCGGCCCGGCGAACCTGGCCCGGTAGAGCTCGCCCAATCCAGGATCGCCCCGCACGGTCATGCGAGGCGCGCCCGACAGGAAGATGAGCCTTCCGCTGGTCACACCTCCGACAGGAGCGGCGTAGGTCCCGCCGGCGCCTGCCTCCTCGCTCGGCGCGCGCATCTTCGTCGTCTCGACGCGGACGACCTCACCCATGCGGCCCAGGAAATCGACCAGCAGGCGCAGCTGCCCGTCGTCGAAGCCTTCGATCACGTCCATCTGAGCGCGGCGAACGGAGTCGTGAAGGGCGCCGAGCCTGGCATCGAGCCCGGGCACCGGTTCTACGAGCACCCGTCTCCGGTCGACCGGATCGGCGATCCGCTTGACGAAGCCGGCCTGCTCGAGGCGATCCACCATGCGGGTGGCGGAGCCGGTCGTGAGCCCGGTCAGTTCGGCCAGGCGGCCGACCGTCAGGCGACCCTCGACCAGAAGTACGTCGAGGCACTCGACATCAGTTCCGGCCAGGCCCAGCCGTTCCGCCACCGCCTGGCTGAAGAGCGCGGTCTGGCCGGCCCCTTTGCGGACGGCGCGCAGGACCGCGGCAATCAGCTCCTGCCTGGAAACGTCGCTTGACATCGTCCTCCTGCGCCGGCTATTCTCTGCGCTGCGCAGCGATAGTGTAGCGCAGAGAAACGCGAAACCGCAATCGGGGCCCTGATCGGCTCGATCCGCCGGCGCCGAGCCGCCTCGAGGAGCCGTCCCCGCCGGCCTGGCTCGGAACCGAGACGCCGTTCACCGGCCTGCGACACAAGAAGGAAGATCGATGGAACTCACAAACCGGAAGTCTGCCACTGCCGACCGCGGCCCGTGCGCCCCGGCGGGCGGCCGGACCGGAGCTGCGCGATGAGCGCCGGGCCGGCATCCCAAGCCATCGTCGAAACGTCCGGCCTGCGCCGCACGTTCAGGGGGCGAGGCGGCGGCGTGGAAGCCGTCGCCGGCGTCGACCTGAGTCTCGACGCGGGCGAAATCTTCGGCTTCCTCGGTCCGAACGGGGCCGGCAAGACGACCACCCTTCGGATCCTGTCCACACTCCTGCCGCCGACCGGCGGCACCGCCCGCGTCGCCGGTTACGACGTGTGCGCCCAGGCGAACCGGGTCCGGGAACGGATCGGCTACGTGGCTCAATCAGGAGGCTCGTATCGCGAGGCCACCGGCCGGGAGGAACTGGTCATCCAGGGCCGTCTCTTCGGCATGAGCAAGGCGGAGGCCGGCCGGCGCGCGACCGAGGTCCTGGAGGCGCTGGACCTGACCGAGGCGGCCGACAGGACGTGCAAGACATACTCGGGCGGGATGCGAAGACGCCTGAACATCGGCATCGGCATGGTCCACAGGCCGGCCCTGCTCTTCCTGGACGAGCCGACCACTGGCCTGGATCCACAGGCCCGCGCCCGACTGTGGGACGAGATCCGCAAGCTTCGAGAAGGCGGGACTTCGGTCTTCCTGACCACCCACTACCTCGAGGAGGCGGATGCGCTGTGCGACCGCCTGGCCATCATCGACCACGGTCGGATCGTGGCTGAAGGATCGCCCGACGAGCTCAAGCGTGAAATCGCCGGCGACGTTCTAACGATCGGGGTCAACGGCCACGGCGAAGCGGTCGTCAGGCTGCTGGAGGCTCAGCCGTTCGTCCGCGAGGCGGGCATCGAGGACGGCCTGGTCCGTCTCTACGTGGACAGGGGCGAGGAGGCGGTGCCTCTGGTCCTGCGCCTGCTCGACGGCCACGACCTGGCTCCGACCACGATGAACCTCCACCGGCCCAGCCTCGACGACGTCTTCCTCAAGAAGACCGGCCGATCGCTCCGCGAAACCGCGGCTTAGGAGACCGACAAATGAGAGTCTTCCGCGACACCTGGCTCATCTTCGAGCGATCGCTCGTCCTGAGCCTGCGCAACCCCGTCTGGGTGATCATGGGCATCCTCCAGCCCATCCTGTACCTGCTCCTCTTCGGGCCGCTGCTGACCAACATCGCGAAGATGCCGGGCTTCCCGCCCGGCGGCGCCTTCAACGTCTTCGTGCCCGGCCTCCTGGTCATGACCGCGCTGTTCGGGTCGGCCTTCGTGGGCTTTGGGCTGTGCGACGAGATGCGGGAGGGAGTTGTCGAGCGGATGACCGTGACGCCGATGAGTCGCGTCGCGATGCTCGTAGGCCGCTCGATGCGCGACGTCGTCCTGCTCCTGGGACAGGGCCTGATTCTGGTCGTGCTGGCGATCCCGTTCGGGCTCGAGATCAAGCCCGGAGGCGTGGCCGTCGCCTTCGCCATGCTGGCCCTGATCGGCATCATGATGTCGCCGGTCTCCTACACCCTCGCGCTTGTGCTCAAGAGCGAGGACGCGCTGGCCCCGGTCGTCAACGGCGTGGCAGTCCCGTTGCTGCTGCTTTCCGGCGTGATGCTGCCGATGTCACTGGCGCCGGACTGGCTCCAGACCGTCGCCAAGCTCAACCCTCTCTACCACGCGGTCGCGGCGATCCGGGCGCTCTTCAACGCCAGCTACGGCGACACGGAGATCGTCTTCGGGTTGGCGCTTCTGACCGCCCTGGCCATGGTCACGATCTGGCTCGGGGCCCGCGCCTTCAGCCGCGCGGCCGCCTGACGGGGCCGGCCGCGCCCGATGGCGCCGCCGCCCAACCGCTTCAGCCGCGCGGCCGCCTGACGGGGCCGGCCGCGCCCGATGGCGCCGCCGCCCAACCGCGATGGCGACGATCCGGCGAATCGGCCCGCGGCGGGCGGGCTACGATGTTGGCAACGGAGATCGCGACGCGCGGCGGGAGGCGGGACCATGGCGGCTCCAACGGACCCGGCGGGGGGACGCACGGACGGTGCCGGCGCGGGCCGGCGGGCCGGCCGCGCGACCGGCGTGCCCCAGGCTATCGGCGTGCCCCAGGCGAGCGGCGGGGCGACGGCCGGCGCGGCCACCGGGGCGGCTCGGGACGGAACCGCTCTTCACATCCGCGAGTGGTCTTCGTCCGGCGAGCCCTGGGCGAGGATCCTGATCGTTCACGGAATCGGCGAGCACAGCGGCCGCTACGAGCGAACCGGCCGGCTGATGTCGGAGGCCGGCCTGGACGTGCACGCCTTCGATCTTCGCGGCCACGGGCTGTCGGGCGGCCGGCGCGTATACGTTCGCGAGTGGGACGACTTCCTGGACGACGTCGAGGTTCGTCTGGCCGCGCTGCGCCGCCCTGGACTGCCGCTGGTCCTGTTCGGCCACTCGATGGGTGCGCTCATCGCCCTGAACTACGCCTGTTCAGACCGGCCCGCGCCCGATCTGCTCGTTCTGAGCGCCCCGCCGCTTGCCGCACGCGTACCTGCCTGGCAGCGTGCGCTCGCCCCGGTCCTCGGCCGCGTGGCTCCGAACATCGTCCTGGCCAATCCCATCTCGGGCAAGCAGCTGTCGCGCGACCCGGCGGTGGGCGCCGCCTACTTCGCGGATCCTCTGGTTCAGCCACGTTCCACGGCCCGGCTGGGCGCCGAACTCATGTCGGCAATGAAGCGGGCGGGCAGGGAACTCGACCGGCTCAGGCTGCCCACGCTCGTGATCCACGGCGGCGCGGACACGCTCGTCCCTCCTTCCGTCAGCGAGCCGCTGGGAAGCCTGCCCGGCGTCGAGCGGCGCGTCCTGCCCGGCCTGTGTCACGAGACGCTCAATGAACCGGATGGGCCGGAGGTCGTGGCCGGGATCGTCGCCTGGCTGCGGGCCCGGATCGCGGACGGCATTCCGGTCTGGCAACATTAGGCCATGGGCATCGAGATTCGGACCTGCCCGCCGGAGCGCTTCGCCGAGCTGCTCAGGGTCGCCGAGATCGCCTTCAGCGAGGATGTCGCGGACGACTTGATCGGCCGGGTCGAGCTGGTCGCGGACAAGGATCGCTTCATGGCTCCGTTCGACGGCGATCGAATGGTCGGCACGGCCGGAGTTTTCGCGCTGGGCCTGAAGGTCCCCGGCGGTGAACTGCCGACGGGCGGCGTGACCTGGGTGACCGTCCTGCCCTCGCACCGCCGCCGCGGCCTGATGAGCGGGATGATGCGGCTCATGATCGACGATTGCCACCGGCGCGGCGAGCCGCTGGCGGCCCTGTGGGCGGCCGAAGGCGCCATCTATCAGCGTTTCGGGTTCGGGCTGGCGACGATGAGCATGAACATCGAGGCCGAGACGCCGGCGGTGGGCCTGGCGCTCGACTGGGCGCGAGAGGGCACGTTCAGGCTGCTGCCCGCGGGCGAAGGGCTGGATCTCGTGGCTCCGGTATACGAGGCGGCCCGGGCTGGGCGCGCCGGTTTCCTGGCCCGGACTCCGGACTGGTGGGTCGGCATCCTGCCGACGCTCGAGAAGGACGCCAGGGGCGGCGGGGTTCGCCGGCTCGTGGTCTACGAGACGTCAGCCGGCCCGGAGGCCTACGCCGTGTACAAAACCAAGCCGGAGTGGAACGCACGGGGCCCGGCCGGAACGCTGATCGTCGACGAGGCGATCGCCTCCACGCCGCGCGGCATGCGCGAGATCTGGCGCTACCTCTTCGAAGTGGACCTGGTCCGGGCGGTCAAGGCGTGGCGCCTGCCGTTCGATCATCCGCTCTTCCGGTTGCCGGCGGAGCCGCGACGTCTCGGCACGACGATGGGCGACGGCCTGTGGCTGCGCGTGGTCGATGCCGCCGCCGCGCTGGCGGGCCGCACGTACGGCGTCGACGGTCGCGGTAGCGGCGCCCTGACGCTGGACCTGAGCGACGGCTACTGCCCATGGAACGCCGGCCGGTGGCGCCTCGACGTCTCCGACGGCCAGGCCGGCGTGGCACGGACGGAGGCGGAGGCGGATCTCGCCCTCGACGCCAACGACCTGGGCGCCCTGTTCCTGGGCGGATGCACGGCGACGGCCCTCGCCGCAACCGGTCGAGTCGTGGAGTTGCGCCCGGGCAGCCTGGCCGTGGCGGATGCCCTCTTCCCGACCGCACTGCAGCCGTGGTGCCCGCAGGAGTTCTGACGGCAGGGTCTGCCGGCGTCTCTCGACGGAGGGGGCTAGCGCTCGAAGCGGACCGGTTGGCGGTTGCCCGCCGGAGCGCAGACGTCGCAGAGAGTCAAGCCGTCCTCGATCAGGGCGGCCCGGCGGCACCCGTTGCCGCCGTGGATCGTGACCGGGTGTTTGCACACGGAACAGTGGAGCGGTTTCGCGTCCATGCGATCGCCTCTGATGACCATGCTGCCACCCAACCGCGCGGCTTCCTTGCCTTACGGCCGGGGCGCGGGTGCGAGCGCGCAACCGCTCTTGCTCGTAGAGTCGGCTGCCTGCGCTGAGCCGACCATGCGGCATGTGCACCAGATTGGAGGGTGACGATCCTCCGCCAGGGCCCCGATCCGAACGGATTAGCTTCGATCACGCAGGCGGCGCCCCCAACCTTTGGCCGGCGCAATCTACGGCGTCTTCCGTACTCGCGGATTGTAGGCTCCGTCCATACCCGTGTCACAGCCCCTGTGTCCACAATTCGCGCTGAGGCGGAGCCGGCGAAGTGGTCGGCGCCATCGCCGGCGCGGTTCCGGGGCACACCGAACTCCCGGAACGACCCCGGTCGGTAGCGCGGGCCCGGCCCGATCGTGGCCCGGGCCGGCCGGCTCCGGCCCGGTGGCGGCTCAGCTGAACCAGAGCGGCGGGTAGGGCACCGGAAGCAGGATCAGGTATGCCGAGACGCGGACCCCGTATCGAAGCACGGCGCCGTAGAACGAGACCGCCCAGCCCGGGTAGCGGCCCGACACGAGGATCGGGATCCACAGGATGAGCAGGCTGACGGCGACCAGGGCGGCCGCGAGGCTGAGCACGATCAGCTGCGGCAGCACGCACAGGATCCGGACGATGAACCCGACGAACGGGATGCCCCAGAGGCGGTTGATCTCGAGACTCTCGAAGTAGAACTCGACGTCGGTGGGGGAGGGCAGGCCCGGCTCCAGCGGCGGATACCCGCCCGGCATCAGGAAGAGGGCGTAGCCGGCGACGCGGGAGCCGCGGTGGATGTACTCGGTCAGGAGGCGGACGGCGATGCCGGGAACCCTGCCGTTGAGGAGGATCGGGATCCAGCCCAGAAGGATCCAGATGTTGAAGCCGATGCCCAGGATGGACAGGACGACCAGGTGCGGTATCGCCATGAACCACCGGACGAGGCTGCCCACGACCGGGATGCCCCACAGGCGGTTCAGCTCGCGCTCTTGGGTGACGGTGAGGTTGACCGGGTAGCCGCCGCTGAATGCGGCCGGGGCCGGGGCGGTTGCCATGGCAGAACCCTCGCTGGATCGGTGTGGTGTTGGCGGAATCAGCATAGCCACGCGCTCCGGGGATCAGCGTCCGCCTTGAGGCGGATACGACGACGCCGGCGGACGGACCTGTTGGACCTCCACACCGCCCGGAAGACCGGGGATCGGGTGCCCGCGGCGGAGCCCGCAACCGGCCCGGCGTCCGGGCCGGCCGGCCCGCTCGTGCAGTCGGGCACAATAGGCGTCGACTATCCGAGCCGGCAAGGGGAGTGCTTTGCGGGAGATCGCCAGGCGCTACGTGAAGAGGGTCATCGACGACGACGTGGCCGGAATCTCAGCCGAACTCGCCTACCGCTTCATGTTCGCCACGTTTCCGTTCGCCATCTTCATCTTCGCGCTGAGCGGTTTGATGGCGAGCTGGCTCGGCATTCGCGACCCGAGCAACCGGATCATCGGGGCCATAGGGGGCGACCTTCCGGCGGACCTGGTCGCGCCCGTCAGGGCGCAGCTCGACGCCGTGCTGGCCAGCACTCACCTGGAGCTGCTTTCAGCTGGGGCGGTGATCACTGTCTGGGCGGCGGCGACGGGCACGAACTCGCTGATGAAGGCGATGAACCGCGCCTACGGGCTTCGGGAGAGGAGGTCGCTGGCCTTCCGGGTGGCCCTGGCGGGCCTCCTTACGGTCGTTTCGGGCGTCGCCATCGCGATCTCGTTCGCGGCCATCGTCGGGGTGACCCTGACGACTCACCACCTCGTCGACCACGCCGGCCTCCGGGACGCCTGGCCCTGGATTTCTTTGCTGCGCTGGCCGCTCTCTCTCGCCCTGCTCGTGGCCGCCGTCGCGGCCCTGCTGCGGTTCGCTCCGGACTTCCGCACGCCGTGGCGTTGGGCCGCGACGGCGGCAGCCGCGTTCGCCGTTGCCTGGATAGCGGTTACGTACGGGTTCGGCGTCTACGTGGGCCAGTTCGCGGGCTACAACGCCACCTACGGCGCGCTGGCCGACGTCATCGTCCTGATGCTCTGGTTCTACATGAGCGCGTTCATGCTGGTCTGCGCCGCCGAACTCGCGGCCCTGCTCGTGCGGATCCACTCACCGGAGCTGCCGGCCCGGTCCGGCTGAGTCGAGACGCGGCGGCCGGGGCGGGCGGCGATCGTGGAGTCTCCGAGATCGAGCCCCGCTCAGCCCTCCGCCGGGAGGCTCTCCGCCGGGGCGCGCTCGACGGCGGGCCGATCGGACGCCGGCCGCTCGGACGCCGGCCGCTCGGGAGCGACGCGCTCCAGGTCCACGGCGCGGACTCGCCGCGTCTTGCCCGCTTCGGTGCGGACCATGGCGGCCGGGATGATGCCGCTCAGGATCGATTCCACGACCGCGAACTCGCCGGCGTAGAGACCGCCCCCGCCGATCTTGACGCGATTGCCGACCTTGACGTCGTCTCGAACGTCGAGGGCCGCCAGGTTGATCGTGGCGACCGTCGATCGGACGTAGGTCGGGTCTCCCGGCAGGCCGGCGTTGCGGGGCTGTTTGGTGGCCGTGCGGGCCACCGGGTAGGTCACCTTGCGTTTGCGCATCGCGATCAGCGGCTCCCGGCTGCAACTGAAAGATGGGCTCGGCCATAGTGTGGCGGCTCCGCCGTATTCCCGCCGGATCGTGTCCAGGATCTCCCGGCCCGGTAGCTCCCACCGCGTCCGGCCCGCGGCCGATCGGCCGGGGCCGGCTCACGATCCGGGTCGGGCAGGAACTCCTCCACGACCGCGCACGGGATCGACCTGCGCAGAAGGCGCTGGACGCCCCGCAGCTCCTCGACCTCTTCTGGAGAGACCAGCGAGATGGCCGTGCCGCTCGCGCCGGCCCGGCCCGTTCGGCCGATGCGGTGGATGTAGTCCTGCGGCTCGTACGGCAGCTCGAAGTTGACGACGTAGGGCAGGTTCTCGATGTCCAGGCCGCGCGAAGCCACGTCGGTGGCTACGAGCACCTTGACGAATCGGCCGCGGAAGGCCTCCAGGGCGCGGGTCCGCTCCTGCTGGCTGCGGTCGCCGTGGATTGCCGAGGTGCTGACGCCGCGCCGGTCCAGGTACGAAGCCAGCCGGCTTGCGCCGATCTTGCTGCGCGTGAAGACCAGGACCTGCTCCATCGAGTCGCGCTGGATCAGGTGGATGAGCAGATCGGCCTTGCGGCTCTGGTCGACCGGGTAGAGGACCTGGGTCAGGTTGTCCGCGATGCTGTTGCGGGCGGCCACCTCGACGATCTCGGGGTCGTGCTGGAACTCCTTGGCCATGTGCCGGACTTCGTCCGAGAAGGTGGCCGAGAAGAGCAGCGTCTGGCGCTGGGCCGGCAGGAGCGCGGCGATCTTGCGCACGTCGGGGATGAAGCCCATGTCGAGCATCCGGTCGGCCTCGTCGAGGACGAGGACCTCGACCTGGGAGAGGTTGACCGTGCGCTGCCCGATGTGGTCGAGCAGGCGGCCGGGGGTGGCCACGAGGATCTCCACTCCGTGCCACAGGAGCTTGATCTCGGGGTCGATGCGGGTGCCGCCGTAGACGACCGCGGAGCGCAGCGCGCTGCTCCGGCCGTAGGTCTTCACGGAGTCCGCGATCTGGACCGCGAGCTCGCGTGTCGGGGTGAGGATCAGGACGCGTACGGGATGCCTGGCCGGCGAGAAGCCGGCGTTGGCGTGGCCCTTGAGGCGCTCCAGGATCGGAAGGACGAAGGCGGCGGTCTTGCCGGTGCCGGTCTGGGCGGCGGCGAGAACGTCGCGACCGTCGAGGATGAACGGGATGGCCGCGCTCTGAACCGGCGTCGGTTCCGTGTAACCCTCCCGCGCGACTGTGGCGAGGAGGTCGGCCGAAAGGCCGAGATTGTCGAAAGTCAAACGATTGCTCCTGAGTGCGTCAACTCGACGCGGGGTCCGATCGGACCGGGCGGGAGGGATTGGGTCCCGCGCTTACGGCGCAATCGGGATGGGGGCCGGCACCCATGTGGCGTGCCGACTGCAGACGCTGCTGCAGCGTGTTCGGAGAGGCGGTTGATGAAGATATGGTAACACTCGTACTCGCCCGACCGGGGCCGGTGCGCCGACCTGGATCGCGACCGAGGTCCTGGTCGCCCGCGGAATGCCCGAATGGTCGCGTCGAGAGCTTCAGGCTACGACCGTCGCGAGGTTTCGAAAGGGCGGGCGCGCAGTCATGGCCGGGCCTTCGATGGCCCGGTCGAAGATGCGCCGGTACTGGCTCCCGACCACCCACCAGACCATGTCCCGGCTGCGCTCGTAGGCTCGCCGGCCCATCGCGGCGCGCAGTTCGGGGTCGCCCAACAGTTCGATGAACTCTCGCGCGAGAGCCCCGGTCGAACCGGCCGGGACGAGCCGCCCTCGATCCGGGGAGAGCATCTCCACGGCGTAGGCGTACGGGGTCGAGACGATGGCCTTGCCCGCCGCCATGGCGAACGAGAGCGTGGAGGAGACTGTCTGGTCCAGGTTCGAATACGGGGTCGTGATCACGTCGGCCGCCTCGAGCCAGTTGCCCAGCTCGACTCTGCCGACGAACCGGTCCACGAACCTGACGTGCGCGCCCAGGCCGTGTTCGGCGACCTGCGCCTCGAGGCCGGCTCGGTAAGTGTCGCCGTCGAGGGCGAGGCGGTTCGGGTCGGTCGCGCCGAGGATCACGTAGCAGGCGGTGGGCACGGCCGCGATGACCGCGGGCATGGCCTCGATGACCGCTTCGCAGCCCTTGCCGGGCTCCAGCAGCCCGAAGCTCAGGATTACGCTCCGGCCCTGGAGGCCGAGGCGGGGCTTGATCGTGTCGGCGGCGACCTGCGGCAGGTGGGGCACGCCGTGTGGAACGATCTCCAGCCGATCGGCGGGAACGCCATACGAGCGTGTCATTTCCGCGGCCGCGGCCTGAGACATGACGATGGCGGCGGCGGAGAGGTCGACGAGCTCCGCGAGGATGGCGCGCTGGACCGGTGTCGGCCCGGCCGGAACGTCGTGGAAGGTAGTGACCATGGGGACGCGGAGTGCTCGGGCGAAGTCGAGGATGTAAGAGCCGTCCTCGCCGCCCCAGATGCCCCGGCCCGACTGGATGCAGACCACCTTCACGCCGCAGTCGTTGAGGGCGTGCGCCACGTAGGCGTAATCGGCCTGGGTGTCGCGCCGGATCCGATGGCGGACCTCGGCGGGATACGGTCCGGCCTCACCGGTCGGATGAAGGGCCACGATCTCGCGCTCGCCGACCGTGGTGGCCAGATCGTACGTGAAGGTCGCAATGCCGCACTGTCGGGGGGAGTACGTGGAGACGAAGGCAGTCCGCGAGATCAGTTAGCTCCTGTCAGGTTGGCCGACCGCATATGCGGCCCCCTGGGCTCGTGCCGCCGAAGGCTGGATTCGCCCGTGGGGCCTGGACGCGTCACGCCGCGCCCGGGGAGCTTCGCGGCCCGAGGCGACGAACGCCCGGGCCGCGAATGTCCGGCTGGACTAGGCTGCGCTGACCTGGATGGCGCGCGGGCCCTTGGGGCTGGCCTCGACTTCAAACGAGACGCGCTCGCCGCCGCTGAGGCGGTCGAAGTCGAGGGGAGCGACGAGGCCGCCACGATGGAAGAAGTATTCCTTCCCATCCTCGGCAGCGATGAATCCGAAACCGCGTTCGGACACGACCTTCTTGATGGTCCCGGTGGTCATAAGTGACCCCTTTATTCTCTTCCCGAACAGATGGCAGACGCACGGTCCGTTCGAGAAGGGTTGACCACGCGGGCGTCGCAGCAAGTTGCAGCAACGCACTCACGGTACTCGCTTTTCGGCGATCGCACAACGACGGCGCCACATGGTGGCCCTTGCCCGATGAGGCGGCGGACCAAATCGACCGTGGTACGGCCCCAGGCGAGCCGCCAGGCGAGCCGCCAGGCGAGCCGCGCCTCCCTGCGTCCTTGCTCGACCGTCGTACCCTCGGATCTACGACCCAGTGGACGGGGTCGGGTCGCGCCGATCCTCGATATCGCGGATGTCCGCCAGCCGCGGACAAGGACGGGCCGCGCCGATCCTCGATATCGCGCACGTCCGCCAGCCGCGGACAAGGACGGGCCGCGCCGCCGGACCGGCGAGCCGAGCCGTCGGATCGTGGCAGCACCCGTGGCTCGGAGGCTGGGATCGAAGCGCAGCCGGCCCTTTCCGGGGCCACGAACTCCGGAATCGGGCAATCGGCGGTCGGTCGCCGGGCGGCTGGGCGGCGGATCGCAGGATGAGGTCGATTCCTGTTCGCACCGGCCCGACAAATGCGACAACTTGCGTCGATCGCCGCCGACGCGGCCCGGCGCGGGACTGCCGGCCGACGAATTCGTCAAGGCCGTGCCTCGTGGTCAGGCGACGTCTCGCGGGCACGGCGGGCGCGGGTTCGCCCGCCCGGGCGATTTGACCAAATCGCGTCATGGTCCCATCGTGGGAGCTAGCCAAACACGCCGGGTCACGACTTCGTCGCCCGCAGCGCGCGGCAGACTGGACCCCCCTTCGTGTCCCGCAGAAGCTTCCGCACTGCCGACGCGCTCATCGTGGTGAGCACCGACGGCTACTTCGACGTGTTCCCACCGATCGACCGATCGCCCAACGACAAGCCCAACTACCGCGGTGTCCTGGCCGAGCTCGGACCGACCGTTCGCGGCTCCGACGACAGGCTCTCGGTTCGTCCGGAGTCGGTGGCGCTCGACGCCGCGGTCTCGACCTGGTCGCGCAACCATGGCGCGGCGGCCGTCCGCGGCGACCTGGGCGGGGGCCGCGACGGCAAGGTGGCGTAGCCCTTCTGGGGCGGCTGCGCCAGCACTGGATCTCTTCTCCCCAAACGCATTCCGCGCTTGCCGGCGAGTCCGTGCCTGCCCGCAAGCTTGAAAGGAGCCTCCCATGGCCGACGAGAACACCCCGACGACGGCCCCGAGCCCTCGTCCCGAAGCGGACCGTAGCAAGTCGTCATTCCGTTCCGCCAATGCCGGAGCGGTCACGGTCGACAGCCGCCAGAACGGCGGCGCCGGCATCCAGCGGAGCCACCTCCGCAATCGCAAGGCCTGGCTCAAGGGCCGCGTCCGGGCCGGCCAGAGCTGGACGCAGCGCAAGAACGCCAGCCTGACCTACTGCCCGGCCAAGGCGAGAGTCAGCTAACCGGCCGGCCCGGCCCGACCTCCGGCCCGGCCCGACCTCCGGCCCGGCCCGACCTCCGGCCCGGCCCGATCGGCCGCGACCGCGCGCCGCACCCCGATCGGCCGCGACCGCGCGCCGCACCCCCCTGATCAGCGGCGGCGTCGCTCGCGTGCCAGTTCGTCCAGGCGCGCATCGGAGATCCCGAAGTGGTGCGCGACCTCGTGCCGCACCGTCTCGGCAACGCCCAGGGCCAGCGACTCGGGATCTCGGAACTGCCGTAGGTGCGGGCCTCGGAATATCGTGATCTTGCTCGGGAAGGCTGCGCTCTCGGCTCCCCAGGCGGTCCGCGGCACGCCCGTGTAGAGCCCCAGCAGGCCCCACGCGCCCACGGATCCGAGCTGCGACGGCGTCGGCTCGTCCTCGATGACCACGGCGACGCTGCCGAGCCGGTCCCGGAAGACTGCCGGCAGCGAGTCGAGCGCCCCGAACACGAGCGACTCGAACGGGTCGTCGGGCTCGCCCTCGGCTCCGGCTGAATCCGGCGCGGCCGGATCCTCGTCGGCGACGGCTGGGGCAGGTTCGAAGTCGTAGGGCGGGTCCATCTCGGTCGGCACTGGGTCATTATCGGGCCCCGTCCTTGCGTGGCCCAGAAATGCGCTGATCGGTCGCGGGCTACCTGTCACCATTCGAGCATGAGCCCGACCGATTCCCTTCACGCCCTGCCCGAGCCGAAGGCCGTCCTCTTCGACCTGGACGGAACGCTGGTCGACACCGTGCGCTTCCGCATCGAGGCCTGGTACGAGGCTTTGCACCGCCACGGCGTCGCGATCGACCGCGATGGCGTGGCTCGCTTGATCGGATCCGATGGGCGCCGGCTGGCCCGCGAGGCTTCCCGGGCCGCCGGGCGTGAATTCGACGAGGCCGAGGCGACGGTCGTGGACGACCTCAGCGGCGCCATCTTCGACGAGTTGAACGCGGCCCCGATGCCCCTTCCCGGCGCATCGGAGCTGCTGAGCGCGCTGGAGACTAGCGGCCTGGCCTTCGCGATCGCGACCTCGAGCCTGCCGGGGCAGGTGATGGCATCGGTGCGGTCGCTGGACTTGCCGGCCGAGCCGCCGATCGTGGATCAGAGCCAGGTTCGGCGCGCGAAGCCGGAGCCGGACTTGCTCCTGGCGGCCGCGTCTCAGCTGGCGGTCGGCCCTGAGCGCTGCTGGTACGTGGGCGATTCGACGTGGGACATGATTGCCAGCGCGGCGGCGGGGATGGTCGGCATCGGTGTGACGACCGGCGCGGCGGACGCCGCGGCCCTGGCGGCCGCCGGGGCTTCCGCGACCGTCGACAGCCTGGAGGTCCTGCTTGGCGAGCTTCGGAGGCGCGGGCTGACGGCGTAGGTGCCGCCCGCGGAGGCGACACGGATCGCTCGGGCCCCGTCCCGCCCGGGCCGAGCCGCTCTCCCGGCCCGGATCATGCCGGGCGGCCGCCGCCATTGCGCGGCGCCGGGCCGCAGTGTGCGGTCCGGCCCGATCGTCTGGCGCGACCGCGTTTGACGGCCGCCCTCCCGGGACGAAACTGGCCGGGTGAGCACGTCGAGCCTCGAGACCGTCGCCGACACCGGCGCGGAGAAGCTGTATCTCGCCGACTGGCGGCGTCGAGTGGCCGAGCTGTACGCGGAGGTCCGGCAGCTGGCCCCCGCCGACCCGGCCGCCGCGCACGCCCTGTGGCGCCAGGCACGCGAGGCGCTCTACCGGGGCCATCCGGCCTCGCCCGTGCCGGCCGAAAGACGGGCGGGATTCCGGGCCGTGCACTTTCGCTACGACCCGAGCCTGCGGTTCGAGCTGCCGCTCGTCGGCGAGCCGGGATCGGACTCGGCCGTGGCTCCCGCGCCCGAGACGGTGCGCCCTCTCAACCGGCCCGCCGCTCTCGCGCTGCCCGCCAGCACCGGGGTCGCGCCCGAATCCGACCGGATCGGCTGGCTCGAGCTCCCGTTCGACGACGGCACGCGGCGGCTCGCGGTCTTCTGGCTGCGCGAATACTCGGGCGGCCTCTTCCTGCCCTTCCGTGACGCCACCAACGGCCGCGAGACGTACGGCGGTGGGCGGTACCTGCTCGACACGGCCAAGGGCGCGGACCTGGGCGGTGATCGCGAAGCCGGCACCATCACGATCGACTTCAACTTCGCCTATCAGCCATCGTGCGCCTTCGACCCGCGCTGGTCGTGCCCGCTCTCTCCGCCCGAAAACCGCCTGGACCTGGGGATCCGAGCAGGCGAGCGCATCGTCTGAAGAGGCCCTGCATGCCGGTTCCCGGGGTGGCGGCGTGCCCGGCGCCTGCCGCGCCCGAGTCCCCGCCCGCGCCTGCCGCGCCGGGGTCCTCACCCGCGCCGGCCCTGCCGGGTTACTCGACCGGCGCCCGCCAGCCGCCTACAGGCAGGCCGAGTCGTACCAGGCGCGGTAGTCGCCGACCGAGCGCTCCCAGTCGAGGACCTGGCACATCGCCGGCAGGTTGGCGACCAGCCGTCCGTAGTCCGAGCGCCGGTTTCGATACAGGTCGGCGGCGACGACGATCTCGTCGCGAAGCGCGGCGGCCTGGGCACGGAAGAGAGCCGTCGCCGCGCGCGCAGCGGGACCTGCCGCCCCCTGCATTGCCCGCTGCTGGGCCTCCTGCCAGGCGCGTCCTGCCGGCACGGATTCGCGGTACAGGAACCCCGTGGCGTCCTCCGGGCTGACCTCGAAGTCGATCACCTGCTGGACCAGGCCGCCGGTGGCCCGGGCGATTACGGGGGTCAGCCAGACATACGGCTCGGTGACGCCGCCGAAGGGCTCGTAGAGAGACGGCCAGACCGACCACGTGACGCCACGAACCAGGTCGGCGTAGATCCCGGCGATGCGGAAAGGCAGGACGACGACCTCGCCGGGGCGCCGCCCGGCCAGGTCGGCGAGGTCGTCCAGGTAGGGGCGGATGGCCGGGTCGGAGGCCATCGGGCTGAGAGGCGAGATCACGTACCGGCCGAGTCCGGCCGGCGTCTGGTCGATCGCGGCGGCAAAGACGTCGAAGCCCTTCTGCCCGGGATCGAGACGACCCGTCATCAGGAAGAGCGGCACGTCATCGGGGAGCTCGGCCAGCGGGCGGCCGTCGCCGCCGTCAAGGGCGCCGTAGACAGGTTCGTCCGGGTCCGGAAATGCTTCCAGGCCCGCAAGGTAGGCGTCCATCTCGCGCAGCGCTCTCCGCCGCGCCGCCAGCTTGAGCTCGACGATCGCGCCGGTTCGTCCCCGGCGGGCCGCGTCGATCGCCTTCCCCAGGAGCGGATCGCGCTCCGGCGACTGGGCGAAGAGGCCGTTGTCGATGCCGATGACCGACTGCCTGATCAGGATCTCGCGGTAGTGCGCGGCGAAGTGCGCCGTCTGCAGAGGATCCGTCGTGAGTTCCTGGGCGAAACGCCGGCTGACCGTCGATACCGGCGCGTCGAAGAGCGGGAGCATCCGGGCCAGCATCGTCCGGGTGCCGGAGTGGATGAGCGGCCAGTCCACCGCACCTGCGCGGTCGGTGATCCTGGCCAGGGCTTCACCCGACAGCAGGTGGTCGTACGGGTTGTGAAGGGTCAGGAGCACGGACGCCGCGTGGCCTTGCAGCGGGCCGGCCAGCAGGGCCTCCTTGACCGTCAACGCGACCGCCGCGAGCTCCCAGTCCTGGGCGTGGACGACCAGGTTGCGCTCGACCAGGCCGTCGCGGGCGAGGACAGCCAGCACGGCCGGAATCGCCTTCGCGGCGAAGAGCGCGTCGCGCAGCAGCCTGGAGTCGTCGCCGTCCCGGTCGGCCCGAGCCTCGTTGCCGAAGACGTACGGGTCGGCCCCACCCGCGCCGCCGTCGGCGTCGAAGAACCCCGGCGAGCCGAAGAGGTACCACTCCCGTCCGCCCTCGACCGCGCGGTAGATCGAGACCGGCCAGTCGACTCCATCGAAGACCGCCGCGCACTCCCCGTAGACCTCGAGGTCAGCCGGGGCCGGGGCCGTCCGGAGGCCGGCGTGAAGCGGGCTCAGCCGGATGACCTGCTCGCCGGCGGCCGCCAGCTCGCCGGGCAGCATGGCGGCGATCGCGGCGATGCCGCCGGAGCGGGCCCAGCGGTTCTCGTAGCTCAGGAAGACGACCGTCCGCGGCCCTCGGCCGGCCCGGCTTCGGTCCAGCCGGCTCAGCTCGGTCCTGGAGAAGAGGGCGGCGAGCGCGGTCCGGTCGTGCTTCCAGCCGGGCAGCACCGAGGCCGCCTCCACGTCGGAGAACGACCAGGCGTCGGGCCGCTGGATCGGCACCTCGAACGTATCGCTGGCCATGGCGTCCTCCGCGACGGCGTGTTCCCGGGAAGACCGATTATGCGCCCCGGCGCCGTCGCTCAGTGCCGCCGGCCTCAGCTCTTGGCGGACGGATCGTCGATGCGGCCCATGAACAGGACGGCGCCCGTCGTCTGCTCCCGGATGAAGTACAGGAATGGCTGGTTCACGTGGAAGGTAACGCTCGGAGGCACGGGGCCCGGGCCGCCCATCGTCGCCCCGATGACCGCGGTGACCGCGGCCGCGGTGGTCCCCTTCTCGACGACGTCGATGTTGGCCTCGTGGATCACCTTGGCGATATACAGGCTCTGTGCGGTGGTGATGCCCGAAAGGTCCGCGGTCGCCGGATCGAAGAGCGCCGGCATCCCCATCGCCGCGAGCGGGCCGGCCAGGTCCGTCCGCGAATTGATCGAAAAGCGCGGCAGCGTCAGGTTGACGTCGTATTCCTTGCCCTGGGCGTCGATGGCGGCGAGCTTCTGCGACGTGAGGCCGTTCACGAACGAGGTCATGTTGTCCGGCACCACGATCGTCATCGAGAGGCCCGATCCTCCAAACGTGTACGGCAGGACGACGGCCCGATAGCCGCTCCCCGCGGCGTAGGTGAAGGACCGACTTATGGCCATTGTCGGAACCGAGACCTTTGATCCGTCGCCGCGCGTGAACGGCAGTGTCTTGGTGGCGTCAGGATCGAACGGATAGGCCCAGGCGGCCTTGAGGTAGATCGCGTTGGCGAGCACGATGCGGGTAAGAGTGTCGATGTCGCCAGGATGCAGAACGGCGGGAATGCGGCCCTTGGTCTGATCGCTGGCCCACTTGTTGATGATCTGGCGGGCGCCCTCGGGATCGTTCGCGTAATCGAGGAGCCCCAGCCCGGCCCCGAACGTCGAGGACAGGCTGTCCAGATAGGCCTGCTGCAGGCTCATGCCTTTCTGCACGAAGGCGGCGTTCGAGACGTCGAGCTCCACTGCCGGCTGACTGGATGGGCCAGGCGTGGCCTGCGAATCCGACTCGTCGTACCACGTCACCGATCCCAACGCCTTGAGCAGCGAAACGATCTCGTCGGCCTGGGCCGGCGATCCGAAGCCGTGGAGAATTTTGTCCATCTCTGTCGCCGTAGAGCCCTCCGCGCCCGAGCGAACCATCGCCAGGGCCAGCGCGATGCTCGTGGGCGAGGCGCAGAGGTTGCCGCTCTGATCGAGCTCTCGGAGCAGGTCGAACCCGAAGTCGTCGATCTCACTGCCGGCCAGGCTGCCGTTGTCGGCAGCCGGAGCCAGGAGGGCGGCGTTACCCAACGCGATGGCGAACTGGCCGCCCGGAGCCTCCGTCATGAACGGTGTGGGCCCCGTGCTCGGTGACGGCGTAGCCAATGGTGTCGGCGATTGGGTGAGCGACGGAAGGGCCGTCGGCGAAGGGGAGTTCGTCGGCCAGGGGGTTGGCGTCTCGCCGCCGGTGGCCTTTGGGGTTGCCGCGGCCGAGCCGCACGCCCCGACAATGATGACCGTGATCATGGCTGCTCCGAAGCCGCGGAGCCGTGACTTTCCGGCTTGCGTCGGAGCCGGCACCATTTCCTTCAGCCGGGCCCACCTGGCCAACATGGTCTCCCTCTTTCCCTTGTGACCCCGTAGCCGGGGCCGTCCCACGTAGGACGCCTCTGACTTCCGTCAAGTGTCGGTTCCGGGCGGCGGCGGCATCCGGCGGCCTCGACCCGAGGGCTTCCTCAGGACACCGTTCCGTGCCGGGTTGGCTGGGCGCTGTTCGTGCCTTTGGGTTCGCGAGCGTCGCTGGGCCTTAGCGTGACCTGGGACAGAAGGAGCGCGACTGCGATTCCCGCGACCAGCATGACAAAGAAGAGCTTCGGATCGTTCTGGTCGACGCCGCTGATCGTAATGAAGGGAAGCGGCAGCGCGATTGCTCCGAGGAAGAGGCAAACGACTGCGAAGTGGATCCAGGTGACTCGGTCCATGACTGCAGCCTCGACCCATCGGGCGAACGCGTCGAGCTGGCGTTCCTGATAGACCTTGAGGGAGGCGGCCGGTTTGGGAGCCGGGACGTCCGGCGCCACACCCAGCCAGGCGACGTATGCCGCCGCGCTGGCGACGGCGAGCGCCAGAAACGTGGTGCCCAGGACTGCCGATAGCTCGATCGGATGATCCTTGACCGCGAAATCGAGACCCAGGACAGCCTGGTAGATGGCCAAAATCCCTGTCGCCACGTTACGGACGTATTCGGCGCCGGCCTGTGCCCGGTCCAACGCTGCCTTGATGACCCCCACCCTCGCGTCGTGGATCGTCTTCTCTCGGTCGTAGTTGGCGTCGTACGCCGCCTTCCTCAGGGCGACCACCTCGTCGGCGGCTCGCTTGAGATTGGCCTCTGCGGTGTCGAGTTCCGCCGCGAGGACGGCCTTCTCTTCATCCGCGGCCAGCTGCACAGCCGGGTTGGGGACTTCCTCCCGGATCATCGCCTGTCCGACCCTTCGGATCCCGTCGAGACATCGGGCTCGAACGACACCGACAGGCGCACCGGCGCCGCCCACGACTCGGGCTTCTCGCCGAAACCGTCCGCGAAATGCGCGAGCCCCTCATCCGGTATGTGGTAGGTGTGCTTCAATCGGTCGCCGTCTAGGACGAAGTCGGCTCGAGCGAACATGTTGAGCTCGACTTCACACCACACCGTGCCGCCTGATCCAGGCATGCCACACCCCCGTTCCGGGCGCAGCCTGGCGAGCCGCACGACCTGAGGGCATCTCCCCGCTGCGCCTCGTGCCGAGTCTAGTCCGGACGGAACGCTTGACAAGACCGACGAGCAGATTCTGAACTGCTGCGAGAACCGCCGACCCGTCAGTGTGCGACCGGGCTGGGCGGTCTGGCCCGCATTGAGCACGACGTGGCCCCGGCGTAGTCGGAAGCTGGAGCATCCCGCATCGCGAGTGCCGCCCCGCCGCCCGGCCGACTCCGGTACGATCTGGCGACCCGGCCCGGTTCAACGCCGCCCTCGGCGGCGGGGCCCGCCGGCCACTCCGCGAGGTTTCATGGCAACCAAGATCACCACCGTCGTGTTCGACCTGGGCGGCGTCCTGATCGACTGGAACCCGCGCCACCTCTACCGCAAGATCTTCGGCGCCGACGAGGCGGCCATGGAACGGTTCCTGGCCGAGGTCTGCACGCCGGAGTGGAACGGGCGCCTCGACGCCGGCCGGCCCTTCGCCGAGGGCGTGGCCGAGTTGATCGAAGCCCACCCGGACCAGGCCGAGGCGATCGCCGCCTTCCAGACACGCTGGCCCGAGATGCTGGGCGGGTCGTTCGAGGGGAGCGTGCGAATCATGCGTGAGGTCCGGAGGGCCGGGCTGGGGACGTACGCGCTGAGCAACTGGTCGGCCGAGACTTTTCCGGTCACGCGGCCCCGCTACCCGTTCCTGGAGGAGATGGACGGCATCCTCATCTCCGGCGAGGTCGGTGTCGGCAAGCCGGACCCGGCGATCTACCGAGAGTTCCTGCGCCGCTTCGGCCTGGCCGCAGAAACCTCGGTCTACATCGACGACTGGGACCGCAACGTGGCCGCCGCCGCCTCGGTGGGTATGACCGCGATCCAATTCCGTGACGCGGACCAGCTCCGCGCCGATCTGCGCGGCCTGGGGGTGCCTCTCGAGGCGCGATAGCGAGTAGAGTGGCGCCGCGTCTCCGCTGGTCGGTGTGAGGTGGCAATGCCGGTCGAACGCTGGGGTTGGAGATGGTCCGGCACGCGGGCCTCGGCGGCGAGTCGCGCGAGGGCCGGCGCGATCGTCCTGGTGGTCGCGATCGCCACCCTCGCCCTGGGCGGCTGCGGGCAGGCCGGGGCCGCGACCTCGCCGAGCGCGGCCGCGGCGACGCTACAGGCCGCCTCGGCCACGCCGTCGCCCATGCCCTCGCTCGCGCCCGCGACGCCGGGCCAATCGCCGGCCGATGCCGACGACGAGGCCGTGGACACCTCCGCGCCGGGCGCCTCGGTCACGCCCGGACCGACCGGTGCCCCGGTCGGATCGCCCGCGTCGGGCCCGAACGCGGATCGACTGCCAGGAGAGCCGGATCCCACCCTGACGCCCGGCGCGCTCAACCCGGCCGTCACGCAGGCGACTATCGGCTCGACCATATGCGTCTCCGGCTGGACGGCGACGATCCGCCCGCCGACCAGCTACACGACCGGCCTCAAGATCGAGCAGATCGCCCAGTACGGCTACGCGAACACCTCGACCTCCGCCTACGAGGAGGACCACCTGATCTCGCTCGAGCTAGGTGGGGCGCCGACCGACGTGCGCAACCTCTGGCCCGAGCCGTACACGATCAGCCTCCCCGACGGGCGGTCGACCGGCGCGCACACGAAGGACGGCTTCGAGACGAAGCTCAAGAACGAGGTCTGTTCTGGCGCGGTCACGCTGGCCGCGGCGCAGGCCGAGATCGGCGACCACTGGGTCCACGCCTTCTACGGGATCCCGCTCGGGTCGGGCGCGTCCGGCGCCGAGCCGAGTTCGCCGGCGCCGATCGCGAGCTCCGGCCCGACCACCGCCGGCCCGGCGCCTTCCGGCGCGCTCTCGGTGAAGATCACGAGTCTGCCCTCCGCGGTCGCCCCCGGCTCGACGGCGACTCTGACGGCCGTGACCTCGCCGGGAGCAACGTGCACCGCCCGCGTCGAGTACGCCTCCGGAACCGTGTCCGCCGCGGCCGGGCTTCAGCCCCAGGACGTGGCCGGTTCCTCGGGCGGCGTCTCCTGGACGTGGACCGTCGGGACGAGCACCGGCGCCGGAACCTCGACCGCCACGGTCACGTGCTCGCTCGGCGGCGCGACCGCATCCGTCGCCGGGACGTTCCAAGTTACGTAGGGTGCCGGCTGGCACAACGCGGCTTCCTTCGCGTTCTCACTCAGCCCCGTTCCCGGTTTCACCTGGCGCTCGAAGGCAAGCCGTAGAGGGCCGTCCGGGCGGCCCCTGCCCAACATCTGCACCGGAACGACATCGCAGGGCGGGCTCGACATTGTCGAATCGGCCCCGACGTGTACGTCGCTCAAGTGAACGGCGGCTGCCCGCCCCCCATCGCCTATCCAGGAGGCGTCAGGTGCGCTACATGCTCCTAATCTACGGCGAAGAAGCTCAGCAGGACGACGGCGGGTCCGGCGATGCGCCGGAGGTCTCGCCGCCCTGGCTCGAATACACGGGCTGGCTGCTCCGGGAAGGAATCCACACCGCAGGGGAGCGCCTGGCGATGTCGTCCTCGGCAACCACGGTTCGCATCCGCGACGGCAACCGCCTGGTAACCGACGGTCCCTACGCCGAGACGAAAGAGGTGCTCGGCGGCTACTACATCATCGACTGCGATGACCTCGACAAGGCGCTCGAAGCGGCGGCGCGTTGCCCGGCCGCCTTCGGAGGATCGGTCGAAGTGCGGCCGATCATCGGCATGCCGCTGCCCCAGGCGGCCGAAGCGGCCGGATGACCGAGGCCGAGCCGCCACCCGGGAGGTCGAGGTCCGAGCGGTCCACGCCCGAAAGCGGCGCGGGCAACAGGCCTGGAACGCGGCCCGGCCACGCGCAGAGTCCTGGTCCGCGAACGGCCGCCGATGCCCACGCAGCCGTCGAGCGTGCCTATCGCGAGGCCTACGGTGGCGTCCTGGCGACTCTCATTCGCTTCCTCGGGGGCGATTTCGACGCCGCGGAAGAGGCGCTGGCCGACGCCTTCGCGACTGCCCTCGAGACCTGGCCGCGGGATGGCATCCCGACCGTGCCGGCCGCCTGGCTGACGACCGCCGCCCGCAACCGTGCCCTGGATCGTCTCCGGCGCGACCGCCGGCAGGAGGCAAAGCTCGTCCTGCTCGAACAGGAACTCGCGGTCATGGAGGTGGGCACTATGCAGCTCGGTACCGAGGGCGGACTCGAGGACGATCGCCTCCGCCTCATCTTCACCTGCTGCCACCCGGCCTTGCCGCTCGACGCCCGGGTTGCGCTGACGCTCCGGACGCTGGGCGGCCTGACCACTCCCGAGATCGCCCGCGCCTTCCTGGTCCCGGAGGGGACTCTCGCCCAGCGTCTGGTTCGGGCCAAACGCAAGATCCGGGAGGCGGGGATTCCATATCGCGTGCCGCTCGGCGAGGAGCTGCCGGAACGGCTCGACAGCGTCCTCGCCACGCTCTACCTCGTCTTCAACGAGGGCTATCTGGCCACCGCCGGTGAAACGGCCGTAAGGCACGACCTGTGTGCCGAAGCGATCCGGCTGGCCGCGATCGTGACCGACCTTCTGCCCGGCCGTCCGGAGGCGCATGGGCTGCTCGCCCTCCTCCTTCTGCAGGACTCCCGCCGGGATGCTCGAACTGGTGCCGACGGCTCGATCGCCCTGCTGGATGAACAGGACAGGACGCGCTGGGACCGAGCGGAGATCGACCGCGGGCTCGACTCGCTGAATCGCGGCTTCGCGGTCGCCGCGAAGATGTCCCATGCTTCGGTCGGGCGGTACCTCCTGCAGGCCTCGATCGCGGCAGAGCACGCCCGAACCATCGATGGACGAGAGACGGATTGGCGGGCGATAGCCACGCTGTATGAGGCACTCGCCCTGGTCGACCCCTCGCCCATAGTCGATCTCAACCGGGCCGTCGCGATTGCCCAGGCCGATGGCCCCGTTGTGGGTCTGGGCCTGCTCGACGATCTCGCGGCCCGGGGCGAACTCGCCGGCTACCATCTCCTGCCGGCCGCTCGGGCCGATCTCCTCCGCCGGCTCGGGCGTCTCTCCGAAGCGGCCGAGGAGTATGCGCACGCGCTGGCCCTGTCCGACAACGACGCCGAGCGGCGATTCCTGCAGCGGCGCTTGGCGGAGACCTCTGGCGGAGGCATAATCGTTCCCTGACGGGAGTGTGGCGTGGGCTACTGGATCACGAGCCTAGTCCTGATCGCCTTCGGCATCGCCGGGGCGATGACTATCGGCCGGCCGTTCTTGTTCATCGGCCTGGCCATGCTCGTGCTCGGCCCGCTTCGGCGCCATGCGCTCGTGTTCTGGCCGCCATTGCTCGGTTTCGTCGCCTACAACGTCGCCGACTTCGCCATCGCGCCCTTCTACTGCTCGGCCAGTTCGTCCCCGGGTGGCGGATCGGGCCAGACCGCGTGTTCGAGCCTCATCGGCATCTCCTGGCCGGCCGACCAGAGCGGGCAGGGCGTTTCGGCAGGCGCCTTCGACATCGCCAACGGCGTCGCCGTCATCATCGGTGTCGTCGTCTTCGCGCTCGTGCTCGGCCGGCTGTGGTGGGACCGGAGGAAGGGACCGGCCCGCGGAAGCGGGTACGCGGCGACAGCCTGAGCATCGCTCCGGCCTGAGAACCGCGGATGGCCCTATGCCGCGAGCCGGCTCGCAGCGCCGGCCGCGGCAGGCCCGCCGCCGCCTGATCTCGTGGCGGCCGTCGGGACCGACTCGGGCGAAGTCCCGCCTGCGCGTTCGTCCGCCCGAGTCGAGCCGGTCGCGGCCTACATGAGGCCGACGACGTGACCTTCCGGGTCGGCGAAGAGGGCGATGGTCGTCTCGGGTGCGACCTGGGTGAGCGGCATGATGACCTTCCCGCCCAGCTTCTCGACCCGCTCGAGCGTCCCCTCGGGATCGTCGGAGTGGACGTAGAAGGTGACGTGCCCGTCGCCGCCCATGGGGGCTTTGCCGATGCCGGCGGTGAGCCCGCTTTCGTCGCGGTGCATGCCGTAGCCCTCTGGGTTGTTCGTGTCGAGGCCCCAGCCGAACGCATCCGCGTAGAACTTCTGGAGCTTCGGCCCGTCGCGGCCCACTACTTCGACGTGGATCACATGAGTCGCCATGTGTGGATCTCCTCGGTTGCGCTGCCTTCGAACGGCCGTTGGAAAGTCGTTCTGCCGAACCGACGCGTCGGGCCCTCATGGATCGACAATGGGAGCCGCGAAGTCGCCCCGAGAACGTAATTCCACCGGCCCGGCCCGCCTGCCGGGACGAGTGGCAGAGATGCTCGCGCGCGGATCAGCGCCTGGGGCCGTTCGACGCCCGACGGCCGGTCGTCCGGGCTAGTCGTCCCCGGCCTCGTCCAGTCGCAGCCGGGTCCAGGACGCGCCGATCAGCAGGACCTGGAAGGCGAGGTGCAGCCAGGCCAGTGCCGCGAAGACCGCCGCGACGCCCCCGAACACAGACAACGCCCCGGTCAGAAGCGGGGCGATGTAGACAAGCAGCTCGGTCAGACCGGTCAGGATCAGGCCCGCCGCCAGGGCTGGCGGGAGCAGGACAGTCAGCGGGACGTGGGTGTTCGGGACGATGCGGTAGGAAACGCCGACCGCGAGCACCACGACCACGGCGGTGAGCAGCGGGAAACCCAGCGCGGAGAGCACCCGGGCCGCGTCGCCGCCCCCGCCGGTGTCGATGCCGCTCGTCACTGCGGCCTGGACCGTGTACAGGCCGATCCCCGATAGGAGCCCGCCGACGAGCAGAAACACGGAGACGAACCCGCGCAGGAGGCGATCGAACGTGCCTCGCGCCGGGGTGCGAGAGAAGATGCGGCCGATCGCCTGGTCGAGCGCGCCGTAGAAGTGGCTGGCGCCCCAGGCGAGCCCGGCCAGGCCGACGATCGAGAATTCGCCGGCGTGCGAGGCGACGCTTCTCAGCCCCTCGCTCGCGATCGGCGCGAACGCCGCGAGCTGGCCCGTGAGGCCGTCGATCAGACGCTGCCTGTCCGACTCGCTGGGGACGATGTAACCCAGCAGGGCGACCGCGAAGAGAAGCCCGGTCAGCCCCGCGAAAAGGGCGCTGTACGCCAGGCCCTCGGCCAGCAGGCTGCCCCCGGCCTGGTTGTAGATGCCGAAGATGGAGCGCGGGCGGTTCAGGGATGGGTTTGCGGCGATCCGGGCGACGAGGCGGCCGATCGGGACGAGAGGATCGCGAGGCGCGTCGCCCCCGGACGCGACATCGGCCCCGCTCGGCTCCCCAGGTTCGCGCATTCCTGCTCCTCGCTCGTCGCTGCCGGAACCTCGCCGGCGCGACGAGTCTATCGACAACCGGCGGCCTGCCGGAGGCCGGGAGACCGTGTTCCGCTGGACCGCGGTGGCAAAATAGGCCCGGCGCCAGAGATGCGGCCTCGTGGTCGCAGCCTCAGGCAAGTCCGAAAGGGGGGCCAGATGCGACGATGGTCGGTGCTCGGCCTTCTCGCCGTGGCCGCACTCGCGATCGGTTGCAGCTCCGCCGAGGGTGGATCGGAGCAGGTCAGCGTCAGCCGGGATGGCTCGGTTGTCACCCTGACCAGTGCGGCGTCCGGGCGGGCGGACGTCAACGCCGAGTGCTTCACCAGCGGCACGCCGGCGGTCTGTGCCTCTTCATTCGAATGGCCGGCCCAGGGCATCGCGGACATGTACCTGTTCGGGCTCGCACCCGCCGGGGCCGCCTACTTCCAGACGACTCCAAACGCCCCGGCCAAGATCCAGGCCGACGGAACATTCCTCGCCGTCATCTCTGGAGCGGCGCACTCGCTGCCTCAAAGCATCCAGTGGGCTTTCCTGGCGAGCGATGGCACGATCCTGGCCCAGGGCGACGGGCCGAACAGCTAGGTTCCGTCGCTTCAGAGCACGTTTCGGAGCGGGCTCGGCGCCTACTCGACGACGATGAGATCCTCGCCGCCGTCGGCGTAGAGACGCCTGAACTGGATCCGCCGGCCGGTCGCCTTCGTGCCGCCGGAGAGTTCGAGCGTGACCGTGGGCGCCCCGATCGGATCGCCGTGCCTTCTCTTGAGCCAGGCCTTGAGGGTGAAGGGTTCGGAGATGAGGGCCTGGGCGGTCAGGAGAAGCTGGACCGGGTCGGACAGGAGAACCATCGATACGGCGCCCACGGCCTGAAGGACGGCATCGAACGAGCCGGCGGAGGACGACGCGATGTCGAGGCCGCCCTGCTGCACGGTCAGCGGACGCGGTAGAGGGCGATCCTCCTGCCAGCCCTGCACGAGCGCCGCGGCCCGCCGCAGTTCCCTGTCGAGCGCCTGAAGGTCGCTGCCGACGCGGTAGGCCGAAGCCGTCGGGCTGTGCCAGACGAGCTCGGTTTCGATCGGCTCAAGCCGGCGGATCCGCGTATCGAGGTCGCGCGCCTGCGCGTAGGCGTCGCTCGAACGCAGTGCTCGGTATCTGGCGGCCCCGTCCGCCTGGTCCTGGGCGCTGCCTCCGGTGTTGTCCAATCCTGCCTCCCTTCGCGGCTTCCTTTGGCCCGTTGCGACCGGAGTCTAGCCTGCGGCGCCGCCTCCGGAGTGGCTGCCAGAGTGGCTGCCGTCCGCGCTCGTGCTCTCCGTCGTCAGGCCCTTCACGCCGCTGCGGGCCGGTGAGAGAATCCGGGAATGAAGGCGAAGCTCCTTTCGTTCGGGCATCTCGAGATCGACGGCGAGATGTACCGCAAGGACGTGGTGGTCGACGGCGGCAAGATTCGCAAGCGCGACAAGGGGCCGTCCAAGGCGCTCCATCAGAAGTGGGGTCACACGCCGTTGACCGCGGCTGAGGAGATCCCCTGGGGCGGCAAGCGGCTGATCGTAGGGACGGGCGCTCACGGCGACCTGCCGATCGGGCCCGACATCCTCGAAGAGGCGGCCCGGCGGGGGATCGAGATCGAGGCACTGCCTACCGAGGAAGCCTGCAAGCTGGTCAAAGACCTGGACGCGAAGGACGTCTACGCGATCTTCCACGTCACCTGCTGAGGGTCACCTGCCGACGCCGGCGCTGGCGGGCGCAGAAGAAGTCCGCCAGAACGGGGGCGAGAACCGCGTCTCGCGGCGACCTGATGGCTATGTGGAGCAAGACGCCGGGGGGCTCATGGCTACCGCCAGTCCGAGCATCGTGGCCGTGCCTCGATCGGCGAACTTGCGATAGGTCACAGCCCTGGCCTGGTCGGCAGCGCGTTGCAGTGCCAGAGCTACATGAGTCGAGGCGATAGCGCAATCGCCCACACCACCCAGGCCGCCAACCAGATGGCCAACACAATCAGGCCAACCGCGACCGGGAGGAGGGATCGTATCTCGATTCTGAAGGCTGAGCGAGTAGCCAGGACCGTTGCGATTGCCGAACCCACGACAGCCGCGACCGCAACGGCTGAGTATTGGCCGTACACGTCGACCTCGGGGGCTTGGATCCCGAAGACTGGCGCAATCACCAGGTAGGGTAGGAGTAGTCCGCTACTCAGGGCGCCCGCGACGGTGCCGACGACCCCACGCCAGCCAAGTCGGCCAGCCCCGACCACCAATCCGGCGGCCAAGCCGACAATTCCCGCTGCCAGTACCTGTGCCTCCGTCGTTAGAGCCAGGCGAGGTAATGGTGTGGCGGCTTGAGACGTGATTGTCAAGTTGGTATGATCGGCTCGGTCCAGTCAGGTGCGCCTGGACGTGGCCCGAGGTGCAGCTCCAGTAAGCGAGGCCACCGATCCACGAGCACTTTGATCCGGTCCAGCGACACATTGAAGTCCGCAAGCCCCTTGAAGGCTCGGAATTCAACTGTAGTGAACCGCGCCGCCATCGAGGCCTACCTCATGATCCTCACGAGCACCCACTCGTCGACCCGCAGTTGAGGCACTTGTAGCAGGACCCGTTGCGGACCATGATCGAGCCGCAGTCGGCGCAGCTGGGGGCGTCGGCCTGAGAGGTGAACGTCACCTGGGCCTTGCCGATGCCGAGGTTGCCGAGGGTGACTCGGGGCTTGCCACTGCCGTTGCCGTTGCCGCTGCCGGAGACAGGGGAGGACGAGGAGCGGGGAGTGGTGTCGGGCCACTCTCTGGCGGGCGGCGGGGTGGCCGGGTCGATCCCGGGAGCCGCCACCGCCGTAGGCGTGCCGGCTTCGCCGGCCTCGCCACCCCACGCCGAAGCCGGCCCCGCGGCGGGCGATCCACCGCTCCCTGAAGTCCCGGCGCCACCGGCACCGCCGGTTCCGCTGAGACCGAGGGTGAGCGGCTGCACCGACGTTTCCGCTATCGCCGACCGATCGACCAATCCAAGCGTCGCCCGGTCTTCCGGCGGCAGGAACCTGGATCCCAGCCAGCGGAAGATGTAGTCGATGATCGACTTGGCGATCGGGATCTCCGGGTTGGAGGTGAAGCCCGACGGCTCGAAGCGGACGTGGGCGAACTTGTGGACCAGGTCGTGCAGCGGGACGCCGTACTGGAGGGCGACGCTGACGGTGGTCGCGAAGGTGTCCATCAGGCCGCTGATGGTTGAGCCTTCCTTGGCCATCTTGAGGAAGATCTCGCCGGGCTGGCCGTCGTCGTAGAGGCCGACGGTGATGTAGCCCTCGTGGCCGGCGATCTCGAACTTGTGGGTGATCGCCTGGCGCTCGGCCGGCAGGCGGCGGCGGTACGGCTTCGGCTCGACCGGCGTCGCGGCGGCGGCCAGGGCGGCTGCCACTGCCTCTGCCGAGCCTTCGGCCGCGGCCGCATCCTTCTTCTTGCCAGTGCTGAGCGGCTGGCTTCGCTTCGAGTTGTCGCGGTAGATCGCGATGGCCTTGAGGCCCATCTTCCAGCCTTCGAGGTAGACCGTCTCGATCTCGTCGGGCGTGGCAGCCTCGGGCATGTTGACCGTCTTGCTGATCGCGCCCGAGAGGAAGGGCTGGACGGCGGACATCATCCGCAGATGGCCCATGTAGTGGATGGAGCGCGTGCCGTTGACCGGCTTGAACGCGCAGTCGAACACGGAGAGGTGCTCGGGCTTGAGCTCCGGGGCGCCTTCGATCGTCTCGCGCTCGTTGACGTAGGCGACGATGGCATCGACCTGTTCGGGCGTGTAGCCGAGCTTGCGCAGGGCGCCCGGGACGGTCTGGTTGACGATCTTGAGGAAGCCCTCGCCGACGAGCTTCTTGTACTTCACGAGGGCGATGTCGGGCTCGATGCCGGTGGTGTCGCAGTCCATCATGAAGGCGATGGTGCCGGTGGGGGCGAGCAGGGTGGTCTGGGCGTTGCGGAAGCCGTGGGCCTTGCCCAGGACCAGCGTGTCGTCCCAGATGTCGCGGGCGGCGCGGTGCAGGTCGGCCGGGAGGCCGGCCTTGTCCGGGATGGCGTGGGCGGCGTCCCGGTGCTTCTGGATGACGCGCAGGAACGGCTCCTCGTTCTTGCGGTACTCGGCGAAGGGGCCGCCGTGGTCGCGGGCGATGATCGCGCTCTGGCCGTAGGCCTCGGCGGTCATGATCGAGGTGATGGCGCCGGCGTAGGCCTGGCCTTCGGGCGAGTCGTAGGCGAGGCCGCGGCTCATCAGCAGCGCCCCAAGGTTCGCGTAGCCGAGACCGAGCGGCCGGAAGAGGTGCGAGTTGTTCGTGATCTGGGGAGTGGGATAGCTGGCGTTGTCGACCAGGATCTCCTGGGCGGTGATCGTCAGCCGGCAGGCGTAGCTGAACGCCTCGACGTCGAACTCGCCGTCCTCGCGCACGAACTTCATGAGGTTCAGGCTGGCCAGGTTGCAGCTCGTGTCGTCCAGGAAGCTGAACTCCGAGCACGGGTTGGTGGCGCGCTGGCGGGCGGAGTTCGAGACGGGGTTCCAGTCGTTGATCGTGGTGTCGTACTGGATGCCGGGGTCACCGCAGACCCAGGCCGCCTCGGCCATCTCGCGGAAGAGGTCGCGGGCCTTGTAGGTCTCCATGGGCCTGCCGTCCACGACCGCTCGCGTGGTCCAGTCGCCGTCCTCGACGAGGGCCTGCATGTAGTCGTCGGTGACGCGGACGGAGTGGTTGGCGTTCTGGAAGGCGACCGAGCCGTAGGCCTCGCCGGTGAAGCTGGCGTCGTAGCCGGCCTCGATCAGCGCCCAGGCCTTCTTCTCCTCGTGCAGCTTGCAGTTGATGAACTCCTGGATGTCCGGGTGGGTGACATCGAGGATGACCATCTTGGCGGCGCGGCGGGTCTTGCCGCCCGACTTGACCACGCCAGCGAAGGCGTCGTAGCCGCGCATGAAGCTGACCGGGCCCGAGGCGGTGCCGCCGCCCGACATCTTCTCCTTGCTCGACCTGAGCGTGGAGAGGTTGGAGCCGGCGCCCGAACCGAACTTGAAGAGCATCGCCTCGGTCTTGGCCAGGTCCATGATCGAACTCATCGAGTCCTGGACCGAGTTGATGAAGCAGGCCGAGCACTGGGGGTGCGCTTCGACGCCGACGTTGAACCAGACCGGCGAGTTGAAGCTCATCTTCTGATGGACGAGCAGGTGGGTCAGTTCGGCCTGGAAGGTCCGCAGGTCTCCGTCCGTCGCGAAGTAGTGCTGCTGCTCGGCCAAGGTGGTGATCGTGTTGACGACACGGTCGATCAGCTGGCGGACGCTCGTCTCGCGATCGGGCGTGCCGAGATGGCCGCGGAAGTACTTGCTGACGACGACGTTGGTGGCGAGCTGGCTCCAGAAGGCGGGAACCTCGACGTTCTTCTGCTCGAAGACGTTGACGCCCTTCTCGTTGCCGATGGCCGCGGTCCGGATCTCCCACTCGATCTCGTCGTAGGGGTGGACGCCGGGGCGGGTCCAGCGGCGTGGGAAGTGCAGGCCCTTGACGCCGATGCCGGTGAATCGGCCGTCCGGCAGCATGGCGGCGATGCGCTCATCCATGACGGGGACAGCCGTGGTCTCGGGCTCCGTGGCCGCGGCTGCCGGTTGCGTGGCCGCCGGTTGCGTGGCCGCCGGTTGCGTGGCCGCCGGTTGCGTGGCCGCCAAAGCGGGGGTCGTCGAAGCGGGGGTCGTCGACGATCCCGCGGCGTTGGCCGTGGTCGTGGTCGCGGTCGCGGGGGACGCGCTCGAGGCGGCTCGACTCATTTCCTGCACCTCTCTGGGCTCTGCCGGTTCGTTCATTCGTCTCTTCTGGTTCGTCTTGCTGGTCGGGGCGGCGTTGTCTGGCGCGTTGCGGCGGCAGTCGGGCGCCGCGTTCGTCTGGCGGGTTGTGGCGCCGGCCGAGCGCCGGCCGAGCGCCGTTTGGCCGCTGCGGTCGCGTCGGGCGGCCGGGCGGCGACTTTTGATTTGGTGGCGGCGTGGCCTCGGCGGCCATGCGGCTCCGGTTCGTTCCTCGGGCGACCGGACGCCACGAAACACTCGACACTGCTCGAAGGAACGACCGGCTCGAGTCCTCGCATCCGGCCGGCCGACCTCCCGTCTGCCGCCGGCCTGCCCACCGCACTCCGGTCCAGTCCCTCGGTGCCGCGATCTGGGCGACATCCGAGGCCTCAGAACGCCGGTTCAGGCGGTCGTTGCGATAGACTGCGAGTACTGAGTCGATGCGCCTCCAACCAGGGTCTTGCGACGCCGACTCGACCATCTCTCCGCGGCCTCTTCGGCGTCTCCCGGGCCCTCCCGGCGACCCGGCCGACCGGCGGAATGTACGCCTGCGGCTCGACCACCGTCAAGCCCCAAAAACACTACATCTTGCGTATCCTGCCCGGCGCAACCACCACATCTAGGTCTCGTGCCGGTCTCAGGGACGATCGCCGGGTCCCCGGCGGATCGGCGGAGGATCCGCGTCGGATCGGCGCGGATGCTCTGTGGACGAGTCCGTCGCCCTGGTACGCAGCGTCTGGGCTCGGGCGCCGAGAAGGGCTCGTCCGCCGGTCCCGCGCCCTCGATGCGAACGAGTGTTCTATTCTACCACGGCTCGTGCGCGGGCGGAGAGCGTGGCGGACGAGGCGCGGCGGGCGAGGCGTGGCGCGACGCGGTGTGGCCCAGGGCGTGGCGTGAGAAAGCCCAGGCGCGGCGGGCGAGGCGTGGCGCGACGCGGTGTGGCCCAGGGCGTGGCGGGAGGGGCGTGGCGGCGGGGAGGCCGCGGGAACTGGCACAGAGGGGGGCCGCCGCGGAAAGTGGCACGGCGCAGTGTGCCGCACCGCGACGAGGCGTGTCGGCGAGGTTTCCTCCTTCGCCGGCCACAGCCGTTTCCTTCTACTCCCTGGGGGAGTGCTATTGAACCCGGCCCTTGACCGGCGCCCGCCACGGTGCAGGTACGGCCCCGGCCGGAGCCGAGCCCAGCGCCCGACCGGCGGCCGGCCGCCGCCGCGGGCTCCGGCGGGCCGCCGCGGCGGGCGGTTCCTCGCCGTCCTGGAGCCCTGCCGACGCCGCGGAGGCTCAGGCACGACGCGAAACCGACGCCGGAGTGCCGGGCGCGCTCGTCGCGCCCGCCCGCGGGGCCCTCGGGACCGCGGATGCCCGCTCGGTCGCCTCCTGGTGGATCGATCGGGCAGCCCGAGAGCTGACCGGTCTGGCCGCCACCCGTCGCATCCGGCGAGTCGCTCGCAGTTCGCCTATAGCACTCCCGCCGGGAGTACAAGGAAAGAACCAGATGCCCCGCAGGGCGCCTTCAGGCCGCTCCAGCCAGGCGCGCACTTCTCGAGTCCGGGCCGGAAGCGCAGCCGCTAGAACGGCCGCGTGCGCGGCGACTGCCCGGCGGTGAGTGTTCATGCTCGGGAGCACGACCACAACCGCGACATGGGCCGGCCACCAACCCCGCGTTCGGGGCACCAGCGAAGGCACAACTCGCGCTTTCATGTCGAGCGTGCGCAGGAGGTCCTGGAGATCGACGATTTCCGTCTTGATCTCGACGATCAACAGCGCTCGCGCGTCGGGCCGCCAGGCGAGAACGTCGACCGACCCGCGGTCGCCGTAGTGGTTGAAGGACTCCTCCGGCAGGGCCATCCAACCGGCCGTACCCAGGGTCGCGACGACCCCGTTCTGAAGGTGCGCGTGGCGGCGGTCGAGGAGCCGCGCCAGCCCGGAGCCACGCCAGCGAACCGAGACGGACAGATCGGCCTGCAGGGCCTGGGCGACGCGGTCCAGAACGTCGACCGAACGAGCACCCAACAGGCCGCGCTCGATCGAAGAGACGGCCTGCTGGGAGACGTGCGCTCGCACGGCAATGTCGGACTGCCGCAGGCGTAGCTCGAGCCGGATGGCGCGGAAGGTTTTGCCGATCTTGACGCGATCCACGGTCGCAGGATGGACTCGAACGATTGCGCTCGGCTTATCGACGAGACATCGAGGGGGCTGCGGGACGGGCTCCGCCGCGCGGGCGGGCACGAAGGCTGTGCCTGTGCCGGGTCCGCCGCGCCCGAACGCCACTGCCGGCGCCGGGTGTGCGCGGAGTAAACGCCGCTGCCGGCGCCGGGCGTACGCGGGGTTGACGCCGCTCGCCTCTGCCGCGCCTGCGTGGCCGCCGAGTGCCGCTGCCTCGGGCCGCGTCGGCCGCGCCTGGGGCGCCACTGTGCCGGGTGTCGCCCGTGCCCGGGCCGCAGGCTGCGAGGGCTAACGCCACTGCCGGCGCCGGACCTGCGGGCGGCTGACGCTACCGCCCGGTGCCAGTCTGCCTCGAGCCGCGTCCGCCGCGCCGGGGACGCCACTGTGCCGGGTGCCGCGCGTGCGCGGGATGCAGTCTGCGAGGGCTGACGCCACCGTCGGCGCCGGACCTGCGGGCGGCTGACGCTACCGCCCGGTGCCAGGTCTGCGGCGGCCGTTGCCGCGCTTGCGGGTCGCGCCCCGGCCGGGCGACCAGCGTGGGCCGTCGGCGTCGACCTCTGTCTCGGCCGTGCCGCCGGATGGAGCGCGGTTTCCCGAATCGGGACGATGAGCGCCGGGACCACCGGCCAGAGACACGTCGGGTCGGCCGATCGAGGGAGACATGGGCCGTCCGACCGAAGGTGAGGCCAGCCGCTGCCTTCCCAGCCTGTCGATGAGCCAGCCGTTGCGCACGGTTCGACCGCCCAGGCGCCGGACCGAGCCGGCCAGTTCGAAATCGTCCGTCACCACCAGCAGGCCCGCCGCCTCGGCCGCGAAGTCGTGCTCGGCAAGTCGCAGGATCAGTTCGTCGGCGGTGAAACGACCGGAGTACCGGACCTCGACGCCCGAAGCGACCCGGCGCGAGACCAGGCCCTGCTCGGGTGAGCCGTCCAGGACCACCACCACCGCCACCCCCGCCGGCACGATGGCGCGCAGCCGCCCGATCAGCGCGGCCGCCGGCAGCGCAGAGGGCGAACGCGTGAGGGCGTGGAGGACGTTCGTGCCGTCGACGACCAGTCGATCGATGCCTTCCAGGACCTTTCGATCGTCAGGCATGGAATCCGCCGGGAGCGGGCCGCAAATCGATGTGAGGCGCCGCGCTCGGGCGAGGCCGGAGGCTCGCAACGCGAGCAGGCCGCTGGAAGACGCGAGGCGCCGCGCCCAGGCGAGGCCGGAGTCTCGCAACGCGAGCAGGCTGCGGGAAGACGCTGGCCGTGCCCGGAGGCCGGAGGCCCGCCGCGGGAGCGGGCCGCTCGAGGGCGCCGGGTGTCGCGCACCCGGGCCGCAGGGCCCAGACGCGAGCGGATCGCCCGGCCGCGGCCCCGCACGCCGGCGGCGTCGCGGTCGTCGCCAGACGTTTCGGGCGCCGCTCCGTTAGCATCCTGACCATGCTCCTTCTCGTCGACCTCGATGGTGTCGTCTACCGCGGCGCGGAGCCCGTGCCCGGCGTCGCGGCCGTGCTGGCCGCTCGCGCCGCCGCCGGCGACGAAGTCGTATACGTCACCAACAACTCTATGTGGTACCGCGCCGACTACGTTACCCGCCTTTCGTCGATGGGGGCTCCGGTCTCGCCCGATCTGATCGTTTCGTCGGCACGCGCCACGGCGCTCTACCTGCGCGACCTCCGCCCGAGGGTCGGGCGGGCTCTCGTGGTAGGCGGCCAGGGCCTGGTCCACGAGATCGGCGACGTGGGCATCGAGGTCGTCTACTCGGGCGACGCGGCGGAACGCTGGAAGGCCAACGGTCGAGACGCGGCCGCGGCGGTCGGTCCGGTCGACGCCGTCGTCGCCGGCCTGGACCTCGACTTCTCGTACGCCCGACTCGCCTGCGCGGCCGAGGCCGTCCGGTCGGGCGCCAGGTTCATCGCCACGAACCAGGATCCGGTCTATCCGCTCGAGAAGGGCCTGATGCCCGGCGCCGGATCGATCGTCGCCGCCATCGAAACGGCTTCCGGGCGTTCGCCGCTCTCGATCGGCAAACCCGGGCCGCTGCTGCTGGAGGTGGCCGCCCGTGCGGTCGGCGGGGACGTCGCCGCCGCCGTGATGATCGGCGACAGCGTGGTCACCGACGTGCCGGCGGCTATTGCCGTGGGCGCACGGTCGGTGCTGATGCTGACCGGGATCACGACCAGGGCCCAGCTCGCCACTCTGGCCGAAGCCGACCGGCCGACGGAGATCGCCGCCGATGCCGTCGAGCTGGCCGCGGCGCTCGATCGCCTGGCCGCGGCTGCGGCCGCGCCCGGAGCCTGAGCCGCAGCGCTCGATCGCCTGGCCGCGGCTGCGGCCGCGCCCGGAGCCTGAGCCGCAGCGCTCGATCGCCTGGCCGCGGCCGCGCCCGGAGCCTGAGCCGTCGCGCGCTGACAAAGCCAGGACGCACCACAATGGCCGCGCCGGGGCCATACGCGGACGACGATCCCGTCGTTTTGCGTAGTTCGGCGGATGCGGGGCGTCTAGAATCGCGCAAGCCTTGGCGTGCCGGTCGGGACTCCGGCGCACCAACTGGGAATGTCGTGAGGGTGCTCGTGGACGGTCGCGTTCCACCACCGGATCGCGGCTCGCACGGCCGAGCTCAGCTTGAGATGCCGGCCGATCTGCGCGCCCGAGTCGGGCAGATGGTCATGGTCGGCTTCCGGGGTTTGACGGCAGCGGAGGCTCAGCCGGCGATCCGCAAAATCGCCGACGGGACGATCGGCGCCGTCGTCCTGTACGACGTCGACGCGGAGAGTGGCGGGCCCCGCAACGTCCGGTCGCCCGACCAGTTGCGCGATCTCATTTCGGCGCTCAAGGGCGCCGGCGAGATCCCCGTCCTGGTAGCCGTCGACGCGGAGGGCGGCTTCTACCATCGCCTCAAGGAAAAGTACGGCTTCGGGCCGGCAACTCCGGCCGCCGACATGGGCGAACGCAACGACCTGGATTTCACGCACTCGGAGGCGAAGGCGATTGCCGCCCAGCTGGCGGACGTGGGCATCGACATGAACATCGCCCCGGTGCTGGACCTGTTCAATCCCACCAACCTGACGGTGAGCGCTCGCCGGCGCAGCTTCGCCTCCGACCCGAACGTCGTCGCCGCGCATGCGCGCGAGTTCGTCCTCGCCCACCACGAGATGGGGATCCTCACGACCGCGAAGCACTTCCCGGGCATGGGCGGCATCCTGCGGCCGTATTCAGCCGGCAGCGGCGAGGTCATGGAGGACTGGTCGCCGGACGAGCTCGTGCCCTACCGAGCGCTGAGCACGCAGGGGCTGCTCGATGCCGTCCTGGTTACCCGCGTGACCCATGCCCAGCTCGATCCCGGGCTGCCGGGCTGCCTGTCGTCCAGGACCGTGGACGGTCTGCTTCGGCGCGACCTGGGCTTCGACGGTGTCGCTGTGTCCGACGCCATGGAGATGCTGGCCATCTGGGACGTTCACGGTTTCGAGCGCGGCACGATCCTGGCGGTCAACGCCGGCATCGACCTGCTGCTCTTCTGCAATCAGTCGGGCGTGGTGCCGTTCAGCGACGATCGCGGCCCGGAGGCGGTCGACGTCATCATGCGAGCGGTTGAGCGGGGCGAGATCGCTCAGGCTCGCATCGACCAGGCCTGCGCCCGCATTCTGGCCCTCAAGTCGCGCCGCGGGCTGTAGTCCCGCCGCGAACCAGCGATCGCCGCGGGCCCGAGTCGGTCGGCCCTGCCGGAACCGTCGTGTTCCGCGCCTGCTTAAGCCCGTCGGCCGCGCCCCGATCTGCCCGGCCGCGACGCGATCTGCCCGGCCGCGCCCCGTTGGCCGCCGCCGCGCCGCGTTGGCCGCCGCCGCGCCGCGATCTGCCGCGCCGCGCCCGGATCGGCCGCGCCCCGTCGGCCGCCCCCGCGGCCTCCGGCGGCCGGCCACGAACCGGACCGCTACGCCGCGTCCTGCTGCGAACCAACCGACCGTTCTTTGAGGAACGTGGTTATCGCGTCGCTCGGAAGCGGGCGGGAGTAGAGGTAGCCCTGGCCGATGTCGCACTGGAGGGACCGCAGCCGGTCGGCCTGCTCGACTCGCTCGACGCCCTCGGCGACCGTCTCCATTCGAAGCGTCTTGCCGATCCGGATCATGGCGTCGACCAGGGCGCTGGCCGTCGGCTCGGTCGCCACGCCGTCGACGAACGACTTGTCGATCTTCAGGATGTCGATGGGGAAGCGCCGCAGGTAGGCGAACGACGAGTAGCCGGTCCCGAAGTCGTCGATGGCGAGCCGGACGCCCAGCGACTTGAGCTGGAGGAGGCGGTTGAGGGTCGCCGCCGTGTCGATCATGAGGACGCTCTCGGTGATCTCGAGGATGAGGCGGCTCGGCAGGAGGCCCGAGTCGTCCAGAGCGTCGGCGACGTTGCGGACGATGTTTGGGTGGCGCAGCTGGCGGGCCGACAGGTTCACGTTGAGAGCGAGCGGTTCGTCCGCCGGGATCTCCTGATGCCAGATCCGGACCTGCCGGCAGGCTTCCCGCAACGCCCATTGCCCGAGAGGCACGATCAGGCCGCTCTCCTCGGCCAGGGGGATGAATTCCATCGGCGGGATGATGCCGCGGCGCGGGTGCTGCCATCGTACGAGGGCCTCCACGCCGGTCAGCCGGCCGGTCTGGAGATCTATGGTCGGCTGGTAGTAGAGGACGAACTGCTGCTGCTCGACGGCCGTCCGAAGCTGCGACTCGACCTCGATTCGCCGGATGGCTTCCTCGTGCATCTCCGGATCGAAGAGCGCGAAGCCGCCCTCCTTGAGTCGGGCCTGGTGCATCGCCAGGGCGCCGTTGCGTAGAAGGTCCTCCGCCTTCTCGTTGCCGCCGATCGAAACGACGACACCGAGGTTCGGCTGGAGCTCAACCTGCGCGCCGGGCAGCTGGAGGGGCTGGCGGAGCAGGGCCATGATCCGCTCCATCGCGACCGTGGCATCGGCCGGCGAGACCAGGCGGTCCAGGAGTATCGCGAACTCCTCGCCACCCATGCGGGCGACCGTGTCCTGGCCGCGGACGCATGCCCGGAGGCGATCGGCGACCATCACCAGGGCCGCGTCGCCGGCGGTGTAGCCCATCGTGTCGTTCACTCGCTTGAGTCCCGTCAGGTCGCAGTCGAGCACCGCCACCGTGCTGGCGTCCCTCTGCGCCGAGAGCAGCGCGTGTTCGATGCGGTTCGTGAACAGGGCCCGATTGGCCAGGCCGGTGACGGAGTCGTGGAAGGCCTGGTGGCGAAGCTGAGCCTCCAGGTTGTGCCGCTCGGTCACGTCGCGCGTGTTCAGCACGATGCCCTCGACCGCGGGCTCGCCCAGCAGGTTGGTCATGCGCGTCTCGCTGTGCCGCCACGACCCGTCGGCGTGGCGCAGACGGCACTCGCACACACTCGAGGCGCCGGCTTCCGCCGCCACGAGGCGGAATTCGGCGCTCACCGCCGGCTCGTCGTCGCGGTGTATCAACCCGGCGACGGGCTGTCCGACCAGCTCGCCGGGCTCGTAACCGAAGATCGGCAGAACGGACGGGGACAGGTACCGGATTTGGCCGTCCCTGGAGACGATGCCGATGACGTCGCCCGACGTCTGGATCAGGGCCTGGAACCTGGCCGCGTGCTCACGTTCGACTGTGTCGTGCTGGAGGTCGACCCGCGAGATTGCCAGCGAGGCCTGGGCGGCCAGCGCCCGTACCGCCGCCTGCAACTCGGCAGCAACAGGCGCCGTCGATTCGACGATGAGCGCCGCCCGGACCGACGCGGCGGTGCCGATCGGAGTGACCAGGGCCTCGCCCGGGAGAGGGCTCGCCCTCGACGGTCCGACCGTCGTAGCCGGCGCGGCGGTGCGCGTCTCGGCGGCCGCTTCTTCGGGAACGGCGCCCGCGGCACCGACGGGCCCGTCGAGAGCGGACCCAGCGGCGGTCTCTTCGACCACTTCGGCGACGTCTCCCGGCTGCGGCCGCTCCAGGGCCGGCGTGCCACCGGGGAGGGCAAGCGGGGGGATCTGGAAGACCGCGCCCGCGATCTCGTCCGCTCCCTCCCCGGCCGAGCCGGCGACCATGAATGTCGGAGGCCGGGCGGCTGGTTCCTCGGCTACGGCGAGGCTCACGCGCAGGCCGGGCATTCCGGCACACAGGGCGTGGGCGCCCTCGACCGTGGCGGCGGCGATGGTCGCCATGTCCCAGGCGGCGACGAGGTCGAGCCCGGTCGCGGCCAGCACCTGTTCCCTCTGGGCGGTCCTCTCGTAGCGATCGACCGCCTCCACGAGGCCGTGGAGCAGGCAGGCGACGAGGAACAGGCCGCCGACCAGGACGCAGGTCGTGGCCAGCGACGTGGCATCGCTGCCGCTCTGGACCAGCGCGACGGCCGACAGCAGAGCGGTTCGAGCGACGACGCGCCGCCGGGAGCCGTACACGGATCCGAAGAAGACCCCGGCGGTGGGAAGGGCCATGCCGCCCGCGCCCAGGCGTCCGTCCACGGACAGGGCGAAGGCGCACATGGCCGCGACGATCGCTACATCTGGGGCGACTCCGAACCGGCCGCGCCGGTAGATCGAGAACCAGACCGCGGCCAGGACGAGAGGCGCGGCCAGTCCGCCCGCATACAGGAAAGGAGGACCGGCACCGGATCCTGCCGCAACGACGAGCGCCCCGACCGCGTTGGCCAGGGCGAAGGCCAGGAGCAGCAGCTGGACCCGACTTCGCAGGTTTCGGGGTCGGGCCCCTGCACGAAGACCCGGAATGATCTTCGTGATCTTCATCCAGACCAAGACGGGCAGTTCCTCCGGGTCTTCGAAGGAGGGATACATGGGCACCGGGTCACAGCACCGCGGATGCGTCTACTGACGGCGTCGGCTGCCGGACCGCGAGACTGAGGGCCGCCCCCTACGTAGGATTGGGGATCTCGCGCTGGGGCACTCGTTCCCGGTCCGGCGCGGGGCGCGGCGGTGTAGCATCGCCGAAACCATGACGACACCAAGCCTGCCGCCGAGACCTGTATCCGGGTTGAGTCTGCGGCCGATCGAACGGAGCGATCTGGCCGGATATGGCTCCGCCGTCGACTTCGAAGGCGGCGACCCCGGCCTCGACTACGACTACTACGAACTCGGATGGGGGGATCGAATCCGGGCCGCCGTCGGGCGCGTGCTGATCCGCGTAGGTTGGCTCGTGCTCGCCGCCGCTCTCGCCTTCGGTTCGGCCGGGATAATCGCGGCGACGGACCACGTGCCCTCGAGCGGAGCCCGGCCCGAGCTCACGTGGAGCTCGGACCAGGCCCTTTCGGCCCGGCTCAGCGCCGCCGTGCGCGATCTCGCCCGGCTCCAGGACGACGTCAATTCGCTCAGCGACATGGCTCGCCAGACCCTCGCGAGCATGGCCCAGCTGAACCAGCAGGATCTGCAGACCGCCTGGGACGGCGGCTGGAACAACGTCAACTCGATCGACGCCGAGGCGGCAGCGCTGACGTCCGAACTGAAATGCGGAACCTGGGACGCGACCGTGCGGAACGAGATGATCAAGACCACCAGCCCGGCACTGGTCGACCGATACCACAACGTCTGCGTCGCGATCGCTTCCGTCGCGCCGCTCCACGACGACTGGCAGGCGATGGTCGACGACAGCGCGACGGCGCTCCGGGTCGTGCAGGACATCGAGAACCACGACTCGAATGCGGCGACCGCCCTGCAATCGGCGACGGAGGGCCGCTACTCCGATGCGCTCTCTGAGCTGGACACCGCCACGGCCTCGCTCGCCGACGCGACGACGATCGCGACGACGCTGGCCAAGGTGTCGGACGTGTCGACGCTCACGTCGTGGCTGAGCCGGACGCAGGCCTTCGACGACGCGCTGCGTCTGCTATGGCAGACGATGATCACCTCGAAAGGCAAGGTGACGGCCCAGGTGACGACGGCCCTGCGGGCGGTCAACGACGCCAAGGCTCTTCTGCCCACGGACAACGGCGCGCTCCAGGTGGTCGTCTACGAAGCGGCGGGCGATGTGACCGCCAACGGCATCTCGATCGAGACCGCCAGGGGAGCCCTGGCCGATGCCCTCACCCAGCTCACCGGCGGTACCGTCGTCGGGCAGTAGCGGCCGCTGGGAGCGGCCCGGGAAGCGGCGCGGGGCAGTGGCGCCGGCCGGCGACGCAAGATCCCGTCGCCCGCGCGTTCCCTTTGCGTGGGGTCGCGCGCTCACGGCCGGGCCGGCGACCCTCGCCGGAGCCGTCCACGATCCCCGGACGAGCCGGTAGACTTCACGGTCGTCACAGTGTCGGCGCACCGCACCGACGCATGGGTCAGCGGCGCCCCGATGAGCCGCGCGGCCGGAGGGCCCTGGCATGCAGTTGCGCGTAGTCGGCGATCAACCCTGGGATGTTCCAGCGGAGGTTCTCGCCGTCCCATTCACCGGCGAGCCTCGCTTCGAGGGCGCCCTGGCCGAGCTGGACAAGCGCGCCGGCGGCGAGCTTGCGTCACTAGCCGCCTTTGGGGAGATCAGGTCGGAGCGATATGGGACGGCCATCGCGGCCGCGAGCGGTCTGCGCGCCGGCCGCGTCATGGTCGTGGCCGCCGGGGCCGCCGATACGATCACGCGACAGGTCGTCCTGCGCGTCGGGTCAGCCATCGAGCGGCGTTTGGCCGGCCGATCGGTCGCTGTGCTCGCCATCTGGCTGGGCGACCTCGGCGATCGGCTCGACGGGGGTGCGGCCGCGGTCGCCGAACTGCTCGCGCGCGGCATCGTTGAGGGCGAGTTCGAGCCGGCTGCTATCTACCGCCATGACTACAAGAACGCTCCGCCGGCCCTCGACGAGCTCATCCTGATCGCGCCCGGAGCCGACCTGTCCGCCGTCAAGGCGGCCGCCGAGCGCGGCATCGTCATCGGTGAGGGCTCCAACCTGACCAGACGCCTGGCCAACCGGTCCGCCAACGACGTCACGCCGGAGGTCCTGGCCGGCGAAGCGCGCGCCCTGGCCGAGCGATACGGGCTCGCCATCGACGTGCTCGAGCCGGCGCGCGCGGCCGAGCTCGGCATGGGCATGTTCCTGGCCGTCGGGTCCGGGAGCGACAACCCGCCCCGGATGATCGTGCTCCGGTCCGGCGATGAAGGGGCGAGCAATTCACTTGGCAGGCGCTTGGCCCTCATCGGCAAGGGCGTCTGCTTCGACTCCGGCGGCATCAGCATCAAGCCGGCCGACCGGATGGAAGAGATGAAGATGGACAAGACCGGTGCCTGCACCGTGATCGCGGCCATCACGACGGTCGCTCGACTGGCGCCGGGTACGCCTCTGCTGGCCATCGCGCCGGCGGTCGAGAACATGCCCGGGCCGCACTCCGCCCGGCCCGGTGACGTGGTCAGGGCCATGAACGGCAAGACGGTCGACATCATCAACACCGACGCCGAGGGCAGGTTGATCCTGGGCGACGCGATGTGCTACGCCGAGAAGCTCGGGGCGACGCACCTGGTCGACGTCGCGACGCTGACCGGCGCGGTGGCGCGGGCCCTCGGCGACCAGATGACCGGGGCCTTCGGTACGCCGCAATCCTGGTACAACGCCGTGGCGGCGGCAGGCGAGCGGGCAGGGGAGCGGTTCTGGCAGATGCCGTTCGTCGAGGAGTACCGCAAGGACCTCGACAGCTGGTACGCGGACATCACCAACTCGGGCACGGTCGAGGGCGGCTTGATCAAGAGCGCACTCTTCCTGCGCGAGTTCGCGACGGTTCCGTGGGTACACCTCGACATCGCCGGCACCGCCTACTTCCGCAAGAAGAAGGCCTACGCTCCGACGGGCGCCACAGGCGTGGCCCACGCCACGCTCGTCGAACTGGCCCTTGCCGGCGCCAGGTAGCTAGACTCGACATTCGAGCTTGCGCCCGCGCCGCCGGAGCGCGGCCGGCCGCTCCGCCGGTGCGCGGCCGTTCTCCGGGCGGGTCGTCTGAAAGGAGGCCAGGTTGCCGACATTGCCGGCCGGGCTAGATCCTCTCGCCCCGCTGCTCGGACTCGTCGGGCTGATCTGGGGAGTTGCCGCCGATCGCATCGCCGCTCGCTGGCCGGCCCACAAGGACGGCGCCGTCCGGAGCGTGGACTGGCGGACAACCGTCGTCGCCGTCTTCGGGGCGGTCGCGATGGCCGCCGTGCCCGTCCGCTTCGGCGATCCGGGCGAGCGGCTCCTCTTCGGCGTCTTCTTCGCGGCCTGCGTCCTGCTCATGGCCACGGACCTGGACCAGAGACTGATGCCGGACGTGATCACGCTGCCGCTGATACTCCTCGGTCTGGCCGGGCTCGTCTGGGGAGCGGTCTGGGGCGGAGACACGCTCGTCTCGCGATCCTTCTGGGTGACGACGGTCGTCGGCGCCGTCGCCGTGCCCGGCGTGCTCTTCGTCCTGTCGCTGCCCTTCGGCGAGGGAGCGTTCGGCGAGGCCGACGTCCTCTTCCTGGTTGCCGTAGGCCTGCTGACGGGCCTGATCCGGATCGTGCTCGCCGTCTTCGCCGCCGCGCTGATCGGCGGCGTCGTGATCGTCGGCCTCCTGGTCGCGCGGCGAGTGACGCTCCGCAGCTTCGTGCCGTTCGGCCCCTTTCTGATCGTCGGCGCGGTCTGGGCCGTCCTGATACCGGCCTCGTCCTAGGGCGCTTCCTCCGCGGGGACGGCCGCCGCGTCAGTCCGCTGGACCGGCCTGACGGGTGTCGCAGCTCGGGCAGTAGTAGGTCGCGGCGCCGTTCGAGCTTCGCTCCACCCCGAGCAGCTCGGGAATCGGCCGTGGCGACCCGCCCTGGGAGGCTTTCGTGGCCGGGTAGCCGCACCTGCAGAACTCGACCGACTCGGACGCCGGGTCGACCGGCCGCTCCTCGAGCAGGAGGCCCTCGAGCAGGCCGCGCCGGTCCGCGTCGTCGCTCTCTCCGTCGAGAATCGCGAGCGCCCGCCGGACCAGGTCGAGGCGAGAGAACGGGGCGTTCCGAGTCTCGCCCAGCGCGGCCAGGGCGGTCGCCGCTTCGACGCGATCACGCCACCTGGGGGCGCGGCGGAGGATCGTGTCCAGGGCGCCGACCGCCGCCGGCCCGGCTTCGACGCACTTGTCCCAGCGGCCCCGGGATGCCCAGTAGCTGACGGCTGCCGCGCCGGCCTCCTCCGGCTCCCAGTCGAGCTGGGCCAGGGCGGCCAGGATCTCGTCCTGCTGCGCGGCATCGACAGAGTCGAAGGACGAGACGAGGATCGGCACGGCCGCGGGGCCGCATTCGGCACATCGGCGCCACTCGCGCAGCGCGGCCCAGTACCGGGCGCCAGTCTCGTCGGCGGGCGGCCGCCAGCCGATTTCGGCCAGGCTCCGGGCCGAAGCCCTCCGGATGACCGGGTCGCCATCTGCCAGCGATGCCGCGAGGCGCGCCGCGGCCTCGGGCGAACCGATGCGGGCGAGCCGCCGGACCGCGATCTCGCGGACGTCGGGGTCTCGGTGCGAGAGTGCGGACCCCAACGGATCCACTGCCCTGTTGTCGCACAGGGCGTCGAGCGCGGCCGAGGCTGCGCGCTCGACGGCCACGCTCGACGGGCCGGTCGAGCGCGATCGGGCCGCTTCGCGGGCGACCAGCAGCACGAGCGGCAGCACCGCCCGCGCGTCGCCGATCGCCTGCAGGGCCCTGGCCGCGGCAACTCGCACGGTCTCGTCGGCGTCCCTGGTGGCCTGGATCAGCGGCTCGACGCCGTCGGCGGCTCGGATCCGGCCGAGAGCGGCAGCCGTGGAGCGGCGCGCCTCCACGTCGGGGTCGGACATGAGGTGCTTGTACACGGCCGTGGCGGCTACGGCTCGGACTTCCGCGTCGCCGTCGCCCAGCGCCCTGACCAGCGGCTCGACAACTCGAAAGCCGCCCCGCGCGGCAAGCGCGGCTACGGCGGCGCGACGAACGTCCGCGGTCCCGTCGTCCAGCAGCGCGGCCAGGGGCCCGACGGCGTCCGGATCCTTTAGCGGCGCGAGCGCATCGGCCGCGGCCTTGCGTATCGCCGGGTCCTTGAAGGCGAGTGCCTTGATCAGCCCCTGGGCATCCCTCCTTGCCTCCAACTGGGCGATGTTGGGGGAACCGAAGAGCGGCATGTGGGAGCGCCTCTTTCCCTCGCAGGAGCGCCGAGCGGGCGGCTCGAATCGGGGCGGAGCTTGAGAGGCCGCGGCACCGAACCGCGCCGGCCGGACGCGTCTGAGAGAGGCTAGCACCGTTCCGCATGCCCGTGCGGGTGCTCATGCCGGGGTGCGCCTGGGGGTCCCGAAACGAAGGGCCAGCCGTTTCGATCCACGAGCGATCGCGAGCAAGAAACCTCTCTTGAGGCCTGAGCCCGCCGCCGCCTGCTCCGAGAACCGTGCGCCTCGACCACGTTTCGTTCGCCGCTGTATGATCGTTGCACAGCCGGAGTCGTCCTGAGGCAGTGCCCCTCCGATGGACGGCGTCAGACCGGCGGGCGTAACCGCATGACGTGCTCCCCGGGAGCGCGCACAACGGAGCTTGCTCGCGCGATGACGACCTCGAACGACCGCCGCACAAACCGCCGCCGCGGCCTCCGGTGGCGGCTCCTTCAACTCCTTCTGGGCGTCGCCGTGCTCGCGCCCGGGTTCCTGGTCCAGGGTCAAGTCGCGCCCGCCAGGGCCGACTCGCTCTCCGACGCCATCGCCCAGCAGCAGCAGCTGGCCAAGCTGGTCGCGAGTCAGAAGGCGCAACTGGCCAAGCTCACGACCCAGGAGGCCGCGCTGAAGGGTCAGATCGCCAAGACCCAGCAGAACCTCGCCGGCGTGCGCACGACGATCGACGAATCCCAGGCGGAAGTCGACGCCCTGCAGGTTGAGATGGTCGGCGTCAAGGCGCGCTACGACAATCTTGCTTCCATCCAGGTTCTGTTCGGGATGAGGCTGACGCAGCTCGCGAACCTGCAGGCGGCCAGGCAGCGAGAGCTGGAAGTCCGCCAGGAGATCCTGGCCAGCCGCCTGGCCTCGGCCTACGAGACCGACCAGACGCCGCTCCTGCAGCAACTCCTGACGGCTCATTCGCTGACGGATGCCCTGTCCGACGTTTCCTACTACGGCGACCTGGCCGCGGCCGACCAGGCCCTGGCCGACCAGATCCGGACCGAGCAGGCGAATCTGGCCGAGACGCAGAAGACGGTCGACACCGCCAGTGCCGCCAACCAGCAGCTTGTGGCTCTGGTCGGCGCCCAGCGGCAGCAGCTCCAGGCTCAGCAGACGCAGCTCGCCGCCACCCAGAAACAGCTGGCCGCTCTCACGGCGGAACTGCAGAAGCAGCTGTCCCAGCAGCAGGCCGCGCAGGCGAAGATGGACCAGAACAAGGCCGCTCTCGCCGCGTCCATCCAGTCGAACGGGCAGGCGCTGGACAGCCTGGGCACCAAGATCGACAAGCTCGTCGGCCAGCAGAGCGGCGAGTGGAAGATCCCGTCGCAGTACAGCGGCACGCTGCAGTGGCCGATGGGCGGGATCGTCACCCAGGAGTTCGGCTGCACGGGCGTCCTCTCCGAGCCGCGCGTAGGAAACTGCGCCCACTTCCACCAGGGCATCGACATCGCGGCGCCGTGCCTGACGCCCGTACACGCGGCCGGAGCCGGCGTGGTCGTGTTCGTCGGCTACAACCCGTACAACACGCCGCCCCAGGCGTGGCTGGTCATAATCGCCCACTCGACGAGCATGGTCACGTGGTACGCCCACATGACGGCCAAGGCGCCGCCCGGGATCTACGTCGGGGCCCATGTGGCGGCCGGTCAGATCGTTGGGACCGAGAACACGACCGGCCACTCGTCAGGCTGCCACCTCCACTGGGCCGTCCGCGTCAACGGCGTCTTCATGAACCCGCGACTCTTCCTCTAAGGGGGCCGATCTCCTTCAGAGATGCCGATCTCCCGGGCCCCTTCGGCTGAGTGGGCCCTTGCGGATCGGTCGGCTCGGATCCACGGGGCCGCACGGCCCGCGCCGCACGGCCCGAGCCCGCGATAGACGCCTCAGCCGGTGGCGACGGCGGGTGCTAGCATCGACCCAGCCCGGCCAGGCTCGGGCACAACCGAGAGGACGCCCGATGAAGCGAACTCTGGCGGTGATACTCGCCGGCGGGGAAGGAGAGAGGCTCTCGATCCTGTCTTCGCTGCGAGCCAAGCCGGCCGTGCCCTTCGGCGGCAAGTACCGCATCATCGATTTCAGCCTCTCCAACTGCGTCAACTCGGACATCGACAACGTCGTCGTGCTGACCCAGTACAACCCGCGCTCGCTTAACGACCACATCGGCATGGGCCGGCCCTGGGACCTGGATCGCAACCGCGGCGGCGTCCGGATGCTCCAGCCCTACATCGCCAGGGGCCGCGTCGCCGAGTGGTACCGCGGCACGGCCGACGCCGTCCTCCGGAACCTCAACGTCATCGAGCAGGCGGCGGGCGACACCGTGCTGGTCCTGGCCGGCGACCACATCTACAAGATGGACTACCAGCCGTTCGTGGCCGCGCATCGTCGCCACCGCGCCGACGTCACGATCGCGGTCAGACACGTGCCGCTCGCCGACGCGACCCGGATGGGCATCCTGGCCCTCGACGAGACGGACCGAATCGTCGAGTGGCAGGAGAAGCCTCGCCTGCCCAAGTCGGACCTGGCCAGCATGGGTGTCTACGTCTTCTCCAAGCGGGCCCTGCATCAGTGGTTGACCGAGACTCGGGCGGACTTCGGCCACGATGTCATTCCGGCCATGATCGAGGGCGGGGCGCGCGTCTACGGCTTCCGGTTCGATGGCTACTGGCAGGACGTCGGAACGATCCAGTCCTACTGGGAGGCGAATCTCGCGCTGCTGGCGGATGCCCCAGAACTCGACCTGTACGATCGCGAGTGGGTCATCCACACGCGGTCCGAGGAGCGCGCGCCGGCCAAGATCGGCGCCACCGCACAGGTCCATCGCAGCCTGATCAGCCATGGCTGCGTCATCAACGGCTCCGTCGTGAACTCGGTTCTATCGCCGGGCGTTGTCGTCGACGTGGGCGCCGTCGTTCGCGATTCGATCATTCTGTTCGACTCGGTGGTCCGCTCCGGCGCCGTCGTCGACCGCGTCATCCTCGACAAGGAAGTGGCCGTCGGCCCGGGCGCGATCGTCGGCGAGGGCACCGACTACGACGTGGCCAATCGGCGTGAGCCGGGCCGCCTCAACACCGGCATCACGGTCGTGGGAAAGCGGGCCGTGATTCCTCGAGGCGTGCGGATCGGTCGAAACGTTCTGGTAGGCGAAGGGGCCCGGACCGCCGACTTCGTGTCGAGGGTCATTCGCAGCGGCTCAACGGTCGAGCGGCCCCGCGAACGAGGGACCCGGCCTGCCGCGAGGTTCAAAGGCGGCAATTCCTCGGATGGGCGGGAGATCCGGACAGTCGACCTCGGTTCGACAGGTACGGCTTCGGAAGCCGACGCCAGGCCGGGCTCGGGTGGGCTGCTGGTTTCCCGGGAGACGAGCAGCTGAGGCGCATGTCGACACGGAGCCGGGTGACGGGACGGGCGACGCGGACGGCTATCCGTGCCACCGCCTTCGCAGCCGCCTGATCGGTCGAGACAGGATGAATCGGGGCTTTCGGCATCTGTCTTTGCGGACCGCGGCCGGCGCGCTCCTGCTGGTTACGGCGCTGTCGGCCTGGCAGGCATCCGCGCCGGCCCCCGCCGAGGCCGTCCAATCCGACCTGAGCTACATATCCAGTTCGACCTGGACGGCCGATCCGGTCGCGGGCCGGGTGCACGTGCTCGTGGTCGTAACCGCCACATCCAACACGGTCGATGCCGGCGGGCGCCGTTATTACTACGACAGGATCGAGCTGCCGTTGCCGGGCCACTCGACCGGGTTCGCGGCCATCTCCTCCGCCGGTACGGCCCTGCCCGTGACCGTGGAGTCTACGACCGCGGCCAGCGTGATCGTGGACGTCGGCCTGGGTGAGCGGCTGTACACGGGCCAGAAGACGACGTTCAGCATCAAGTTCAACCTCGTGGACAGCGGCGGCTCGACGGATCGCGACTTCCGCATCGGCCAGAAGCTGATGTCCTTCCCGGTGTCGGCCTTCGGCAGCCCGGGCGTCGCCGGCAGCACGGTCATGGTCGTCTTCCCCGCGGCGTTCACCGTGCAGGAGGAGCTCGGCAACTTGACCCGGTCGGTCTACGGCTCCGGCGAGGTCGTCTTCTCCTCCGGTGTCATCGGCAATTCGACACAGCTGGAGGCCTGGTTCACCGCCGTTCAGCCCGTCCCGCCGAGCGACTTCCGGGCTCGATCCGTGACCGTCGGGCCCCTGAACGTGACCCTGCGCTACTGGGCCGACGACGTCGGCTGGGCTGACGAGGTCGAGAGCGTCCTGCGCAGGGGCTACCCGATCCTGCGCGGGATGATCGGCCTGGGCGACCCGACCTCCACCACGATCACGATTGAGGAGGCCTCCAGCCAGGACCTGGGCTTCGCCGGTTCGTACGATCTCGCAACCGGCCAGGTTCTCATCTCGTACTTCGCCGATCCGTACGTGATCCTTCATGAAATCGCCCACATGTGGTTCAACAGCGATCTCGTGTCCGACCGCTGGGTGCAGGAGGCCTTCGCGTCCTACTACGCGGAGCAGGCGGTCAACCAGCTGGGGCTCCCGGACCACTCGCCCGTCCTCACCGATCAGATCCGCCAGGCCGCCGTCCCCCTCAACGACTGGGTCGCGCCGGGCCAGCCGGATTCTCCAACGGAGGCTTACCTGTACGGCGCCGCCATCGAGGTGGCCCGAGAGATAGCGGCCGAGGCCGGTCAGGCCGGCCTGCGCCTCGTGTGGTCGGCGGCACGGTCCCATGAAGCGGCATATCAACCGACCCACGCGACGAAGATGGAACTCGTGACAGGGCAGGCGACCGACTGGAGGCGGCTGCTCGACCTGCTCGAGCAGGAAACCGGCCGGTCGTACACGGCGATCTGGCAGCAATGGGTGCTGGATCCCTCGCAGAAGCCTCTCCTGCAGCAGCGGCGTCAGGCGCTGGCCGACTACGCCGCAGTGGAGAGCGTGGCTGGGTCGTGGGACCTGCCGCCGGAAATCCGCCTGGCGCTCGGCAACTGGCAATTCGGTCAGGTGGAGGCGGACCTGGCCCAGGCTCGGGGCATCCTTTCGCAGCGCGCCCAGATCGCGGCCGCCGCGACCAAGCAGGAGACGTCGCCGCCGCCGACCCTCCAGGCGACGTTCGAGAAGTCGAACCTCGCGGCGGCCGGTTTCGAGGCGGCCAGCGAGCTGGAGGTGCTCAACGTGCTGGCGGCCGCGAGCCAGGCGCGGACCGACAACGGGGACGCGGCCCGGGCGGTCGGCCTGATCGGGACCGACCCGGAGGCCGACCTCGTCGCGGCGCGAGCAGCTTTCGCGGAGGGCAATCTCACCGAGGCCCTCTCCAAGGCCACTGCCGCTCGAGCCGCCTGGCTGGGCGCCAGCGACGCCGGCCAGATGCGCATCTTCGGCGGCATGTGCGTGCTGGCTGGACTCTTGTTGCTCGTGGCGCTGTTCTTCTGGCGGCGGAGCCCGGGTGCTCGGCGCTCGACCGCCGCGGCCACCGCATCGTCGGGCGCGCCCGCCGGCGCCGGCGCGGCGAAGGCAATGCCTGAGCCCGCGTTCGCCGGCGGCTCTCCGCCCGGCCCCGAGGCGGGCGGCCCCGAGGCGGGCGGCCCCGAGGCCGGCGGACACGAGGTCGGCAGGGCCGACGGCGGACCGAACGGACGTCACCCGCACCCGGAGGGCTCCCGCGAAGCCGCCGAGACGCGCGATGGGGAACGCGCCGCCGAAACTGGCGAAGGCGCCGCCGAAGCGGGCGACGGCGAAGGCGCCGGCGAGGAGTCCGCCTACGAGTTGCTGCTGCGGGGCACCGCCCTGCTGCAGGACCGGCACAACGCCCAGGCGGCGGTGGTCCTCGAGCGAGCCTCCCGGCTGGAACAGAGCAAGGGTTCGATCCTCGAGGCGCTCGGGCGGGCCTACTTCAACAGCGGCCAGCATGCGCGCGCGGCGGAGACTTTCCAGGCGCTGCTCGATGTCGACCCGTCGGCGCACTACGGCCATTTCGCGCTGGGTCTCAGCTTCGCCCGCCTCGGCCGAGCCCAGGAGGCGAGGACGCATCTGCGTCTGGCCGTGGCCCTCCATCCCGAGAGCGAGACATACCGTCGCGCCCTGGAGAAGATGGAGGCTTCGACACCCTGACCGCGCGGGCCTCGCAGGCTGCCCCGGCCGCGCCCGCCGCGCTGCCCGTCCCGCGGGCGCCGCGCTGCCCGTCCCGCGGGCGCCATCGTCGCGGCGCCCGGGCTTCTCTCAGCGGCCTGCGGCCTCCAACCGTCGGGCCAGCAGCAGGATCCCCGCGACCGACTTGGCGTCCTCGATCACGCCGCCCTCGACGGCCGCCACGGCGTCGCGCCAGGGCAGCCGCGACAGCAGCAGGTTCTCGTCCTCGTCCGGATCGAGCCGGCCTTCGCCGGCGGCGCGCAGATCCGTGGCCAGGTACAGGGTCAGGTACTCGGTCGAGAACCCCGGCGCGCTCCAGAAGCCGCCGATGCGCTCCATCGATCCGGCGCGATAGCCGGTCTCCTCTTCGAGCTCGCGATGGGCCGCCAGGAGCGGATCCTCGATCTCGCCGTCGTCCGTATCCAGGGTGCCCGCCGGCAGCTCCAGCATCGCGCCGCCGCACGGAACTCGATATTGCGTGACCAGCAGCAGGCGGCCGGCGGAATCGAGCGGAGCCACGACCACGGCGCCGGGGTGGACGACGACGTCGCGGGTCGATTCCGAGCCCTCGTCCCGGGCCAGGCGGTCTACCTCGAACGCCATGTAGCGGCCCGTGTAGAGCGGCCTGCGATCTACGACCAGCTCCTCGAGATCGCCATCAGCCCGGCGCAGGTCGTCGAGGAGCGAATCCAGGAGCGGCGAGCCCGTCGGAGCACGGTTCGGCCTGCGGCGGGCGGGTGAGTCGGTCATGGCCGAACTATACGTGAGTCGCCGGGGAGGTCATGCCCGCGCCCCGGGCCGGTCTCCCGGCCCGCGCGGCCGCGGCCGCGCGGAGACGCGGGCAGCACGACGCCCCGGCCGAAGCCGGGGCGTC
>CAVQNC010000021.1:0-8079 GCA_963713795.1 uncultured Chloroflexia bacterium
AGGGATTCAGGTCTTCGACCTCGCCGGTCGCCAGGAAGACGACATCTTCGGCGATGTTGGTCACGCGGTCGCCGATGCGTTCGAGGTAATGGGCGGCGAACAGGATCCGCGTGCCCGGGTCGACCTTGAGCGGATCGGTCCGCATCTCGACCAGGACGTCGTCGAAGACCTGGTGATAGAGCCGATCGATCTCGTCGTCACGGGCCGCGACTTCACGGGCCTTGGCCTCATCGATGTCGACGAGGGCCAGTACCACGTCGCGAACCTGGCGGGCGGCAAGCATGGCCATGGGCGTCAGTTCGTCATAGGTGACCATGCTGGTCACGCCGGCCAGCTTCCGAGCCTGTTTGGCCACGGAGCCGGCGTGGTCGCCGATCCGCTCCAGTTCGTAAGTCACGCGGTCGAGCGCCAGCAGGAACCGCAGGTCTCGGGCCACCGGGGCCTGCGTCGCGATCGTCATCCCGACCAGGCCGGAGACCGCCCGCTGGACCTCGTTGATCCTGCCGTCGGAGGCGATGACCTTCTGGGCCAGGGCGGCATCCCGACACATGATCGCCTCGTGGGCGGCCAGGATCTGCTCCTCCACGTACGAGCCCATCCGAAGGACGCCTTCCTTGACATCCCGCATCTCTATGTCGAGGCTCTCTCGGACACGAACCGCACGTCGGTCCGCTTCCGACGACGCGTCCTCGAAGCTGTGGTTGGCGCCGGCCCCGGACTCGGCAGGCGGGACGCCGGCCCCGTTATCCACGGACTGCATCGTCGACTCCTCGTGCTGCTGGGGGCTCATCCGAATCGCCCGGAGATGTAGTCCTCGGTCAGCCGCTCGTTCGGGCGGGTGAAGATGCGACCGGTGGGCCCGACTTCGACCAGGTATCCGGCGCGGTCTTCGGCCATCGTGAAGAAGGCGGTGATGTCGCTGACGCGGGCCGCCTGCTGCATGTTGTGGGTGACGATGACGATCGTGTAGGCCTCTCGGAGCTCGCGCATCAGTTCTTCGATTCGGAGCGTGGAGACCGGGTCGAGGGCCGAGGCCGGCTCGTCCATCAGGATCACTTCGGGGTCCGTCGCCAGGACGCGGGCGATGCAGAGACGCTGCTGCTGGCCGCCGGAGAGCGCGAGTCCGGACTTGCGGCGCAGGTCGTCCTTGACCTCGTCCCACAGTGCCGCGCGCTTCAAGCTGGTCTCGACCAGTTCGTCGAGCGCCCGCCTGTCGCTCTGGCCGCGCCGGCGCGGACCGTAGGCTACGTTCTCGTAGATCGACATCGGGAACGGGTTGGGGCGCTGGAAGACCATGCCTACGCGGCGCCGCAGCTCGACGACGCTCACGTCCGGCTCCATGACGTTCTCGCCATCGAGGCGGACCTCGCCCTGGACAGTTGCGCCGGGTATGAGGTCGTTCATCCGGTTGAAGCAGCGCAGGAAGGTCGACTTGCCGCTGCCCGACGGGCCGATCAGGGCCAGGATCGAGCAATCCTGGACTGTCATCGAGACGTCGCGAACGGCCACCTTCTGGCCGTACATGATCGAGACATGATCGGCCGAGAGCTTGACCGCGTCGGGCCGGGCGGCGAATTCCTCGGCGCCCGCGCGCGACGGCGTGACATCGACGCGCCGGACGAGGGGTGGCTCTGGGTTGATGGCAGCTGTGGTCATCTCGTCTCCGGTGTTCATGCGGCCGTCATCCGGCGGGTCAGGACGCGGCCCAGGTAGCGCGCCCCGAGGTTGAAGATCAGGACCATCGATATGAGGATGGCCGCGGACCCGTCCACGATCTGGTTGACATAGGCTCCGAGGCCTTCGGACTGCAGCTTGTAGATGTAGACCGACAGGGTCGTGGCCGGTCTGAACGGACTCCACGGCGAGGCCACGCTGGTCAAATCGAAGTTCAGGAAGTTGTAGTGGGGCGGCGTCCCGACTCCGGAGGTGAAGAGCAGCACGGCGGCCTCGCCGAAGACGCGGCCGGCCGTAAGGATCACGCTCGTTATCAGCCCTGGGATCGCGAGCGGCAAGACGACGTGACGGATCGTCTGCCACTTGGTGGCGCCGAGGGCGAGGCTCGCGCTGCGCTCGTCCTGGGGTACGGCCCGGAGCGCCTGCTCGGACAGGCGGGTCATGAGCGGCAGGTTGAACAGCGTCAGGGCCAGCGCGCCGCCCAGGGCGCTGAAGCCCCAGTGAAAGTCGTCGACGAAGAGGATCAGGCCGAAGAGGCCGACGACTATCGACGGCACCGAGCTGATCGACTCCTCGGCGAACCGGATGGCGTTGGTTATCGGGTTCTCGCTGGCGTATTCGGACATGTAGATGCCGCCCAGGATGCCGACGGGGACGGCGATAAGCAGGGTCAGGGCCAGCATGTAGATGGAGTTCCACAGCACCGGGAAGATGCCGCCCAGGGTCGTTTCGCTGGGGTCGCTCAGGATGAAGCTGAGCGAGACCACCCCCCAGGCAGCCAGCGCGAAGTGGAGGATGATGGCCCCGAGGATCAGGATGACCAGGATGCCCGTTCCCCACAGCGCGACGGTCGCGGCGCGGTCGGCCAGGATGCTGCCTCGGGAGGTCGCCTTCCGAAGGCTTGGTTTGGGCCCGCCCGGGTTGCCGATCGCTCGGCCGGCGGTGGCGCTCACGAGGCCAGCCTCCTTCTGTTGATCACGCGGACCAGGACCACCGAGGTGATCGAGATGACCAGCAGGACGAGGCTCATCGTCCAGAGGGCGTCCTGCCAGGGTTCGCCGAAGACCGTGTTGCCCATGTCCAGGGTTATCTGAGACGTCAGGGTCGTGACGGGCTGAGTAATCGCGGCTGGCATCGTCGGCGAGTTGCCGATGACCATCTGAACCGCGAGAGCCTCGCCCGCGGCGCGAGTCATCCCCAGCACGACAGCCGTCAGCACGCCCGACAGGGCCGCCGGGAGCAGGATGTGGCGGATCGTCTGCCAGCGCGTGGTGCCGAGGGCAAGGGAACCGGTGCGCAGCTCCTGGGGGATCGCCCGGAAGGCGTCGTACGAGACGCTCGTGATGGTCGGCAGGATCATGATCGACAGGACCAGCGATCCGGCCATCCACGAGAAGCCGGTCAGGAACCCCGGAACGGTGAAGACGTTGCCGACGATCGGCAGCGACAGCGTGAAATCGTTGCCGAACGTGCTGCTGAGGAAAGGCACCAGGATCGTGATGCCGAGCCAGCCCCAGACCACACTCGGAATCCCGACGAAGATCTCGAGGGCGGGCTGGACGATGGACCTGGCCCACTGAGGGGCGACCTCCGACAGGAAGAGGGCGAGGCCGACGGAAAGCGGCGTCGAGATCAGGAGCGCGACCGCCGTCACGTACACCGTTCCGGCGATGAACGGCAGCAGCCCGAAGCTGGTGGGCCCGGCCGTGGAGTCCGGCTGCCAGGTCGGCGACAGGATCTGGCCTATAGGCGTGCCGTCTTTGACGAATAGCTGGATGCCCTGCCAGGCGATGAAGGCCAGCAGCAGGACCACGATGAAGATCATCGACGCCGCGGCCGCGAATGCGACTCGACGGGGGATGTCGACGCGTTCGCGCAGCCCGGGGGCTGCCCTCAGCCCGGCTGCGCGGTACTGGTTCGTCAATTGGGCCATCGGCGCTGCCTCGACAAGATCACTCGCGAGAAACGTGAATGCTCCGGGCCCCGCTCGTCACAACGGGGCCCGGAGCAGAGAAAGCTGGTTACTGGCTGACGGGGACCGGGCCGTAGGAGTCGTTCGGGATGATCGTTCCCTGGACTTCGGAACCGAGCATGAACTGGATGAAGGCCGCGGTCAGACCCGTGGCCGCGCCGAGGGTGTAGAGGTTGCCGTCGGCGGCGAGCTTGTAGCTGCCGTTGCCGACGTTGGCGATCGTGGCGTCGACGCCGTCGAGCTGCAGGCCGTTGAGCAGGGCCTTGTTGGCCGGGGCGTTGTAGTACGAGAAGCCGATGACGCTGACGGCGCCCTTGGTCTTGGTGACCGCGGTGGTCACGGCACCGTTGGAGTCCTCGGTCAGGGTCTGGCCGCCGGTCGCCTCGGTGGCGCCGCCGAGGACCAGCTTCTTGAAGGTGGCCCTCGTGCCGGAGGACTGCGGGCGGAAGATCAGGACGATCGGCAGGTTAGGGCCGCCGACCTGGCTCCAGTTGGTGTCCACGCCGGTCCAGATGGCGATGTTCTGCTGAGTGGTGAGGTTGGTGACGCCGGTCACGTCGAGGTTGGTCACGACGATCCAGCCCTGGCGGCAGACGACGTGGTCGACGAGAGTGTCGGCGACCGGCGTGGCCAGCTTGGTGTTGGCGAGGACGTCGGACGCGCCGATCTGGACGGAGCCGCCGGCGACCTGGCTCAGACCGGTGCCGGAGCCGCCGCCGGTGACGGTGACCGTGGCCCCGGGGCAGTGGCCCTGGTAGGCCGTGGCCGCATCCTGGATGAGCGGCTGGAGGGCGGTCGAGCCCGCCTCGGTGATGCTGCCGGTCACGCAGTTGACCGTCGCCGCCGCGGCCGGCGTTGCGGGTGCCGTTGCGGGCGGCGTCGTGGCGGCCATGCTCGCGGCGACCGTCGGCGTGGCGGGGGCCGGCGTGGCGGGGGCCGGCGTGGGCGTCGCAGCAGATGAGCAAGCCGCGGCCAGCATGGCGGCGGCGATGGCCAGGGCGCCGAAGCGTCGTGTTCCGTTTAGCAACGTAGTCTCTCCTAGTGCTGGGCTATGGACCTGAGGCAGCCTCTTAGTTCCGTGGCGGAGCGTCGATGGCGGCGTTTAACGCGGTGTTGGCGGTTCGTTAACGTTCACCGGCTCGGAACCGGTCCGTCCGGGTCCTTCCTGCGGGCTCGCCGTCGCGGGTCGGGGCGGGTCGAACAGGTACCCCGATCCGCGGACCGTGAGCAGATGGACCGGGTTCGCGGCGTCTCTCTCGATCTTCGAGCGGAGCCAGAAGATGTAGACGTCGACCATGCGCTCGTTCCCATCGGCGTCGTGCCAGACGTGCCGCAGCAACTCTTCGCGCGTGAAGGCTCGCCCCGGGTGCGTCGCCAGGAAATCGAGCAGGGCGAGCTCCTTGGGCCTTAGCGGCGTAAGCCGGCCGCCGCGGCGGACCGCGCGGGCGCTCCGGTCCAGGTCGACTCCCTCGCCGACGGTGATTCGATCAGCCGCGAGACTGGCATTGACCGGGCTGCGGCGTCCGGCGATCGAGAGGCGACCCACTACCTCCATTGGATCGGACGAGAGATCCACGGCATCGTCGAACCCGAGCTCCAGCGCGTGCAGGCGCAGGGCAACGTACTGGTGTGCGCTCAGCATCACCGCCGACGCGCCCGGATTGCCGACCAGCCAGCTCGCGACCCGCTGGAGGTCGCCCGGTCCGGCCGGCGGCGCCATGAGGACAAGAAGGCTTGGGTCCGAGACCGAGAGCGCCTCTGAGAAGCCGGCCGAGGTCGGCTCGACGCGTATGTCCACGTCGGGGAAGAGCCGCAGCAGATCTATGGGCCCGTCCGGGTCCGCCAGGACAAGCCAGCCCTCCAGAGGACGCTGCGGGCCGGACGCGGTCACAACGGGGCGCGACTCTCCGGCGTTGCCAGCATACGGGCCGTCGTTGTGCGCCTGCGTCATTCCGAGAATGTCGCGGCGTTGTGTTAACGCTGTGTTCGAGTAACGTGAACGTTGAAGGCGCCCGGGCCCGAGCTCCTCGGGCGTCGCCCGAGCGACCAGCTAGCCGACGACGCCGCAGATCTGGGGTCGCCCCCAGGGCGTGGGCCGGTTCCGTCTACGCTGAAGGCTGAGCCTCGAGCGGCGGAGGCCCGTCGCCGGTGTCAGGCGCTACGGCCTTCCGAGCTGTCGTCACCACTCGGGCGCCGCAGCTGGGACAGGTGCCGGACAGGCCATTCCGGCCGTTCCGCATGACAATCGCGACCGGGTCCGCCATCGCGACTGTCCGCTTCTCACGCATGCAGTAGGCCTGCGGGCCGGCCGTGGCCGCCGGGCCGGCCGATGGTCTGAGGGCGGCGATCGTCGCCTGGAGCGCCTGGGCGCGCCGGTGAACCTTGTCGAGCTGGCGGGCGCGCTTCGCTTCGAGCTTCCGGGTCGCCTCAAGGCCCCGTCCGAGCTTGCGGAGTTGACGCTCCAGTTCCTTCGACGGGCCGCCGGCGGCCGGCTTCCGCTCCCGATTCTCTTTCTTCTTCCTGGCCATGACATGTTCCCTCGATCTGTTCAGCCTCGGACGGAACTGGCGCGAGTCGCCGGTGCGAGACCGGCGCTCAGTCGGCCCGGATCCCAATGATACGCCCGGCGGGTGGCCGCCCCGTCCAGTGGCGAGCAACCAGGACCTCCCCGAGAGGCATGGTCTGCGGCCCGGAATCGTCGGGAGATGCCCAGCGCCGGCACCTCGCCCCCCGGGCCGACGTATGCTCGTTGGCGGAGGCGAACCGTCTTCCCCGACCAGGGGACTCAGGTTTCGTCCTCTCGGTAGCGTGGAGTGAGCGCATGGCCCGTGCCCCACGGATCGGCATCCTGACCGCCGGCGGCGACAGCCCCGGACTCAACGCCGCGATACGAGGGATCGGCAAGGCAGCCACAGACCACTACGGCATGGAAGTAGTGGGATTCCGCGACGGGTTTCGGGGGCTGGTCGAGGACCGATCGGTGCGGCTCGACCGCCGACTCTCCGGAATCCTGACGGTCGGTGGAACGATCCTCGGCACGAGCCGGGACAAACCGCACCGGATGCTCGTCAACGGCGAGGTCCGGGACATGACCGCCGACGCGGTCAAGACCTACGAGAAGCATCGCCTCGATGCCCTGGTCTGCCTCGGCGGCGGCGGCACGGCCAAGAACGCACTGCGGCTCGTTCGGGCTGGCCTGAACGTCATCAACCTGCCCAAGACCATCGACAACGATATCGTGGCGACCGACGCGACATTTGGGTTCGCCACGGCACTCGATATCGCCACCGAGGCCATCGACAGGCTGCACAGCACCGCCCACAGCCACCACCGGATCATCGTCGTCGAGACCATGGGTCATCGCGCCGGCTGGCTGACCCTGGGGGCCGGGCTCGCCGGCGGCGCCGACGTGATCGCGATCCCCGAGATTCCATACCACGTGGAGTCGATGGCCGAGGCGATCCGGCGCCGCGTGAAAAGGGGATCGATGTTCAGCATCGTGGCCGCGGCCGAGGGAGCACGCAACCCCGAAGATGCGGCACTGTTCAGGGAGGCTGAGGCGCGCAAACGGGCAGCCTCGACTCCGGCGGAGATAGCGGCCGCGGTCGAGGCTCTGGCGGAGGTCGAGGCGGCTCACTCCGGGAACACTCTGAGACTGGCGCGGCAGCTCGAAGCGCTCACAGGCCTGGAATCTCGAGTCACCATCCTCGGCTACGTTCAGCGTGGCGGTACGCCGTCGGCTGCGGATCGACTGCTGGCCACGCGCCTGGGAAGCGCCGGGGCGGACCTGATCAACGCTGGCATCTTCGGGGTCATGGTGGCTGCGCGGGGAGAGGGGTCGCAGCCGGTGCCGCTCGACCAGGTGGCCGGCAGGCGCAAGCTGGTCCCGCTCGACCACTCCTGGGTTCAGGCCGCGCGTCACGTAGGAACCTGCCTGGGCGACTGAACGGAGGCGGGCACAGCAACCCGACCTCACCGCCGAGGTCAGATCCGGGAGACGAATGAGTGATGGCCGCTGGCGTCTGCCGGGGCCACTCACAGGGCAGCGTGCTACTTGCCCTTCTTGTCCTTCTTGTCCTTCTTGTCCTTCTTCTTGCCGGCCACTCTGGTCTCCTGTCGGCTGATCGAAAACCGTCACATTGTAGGCGCGTCAGATGGGCGCGACCATTTCAAGGAACTGTCGAGGCGGACGCTGGCGCCGTGCAAGCGTGGCAGTCGTGCGCAGGAGCATCTGCGCCGGGGCGGCGCTCCTGGCCAGCCGCACCTACCGGCCCGGCACGGCCGTCTCCACTGCCGCAGGCAGGACAACGGGCCCGGATGACGGATCCGGCCCTGGGCATCGCGCGACGCACTGGCGCGTCCTGTCAGGGAGCCGCCGCCTCAGGCGGCATCCTGGCTGCGCTCGCCCTCGGCCGCGTGCCGCCTGTGTGGCC
>CAVQNC010000022.1:0-31437 GCA_963713795.1 uncultured Chloroflexia bacterium
GAGCGCCCGAGACTTGACCTCTTCGGGCATGCCGGCGGCTTCGACCTTCTCGCGCAGCTCGTTGATCTCGGCCTGCTGTGGGTCGTCCTCGCCCAACTCGCGCTGAATCGCCTTGAGCTGCTCGCGCAGGATGTACTCCCGCTGGGTCTTGTCCATCTCGGACTTGACCTCGGACTGGATCTTGCCCTTCAGCTCGAGGATCTCGATCTGCCGGCCGAGGAAGTTGGAGACGATCTTCAGCCGCTCGAGGACGTCCGTCGTCTCGAGCAGCTCCATGCGCTGCTCCGTCGAAAGATCCGGGCTGTAGGCGACCATGTCGGCCAGCAGGCCGGGTTCGCTGATGTTGCGCGCCGCGACGGCCGCTTCCGGCGGTACCGGGGCGCCGTTGGCCACGTACTGCTCGATCTGGGCCTGGACCGTCCGCATGAGGGCCTGGACCTCGATGCCCTCCGGCGTCACGTCGGCCATCTCCTCGGCCCTGACGATGATGTAAGGGCTGGTCTGGACGAAGCCGACCACGCGCAGGCGGCTCTGGCCCTGGACGATCGCTCGAACGGTCCCGTCCTGGAGTTGGACGACCTGGGCGATCTTGGCCAGGGTGCCGACCTCGTAGAGCTCCGAGGGGCTCTCGATCTCCTCTCGCTCGGCCACGCGCTGCGTCACCAGGGCGATCGGCCCGGACGCGGCGACGGCCGCGTTGAGAGCGGCGACGCTTCGATCGCGTCCAACCTGAAGCGGAACGATCATCTCGGGGAAGATGACCGTCTCGCGCAGGGCGACGAGAGGCAGCTCCCGGATACCCGGCACATGGACGTGCGGCACGTCTTCGCCGACCTTCTGCTCGTCGTCCTGTTCGGCCGGCCGGTCAGTCATTGGATTCTCCTGATCGAGTCGTGGTCACGCGGGTGGCCACTATACGTGTGATGGGCCGAGCGGTCGGCATCGCCAGCCGCTCCGTGTGGCCGGGGACCCGGCCGTTCTCCGTGGCGCCCCGATGCCCGTTCCCGTCGGGAGAGGCTTCGGCGGCGCGGTCACTGGCTGTCTCGGTGGATTCACTCGTTTGCTGTCCGCGTGACGCGGCCACCGCCCCGGCCTCCCGGGCCTGGGTCTCGTCGAAGAGTGCCTCCAGGAGTCGGGTCCCGAGTCGCTCTTCGAGCTCGAATAGAAGGCGCACTCCGGCCAGGTTGACTCCACGTTCCTGGGTCAGGCGCCTGATCCAGAGAATGCGCCGTATATCGTTCTCCGAGTAGAGGCGGATGTTGGTCGGTGTCCGGGCGGGCGCCAGCAGGCCCTCGTCTTCGTAGATCCGGAGCGTTCGCGGGTGGGCCTGAACCAGGCTTGCCGCCACGCTGATCACGAAGCAGGGACGCCCCGGGTCCTGCTGGAACTTCCGATCGGACACCGACTGCCTACTTCGCCTCGACGGCGGCCGGCCGCGCATGCTGGCCATCGCCGGTCGTGATCTTGATCTGCCGCGGCTTGACCTCTTCCGCCTTGGGGATGCGCAGCGTCAGGACGCCATCCTCGAAAGTGGCGGTGGCCTTGTCGGGCTCGAGCCCCTCCGGCAGGGTTAGCGTCCGGATGAAGCGGCCGCGCCGGATCTCCTGCAGCAGGAGTCCTTCTCGGTCGGGAACCGTCGCGCTGGTGTCGCCGGCGAGGGTGAGGGCGTTGCCCTCCATCGTGATGTCGACTTCCTCGGGCTTCACGCCCGGCAGGATCGCCTCGACCACGACTTCGTCGTTGCTGGCGTAGACGTCCACCGGAACGAGCTGGCCTTCGCCGAATTGCCACGTGCGCGGATTCACGAAGCTCTCCTCGAAGAGCCGGTCCATCGCCTGGCGGAGCGAGAGCAGATCGCCGAAGCCGGTGCGCCTGATGAGTGTCATGTTGCACCTCCAACCGGTCGGGTCCTGATGATCTGGGAGCCCACCGCGGGCTCTTCCGACCGACCGAATGTCGCAGGCAGACCATAGAACCTTGACAATCCCATTGTCAAGAGTGTTGCGCGCTTCGTGCCGAAACAGCTGCCGGATCAGCTGACTGCCTCGGGCGAATGCGACGGGCCGATCGGACCCGCTAGCGCGACCCCTCGCCGCCGCTCGCGACCCCGCCCTTCCCTTCGGCTCGCTCGGCGCGACGGGCGTGGCGCGGGTAGATCATCAGGATCCGCCCCGCGTCCGGGCCGATGTTCTCGACATCGTGGGGCACGCTGGAGTCCCAGGCCAGGTAATCGCCCGGACCAAGCTCATACACGTACTCGCCCTGGGTCATTCGGAATCTGCCGGCCAGGATCATGTGGTGTTCGTCGCCGCTGTGGGCGTGGAGGCCGGTCCGCTCGCCCGGGCCCACCACCGCCTCCATGAGCGACAGGTCGCGAGCCGTCCCGCCGTCGACCTCCGTGATCGATCCGGCGACCTCGGTGACGCGCGGCCGTTCCTCGACCCGAACCACCCGCGGCGAGCGGGTCGAATCGAGCAGCAGCCAGGCGGCGGGGACGTCCAGGGCGTCGGCGATGGCGATCAGCGCGTCCAGCGAGGGAGATGCCTTCTCGTTCTCGATCTGCGAGAGGTAGCCGATGTTCAGGCCCGATCGCTCGCCGATCTGGGCCAGTGTCAGATCCCGCGATCGACGCCAGCGCCGGATCTCGGCTCCGACAGGCGGCCGGCGCCCCTGCGCTGGCATGAGTTTCGCTTCGGCCAAGGTACTTGACCTCCCGCAAAGTCTGTGGCAGAGTTCTGCTGAAAGCAATAATGCTTTGCTGATACACAACTAGTCAATCCCCAACGCCGAAAGCCGGACGGGGATCGAAAGGTGCCGGAGATGAAGATCGCGATCATCGGAACAGGAAACGTCGGCCGGGCGCTGGCCGGGAGCTTCAAGAAGGCCGGCGACGACGTGACCCTCGTCGCCCGCGATGCGGACAAGACAGGCAAGGTCGCCTCGGAGGTCGGGGTCTCGACCGCGCGGAGCGCCGCGGAGGCGGCGGCCGCGGCCGACGTCGTGGTCCTGGCCATTCCCTACGGCGCGGTGGAGGAGGTCGCGAACTCTATTGCCGCCGCGGTGGTCGGCAAGGTCGTGATCGACGCCACCAACCCACTCAAGGCCGATTACTCCGGTCTGGCGACCGAAGGCGGTCCCTCGGGCGCCGAGAGGCTCGCCGGCCTGCTGCCCGGCGCCGCCGTCGCCAAGGCATTCAACACGGTGCTGGCCGGCCTCCATGCCAATCCGAACGTGCACGGGATGACGCTCGACGCCCTGTTCGCGACCGACGACGAGAGCGCCCGCCGGATCGTGCGCGATCTGATCACGTCGATCGGCTACCGGGCGGTCGACGCGGGTCCGCTGGCAAGCGCCCGCGAGCTCGAATCCCTGGCCTGGCTGAACATCAAGCTGAACTCGACCTTCAACGGCAGCTGGACCAGCTCGGCCGTCTTCCTGGGCCTGCCGGCCGCGGCGACCACCGAAAGGGTCAAAGCCGCCCGCTGACCTGACGGCCGCGGAAAGCCGCGGCTTCCGGCGCCGCCGGCGACCTCCTCCGCCGCGCCGCCAAGCGAGGGCCTTCTCGGTCCGATCGAGCGTGAACTCGATCGGCGGGAGGGCCCTCTCGATTCGGCCCTCTGCCGCGACGGTGAACCTCAGAGCCCAGACTTCGGTCTTACCGATCGGAGAGAGGCGCTGACCGGTTCGCGCGCCTCCTTCCCATGCCGGAGCGCCGATCCCGAGAGGGGGATTGTCCGTGAGATACGTATCGCCTGATGATGGTCGGGGGCCTGGGGTACGGAAACTCTCCGGTTTCGACGATCCCAGGCGTGACTGGCTCGCGGATCACCTCCCGGCTCGTGCCGGCAGGCGTTTGGCCGTTCGTGGCTATCGCCGCCTTCCTGATAACCCTGCAGGTCGGCGATGCCTGGGAGGCGGGATCGTGGGCCGGTCTGGGTCCGATGTCACTGGCGATCCTCGGCTTCGATGCCCTTCTGCCGGTGGCCGTCCTGGTCGGCTGCCGTGGAGACTGGCGGTCCGCGCCGGTGGTGCTCGCGGGCGCGGCCGTGTGGACGTGGCTCGTGGCCGCGGCGGGCGTCCTGTTCGGGCTCGAGGAATGGCTCGCACCAGGGACGTGGCTGGACCGGCCACTCGGCTCGGCCATCGGGACGGGCCGTGAACTGGCGGCGATCGTCGCCCTAACCGGGCCCGTCGTGGTCGCATACGGTCTGTCGAAGCGAAGGCGCACTGAGACGACATGGCCGAGGCCGCTGGTCACCGTCGCGATCTTCCTGGCCCTGGGAATGGGACTCTACGAGGCGCAGGCCGGGTTCAACTTCTACGCGACCATCGAGTCGGGCTACGGCGGGGCCGCTCAGCCTTCGCTGGGCGACCTGGGGAACGTGATCCTCAACACCGCCCGGCCCGTGGAACTGCTGGGCCTCGGCGCAATGGCGTGGTCGAGCCTGTCGGCAGTCCGGGCTGGGGAGCCTCCCCGGCGGTTCTGGACCCTGATCTGTGCAGGCTCGGCCGCGCTCTTCTTCTTCCGCGCATATACGGCCGCGCTGGACGCCGCCATGAGCGTCGGGCTGATACCCGTGGATCTCACAACGGGCGCCGTCATGCCCGTTTACGGCGTCCTGAACTGGGGTTACCTGGCGGCGTTCGCGGCGCTCCTGGTCGGCTTCGGCCTCGGCCTGCCGCCTGACCCGCTGGATCTCGGGGACGTCGTGGCGGCACGGCCGGCGTGAAGCTCAGCTCGCGGGTTCGGCTTCCCCGAGCAGGATGCGGTGGAGTTCTCCCTCGCACTCCGTCCGGCCGATGCCTATCACCTTGTCGCCCTGGCGCAGCTCCGTGTCGGACCGAACGGAGAGGGCTCGCTCGTCGCGGATTACCGCGAAGATCGAGCAGCCGTCGGGGAGTTGCAGGCTGCCGGCCAGCTGACCGACCGCCGGCGACCCTTCCTGCAGCTGCGCTTCCACGAGCTCGAGTTCGCCGCCCCCCAGCACCGCCAGGTGGAGCAGCTCGTGGACCGGGATGTCGGCCTCGATCGAGCCCAGGATCATGCGCGTCGGCGACACGATCTCGTCCACGCCGAGGTGCTTGAACAGGCTCTCGTTCTTGGGGTTGTTGACTCGGGCGATCGTCCGCGGCACGTCGAAGTGGTGCTTGGCCATCTGGCAGATCACCAGGTTGTCCTCGTCGTCGCCCGTGACCGCGGCCACGATGTCGGCCCGGTTCGCCCCGGCCTGTCCGAGATACTTGCCCTCACAGCCGTCGTGCGGAATGACGATGGACCCAATCTCCTCGGTGATCTGCGTGGCGCGGATCCGATCCCGCTCCATCAGGGCGACCTCGTGGCCGGACCCGATGAGCTCGCGGGACAGGTAGTACCCGACCTTGCCGCCGCCTACGACGATGACGAACACGTCGACCTCCTGCCCGCTCAGCCGCGCCAGCGCCGAAAGCCGAGCTTCTGAGCCCGGGCCGCTTCGACGTGGCTCGTGTCAACAGTCCGGCTGGCCGTTGTCCCGGCCGCGCCGCTCGAGGGCCCATCGCCCACCCGACGAGCCGGAGCCTCTATGGACACGGCCGACGGATGAGGATGCTCGTGGCCGGGGGTCTCGGGGATGTCGATGCCGGGGCCGGTCTGCATCGGCAGGTCCAGGTACCTGGCCACGGTGTCGACCATGATGTTGGTCCGGCACAACGTGACCAGGCCCAGCTCCGCGTAGGCCGCGGCTCTGACCGGATCGTTGACCTTGGCGATGACCTGCGCGATCCCGAGCGACTCGGTGGCGAGCTGGGCGGCCATCACGTTTCGATTGTCGCCCTCGGTCAGCGACAGAAAGATATCGGCGCCCTGGGCGCCGGCTCGCCGCAGAACCTCCTCGTCGGTCCCGTCGCCACGGATCGCGGCTCCCTTGAACGTCTCCGGAAGCCGGTCGAACGCCGAGGTCCTGACGTCCAGGATGGTGACCTCATGGCCTTCCGCGTCGAGGTTCTCCGCCAGCGTCGACCCCACGCGACCGCATCCCACGATCACGATCCTCATCGCGACTCCTCGCCCATCGGCTCACGCACCACCCACACCGCGCAGGGGGCGTTCTTCAACGCATAGGGAACGGCCCGCCCGATGGCGAAGTCGCCGCCGAACCGGGTCCTGTACGGCAGGCCCAGGATCAGCAGATCCGCGTCCCGCGCCGCGGCCTCGTCCACGATCGCGGCACCAACATCGCGAGCCTGCACCAGGATTGCCTCGAGCTTACCGTGCACCGTCTCGGCGATCGCCTCGGCCGCGTCGAGGACTCGCTGGGCTTCCTCCGACCGTTCGGCCACGTCGGCGTCGAGCGGCTGGGTCCAGTCGAGTTCGACAACATGGACCGCGATCAGCTCGGCGTGGGTATGGCGGCCGACCTCGAGGGCCAGACGAACGATTTCGTTGTCGATCGAGCCACCGCTGAGGGCAATCACGGCGCGCCGAAAGACTGGCGTGTTCGCCTCGGGCACCGGACCTCCATTCTCATGACCGGTCGCACGTACGACCTCGTACGAGCGGGAACGATACCACCGGCCGTGTCTGGCGTACCGGTCGAAAGCCGGCGGCCGGGCGAGTCGCGCCGGCTCCGGCGCCGGCTCTGCGGCACCGCCGCCCCTCTCTTCGGTCGCTTACCGGCCGCCCGTCCGCCAGGCGGCCGGTTGGGACGCGCCGATCATGAATGGCTCCGCAGCAGGTCCTCCGTGCGCCTCCGAACCGCCGCGTGGTGCCGCGACCAGGCCGCCCAGACGGACTCCGCCCAGCCCCGAACAGCCGCGGCTCCCTGGTCCCCGCCGTGGGCCTCGAGGATGTCCAGCACGGTTAGCGGGCCGAGCGAGGCGGGCGGCACGAGCCAGTCGAACGCCGCGCCGGGGGTGGCGAGGCGCGCCTTTGCCCGGGCCGAGGCGACGACATCGAAGCCATGCTCGACGACGAGGCAGAGCCCGACGAGGTGAACCCAGACCGATTGGCTCGATTGCCGGCCCGGGGCGCCCGGGTGCTGGGCCATGTACGCGTCGACGGCCAGCATGTGCGCCGTGGCCGACTCTGGATCGGAGAGCTGGCGGCCCAGCAACTCGGTGTAGGCGATCCAGCAGCCCGGCGCGGCGCCCACGTACAGATGGTCGCTCCGAAGCTCCGGGAGATCCGGCACGGCCGCACCGCAGCCCGGACAGAGCACCGCCCCGGCAGTCATGGGCCGCGCCCCGGAGCCTTCGGGGGCGCTCAGTGGCCCCGGCCGTTGTCCGCGGCCACGAGCGTGCCGGCGGGCCCGGCTTCATCGGCTACGGCGGCGGCGTGGACGTCGTCGCGACGGTAGGGGATGTTGATCACGACTGTGTGCGAGCGCCCCAGGAGCGTCGCCCGCAGCTGCTTGGCGGCCTGGTTGTAGAGGACCCGCTCCCACCAGCTGCGTGCGACGTATTCCGGGATCAGGACAAAGGTTATCGGCGCCTCCTGGTCCGGAGGCCAGGAGCGGTCCAGCACGTCGAGGTAGGCGACCAGGGGCGCGATGAGGGCCCGGTAGGGCGACTCGACGACGACGAGCGGGACATCTGGGACGGCCTGGGCCCACCGCTCGCGGACGTCATTGCTCTTCTCCAAGTCGTCGGAGACGTAGATCGCGCGTATGTCCGTGGTGATCGACCGGGCCACGTTGAGGGCCTGCACCACGGCTCGATTGACGCCCGAGATCGGAATGACGACCCGGTTGTGCCGGTGCGGCTGCGGCACCGCGGCGCCCGGCTTCATCTCGAGCTGTCGGGCCGAGGAGGCGTACTGGTGCCGGATGAAGACCATCATCGCGATCAGCGAGGGAATGAAGATCAGGACCATCCAGGCCCCGTTGAAGAACTTCTCGGAGGCCACGACCACGAAGACCACGCCGGTCAGGATCGCGCCGAAGCCGTTGACCAGGCTCCGCCACGCCCATCCCGAACTGCGCTCCCTGCGCCAGTGGACGACCATGCCGGCCTGCGAGAGCGTGAAGCAGATGAAGACGCCGACCGAATAGAGCGGGATCAGGGCGTCAACGGAGGCGTTGAAGGCGTAAAGCATGCCGATGGCCACGGCGGCCAGGACGACGATGCCCCAGGAGAACGCAAGCCGGTCGCCTCGGAAGGCGAACTGGCGCGGCATGCAGTCGTCCTGGGCCAGGATGGCCGCCAGGCGCGGGAACGCATTGAAGCTGGTGTTGCAGGCCAGGAAGAGGATCAGGGCGGCGCTGATCTGCAGCAGGAGGAACAGGAAGTTGCCGTTGCCGAAGACGGCGCTGCCGACCTGGCCCAAAACCGTCGGACCCTGGGCCGTGGTGGCCATGACGCCGTACTGCAGACCGACGAAGGTCAGCCCGATGAAGATCGTGCCCAGGAGGAGGGCCATGATGATCAAGGTGTTAGCCGCGTTCTTCGCCTCGGGCGGCTTGAAAGCCGGGACGCCGTTGGCGATCGCTTCGACGCCCGTCAGCGCCACCGACCCGCCCGCGAAAGCCTTGAGGAGCAGCAGGACCGTGAAGGCCTGGACGCCCGGCTGCTCCGCGAACGGTGGCGCGGCAAGGTGGTGGGCGGCGCCGGTCGCGGTATTCACCAGGCCGACGACGATGGCCAGCAGGGCGGTCCCTACGAAGAGGTAGGTGGGGATGGCGAAGATGTTGCCCGACTCCCGCACGCCCCGAAGATTGGCGGCCGTCACCAGGATGATGACGAGCGCGCCGAGCTCAACCTTATAGGGCTGGATGACAGTGAACGCCGTCGCCAGGTTGGCCAGCGCCGATGCGCTCGAGACGGCGACCGTCATGACATAGTCGACCATCAGCGCCGCCGCGGCGACAAGGCCGAAGTTGGGCCCGAGATTCTCCCTGGCGACGACGTATGCCCCGCCTCCAGACGGATAGCCGCGGCAGACCTGGCGATAGCTGAATGCGACGATCGTCAGCATCAGGGCGATCGCGCCCGCGACCCAGATGGACCAGGTCATCCAGGCCAGGCCCGCGAGGACGAGAACCCGCAGGATCTCGTCCGTCGCATACGCGGATGACGAGATCGCGTCCGAGCTGAAGATCGGCAGTGCCAGCTTCTTGGACAGGCGCTCCCCGATCTCCTGGGCGTTGGAGAGGGGCCTGCCGAAGACGATCGCCCGGATTCGGGCCACCCTGCGTCCGCGAGCCGTCGTGGGCGCGCTCGCGGCGGCCTTCGCGACCATGGTGCCGGGGCCCGCGTAACGGAAGTAGGCGGCGTGCGGCCGATCCACCACGATGCGCCGGTCGCCCAGCTTGCGACCGTGGAGAGGCGGGCGTGGAACCGTCATCGAACGCAGGATCCTCTGTGGCCGGCCGCCGGGCTGGGGCAGGTTGCGGGCGACGGACCGGCCGTCGCAATCCCGACGGACGCCTGTTCCCAGTCGGTCGATCCCGTCCGCCGGACCCGGGTCAGGCTAGCACGACCCCGCTCTCCCCGAGGCCGTGCCCGCACCTGAATCCTAACGGTTCGAGGGCACGCACGGTGCGGCGCCCGGGCCTGCTTCGACCCTGGTTGGGACGGGCCGGAGAGGGACGGCCCGCTCTCCGGCAAACCCGGCCCGTTCAACGTCCGTAGCTCAACCGCCGGGCCAGGCGAAAGGGAAGGCCGGCGGCCAGGATGGCCGCCTGGGTGGCACCGATGTCATACGCCACGCGCTGCCATGTCGCGTGGGCGGCAGTAGTGTCGAGAATCAGGTAGCTCGCGGTGGGGTCGCCGTCGCGGGGTTGCCCAACGCTCCCGGGATTGAGGAACGCCCGGTCTTCGCCGAGCTCCAGTCGGGTCTCCGGGTCGACGGCGACGACTTCCACCCGGCCACGCCGCTCTCTGAAGGCGATCGGCACGTGGGTGTGGCCGACCAGGCAGAAGCGCGTGGCGAAGCAGGCCAGGTTCTCGCGGGCCGAGCGCGCGTCAACCAGGTACTCCCAGATGGGCTCCCTTGGACTGCCGTGTACCAGCGTGAAATCCGTGCCGTCCGGCGTCAGCGATTCGGGCAGGCCAGCCAGGTATGAGAGCGTCGTTTCGTCGACGCGGCCCCGGGTCCATTCGGCGGCTATCCGGGCATCCGTATTGAAGCCCTCCATCGACTCGCCGCCGCAAACGGCGTCGTCGTGATTACCCGCGACTCCGATCGCGCCGACGTCGCGCAACCGGTCGACGACCTCGTCCGGTTCGGGGCCGTAGCCGACGACGTCGCCGAGCTGCCAGACCGCGTCCACCGTTCCGAGCGAGCCGAGCACGGCGTCCAGCGCCCGCAGGTTGGAGTGAATGTCCGAGAGGACCGCGACCCGCATGCGTGGCTCCTACAGCGGGCGACTGCGCCGGGCCGCCGGATTGCGCGGGAACTCCCCGGGCGTCTCCGCTACCTTCTCGACGACCGCCAGGACGTGGTCCTCCAGGCCCGGCACGGACACGACCTCGAGGCCGGCCAGGCGACCACCGAGCCGGGGGACCGCCCGCGCCGCCCGGGCGACCTCCTCGTCGATGGGCCGGCGCTTCCACGCCACGAGCAGGCCGCCTGGACGCAAGAGCGGCAGAGACAGCTCGGCGAGCTCGCTCAGGTCGGCCACTGCCCGCGCCACGACCGCCTTCCAGCGGCCGCGGTGGGCCGGGTCGAGCGCGAGGGTCTCGGCCCGGGCCGCCTCGACATTCACGCGATCGCCGACGCCGGCCACCTCGACGGCAACCGCCAGGAAACGGGCCTTCTTCGCGATCGATTCGACGAGGAGAGCCCGGCGCGCGGGCAGGGCCACGGCCAGCGGCAGACCTGGGTAGCCGCCGCCGCTGCCGATGTCGACGAACTCATCGATGCCGGCTTCCCTCAGCAGCGGGACGGCCGCCAGGCTGTCGAGGACGTGTTCCCGCGCGATCGTCTCAGGATCGCGAATCCCGCTCAGGTTGATGGCCCGGTTCCAGGCCATGAGCAGCCGCACGTGGTCTTCGATCGCCCCGGTTTGCGCCGCGGAGAGTTCGATCGGAAGGCCGGCCCGGACGGTCGTCAGATAAGCGTCCGGAAGCGGTTCGAGGTCCTTCACGCACGTCGGGAGCGGATCGCGACCAGGAGGTGGGGTCAACTGTGGACTCCCGTTCCTCACGCTCGCGCCGCTCCCGGCGTTGTCGTTTCTCGCACCCGGCGTCCCTCGGTCTTCCCACGCTGGTCCAGTTCCCGGCCGGGTCTCCCCAGGCCCTTCGCTAGCGCGGTTACCCATCTGGCGGTCCGCAGCAGCGGTGCGGATGACGGAGAGTAGGCGTCATCCCCTACCTCGTCAACGAGGTTGTCCACGAAATCCTGGCAGTCATCCACGAAAGTGGATAAACACCCCGCAGCCCAACACGCGGGTGGACGACGACATGACGGCCCGCCGCCTGTCTCGGTAGGGCCGCTTCGCCGGATCGGCAGGACCCGGCACACGTCTCGGCAGAGCCGCGTACCCGGGCCCCTCTCAGACGCGGGGGTTGCGGATCGGCTTCCCGAGAGTGCGGCGAACGACGTCGAGGACCTCCTCGATGTACCGATCGGCGTCGCCTTTCTCGGCGGCCGAACGGACGCAGCCCTGTACGTGGTCCTCGAGGATCAGCAGAGCGACGGAGTCGACGGCCGCCCGAAGCGCCGCCGTCTGCTGCAGGATGTCGACGCAGTACTCGCGGCGCTCGATCATCCGCTCGATGCCGCGAGCCTGGCCCTCGATGCGGCGCAGCCGCCGGATCAAGATCGCCTGGTCGCGCGAGTATGAGTGTCTGAAGGTCGGATCCATCTCCGCCACTTCGGCGCCGGTCGCCAGCCCGCCGAGTGTCGCGTCCGCCGTCTCTTCGACGCGCGTCTCTGTTGCTCCGTCCTGTGCCGCCAACTGACCCTCGCTTCGTCGCCGTGTGAGCGGGTCGTCCCGATCGGAGGCCCCGGTGCCTCGAATGATACCCCCAGGGAGTATGCAGGGCAACGCAGGCCGGGCGGCCCGGGCGTCCGGGAACGCGCCGAGCGGATAGACTTGGCGCGTGGATCCGCGAGAGCAGACTGAGCCCGGGCCGATAGGTGTGGCCGATGCGGAAGTCGTCCGCGGTCCGAGATGGAAGCCCGTCTTCGCTCACGCCAGCGAGGCCGAGTTCGCCCACATCCTGGACTTCTACCAGGTCGCGTGGGAGTACGAGCCGCACGTCTTCCCGATCCTGTGGGACGTCGACGGCAACCTTCTGGAGAGCTTCGCGCCCGACTTCTACCTGCCAGATTTCGAACTCTTCGTCGAATTGACCACTCTCCAGCAGCGGCTCGTCCGAAAGAAGAACCGCAAGGTTCGCCGGCTGCGCGAGCTCTACCCCGGCCTCCGGATCAAGCTCTTCTACGCCCGCGACTTCAGGGCCCTCATGCTCAAGTACGGGCGCGCCGCGCTGGTGTCGGAGCTGAGCGGTACCCTGGGTCAGGTGGTGCCGCGACCGGCCGACGGAGGCTCGCTCGAGGCGGAAGGCCCGCTCATCGGCCTCTCGGAGGCCGGCGGCGCCGGGGGTGATCCAGCTCGAGCCGGGCCGGGTTCGGACGCCGGACGGCGACCCCATGACGAACGCCGCTCGCGCGGAGCCCGCCGCCGCGCCGTGCGGAGGGCCGCGGCAGCCGCCGCACAGTCTCCTGCCACCTGACGCAAGAGGTAGAGATGAGAGTTTCCGATGACCTCGTGTCCGATGTCGCCGAAGTGCTGCTGACCGAGGAGCAGATCGAGGCCAAAGTCGCCGAGCTCGGCCGCCAGATCAGCGCCGACTACGCCGGCCGGGAGCTGACACTCGTCAGCGTGCTCAAGGGTTCGCTGCCGTTCATGGCCGATCTCATGCGGCGGATCAGCCTGCCCTTGCGGATCGACCTCATGGAGGTCTCCAGCTACGGCGGCACCTCAACCGAATCGTCCGGCCTGGTCCGTATCCTGAAGGACCTCAGCGCGCCCATCGAAGGGCGCGAAGTACTGCTCGTCGAGGACATCATCGACACCGGCCTGACCCTCAACTACCTGATTCGCTACCTCAAGGGCAAGAACCCGAGCTCGATCAAGGTCTGCTCGCTGCTGAACAAGCCGGCCCGGCGCCTGGTCGAGATCCCGCTCGACTATGTTGGATTCGAGATCCCCGACGCATTCGTGGTGGGGTATGGTCTCGACTTCGGGGAGGTGTATCGAAACCTCCGCTTCGTGGGTGTTCTCCGTCCCGAGGCTTACGAGTCCTGAGGAGCTCGACCATGCATTACACCTCGGCCACCCGCGGTCACTGGCTGGTCGCGATCGGCGCCATCGTGATCGTCGGCTCGACCATGCTGCAGTGGTGGCAGATCGGCGGCGGTCCGGGCCAGCTGCCGGCGAACACCGGCACGGGGATCTCCGACGGCCGCGTCTTCATGATGCTGTTCCTGCCCGGGGTGGCCAGTCTGCTGCTCGTGACGCTGCCGTTCGCCTCGGAGAAGCCGGTCGCAATCGACCACCCGCTCTCGTACCTGGGCCTCTTCGCGGTCCTGCTGGCGGGCTACATCTGGAACCTGGTCAGCCAGGCGCAGAGGCAGCTGATCCCGTGGCCGCCCCAGGCGGGCATCGGCTTCTGGTTCGCCGCCGTCGGACTGATCATGTTCGCGCGCGGCGTGTTCGAGGTCTTCGAGGAGCGGCACCGCCGGCTCTACTAGTTCCGAATCGCGTTCGTCGGCCGTGGCTTGCCCGACCAGCCGGCTCATTCCGTCGTTGGCTCCTGCGCTCCTTGCTCACGTACCTCAGGGTGCGCTCGCGCCGGTGCTCGCCGCCGCCTAGGACTGCGCTCGTCGGGCCGGGCAAACCGTGTTTGCGGCGGGTGGCCGAAGCTCGCTCACTCAGCCGGCGCATTCGGTCGTTGGCTCCTGCGCTCCTTGCTCACGCACCTCAGGGTGCGCTCGCGCCGGTGCTCGCCGCCGCCTAGGACTGCGCTCGTCGGGCCGGGCAAACCGTGTTTGCGGCGGGTGGCCGAAGCTCGCTCACTCAGCCGGCCGATGCCTTCGTTGCCGCCTGCGCGTTGACGCCTGACCGCCCTCGGCGGCCGGGGAATAGCCCGGCCGGCCGTGTCGCGCGGCTCCGACCGGCCGTGGCGTTCCGGAATGAGGCCACCCCTTCCTGTGCTTGACCCGGTTGCCGTATAGTTAGATCAGGCGAGCCGGATGCATTTGCACGGTCGCCGACCCACCGAGGTGTGGCTGTCGAGCGGGAAGCCGCTCGCCACCCCGAGAGCACCGACACTACCGCAAGCGACCGTCGGCCCTTCTGGCTGTCGCCAGCAGTGCGATTGCCCTCTCCTCTTGAGGTTCGTCTGTTCGAGTGGAGTACCTGATCAGGCAGGCCCGGATCACCGATGTCGATCGGCTTTACGCGCTCTGCGCGGAAAAGGGGGCCGTGCCTGGAGGGAGCTCTCCGATGGACGCGATCGGGCTGCTGCGCCAGCTCATATATCTGCCCAACGCGAGCGTCGCGCTTGCCGAAGGCAATCACCAGCTGGCAGGCGGCGCGGTCCTCGGCCTGCGGCCATCGGTAAGAACGGGCGGCTTCGTCGGAACGGTCGATGTGCTGGTCGTCGCGGATGGCCACGACACCGAGAGAGTCGCCGACCTGCTGATCGAGGAGATGCTGCACTCGGCCAGAAGAAAGGGCTGCACATCGGTTGAAGTCATGTTGACGCCGGACGCCGAGCATTTCTCGAGCTGGCAGGGTCATGGCTTCACCAAGGCCGCAGCCAACGTCTACAGAGCGGCGGTCGCCGTCAGGGCGCCGACCGGCCGCTGATCTTGCCTCAGGTAGCCGTGCAGCCAGGGAGCGCCGGCGCCGAGGGTCACACGGCCTGCGACCGAGTCGCCGGCCAGTCAACCAAGGAGTCCATTTGTGAGTAAGAACGTCGCCGTCTTCGTGGACGTGGCGAACATCTTCTATGCGGCGAAGGCGGCGGGCGCAGACATCGACTACGTCACGCTGTTGAAGGCCGCCGTGGCCGGGCGTGACTTCGTCCGGGCATACGCGTACACGGGCCTGGACCCGGAGAACGAGAACCAGCGCAACTTCCATTCCTTCCTGGCCCGCCACGGCTACAAGGTGGTCAGCAAGGACATCCGCAAGTACGGAGACGGCAAGGTCAAGGCCAATCTGGACATCGAGCTCGTCGTTGACATGATGAAGACGGCTCGAAACCTTGACGTGGCGATCGTCGTCAGCGGCGACGGCGACTTCGCCCCCGCCATCCGTGCGGTCCAGGAGATGGGCGTCCGCGTCGAGGTGATCAGCTTCCGGGGCAACACCAGCTCCGACCTGATCGAAGCCGCCGACGTCTTCTACGACATCACTCAGCTGGCCCGCGTCGACCGCGATTCCTCGCGCTCCGGACGCCGCGTAGCCGACGACGACGAGGACCTCTCGATGACGGAGGTCCCGGACAAGCTGACCGAGGGTCGTGGCGGCCGGCGCGGCCGCGGCCGCGGCCGCGGGGGTCGCGCTGAGGGCGTCGACGAAGCACAAGCGGCCGCCGGCCGCGGCTCGCGTCCCTCCGGTCGCGGGCTCGCCAGCCGAGCCCCCGTCGCTCCCGTAGCCACCGGGTCAGGCTCGGGCTCGGGCGGCGGGCGCCTGGTGGCCCTGCCGGGCGAGAAGCTCTCGCGCGTCGCGGGTGCCGAATCCGAAGAGCCCGCTGCCGAGGAAACTCTCGAGACGACGGCCGCGGAGACCGTCGAGGCTCCGGAGGGCGATGCGCCCGAAGGTGGCGCCGAGTCCACCGGTCGCCGGCGGCGCCGCCGGGGCGGCCGCGGGCGCGGCCACGGTCGATCGCAGACCCCGGGCGAAGCCGGCGAAGCCGGGGAGGCCGGGGAGGCCGGGGAGGCCGGCGAGATCGAAAGCGAAGCCGACGCAGCCGAAACAGAGGAAGGCGAGATGCCGGCGCCGCCGGCTCCCCGCCCGGGTCAGTTCGGATCAGTGTGGGACTCGCAGATCGGCATGGCCGGTCGGCCGGCGCGACTCGCGCCGATCTCACCCGAAGAGGACGACTTTGCCGAGCCGGAGATTCCGGAATACCTCCTGGCCGAGCGTCGCCGCAGCGGCGGACGTGGCGGCGGAGGACGGGGCGGCCGCGGGACGCGCAGCGCCTATGCCTCGGCCGTGGAGCGAGAGCGCTACGGCCGATCCTCGACGCCTCGCTACGCCGAGCCGCAGCGCCAGCCGCAGCCAGGTGGGCAGCGTCGACGCGACGAGCGGCCGCAGCGCCAATCGCAGCCTCAGCCTCAGCCGCAGCAGCAACACCGCGGTGGCGGGATGCCCCGTAGTGGTCGTGACTCGGCCGAGCCCTGGAGCGAGGTTCCGCCGGAGCTCGAGGAGATCCTGAGGGCCCAGCTCTCGACGAAGCTCAGCCGGCCGTCCGGCGGCGAAGCCGCGACCGGCCAGCCGGCCGCCCCCGCAGGTCCGGTCGTCTCGGGCGAGGCCGCTGAGGCCATCGAGGCCAAGGCGCCGGCCAGGCGCGGTGGGCGCCGCAAGCCCGTCGAGGTAGACCAGGCGGTCGTCGCGGCCGAGCCGGCCGTCGCGTCCGAGGCTCTGGTCGAGAAGCCGAAGCCCGCCGGCCGCGGCCGCCGCAAGGCCGCCGAACCGAGTGGCGAGGTCGCCGCGAGTGTCGAGGTCGCCGCTGCCGAGGCCGAAGCCAAGCCCGCGGCTCCGAGGAAGCGCGCTCCGGCTCGCCGGAAGGCCGCAGCCCTGGGCGAAGCCCTCGCCGGGAGCGGCGAGCCGTCCGGCGGCGAGCCGTCCGGCGACTAGCCGGCAACTCGAGCCTTCGAGCGGCCGCAGTTCAGCCGCACGACCATGAAGAACGCCGCGACGCGCGGCCAACCCCGCGCCCTGGCCGAGGTCAATTCGATGATCCTCGGCCAGGCGCCCCATGCCGTCACGCTGGTCGGGCCCGGCTCGATCGGGAAGACGACTCTCGCCCTCGACCTGGCCGCCGGGCTGCTCTGCGCTGACCCGGATCCCCGGTCACGACCATGTCGCGTCTGCCGCGGCTGCCGGCAGGTGGCATCGGGCAATCATCCCGACCTGCACCGTCTCGCCCCCGAAGGACCCGGCGGGCAGATAAGGATCGGCAAGGCCGGCGACCCGGAACCCGGGACGGTCCGGAACCTGATAGGCGAGCTCGCGCTCCTTCCGATGGAGGGCGGGGCGCGAGTGGTGATCGTCGAAGCGGCGCACCGTCTCAACGAGGACGCCCAGAGCGCGCTCCTCAAGATGCTCGAGGAGCCGCCGCCAGGCGTAACCATCGTCCTCTGCGCCGACGACGAGGAATGCCTGCTGCCGACGGTTCGATCGCGCTGCGCTCGAATCAGGATGGGGGCGGTCGGCGGGCGTGAGATCGAAGTCTGGCTGGGCGAGCTCGGCCTCGCCGACGCGCCGCGCGCCGCCCGGTTGGCCCGCCTGGCCGACGGTCGACCCGGCCTTGCCCTGGCCTACGCTCGTTCCGTCGACGCCGAGCGCATCCGAGGTGAGATCGCGCGGGGCATCCTCGACATGCTGGCCGAAGGCCGCGCCGCGCGGCTGGCCTCCGTGCGCGAGCTGATGAAGTCCGCGGCGGCACTCGACACGGCCCTGGCCGCGCCGCCGTCCGGTGCCGGGGCCGCGGACGAGCCCGCCGTGCCCGGTCCGGCGCGAGTGCGAAGAGGGAAGGCCTCAAGGCCCGCGGTCACGACCTCCGCCCCGGCAGAGGCCGAAGGCGCCACTGCCGACGACGCTGCCGCTCCCAGGCTGGCGGCGGCGGACCGGCGGTCGGCGGCGGCTGCCCTGCTGGAGGTATGGGCGTCGGTCGCGCGGGATCTCGCGGTCGCCCAGGCCGGCGGCGCGCGGCAGCTTCACGAGCTGGAACTCCTGGACGAGCTGCGCGCGGTCGCGCCGTCCGTGTCGGCGGGGCCGCTCAAGGCCTTTCTCGCACGCCTGGGCGAGATAGCCGCCCAGCTCGAAGAGAACGCAAGCCCAGAGCTCGCGCTGGATGTCCTGGCGCTGAGCTGGCCGCGGGTCGAATCGGCGGCGGCTCCCGGCTACGGGAGCGTGTCGGGATCCGCGGCCCACGGATCGCTCGACGCCGCCGCCCCGGCGGGCTCGGCCGCGCCGGCGGACCGGCGATGACGCCCGACGAGATAGCCCGTCTCGAGGCCGGCGTGAGGGGCCGCGTCCAGGGTGTCGGCTTCCGCTACTACGTCATCTCGCACGCCATGCGCCTCGGCCTGACGGGCTGGGTCTCCAACGAGCAGGACGGCAGCATCCGTTGCGTCGCGGAGGGACCGCGCGCCGACCTGGAACTGCTGCTCGAGGCGCTGAGGGAGGGCCCGTCCTCGGCGATAGTGGAATACGTCAGCGATGACTGGCTGCCGTACACGGGGCGCTGGAGCAGCTTCGAGATCCGCTCCTCCGGACACCGCGGCGACTGACCCAACCTGCCGGCGACCGGCGATTCTCAGGCTCCAGGGTGGTCGGCCGGAACCGGCGCGCAGCCACGATCGCTCCTACGGCTGGTAGAGCTCGGCTGACGTCCCGGTAGACGAGTCGCCTCCGGCGACGAGAACGCGCCCGTCCAGCAGCAGCGTCGCGGTGGCCAGGGCGCGGGCGGTCCCCAGCGAGCCCGTCGGGCTGAACTTGCCGGTGCCGGGGTCGTACAACTCCGCCGAGGTCAGCAAGATCGACGGCCCGGTCATGCCAGGGACGCCCGCGACGGGGGAGGGAAGGCTCGCGTCGTAGCGGTCTTCGACGAAGGCCGGGCGGGCCGCGAGCAGGGCCGACTGCCGGCCCGGGCCAAGGTAGCCGACGTTGGCAGCGAGCGTCCCGCCTGCGATCAGGACCTTGCCGTCCAGAAGGAGCGTCGCGGATTGGCCCGAGCGGCCGGTTGTCATCGATCCGGTCGGGCTCCACGTCCCGCTCGGCGGGTCGTACAACTCGGCAGTAGCAAGCGTGCCGCCAAGCCCCCCGCCCGCCAGCAGAACGCGCCCGTCCTGAAGCCGCGTGACGGTGCAGTCGCCTCGGAATGTGTCGATCGAGCCGGTCGGGCTGAACCTGCCGGTACTGGGGTCGTACACCTCGGCCGAAGTCAACATCGTGCTGTTCATGCCACCGATGATCAGGACGCGCCCATCGGAGAGCAAAGTGGCCGTGGCCTGGACGCGCGCCACGGTCATGTCTCCCGTAGGCCGGAACGCCCCGGTCCTGGGGTCGTACAGCTCGGCGGTGGCCAGCGGCCCGGTGAGGTTCGAGCCGCCCGCGATCAAGACGTCGCCGTCATCCAGCAGCGTGGCGGTCTGGCCCTGTCGGCGCTCGCCCATCGATCCGGTGGGACTGAACTCTCCCGTCGTCGGGTCGTACGTCTGCGCCGTCGCGAGGGTCGTCGATACGAGCTGACCGCCGTCGTTGGAGAATTCGACGCCTCCGGCGAACAGGACCCGACCATCCCGCAGCCGGGTAGCGGTGGCGCCGCCTTGAGCCTGAACCATCGAGCCCGTCGGGCCAAACCTGCCCGTCGCGGGGTCGTACAGGTCGGCCGAGGTCGAGAAGATCGATACGGTGTAATCGCCGATCGTCGTTCGCGTGTAGTCGCCGGTCATCAGGACCCGGCCATCCAGGAGCAGGGTGGCCGTGTCGTACCGGCCGTTCATGGAGCCGGTCGGGCTGAACCTGCCGGAAGGCGTTGAACTCGTGGCCGGCCGGAGCGTCGGCGAAGGGCGAGTCGCCGGACTTTCGGTCGGGCCCGTGCCGGGCCTCTGACTTGCACCGGCGCCGGCGGTCGTGGCCGGCGGCGTGGTGGACGCAGCCCCGCCGGCCGTTCCCGGAAGAACGCCACTCCAACCGGCCCGCCAGGCCGCGAAGCCAGCCCCGGCAACGATCGCGACGATCAATGCCGCCGCGATGCCGATTGCGATCCAGGGGCGTGCCAAAGCGTCTCGGGCCGCGCCGCGGTCCCGCCGCGCCCTGATCGAGGCGGCCACGAGGTTCGTCGCACGAACTGAATCAGCCGGCGTGATCGACTGGTAGTAATCCCGCAAGCCCTGGTCGATCTCGGTGTCGTTCATTGTCGTGATTCCTCGACGCGACGCTCGGCCGCCAGCGCGGAACGGAGGTGTTCGAGCGAGTGATGGAGCCGTGACTTGACGGTGCCCTCGGCAAGCCCGGTCTGCGCGGCGATCTGAGGCACGGTCTGGTCACGACCGAAGCGGAGGGCGATGACGAGTTGCTCGTCCTGGGATAGCCGGGCGAGCGCGCGCCCGATCTCGTCGCGCACGGCGAGCAGATCCGGCGATCCGCCGGCCACGGACGCGGACGGCTCAGGAAGATTCCGCCGTCTGCCGCGGCGTCGGAGCTCGTCGCGACAGACGTTCACGACGATCGCCGTGAACCATGCCGCCGGGTTGTCGGCATGGCGCAGCTTCTTGCGGGCATCCCAGGCAGCCAGGGCCGCTTCCTGGACGGCGTCTTCGGCGGCGATCGGGTCGCGCAGTATCCACGTCGCCAGCCGGTGCGCGTCGGGCGTCCGGGACACGAGCAGATCGGCTATGTCGTCGTCGCTGAGCGCCGCGATCGTTGCCTCTGCCAGCAAGCTTCCACCTCGCTCGTCCATCGTTGCAGATCGAACAACGAGCCGCGGAGGCGAAACGTTCAATCTTCGGGGTCGGGAACCCGGCGCGGTCCGTGCCGGGTACCGCGGCGCGAGCCTTCGTTCGGGCCGGCCGCTGTGGACTCGCTATACGGCCGTTGCCGCGGAAGCCCCGAGGGTCGCCGCGGGGCGCCCTTCGTTCAGCGCTGCCTCATCCTGGGCGAGGCGGGGGAGCCATCGAGTCTCCTGCTCGGGCCCGGAGCCTCCGGCATGGCCGCGACATCGGTCGCGGTCGAGGCTTCGGCCGGCTCGGAACCCGCCGCCCGGGCCACTTCGTAGTCGTGGATGTAGCGCGGCCCACGCAGCCAGGACGCGGCCGCGGCGCCGAGCGACAGCACGACGCAAACCGAGAACGCGATCTGAAGGCCGTCGTGGAACGGGGCGGACAGCAAGTTCGGGAAGAAGGAGTTCGCGAGTAGCGTCGCCTGGGCGCCGGCCGGAAGCGCGGACAGCACCGACGCCGGGATCAAGGTCGCCATCGGGTTGTAGCCGAGGAACGCCGCGAACAGCGCACCGACGGGCGGCACTCCCGAAACCTGAGTCGCCACTCTCGACGGGACGCCCGCGGCCGTGAGATGCGCATACAGGGCGCCCGGCAGGTTCGTCGACAGCCCGGCGACGACCAGCGTGAAGATGAGCGTAAGACTCAGGCTGGACGCCACGTTCTGGAACGTGGCCCTCATGCCCGACGAGGCGCCACGGTGTTCGGGCGGGACGGCGTTCATGATCGAAGCCGTGTTGGGCGAGGCGAAGGCGCCCATGCCGAGCCCGAGCATAAGGAGAAGCACCGCGAAGGGGGCGTAGTCGAAGTCGGCCGGGAGCGCGAGGAACCCGACGAAGGCGGCCGCCGTGATCAGCATGCCTCCGGTCGAGAAGTAGCGAGCGCCGTATCGGTCGGACAGCCGTCCGCTCAAGGGCCCGGCGATCAGGAAGCCGACGGTCATCGGCAGCATGTAGATCCCCGCCCAGAGAGGAGCGTCCTGGAACGCGTAGCCGTGCAGGGGCAGCCAGATGCCCTGCAGCCACACGATGAGTATCAACTGGAGACCACCGCGGGCCAGCGACGAGAGAAAGCCGGCGATGTTGCCGGCCGCGAACATCCGGATGCGAAAGAGCTCCAGGCGGAACATCGGGTCCGCCGCGCGCCGCTCGACGGCCACGAAGACGGCCAGAAGGGCCACGCCACCGACGATCTCCCCGATCACGGATGGGTTGCCCCAGCCCATGCTCGAACTGCCGTAGGGCTGGATGGCGTAGGTGAAGCCGACGAGAACGAGCGTCAGGCCGGCCGCGAACAGCACGTTGCCCGGGATGTCGAGCCGCTGGTGGGCCCGGATCGTCGCCGTCTCGTGCAGCATCAGGTACGCCCACACGGTGCCGAAGAGCCCGAAAGGCACGCTCACGAGGAACACGGCGCGCCAGTCCACGGTCGCCAGCACGCCACCCAGGATCAGCCCGCCGAATGTCCCCGCCAGCATGCCGATCTGGTTCATGCCCATGGCCAGGCCGCGCTGGTCGGCCGGGAAGGCGTCGGTCAGGATCGCCGCGGAGTTCGCGAAGAGGAAGGCACCGCCCACGCCCTGGACGATCCGGAAGACGATCAGCTCGAAGGCCGCGCTGTTGCCCTGCCCCTGGACGAAGAAGCACAGGATCGAACCCGCCGTGAAGACGGCGAAGCCCGCGTTGTAGAGACGGACTCGCCCGTACATGTCGGAGATGCGTCCCGCGCTGACGAGCAGCGTCGCCGTAACGAGCGTGTACCCGACAAGGGTCCAGAGCAGGTAGTCCGACTCGCCCGGCGCCAGCGGGTCGATGCCGATGCCGCGGAATATCGCCGGCAGGGCGATGAGCACGACGCTGCCGTTGAGCCCGGCCATGAAGACGCCCAGCGTCGTGTTGGAGAGGGCGATCCAGCGGTAGTCGATGTGGGCCAGGCGGCGCGTGCGCCGGGTTGACGTCATGGCGCGACCTCCGCGGCATCGGCGGCATCGGCGGCTCGCGGCTCGACGGGTCCGGCGACCACGCGTTCGAGGAGTTCGGCCAGCGCCGCCTGGTCGGCCGGAGTCAGCGCCAGAAGCCTCGCGGCCAGCTCGCTGTCGCGAAGCGCCCCAACCTCCTCCGCCGCGAGGCGCCCGGCCTCGGCCAGCCCGACGAGGGTCACCCTGCGGTCGGCGGAGTCCGATCTGCGTTGGACCAGGCCGGCCCGCTCGAGGCGGTCCACGAGGTTGGTGATTGTCGAACGGGGAATTCCGAGCTCATCGCCGTAGGAGCTCATCGGGATTTCGCCGCGCCGGGCAAGGACGCGGAGCGCGTGCAGGTCCGCGATCGAGACGCCGTGCCGGGCGGCCAGCTCGGCCTGGAGCGGCTCGGCCAGCGCGACCGCGCGGAGGTACGCGCGCAGCACCCGCCGCCCACCTGAGTCCAGCTCCACGTCTTTTTCCTCCCATCATTCGGATAGTCCGAGAGGTGGGAGGATCATAGAAGCTTTTCGCCTCGACGGCGGCGTGAGGACGCCCGGCCTCGGGTTCCCCGTACGGACCGCCGGCGGGCCCGACTTCGCGGCCCGAGTCCGCGGATGCTACGGCAGGGTTCGCAGCATCCCGCCGTCGATCGGGACGAACGTGCCCGTCTGGTAGCAGGAGAGATCCGAGCAGAGCCAGGCTATGTAGGCCGCCAGCTCGTCGGGACGGCCGTATCGGCCGGCCGGGATGGATCGCTCGTACTCGACGCGGATCTCCTCCGGGGTGGTCCCCGCCTTCAACGCCCGGGCCTTGTCGAGCGTGGCCACGCGCTCGGTGTCGATGCGGCCCGGGATGACGCCGTTGACCGTTACGCCGTCCTTGATCACCTCGGCCGCGATCGTCTTGAGCCAGGCCTGCAGGGCGCTGCGGCAGGCGTTCGAGTAGGCCAGGTCGGGGATCGGCTGGCGAATCCCGGACGACATGATCGAGACGATCCGGCCCCAGCCGCGCTTCCGCATGCCGGGCAGCAAAGCCGTCGCGATTTCGATGGGAGTGAGGGCCAGGAGCTGGAACGAGCGGCGCCACTCGGCGGGATCAGTCTTCGTCGCCTCAGACGCGATCGGGCCGCCCGCATTCAGGACCGCGATGTCGATGGGGCCCAGGCTGCGCTCGGCCTGCCAGGCCACCTTGGCCGGGGTCGCCGGGTCCGCGGCGTCGCCGGCGATGGTCACGACGACGACCGAATGGAGCTTGCGGATCTCCTCGGCAGCGCCCTCCAGCTTCTCGCCGCCTCGCGACCACAGGGCCAGCTTGCAGCCCTCCTGCGCCAGGCGCTCGGCCGCCGCGCGTCCCAGGCCGGCGGACGCTCCTCCGATCAGAGCAGTTCGACCGCGCAGCCCCAGGTCCATCTTGTTCCTCCGTTCGTTGGCTCGCGACTGATCACCCCCGTGTCGCGACGTCCTCAGTTGTACATCGTTTCACGTCCGAGCAAGCCGCCGCGAAGCCGTCGAGCGCCAGCGTGAGACGAAGTCGCGAACGCTGCCGACAAGCGCTTGCCAAGGTCGATCAGACGCGGCCGCCCGCGTAGCCCGCGAATGAGAGATCGCGCTCGGTGGCGCGATCCTGCGACGCGACCGGCTACGTCAGTAGCTAGTGTCCCGAAGCGTAGCAGGCTAGGCAGTTCGGCCGTTCGCAGCTACGATTCGGTGCATGCCGAACCACCCAGCCCCTCCACTTGTCATCAGCGAGTCCGAACGAGCGTCACTGCGGGCCCTCCTGCGAGCAGGCACGACCGAGCAACGCCTCGTGATGCGAGCCCGGATCGTGCTCGCCGCCGCAGACGGGACCGCGAACGAACGCATAGCTGCGCAGCTCGGAGTCCATCGGATGACGGTGCTGCTGTGGCGCGGACGCTTTCTCCGTGAACGCATGGCGGTCTGGCCGATGCACCCCGACCTGGCCGAGAGCCGACCTACGATCGGGCCGCTCGGGACCGGGTCATCGCCTTCACCCTGGAGCCGCCGCCTTTCGGGACTACCCACTGGAGTTCGCGGGCAATGGCGGCCCGAACCGGCATCAGTGTCACGACCGTCCAGCGCATCTGGGCCGAGGCTGGCCTGAAGCCCCACCGGGTCGAGACGTTCAAGTTCAGCACCGATCCCGAGCTCGTGGCCAAGGTCCGCGATGTGGTCGGTCTGTACCTGGCTCCACCGGAGCGAGCCATCGTCCTATCGGTCGACGAGAAGACTCAGATCCAGGCTCTCGATCGCACGGCCCCGATGCTGCCCATGAAGCCTGGCCAGGTCGAGCGCCATACCCACGACTATCGGCGCAACGGCACCACCCACCTGTTCGCCGCACTCGAAGTCGCCACCGGCAAGGTCACCGCGCAGGCGAGGGCTCGCCACACGGCCGCCGACTTCCTCGCCTTCCTGCGTCAGGTCGAACGGGCCTATCCCGAGGCTGAACTCGCGGTCGTGCTCGACAACGTCAGCTCCCACAAGACACTCGCCATCCGAGAGTGGCTCGAAGCTCATCCGCGAGTGAGCTTCCACTTCACGCCAACCAGCGCGTCGTGGATGAACCAGATCGAGACCTGGTTCGGCATCCTTTCCCGTCAGGCTATCCGCCGGGGGAGCTTTCGGTCGGTCAAGGAGCTGATTGCGATGATCACCGCGTTCACGGTCCAGTGGAACGAAGGCTCAACGCCCTTCCACTGGGTCAAGACCGCCGACCAGATCCTGGCCAAAGCAGTGCGCAAGCCGTCAGCGATCGGCGAATCGGGGCACTAGCGCCGCCGATCGCGCAGACGTGGAAATCGTCGTCCAGTCCCAATCCGCCACCAAGACCGGTAACCATCTCACCTTCTATGGCGATCAGGGTCTTGTCCGGGGCGAACATCTCGGCCTTGCCGTCGACAAGCCGGGCGGTCGTTCCGTAGGGCCAGATGACCTCGACCTCCTGGCCTGTTTGCGAGGTGAAGACGACTCTCGATCCGACCCGCCTCATCTCGACCGCACCAAACCGAGCCGAGGCGCAGATACCGCCGGATGTGGGCGGAGATGCCTCGGTCGCGATCGCCAGCGATTGTTCCGATGAGCCGGCCCCCGGCCCGAACAGCGCCCAGTAGCCAGAACCGGCGGCCGCCAGAGCGGCCAGCACAAGCGCCAGGGCAGCCACGGGGGCGCGGGTGGGTCGCAAGCGTATGTGCCTGAGATTCCCTGATCTCTCGGTCACAGGAAGCCGCCTCGGATACTCGATCATCGTAGACGCCAGGCGTCCCAATGACGAGCTCTCAGAGCCGCTCGGGCCTGCGGAGCCCGACGGCCCGTGCTCATCGACGCCGCGCGGTACGCTTGGTTCGTGAGCCAGACAGCCGAACCGAATTCCCCGGAGAGAAACTACGTCGTCGCTCGGGCCGCGACCGCCTACGCGGCCCTGGCCGATCTGGCGCAGACGATCGAGGACGAGTGGCAGTACGTGACCGATCTCGTCGACGCGTACCTGCCGGGCATCGAGGGGCTGGCCGGGGCCGGCTCCGAACGGCTCGGCCTCGAGCGGGTCGAGGCCGTCGACGAGGCCATCGTCGAGATCGGCCTGATCTCCGATCCGCACAAGGCGATCGACTGGCTCTCGACCTTCCCGCACGTGGTGGGCCTGGCCCTCGGCGGCGACGTCGACCATCCGGCCGTCGGCGCGGGCGGCGCCCCCGCGGCCGGCGGCACCCGCGGCACCCGCGGCGAAACCGTCGAAGGCGAGGGCCCCGAACTCGACGACGACTCGCCCTTCCGCCTCCTCCTCGGCCGCGATCGATGAGATTCCAGGACGCCGCGAAAGACGCCCGGACAGTCGTCTATGCGGGCATCCAGGCGGATCCGCTCGTCGCCCGCGCCGCGGCCCTCCTGGCCGAGGCGACGACCCCGGAGCGGCTGCTGGCACGGGCCGCAATGAACGGCGAGCGCACCGAGCCCCAGACCTGGCGGCGAATCTTCCCGTCACTCTTCGGCGAGGGGGCGGACGCGGCGCTGAGCCGCCATGCCGAGCTGGTATTGGCCGCGTCGCTCGAGATCGCCGGACGCGGCGAGGCCGCTCGAAGCCAGTACCGCGGGGCGGTCGTCGAGGAGCTCACGGCCAGGTTGCTGGCCCGCCGTGCCGGCCCGGAGGAGCCGGTCAGGCGGGAGCGGCGCGTGCTGTTCGACGGCGTCCGGGCCGAGATCCACCCCTACGACGTGACCGTGGAGTCGGCCGCGCGGCCCGAGGTCTTCGACTGCAAGTGGGGGGCCCGCGGCATCAACGCCGACGTCCTCAATCAGCTGGACGACGCCCGCTCCCACGCCGCCGACGAGGAGGTGGCACTCGAGGTGGCCCTCGTGGTCTTCGACGCTCGCCGCTCGTGCGAACTGCGGCTCGATCGGGCGACGGCAGAGCACGGCGGGACCCGCCTGGTCGCCCTCGAATCGCTCGACGAACTGGCAGAGTGGAGCCGGTGATCGAGCGTCCCTCCGCGGATGCCGGCCCGGCGCGACCGGCGGACGGGCCGGACGACCGTCTCGACCCGCTGGCCGACCGGTTGCCCTATCGGATCGTGCGGCCATATCGAGTCCGGTTCGAGGAGTCGACGGCGACCGAGACGATGCGCACCGCGATCTACCTCGCCTGGGCCGCCGACGTCGCCTGGCAGCATTCTACGCTGCTCGGCTTCGGCCGCGACTGGTACAGCGCCAGAGGCCTCTTCTGGCTGGTTCGAGCCGTTCGGCTCGACGTCCTGAGGCCCATCCCAACCTACGGCGAAGTCTTCGTGAGCACGCAGGTAGTCGCCTTCCGTCGCATCGCGGCGCATCGCCGCTCGGAGGTCCGCGGTGGATCGGGCGAGTTGCTCGCGCTCATCGAGATCGATTGGGTGATGACCAACGAGCGCGGCGTACCGACGCGAGTACCCGAGGAGATGCTGAGGTTCGTGTCGACCGACACGGCCACCTTCGAGATGATGAAGGTCGCTCTCCCGGCCACTCCGCCGGGCGCTTTCGAGCAGGACTTCCGCGTCCGACGACGAGAACTCGACCCGCTGGACCACGTCAACAACAGCGTCTACATCGACTACCTGGAGGAGGCGCTCGAGGAGGCGGGGAAGGGCGCGCTCCTTGCGGCCGTTCCCAGACGTTATGAGATCGACTTCGTGGCGTCGGCTGAGCGGGGCGACGTGCTGGCCGGCCGGACGTGGCCGCTCGAGGACGGCTGGGCCTACCGGCTCAGCCGTCACGATGGCACGGAGATGTTCCGCGGGCGGGTGACTCGACCCGCCCTCTGACCGATCGCGCTGCCCGGCGCCGGCCGGGCGCCATTCCTACGCCCCGGGGGCGTCGTCCGGCTTCGTCTCCTCGGCGGTCTCGGCGGTCTCGTCGCCTTGGGCGGACGCCTGAGATCGCGCCGCCTCGGCGGCCTTGCGCAGGTCCGCGGCCAGATCCTTGCTGCGGGCCGCCAGGCGATCGCCGACGTGCTCGGTCACGTTCGCGGCCCTGTGGGCCACGGGTCCCGCGTTCTCGGCCGCCACCGCCGCTAGCTCCGCGGCCTTGGCGGCCACGTCGCGGAGAACCGGTCCGGCGGTCTTGCCAGCCTCCTCGATCATCACCTGGAGCTGGCCGAGCCAGCGCTCGCCGAGCTCTCTGGCCCTGGCCGCCTGATCGCGGCGCGAATTGCCGCCGCCCACCGGCTCGCTCTCACCGGGCTGGTCGCCGGCTTCGGGCTGGCCGCTCTGTCCGTCCTGATCGTTGCTTTCCATATCGGCACCTCGAACTCGACGAGGATTCGCTGCCTCGACATCTGGCGGCACCAATCCTACGCCCTCTGAAAACGGGCCTTCTGAAAGGTCCATGGCGCTGGCGCTGAATTGCCGCGAACCGGTTCCTCTCGTCCGCCGACCGTGCCCCCCGCCGCGTCATCGGGCCGCCGATCCGGCAGCTCGCTGCGGCCTTGCCATGCTCGACGGCTCGACGAAACACGGGAAACCGGGAGCCGTCTTCGGGTCATCACGAAATCCGGCTCTTGCAACGGCGCTTTCGCGAGGGGGAGAATCGGGCCGTGGATTCGGCCGATGAGGCCGAGGAGGTGAGCCGATGATCGGCTACTGGCATGTCATCCCGATCGAGCGGGCCTCCCAGAAGCGAGTCTCACTGGGCGCTCACGTCGGCGGCCACGAGTTGGTCGTCGAGCGATGCGGCGGCGAGCCATGCTGGCGCTGGGCGGTCATGAGTCTTCAGGGCCACGAGATCGAGAGCGGCACGGCGCCGGACGCGCATACGGCCGAGCGCATGGCCGAGGAAGCGGCGTTCCACATTCATCCGCCCTCGGTCGGCGACTGGGTAGAGCGCTTGCTCTGAACGGCTCCGTAATGTGAGCGGGCTCCGGCGATCCGGGTAGCCCTACTTCGCGTCGTCCGGCGTGTTCGCCGTGTCCACCTCGGGCCGCCGGCCCGCGGCCCGGCTGTCGGTCTCAGGCTCTGCCCACGGCGCGGCCAGGTCCCCGAGGTCGGTTTCGCCTGCCGGGCCCGTCTTGTCGAGTAGCCCGGCTTCGTAGGCCGCGATCGCCTCGGGCGACGGCGCCCCGACGTCGATCGACTCGTCGCCGGTGGGGTTCATGACCTCGCCGCCGGCGTTTTCGATCTGGGCCGCCAGCTCCATCTTCAGCATCTCCAGGCGGACCGCGTCGCTCGGAGGTTTCACTGCCTCCACGTCGCCGGTCGCGGCGGCGGCGCTCGCGCCGGACCAGATGTCGCGGACCATGTCCTTGCGGATCGGGTCGCCCTTGGCGCCCGCCTTGGGGTCCACGACAGTCAGGCCTGGGATATCGGCGACGACGGAGTCGTCGACCACCGCGCCGCACTTCGGGCAGGCCTTCACCGCGGCCGGTATCGGAGTTGAGCACCAGGGGCAGATGCGATTCGTGTCGTCCATGCGGCGCACCGTAGTCCACCGCGACCATCGTCGCCTATCAGACCTTTGGGCCATGGAACGACCATGACCCCGGCTCGGTCGCGGGTACGGGTCCAAGATAGATGTACGGCGGCATGGCTGCCGCCCTTCCACGCCAGGAGCCGTCGCCGTCCCCGGCGACTCGGGGCCACCGTGAGGCGTCCGCGGCTGGGGAACGTCTTTCGTGCGCGCTACCCCGTCGGGGTATCATTGCCGCCCGATCGCGATTATCGCCGCGGTCGCGTCGCGCGCCTGTAGCTCAGTGGATAGAGCGTCGGCCTCCGGAGCCGAAGGTCGCAGGTTCGAATCCTGTCGGGCGCGCCATTGCAACCTGTTCAGGCAGAGCAAGCGCCAGGCCGTGCGCGTAAGCAGCCGGAGTCAGGCGGGCTGACACGAATTCCCGCCCGGCGACCACGATCCGCTCGTAGATGGCATGGAGCAGTTCGCTCCTTGCCTCCGGTACGTCCGCCTCCCGCCAGGTCTCGGCCAGGTCACGGAGCCACTCCACTGCCCGATCCGCGGCGACACCCACCTGGGCGGTCTCCTCGACCTCGGCCATACAGGCACGCAGGTGCTTGAGGCGTTCCAGGTAGGTCTCGTCGCTCATCCCACCTCCAACGTGGTCCAGGGCAAGCTCGCGCATCTGGTGCTCGATACGAGAGCGGTCGATGGCGATTGGACGGACTGTTGAGCCGAGGGCGGCCACGACCCCCGCGATCACCCCGTCGTCGAGCTCGATGCCGCCGACCTGGGCGAGGACCGGCACCTCCCATGTCTCGGCCGGAAGCCGAGCGGCGGTACCCCACGCCTGGCACGGCTTGGGATGGAGCTTGCGGTAGCGGCGATTGGCCGCCCACCCGTCGCTCCGTATCCGGCGGCCGCAGACGCAGTAGATGAGACCGGCGAGCAGATCCATGCGACCGAGACGATGAGGACCGCTGCCGCGGCACTTGGCTCTCCTGATCTCCTCTACCCGCGCCCACAGCTCGTCTGAGACTGGCGGGTTGGCACGCCAAGGAGCTGGTCGCCTAGTCTCGTTGGGCCCGCGGTGACGTCGTATCCAGCCGTTGTAGATCGGGTTCATCAGGATGCAGCGGATGCGCGACGCCTCTAGGCCGGTCTCGGCAGAGAGCTGCTGGGCGCTCAGTGTGCCGAGGGCATAGCGCTCGAAGAGGTTGACCGCGGCACCGATCTCCTCTGGGTTGATCTCGAGGGTGTTCGGCGGGTCGGGAGATCGACGGAATCCCAGACCCGCGTGACCGCCGGGATCGTTCTCCTGGACGAACTTGGCGGCGTACCCTTCGGTGATCCGTTCTGAGAGGCGGCGGCTGTACTTCTCGGCTCCGGCCGACTCGGCAACGAGCTCGTCCCAGTCGTTGGGGTCGGAGCTTATGATCCGACGGTCGCACATAACCAGAGCAACCCCCGCCGGGTGGAGGTGATCCTCTAGGAGTTCGAGCGTCCTGCGCAGGTTGCGCTGCCAGCGGTCTGAGTACCCCGCCAGCAAGAGGTCGAAGCCTCCGGCCTTGGCCTCGTCGAGCATCTTCGTCATCGTGGGTGATCGCCAGACCGTCGTGCCGCTGTGCGCGACCTGGAAGACGCGCCCGGTGTCGACGAGGCCGTAGCGCTCGATGAAGCGGTCCTGCTGCTCGCGCTGGCTGGCCGGCCCGAATCGGTCGTACTGACCCTTAGTCGACTCCCTTATCCACCGCGCGGCCCGCAGGCCCCGGATGTCGTCGAGAGAGCGAGGCAGTCGCTTCATGCCGCCCTGCCGCCGGTGTTCTTGCGCATCCGACGGATGTTCCCTCTGGCGTCAAGCGCTTCCTGGCGCATCTGGTCGGGGC
>CAVQNC010000023.1:0-35346 GCA_963713795.1 uncultured Chloroflexia bacterium
ACATGGTGTCGCTGGTCAGCGGCTTCTTCGACGCCAGAACGGCATAACCGGAAACGCCCGCCCAGATCGAGCCGTCCGGGAAGACGATCGCGGCCGACGTGCCGGGGTACTTACCGCCCGCGCGAATCCCATCGAGGGCCGCCTGGAGCGCCTTCGCCGTGGTCGCGTCGAGCTGAGCGACCGGCCGGCTGGCGGCGACCAGCTGCGAGGTCGGAACGGGAACGATCGAGATGCCCGGCGTGGGTGCGGGCGGGCTCGGTGTCGGCGCGGGCGAAGCGGTCGGAGAGGGGGACGCGGTCCCGGGCGGCAGCGAGGGACTTGGGGTGGGATTCGGGCTGCCGCAGGCGGCCACGGCTCCCGCCAGCAAGAGGGCGGCGAGGGGCGCGAGCACGCTTCGACGATGAGATCGGCTGGCCGGGATCACGACGCGAATGATGCACCCGGGCGCGGGTTCCGCGCAGCGCCCCGATTTCTAGCTGCGGCCGCCACCGCCGAAGAGACGGAGCAGGAAGAGGAAGATGTTCACGAACTCGAGGTAGAGGAGCAGCGCGCCGATCACGGAGGCCTTCTCCATCGACCCGGTCATCGCCGCGAACTGGCCGCGCGAGATGCGCTGGACGGTGGACGCGGTCAGGGCCGTGAATATGATCACGCCCACGACCGAGATGATGATGTCGAGCGTGCCGTTGTTCAGGAGCAGGTTCAGCAGGAGGGCGACGAACAGTCCCCAGGTGGCCATGGCCAGATAGCCGAACATGTTCGTGAGCGATCGCTTCGTGACGGCGCCGTACAGGGCCGCGCCGCCGAACATCGCCGCCGCGCTGACGAACGCTTCGACGACCGTCGCCGCCGAGCCCGTCTGGTAGGTGTACGCCAGCATGATCACGCCGAATGTGAGGCCGTTGATCGCGGCGTAGACGAGGAAGAGCCCCAGCGCCACGGTGGCATTTATACGGCGGATGGTGACCTGCAGACCGACGCCGATGACCATCTCCACGATGATCAGCGGCAGCCACAGGTTGAGCACCGTCTGGGTCAGGCCGAGGTTGTTCTCGACCAGGAACGCCACGAAGGCGCTCAGCAGAAGGCCGAGGAACATCCACACGAAGGCCTGGGTCAGGAACATGACGGAGAGGGCCGCGGCCGGCCTCACCCCCAACTGCTCGGGCGCGTAAGAGCCGTCCGGCGGATATCGATAGTTGTTGTTCACCGGTAACCTCCGATCGAGTCAAACCCGCGGGCGTGGACCCGGCCGGCCCCGCGGCCCGCGTCGATCATCTGATGGTCGTTCTGGTTCGTCGCCAGGTGGACGTTCTCGTCGATCCTACGCCTGCGGATCGGCCGCCGCGATGTCAGTACTCGGCCGCCGCGATGTCCGTACTCGGCCGCGCCGACGTCCGGACAGCGCCGCCGCGCCGCCCAACTCCGGCGCCGCACCTTGACGTGCCCATCAGCCGCCCTTCCGGGCCGCCGACGTCCGCGAGGGAGTTGCCGTTCTTGCCTCGCCCTGTTCGGCGGCTCGGGCCAGGATCCAGAGCAAATCGGCCAGCCGGTTCAAGTACGGCACGACGCGATCGTCCTGGAGAGGGTCGATCCGCCTGAGGGAGACGGCGCGGCGCTCGGCCCGGCGGACGACCGTTCGGGCCAGCTCGAGATACGCCGAGAGGCGTGTTTCGCCCGGAACGACGAATTCGCGCGGCAGCTCGACGGCCAGCTCGGCCTCGGCCAGCACGAGGTCTAGCCCGGCGACCATCTCGGCCGTCACCCTCGTCTCGCCCGGTCTCTGGCGGTTCACTGCCTCGGGGGTCGTCGCCAGCTCGGCGCCGACGACGAAGAGCTCGCGCTGAAGCCTGAGGATCAGCTCCGGCAGCCCGTCGAGGACTCCCGGAACAGCTCCCTCCTGCGCCATCAGGCCGAGTTCAGCGCGGGCAAGACCGAGGGCCGCGATGGCCTCGTCGATTGCGCCGAATGCTTCGGTCCTGGGGTCGTCCTTGAAGACGCGGTTTCCGCCGAACAGCAGGCCCGTGGTGCCGTCGTCGCCGCGTCCGGTGGCGACCGCCGACTTTCGTTCGGGCTTGTCTGGCATCTTCCCCTCGATTCCGCTAGCGCCTCACCAGGTCAGGCCGGCGTCGCGGGGGTCCCAGCGTTCGGCCAGCAGGGTCACCTTGACCGGGTGCTCGAGGACCGACTCCGCCTGGTCCTTGATCTGCTGGACCATCGAACCGGCGTAGGGGCAGAAGGGAGTCGTCAGGATCATCTTTATCTCGGACGACTCGCGGCCGATGATGATCTGTCTGATGAGGGCAAGCTCGACGACGTCCATCCCAAGCTCGGGGTCGACGACCGAGCGCAGGGCATCCAGGATCGCCAGCTCCGTCGCCCGGCGGGCCGGGTCGAAGGTGGGTGTCGCTTCGGCCGCCGGCTCGTCCGTGGCGGAGGCGCCGGCCTTGTTGGTCAGTGCGGCCTCCAGGGCCGCGAGGGGGTCGCTCATGGCGATCGATATCCTACCAGTTTCCTCGGAATAGTGGGATCCGGGCAGCGGCCGCGTCAGGCGCCCGCGCGGCCGACCTTCGTTCGGGCCACGACGACGCCGGGAATTCGGAGGTCGTCGGGCAGGACGTTCGCCTCCTCGTCGGTGAAGCCGGGTCCGGCCAGGGTTCCATTTCGGTCGAAGAACTCGCCGTAAAGGTCGCGATGCTCGGCGGCGTAGCGGTAGGCGTGAGCGATGCCGACGACTCGCAGCTCGGGGTGCTCACGGAGCAGCCGGGCCACGCCGTAGCCGTCGCGTCTCAGCTCGAGCAGCTGGCGGACGGTGAGGCGGGTGTTGTAGCAGAACGGTTCGCCGCGCATGACGAGCGGATCTACCTTCACCCACTTGATCGTCATGTCAGCCTCCGGTTCTGGGTCGACTCGGCGGGCGCCGCGGCCCGCGGCCGTGGCATGAGCGGAAGCGGTGGATCAGACGCCGCGGTACATCCACTTCCAGAGCGCGTTTCGCTTGTGGCGGTCGCCGGCGATCCTGCTGTTGCGCTTGAAGATGGCGCCGGCGGCCTCGAGTGCGCGGGCCGCGGTCTGCCGCTCGTCACCATCCAGCATGGGCTCGACCGCCTCGCGGATGCCGGCGCAGAGGGCGCCGAGATCGCCGAGCGGCACGCCCCGGCGGCGGTAGATCGGCCCGATCCAATCGGCGTACTCGGCCAGAGGGCGGGCCTCGCCGCCGGCCACGCAGATGGCCAGGCGCCCGGTCAGCAGCTCGCCGTCGTGGAGCAAGCGCCGGAGGCCGGCCTCGTCGTAGCGGGCCCTCACCGTCGGATCCGCTCCTATGACTGCCTCGAGCGCCGCCGCTGCGATGCGCGAGGCGCCGTCGCGGAGCTTCCCGGCGGCGTCGGCGTGGCCGGAAGTGACGTCGACGGGCGGGAGGCCGAGGTTCGGATGGCGGTGGGCGGGGGCGGGCGCGACTCTCGAGGGTGCGGCGAGCGTCGTCGCGGCCTTCGGGCGAGCCCGGGCGCCTGCGGCCCTGGCGGCTGGTTTGGCGGCGGCCCCGGCGGAGCGCTGGGCCCCGGGGGCACGGCTTTCTGTCACGCGGCCAAGTCTATCCGCAGGCGCCGCGGGCCGCAGCACGGAGGCGAACCCGGGCAGCGCCGGACCGGCTCACGCGCGCCGGCCGGTCCCGACAGCCCCTTGCGCCGCCCCCACCGCCGAAGCCCGGCTACCAGCCGAGGTCGCCCGGCCCGATGGGGGACAGCTTCTCTCCACAGAAGAGCGGGCGTGACCTGCTCCCGCATGAAGCGCCCGTACCTGTCGACGCGCTCGCTCGCGGGGCCGAGCTCGAACCAGCGGTGCAGCAGGCGCTCGCCCTCATGGCCGGCCAGGATCTGCGTCCGGTAGGTCGGATCCTCGATCAGTTCCAGGATCTCGTCCGCCCAGCAGCGAGTCGTCAGCAAGCGGCGGCGCAGGTAAAGCGCGACCTCATCCCGGGCGGCGCCGTCGGCATGAAGCATGAAGGCCGCGCAGGCCGGCACCGCTCGAAGGCTCGCGACCGCTCTTCGAAGCCGGACCTGCGTCTCGGCCGCCTCCAGCGCGGCAGGTCGGTCTGCCGCCACGGCCAGTCCCCCGCGCTCGTAAAGCTCGAGCAGGAGTGCGGGCAGGTCCTTCCTGGGCGCCGACCAGCCGGCCGCCCAGGTAGGCCATGCCCTCGCTGACGAGAGCCTCGGGCGTGTTCAGGAGCAGGATGCTGGCCTCGAGTCGACCCAGGCCGTCGACGAGCCGGCGGTCTCTCAAGGCGCGTTCGGTGTGCCGGCCGGGGTAGGCTTCGCGCGCCACGACCTGGACCAGTTCGGCCGGCGTGCGCAGGAGATCGACGTTGATCTCGATCCGCGTCCGGCAGCCGCCGCGATACTGGTTGTCGACTCGCCACAGCCGGTCGGAAACGTACGCGACCTCGACGGCTTCGCCGGCCGGGAGCCCGAGCAGCCGGTCTGCCCGATCGCGGATTTCACGCACGAGCCAATCGACCACTGCCGGCAGTCGCGCGGGGTGGAACGCGAAGCGCGACTCCCACGCCGCCAGCCGTTCCGACACCGTCTCGCCGTCTCCCCGGCCTGAAGGAAGCAGTCGGGCGAGGTCGTCCGCGGCCGCGTCGAAGATAGTCTCCGACGGCCTTTCGGGCGCGACGTCGAAGAGGCAGGCTACGCATTCCGAATAGGGCAGTGGATCGCCGGCCAGGGTGACGGCCTGGGCTTCGAGCGAGACGAGCTGGGCCGTGAGCCAGCGGAGCCTGTCCGGTTCCTGGATCTCACGAGGCAGGCGCGACAGGAGGGCCGGGGCTTGCTCGCGGAGTCTCGCCGGTGCGAGGGGAGCCTCGGCCTGGACCTGGGCCTTCAGGCCGGCCGGACCGAAGTAGGCGTCGACGATCCCGGGCAGCAGCTTGTCGAGTCGCAGGGCGAGCAGCAGGTAGTCGTGCGCGATCACGTCTCGAGACGGAACCTGCCGGTCCACGCCGGCCGCCGGGGCGCGCTCGTCTCTCACCTGCCCAGCCCTCCGGCCGGGCTCGACGCGCGCCCTCGGGCCCCCGCGACCTCGAGAGAGTGGAGGTCGATCCAGCTCTCCCGGGCCGCCCGCAGGGCCAGCGTTCGCGGTCCGGGCGTGCCGTTCCCGATCGGCCTGTTGTCGAGCGCGACGACAGGAACGACACCGGCGATGCTCGAGCAGATGGCCGCCTCGTCGGCCTCGAAGGCGTCCAGGGGCCGCAGGTCCTGCTCGACGGGAGCACACAGACGCTCCCGCCGTGCTCCATGAGCCAGGCTCGCGCGGTGCCGGCCAGTAGCCCCGTTCCCAGGCGGGGAGTGGCGCCGACGTCGCCGCGGATCCGCAGAACGTTGAACGTCGTGGCCTCGGTGATGCGGCCGTCGATGGTCAGGAAGATCGCGTCGTCCGCGCCGGCCCGCTCGGCCTCGAGCCGGGCATAGACCAGCTCCGCGCGGGCCGTGGTCTTGATGCCCGCCATGGGCGAGCTGGGATCGCGCCGGATCACGCTCGTGACGACCCGGAGGCCGCCCTCGAGCGTAGCCGCGGACGGCGGACTGAACGGCCAGGCCTGGATGGCCACCGAAGCGGTCCCGCCCGGGTGGGGCTGCACGGCCCTCGTGGCGTCGAAGCCACGACTGACGGTAGGGCGGATGGCGGCGTCGCCGGGTGGCTCGACCCCGTCCCCAGCCGGCACGGCGGCGAGCAGGTCCGAGATCCCGGCGGCAATCGCCTCGTCGCCGAAGGGCATGTCCAGGGCCATCGCGGCCAGGCTCAAGATGCTCCTTCTTGGCCAGATGTCCGTCCAGCTCGATGGCCACGCCGCGCTTCGCCCTGAAGGCCTCGAAGACCGCGTCGCCGAGCATGAAGCCACGGTCGTACGTCGACAGGTGCGCTACCTCCGAGGGCAGCAGCCGGCCGTTGAGCCAGACATGGGAGGCGGCGGGTTGGGTCACACGATCTCGACTGGAAGGGCAGGCGGGGCGCCCAGCCGAGGGGGAAGCAGGGCGCCCCATGACGATGGAACGGCTCGCTCGGCAGGCGCTGCCGCAAGGCACCGCCGGCTCCCGATCCACGCCCGGTTACCCGGTCGTCGATCCCGTGCCGTCCCAGCGAATGATAGACGGCGGCTCCGGCGGCGCGCTCGGAGTGGTCTAGGCGCCGGCGGCGCTCGCCTCGGGATTGCTCCTGGCCGCGCCGAGCAACGCTTCTGGCTCGCCCTCGATGGTAATTCGAGGGATCCATCGCAGGAAGCCCGGCATCCACCAGTTCCACTCCCCAAGCAGCTTCATGAGCGAGGGGAACAGGAGACTCCGGACCAGCGTGGCGTCCGCCAGGATCGCGACGGCCAGGCCTACGCCTAGCTGCTGCATGATGGCCAGCTGGATAGTGAAGAAGGCTCCAAAGACGCAGACCATGATCGCGGCGGCGCTGGTGACGGTGCCGGCCGTGATCGTGATGCCCTTGACCACCGCGTCGGTGGAGGCCAGGCCCCGATCTCGGGCCTCCTTCACCCGCGTCAGGATGAAGACGTGGTCGTCCATCGAGAGCCCGAAGAGGATCGTGAAGATCATCGCCGGCGCCCACGCCTCGATCACATTCAGGCGGATTCCCGTGAGGTCCTTGAGCCAGCCTTCCTGGAAGAGCAGAACCAGGACCCCGAAGGCCGCGCCGGCGGATAGCAGGTTGAGGATGATCGCCTTGATGGCGATGACGATGGAATGGAATGCGACCAGCAGGAGCAGGAACTTCATGCCCAGGACGAAGACGATCACCAGGGGCATCTGGCCGCCGTACCAGCCGGCGTAGTCCATCGTGTAGGCGGCGTCGCCGGAGACGTAGACGCGCGAGCCGCCGAGCGACCCGAAGTAGGCCGGGACCACCGACGCCCGGAAGGTTCGGGCGAGGTTCCAATTGGAGACGTCGTTGGCGGTTCCCGGAATGCCGGCGTGGATGTCGACGACCGTGCCGTCCCCCGATACGTCGACGGCGGCGGTTGCGGCGTTGACGCCGGGGATCCGGCCGCTCTTCTCGGCAGCTTCGAAGGTCGCGATGGCCGCGCGGTCCTGGGGTCGCGGGCGTTGGTGACGATGACGTCCATCGTCAGGTTCCGGCCTGCCGGCCACTTGGTGGTGATGAGGTCCCAGGCTCGGACGCCCTCGACGCTGTGCGGCAGCGTCGACACGTCGCTCGTGGTCGAGCCCAGCTGGAGCTTGGAAACGGGTGAGGCGATCGGGATGAGGATCGCGGCCGCGGCGGCCGCCGCAACCACGGCCCTGTTCGTGGCAACGCGGACGACGGTGCCCCAGAATTCCTTTACCCTCGCCGCGGTCGCGGGAGAGAAACGGGACGCCGAAGCGCATGAGCTTGCGGTCGAGGATGGAGAGCACGGCCGGCAGGAACGTGAGGCTGCCGAACACCGAGATCAGGACGACCGCGATGGAGCCTATGGCGATCGACTTGAAGACGTCGTCGTTGATCAGGAGAAGGCCGCCCAGGGAGATCATGACGGCCAGCCCGCTGAAGAAGACGGCCCGACCGGCGGTGGAGCTGGCTACCTCGATCGCGCCGAACTTGTCGCGCCCCGCCGAGCGCTCCGTCCGGAACCGCGAAATGACGAAGAGCGAGTAGTCGACGGCCACGGCCAGCCCGATCAGGACCACGATCTGGGCCACGTACTGGCTGACCGGGGATATTCCCTGGCTGTAGAGGCCGACCAGGCCCATCGCCCCGATGATCGCGCTCAGCGCCAGGACGATCGGCACGAAGGCCGCGATCGCCGAGCGAGAGGCGACCAGCAGGATGAAGAAGGTTATGAGCAGGGTCGGCAGCAGCAGCCCGTCCAGGGAGCTGTTCACGTAATTGCCGAAGTCGGCGTTGATCAGGCGGCTGTTGAAAGCGTAGATCGTCAGTGACGGGTAATCCCTCTTGAACTGGTCGGCCAGCGGCTTGATCGCGTCAATTTTGGCCGTGGCCTCGCTGTCGTCACCCGACACCCTGGCCGTGATAAGGGCCGTTGTTCCATGGGCCGAAAGGACGCTCGTCGCCTGATCGGGCGCCATGCGTGCCAGGACGAACGGGTCCACCACCGCCGGAAGCTGGCTCCTGGGGTCCGTGTAGAAGACCGGGACCTGCCGCGAGTCGACGGAGGCCGTCAAAGCGGTCAATCGGGCCGCCATGTCGGCGACGGCCCCGCGCCCTGCGTCGGTGTCGAGGTGGCCGGTCGGGTTCTCGACGATCAGGTAGAACGACTCGGTGGTCACGCCGCCCTTCGTGGCGGCGTCGTTGAAGGCGTTGTAGCCGGTCTGCGAGTCCCCGATCGTCTGACCCTTGTCCATGATCGACTGCGACTGCTGGCCACCCAGGCCGATGCTCGCGATCATGAGACCGAAGGTCAGCGCGAACCATCCGGCCAGGACGCGCCAGCGATGACGGGCGCTCCGACCGCGACCTTTACGGTCCACGGCTCGCGCTTCATATCCGGCGGCCCGCCGGCCAATTCCCCTTCCACTGTCTGCTCCTCCTCCGGCGCCGCCTCCCCGGGCGGCGCCGTCGCTGACTGATCTGAGTTGAGGTCAGGCCACGGCCTCGGCCTCGGCGGGCTCGGCCACCGCGCGGCGGCCCTGGTCTCGGATGCGGCCGTCGCGCATCCTGATGACGCGGTCGCAGGCCTCGCCGACTTCGGAGTCGTGGGTGACGAGCACGACCGTCTGGCCGCGCTCGCGATTGAATTGCCGCAAGAGGGCCAGGACTTCGGCGCTGCGATCGGAATCGAGATTGCCGGTCGGTTCGTCGGCCAGGATGATCTCCGGCTTGTTCACCAGCGCGCGGGCGATCGCGACGCGCTGCTGCTCGCCGCCCGAGAGCTCGGCCGGCTTGTGGTCGGCGCGTTCAGCCAGGCCGACCAGGTCCAGGGCCTCCATAACGGCCTCTCGGGCCTGCCTGCCGCGGATGCCGGCGTACTCGCAGGCGAGCATCACGTTCTCCGCGGCGGTGAGGGTCGGGACGAGGTTGAAGTCCTGGAAGACGAAGCCCATCCGGCGGGCTCGAAGCCTGGTCCGGGCGTTGTCGGAGAGGCTGGCGACGTCTTCGCCTCCGAGATACAGCTCAGGGGCGGGGCCGTGGTTCGGGTCCGGGGCGTGGAGCAGCCCGAGGATGTGCATCAAGGTGCTCTTGCCGGACCCGGACGGGCCCATGATCGCCACCATCTCGCCCTGCTCGATCGAGACCTCGACGCCCTTCAGGGCTTCGACGGTGTTTCTCTTGCTGAGGCGGTAGGTCTTGCGGAGGTTGCGTCCTTCGAGGATTGCCATCGTTGTGTCTCCCTGGCGGGCCGCGCTGAGCGGACCGCGATGTGTTTGGGTGTGTCCGGTTGGGCCGTCACTCGTACCGGAGGGCGGTCACCGGGTCGAGCCGCGAGGCGTGCCAGGCCGGGACGAAGCCGGCCAGGGCCCCGAGGATCGTGGCGAAGGCGACGGCGGTGGCGGCCGTGCCCGGCGTCAGATCGAACAGGACGTTGCCCGACTCGCGGCCCATCTCGTTGAAGAGGGTGGTCATGCCCGCGCCGATCGCGAGCCCTATCAGCCCCGCCAGCAACCCGATGGCGGCCGACTCGAGGACGATCTCGCGCCGTATGCGCCAGCGGGATGCGCCGATGGCGCGCTTGATGCCGATCTCTCGTGTTCGCTCGGCCACGGCCATGGCCATCGTGTTGATGGTGGAGAGGCCGCCGACCAGCAGGCTGAGCATCGCGACGCCGGTCAGCACGACGCTGAAGATCGTGCTGATGCTGCCGAGCATGGCGTCGAAGTCCTCGCCGTCCATGACGGTGTAGGAGCTTCCGAGAGCGGTCTCGAGGCGAGTCTTGAGCGTCTCCGGGCTCACGCCGGCCGTGGGGTAGACGGTGATGCTGGTGGCGATGTCCGAGGCGTCGAGCTTTGACTGGATCAGGGGCGGCAGGGTCTTTATGAACAACTGCTGCGCGGCGCCGAGCGGAACCTCGGCGTCTTTGTCGGGGGCCGTGAGCGTCGGCGCCATGATTCCGACCACGGTGAACGGAACGCCGCGAAGGGTGACCGTGCCGCCGACTGTTGCATTCAGCTTGCGGGCGAGGTCGCACCCGAGGACCGTCACGTTGCCCGAGTCGGACGCGGTCAACTCCCGGCCCGACGAGATGCTGATCGGGAAGGTCTCGAGCCCCTTGTCGCCGCCGGGCACGGAGCCGTTGATCATCTCGGGCGTGCCCATGGTGGTGGTCGTGTTGTCGTCCAGCAGCATCGCGATGCCGGGTGTGGCCGCGGCCACACCGTCGATCTTCTCGATCTTGGCGACGTCGGTCAGGGAGAGCGGCTGGAAGTTGCCGCTGAACATGGAGCCGATGCTGACGATGTCCTTGTCGGCGTAGTACTTGCTCCCGCCGTTGATGAGGGCGTTCATCTTGTTGGCCATCGACCCGAAGACGACCAGGGCCATGATGCCGATGGCGATGCCCGTGATCGTGAGTGTCGAGCGGAGCTTGCGGCGGCCGAGGTCGCGCACGAGTCGCATGTGAGTCTCCCTTCGCTTTCGCGTGTGCCAGGCTGTCCGTTCGAGGACGCTGCCTGCGTCTATCTCGTCGTAGGGAACGCTACGGGTGCGGGCGCCGGGCGCCGTCGTCCGAGACGGCTAAACCTTGGTCGTCCAGCCGGCCGAACCGGCCATCATCCGAGCGGATGACCGGCGGGCCGGCGAAGCGACTCGAGGATGAGAGCGGGTCGAGGCGCGAGCTACCGACCCGACGGCCGCCTGATCGCCAGAACGGCGAGCCCGGTCCGCCCTACCACCGGCCGACGGCGCCGTCCGGCACATCAACGCGACCGCCGGACGAAAAGGCGGGCAATCGCGGGACCCTGCACGACGAGCGGCGCGCGGCAGGGCCGGCGGCGCGGCGTGCAGAAAGCTCGGCAGCGCGGCGTCCAGAAGCTCGGCCCATGGCTGCGTTCCAGGTTCGGTCGCTTCCGCTCATCCGCGTGGCCAAAGGCTGCGATTCGCTCGCGAACCCAGTCGAGCTGATCACCTGGTGAGCAACCGCGACCGATCGACCCGCAGCGGAGTGCCCGCATGCTCCGATCTGCTCGTGCGTGGCAACAGATCCAGCCTGGAGGGGCCAAGAGCGACGAACCTGCTCCCCGGGCGAACAAGACTGACCAGTCGGGGTTGTCCTCGGTTGTCCATCGGTCGGCATTGCTCAGCCGGTGAGCGCAACCTTCGGCAAACGGCCCCTCGGCCCGGCAATGGGGCTCCAGGCGAGCGGAAACGACCCCCGATCGGCCGCGGGCCGTGGTTGCCAGATCGGCGACGGGGCCGGCTGGTCGTCCCGCATCTCGGTCCTGCGTCCGACGGCGCCGCTCGACCACCGGCGCGAGCGCACCTGAAGGTGCGTGAGCCCGGAGCGGATGGCGACAACCAAGAGGTGGGCCGCCCGACTTCCACCCGATCGCTGGGCCGGCGAGTCGAGATCGAGGCGCCGCGCGAGCGCCGCAGCGAGCGCACTCAGGCGTGCGTGAGCAAGGAGCGGAGCAGGCAACGAAGAGATCGACCGCCCGATCGGCGATCAATTCAGACGAGGCCGGTCTCGTAGGCGAGGATCACGGCCTGGACGCGGTCACGCAGATCCAGCTTGGCCAGGACGCGCGAGACGTGAGTCTTCACGGTCGTCTCGGAGACGACCAGCTTCTCGGCGATCTCCGCGTTTGAAAGTCCCCGGGCCAGCAGCTTGAGGACCTCCATTTCGCGGTCCGTAAGCTCGGAGAGGGCGGGGATGGCGTTCTCGTTAGCGGGCGGCAACCGGCTGGCGACACGATCCAGCAGGCGCCGTGTCACGGACGGGGCCAGGAGCGCCTCGCCGGCGGCCACGATCCGAATCGCCTCGACCAGGTCCTCGGCCGGCGCGTCCTTGAGCAGGAAGCCGCTGGCGCCGGCCCGCAGCGACTCCACCACGTACTCGTCCAGCCCGAAGGTCGTCAGCATCAGGACTTTGATCGGCTCCTCGACGCCCGGACCGGCCAGCGCTCGCGTGGCCTGGATGCCGTCCATGCCCGGCATGCGGATGTCCATCAGGACCACGTCCGGCCGGAGCCGGCGGGCAAGCTCAACCGCGGACGCGCCGTCTCCGGCTTCGCCCACGACCGTCAGGTCGGATTCCGCGGAGAGGATCATCCGGAACCCGGTCCGGAGCAGCGGCTGATCGTCCACCAGCAGCACGCGAGTCGTCATTGCTCTCCCTCGTCATCTCGGCGGCCGCGCGGCCGGCTCTGTTCCGTGGGATGCGGTGGCACGACCCTGACCATGATCGGCGGGACCGGTCGTGCCTTTGCCGGCGCCTGGGGTCGCGGGGCATGGTGGGCATGCCGCGCCTGCTCCCGCCGGTCGTACGCGGCGGCCTCTTCGACAACGGCCTGGGCGGTTTCCCTCTCGAGTCTGGCCCGGGCCATGTCGTCCGGCTCGATCGGCATCCGCGCTAAGACCCGGTAGCCGCCGGTCAGGACCGGCCCGGTGTGGAGCTCTCCTCCGAACAGCGCGACACGTTCCTTCATCCCGATCAGGCCATGCCCGCCGCCGTCCGCGGCCGAAAGAAGGGGCGCCGCCGCGCCCCTGCCGTCGTCGATCACCTCGATTTCCAGGGTTTCGGTCGTGTAGCGCACGGTGACGCGGGCCGTTGCCCTGCCGCCGTGCTTGACCGTGTTGGTGAGGGCCTCCTGGACAATTCGATACGCCGCCAGGTCCATGCCGGCCGGCAGGCAGCAGGCGGTTCCTTCGACCGAGTACTCGACCGGAAGACCGGCATCGCGCACGTTGCCGATGAGCCGGTCGATCTCGCCGAGGCCGGGCTGCGGTCCCATGCCGGTATCGTCGGCGCGCAGCACCTCCAGCATGCGCCGCATCTCGGCCAGGGCCGTCCTTCCCGCCGCCTCCACGGCTTCGAGCGCTCCCCTGGCCGCGACCGGATCCTTGTCGGCGATGCGGCGGGCTCCGGCGGCCTGGACCACCATGACGCTGACGTAGTGCGCCACGACATCGTGCAACTCTCGGGCGATGCGGGCCCGCTCTTCCGTCACGGCCTGGGTGGCCTTTTCCTCGCGCTCGATCTCGAGCTCCGCGGCGCGCTGCTCGAGTTGCCGGGTGTAGGCACGGCGCACACGCAGGTTGTCGCCGATGAGCCAGGCCAGCCCGAAGGAGAGGCATGTGGCAGTCAGGCCTGCCGTCCAGCCGGTCATCGAATCGAACGTGGCGTAGGCCGCGAAGCTGATCAGGATTCCGCAGGCGGTTATCGCGGCCGAGATCGTCGCCCGGCGCCGGGGTTCGTGCGCGGCGACCGTGTAGAAGGCCACGAACACTCCCAGGAATCCGTTCGTCTCCGTGTAGCCGAGAACGCTGTAGGCCGTGATTGCGAACCCGGTCAGGCACAGGACACCGATCGGGCTCCGGCGACGCCACGCGACCGGAAGCGTCTGGAGGGCCAGGAGCGGAACGCTGACGGCGTCCAGACGACCGTTTTCATCAAGGGTCGAGGCGAACGCGAGGACGGTCAGGGCCAGGGCGAGGGCGACGTCGGCGTAATCCTGGTTCCAGTGGAGGTGCCGGAGGCCGCGCTGGCCCGTGGCCGCGACTCTTTGCATGGTCGCAAGTTACGCTGCGACGCCGGTGCTTGCATCGGCCGCTCGCAGGATGAAGGCTGCGCCCCGCGGATGAAAGCGGAAGCGCGGGCCGCCGGGCCCAACGCGATCCCAGCGGTCGTGGCAGGCGCAGCTAAGCGGTGCGCGACAGGTAGGTCACCGTGAGCGTGCCGGTCGGGCGCTCGGTCAGGATCCTGGCCCAGATGACTATCCCGATCAGGACGGGGGTCAGGATCGCGGCGAGCAGCCCAAGCCAGATGCCCCACTGGCCCTCGACGTAGTGCTGGCCGACCGGCTCGTAGCCCACGTCCAGCAGCATGACCGCGTCGCGGTGGAACGCCTCGATGACTTCCTCGTACGAGCCGCCCTCGTATCCACGGATGAAGATCGGGCCGCCCGCATTCTCGGGCCAGGTGCCGCTGATCATGCTCGCTCCTCCCCGCGCCGGGCTCTGTCGGAGCCACGTTGTTGATGGTACGCGGGTGGCGGTTCGCGCGGGACCGCACCGGCTACGGTCAGAGCAGCTCGCCGTTCAACCAGCCCGTGGGCTCGCCCTCGCGGGGGCGGGGCTCCTCGCCGGGCGGGTACTCGGGCGCCGCCTCGCGCCCCTGGCCCGGCGTCGAGGCCGGCGCCGAGGCGTCCGGCACTGCCGGGCCATTCGGGCCTCCGGCGGCCGCGTCCTCCGCCGCCGGTGGGTTCGAACCAGCCGCCAGAGCGTCCAGCGACTGCCCGGCCGCGCCTTCGATCGCGCCGACGCCGTAGGGGATCCATTTCGACGGATCCTGAAGACGGTGGGCCTGAATTCGACCGCGCAGATGGGCCTGTTCGAAGCCGGAGGGCTGGATCCACATCTGCTGGCCGTCGAGCAGGCTCTCGACACCGCCCTGCCCCGGCTCGGAGCGCGGGTGCTGGCAGTAACGGCACTTCGCCTTGTCGTGCGGCGCGTAGTGGGCCGGCTCCTCGTAGGTGGTGATGTAGCCCTCGAAGTTGCGCAGCACGACCTTGTGGTCCGAGTAGCTGATCAGGTAGTTGGGCATGACCGGGATCTTGCCGCCGCCGCCGGGAGCGTCGACCACGTAGGTCGGTACGGCGTAGCCGGAGGTATGGCCGCGCAGCCCCTCCATGATCTCGATGCCCTTGCCGACCGGGGTCCGGAAGTGGCCGGAGCCTTCGACCAGGTCGCACTGGTAGATGTAGTACGGCCGGATCCGGAACTCGACCAGCTTGTGGACGAGCGCTCGCATGATGTGGACGCAGTCGTTGACGCCGGCGAGCAGGACCGACTGGTTGCCCAGCGGGATGCCGGCGCGAGTGAGCTTGTCGGCGGCGCGGGCCACCTCGGGCGTGAGTTCGTTCGGGTGGTTGAAATGCAGGTTCATCCATACCGGGTGGTACTTCGCCAGCGTCTCACACAGTTCGTCGTCGATCCGCTGCGGCAGGAAGACCGGCACGCGCGACCCGATGCGGATGATCTCGATGTGGGGGATCTCGCGCAGGGTGCGCATGATCGACTCGAGCAGTTTGGGGTTGAGCGTCAGCGCGTCGCCGCCGGAGAGGAGCACGTCGCGGATCTGAGGCGTCCGGCGGATGTAGTCGTACTGGGCCTCGAGATCGTGGCGGCTGAAGTTCTGCGCCGCGTCGCCGACGATGCGCGACCGCGTGCAGTAGCGGCAGTAGCTCGCGCACTGCGTGGTCACGAGCATCAGGACGCGGTCCGGGTAGCGGTGCACGAGCCCGGGCACAGGGGAGTGGCGGTCCTCGGCCAGCGAGTCCTCCATCATCGCCGTGAAGGCTTCGTGCTCGCAGTCGGTGGGAATGACCTGGCGGCGGATCGGGTCGGACGGGTCGTCGGGATCGATCAGGCTCAGGAAGTAGGGCGTGATGTCGACCCGAAACTTGTCCGGGGAGGAGAGCCCGGCCCGCTCGTCGTCGGTCAGCTTGAGGACGCGGCCGATCTCATCGACGGTGTTGACTCGGTTCAACAGCTGCCAGCGCCAGTCGTTCCAGCGCTCGTCGGGCACATCCTCCCAGATCGGCGCGCGGCGGCTGACCGCCGGGCGTCCGTCCGGGCCGAGAGCCCTGGCCGGGTCGCGGAGATTGACGAAAGGCGCCTCGTCGGCCTGCGTGGCGGCGTGGGCGGGCTGGACGTGGGCAGGGGTCGGCGTCGCGGAACCGTGACCAGCCCTGGGTTCCACCATCGCGCGCCTCCGGATCGTCGACGTCCTCTGCCGATGGAACCGGCAGGGAACGGGCCTACGCATAAAGTCTATGCAATGTGCATGATAGCGGATCATACGGCGGGCAATTCGCGACGACCCGGTCGCGTCCGATCATCCTGGGCGTCGCAGTATCTACGGGGTCGAAGTGGCACAGGAGGTCGGGCAGGAGATGAGCGGGCTAGGGTCGTCGGCGCAAGGGATCCGATCCGGGCCACGGACGATCGAGATCGCGGGCGCGACCCGGCGTTTCCTGCTCGTCGAGCCTCCGGGCCAGCCGCTCGGCGTGGTCCTGAATCTTCACGGCAGCAGCTCCACGGCGTGGCGGCAGCAGCTGCTGAGCGGGATGGACCGGCTGGCCGCGGCTGGCGCGGTCGTGGCCTTCCCGGAGGGTGCGCAGCGCCGCGGGCGCGGCTACGTCTGGGAGCCAGAGCATGACGTCGCGTTCCTGACGGGCCTCGCAGAGTCTCTCCTTCGAGCGTACCCGGTTGCGCCGGCCGGCGTGGTCATCACGGGCATGTCGGGCGGTGCCCGGATGGCCTGCCACCTGGCGTCGCTGCGAACCGACCTCGTCCTGGCGGTAGGGGCGGTGGCGGGGCTGCGGGCACCATCGCGAACCCCGCTCGCCAGCCCGGTCCCGGTGATCGCCTTCCACGGCAAAGCCGACCGCCTCAACCCTTATGCCGGAGGCGGCCGGGCGGAATGGCGTGAGAGCGTGGAGGAGGCCGCCGCCGCCTGGGCCGTCGCCAACGGGGCGGGTCCGAAGTCGGAGGATGACTTGGCGCCTGGGGTCAGGCGCACCGCCTACGGTCTTCCGGGATCGCCCGGCGAGGTGGTGCTGCTCGCGATCGACGGCGCCGGCCACACCTGGCCCGGCGGTCGCCTGGGCCTGCTCGGGACGCTCTTTCTGGGCCGGACAAGTCGGGCGGTCGACGCGACGGCGGCGATCTGGCGCTTCGCCCGCGATCGCCCGGCCGTCCGCTGAACCTCGCCGGCGGCGGCTGCCGGCCCGTATCAGGGCCGGTGGAGGCGCTCGGCCCGCTCCAGGGCCAGTTGCTGCAGACCGATGATCGTCATCGCGTCGGCAATCTCGCCGCGGCGGATCATCGCCATCGCCTCGTCGAACGCGACCCAGCGGACCTGGAGTTGCTCGGTGCCTTCCGGCGAGGCCGGGCCCGCCTCGAGGCCCGTGGCCGCGAACAGGATCGTCACCTCGTCCGTGACAGAGTTGGACAGCTCGGCCCGGCAGAGCTCCCGCCAGGTTCCGCCCCGGAAGCCCGTCTCCTCGACCAGCTCGCGGCGCGCCGCGGCCTCCGGTTCCTCGTCGAAGCCGCCGCCGCCCTCCGGGATCTCCCACGAGTAGCGGTCCATGGTGTAGCGGTATTGACCCACCAGCAGGACGGCGTCGCGCTCGACATCCAGCGGCACGACCCCGATCGCCAGGTGGCGAAAGTGGACCACGCCGTAGATTCCCGGTCGCCCATCCGGCCGGACGACCTCGTCGTGGAGGATCTCGATCCAGGGGTTCTCGTAGGCCACTCGTCGCGACAGACGGCGCCAGGGGTTGGACTCGCTCGTGCTCACGCCTCAATCGTAGCGGGTGGCACGGCCGGATCGGTGGATCGGGCCCGCGATGCGAGCATCCCGGCTTGCAATCGTCACCGAAACGGTACGATTTCGGCCGGGCGTCACGTGACGGGAGGACGAACGGCAGGGGGTTCCATATTCGCATCGGCGCGATACTCTTTCGATCATGCGACTAGATCTCACCAAGCGCAGCGACTACGCCATCCGAGCGATGCTCGCGCTGACCATGGCGCCGGACGGCCTCCTGAGCAGCCGCAAGATCGCGGAAGAGATGAGCATTCCGCCGCGGTTCCTGCCCCAGATCATGGGCGACCTCACGCGAGCGGCGCTGGTCGAGGCTCACCCGGGTCGCGCGGGCGGCTACCGGCTGGCCAAGGACGCTTCGGAAGTCACGCTCCTCACCGTCATCGAAGCCGTGGAGGGCGACCCGCACCGCCAGGTTTGCGTCATGCGCGGAACGGCGTGCGGTCAGGACGGCGAATGCGGCGTCCACGACGTCTTCTACGCGGCCGAACACGCGATCCTCGACCAGCTGAGCGCGAAGACCCTCAGGACGATCATCGATTCATACAAGGCCAAGCAGGCCGCCCTCGCCCCGAGCAGGTAGCTCCAAGCAGCCGCGCTGGATCACCCGCGGCCCTGCCGGGTACGCCCCATTACCCGGCGCTGTTCCTGGCCTCCCAGTCCTCCAGCAGCACGCTCATGTGGATCTCGTCCCAGTAACGGCCCTCTCGGAAGATGGCCTCCCGAGCCCGACCTTCGATCACGAAACCGCACTTCTCGTACGCGCGTATCGCCCGCGTGTTGAACTCGAAGACCGTCAGCGCGACTCGATGGAGGCCCAGACGCCTGAACGCGTGTGCGACCATCAGCTCCGTCGCTTCGGTCCCGTAGCCCTTTCCCCACGCATCCGGCTCGCCGATGGTGATGTGGTACAGGGTCGAGCCGTTGTCCCCGTCGAGCTGGCTGAAGGCGCACGTGCCGATCAGCCGGTCGGTGTCGCGGACGTGGATGGCCATGGCCAGGAAATCCGTGCCCATGATCCGGGCATAGAAGAAGCGTTGGACTTCGTCGCTGGAGAGGGGCGACTGCTGGTACCGCGTCAGGCGCGCGATTTCGGGGTCCGAGTACCAGCGCATGAACGCGCGCAGGTTCTCCGCCCGGTGCCGGCGGAGAACGACCGTCCGACCCGCGATGACCTCGGGACGCCACGATTCTCGACCAGGCGCAAATGCCACCGCATTCTCCGGTTCGCCACTGTGGATCGCTCGATGCCGGTCGAGCGGGTTTGACTGAGCGAAGGTATACCATCGCCGCCATGCGTGGCTGGAGCGAGTTGGCCGAACGCGTCGGCGGGACCACTCGAACCTCGGAGAAGACCTCGCTGCTCGCTCGATACCTGGCGACCCTGCCGGCCTCGCAGCTTCGCGTGGCCGCCACGTTCCTGGCCGGCCGGCCCTTCGCGGAAACGGATCAGCGGGCAGTCGGATTGGGCTGGGCGACGATCGCCGCGGTCGTCAGCCGCCTGGCGGGGATGCCCGCGGGAGCCCTCGGCGAGGCCTACGATCGATCCTCCGATCTCGGACAGGCCGTGGCCGATGTCCTTGTTCTTCGGCCCGTGGCTCCGGACCCGAGTCTCTCCCCGAGCCTCGGCGAGGTCGCGGATACCTTCGGCGCGGTCGAGGGCGCGACTGCCCCGGCCGAGAAGAGCGCGCTGTTCGCGGGTCTGCTCGATCGCTGTGATGCCCTGACCGCCAAGTACATCGTCAAGATCCTGACTGGCGAACTCCGCATCGGGCTGCGCGAGGGGCTGCTGGAGGCTGCCATCGCGGAGGCCTTCGAGCGGCCCCAGCCGGCCGTGAGCATGGCGTTGATGCTGACCGGCGACACGGGCGAGACGGCCGTCCTCGCCAAAGAGGGTCGCCTGGACGAGGCCCGGCTCAGGCTGCTCCATCCGATCAAGTTCATGCTGGCCTCGGCCGCCGAGGATGCCGCCGACATACTGGCGCGGCTCGGGCCCACCGTCTGGGTCGAGGACAAGTACGACGGTGTGAGAGCCCAGCTCCACAGGCGCGGGACCGAGGTCCGGCTGTACAGCCGGGACCTGCACGACATCAGCGGCCAGTTCCCGGAAATCGTCGAGGCCGCCCGCCCGCTGGACTGGGACGGCATCCTGGACGGCGAGATCCTGGCCTTCGCCGACGGTCACGTGCTTCCGTTCCTGACACTGCAGGGCAGGCTGGGCCGCAAGGATCCCTCGGCCGACCTGCAGGCCGATGTGCCGGTGGCGTACGTAGCCTTCGACCTGCTGGCGATAGGGCCGCGGTCCGGGTCCCTGAGCGGCTCACTCGACGGCTACCACCCGCCAGGTCGGGCCCCCGGCCGCTCCGGCGCCGTGAGCCAGTCCGCGAGCACGAACGGCAACGGGTCGGCCGCCGTGCTGCCGCTGCTCGCCACGCCGCTGGCCGAACGCCGCGGCCGGCTCGAGGCCCTGGGTCTGCCGACCGTAGCCGAGGGCGGGCGGTTCGCCCTTTCTCACCTGGTGACGGTCGGCTCCGTGGAAGCGCTCGACCGGGTCTTCGGAGAGGCGCGGGCCCGGCGCAACGAAGGGCTGATGGTCAAGGATCCAGGGAGCGGCTACTCGCCCGGCCGGCGCGGACTGGGCTGGCTGAAGATGAAGCGCGCCCTCGCCACTCTCGACTGCGTGGTCGTTGGCGTCGAGGCCGGCAACGGCAAGCGTCACGGCGTCCTGTCGGACTACACCTTCGCCGTTCGAGACGACTCGGCCGATCGGCTGGTCACCATAGGCAAGGCCTACACCGGCCTGACGGATGCCGAGATCGCCGAGATGACCCGCTGGTTCGAGGCGCACACGGTTCGCCACTACGGCCGATACCGGCAGGTCGAGCCCTCCGTCGTGGTCGAGGTTGCCTTCGACGTGATCCAGCGCTCAGTTCGGCACCAGTCCGGCTTCGCGCTGCGCTTTCCGCGGATCGTGGGCCTGCGCATGGACAAGAGCCCGTCCGAGATCGACACGCTGGCGACGGTGGAGCGGTTGCACAGCGAACTCCAGCACGGCGCCGAGTACCTTGTCACGGCCGAGGCGCGACACTCTCGAACGCGACCCGTCGGGCTGGCCTGAGCGCGGCTGCGGGCGTCCGGCGCCGGCGGCACCTTCCGGACGCGACCGGGTTCATCGGACGGGGCGCGCCCACCCCGAGCAGCGGGCCATCAGGCCGGCCGCGAGCGCGCTATCCTGCGGCCATGCTCGGAAGCTTCAGTCCCGTTCAGTCCATCCCCGTCACGGTGGTTACGGACCAGCTCGTGCTCAACGGCTCAATCCAGACCAGGATTTGCCGTCTGACCGACGTGGTCAACGAGCCCGACGCGGCTCACCTGATCCTGTTCGACGCCACTTTCATGCTGGTCGGGTCGCGGCGCGTCGTGGCCGGCCCGTCCCTTGCCCAGGTCCAGCTCTCCGACGTGCTCTTCCTGCACGCGAACGGGCCGACCGAGCCGGGGACCGAGATGCGGACGCCGAAGCAGGCGGTCCGGGCGATCCTGATCGCCCCACCGTGGACGATCGAAGGCCAGGTCCACCTGCCCTACGAGTCGGAGATCCATCAGGCGCTCGACGCTCTCGGCGGGCGGTTCATGCCAGTGACCGCCGCACGGTACTGGGCCTACAGCGTCGCAGAGTCTCCCATCCAGGTAGATCTGCTCGTGGTCAACCGCGACCGCGCCCACGTCTCGATCCCGCCCGGCGCGGAGTGGCGCACCCAGGCCCCGGACCTGGGCGGCGGCTCGGACAACCCCTGGTAGAGGGCGGCGGCAAGGCCGCCTGGCCCATGGACACTGAGGCCGTCAGCGTTCGGCCGGCAGGTCCAGCCGCTCGCCCCATTCCGCCCAGCCGCCGTCGTAGACGGCGACTTCGTCGCAGCCGATGAGCGTCAGGGCGAAGGCGAGTTTGCATGCGCCCAGGCCGGCCGAGTCGTAGCAGATCAGCCGGCGCCTCGGGTTTACGCCGGCCCGTCGGAGCATGGCTCGAAGCTCCTCGGCACCGCGAAAGCGGCCCGTCCGCGAATTGGTCGTGGCGGCGGCCGGCACGTTCAGGGATCCCGGGATGTGGCCCAGGCGGCGCGTGGAACCGGCATGTCCGGCGAACTCGGACTGTGCCCGGGCGTCCAGGAGCTGGACGTCGGGCGAGTCGAGCAGCTGCCTGACGTCGCTTGCCGCCAGCCGCAGGCGAGACTGCAGGTGCGGTGTGAAAGTCGTCGGCGGCCGCAGCTCGGCGGCCGTGGAGATCGGCTGACCCAGGGCTCGCCATCCCTCCAGCCCACCCATCAGCAACCGCACCGATTCGAGGCCGTAGACGCGCAGCGTCCACCATGCCCGGGCGGAATAGGAGATTCCGAGGTCGTCGTAGAGGATGGCCGCCATGCCGTTGCCGATGCCGGCCCGCTTCAACGTCTCCGCCACTCGCTGAGGGCCGGCCATCAGGAGAACGTCGCTGTCTTCCTCCTGCTCGACCAGGTCCGCCAGCCAGTCGAGGTAGGTGGCGCCGGGGATGTGGCCGGACGCGTAGACGCGCCGCCCGGACCCGTCGGGCCGCCAGCGAACGTCGAGCACGCCGAAACCAGGACGTCCGATGTTCTCGGCTAGCCACTCTGGCGTGGCCAGCAGCTCCGGCCTGGCGTATCCGCTCATCCAGTATCGGTCCACGCCTGCCCCCAAAGCCGCGCCGGATGCTCGTCGCCGCGGCTTCTGGCCGGCGGCGAGAGGGAGCCCGATAGGGCCCCGCGCGACTGCCGCCTATCATACGAATTGTGGTGACTCCGTTTCTACCCGACGACGAGAAAATCCCCGCGTTGCGGGAGGCGCTTCCGTCCACTGCCGCCGGGATCTACCTCAACACCGGCGCCGCCGGTCCGCTGCCGAGGGAGACCGCCCGGGCCATGGCCGAGGCCGAGGCCTGGGAGCTGCGCACGGGCCGCGCCGACATCAACTTCTACCGGGACTCCCTCGAGCGCAGGGCAGAGGCGCGCGCGGCGATTGCCAGCGTCGTCGGCACGGATCCGGGCCACGTCGCCCTGACGCACGCAACCACCGACGGGATGAACGTGGCGGCCTGGGCGGTCGACTGGAAGCCCGGCGACAGGATCGTGACCACGAGCCTCGAGCATGCCGGCGGGTTGGGGCCGCTCTGGGCGGTTCGCCAGCGCCACGGCGTCGAGCTGGCGATCGCGGAGATCGGCACCGGCGCCGATACGACGGCCATCCTGGCGGCCATGGACCGGGCGATCGTGCCCGGCACGCGGCTGGTCGCTCTCTCTCATGTCACCTGGGCCACCGGGGCACGTCTCCCGATCCGTGAGGTAGCCGATCTGGCGCACGCCCGCGGCGCTCTGGTCGCGGTCGACGGGGCTCAGTCTGTCGGCGCGATCCCGGTAGCCGTCGAGGAACTCGGCGTCGACTTCTACTCGATTCCGGGCCAGAAATGGCTGCTCGGGCCGGAGGGAACAGGCGCGGTCTACTGCGCCGACTCGATCCTCGACCGGCCCCGGATGGCCTATGCCGGCTACTGGAGCTTCGAATTGATGAACCTGGCGGCCGAGGGCGAGCCCTGGCCCGACGCGCGCCGGTTCGAGAATGGGGGCTTCCACGGGCCCTCCGTGCTGGGTTTCGCGCGGAGCGCGGCCTGGCTTTCGATGTACGTCGGCTTCCCGTGGATCTACGAGCGCATCGCCCGGATGGCCGGCCAGGCGGCGGCGATGCTGGCGGAGGTGCCCGGCGTGGAGGTGCTGACGCCGCCTCAGAACATGGCCGGCCTGGTCACCTTCCGGATCTCCGGCTGGCGCTCGACGGACGCTCTCAAGGAGCTGTCGCAGCGGACGCTGTGCATCGCCCGTACGATTCCGCCCATCGACGCCATCCGCATCAGCGTCGGCTTCTTCAACACCGAGGGCGAGCTGCACCGCTTCCGCGAGGGCGTCGCCCTGGTTGCCGGGAACACACCCGAGACGATCCCGCACCGGCCCAGGATCGAGGTCCTGCGCGGCGGAGTGGAGTAGCGAGTCGCGCGGCGCCGCCGAGGTGGGGAGCGGCCGGGCCCCTGGGCGGGTCGGCGACGGGGCCTGGGTGGCTGTGCGCGGCCGGGGTGGCGGCCGGCGCCGGGCCTCAGCGTGGTCGTCGGGGCCCGGATTGAGGCGGGACCCGCGTGACGGCGGGGCCCAGGTCGTGGCGCTGGCCCGTCGGGGCGCTGGCCGGTGCCGCTTGCCCGGCGCGTGGCGGGCACTGGCCCGGAGCGGTGGCCGGGACCGTGTCCCAGCCCGGCCCGCGCCTCCGGTCGGGGCTGACACCGGCGCGTCGGACCGTCGCGGCGCCTCCAATTGCCTTGTACTCTCGGGGGGAGTGCTATTGATGAAGTCGATGTGGGCGTCGAGGTCAGCGGGTCGTTCTGCCCGGCCGAGTCGTATTGTCCGGTCCGATGGCCGCCGCAGCGTTCGGTGGAGCCGACACTCGGACTAGAACCTGCTCCGTAGCGTGGCTCCGACGTCGACGCGACGATCCTCCCTGTGCCGACCCGCGCGCCGACCTGTGCCGACCCGTGCAGAAGGCCCTGGGCGACCGGGTTCCCCGGCGCGGCCCACGCAGAGGGTGGCGACATCGGACCATAGCACTCCCGTAGCGAGTACAAGGAAACCCCATCGCCGTGTTCGCCAGAGATCGACGGACCGGAACCGCAGTCGCGGTCCGTCGGCGCCCGGGGATCGGCCGGAGACTTGGTAGACAGTTTCGTCAGAGGTCTGGCGCGGTGTTGTACGATCGTGCCCCGGTGGGGGAGTAGCTCAACGGTCAGAGCACGGCTCTTATACAGCCTCGGTTGGAGGTTCGAATCCTCCCTCCCCTACCAATCCGTGTTGTACTTGGTCGGCGGCTGTCGGCGGCTGTCGGCGGCTGTCGGCGGCGGCGGCGAGGAGCGAGCTTCACGCCGAGTCCTTGTTCGTAGGTGGTCCGCGCGGCATGGGTTGGGACAGGATCCCACTCGATGGCGGCAGGCGCGGCCACCGGCCGGGTCACGACCAACGCCGGCCATCCCCTGACGGCCTCGCTAGTGTCCCGATTCGCTGGACGCTGGAGACTTCCGGACGGCCTTGGCCAGGATCTGGTCGGCGGTCTTGACCCAGACAAAGGGCGTTGAGCCCTCGTTCCACTGGGCCGTGAAGGCGTCGATCATGCCGATCAATTCCTTCACGCTTCGGAAGCTGCTCCGGCGCAAGGCCTGGCGTGTGAGGATGCCGAACCAGGTCTCGATCTGGTTCATCCACGAGGCGCTGGTCGGGGTGAAATGAAAGACGATTTCGAGGGTGAGCCCTCAACCACTTCGCGATGTCGGGCGTCTTGTGAGAGGAGACGTTGTCCAGGACGACGTGCAGTTCCTGATCGGGATAGACGTGCTCGATGCGGCGCAGGAAGGCGAGAAAGTCGAGGCCGGTGTGGCGCGCCCGAGCTTCCTGGGTGACCTCACCGGTGGCCACGTTGAGCGCGGCAAACAGGCTCGTGGTGCCGTTGCGCTTGTAGTCGTGGGTGTGGCGCTCAACTTGTCCGGGCTTCATCGGCAGCATGGGCTGAGTCCGGTCGAGAGCCTGGATCTGGGTCTTCTCATCGATCGACAGGACGACGGCCCGCTCAGGCGGGTTCAGATACAGGCCCACGACATCGCGGACTTTGGCCTCGAGCTCGGGGTCGGTGCTCCATTTGAACGTCTCGACCCGATGGGGCTTGAGGTTCGCTTCGGCCCAGATACGCTGGATCGTGGTGATGCTGATGCCGGTCCGGGCAGACATCCGCCGGGCACTCCAGTGGGTCACGCCCTGCGGCGGCGGCTCAAGAGTGAGAGCAATGACCCGATCGCGTTCGGTCCGGCCGTAGATCGGCTCGCGGCCCGGTCGTGGTGCGTCGCGCAACCCTGCGACCCGATCTGCTGTGAACCGGCCGCGCCACAGAAGCACCGTCATCGGGCTGACGCCCAAGTCGGATGCGATGGCGCGATTTGGCCGACCCTCGCCGGCGGCCAGCGCGATCCGCGCTCGTGTCGCAATCCGCTGCTCGGTCTTCCCGGCTCGGGCCAATGCCAGGAGCTCAGCCCTTTCCGATTTACTGATGACCAACGGTGGAGCTGGATGGTTTGCCATACCGAGCATCGTAGCTGCGATGCGCGGTACCGTCCAGCATCCAGCGGGCTAGTACACTAGCTGGAATAGTGGTGTCAGGGGACGGGGCAGCTTCGCAGACAGAGTGCCCCGGGCGCGGCCATCGCCAGCATGGTGTCGCGTAGCTTTTGCTACGGACTCCCGAGGCACATAGGCCAGGCGGGCGGCGATGGGCCAGTCCTGTCTTCTCCGTTCTGACCCCCGATCTCGAAGAAGTCGGGGTACAGGGGATCGCTCGAACCGTGCGCGACCACCATGCAGAATGGCCCAGAGGGCAGTGGCGCGGTGACGTCCCAGCACTGGCGCGCGGTGACTCCGTTGAAGGTGGGGCATGACCTGGGACGGACCGTCAGTCGCCCACGGCTGCCGTCGAGGATCAATCGCCAATTGCGGGCGAGATTGTTCGCGAACAGCCCGATGGCCCCGTCGCAATCGTTGTCGGACGTCCCGTTGCACATCACCGTCCAGGTCAAGCCGCCGGCCGTGGTGATGACGCGAGGTGTCGCGGACGGCTCGATGCTGGTACCGGGCGTCGAGCCGGCCCGCCAAACCAGGGCCGCAGCCGGGACGGCTCCTATGACCAAGACGCCGACACAACCGAGCAGGACTCGACGATTCGGCCGGCGCGACCCAAAGCGGCCCGGCCGGTCTGCGCGGACCGGACCCGCGAGCGTGCGCCCGGCCGGTTGCGCACCATCGACCGGGCCTGCCTGGCCAGCATCTGGACGCTCTGTCACGCCGTACCCCACCTGCGGGACAACCTGATCTTCCCATGAGCGCGCAACGGGTGGTCCGTTACCTCGAGCGTCCTCGGGCACCGCCGCGCCGACCGCCAGGCATCGGCGGGCAGCGCAGTGCCCGACTCGACCGTGTTCTCCTACGACACGCAGGCGACGTCGAGTTGCGCGCCGCTTCCGGCGTCAAGCCACACGACGCACGGCAAGCTCTCGCCATCGGGCTGCACGTTCGCGTAGTCGAGCCGCCAGGTGCGTCGCGGTGCCGAACCGCGCATCGGCCGCCGTGGTCGCGGCGCTCGCGCGCGCTCCGCGCGCTAACCTGCAGCCATGCTCGAATTGCCGGCCGAAACCGAACCCCCGGAGGGCGGCACTCCGGTTCCCGCAGCCGATATGACGGCCCCGGTCCCGGGCCGCGCCCGAGCCGCCTCGCTGGAGTTCCGCGGCGTCACCAAGCGATACGCCGGTGCCGAGGGGACGCCCGGGGCAGTCAACGACCTCTCGTTCCAGGTTCCGGCCGGGACGATCTGCGTCCTGGTGGGGCCTTCGGGATGCGGCAAGACGACCAGCCTCAAGATGGTCAACCGCTTGATCGAGCCCACCTCCGGCGAGATCCTGCTCGACGGCGCCAACGTGATGGCCGAGGAAGTGACGGCCCTGCGGCGGCGGATCGGCTACGTGATCCAGCAGGTCGGCCTCTTCCCGCATCTCACCATCGGGCAGAACGTGGCCGTGGTCCCGGCCCTCGTCGGCTGGGCCAGGGCGCGCCAGCTGGCCCGGACCGACGAGCTTCTCTCGCTGGTTGGCCTCGACCCGGCGCGCTACCGCGGCCGATACCCCGCGCAGCTCTCCGGCGGCGAGCGCCAGCGCGTGGGCGTGGCCCGGGCCCTGGCCGCCGATCCTCCTCTCATGCTCATGGACGAGCCCTTCGCCGCCGTCGACCCGATCGTGCGCGCTCGGCTCCAGGACGAGTTCCTTCGCCTCCAACGCGAACTCGCCAAGACGATCCTCTTCGTGACCCACGACATCGACGAGGCGATCAAGATGGGCGACCTGATCGCTGTGATGGAGGAGGGCGGGCGCCTGGCCCAGTTCGGGGCCCCGGACCAGATCCTGGCCCACCCCGCCTCCGAGTTCGTCGCCCGCTTCGTCGGCGCCGACCGCGGGCTCAAGCGCCTCTCCCTCGTCACGGTCGCCGACCTCGATCTGCCGCCGACGCCGCCTCGACCCGGCCTGCCGACGTTCGTTCCGGAGACGAAGCTCCGGGACGCGCTCTCGGCCCTGCTGGTGGCCGACGCGCGGGGCGGCGTGGCCCTCGACGAGGCCGGCCGACCCCGCGGCTTCGTGACGGTCGACGCCATCGCCAGCGCGCTGGCCGACGAGCGGCCCGGCCGGACGCCTCGAGAATGAGCGGCGAGCCGCTGATCCGCTGGGACTGGCTCTCCGCCCACCTCGGTCCCATCGCCGATCGGGTCGGGCAGCATCTCTACCTGGCCGGGATCGCCGTCGGAGTCGGCTTCGCCATCTCGTTCGTTCTGGCGGCCATCTCGATCCGGCGGCGCAGGATCTACCCGGTCGTGACGCTGCTGGCCACGGGCGCGTACACCATCCCCAGCTTTGCCCTCTTCGCGGCCCTTGTGCCCGTGACCGGCATCACCGTACTGACCGCGGAGATCCCCCTCGTCCTGTACACGATCGTGCTTTTCGTGCCCAACATCGTGGCCGGTTTCGACGGCGTCCCGTGGGAGGTCCTCGACGCTGCCGACGGCATGGGCTACACGCGCGGCCAGCGCTGGTGGCGCGTGGAACTGCCGCTCGCCGTCCCCCTGGTCGTGGCCGGGCTGCGCCTGGCGAGCGTCTCGACCATCGGCCTCGTGACCGTCTCGGCGATCCTGGGCAACAGCCTCGGCGGCCTGGGCTACTACATCCTGGACGGCTACCATCGCGACTTCCCGACCGAGATCATCGTTGGCGGCCTGCTCTCGATCGCCCTGGCGGTCATCGCCGACCTGGGCTTCGTCCTGCTCCAGCGACTGCTCACGCCGTGGGCGGCGCGGCGGGTAGAGAAGGTCCGATGGACCTGATCGCCGCCACGGCGACGTGGCTGGCCGACCCGGCGCACTGGCAGGGGCCCAACGGCATCCCCTTCCGGCTCTACGAGCACGTGGCCCTGAGCGGCGTCTCGCTGGTCCTCTCCGCCATGGTGGCGCTGCCGCTCGGCCTGTGGATAGGCCACACCGGCCGCTTCTCCTGGTTCGTGGTGAGTTCGGCCAACGCCTGGCGGGCGCTGCCGTCCTTCGCCGTGATCGGGCTGCTCGTGCCCCTCACGACCATGATCGATCCCAATCTCGGGTTCACGCTGTATCCGACGATGATCGCGATGGTCGTTCTGGCCGGGCCGCCGATACTCGTGAACGCCTACGAGGGGGTCGCCGGCGTGGATCGCGATCTGGTCGAGGCGGCGCGGGCGATGGGCATGAAGGAGCGCCAGATCCTGACGGCCGTGGAGATACCCATCGCCCTGCCGGTGCTCGCGACGGGTATTCGGGCGGCCGCCGTCCAGGTCATCGCCACGGCCACGCTCGGAGCCACGTTCGGGTTCGGGGGCCTGGGCCGGCTCATCGTCCTCGGCGATGCCAACCAGGACGACGGCGAGCTGTTCGGCGGCGTCGTCCTGGTCGCCGCGCTGGCGCTGACGACGCTGGGCCTCTTCGTTCTCCTCGAGCGACGCCTGACCTCGCCGGGGCTGTCGAGTCGCACCGCCGCCTGACCTGCTTCAGGTCGCTATTGCGCCGTGTGGCGCATCAGGCGAGCGACCATTGGTCCGCCGCCGGTCGCCGGCTCTATATTCTTCGAGCGTCGCAGCGGCTCGGCTCCGAGTTTGCGCGACATGTTCGGGAGGAGAACCCAATGCGGCGACTCCGCATGCTTGCCCTCGGGGCGTCGATGCTGGTGCTCTTGAGCGCCTGCTCGGCGGGTGGGGGCAGCTCGCCATCCGTTGCCGGGTCGAGCGGCGCCGGCAAGCCAACCATCAAGATCGGCTCGGACGGGTTCTACGAATCCCAGCTCATGGCCGAGATCTACGCCCAGGCGCTCGAGCACAACGGCTACACGGTCAATCGGACCGGCATGGGCCTGGGCACCCGCAAGGTCACCGCGGCCGCCCTCGAGAGCGGCCAGATCGATCTGAAGCCCGAGTACATCGGCAGCGGCCTGGCCTTCTACGATCCGACCAAGGCCACGGGCGATCCGGCTACCAACGCCGCCGCCCTGCAGGCGATCCTCACGGGCAAGGGCGGCGGCATCACCGTCCTCAACTACTCGCCCGCGGCCGACCAGAACGCCTTCGTCGTGACCCAGGCCACGGCCACCAAGTACCACCTGACCACCATGAGCGACCTGACCGCGGTCGCGAGCCAGCTCAAGTTCGGCGTCGCGACGGACTGCTCGACCAACCCGGTCTGCGCGGCGGCCATCAAGACCGCCTACGGCATCGACCTTTCCAGCGCCCTGCCGCTGTCGGCCTGCGACCAGCCGATGGTCGACGCGCTGAAGGCGGGCACAATCGACGTCGGCGAGCTTTGCTCGACGCAACCGGACATCTCAGAGAACGGCTGGGTCGTCCTGACCGACGACAAGCACACCCAGCCCGCCGACAACATCGCCCCGCTCGTCCGGAACGACTACCTGGCCAAGGTGGACAAGACGAGCTTCGAGAAGATCCTCAACGACGTCTCGGCCAAGATGACCACGGCCGAACTGACCAAGCTCAACGCCGAGTACGTCTTCGACAAGAAGGACATCGCCACGATCGCGACGGAGTGGCTCACGACCAACGGCTTCGTCTGATCGATACTCGTGCCAATAGAGCGGCCCGCCCGAAGAGGGACGGGCCGCTCTTCGTTTGGGGTTCGCGCCGGGCGGAACGGCCTGCCCCGAGCCGCGCGCCGGGCGGAACGGCCTGCCCCGAGCCGCGCTGGCCGTTCCCCGTTCCGCCTTGTGGCTCCTCAGCTCTCCGGGTCGGCCGCCACTGCCGATCCGGTCGCGGCCGCGGCGGGCGCGGCGACTGGACCGCCGGCGCGGGCGGGGTCGCGGATTCCGATGGCGTTGACGAGCGCCCCGGCCAGGAGAAGGCCGGCCGACAGGGCCATGGCCAGGTGGAAGGCGTCAGTTGAGGATTCGTCCGCGGCCAGGACCAGGACCGGGCCGGCGGCCGGATCCGGCCTGTTGAGCGGCGATACCTCGGCGCGGAGCCGCTCGGAGGAGGTGTCCGTTCCGGGCACGCGGGTCGACAGATCGGCGTAGAAGGCGCCGGTGACGGCCACGAAGATGAGCGCCCCCGCCAGCTGCGGGCCCACGCGCGAGATGGCGTTGTTCACGGCCGAGCCAAGGCCGGCCCGGTTCTCCGGCACCGACGCCATGAGGGCCGAGGTGAGCGGCGCCACCGTGATGGCCAGGCCCAGTCCGAAGAGTAGCGTCGAGGGCAGGAAGTCGACCAGGTATCCGCCAGACGGCAGCCAGCTGGCCGGATCGCCGGGTTGCAGGTTCCAGGCCGCGCTGCTCACCGGCAGGCGGGCCAGCCACAGGATCCCGGCCGCCATGAGGGCGGGGCCGGCCGCCATGAACCGCCGCGGCCCGAGGCGGACGGACAGCGCGCCGACGCGCGAAGACAGGATGACCAGGAGCAGAGCGCCGGGAACGCCGATGAAACCCGCGGCAGCCGCCGAGTACCCGAGAGTTCCCTGGCTGAAGATCGACTGCTGGTAGCCGACCACGTACAGCGCCCCGTAGATCAGGAACGTGGACAGGTTCGTGACGGCGAAGTTGCGCGAACGAAAGAGGCCGAGCGGCACGAGCGGGTTTCGAACGCGAGCCATCAAGGCGACGAACAGAACCGCCGCGACGGCTCCCAGAGCACGGCCGTCTGGCCGATGCCATCGCGCCACTGGTGCTGCTGGCCGTAGATCGCCCCGAACGAGAGGCCGCCGACGGCCACGGCAACGACGACCGCGCCGAGCCAGTCGAAGGATCGGCCGGCGTCCGGGTCGCGGCTCTCCTGGACGTAGCGCCAGCTCGCCCAGAGGGCGATCACGACCAGCGGCACGTTGAGGAAGAAGACGGCGCGCCATGACACCGTCTCGACGAGGATGCCGCCGACGACCGGGCCGAGGATGACCGTCGCCGCCGAGGCGGCCGCCCAGAGGCCGAAGGCGCGGCCTCGCTCGGGTCCTTCGAACGTGTTGGTGAGCAGCGCCAGCGAGCCCGGAACGAGAAGCGCCCCGGCCGCGCCCTGGACGATGCGGAGGACGATCAGGATCTCCATGGTTGGGGCGAGGCCGCACAGCATCGACGCCGCCCCGAAACCGGCCAGGCCGATGACGAAGAGACGGCGGCGGCCGTAGGCGTCGGCGAGGGCGCCGGCGAGGATCAGCAGCGCGCTAAGGCTCAGGAGATAGGCGTTGTATACATAGGACTCCCCCTCCAGCACTCCGAAGGTTCCGCTCGGGAGGTCCTGGCCGATCTTCTGCAGGGCGACGTTCACGACCGTCGAGTCGAGGAACACGATCCCGGAGCCGAGGATCGCGGCGAGCAGCGTGCCGGTTCGGCGGTTCACCCGTGGCCGTCCTTCTTCAGGGTATACGCGACCGCCTCGTCCAGGGTCATCCGAGCGCCTTCGGCCGCCGCCGCCTCAACCTCGGCCGGGTCCAGGCCGGTGAGGTCGGGGATCACGGAGATGACGCCTGTTGCCATCTGCCCGAGCCCGGTACCACCCGAGGCCGCGAGCCGATCGGAAGCGGCGTTGAGGCGGACGGCCCGCAAGGGATCGCCTTCGGCGTTGGCGAGGATGGCGAAATCGCCGAGCATGATGGTTATCCCGGAGATGTCGCCGACGGCGGCGAAGTGCTCGAGCGCCTCGCGCCACAACGGCTGCGACTGAGCGACCGTCCCGCCGAGACCAGAGTAGGCGAGCCCGAGTGTGTGGAGCGCCCAGTTCAGGCTGAACGGGTCCGAGAAGTTGCGGAGCAGCCCGACGTCTTCGATGAGCGTGTCCCGCGCGGCGACGTTGTCGCCGGAGAAGTAGTAGGCATTCCCGAGGCCCCACAGAACCCGCGCGACCATCGCCTGATCGTCCAGCTCGCGGTAGATGACCAGGCTCTCCTCGAAGGCACGCCGCGATCTCCCGATGTCCCCTCTGGAGATGAGAGTCGGGAACCCGAGGTTGTAGAGGGCGTTGGCTATGGAGCGCTTGTCTCCAAGTTCGCGGTTGAGTGCCAGGCTGGCCTCGTAGTAGGTCATCGCCGCGGGCATTTCGCCTCGCCAGTACGCCACGCTCCCGGCGGCCTCCAGGGCTTTCGCCCGCAGACCCTTGTGACCATCGGGATCGGGCATGGCCAGGATGCGCTGGAGCACCGCCGCCCCCTCCTGGAGCATTCCTCGCATCTGCCAGAACCGCCACAGGGCAAAGCCGAGTCGCAGCGCCGTCTCCACGTCCGGCCGCTCGATGGACCAGTTGATCGCGGCCCGGAGGTTGCCGTTCTCCCGGGCGCACTCGTCGAGAAGCCGCTTCTGGTCGGGGCCGGTCAGGCCGGGTGCCGCCGCCTCGGCCGCCGCCACGTAGAAGGCCGCGTGGCGCGCGGCTATCGCGTCGGCGTCGCCGGCCGCGGCCAGATGCTCGAGCGCGAACTCGCGGATCGTCGTCAGCATCGTGAATTGCGGCTCCCCGTCCGCCTCCTCCTGGCGTATCAGGCTCTGATCCACCAGGCCGGCCAGCCCGTCGAGAACGTCGAGACCGGCATCCCCGCAGACCGCTTCCGCCGCATTCAGGCTCGCTCCGTCGACGAAGATCGAGAAGCGGGCGAAGAGCCTCCTGGCCGGAGCGTCGAGCAGGTCGTGGCTCCAGGCGATGGCGCCGCGAAGCGTCCGCTGCCGCGCCGGCAGGTCTCGCGAGCCCGCTTCCAGGGCTTCGAGGCGCTGGCCGAGGCGGGCCAGGAGCGCCTGGGGCGGCAGCAGCTTCACTCGCGCGGCGGCCAGCTCGATCGCCAGCGGCAGGCCGTCCAGGCGGCTGCAGATCTCGGCGACGGCCGGGGCGTTGGCGGCGGTTACCTGGAAGTCGGGCCGGACCGCCGCGGCACGCTGGATGAAGAGCGCCACGGCCTCGTACTGCGAGATCGAGGCGGGATCCAGGTCTGCGCCTGCGCCGGGCAGCGACAGCGGCGGGACGGCGAACTCGCGCTCCCCATAGAGGTGGAGGGTGGCCCGGCTGGTCACGACGACAGAGAGGCCGGTGCTAGCCCTGAGCAGGTCCCCGACGAGCGCGGCAGCCGGCAGCACTTGCTCGAAGTTGTCCAGGATCAGGAGGATCTCCGGTCGCGGAGGTACTCGATCGCTCGGCTGACCGCCGGCTCGTGCGGCGACTCCCGCAGGCCGAGCGCCGCCAGTATCGCGGGCGCCACCAGGTCGGGCTCCTCGAGCGGGCCCAGGGGCACGAAGAAGACTCCGTCGGCGAAATCGGAAATCGAGTCGGCGGCGAGCTGCAGGCTCAGCCTCGTCTTGCCCGTCCCACCGGGGCCGGTCAGGGTCAGCAGGCGCGGGTACCAAGGAGGCGTCTCGCCTCGGCAACCTCGCGTCCACGCCCGATGAAGCTGGTCAGCTGGGCCGGCAGGTTGCCTTGGGCGCCGCCTCGAGCGATCGGAGCGCCGGGAACGACGACGGCAGGCCGGAGATGACCGTCTCGAAGATGTGCTCGGGCTGGGCCAGGTCCTTGAGCCGGTGGCGCCCGAGGTCGCGCAGTTCGACCCCGACCGGCAAGGTCTGTGCCACGAGGGGCCGGGTCGCGTCCGAGATCAGGGTCTGGCCGCCGTGCCCGGCGGCGGCGATGCGGGCCGCGCGGTGGACGTCGATGCCGACGTAGGTCCGGTAGCGAACCAGGCCCTCGCCGGTGTGCAGGCCCATCCGGACCCGGACTGCCAGCCCTCGGGCCAGCTGTGAGCGGCCAGACCCCGCTGCGCACTCACGGCCGCGGCGATGCCGGCGGACGCACTGCCGAAGGCGGCGAAGAGCGAGTCGCCCTCCGATCCGATCGCGACCCCGCCGACCTCCTCGACCGCGCCTCGGAGCACCCGGTGGTGCTCGCTCAGCAGGTCCGGATAGGCGTCGCCGAGCTGGCGGAGCAGCTTCGTCGAGCCCTCGATGTCGGTGAAGAGGAAGGTGACCGTGCCTGTTGGAAGCTCGCGGTCGGCCATCGAGTCAGGCATGGCGGTCGGCCGAGACGGCCCGCAGACGCCTGGCCAGTTCCTTGAGCATCGCCAGGGCGACTCCGGGCTCGGCCTCCAGCAAAGCCTGGAAATCCCAGGATGAGAGGGCCAGGCAGGTGATCGGCTCGGCCGCGACCACGGAGGCCATTCTGGGTTGGCGGTCGAGCAAGGACAGCTCGCCGAAGAAATCCCCCGGGCCGAGGTTGGCGAGCACTTCACCGTCCCGAACGACGGTGGCCGCGCCCGACGCGATCATGAAGAAGCCGGTCTCGATCTCGCCCTGCCGGGCAATGCGGTGTCCGGTGGGGAAGTCGACCTCCACCGTGCGCCTGGCAATGGCCGTCCGGCCCCTTGCGCCCGTGGCCGAGAAGAGCCCGACGCCGGCCAGCATGCGGGCTCTCTGCGCCGCGCTGAGCGGCATCGTGATCGTCCTCCCTGAATTGTCGCCGCGTGCGCTCTCCCGAGAGGCGATGCTGGTCGTGTGGCTCGCCGGGTGTCAACGGCCGTCGCGCCAGGGGTCGACGCAGTCGCACCCACGGGAACGGCGGGCCACAGGGCGGCCGAACCGTTGCGCCGAGGGCCCGCGTGGGATCCAAGGATCTCCAGTTCGCGGCACCGCCGCGCCGGCCGGGGAGACACATGGCCCAACTCCTGGAACTCAC
>CAVQNC010000024.1:0-21494 GCA_963713795.1 uncultured Chloroflexia bacterium
CTCGTTCCGGCGCATCCGCAGGGTCGTCGCCACGGACTGGCGCCAGCGGGCCTTCTCTCTGTCCGACCCCCAGGGCCGATACGACGAGCTGGCCGGTCTGATCGAGAGGGTCGGCCTTCGAACAAACGACCTCGAGGCGGCCGGCGAGAATCTGGCCGCCCTAGGCGGCCGCCGCGAGCTGCGCCGGCTCGTGGACGAACGGCGCGCCCTCGAGCGGCTCATCAACCTCGGCGAGCCGATCCCGGATCCTCGCCAGATCTGGCACGTCGCCCTGGTGCCGACGTACACGGAGCCGTACGAGAAGCTGTACCAGACGGTCAAGGCCCTGGCCGAATCCGACTATCCGCGCGACCTGCGGATGGTCGCGATCATCACCCGCGAGACGGACCTTCAGGGCCGGGAGAACGTGACCAGGTTGCGCGAGATATTCGGCTCGCAGTTCCTCCACTTCTTCCACATCCTCGACCCGCTCGAGCCCGGCGTGGTCGTGGGCAAGTCGAGTGCGATGGCTTACGGCGGCCGCTGGCTGTATCGCGAGCTGAGCTCGCTCGGTTTCGACCCCAAGCAGGTCGTCGTGACCGACCTCGACTCCGACTACCGCGTCCACAAGCAGTACTTCGGCTACGTCACCTACAAGTTCGTGACCGATCGAGACCGCTACCGGCGGCTGTACCAGCCCGTGCCGATGTTCCACAACAACCTGTGGCAGTGCCCGCTGCCGGTTCGGTTGATCGCGGTCAGCTCGACGCACGTCCAGATGTGGCATCACCTGACGCCCGAGCGGCTCATCAGCTTCAGCTCTTACTCGGTCTGCCTGCGGACCATCCACGAGGTGGACTACTGGGCGACCGACGCGATCCCCGAGGACAGCCGCTTCTACTGGAAGAGCTTCTTCCGGTTCAGCGGCCAGTTCAGGGCCGAGCCGCTCTTCATGCCGATCTACGGCGACGCCGTGCGGGCCCGGTCCTATCCGCGAACGCTCGTTCAGCAGTACACGCAGATCCGCCGCTGGGCCTGGGGCGTGACGGACGTCCCGTTCTTCATCGACAACGCCCTCAACCACAAGGAGATCCCGCTGCACGAGCGGATAGCCCGGCTGACCGAGTTGTGGTGGGAGCACATCAACTGGGCCGTAGCGCCGTTCTTCCTGCTTTTTGGGGCGGCCCTGCCCGTGTGGCTCAACCAGACCTTCGCCCTGACCATCTTCGGCCAGCAGCTGCCCGTGTACGCGTCATGGCTCCTGACGGGAGCCACCGCGTCGCTCCTCGTCCTCGTGTTCATCGAGGACCAGCTGGCTCCGCCGCGCCCGACGGAGTGGGGCATTTGGATGCGGGCCGTTTCGTGGCTGCAGTGGATCTGCCTGCCGCTGGTGGGGATGATCTTCACGAATCTGCCCGCGCTCGACGCGCAGACGCGCCTGCTCACAGGGCGCTACCTGGAATACAGGGTCACTGAGAAGGCCTAGCCGCATCCCGGCGGTTGGGCAGGCGGCGGGATCGAACCGTGCCTGAGGTACGATCTCGGCAGCTGAACGAGACTTCCGAAACGGCCCGGCCTGAAGTGGCCTCGGGTTCGGTACGATATCCACATAGGCACCCCGTCGCGACGGTTCGGCCGGCTTGCCGCAACCGGCTCCCCGGCAATGGGGCGAGGGGACCGTCGAACCTGTCCAGTTCGCCAGAGCCGGAGGACCATGTTCCGACCAGTCAGCTCCAAGCCCGATCTCGTCGCCCAGGAGCACGAGATCCTGAACCTCTGGCGCGAGCGGCGGACCTTCGCGCGGCTGCGCGCGCAGAACGCCGGCAAGGAGCGCTGGAGCTTCCTCGACGGCCCCATAACCGCGAACAACCCGATGGGGGTGCACCATGCCTGGGGCCGCGCCTATAAGGACCTCTTCCAGCGTTTCTGGGCCATGCAGGGCCGGGACCAGCGCTATCAGAACGGCTTCGACTGCCAGGGGTTGTGGGTCGAGGTCAACGTCGAGCGGGACCTCGGCTTCACGAATAAGCGCGACATCGAGGAGTACGGGATCGCGGGGTTCGTGAGCCTGTGCAAGCAGCGCGTCCTGACGTACGCCGCCCGCCAGACGGAGCAGTCGATCCGGCTCGGCATGTGGATGGATTGGAACGACCCGGTCGAGCTGCGGCGCCTACGCGATCTGCTGGCGGAGGATCCGAATCAGCCAGTGACGACGAGCGGAGCCGACGGGCAGCCGCTGACGGACACGGCCGAGCAGCTGGTGGGCCGGCTGGGGATGCCGGAATTGGGCGGCAGCTACTTCACCTTCTCGAACGAGAACAATTATCTGATCTGGTCTTTCCTGGCCGAGTGCCACCGTCGCGGCTGGCTGTACAAGGGCCACGACTCCATGCCGTGGTGCGCCCGGTGCGGCACCGGCATCAGCCAGCACGAGATGACCGAGGGCTACGCCGACCGCGAGGACCCCGGCCTGACCGTGAAGTTCCCGCTGCTGGACCGCCCGGGCGAGGCTTTGCTGGTCTGGACCACCACCCCGTGGACGCTGACCTCGAACGTGGCGGCGGCCGTGGGCGAAGACCTCCGCTACATCAAGGTGCGGCAGGGTGAAGAACTCTTCTGGCTCGGTCGCGGCACCGCCAGGAGCGCTCTCGTCGGACCTTTCCAGGTCCTCGAGGAGAAGCCCGGCCGCGAGCTGGCGGGCTGGCGATACTCCGGCCCGTTCGACGAGCTGCCGGCCGTCCAGGACGCCTTCGCGGCCGGCGGCACGGCGGGGCCCAACTACGAGCACCGCGTCGTCGTCTGGGACGAGGTCGGCGAGGAAGAGGGCACCGGCATCGTCCACATAGCGCCCGGCTGCGGAGCGGAGGACTTCGCGCTCGGCAAGGTCCTCGGGCTGCCGATGATCGCGCCGCTCGACGAGAACGGCGTCGTTTTGCCCGGCTTCGGGCCCTACTCCGGCCGGGACGTCCGTGACGTGGCCGATCCCATCGTCGAGGCTCTCAAGCACCACCACCGCTTCTACCGGCTCGAGACGATCACGCACCGCTACCCCCACTGCTGGCGCTGTGGCACTCCGCTCGTCTTCCGCCTGGTCGACGAGTGGTACATCAGCATGGGGCCGGTCTACGACGCCCCGCGCGGGCAGCTGACCCGCGAGCAGGTTGACGCCAGCCTCCGCTACCAGATCATGGAGTCGATCGAGTCGATCCGGTGGATCCCCGGCTTCGGCTACGAGCGTGAGCTCGACTGGCTGCTGAACATGCACGACTGGATGATCAGCAAGAAGCGCTACTGGGGGCTGGCGCTGCCCATCTACGACTGCGACGCGTGCGGCAAAGTCACCGTCGTCGGCGGGCGCGAGGAGCTGGCCGGGCTCGCCGTCGAGGGCTGGGAGGCCTTCGAGGGGCACACCCCCCACCGGCCCTTCGTCGACGCCGTCAAGATCCGCTGCCCGGGCTGCGGCCGGCCGGTCGGCCGAATTCGCGATGTCGGCAATCCCTGGCTGGACGCGGGCATCGTGCCCTTCTCGACGATGCACTACCGCAGCGACCCGGAGTACTGGCAGGAATGGTTCCCGGCCGATTTCGTCACGGAGAGCTTCCCGGGCCAGTTCCGGAACTGGTTCTACTCGATGCTGGCCATGAGCACCGTGCTGCGCCGCGAGGCGCCCTTCAAGACTCTCTTCGGCTACGCGCTGGTCTTCGGCGCCGACGGCCGCCAGATGCACAAGAGCTGGGGCAACGCCATAGAGTTCGACGAGGCGGCCGAGCGGATGGGCGTCGACGTGATGCGCTGGATGTTCGCCAACGCCAGGCCGGACGACAACATCCTCTTCGGCTGGCACGCGGCGGACGAGGCGCGACGGCGGCTGCTGGTCCTGTGGAACGTCTACTCGTTCTTCGTCACCTACGCTCGCCAGGCGGGATGGCAGCCGGGCGACGCCGCGCCGTCCGTGGCCGAGCGTGGCCCGCTTGATCGCTGGATCCTCTCAAGGGTCGCGAGGCTGGCTGATGAGGTCGAGGCCGACCTTCGCGAATACGACGCCCTGGACGCCGTCCGGGAGATCGACGGCTTCGTCGAGGAGCTATCGACCTGGTACCTGCGCCGCTCACGCAAGCGCTTCTCGCGAGGCGCCGACTCGACCGATCGCGCCGCGGCCTTCGCCACCTTCCACTCGACCCTGGTCAATCTGACCCGGATCCTGGCCCCGATCCTGCCCTTCCTGTCCGAGTCGATGTACCAGAACCTTGCGGTGGCCGGCGGCATGGCCTGCGTGCCGGACAGCGTCCATCTGACCTCATGGCCCACCGCCGAGACGGCCGGCTTCAGGGACCCCGGCCTGGAGGATTCCATGGCCGTGGTCACGCGCGTGGTCGACCTGGTCCGCACGCTCCGCAGCGGGGCCGGCCTCAAGGTTCGCCAGCCGCTTGCCCGGATGTGGCTGGCCCTGCCGGGCGCGGACATGGTGGAGAGGACGGCTCTCCTGGCGCTCGCCTCGGATGAGGTCAACGTCAAGTCGATCGAGTTGATCGGCGACGAATCCGAGCTGGTGGACCGCCGGGTCAAGCCGCTCCTGCCCAGGATCGGGAAGAAGCTCGGCCCGGCCATCCCGGCCGTGATGGCCGCCGCGCGAGACGGCCGCTTCGAGATCCTGGCCGACGGTTCGGTCGCGATCGCCGGCTTGACTCTCGCCCCCGACGAGGTTGAGATCCAGGCGACGCCCCGGCCCGGGACGGCCGTTGCCCACGACGAAGGCCTCGTGGTCGTCATCGACACGGAACTCACGTCCGAGCTCAGGGCCGAGGGCGACGCCCGCGAGCTCCAGCGGGCCATCCAGGACGCCCGCAAGGAGGCCGGGGTCGAACTGGACGACGAGGTTCTCGTGCGGGTGGAAGCGCCTGAGGCGGTGGAACGGACGCTCCACCGGTACGTCGGCTCGGTCGAAGCCGAGACTCGAAGCAGGATCGAATTCGGGCCGGTGGCGGCCGGCGCAGCGTACCTGGCGGTCGATCTCGATTCGGGACCCGCGCGCGTCGGCTTGATACCGGAAGCCGTCGGCCCTTAGGCTTAGGCGAGCACCACGGAGGCCAGGTCACTGGACCCTAGCGAATCGCACCCAACGGACCCGACTTATCGCCCCACCCGTGCCGGAGCCTGGGAGGGGCGAAGAGGCGCGGCCATCGTCGTGTTTCTGCTCATCGCCCTGGCGGTCGGCGTGAGCGACCAGGTCCTGAAGGCCTGGGTTGTCGCCAGCTTCAGCGTCAACCAGCCATCGCCGGTCCTGGGGGACTGGCTGCAGATCGACTTCATCCACAACTCCGGCGGTCTCTTCGGCCTCTTCCAGAACTCGGCGGCTGTCTTCGCCCTGGTGACCCTGGCAGTCGTGGCGGTCCTGGTTGCCATCGAGGTGTTATCCGGCTGGCGGAGCTGGCTCCTGACCGTGACCATGGGTTTGCTGCTGGGCGGGGCGATCGGCAACTTCATCGACCGACTTAGGTTCGGATACGTCGTAGACTTCGCCGACATAGGCATCGGCTCGTGGCGTTTCTACATCTTCAACGTCGCGGACTCGGCGGTGACGGTCGCGATCCTCCTGATCTTCGCGATGTGGATCGTCGGGCCCTTCCTGGGGATTCATCTGCCCGGGGACGGTGACGGGCGGGGCGACCATGAGCGCGACGGCGCCGCCAGCGCGGAAGGCCGGTAGGGAATGCGGCGGCTGACGTTCACAGTTCCGGATGCCGCCGGCGGCCGAGTCGATCGTTTCGTGGCCGACGTCTCCGGTCTGTCGCGCAGCTACGTTCAGAAGCTGATTTCCGAGGGCCATGTCACGGCCGGCGGGAGTCCGGTCAAGTCCAACGAGCCGATCGTTCCCGGCGAGGTCCTGGACCTGGAGATCCCCGATCCGAAGCCTCTTGATCTCGCTCCGGAGCCGATCCCGCTCTCGGTCGTCTACGAGGACGACGACCTGCTGATCGTCGACAAGGCAGCCGGGCTCGTCGTTCATCCTGCCCCGGGCCATCCAGGCGGCACGCTCGTGAACGCCCTGCTGGCTCGAGACACCGAGTACGGCGGGATTGCCGGCGTCCAGCGGCCGGGCATCGTCCATCGCCTCGACCGCGACACCAGCGGCCTGTTGATGGTGGCCAAGGACGATCGGGCGCAGGCCAGCCTGATGGCGCAGCTCAAGGCTCGCGGCGTGAAGAAGACCTACCTGGGGCTCGTGCAGGGCGCTGTCGTGGCCACCTCCGGCCGGGTTGAAGCGCCCATCGGGCGCGATCCGCACCACCGAACTCGCATGGCCGTAGTCGCCGCGGGTCGTCCCGCCGTCACCGGTTACAGGGTCCGGGAGCGGCTGCCGGGCTGGACCTTGCTGGAGCTTGATCTCGTGACCGGCCGGACTCACCAGATCAGGGTTCACCTGGACGCGATAGGCCATCCGCTGGCGGGTGATCCGGTCTATGGGACCGGGACCTCCCGCCGCGGCCCGGACGGGCTCGAGCGTCTCTTCCTGCACAGCTGGCGGATCGAGCTGCAGTCCCCGCGCGACGGCCATGTCATCCGGGCGACCGCGCCTCTACCGGCCGAGCTCGAATCGGTCCTCGAAGGCTTGCGGAGCAGGGCGTCGGGTGCGCTGAGCTCCGGCGGAAGCTACGCCGACGCGGCCGAGGCGGCGGCGTCCATGGCCCCGGTCGAAAAGAGGCCGGCGTGACGGCGAATCCGCCCCGCCCGGCACCGCAGGGGCCGACGGTCGTGCCGTCGGCGGTCGACGGTCGCGCGTCCCTGGCCGAGCCTGATCCACCCAACCCCATGCTGGTCATCATCTCGGGGCCGTCCGGCGTGGGCAAGGACACGGTCATCGAGGCTCTTCAGAAGCGCGGCCACCGGCCCGAGTATCACTACGTCGTGACCTGCACGACGCGGGCCCGCCGGCCAAACGAGATAGACGGCGTCAGCTACAACTTCCTCTCCCCGGCCGACTTCGCCGCCCTGCGCGACTCCGGCGAGCTGCTGGAGGCCAATGAGGTTCACGGCAACTGGTACGGCACGCCTCGAGCCGGGGTCCGTCGGGCGCTGGCGGGTGGCCAGCACGCGATCCTCAAGATCGACGTCAAGGGCGCCCGGGTGGTGAAGGCTTGCATCCCCGAGGCGCTGCTGATCTTCGTGCTTCCTCCCTCGGTCGAGACGCTGGCCGAGCATCTCAAGGCGCGCAGCACCGAGTCGCCGGAGCAGCTCGCGATCAGGCAGCGCGACGCCGCGATCGAGCTGGCCCGCAAGGACGATTACGACTACGACGTCGTGAACGAGGAAGGCCGGGTGGACCTCACGGCGCAGCGCATCGAGCAGATAATCGAGCAGGAGGAGCGCCGCGGATCGCGCCGCGCCGTCGTCGTCTGAGGGGTCCGCGCACGCAGGGGCACGCTTGATGGCTCGACCTGGCGATCCGACCTTCGGCTGGGACGACGACGCGCCCTCCAGCGCCCGAAACTGGCCCGCAGAGTCCAGCTTCGAGGCACCCGAATCGGATGCGCCGGTCCCGGCGGAGCCGGCAGTGAGCCAGTCTCCACGGGAGGTCGCGGTCGACGCGCCTGGCGCATCGAAGACCTACACGTACGAAGTCCCGGGACGGCTCTCGGGCATCCAGGACGGCGAGGCCGTGCTGGTCGAGTTCGGCCGGGGCCGGCAGGCACTGGGTGTGGTGCTTGGGCCGGCGCGCGAAACCGCGCCCGGGGCCGTGAGGCCGATTCTGGCCCGCGTGCGCGCCGATGGGCCGCTCCTGCCGCGCCTGACGCTGGACTTCGCGCGCTGGATCTCCGAGGAGTACCTTGCGCCCCCGGCCGCGACATTGCGCTCGATGCTGCCGCCGGGGATGCTCGAGCGCCTGGATCTCGTGGCCGAGCGATCAGGATCCTCGGGAGGTCCCGCGGCCCGGCCCGCCGATGGAGAGGAGTCCGCGCTCCTGGATCGCCTGGCCGCCGGGCCGCGACCGGTCCGCGACCTGGAGGGTCCGGACGGCCGGGCGGCGACCCTCAGGCGGCTTCGCTCGCTGGCTTCTCGCGGCTCGGTACGCCTCGAGTGGACGTTGACGGCGGCCTCCGCCGGTCCTCGCTTCGAACGCTGGTTGAGGATGACCGACGCCGGCAGGGCAGCGGCCGCCGGAGGCGCGGGCGCCCGGCTGGGACCGCGCCAGCGGGCCCTCCTGGATGACCTGATCAGGGCAGCGGCGGGCGGCGAGCCCGGGCTGGCGGGCGCCGAGGCGGCTCGCCGGCATGGGTCGGGCACGGCCACGGGGCTCGTCCGGCGCGGGCTGGTCGAGGCCGAGATCCGAGAACGGCCGCGCCGGCCCCTGGAGCGGCGGCCGGCCGGCCGGCGTGGCACCCGGCCAGAGGGCTCGGCTATGACCGGGCCGCAGGCGGCGGCGCTGGCGTCGATCATGGCCGCGGCCGGGGCCGGCGACCCGACCCCGCTGCTGCTGGAGGGGATCACCGGGTCGGGCAAGACGGCTGTATACGCGGAGGCGATCGCGGAGACGATCTCGGCGGGCCGGGCGGCTCTCGTGCTCGTGCCGGAGATCGCCCTGGCTACTCCGCTGGTGGATCGCCTGCGCGCCGACCTGGACGCCGAGATCGCGATCCTGCACTCGGGCCTGGGGGAAGGGGAGCGGGCCGACGAGTGGCGGCGGATACGCTCCGGAGAGGTCCACGTGGTCGTGGGAACGCGCACGGCACTGACCGCTCCGCTCGCCGAGATCGGGCTGATCGTGGTGGACGAGGAGCACGACGCCGCGTACAAGAGCGACCGGACGCCGCGTCTGCAGGCTCGCGATGCCGCGCTGGCCCTGGCGCGCCTGGCCGGAGCGGCCCTGGTCCTCGGCAGCGCCACGCCTTCGGTGGAGAGCGTCGGCCGCGTCCGCGACGGCCGCTACCGCCAGTCGCTCCTGCCGGACCGGCCGACCGGCGCGCCGCCCCGCGTCGAGGTCGTGGACCTGCGGGCCGAACTCGCCGGGGGGAACCGCGGCCTGATCTCCGCGGCGCTCTCGGCCGGGCTCCGTTCGCTGCCGGCCGGCGAGCGGGCCATCCTGGTGATCAACCGCCGGGGAACCGCGTCGGTCGTCGTCTGCCGGGACTGCGGGCACGTCCAGCGCTGCCCCGAATGCGAGCGAAGCCTCGTCTACCACCAGGCCGGCGTGACCTTGAGGTGCCATCACTGCGGCACGGCTTCGCCCCTGGCGTCGCGCTGCCCGGCCTGCCGCTCGCCCCGCATCCGCTACCTGGGCGGTGGCACTCAGCGCGTGGAGGAGGAGGTTCGGTCGGCCTTTCCGGAACTCCGAGTCGGCCGCCTGGATGGCGACGTCGCCGAGCACAAGGGAGCTGTGCAACGTGTCCTGGACGCCTTCGTCGAGGGTCGGGTCGACGTACTGGTCGGCACGAGCCTGGTCGCCAAGGGCCTGGACATACCAGAGGTGACGCTCGTGGGCGTCGTCTCCGCCGACGTGGCCCTCAACCTGCCCGACGAGCGGGCCGCCGAGCGGACCTTCCAGCTGCTGACGCAGGCCGTGGGACGTGCGGGCCGTGGCGACGTGCCCGGCCTGGCCCTCATCCAGACCTATCAGCCCGACCACCCCGCGATCCAGGCCGTGGCGACGGGGAACGCGGCCGCCTTCTACGACGCCGAGCTGGAGGTCCGCCGCCGCTTCGGTTCGCCCCCGTTCGGTCGCCTGGTCAAGCTGACTGTCGGCCTGCCCGACCCCATGGCCGCCGAGCACGAGGCCGCGGCCATGGCGGATCGACTGCGCGCCGCGGCGGCGGATCGCGATGCTTCCGCGCCCGCACCGGCCTCACCGATCGCGGTGCTCGGGCCGGCGCCGGCCTACGTCGCGCGCCGCGCCGGCCGCTGGCGCTGGAACGTCGTTCTGCGTGGCGAGCGACCACTGGATCTCCTGACCCCGCCGCCGGGCGCCCCCTGGTCGATTGACGTGGATCCCGACTCGCTGCTGTAGCCCATGGTTTCGCCGGGGCCGGGCGCGGGGCCACGGGTTTGCCCGGCCCGCCGCAACCGGCCTGCCCGCCACGCTGCCCACCGGACTCTCTGGTCGAGCGACCATGGCTCGACGTGTTCTCGGTCGGCCGGATGACGCCGCCCGCCCGCTCGGTATACTCTCGGGCCATGAGTGTTCGACCGATCGTTCTCCTTGGCGACCCGAGGCTCCGGCTGAAGGGCGAAACCGTCGACAGTTTCGGCAAGTATCTGCACGAGCTGCTCGACGACCTGGCCGAGACGATGCGAAAGGCCCCCGGCGTCGGGCTGGCCGCGCCGCAGCTGGGCGAGGCGGTGCGCGCCTGCACGGTCGAGGTCGAAGGGCACCTTCACGAGCTCGTCAACCCGCGCATAGTCAGGTCCGACGGCGACGACCGCGACCTCGAGGGATGCCTCTCCATTCCGGGCTACGTAGCCTACGTAACCAGGCGCGAGAAGGTCTGGGTCGTGGCCCAGAACCGCCACGGCAGGAAGATCAAGGTGGCCGGCTCGGGCCTGCTCGGCCGGGCGCTGCAGCACGAGCTAGACCACCTCGACGGCAAGCTGTACATCGACTACCTGGCCTCGATGGACGAGCTGATCGCCGTCGCCCCGGACGAGGACGAGGACCAGGAAGGGCGACCGGCGACGGCGCGCACGCCGGTCGGGTGAGCGACGCGGCGGCCGAAGGCTCGAGCGTCGGTCGCGCGTCCCCCGAGTCCGGCGTCAGGACGATCTTCTTCGGCAGCGGAGGCTTCGCCGTGCCGGTGCTGGATGCGCTCGTGGCGGTGGCCGGAGTTCGCGTGGAGGCGGTCGTGTCGGCGCCCGATCGACCAGCCGGCCGAAAGGCCGTGATGACACCGACCTCGGTTAGCGTGCGTGCCGGCCAGCTCGGCCTTGAGGTTCTGAAGCCCGAGCGCGTCCGGCGGCCCGAGGCCGTCCAGGCGCTGCGCGACGTGCGACCCGACTTGATCGTCCTGGCCGACTACGGCCAGCTGATCCCTCGCGTCCTACTGGACCTGCCGGCGCGCGGGTTTCTCAACCTGCATCCGTCGGCGCTGCCTCGGTGGCGGGGCGCCGCCCCGATCGCTGCCACGATCCTCGCCGGCGACACCCGCTCCGCCGTGACGCTGATGGTCGTGACCGAGGAGATGGACGCCGGACCGATCGTCGCGACCGAGCCCTTCGAGGTTCGCCCCGAAGACACGGCCGTCACGCTGGAGGCGCGGGCTGCGGAAGCGGCCGTGCGCCTGCTGGACCGGGCGCTGCCGGAGTGGCTGGCGGGCCGCCTGGTGGCGCGGCCCCAGGACGAGGCGGGCGTCACGTTCACGCGCCCCCTGCGCCGGGAGGATGGTCTCCTGAACCCCGGTCGGCAGGCGGCCGAGCTGGAGCGGCAGGTCCGCGCCTTCCAGCCGTGGCCCGGCGGATACTTGGAGACGAACCTGGGCCGCCTGATCGTCTGGCGGTCCCGAGTGGGGCCCTCCGAGCCGGGGGACGTTGCAGGCCGGCTGTTGGCTGCGGGACGAGACGGGCTGGCCCTTGCGACGGCCGCGGATCGCCTGATCCTCGAGGAGGTGCAGCTCGCCGGCAGGAAGCGCGGCACTTCCGCGGAGCTCCTGCGCGGCCATCCAGGGCTCGTTTGACCGTGGCCGGAAGCCTGCCCCCGGGCCGACGTGAGATAATCGCCCCCCTGTGAGCCCCACCGACGCGACCGGAGATCGGACTGCCGGCGCCCCCGTCCCCGCGCAAGTGCCGGCGCCCGAGCCTTCTTCGGGCCGCGCGCCGGCTCGCGATTCCCGCGCCGCGAGGAGCGGTCGTCCCGGGTTGAGCGGGCTGCCCGAGGGCGCCCTGGAGGCGTGGCTCGAGGCCGAAGGTCAGCCACCGTACCGGGCCAGGCAGATCCGCGACGCCGTCTGGCGCCGGAACGCCACTGCCGCCGGAGACCTGTCGCCGCTTCCGGCGCCGCTTCGGGCCCGCCTGGACGAGTCGTTCCGGATCGACACGATCGCCGAGGACGAAGTCAAGGTCGCCGACGGCGGGCTGACCGAGAAGACTCTGCACCTGCTGTCGGACGGTGCGCTCATCGAATCGGTCCTGATGCACTACCCGGCCCGGGGCTTCGCCGGGCCCGGCCGGCCGCTCCATCGCGAGCGGCACACTCTGTGCATCTCCAGCCAGGCCGGCTGCGCCGTCGGCTGCCCCTTCTGCGCGACGGGTGAGCTCGGCTTCGGGCGGGACCTGGAGACCGCGGAGATCGTTGACCAGGTCCGCCACGCGGCGCGCCGGCTGGCGGCCTCGGGCAGCCACCTGACGAACGTCGTCTTCATGGGCATGGGCGAGCCACTTCTGAACCTCGACCGGGTCCTGGAAGCCGTGTCGATCCTGGCCGATCCGGCCATGTTCGGTCTCGGGGCTCGACACGTCGTCGTTTCCACGTCCGGCGTCGTGCCCGGCATTCGCCGCTTGACCGGGCTCGGGCCGCAATTCACCCTGGCCGTTAGCCTTCACGCCGCCCGCGATCCGCTGCGCGACGTGCTCGTGCCGTTAAATCGCCGCTGGCCGGTGGCTGAGGTCGTCGCCGCCGCGCGCGATCATGCGCGCGTAACCGGCCGGCGCGTCAGCTACGAGTACGTGATGATCTCAGGAGTGAACGACACGGACCTGGATGCCGATGCACTGGCCATGCTCCTGCGAGGCGACCTGGCCCATGTCAACCTCATCCCGATGAACCCGGTCGCTCATACGCCCTGGCAGGCGAGCGATCCGGAACGAGTCGCGAGGTTCGCGGCGCGAGTCAGGCAGGGAGGCGTCGGCGTGACCGTACGGGCAAATCGCGGTCAGGACGCCGGTGCGGCCTGCGGACAGCTCGCCGCCGACAGGGCAGGGGAGCCCACCGCGGCAGTCGTGGCCCATCGCCGGGAAGCGATCCTGAGGGAGAGCGAGGCTGCCCTTCGAGGCGGCCGGAGCGCGGAAGCTCTGCCCGCGGACCTGGCAGCCGTCGTCGGGACGGCTGGATCTCGTTGATGGCCGCCCATCGCGCGCTCGTCAGCGCCAGCATCCTCGACTGCGACCTTTCGAGCGTGGGCCGCGAGTCCCGAAGGGCTCTGAAGGCCGGCGCCGACCGGATCCACCTGGACGTCATGGACGGCCATTTCGTGCCGAACATAACCTTCGGGGCGAGCGTCATAAAGCGTCTCCGCAAGATCGGCAGGCAGCCGTTCGACGCCCACCTGATGATTTCGGAGCCGAGCCGATATGTCGAAGAGTTCATAGACGCCGGCTGCGACTCGATCACCTTCCACGTCGAAGTCGAGGAGCCGATCGAGCCGACACTTCTCCAGGTTCGAAAGGCCGGCCGGCTGGCCGGCCTCGCGGTCAAGCCGGCGACGCCGCTCTCCGCGCTGGAGCCTTATCGGGAGCTGCTGGACATCGTCATGGTCATGACCGTGGAGCCGGGCTTCGGCGGCCAGAAGTTCATGGCCGAGGCCGCAACGAAGATCGACCCGGCCCACGGGCTCTTCCGCGACCGGCCGGGCGAGCGGCCGTCGAAACGGGAGGTACACGTGGACGGCGGGGTCAACCGCGGGACCGCCGAGTACTGCGGCCGGCTCGGGGTGGACGTCCTCGTCGTCGGCTCGGTGCTGTGGAAGAAGGGCGTCGACATCGAGAGCGAGATCCGCAAGGTGAAGTCCCTGGCCGACGCGGGCTACCGGGACCGGCGCCGCGAAGGACCTCCCTCCGGGAAGCACCCGGCCGGAGAGGCCCTGTGAGCGAAGATGCGGCCCTGGGCCCCGTCAAGCCGGCGGCCGAACCAGCCGGGGAGGCGGTCGGCCCCGAAGGCCCGGCCACTCCACCCCATGCCCACCTGGGCCAGCGCAACGACCGGCTCCTGCTGATCGCCGTCGCGGCGTACGCGATCCTGCTGTCCATCCTGATGATCTGGAGAGGCATAGCGGTCACTCCGGACGTGGTCGTGGTCGCCTTTGCCCTGGCCGCCCTGGTGCTCGGCCGCGGCAAGCTCTTCCTGCGCGACTGGATACCGTTCGTCGCCCTCTTCTTCGCCTACGAACTGATGCGCGGCTACGCGGACAAGTTCGGTCTCCCGATCCACGTCAACGAGGTCATCTCGATCGACCGCCTGATCGGGCTCGGCCAGCTGCCGACGACGATCCTCCAGTCGCTGCATCACGGTCCCGCCTCCAGCCCGGACATCCTGGCCACCATCTCGGTCGTCTTCTACTTCCTGCATTTCCCTCTTCCCCTGGCGATCGGGTTCATGCTCTGGCTACGCCAGCGGCGCCTGTATTACGACTTCGTCGCGGCCCTGATCGTCCTGTCCATGGCCGCCTTCGTGACCTTCCTCCTGGTTCCCGTGGGGCCACCCTGGTGGGCGGCCCAGAACGGCCTCGTGACGGGAGTGCTGCATCTCCGTGACACCGGGTTCAACGGCCTGGCGAATCTGTTCCTTGGCTTCGGCCACGACTACTTCTACTCGTACACGTCGATCTACAGCATCAGCTCCAACGACGTGGCCGCCTTTCCGTCGCTCCACGCCGCCTACCCGTTCCTGGCCTTCCTGTTCGCTCGGCGGGCCTTCGGCAAGGCCGGCTGGTTGATGCTCGCCTACACGGTCTGCGTCTGGTTCGCGATCGTGTACCTGGGCGAGCACTGGGTCACGGACATCATCGGCGGCGTCGTCTACGCGTTCGGCGCCTACTTCGCCATAACTCGCGGCCCCAGCTGGGCCCGACGATTCATGGCCCGGATGGCGGACGAGGAGATCGAGGCCGGCGTGGAGGCCGAGGACGAAGGCGATGCCGGCGCTCTGCGCCGGCTCGGTCGGAGGGTCCGCTGGGCCATGGTCGTCCAGGGCCTCGTGGCGGCCGCCGTCGGCGCCGGTCTCGCCTACGGCATGAACAAGCTGGGCTGGGCCGGCGGCACGGACTCAGTCCTGTACCTGCTGCCCTGGCTGGCCATACTCGGCGGCCTGTGGCGTGGCTCGGCCGGCCTTCTCAGTCGCTAGAGGCGCCCAGATGCGTGCTTTGCTCCAGCGCGTCTCCCGGGCCGAGGTACGGGTCGACGGCGGGCGCGTCGGAGCCATCGAGCGCGGTCTACTGATCCTCCTGGGAGTCGCTCCGGCGGACGACGAGTTCGTGGCCGCCGGACTGGCGGCGAAGGTGGCCGGGCTGCGCATATTCGCCGACGCCGATGGCCTGACGAACCTGTCCATCGGCGAAGTGGGCGGCGCGGCCCTGGTCGTGAGCCAGTTCACGCTCTACGCGGACGCGCGCCGCGGGCGGCGGCCGTCGTTCATCGGAGCCGCCGGTCCGATGGTCGGCGAGCGGCTTTACGAGGTCTTCTGCGAGATCCTGGCGTCGAACGGCGTCCCTGTCGAGCAGGGCCGCTTCGGGGCGGAGATGGAAGTCGAGCTGGTCAACGACGGCCCCTTCACCGTCTGGCTCGACAGCGCCGAGCTGGGCATCGAGCCGCGCTCGGTGCCCGGGCCGTAGAGTCGCCGACCAGCCCCGGGCCCGCGCCCGCGGCCTCCGGGCCTGGCCGCGCCGGCCGCCTGGCTCGCCGCTAGCCGGTGGTCAATGAGCCGCGTCCGCGTCGGCAGGGTCGACCCGCCGCGGCCTCCCGGGTTGCCAACGAAAACGGCGCCGAGCCTGCGCTCGACGCCGAGTGAGGGACGCGAACCGGCCGGCGGCCGGCAGTGGTTACAGGGCTGCGCGCGAGATGGTGCGCTGGCAGCGGGTGCAGACGAGAGCCTTGACGGACTTGCCGTTGACCTGGATCGTCGTCTGCTGGAGGTTGGGTTGATAGCGGCGGTGCGCGCGGACCCGGTTCATCCCGGACGACTGCGCGTTGAAGCCGTCCATGGAGACCTTCCCGCAGACGGCGCAGGAACGAGCCATTAGGTCCTCTCGAATGCGTACTCGAAGTTGGCGGTCCCGACCGGGGCCGAACGGGGCGGTATGATAGCACACCGTTTCCGCCGCTCAGCCCGGAGGTCGTAATAGCGCATGCCGGAGCCGTCGGTGGCCGGTAGATCGATCGTCACGCGCCGGGCCATCGTAGACATAGTTCGAACCGCGGTCCAGGGCAGCTACGGCGTGACAGGCTTCAGCGACCCATCCTTCGGCCGCCGTCTGCTGCGATGGGTCGGGCTGGACCGGCCCGGAATCCGGCTCACCACCGAGGGCGGCCTCCGTCTCGACCTCTTCATCACGGTGGCCTTCGGCGTGCCCGTGGCCGAGGTTGCCCGCCAGGTCGATTCCGCCGTCCGATATTCGCTGCGACAGTACGTCGGGGCGGAGGTCGAAGGCCTGACGATCCATGTCGACGGGCTGCGCTACCAGCCGACCGCCGTGGAGCGCGCCGAGGCGATAGAACGGGCCGAAACGATCGACCGGCCGGCGTCGGCGCCGGCGGGGCCCGGCGCACGGGCCGCTGCGCGCGGGACGGCGTCCGGGAAACGCAAGACCAGATGACCGCACGAGCCACCCTATGACGCGCGTAGCGGGTGACGGAGCCGGGCTGCTGGCTGCCTTTCGGCTTGCGGCCGACAACCTCGCCGACCACGCGGGCGAGATCAACGCGCTGAACGTCTTTCCGGTCCCCGACGGCGACACCGGCAGCAACATGCTGGCGACGGTCCGGGCGGCTCTTGCGGAAGCCGAGGCGGTGCCCGATCCGACGGCCGATCGGATCGCCCAGGCAATCAGCTTCGGGGCGCTCATGGGCGCTCGAGGCAACTCGGGCGTCATCGCCTCGCAGATCTTCCGGGGCATGTCCGAGGCGCTCGGCGGCAAGCATCGCTTCAACGGCCACGACCTCTCGCACGCCCTGACCCAGGGCACCGCCACGGCCTACAAGGCGGTGGTGAAGCCCGTCGAGGGCACGATCCTGACCGTCATCCGCGAATCCGCGGCCGTTGCAGCCGTCTCGGCCGAGGCCGGCGGAGACCTGGAGGACGTGCTTGCGGCCGCCGTGGAGGGTGCTCGCCAGGCCGTGGCCAAGACGCCATCGATGCTGCCGATCCTGCGCGACGCCGGCGTCGTGGATGCCGGAGGCGAAGGCCTCTACCGGCTCATGGAGGGAGCGCTCAGGTACCTGGTGTCGCGCTCGCCCTCCGAACACTCGCGCCAGTCGCCGCTTCCGACCCGGGCCGCGGCGGCCGTCGACCATTTCGAGCAGAGCTTCGGCTACGAGACGATGTACCTGCTTCAGTCGTGCGGCGAACCGGTCGACGTCGGGGCGCTGCGGGATCAGCTCGAGAAAATGGGGGAGTCGGTTCTGATCGCCGGCGACGGGCGCGCGGTAAAGGTCCACGTCCACAATGACCGCCCCGACCGCGTCATCGCGCTGGGTCTCTCGATGGGGACGCTCACGAGGATCACCGTCGAGAACCTCGACGCCCAGTCGCACGAGGTTCGCGAGAGGCGCGCCGCCGAGATCGTCGGCGTCCCTCCCGGCGCACTGGTCGAATCGCGGGGCCGGACTGGCCGCTACGATGTCCGGCCGCATGTCGACGTGGGCATGTACAGCGAGGAACTCGATCCGGAGACTGATGGCGGCTCGAGCGAATCGGCCGGCCCGAACGGGTCGGGCGTGCCGGCGCCGGCCGATAGCGTGCCGCTGGCCGTCGTCGCGGTCGCGGCCGGGGATGGGCTCGCCCGGATCTTCGACTCGTACGGCGTGGCGGCGGTCGTACACGGCGGCCAGACCAACAACCCCTCGACGGGAGAGCTGCTCGATGCCATCGAGAAGCTGGGAGCCGAGGAGATCCTCCTCCTCCCGAACAACCCCAATGTCATCCTGGCCGCGCGCCAGGCGGCCGAGATGACGACGCGGCGCGTGCGAGTGGTTCCGACGCGAAACGCGGCCGAGGGCTTCGCGGCGCTGCTCGCCCTGGACTCGGAGCGGGATGCCACGGCCAACGCCGAGGTCATGACCCTGGCCGGCAGGGCCGTGCAGACGCTGCAGGTCACGGAGGCCGTGCGCGACGCGACGATCGGCGGTCGCAGGGTGAAGACTGGCCAGACCATAGTCCTGGATCCCGACGACGGCCTGCTTGCCGCCGGCAGCGATCGAATGAGGGCGATCCTGGCGGCCCTCGAGGCGCTCGAGCCCGGCTTCGAGCTGGTCACGCTCTACTACGGTGCGGGCGTGGATCCGGATGAGGCCGAGGCCGTGGCCTGCCGGGTCAGGGATTGGCGACCGGGCCTGGAGGTAGAGGTGATCCACGGCGGTCAGCCCCACTACCGGTACCTGATCGCGGCCGAGTAGGCACGTGGCCGGGCGGGGATACGACGGCGCGAGGGGGAGGCGCGGCGGGTTGGGCGGCAGCACCGGCGGAGGCGGCCCGGAGCTGAGTGGTGGCTCGTCCGGCGCCGGCGCCGTGACACCCCGGGCGGCTCGGTCGGGGCGAGGCGTCCGGCTGCCGACCGGGCCGGTCGGCCCGGAGACGCCGGTCGGGTCGAGCGGCCTGGCCGGCGCGACCGTCCTGCGGCGCGTCGGTCCGCGGCTCGGCATCCGCACCGTGCGCGACCTGCTCTTCCACCTGCCCCGCCGCTACGACGACCTGCGCGAACTCAGCACCGCCCGGGATCTGGCCCGCATCCCGGACGGCGAGGCCGCCAGCGCCAGGCTCCAGGTGCGCGGCGTCAGGCAGGAGCAGACCTTCCGCCGCCGGGTCCAGAGGACCACCGCCTACCTGGGCGACGAGACGGGCCAGGTCGAGGCGACGTGGTTCGGCCGACGTTTCATCGACCGCAGGCTCCGGGAGGGGGATTGGATCGTGATCAGCGGCAAGGTCCGGCGCCGCGGCTTCACGACGACCATCGACAACCCCGAATTCCAGCCCGACGACGGCACGGCGTTGCTTCACGCGGGCCGGATAGTGCCCGTGTACCGGCTGACCGCCGGCCTCACGGCAGCCACCCTGAGGCGGGCGATCCGGCAGGCCCTGGACCGCGTCGGGTCGACCTATCCGGAATACCTGCCCGCCGAGGCGGCTGCCGTTCTGGCGAAGGAGCCGGCCAGCGGCGCGGCCGGGCTGAGCGGCGCGGTCGGGCTGAGCGGCGTGCCTATGCCGATCGCCGCCGCCCTCGAGAGCGCTCACTACCCGGAGACGTTCTCCGCCAGGGATGCCGCCCTGCGCCGGCTCGGCTTCGACGAGCTGCTGGCCCTGCAGATCGGCATGGTTGCCCGCCACCGAGGCAGGCGAGTCGAGGTCGGGGAGGCGGTTGAGGTTCCGCCGGCGCGCATCCGACGCTCTGTCGGCGTCGTCGAGGCGGCATTGACCGAGCAGGTTCGGGCCCGAACCGGGCTGGCGGAGCCGGCCCGGTTGACTCCTGATCAGGCCGCCGCCGTCGCGGCCATCGCCGCCGATCTCGGCCGGCCCAGGCCGATGATGCGGCTCCTCCAGGGCGATGTCGGGTCCGGTAAGACGGCCGTCGCGGCGCTGGCCCTCGCCTTCGTCGCCGACGCGGGCCGCCAGGGCGCCCTGCTGGCCCCAACCGACCTGCTGGCCCGTCAGCATGCCGTGGCGCTTCGCCGCCTGGTCGAGCCGCTCGGACACGGCGTGACCCTGCTGACCGGCAGCCTGCCTGCCCCGGAGCGGCGCGCGGCTCTCGAGCAGCTGGCCTCGCCGGCCCCGCCGGACGGGCTGCTGGGCCTGACCGGCGGGCGGATCGTAGTGGGCACGCACGCCCTCGTCCAGGAGGCCGTCCGCTTCGCGGACCTTGCGCTGGCCGTGGTGGACGAGCAGCACCGGTTCGGCGTCGCCCAGCGCGAGGCGCTGGGCGCGAAGGGCCGCTCTCCCCACGTGCTCCTCATGACCGCGACGCCGATACCAAGGACGCTCGGCCAGATCTTGCTGGCCGATCTCGACGTATCCGACCTGCGTTCGCTGCCGGCCGGACGCCTCAGGATCGGCACAGGTGTACGGAGGACCGTCGACCTGGCCGGCTCGAGGGACGATCCTAGTCGCGGCGCCTACCCGCTCATCGTGCGGGAGGTCCGCGCAGGCCACCGGGCCTTCGTGGTCGTGCCGCTCGTCGAGGAGGACGAGGAGACGGCCGCCCGGTCGGCCGGCGAGGTTGCCGCCGCACTGCCTCTGCAGCTGGCCGAGGCGGCATCGCGCCTGGGCCTGGAGCTGGAGGCGGCCCCGCGGATCGGCGTCGTACACGGACAGATGAAGGCCGCCGACCGCGACGCCGCGATGGACCTCTTTCGCCGGGGCGACCTCGATGTGCTTGTCGGCACGACAGTCCTGGAAGTGGGCGTGGACGTGCCCGAGGCCACGGTCATGCTCATCCTCGACGCGGACCGGTTCGGGCTGGCCCAGCTCCACCAGTTGCGCGGCCGCGTCGGGCGGGGAGAGTCCCAGTCCTACTGCATCCTCGTCTCAGATTCGCCCGATGCCACGGCCAGGGCCCGGCTCGAGGCAGTGGAATCACATACCGACGGGTTCGACCTGGCCGAGCTCGATCTCGAGCTGCGCCGGGAAGGAGAGTTGCTTGGACTTCACCAGAGCGGCCTGCCTACCCTTCGGATCGCTTCGCTCAGGGACAAGGGCGACCGCGAACGCGCCGCGCAGGCACGTGACCTGGCCGAGCGGCTCCTGGATGAGTCCGGCGCGTTGCGGCCCGGTCATGAAGCCCTCGCCGCGGAGCTGCGATGTGGCTGGCTGGCGCGGGTGGGTGCGGGCGAGGTCCTCGCGGACGTGCCGGTCGAGGCTGAGGGAGGGACCGATGGCTGAAGCCGGCCGGGTCATAGCCGGCACTGCTCGGGGTAAGCGGCTCCGCGCTCCCGGCGAAGGAACCAGGCCACTCGGCGACCGAGTCAAGGAGGCGCTCTTCGCGATCCTGGAGCCTTACCTGGCCGGCTCGAAGGTGCTGGACCTGTTCGCGGGCTCCGGCGCGGGCGGGATAGAGGCGCTCTCTCGCGGTGCCGCTGCGGCGGTATTCGTGGAACACGACGCCAGGGCGACCAGTGTCATCGCCGAGAACCTGGCGGGCGCTCGCCTGTCCGAGCGCGGCCGCGTCGATCGCGCCGACGCCCTTGCCTACCTGAGGAGCCGAGCCCGCGCCGATGGGCCCTTCGACCTCGTCCTGGTCGATCCGCCCTATTCCGACACCGACCTGATGGTCGCGGCGCTGACGCTCATCGGGTCCGAAGACACGCTCCTGAACCCGGGGGCATGGGTCGTGGCCAAGCACTTCTGGCGGACGCCTCCACCGCCGGCCGCCGGCCTGCTAGCATCCGTCAGGACGCGTCGCTTCGGCGAGACCGCCGTCACGTTCTACCGTCGGGGAGCAGACAGGTGAAGATCGCCGTCTACCCGGGCTCGTTCGACCCGATCACCTATGGCCACCTCGGCGTGGTGTCACGGGCGGCCGACGTCTTCGATCGAGTCATCGTCGGCGTCCTCGTGAACCCCCAGAAGGCCGCGCCCGCATTCGCCACCGACGACCGGGTCGCGGTCATCCGTG
>CAVQNC010000025.1:0-70704 GCA_963713795.1 uncultured Chloroflexia bacterium
CGTCTCAGCCCCCGGCGGCGACGGCCAGGCGGCGCAGCTTCAGTTCGGCCTGGATCGACTCGCCGTTCTCGTGGCCGTTGAACGGGTAGACCGCGATCTCCTTCGGCCCGGCATAGTGGTTGTAGGCGGCGAAGACTGTGGAGGGCGGGCAGATCGTGTCCATCAGGGCCACGGAGAAGAGCGCCGGGGAGGTGGACCGGGCCGCGAAGTTCACGCCGTCGAAGTAGGAGAGCGTCCGGAAGACTCGATCCGCCTGGTCGCGGTGGATCATGCAGTAGCGCACGACCTCGTGATACGGGTCGGTGTCGACGATCTCTGTCGCGCGCCGCCAGTGGCACATGAACGGCACGTCGGCGAGGGTCAGGAGCAGATCCGGCACCAGGCCGGCCGCGGCGAGGGCCAGGCCCCCGCCCTGGCTGCCGCCGTTGACCGCGACGCGAGCCGGGTCCACGAGCCGATTGGCCCGCGCGGCCTCGACGGCCCGGACCGCGTCCGTGATGAGCCGGCGGTAGTAGTAGGTCTCCGGGTCGGCGATGCCGCGCGTGGCGTAGCCGGGAAACTGGCCCGTCGCGGCGCCCGAGTCGGGGTCCGGGGTGTCGCCCGAGCGCCACGTGCTGCCCTGGCCGCGAACGTCCATGACGAGGTGGGCGTAGCCCGCGCTGGGCGCGAGGAGCCAGTCGATCGGCCGGCCGCGGCCGCCGCCATAGCCGATGTATTCGACGACACAAGGCAACCTCCCCTCTCCGGCGAAGGGCGATGCGGCGGGCTCGTGAGGGGCCAGGAACCAGCCCTTGATCGGCTGCCCGCCGAAGCCGGCGAACGTGACGTCCCAGACGTCGACGGTACTGAGACCCGCGTCGATCGGCTCGAACCGGGGCGCCAGCGGGTGAGATCGAGCGTCCGCCAGCGTTCGGGCCCAGAAGGAGTCGAAGTCGGCCGGCTCCTCGCGGTCCGGCTTGTAGACGCGCAGCTCGGAGAGCGGCAGATCGAAGAGCACGCCTTCATCCTCCTGTTAGCGTCCGGGCCGTCTGGACGGCGGCTCAGCCGGCGCGGCCCTGGTCAATCTTAGGGCGAGGCCGTCTGCGCGGGCACCGGCGGGGCGAGACGCCGGGGCGGAGCGAAGGTCGTGCCCAGACCCCGTGGCGCGTTGCGGCCCGCGACCGAGGGCCAGGCCCCGAGGACGCGACGCGGCCGGCGCTCGAGGCCGCGGTGTAAAGTGCCCCGGATGATTCGCGTCGGTTCGATCGTGCTGCGCGTCGACGATCTCAAGCGCCAGACCGAGTTCTGGTCGGCGGCCCTTGACTACGTGCCGCGGCCGGGCGAGAGCGACGACTTCGTGCTGCTGCGCCCCAGGCTGGGCGGCGGCCCGAACCTCTCCCTCGATCGCGTGCGCTCCAGGCTGCAGCTGCCGCCGCGAATCCATCTCGACCTCTACACGGAGGATCAGGCCGGGGAGGTCGAGCGGCTGAAATCCCTGGGCGCGACCGAGGTCAAGTGGGACAGGCGCCCGCCGGACGCGGACTACGTCATCCTGGCCGATCCCGAGGGCAACCGCTTCTGCGTGGTGGACATCAAGAGGTAGCCCAGGTCGGCCTCGGCTCCGCCCCGGACAACACGCTTCGCCGAGCGTCCCCGACGACGCCGGCAGGGCCGGCCGGCTTCATGCGGGTCGCTCGTTCGACGCCCATCGGTCGATCGCCGAATCGGCCGGCCGCGTGGCGAATCGGTCGATCGCAGTCTCGGCCGGAAGCCAGCCGGTTGGTCGCCCGCCCGCTCGGCAGATCGCCGCCGTTCCGTCGGTCGCCCGCCCGCCCGCTCGGTCGATCGCCGCCGTTCCGTCGGTCGCCCGCCGGTTCGGTCGACCGCCGCCGGTTGGGCCGGTCGCGGCAGTCCCGGTCGATCGCCGCCGTTCCGTCGGTCGCCCGCCGGTTCGGCCGGCCGCGTGGCGAATCGGTCGATCGCAGTCGTCGGCCGGTCGCCCGCCGGCTCGGTCGATCGCCGCGGTCCAGCCGGTCGCCCGCCGGTTCGGCCGACAGGCTTCGTGCCGGTCGCTGTCTCGACCGCCCGTCCGATCCGCCTACTGGACCCGAGCGTCGTGTCCCTTCCAGAACGGCTCCCGCAGTTCCGTCTTGAGGATCTTGCCGGTTCCGCCCTTCGGCAGCGACTCGTGGAAGTGGATGTCGCGCGGCACCTTGAAGCGGGCGAGCCGCTCCTTGCAGTGGTCCCGCAGCTCCTTCGACGTCGCCGACGCCCCCGGCTTGAGTACGACGATCGCGACCGGGGCCTCGCCCAGGGCCTTGTCGGGCGCCGCCACGACCGCGCACTCCAGGACGGCCGGATGCGACAGGATCGCGTTCTCGACCTCGACCGATGAGATGTTCTCGCCGCCCCGGATGATGATGTCCTTGGAACGGTCCTTTATCAGCACGTAGCCCTGCTCGTCGATTACGGCCATGTCGCCGGTATGCAGCCAGCCGTCGCGGATCGTCTCGGCCGTCGCCTCGGGATCCTTGTAGTAGCCGTCCATGACGGTGTTTGCCCGGACGACGATCTCGCCGATCTGCTCTCCGTCGGGCCGGACGTCGCGGCCGTCCGAATGCACCACCCGCAGCGCGATGCCGGGGATCGGCCAGCCCGTCCACGACTGCCGGAACGGGCGCTTCTCGGGCCGCTCCGATTCGGTCAGGAAGGTCCGGGGCGTGGCGATGGTCAGGATCGGCGAGGTTTCCGTCAGGCCGTAGCCACCGAACGCCTGGACGTTGAGCCCTTCCTCCAGGCCGGCGATCAGGGTGGGCGAGCACGGGGCGCCGCCGATGATCGCCTGCTTGAGGCTGGACAGGTCGTGCTTGGTTCGCTCGCTGTGGTGCAGGACCGCATTGAAGATCGCCGGAACGGCCAGGATGCGCGTGACCTTGTATCGCTCGACGGCCTGGATCAGCGCCAGAGGCTCGAACTTGCGAAGCATGACGTGCCGGCCGCCGATCATCGTCACGAAATGGGGCGTGCCCCAGCCGTTGACGTGGAAGAGCGGGACCACGTGCAGGACGACGTCGTCCTCCGTGAACTGGAGGCCGATCTCGGCGTAGAGGCTGTGCAGGTAGAGGGCGCGGTGGGTCATCGCCACGCCCTTGGGAAAACCGGTCGTGCCGCTGGTGTAGAAGAGCTCGGCTACGGCGTTTTCGTCGATCTCGGGCGTCAGCGGGTCGGGCGAGCCGCCGGCCAGCAGGGCCTCGTACTCGTCGCCGGCGACGCCGTCGGGCGCCCCCTCCATGATCACGAAGCGCGGCTTCGCCGGCAGCTCCGGGATCATCGCCTCGACCAGCGGCTTGAAGTCCTTGTGGAAGAAGACGACCTTCGATTCGGCGTGGCCGATGATGTAGGCGATCTCCTTGGGGGTCAGGCGGATATTGATCGGGTTCAGCACCGCCCCGGCTTCGAGGACGCCGTAGTAGGCCTCGAGCAGCTGGTGGGTGTTATAGGTGATGAAGCTGACGCGTTCGCCCGGCCGGACGCCGAGCTCGACCAGCGCGTTCGCCAGTCGATGGGTCCGCTCGCCGAACTGGCGGTAGGTGAAGCTCTTCTCGCCGTCGACGACTCCGACCTTCTCGCCGAAGTAGGTTTCGGCCCTGTCTCGAAACTCCAGGACCGAGAGGGGAACGAACACCGAAGACCTCCTCCGCCTGTCTCTCGCGCGGGGCGACTCGCCCGTGGCTGGTTGCCCACGGCCGAAGCTGGGACGCCCCCGCTACGGGGCAACGATAGCGTCACGAGGGCTCCGGCGAGGAGCGGGCACGACAGGGGAGTGGCGAGACGAGGGGAGTGGCGAGACGAGGGGAGTGGCGCGGCGCGGGGCGGGCGCGGGGGGAGCGGGCGGCGGGCGCGGGGCGGGCGCGGGGGTGGCGGCGGGCGGCGCGGCGCGGGGGAGTGGCGCGGCGCGGGGGGAGCGGGCGGCGGGCGCGGGGCGGGCGCGGGGGTGGCGGCGGGCGGCGCGGCGCGGGGGAGTGGTGCGCGGGGGTGGCGGCGGGCGGCGCGGCGCGGGGAGCGGGCTGCGGGCGCGGGGCGCGGGGGTGGCGGCGGGCGGCGCTGGGAGCGGCGCGCGGCGCAGGCGCGGGGGTGGCGGCGGGCGGCGCGGCGCGGGCGCCGGGAGCGGCGCGACGCAGTGCCGGGCGCTCGCCAGGAGCCCGATCGGCCGGGACTTTCCTATTGCTCATCAACACGACACCCGGCAACGAGCCGGCGGCCGCACGGGGCGTGGCGCGCGACCCAGTGCCGTGGCGCGGCAAAGTGCCGGGCTCTCGCCAGGAGCCCGATCGGCCGGGACTTTCCTATTGCTCATCAACACGACACCCGGCAACGAGCCAGCGGCCGCACGGGGCGTGGCGCGCGACCCAGTGCCGTGGCGCGGCAAAGTGCCGGGCTCTCGCCAGGAGCCCGATCGGCCGGGACTTTCCTATTGCTCATCAACACGACACCCGGCAACGAGCCGGCGGCCGCACGGTCGCTCGCAATCCAGCTCGGGCCGTGAACTAGCGCGCTCCCAGTCTCAGGCAAGCCCCCATCGCGGCTCCGAGGCACGGCCAATCACGGCGCCGAGGCGTGGACTCCGCCCAATGTTGATCTGATGAGAAATCGGCAAGATCCGTCGCGGATGGCGGATGGCGGATGGCGGATGGCGGATGGCGGATGGCGGATGGCGGATGGCGGATGGCGGATGGCGGATGGCGGATGGCGGATGGCGGATGGCGGCAGCGCGGTTTCGGCTACGCAGGGCCGCGTTGTGCAGGATGTGGAGCCGTTGATCGGGCGCTGGCGGAGTCGCGGCGTCTCAGGTGAGAAAATCGGTGCGCCGACGGGAACGCGGGTTGGGGATCCCCCCGCGGCGATGAGGCGCACCGAGGGTCCGCGGCGACGGGGCGTGGCGAGGGCGCGGTGACCAGACGACGACGGGGCGCGGTGAGAATCCGCGCCGAGAGTCCGCGGCGATGAGGCGCACCGAGAGTCCGCGGCGACGGGGCGTGGCGAGGCCTGACGACCAGACGACGACGGGGCGCGGTGAGAATCCGCGCCGAGAGGCCGCGGCGACGGGGCGTGGCGGGGCCTGACGACCAGACCAGGCGACGGGCGGCGGCGCCCGGCCCGCCGGCGGCGCGTCGGGTCAGGAACCCGGCGTTCCGGCAGCGTCGCGGGCCGCGTGCACGAAGGCTTCCCACACGCCCTCGAACTCGTCGGGGGTGGACTCGGTCCGCTCCGGGTGGCACTGGACGCCCACGACCCAGCGATCCTCGCAGCTCTCCAGCGCCTCGACGAGCCGGCCGGCTTCGCTGGACGCCCAGCCCACGGCTCGAAGGCCAGGCGCGAGGCGATCGTGGTCCACGGCCTGGTGGTGGTAAGTGTTGACCACCAGTTCGATCGTGTCATCGTCGGCGTCGGTCGTGGCCAGGCCCTCGGGCGAGCCCCCGGCCAGGGCGCGCGCCAGCCGGCTCTCGGGGTCGATCTCGACGTTGTGGACGTGGGCCGGGCCCTGGCCGTAAGGGAGGCCGGCATGGCTCGGGACGTCCTGCAGCAGGCTTCCGCCGGAGAACACGTTGATCGCCTGGAGGCCGCGGCAGATGCCGAGGACGGGCACGGAGCGGCGCTCGGCCTCGCGCCAGGCAAGCTGCTCCAGCCCGTCGCGGGCGGGATCGACGTCGGTTGCGCCGTCGACGGGCTCATGGTAGAGGGCGGGATCGATGTCGGGGCCGCCCGTCAGGAGCAGCCCGGCCATCTCGCCGATAAGGCGGTCGCGCTTTGCGCTGGGGGTGGCGGCGGAGAGGAAGACAGCGGTGCCGCCGTGGCGGCGGATCGCGTCCGCGTACAACTCGTTCTTGCGGGCGGTAAGCGCCGGGTCCGTGGATCGGGCGGGGTCGGCGACGGCGACGGCGATGATGGGCCGGGTTGCTGGCAACGGGCGGTCTGGCATGCGGATCAGAATAGCGCCTCCTTGCCGGCCGGCCGCGAGGCGCCGGGCCGAGCGCGCGCCGTGAGCCGGAGTGAAGAGTCGAGTAGAGGCCGCGAGGCGCCGGGCGACGGGCCGGCCGCGCGCCGTGAGCCGGAGCAGAGAGTCGAGTAAAGGCCGCGAGGCGCCGGGCGACGGTGGCTGCCGTGCCGCGCGCCGAGATCCATGCGACAGCCGCAGATGGACGCAACCTGGGAGGTGGGCCCCGCCCCGCCGCGGACCACCCGCCCTGACACGCGCCGGGTCACGCCGCCCCGTCACGCCACGCCACGCTGACGACGATGCGCGACGCCGCCACTCCACGCCGCCCAACCCTGCCACGGACCGCCCCGGCCCGCCGCAAACCCGCCACGCGACCCGCCGGCGTGCGAATTCGGAGTGGTGGCAGGGCCGCTTGGGGGGAAAGCGGCCCTGCCATGGGGAAGGTCAGGCCGTTCGGGCCTGATGCGACGGTGGCGCCTGCCAGTCGCCGGCCCGACGCCGCGGGACCATGTTGCCGGGCGCGGCGGGGGCATTTGCCTGAAGTCTGAAGCGGGCGACCAGCTCGTCGAGGCCTGCGGCCATCTCGGCCAGCGTGGCCGCCGAGGCTACCACTTCCTCCGCCTGGGCCGACATCTGTTCCGTCGCGGCGGACACTTCCTCGGCCGAGGCCGAGTTCTCCTGGCTGACCGCCGCAATCGACTCGACGGATTGGCCGACCGTATCGGCGGCGGCTCCCATCTGGGCGGCGGCCGCGTTTGTCTCGGTCGCTATCTCGGCGATGCCTTCGGTGGCGCGGACCACGTCGGCGCTGAGGGTCCGGATCTCGACTACGGCCGCCAGCATGCCCTCGAGTACGACGTTGCGGGCGTCGGCGGCATCCCTGATCTCCTTCAGCGCCCCGGCCGCCTGCTCGGCCAGTTCCGCGCCGGTTTCGACCTCGCCGGCGCCGGCCTTCATGGCCATGACGGCGGCCTTGGTGCCGGTCTGGACTTCGGCGATCAGTGCGGCGATCTCCTTGGTGGCGCGGCTCGAACGCTCGGCCAGCTTGCGAACCTCGTCGGCGACGACGGCGAAGCCCTTGCCCTGCTCGCCGGCTCGGGCAGCCTCGATGGCCGCGTTCAACGCCAGGAGATTCGTCTGCTCGGCGATGTCGTCGATCGTCTCGACGATGTCGCCGATCCGCTCGCCCTTGGCGCCCAGTTCGGTGACCCGGGCCGCGGTCGCCTCCACCGCCGCCTTGATGCGCTTCATTCCCCCCGCCGTCTCGTCGACGGCCGTGCCGCCGGCGATCAAAGCGGCATCGACGCGCTCGTTCAGCGGGGCCATCTCCTCGGAGTCGTGGATGGCCTGGCCGATCGCCTCCGTCGTGGCGTCCAGGGCGCGAGCGGCCTCGTGGACACGAACCTGCGTGCTGGCCGCGCCCATGCCGACGCGGGCGATGACCTCGGTCAGGTTGTGAGTTGCGATGCTCGTCTGAGAAGCCGCCCGGGCCTGGTCGCCCGCTCCGGCCGCGACCTGGCCGATCGTCTGGGCGACCTGCTGCGAGGCGCTGCCGGACTGGGTGGCGGTCGAGTTGAGCTGGCCGGAAGCGCGCGACAGGCCCTCCGCCGCCGCCTTGACCTGGCCGACCGTGTCCGCCAGCCCGGCCCGCGCCGCCTCGTAGCTCTCGATCGTCGCCCGCAGCCTGGCCAGCATCCGGTTCGTGACCTCGGCCGTCTGCCCGATCTCGTCGGAACCGTACTTCGCGATGGGCTCAGTGACCGCGTGAACCTCGACCGACAGGTCGTTCCTGGAGAGTGCCCCCAGGCCGGCCTCCAGGGCGGAGGCGCAGTTGTCGGTCATCGAGGTGAGGGTCTCCTGGACGCTCTTGATGCCTGTCCTGATCGACCTTGACACGAGAATGGAGACGAGAAGCCCGAATCCCGCGACGAGCAGGAAGACGAAGATGCTGAGGAGGCGGCCCTGGTCGAAGGTGGCGCCCGTCTGCGTTTCCAGGGCTGCGGCGTCCGCTTCCGCGGCCGTCTCGAGCTTGTCGAGGGAGCCCACCATCTGGCTGAGGATCGTCGCGGCGCTGCTGGCGTCCGCGGTGGCGGCAATCGGAGAGGATCCGAACCTGGCTTCGACCCGGGCGGTTTCGAAGACGGGCTGGTAGTTCGCCTCGGCCGCCTTGAAGCTCGCCAGGTCGCTGGTCTCCTGGGCCGTGTGCGGGAGGGCCTCGTAGGTCGCGAGGGCGGCGGCGATCGATTTGTCGTCGGCCGCGATGGTCGCGTCGATCTGCGATTGGGTCGCGGGCACGCCCCCGACGTAGATGCTCTCGTTCAACGCTCCCTGGCGTTCCGCCAGGTCGGCCTGGATGGTTCCCAGCGCCCTGACGGCGGTGGTGCCGACGGAGAACGAACGGGCGGACTGGTCGTTCACGCTGCTGAGACTGGTCATCGCGACCGCGGTGATGATCAGCGAACCGAACAGCAGCACAGACGTGGTGGCCAGAAGCTTCATTCGCACGTCGAGTCGCATTCCAGGATCCCGAGCGGCCGGATGCGGTGGGCGTCCGTCAAGGAGCACACCGGCGCGAACTCCGACTGGTTCGCCTCACCTCTGGTATCGGCCGGCGCGGCAAGATCTGAGTACGCCGAAGTCAGTAGGGGCAGTTGCCCGGCCTCGCCGGGAAGGCGTAAGCCTCAACCGGCGAGTCCGCCGCGACCAACCCGCTTACTGATAGAGGCTCAGCTCGGCCAGCAGGGCGGCGGGCGACGTGCTCGGGCTGACCCGTATTCGCGGCACTTCGAACCGGTCGGTCCAGGTTTCGTCGGCCGCGGGCACTTTGGTAGCTCGGGGCGTCGGACTCGCTCCGGCTTTCTGCGTCGCCGCGGGCCGCACCGCCACCATCCGCTCCTCGACCACCGCCATCCGCAGTTCGCCGCAGGCGGCGGCCGCGGTGACGACCTGCTGGTCCACGCCGCCCGATGGATAGGCCAGCGACTCGGGCCAGCGGCCGGTGACCTGGGCAATTCGAGCGGCCGCGGCGTCGATCTCATAGGTCAGACCCGCGGGCGTCTGTCGAGGCAGGCTGACGTGGTCCATGGTGTGGTCGCCGATGTCGTCGCCCGCGGCCACGAGCGCCTTGAGTTGAGTGGAGGAGAGGAAGTTGCGCCTGTCGATCCGCCCGGCGATGACGTAGTACGTCGCCACGAAGCCGTGGCTCTCCAGGATCGGCAGGGCATAGGCGTAGCCGTCATACCAGCCATCGTCGATGGTGATCACGAACGTCTTCGGCGGCGGCGTGACGCGGGCCTGGAGGTCGTTGGCCAGGGTCGCCATCGTGATCGTCTGCCAGCCGGCTTCCTGTAGAGCGTCGAGTTGAACGGCGAAGGTCTCCGGCGGGACGACCAGGCCGCGGATCGAATTACCCGCGTCGGCGAGGGGCACGATGCGGTGGTACATGAGGATCGGAACATGCAGAGTGAAGGAGCTCGCCTTCCCGGTGGCCAGAGTCCTCACCGTGGCGGCGCCGGGGACCGACTTGGGGTCGCAGCTGTCTATCAGGGGGTAGCTCGGGGCCGGCGTCGGGGTGACGAGCGGTGGGGTGATGGCGGGACTCTGGGACTGGCCCACGGCCGCGGACGGGCGAGGAGCTCCGGGCGTGGCCGAAGCAGGACGGGCGGTGCCGCCGCCCGGGTTCGCTGTCGAGCACCCGGCCGCGACGAGCACGAGCGCGAAGCAGACCGCCGCGACCATACGCGCGGCGGGCCGAACGCCGGTTCGAGAGGTCAACTTCGGGGCCAGCACGGCATGCTCTCAATGCGCTGCGAGGAGTAGGCCAAGACGGCGGGCCCGTTGTTTGAGTGACGTGAGCCGAGGCTCTGTACGCGGCCACCGCTCTCGCGACTTGATAGGTCCGCCACGTGAGCCCGAACACGGACGGCGTGCCGCGGCTGGCCATGGCGGGGTGACCTGGCCCGCCCCGGCGGGCGAGGTTCTCCGGCCACGACGCTCCTCACGGGGAGCGCTACCCGCCCACGGGTCACGCACAGGGCCCAGGACGCCCCGCCGTGCCGCCGCCTGACCCCCGGCCCGGGAGCCGTCAGCAGCCCGAGCTGCCCCCGGCGCCGGCGCTGGCGGTCGCAGCGGGCACGCTGTTCAGACTCAGGGCCACGACGTTCTTGATCTTGGCCCAGGACGTGGCATCCACTCCGGGATAGGAGATGCCGCCGATGGTCACGTACGGCTGGCCGGTGGTGGTGGGATCAAGGACCACGCTCTGGACATTCCCGCCGAGTATGTTCTTGGCCAGGCCCGCCCACTCCTGGAGGTCCTGCGGATTCGTGATCGGCAGGTCGGAGTTGAAGGCGAAGGGTATGTCGGAAAGGTTGCTCAGCAGCGAAACGACGTTGCCCGGGGACGCGAACTTGCACGGATCGAGGTCGTTGCGGAGGGCCTTCAGGACGAGCTGTTGCCGGCCGGCGCGGCTGAAATCGCCGCCGCTGGTGAACTCTCGAGTTCGCGCATAGGCCAGGGCCCAGTCGCCGTCCATGTGCTGCTGGCCGGCCTTGATGACGAAGGCGATGTCCTGGCCCTGGGTCCAGCTGATGGACTGCAGGCCGCCGGAGCTCTTGGCGTCCGCGATCATGTGCTGGACGCCGCTTACGCCGGTCGGTACCGAGTAGCCGTTGTGGGCGTAGGCGCAGTAGTGCCACTTGTTCTGCCAGGTGCCGGCCGGTCCGCACGGCTCGTCGTAGACGGTCGTCGGGACGTTTATGTCCACGCCGCCCACGTCGTTGATCAGGCTCGTCAGTCCGGCCGGATTGACCCAGATCGAGCCGTCGATCGTGAGGCCAAGGAGGCCACCTATGACCTGCTCGAAGGCCTTGTAGGCGCGAAGGTATCGGTTGGGGTCGTTCGCCTGGCCGCACGTATCGGAGTAGAGCGGAACGACGTTGCAGTGGCCGAGCACCTCGTTCGGGAAGGCGTTGATCATCTGCGGCCAGGTGTAGGCCGGACAGCCGTTGGTGGCCTTGGCGAAGTGCTCGGCTATGCCCTGGGGCAGCGGCACGCAGACGTTGTTGCGGCCCACGCTGATCAGGGCGGCACGGCCCGAGGCTCGATCCACGTGGAGGACCATGATCGTGTCGGGTCCAAGCTGGCTCGGATCGTTCTGAACTCCGATGCCGGCCAGGAGCACGTTGAACTGGCCATTCGGATCCCAGGTCCACGTATCGGTGGTCGTCGTGAAGGACGGCAGAGCTCCGAAGCTGAACGTCGTCAGCGGAGCGCTGGAGGCGATCGAGCCCGATGGACCAGGGCTCCCCGTATCGATCGGGTTCGGGACGTCCTGGTCGTCAACGTCGCTCGAAACAGGAGCCGGCGATGCATTGGCGTCGGTCACCCAGCAGGGTGTGGCCGCGGTCAGACAGTACAGGGCATGCTGCCAGCTGGTGTCGGTTTCGGCCACGGCGCCGTGTACCGCGACGGTGCCCGACAGGATGACCGCCACGCCGAGGACAGTGCCCCACTTGCGGGCCGGTGGTCCGGCGCCGCGTCTCCTGGGTCGCGGATCGCGCACCATCAGGTAGGCGTCGACGATGGCCCACAGGTGATAGACGAAGCCCATCACATCGAGGAGGAGCAGGCTGGTGAGCCAACCCTGGTTGAGAGCCAGGCCGAAGAGCTCGCCCCGGTCGAAGACCAGGATCAGCCCGAAGGCCGCGATGACCACCACGGCCGGGAGCGCCACGATCGCGCCGCGCCGTGTATCGCCGGCCGCGGCCTGACCCAGGCCCGGGAAGAGGAACGACAGCAGCGCCGCCCCGACGGGGGTCCGGAGCGCGGATGGGATCTTCATCTTCGTGGAATCTCCATGCCGCCTGGCGGGGCGTCCGGGCGCGGTGCTATCGGACCGTGAGTATTGTGCCCGAAGCCTGCCACCGGCGGGTTTGACGCTCGACCGGGCGATCTCGGTACGCTCGATCGGGCTCCTCGAGCCGGCTTACACGGGCATCAGCGCCGCCGAGCCGAGCCGCGCCGAGCGCCCACGTCCGCTCCGTCCCGGAGAGCCGCACCTGCCTGGGCCCCGTTCGGATGGGATAGGCGTATGACCATCGTCTCAGTGGTGTTCCTCGTGGGAGGCGTCGACCATTGCGGCGGTCCTCCATCAGGAGGTGCACTCATCGAGGAGATAATCATGCTGAAGTTCCTCCGCTCCGAGAAGGGCCAGGGCCTGGCCGAGTACGCCCTCATCCTCGCCCTGATCGCCATCGCCGCCGTCGTGGCGCTGACCTTCCTCGGCGGCGTGATCGGGCACATCCTCAGCTCCATCGGCGCGGCAATGTAGCCGTTCCCTTTCGGGAATTCAACGGGCCGCGCCTGGTGCGCGGCCCGTTCTGTGTTCCGGTTGGCCCTGCGAGGCCGCCGCCTCGACTCCGCGCCGTCGCCAGCCGCGCGCTACCGTCGCCGGCCGCGCGCTACCGTGGTCAGCCGATGGCCCCGTGGTCGGCCGCGCGCCACGAGGTCGGCCAATGGCCCCGTGGTCGGCCGCGCGCTACTTGATCGGCCGCGCGCTACCGTGGCCCGCCGATGGCCCCGTGGCCGGCCGCGCGCCACGAGGTCGGCTGTCCGGGCGTGGAGCGCCTCGGGATTGCCGGTGGCCGCGTGTGGAAGGCCCGCGAGACTAGTGGACGGCAGTCCCCAGCAGCGAGCCGATGGCGAACGTAACGGCCGCCGCGAGGGCACCGAGGGCGGCCTGCCGGACTCCAGTCCGGATCGGGTGGCGATGGGTCAGGCGGCTCACGGCCATGCCGATGGCGAAGAGAGCGGCGCCCGACGCGGCGATGCTGAACCCAAAGGCGGCTCCGCCGTGGAGGATCAGGAACGGGACCAGCGGCACGAGGGCGCCCAGTGAGAAGGCGCACAGGGATCCCACGCCGGCCGCGACCGGCGAGCCCATCGTTTCGCTGGAGAGCCCGATCTCCTCGCGGACGAAGGTGTCGATCGCCCGCTCCGGGTTCGCCATGATCCGGTTGACGATCAGCTCCGACTCCGCGCGCGAAAGGCCCTTCGCCTCGTAGATCTCGCGCAGGATCCGGCGCTCCTGCTCCGGGGTGTTGTGGAGCTGGCTGCGCTGAAGCTCGATCTGATAGTCGAGCAGCTCGCGCTGCGACCGGACCGAGACATACTCGCCGACGGCCATCGAGAAGCCGCCGGCCAGCAGCCCGGCCACGCCCGCGATCACGATTGAATGGGGATCCTCGCTCGCCGCGCCGGCCACGCCCATGATCAGCGAGAGGTTGCACACGAGGCCGTCCGTCGCACCGAAGACGACCGGCCGCACGACGCTCGCACCCCGCGTCTCGTGCGGGTTTGCCGGCGGCTGGCGGAGTCGCTCCAGGCGGCGCCGGAACTGCCCGGCGACCCTGGTCTCGCCGGGTACGGGATTCGCCGCGAACGTAGCCGGCATTGCCGCACCGGCTCCTGGCTGGGTCCTGCTGCTCTTCGAGGGCATCCGCTCACTTTAGCTTGCGCGACCCGTCGGGTCATAGGCCCGACCGCATCTCCGTCAGGGCGCCGCCGGCGGCGATCCGGCTGTCGCGGGCCGGCCCCTGGTCTGCCGGGGAGGTCGATGTGCCGCCCGGCTCGGCCATGGACCGTCCGTTCCGGCCAGGGGATGCAGCCGGCCGGATGGACGGCGTCGCGCGGCCAGGACCGAGAGCCAGCCGACGTAGAAGAGCAGCCACATGTTCTGGCCGACGGCGCCGACGCCGAGCATCAGCCACACCACCGTCCCGTTCTCGAGCATGAGAAGGGCCGGCATCGCGAATACGAAGCCGTGGGCCCAGAGCGCCGGCGAGGCGAAGATCGAGGCCAGACCCAGGGCCGCCAGGCCCGCACGGCCGCGCAGCAGCAGTGCCAGCCCGACGAGCGCGGCGCTGACGACCACGTAGGCCGCGCCGGACAGCCAGGCCGCGTACGAGTAGCCGAACATCGCCGGCACGGCCGCCTGGGACGCGGCGCGGTAGTCGAGGCCCTTCCACCAATCCGCCCACGAGTTCAGACCGACGAGCGGCAGGGTGACCAGCACGATGGCGCCGAGGCAGGCCGACCCGGCCAGGATGCCGCGCCAGCGCCGCTCTCGGATGAGCCACAGCGCCGGCAGCCCGGACTGCGCCTTGAAGAGGCCGTCGACGACGAGGGCTCCGCCGGCTCGAACCGAGGCGGCGAAGAGCAGGAAGGTCAGGCTGGCCACGTTGCCCGATTCGAACCCGATCGTCACCGGCGGGAAGGCCAGCATGGCCAGGCTCGCCGGCCGCGACAGCCCGAGGAACCGAAAGGCGTTGTAGGCGCAGGCGGCCATCGCCAGGGTGAAGCCGGCCGTGACCGCCGGGTTGGGCAGGCGCGACAGCAGGCCGAAGACCGGCAGCAGCGGGGGCGGGTAAAGGAAGTAGTCGCTCTGCGCGCTGGCGGGCCAGCTCGAGATCGGCGCGGTCATGTACGGCTGGCCTCCGTCCAGCCAGCGCGAGGCCGACCCGAGGTAGACGTTCAGGTCGTACAGATGGTTGGTCACGCCCCAGTGGAGGATGTCGTCCAGGACCCAAAGGACGACGATCCCGGCGACGAGCACTGACCCGAGCCAGCCGGACTGGCGTCCGAACGGCCTCAGCCGCAGCCCGAACACGCAGGCGGCGGTGAGCGGCGGCCACAGCAGCCAGGCCGGGACGCCCCCGATCGTGCCCCCGATCTGGCCCAGCGACGCCAGCACGACCGCGACGATCGCGACCGGGATGATGACCTCCACGCCGTCGCGGGTCGCCCAGCGCAAGCCGAGGAGGCGGGCGAGCCATCGGCGAAGGGCAGCCAGACGCGTGAGAAACGCCATGGTCGCGCCGTCGATGCGGGTCACGACGCGATTCTAGTCGGCGCCGCGGTCTTGACGGGCGCCGCGAGGGCCGGGCTCGTCGGCGGGGCTCGTGGGCGGCGGGGCGCGCGGCGCGGGCGAGTGGCGCGGGCGCGCGGCGCGGGCGAGCGGCTCGGGCGCGCGGCGTGGGCGCGCGGCGTGGGCGCGCGGCGCGGGCGAGCGGCAGGGGGCTCGAGGGAGGCGAGGGTCCGGGCGGCCCCGAACCCGGGCGTGCGGCCGCGGGGCTCGAGACGTGGGCGCGGTGCATGGGTGAGCGATCCGGGGCGCGGTGCGGCCCGAGGTTGAACCCGGTGTGGTGCATGGGCGAGCGGCCCCGAACACGGGCGCGCGGCAGAGGGCTCGAGACGTGGGCGCGGTGCATGGGTGAGCGATCCGGGGCGCGGTGCGGCCCGAGGTTGAACCCGGTGCGGTGCATGGGCGAGCGGCCCCGAACACGGGCGCGCGGCCGCGGGGCGCGGTATGGGGGCGCCTCGCGGTGAGCTGAGCTCGCGCGGCCAGCCCGAGGGCGATCATCCGACGAACTTTCCCAATTCTCATGAGGGGGACATCCGGCACGCATTCGGATCGGCCGAACCCCGAATCCTCGGCGCACTTACGCGAGCATCCCGTCGTTCGAGCGTGTAGGCGGCCGTGGCTGCGGGAATCCAGGCGCCGCGGGGGGTCTGGCGCTCGGCCTGAAGCGCCAAGTCGACCGTCCGCGCGCCCAATGTGATCAACACGAGAATTCGGCAAGTCCTGGCCCCGCGACCGGTTCGTTTCCTGGGGAAGCCCCGGACGCCCCGTAGTTGAGCCTCTCGGCGCCCGGGTGTCAGCTCGCCCGTCCGCCCACCGCCCGCGCCGCCCGCTCCGCCCGCTGCCCACGCTGCCCGCGCCGCCCGCTCCGCCCGCGCCGCCCGCGCCGCCCGCGCCGCCTCGGGCCTCCACCGTGGCGCGCAGTCGGCCGTGGCTCGTCGGGCCTACCATGGGCCCATGCTGAGTCGATCACGGTTGGCTGCGCTGCGCCCGCACCGCCCCCCACCAGTGGGAGTGGCGGTCGCCGCCGTGAGCCTGGGTCTCGCGACCGTGCTGGCAGCCCTCGTGCACGTTCAGCTCGGCGTCTCGGACGCCGCCATCGTGTATCTCCTTGCGGTCGTTGCCGTCGGCATGGGCTACGGCAGCTGGATGGCCGTGGCCACCTCCGTCGTCTCGTTCCTTCTATACGACTTCTTCTTCGTGCGGCCGCTGTACACCTTCTCCATCGACGCGCCCGAGGAGTGGCTGGATCTACTGCTGTTCCTCTTCGTGGCCATCGTGATCGGACGGCTCAGCGCGCTTCAGCTGCAGCGGCGGCGCGAGGCGGAGCTGCGCAGCGCCGAGGCACGCGCCATGTTCGCCATGAGCCGCGACATAGCCACGGCCGCGAGCGCGTTGGAGGCCGCGCCGCTGCTGGCTGCCCGTCTGGCTCGCGAGGCGGAGATGGCCAGAGTCTGGATCGGTCTCGGGGCGACGATCGCGGACGAGCGCGTCTTAGCCGACACGGGCCACGGATCGGGCCGCGACACTCCCCACGACTCGGGCCACGAAGCCGCCGGTGATACGCCCCACGACTCGGGCCGCGATACTCCCCAGGGCGCGGGTGGCGAAGTCCGCGGCGACACTCCAATCAGCCCTGGCCGGGACACTCCCCCCGAAACGGCCGGCGGCATCGCCAGCGCCACGAGCCCCGCCACCGGCCAAGCCACGAACCCCGCCACGAGCCCCGCCACCGGCCAAGCCACGAACCCCGCCACGAGCCCCGCCACGACCCACCGGCCAAGCCACTCACCCCGCCACGAACCCCGCCACGAACCCCGCCACTCACCCCGCCACGAACCCCGCCACGAACCCCGCCACTCACCCCGCCACGAGCCACCCCACTGGCCCCGCCGAGGCGCGTCCGTCGGTGGCCTCGCGCTGGACCCTCCACTCCACGTCGGCCGACGGCCAGCCCAGCTGGGCGCACGTGCGCGACGTCGTGGCCGGACGCCGCGGTGGCGAGACCTCTGTGCGGGATGGCCGGCTCCACGGCTCCCGCGACGACGACCCGCTGACGATCCTGCGTGTCCCGATCGTTTCCGGCGGCGAGACGATCGGTTCCCTGTGGGCGGCTCGACCGCACGGCGCTCCGTTCCCCGGCCGCTCCCACTCCCGGCTGATGGCCGCCGCCGCCGACCAGTTCGGGCAGTCGGTCGTCCGCGACCGGCTGGCGGCCGAGGCCACGGCCGTCGAGGTGGCGCGCCAGGGCGACGCGCTCAAGTCGGCGCTTCTCGATTCGGTCTCCCACGATCTGCGAACGCCGCTCTCGGCCATCCGGGCCGCGGCCGGCAACCTGATGGACCCCGACGTCGCGCTGGCGCCGGAGGAACAGCGGGCCGTGGCCGCCTCCATCGATCGCGAAGCTCAGCGCCTCAGCCGGCTCGTTCGAAACATGCTGGACCTGGGCCGGATCGAGGGCGGGGCGCTCCACCCGTCGCCCGAGCTGTACGACCTGGCCGACCTGATCGACCCCGTGGCCGAGCGCATCGCGCCGACTCTGGCCCCCGATCAGCTCGAGCTCCGGATCGCGGACGACCTGCCGGCGGTCCAGGTCGATGCCATCTTCGTCGACCAGATCCTGACCAACCTGCTCGAAAACGCGGCCCGGTACGCGGGCGGCAGGCGAATCGTGGTCTCGGCGAAGCTCGTCTCCGACCAGGTCTGGCTGGACGTCGAGGACGCGGGCCCGGGCGTTCCGGCGTCGGCGCTGCCGCATCTCTTCGAGCGGTTCTACCGCGCGCCGCGACGCCAGGGATCGCGGTCGGAGGGGGGATCGGGGATCGGGCTGGCGGTCGTGCGCGGCCTGACGGAGGCGATGGGCGGGTCGGTCATGGCGAGGTCGAGCGCGCTCGGGGGTCTGGAGGTGATAGTTCGATTGCCGGTCGAGTTCGAGCCGAAGGCGGCCGAGCTGCCGGTCGAGGCGGCCGACTCGACGATGGAAGGCACGATCGAGCCGGCGGTCGAACCGGCGGTCGGCTCGAACCTGACGGGGGATCGACGAGGCGATCGAGCCGAAGGCGATCGAACCGGCGGTCGAACCGGCGGCCGGGCCGCGGGGCGAACGAAGGGGGATCGACGCGGCGATCGAGCCGAAGGCGATCGAACCGGCAGCCGAGCCGGCGGCCGAAGGCCCGACCGAGTCGATGCCCGAACCCGCGCCAGACGCGGCGCCCGACGCGGCCGGAGCCGCGGCGCCCGCGGCGACCAGTACCGCGGAGCTAGACGCCGGGCCGAACGCGGCGCCCGACTCGGCCGGAGCCGCGGTACTCGACGCGGGGCCAGACGCGGCCGGCTCCGCGGAGCCGTCGGAGCCGCTATGACCGACGGTGCGGCCGTCGTGCTGATCGTCGAGGACGACGAGGCGGCGCGGGTCGCCATCGCCGGGAACCTCCGCGCTCGCGGCCACGAGGTCGACGAAGCGGGTGACGTGCGCGACGCCCTGCGGCTCTGGGATGCCCGCCGTCCGGACCTGATCCTGCTCGACCTGGGCTTGCCCGACCTGGACGGCCAGGCCGTCATCCGGCGCGTCCGCCGCGAGGCCAACACCCCGATCATCGTCGTCTCGGCGCGCGGCCGCGAGGAGGATCGAGTGGCGGCGCTGGACGCCGGCGCCGACGACTACCTGACCAAGCCCTTCGGGCTATCGGAGCTGCATGCCCGCATGCGGGCCGTGCTGCGGCGCGCGGCAGGTCCCGAGGCTGACGCCGAGGGGCGCCTCAGGCTGGGCCCGGTCATCCTGGACGTGCCGCATCACGAGGTCACCGTCGGCGACGTGCCGGTGGAGCTGACGCCGCGCGAGTTCGAGCTGCTGAAGGTGCTGCTGTCGCAACCGGGCCGCGTCGTGACGGCCGGCCGGCTGCTGCGCGCCGTCTGGGGCACGGCTTATTCGGACGAGGCCCACTACCTCCACGTCTACGTCTCGCGCGTGCGTCGCAAGCTCGCCGCCGCCGATCCGTCGGGGGCCGCCGCGAAGCTCATCGTCGCCGAGCCGGGCGTCGGCTACCGCATCGTCGCCGAGTAGGCCCCGGGCTGCCCCGGGCGGCCTCGCGACGTGAGGCGCCCGGCCCCGCGCCCGGCCCCGCTCGTCCCCGCGCGCGGCCGCTCGAGGTGCGCCCCGGCCGTCGCGGCGCGGACCGCCTGACACGACGACACCGCCGGCGGACCGGCGGTGTCGCGCGAGAGTCGAGGGTCCGCTCGCTGAAGCGGGCCCGCGGCGGAACTACGGGGTGAAGTACCCGGTCAGGTCGAACATGACGTTGGTGGTTGCGGTCAGGGACGAGGCCGCGTACGTGATCGAGAGCTTGCCGCCCGTGCCCAACGCCACCGTCACCCCATTGGCCCGGATGTCGTTGATCGGGAAGTTGAGGGTCGAGGTGGTCGGGTAGTTGGTCGCCGTCGGACCGACGAAGAGGTAGCCAACGTACTTCTGCCCGCTCACGGTCACGGCGCCGGTCACACCCGTGGCCGTGGTCGCCACGCCGCCGGTGCCGGTCACCTGGAGGGTCCGGGCCACGTGCGAGGTGAAGACGCCGGACAGGCCCGTGCCGTTAGCCGTGTTGAGGATGCGGCTGGGGGCCAGCGCGACGTACCTTGTGCCGCCCGTGACGCTCTTGAGGTATCCGGTGACATCGAAGATGACATTGGAGGTGGCACTCAAGGACGACGCCGCGTACGTAACCGAGAGTTTGCCTCCGCTACCCAGGGTCACCGTGACCGCGTTGGCCCGGTTGTCGCCCTTGGGGAAGTTCAGCGTAGAGGTCGTCGGGTAGTTCAATGCGGTGGGACCGATGTACAGGTAGCCGAGGCTCGTCTGCCCGGTCACGGTCAGGTTGCCGGTGACGGCGATGACTCCGGAGGAGGGAACTCCGCCGCGTCCGGCTACCTGGAAGGTCCGCGCGACGTGCGAACGGAAGACACCCGCCAGGCCGGTGTTGGTGGGGTTGCCGCTCTTGGCCGTCGGGCGGCTGTCGAGGATGCGGGCCGGTGTCAGCGGGAAGTACTTGGCCCCGTTCGTCCCGGTCGCATCCGGCGAGAAGTAGCCCGTGACGTCGAAGACGACCTGGGTCTTCGCGCTGGCGATCGAGCTGAGGTACGTGATCGAGAGTGTTCCCCCGCCGCTCAAAGCCACCGTGAGTCCGGTGGCCCGGTTGTCGCCGACCGGGAAGCTGAGCATCGAGCTGGACGGGCTCACGATCGGAGTGGGACCGATGTACAGCGAGCCGGCGCCCGTCTGACCTGTCACGGTCAGATTGCCGGTGACGGCCGTGACGACGACCGAGGTGGGCACTCCGCCGCGTCCGGCCACCAGGAAGGTCCTCGGGACGCCCGGGTAGAACCAGGGCGACAGCCCGATGGTGTAGCGGGTGTCGAGGATGCGAGCCGGGGTCAGGGCGTGATAGGTGCTGGGCAGTGCCAGGACGACGATGCCGGACTTGGTGCCGGTGATCGTGCTGGTCACGGTGTCGGTCGCCGTGACCGACTGGGAGCCCACGGTCCTCAGCGTGACGCTGAAGGTGCCGACGCCGCTGGTGAGCGTGCCGGCGCTGGCGGGCAGGGAGCCGTAGGCGTCGCTGGTCGTCATCTTCACCGACCCGGCGTACGTCGGAGCGGTGTTGCCGTAGGCATCGAGAGCGGTCACGGTCACGACCAGCGCGGTCCCGGAGTTCACGCTGGCGGCCGAGGCCACACCGAGGTGCGTCGCCGCGGCCGCGGCAACCGTGATGGTGGCAGACGTGCCGGTGATGGTGCTGGTCACCGTGTCGGTCGCGGTGACCGTCTGGCTGCCGGCCTTCTTGAGCGTGACGCTGAAGGTGCCGACGCCGTTGGTGAGCGTCGCGTTGGCGGGCAGGACGGCGGTGCTGTCGCTGCTCGTTATCTTCACTATCCCCGCGTAGCTGGGCGCCGTGTTGCCGCTGGCGTCCTTGGCGGTGACGGTCACGTTGAACGCGACTCCCGCGGTCGCGCCGGCCGGCGCCGAGACGACGAAGTGCGTCGCCGCGGTCGGGCTGAAGACAACGACGGCGTCGCCGGAGGTGATCGCGTCGCCGTTGATCGTGCCGCTGACCGTGTCGGTCTCGGCCAGGGTGTCACTGAGCGTCGCGGTGTATGTGCCGTCGCCGTTGTCGGTGACCGCGCCGAGACTGCCGTGGTCGGTGTTCAGGAGGACGGTGTCGCTGCCGGTCGTCAGGTCGTTGCCGTACTGGTCCTCGGCCTGGACGGTGATCGTGGAGGAGCTGCCGACGTTGGCGGTAGTCGGGGCCGCCGTGATCGTCGTCATGGCCGGATCGGCCGCGCCCGGCGTGAAGACCACGGCCGGGTTGCCGGAGGTGATCGCGTCGCCGTTGATCGTGCCGCTGACCGTGTCGGTCTCGGCCACGATGTCAGTCAGCGTCGCGGTGTAGGTGCCGTCGGTGTTGTCCGTGACCGCGCCGAGGCTGCCGTTGTCGGTGTTCAGGAGGACGGTGGCGCCGCCACTCGTCAGGTTGTTGCCGTACTGGTCCTTGGCCTGGACCGTGACGGTCGAGGAGCCGGCGTCCACGCTGACCGGGTTCGGGCTGGCCGTGATCGTCGTCATGGCCGGATCGGCCGCGCCCGGGGTGAAGACCACGGCCGGGTTGCCGGAGGTGATCGAGGCGGCGTTGATCGAGCCGCTGACGGTGTCGGTCTCGGCCACGGTGTCGCTGAGCGTCGCGGTGTATGTGCCGTTGCTGTGGTCGGTAACCGCGCCGAGGCTGCCGTGGTTGGCGTTCAGGAGGACGGTGGCGCCGCCGCCGGTCAGGTTGTTGCCGTACTGGTCCTTGGCCTGGACCGTGACGGTCGAGGACCCGACGTCCACGCTGACCGGGTTCGGGCTGACGGTGATAGTCGTGTGGGCCGCATTGGCCGCGCCCGGGGTGAAGGCGACCGGCGCGTTGCCCGGAATCGTGTCGCCGTTGATGGTGCCGGTGACCGTGTCGGTCCGGGCCACCGTGTCGCTGAGCGTCGCGGTGTAGGTGCCGTTGCCGTGATCCGTGACCGCGCCGAGCGTTCCGTGATTGGCGTTCAGGAGAACGGTGTCGCCGCCGGCGGTGAGGTTGTTGCCGTACTGGTCCTTAGCCCGGACCGTGATCGTCGAGGAGCCGCCGACGCCTACCGTCGACAGGCTCGCCGCGATCGTCGTATCCACCGCGTCGGCCGCGCCGGGGTCGAATTCGACCGACGCCTGGGACGTAATGTCGGCGAGATTGATCGTGCCGGTGACGGTGTCGGTCCGGGCGACGTTGTCGGACAGAAAGGCGGTGTAGGCGCCGTTGCCGTTGTCGGTGACCGCGCTGAGCAAGCCGCCCGTGGTGTGCAGGGCTACGGCGTCGCCGCCGGCGACGAGGTCGTTGCCGTACTGGTCCACGGCCTGGACGGTGATGGTCGACGTGTTGGTATCGACGGTCAGCGGATTCGGGCTGGCCTCGATCGTCGTCATGGTCGGGTCGGCCGCGCCCGGGTTGAAGACGACCACGGCGTCGCCGGAGGTTATGTCGTCGCTGTTTATCGTTCCGCTGACGGTGTCGGTCTCGGCCACGGTGTCACTCAGGGTCGCGGTGTAGGTGCCGTCGGTGTTGTCCGTGACAGCGCTGAGCGTGCCGTTGTCCGTGCTCAGAGTGACGGTATCGCCGCCGGTCGTCAGGTTGGTTCCGAACTGGTCCTTGGCCTGGACGGTGATCGTCGTCTCGCCGACATCCACGCTGACCGGGTTAGGGCTCGCGGTGATCGTCGTAGTCGACGGATCGGTCGTGCCGTCGGCATAGGCCTGCGCCGGCAGCAACCCGAATACCAGGATCGCGATGGCTCCCAGGGCCAGACGGCCGAATTGTCTGTAATGCCTCATGTGGAGTTCTCCCTTGCGCTCGTCGCGGCGGTCCTCATCGCCGGCTCATCCAGACCGCGACTGATCTCTCCTCAAGGTCGACGCGCTCCGATGCTACGCCTGTTCCCGATGCGGCGGAAGCCCGGAGCAACCGTTGTCGCGGTTCGGTCGGGCTTGCACAAACGCCCCGGCCGACGTGATCTGAACTCTAGTGTGGGTTCGGGAGGCGGCAATGGCAAGATCGGATCGATCGAACCAGGACGTCTGCCGCGGCCTGCGAGCCATCGACCGACCGCGGTACGGATCGGGCCGGCGGCGATCGCGGTCCAACGGCGGAGGGATCGTAAGATCGCTTGCGGCGTCAACTAGCGAGGCGCGCCGCCAGGCACGCGACAACGCGCCGCGCGGCATGCGCCACGGAACACGACATGCGAGTCAACGAGGTCTAGGCCCAATGGAAGACTCAATCCGCCGCGCCCTGGCGCAGGGCGGAACCATCGACATCACCACGACGGGCCGGCAGACCGGCCTGCCCCGCCGCATCGAGATCGTCTATCACGTTGTCGACGGGCGGATCTACATAAGCGGCCAGCCCAGGTCCGATCGCAAGCGAAGCTGGCTGTCGAACCTGGAAGCGGAGCCCAGGTTCACTTTCCACCTCAAGCGGGGCGTTCAGGCCGACCTTCCGGCCACCGCCCGCGTAATCACGGACGAAGGCGAGCGACGGGCCATCATCCAGCATGTAGCTCGGAACTGGAACCGGACCGACGTCGACTTCATGGTGGCGCACAGCCCGCTCGTCGAAGTCACGATCGAAGGATTGAACGAAACGCCGTAGCGGGAGCCAGCAATGTGCAGGTCGATCCAGCCGCTCCACAACTACGAGCCGCCGCCGGGCTCAGACGATATGCGGGCCGCCGCGCTCCAGTACGTCCGCAAGATCAGCGGCATGACGCGGCCGTCGCGGACGAACGAGGCCGCCTTCGAACGTGCGGTCGAAGCCGTCTCGGCGGCGACGGCGGAGTTGCTGGGATCCCTGGTCGCCTCGGCCCCGCCGCACGACAGGGCGGTCGAGCGGCAGCGCGCCCGCGCCCGATTCGAGCGGCGCGAGGCATCTCGAACAGCCGCCCCGGCGGCCGCCGCGCCCGAATGAGCCGCGCCGGAACAGGTTCAGCTCAAGACGCGAGCGCTCCTATTGGGACGACGATGACGCCGTCGGGACGGCGGTATGCGTAGCCCCAGCCCGTGACCACGGCCAGGAAGGCCGGCTTGCCGTGACGCTCGGTGTCGACGTTGGCCGCGACCCGAAGCAGGCTCGTGGCCCCCTTGTCGATGTCACCCTGGCCGAGCTTGACCTCGATCGCCGCCCACTGTCCCGAGCGCATCTGAACGATCGCGTCGGCCTCCGCGCCCGTGTTCTCACGGTAATGGGAGACCGTGGCTCCGATTGCCTGGCCGTAGATGCGCAGGTCCCGGACGACGAGAGACTCGAAGAGCAGGCCGAAGGTTTCGGGATCGGCGAGGAGACGGTCGGTGCCGGCGCCGAGAGCTGCCGCCGCCAGCGAAGGATCGACGAAGTGTCGCGTCGCCGACGAACGGAGCACTCCCCGCGAACGCAGCGCCGGTGACCACGACGGAAGATCCTCGACGATGAACAGGCGCGTGAGCGCCTTTATGTAGTCGATTACCGTCTGGTAGTTGACCGCGCCCCGACCGTCGGCCCCGGCAACGTCCGCGGCGATGGTGGAAGCGGAGGCCTCCGACGCGACGCGCCGAGCGAGTGAACGGAGAACGCGCGCGATGTTGTCCGGGTCATGGCGCGGACCATCCAGCCGACCAAGGTCGACGCGGCGGGTTTCGTCTAGGTAGCCCTGTGTGGCGATCATGGCGTCGGCCGGGGCGCGATTCAGCAGCGCCGGCCAGCCGCCGATGACTATTCGCTCGGCGATGTCATGGACGTCGAGGCCCGGATCAGCCGCGGCCACATCACCGCCTGCGAACAAGTCGGACAGTGAAACGGTCCTGGTGGAGTGTCCGCTCTCCGCGAGCGACATGGGGCGCATGCGAAGGCGCGTAATCCGCAGGGCTCCGGTGTGACGCGCTTCGTCGTCCGCCGGGACCGTCGAACCCGTGAGGATGTATCGACCGGCGTCCTCGGGGTGATCGTCCACGTCGCCCCGGACCTCGTTCCAGACGCCCTTGACCAAATGCCATTCATCTATGAGGTGCGGCCGCTCGCCGTCAAGCAGCAGACTCGGTTCTATCTCGCCGGCTCGGCGCGCCACCTGGTCCCGGTCGAGCCTTACGGCGCTCTTCGCCGCCTGGAGGGCGGTCTGCGTCTTGCCACAGGCGCGCGGTCCCTCGATGAGCACGGCCCCGGTCGCGCGAAGACGACCGGCCAGTTCCTCGTCGGCCAACCTGGGCAGGTAATTGCGGATTCGCCCGAGGGAGTCTTCAGGAGGTGAGGCATCCATTCCAAACTCTTGCCGAAATGTGGTCCCCCGATCATAGGCGGCAACTTGTAACGCGTCCAGACGCTAACTTGGAACGCGTCCAGACGCTAACTTGGAACGGAGCCGGCGGGACAACCGGCGCGTCGGCGAGGCACCCAGCGCGGGCTGATCCGTCGAGCGCCCGTCAAGCGCACCCGTCCACCTGACCGCCCACAAGTAAGCGGTACCCGCGCGCGTGAGGGGCCGCCGGGGCGACCCGGCGGGCCCGAGTACTGGTACTCGCCCCGACCGGGGGTACGGTCCTGCCGTGTGGAACGGCGGCGGCCGCCCGGTGCGTCCGGGCCACAGAATCGAAGACTCGCGGAGAGCACGGCCGGGGCCCTCGAAGGGATCGCGGCGCACGCTCGCGCCGCGCACTTACGAGTCGCCGCGCACGCTCAACGGGCCACGCACACGAGGCGCTTCATGCATACGTAGTAGCGCATGCGCAGTACGAATCTCCGGGACCTATGGCCGCGATTCGGTGCTCGGACCCACTCGATCAGGTTGCCTGTAAGCAACGAAGACTAGCCCGAATGCACTAGAAAAGTGGTCCCAAAGGTCCCCTGCGATGGTAGAGTCACGGGACAGCCGGACAAGGGCTTCGTCTGGTTGGGTGGCATCGCAATCATTTATCGATCCCGCCACCCGCGGCCGGATACCGGCCGGCTGAGGTTCTGGGGCGCACGCCCACTACGTGCGAAGAGGGTTGCTGATGCACAGAAGTGCTGGCAACGGGGGTCTGGAGGCTGCATCGATGTACGGGACTAGTCGTCCGCGTCGCGGACGGGTCAGCTCGCTGGTGCTCGCCGTCGTGGCGATCTTCATCCTGAACGCAAGCCTGGTGGCGCCCGCCGTTTCGGCCGCGACGCCGGCGGCGGATCAGTCTGCCCCGGTCACGACACCGGCGCCGACTACCACCCCGGCCACCACGCCGGATTCGACGCCGACCCCCGCGCCCACGGACACGCCCGCGCCCACCGCGACGCCCGCGCCGACCCCGACCCCGGCGCCGACACCCGGCCCGACCGCGCAGTACATCGTCATGTTCAGCGCGGGCACGAGCACCGCCGCCCAGGTCGCGATCATCGACGCGGCCGGCGCGACGGACGTCGACGCCATCCCGCAGCTGCTCATGCACGTCGTGGACGTCCCGACCGGCGGAACGGCGCTGACCGACCTGTCCTCCAGCACGTCGGTCGCCTCCGTCACCCCGGACCGGACCCGCGCCGCCGAGGCCATGCCCTCCGACCCCGGCTACGCCTCCCAGTGGTCGCTGCCGAAGATCGGGTGGGACCAGGTCTACGGGAACGTGCAGCCTTCCGGTAGCGCCGTCGTCGCCCTCCTCGACACCGGCGTGGACGCCTCCAACCCGGACCTCGCCGGCCAGCTCGTCGCCGGAGCGTCGATGATCGACGGCTCCGACCCGAACACCGACCCGAACGGCCACGGCACCGAGATGGCCGGCATCATCGCCGCCGCGACGAACAACGCGGTCGGCATCGCCGGCATCGGCTACTCGGGCGTGAAGGTCATGCCGATCACCGTTCTCGACGCGAACGGCCTCGGCCAGGACAGCGACATCATCGCCGGCGTGGTCTATGCAGCCGACCACGGCGCTGACGTCATCAACATGAGCTTCAGCAACCCCGGCTACTCGCCCGCCCTCCAGGCCGCCATCGACTACGCCTGGAGCAAGAACGTCGTCGTCGTCGCCGCCACCGGCAACGACGGCTCGAGCGCCGTGACCTACCCGGCCGCCGATCGCGGCGTCGTCGGCGTCTCCAACACCGACCAGAACGACGCCCTGGCCAGCAGCTCGAACTACGGCACCGACACCTTCCTCGGCGCCCCCGGCACCGACATCGAGACCCTGGTCGCCGGCGGCACCGCGGCCGACGACACCACCTCCGTCACCGGCACCTCCGCCTCCGCGGCCGAAGTCTCCGCCGCCGCCGCCCTCATGCGCGCGAACGACCCGACCGCCACGAACGGCGTCATCGTCTCCCGCCTGGCCGAGAGCGCCGACGCGGCCGGCACGACCGCCCAGACCGGCAACGGCCGCCTGAACCTCGCGCGCGCGATCTCCGACACCAGCACCAACTCGATCGAGCCCGCCGGCGCGACGCCCGTCGGCAACGGCGGCCCGTTCGTCGGGCCGTACGTCGCGGCAGGCGAGAGCGTCGGAACAATCAACGGGCAGAACCCTAACCCCGTTGTCCAGGGGTCCACCACAACGTTCAACGTCTCGGTCCAGAACACCAGCTTCACCACTCGCTATTACAAGGCTACCAACGTCAGCGGCGTGACTGGTCTGTCCGTATCGGCCTCGACCGCTTGTAGCGCTGGTATTTTCGACACCACCGCCACGATCACTGCCTTGCTAGCCACAACGGCATCGACGCCGGTTGGCTCGGACGGCCCATTCACCCTGACGGTTAGCGAGTACTCAAACAGCACCTGCGCTACCGCCACTGGTACCACCGCTACGGGCACCGGCACGATCGTCGTCAGCGCTCCCTACACCACGGCCGCCAGCGGCGCCGGCACCATGACCGTCTCGCCGACGACCGTGGTCACCAGCTCGACCGGCAACACGCTGGTCTTCACTTTCGCCGCGCCCTCCGGCCAGGTCTTCCCGGCGGGTTCGAGCACGACTGTCACCGTGCCCTCCGGCTGGACGACGCCTCTGACCACCAACACGGCCGTCGCCAACGGCACCGGCACCTCCTGCACTCCGGCGCGAACCGTCGCCGGTTCGGTGATAACCATCACCCAGACCTGCGCCAACAGCGACACTTTCTTGCTGACCTTCTCGGGCGTGGCCGCTCCGTCCGGCCCCGGCGTCTCGACCTTCACGACGCAGACGAAGTCCGGCTCGGGCGGCACCCTCACTACCATCGCCACCAGCCCGACCGTCACCACGGCCGCGGCCGCCACGAGCGGCCAGGGCACCATGACCGTCTCGCCGACGAGCGTCGTCGCCGGCTCGAGCGGCAACACCCTGGTCTTCACGTTCACCGGGCCCGCGACCCGGCCTTCGGCGCCGGCTCATACATCAATCTCAGCGTGCCGGCCGGCTGGACGGCGCCGACCAGCAGCGCCGGCAACGGCAACGTCACGGTTGCCAATCTCTCCGGGACAAGCTGCAATCCTGTTCTCGGGCACGATCACGGGCAGCGGGCCGTACACCATCCTGGTGACGCAGACCTGCGCCAATGGCGACTCGTTCACCGTCACCTACTACGATCGCCGTCGCCCAGTCGGGCACCGGCACGGCAACCTTCACCGCGGCTTCGCGCCAGGGCTCGGCGGGCTCCGCCGACACTCTTACGGCGGCAGCCCGACCGTGAGCGTGACACCGGTCCCGCCGGTGATCACGGGGGTCCTGCTCAACGGGACGCAGACGAGCCGAGCGTCAGTCCAGGCGCCTCGCCCACCGCGACCATCACGGCGACCGCGAACTCCTCGACCTGGGCTTCAAGCGGCTGGCTCATCAGCACCGATCCCGGGATCGGGACCTTCACCTGCGCTCCCGAATACGGGTGGGACCCACTCCGGCGCCGGCCCCTTCAGTGAGACCTTCAACATCACCGCGCCGAGCACCGGCGGCCAGTACAACGCCTACTTCTACGCGTGGACGGGAGCCGGCTGCTCGCGGCGGCGCCTCCCTTCTCTACACGCTGGCCAACGGCGTCTACGTCACGCTCGGCCACTGGGATGCCGGGAACGCGAATATCTTCGAAGGCAACTCCGGCACCACCCATGCTCAACATCCCGGTCATCTTCACCCGGGCCACGGGCGCGTCCGGACCCGTCTCCGTCGCCTGGGCGACGTCATCGGGAACCGCGATCGGCGGCGCCTCCTGCACGGGAACCACCGACTTCATCACCGGCAGCGGGACGATCGACAACACGAACGTCAACTACTCAGATACCGGCTCGTTCACGGCTTACGTCCCCGTCACCGTCTGCGGCGACACGACCGTCGAGCTGGACGAGACGCTGACGCTCACCCTCTCGAGCCCGACGGCGTCCACGATCTCGACCGGGACCTCCACCGGCACGATCAAGAACGACGACGCGCCCACCATCACGTTGATCAGCCCGACCTCGGGCCCGATTGCCGGCGGCACCACGGTCACCCTCACCGGCACCGGCTTCATCACCGGTGAGACCGTCGTCTTCGGCCTCTATACCGGCACCAGCATCACCATCGTCAACAGCACGACCATCACGGTGCACTCGCCTGCCGTGCCCTCGGCCGGTACGGTCGACATAAACGTGGTCGCCGGATCGACGGCCTCGGCATCCGGCCCTGCGGACCAGTTCACGTATCTCCCGGTTCCCGCCGTCACCTCGATCAACCCGACCCAGGGCCCGACGACCGCGGGCACGCCCGTCACCATCAACGGCACCGGTTTCACCGGCGCGACCTCCGTCAAGTTCGGAGCGAACAGCGCCACGGGCGTCCTCGTCGTAAACGACTCGCAGATCACCGCCAATGCCCCGTCCGGCGTGGTCGGGACGGTTGACGTCACGGTCACGACCCCCGGCGGCACCTCCGCCACGTCGGCGAACGACAAGTACACGTACCTGGCCGTGCCGACGGTCACGTCGGTCAGCCCGGCCGCCGGGCCTCCGGCCGGCGGCTCCTCGGTCACGATCACCGGCACGAACTTCTCCGGGATTACCGCCGTCACTTTCGGCTTGTCTAACCCGGCAACGACCTACACCGTCAACAGCACAACCCAGATCACGGCGACTTCTCCGGCCGGTACGCTCGGCCAGGTTGACGTCCAGGTCGCGAACGCGCTCGGCACGTCTACGGCCAATTCCGGCGATCTGTTCACGTACAGCAACGGGCCCACCGTCACCGGTGTCAGCCCGACCGCCGGGCCGATCACGGCCGGCACGTCGGTCACGGTCACCGGCACGGACTTCGTGACCGGCATGAGCGTCAGTTTCGGCGGGACCGCGGGCACGAGCGTCGTCGTCGGCTCGCCGACCTCGCTGACCGTCCTCGCGCCGGCCCATGCGGCCGGGACGGTCGACGTCACCGTCACGACGGGCGCAGGCACGTCGGGGACTTCGGCTGCCGACCAGTACACCTTCGCAGCGGTGCCGACGGTTACGGCGGTCAGCCCGAACTCGGGTCCGCTCGCGGGCGGCACGTCCGTCACGATCACCGGCACCGGCTTCATGGGCACCGGTTTCACCACGTCCGCGGTCACCTTCGCCGGGGTCGCCGCCACGAACGTCATCGTGGTCAACTCCACCACGATCACGGCTACCACCCCCGCCGGCACGGCGGGCACGGCGGCCGTTCGCGTGACCACGCCGGGCGGCCAGTCGACCACCAACACGTTCTGGACTTACCGGGCCGCGCCGACGATCTCGTCCATGAGCGCCAGTGCCGGACCGCTCGCCGGCGGCACGATCTTCACGATCACCGGAACGAACTTCGTCAGCGGCGCTACGAGCGTCACCTTCGGCGCCGTGTCCGGGACCGTCAACAGCGTGACGGGCACGACCTCTATGTCCGTGACCTCGCCGGCGCAATTGGCCGGCACGGTCGACGTCACCGTCACGACGACCGGCGGCACGTCCGCCATCGTGACGGCCGACAAGTTCACCTACACGCCCGCCCCGACCGTCACCGGCGTGAGCCCGAGCGCCGGGCCGACTACGTCCGGCACCACGGTCACCCTCACCGGCACCAACTTCGTGTCCGGCGCGACCGTCAGCTTCGGCGGGACGGCGGGCACGGGCGTCGTCTTCAATTCCGCGACATCGATCACCGTCACGGCGCCGACCCATGCGGCCGGGACGGTCGACGTGACCGTCACCACGGCCGGCGGCACGTCCGTCGCCAACCCGCCCGGAGACCAGTACACGTTCACCGCCGCGCCGACGGTCCTCGGCGTCAGCCCGGCCTTCGATTCGATCGCGGGCGGCTCGACCGTCGTGATCACCGGCACTAACTTCCTCAACGCCAGTGCCGTCGCCTTCGGCGGCACCGCGGCGGCGAGCTACTCGGTCGACTCCGCCACCCAGATCACTGCCATGGATCCAGCTGGTGCGGCGGGCCAGGTCGACATCCGGATCACGACTGTCGGCGGTACCTCCGCGGTCGTGACCGCCGACCACTTCACCTACTACGGCCTCCCGACTGTAACCGCGCGCAACCCAACCGCCGGTCCTCTCGGCGGCGGAACGACGGTGACCCTGACGGGCACGGGCTTCGCCGGCGTGACGGCCGTCGACTTCGGCCTGACCGCGGCGGGAAGCTTCACCGTCAACAGCCCCACCTCGATCACGGTGCCCTCGCCGGCCGAATCGGCCGGACCTGTCGACATCACCGTCGTCGCGGTCGGCGGCACGTCGGCCACCTCGGCCAATGACGTGTTCACATACACGCCCGCACCTTCGGTGACCGGACTCAATCCGACGGCCGGCCCGACCGGCGCGGGCGGCCCGACGGTCACGATCACCGGCACCAACTTCGTGTCCGGCGCGACCGTCAGCTTCGGCGGCACCGCGGGCACGAGCGTCGTCGTCGTCACCTCGACCAGCATCACCGTCGTGCCGCCGGCCCATGCGGCGGGAACGGTCGACGTCACTGTCAACACAGCCGGCGGCACGTCGGCGACCTCGCCCGCCGACCAGTACACCTTCACGGCCCTGCCGACGGTCACGTTGGTCAGCCCGAACCTGGATGTGATCGCCGGCGGCGCGACCGTCGTGATCACCGGCACGGGCTTCAGCGGCGCGAGCGCCGTCACCTTCGGCGGCAGCGCAGCGACGAGCTACACGGTCAACTCCGCCACCCAGATCACGGCCACTGATCCAGCTCATGCGGCCGGCACGGTAGACGTCCAGGTCACGACCATCGGCGGCACCTCGTCGGCCGTCACCGCCGATCACTTCACCTACTACGACACGCCGACGGTCACCGGGCGTAACCCGATCGCCGGTCCTACGACCGGCGGAACGACGGTCACACTGACGGGCACCAACTTCGCCCCCGGCGCGACGGTCATGTTCGGGTCCAACCCGGGCACAGGTGTCGTGGTCAACAGCAGCACCTCGCTGACCGTTGTTTCGCCCGCGGGCTCGGTCGGACCGGTGGACATCGTCGTCACCGCGATCGGCGGCACCTCGGCCACCTCCGCCAATGACGTGTTCACCTACGTCCTCGCACCGACCGTCACCGCCATCAGCCCCACTTCGGGGTCCTTCGCCGGCGGGACGGCGGTCACGATCACCGGAACGAACTTCGTCAGCGGCGCCACGGTCAACTTCGGCGCGACGGCGGGCACGAACGTCGTCGTGGTCAACTCGACGACCATCACCGTCACGGCGCCGGCCCACGCCAACGGAACTGTCGACATCACCGTCACGACAGCGGCGGGCACGTCGGCAGTCAACGCCCCTGCCGACCAGTTCACCTACTCGGGCACCGCGTACAACTGGGTCGGCGGAACCAGCACTGCATGGGCGACCGCCAGCAACTGGAGCCCGGCAGTGGTTCCGGGCGTCAATGACACCGCCACCATCGGGAACTTCGTCCCGGGCAACCAGCCGACACTTTCGGCGAGCACGACCGTTGCTGGAGTCACGATCACCGGGCGCAGCGCGACCACGAGTACTCGCGGTGGGTGCCTTACGATCCCGACCGGGGTGACGCTGACCATCAGCGGCAACCTGGCGATCACCGGGTCGAGTGGCGGCGGCAGCGGCATCACATGCGGCACCGGCACGACCGACGGCATCCTCGCGACGGGCACTGGTTCGGTCACCGTCGGCGGAAATGTGACCCTCACCAACAGCACGGGTGGCCCGCCGGAGAACCCGATCATCACCCTGGCCACCGGCACGCTGACCATCGGTGGCAACTTCACCGAGGGCTCGTCCGCGACCTTCGCGGCCGGAACCGGCACGGTCACGTTCAACGGCACCAGTCCTCAGACCATTGACGGCTCTGCGGTCACTTTCTACAACCTGATAGTCAACAAGTCGGCCGGGACGGCCACGCTCGGCGTTAGCGAGACCGTCGGGAGCAACCTCACGGTTTCGGCCGGCACCCTCGACCTCTCGACGTTCACGGCCAACCGCTCCTCGGGCGGCGGCACCCTGTCCGTCGCAGCCGGCGCCGGCCTGCGCATCGGCGGGACCAACCCGTTCCCGGCGAACTTCTCGACCGTAACCCTCGCTTCGACCAGCACCGTCGAGTACTACGGCACCGGCCAGACGGTCACCAACGAGAGCTACGGCAACCTGACCCTGAGCGGATCGAGCGGCGCAAAGACGCTCGGCACCGCGGTCGGGATCACCGGCAACTTCAGCAACAACCTCACCGGCACGGCCACCCTCGCGGTCGGGACCGGCACGGTCACCTTCAACGGCTCGGCCGGCCAGACGATCGACGGCAGCACCGCGTCCACGTTCTACAACCTGGTCATCAGCAACGCCGCCGGCGTCTCTCTGAGCGGCGTCAACACCACCGTGTCCAACACGCTGACGCTGACCTCCGGGACCGTTACGACCGGCAGCCAGACGCTCATCGCCAACGGCACGGTGTCGCGTGGCACCGGCTACGTCATCGGCAACCTGCAGAAGCCGTACACCAGCACCGCGGCCAAGGACTTCGAAGTCGGCACCGCGAGCGGCTACTCGCCGGTGACTGGCCTCGCATTCAGCTCGTTCACCGGCAGCGGCACGGTCATCGTGTCCGCCGTCGCCGCGACCGAGCCGAACCTGGCCACGTCCGGCATCAGCAACACCAAGTACGTCCAGCGCTACTGGACGATCACCGAGAGCGGCGGGACGCCCGGCACGATCGCCGCGACCTTCAACTTCCTCGCCGGTGACATCCAGAACGGCGCCAACTACGCCAACTTCATCGTCCAGCGCGACGCGGCGGGCACCTGGACCTCGCCGACGACGGGCACGCAGCTGGCATACAGCACCGCGGCATCCGGCATCGCCAGCGCCGGCACGTTCAACATCGCCATCGGCGAGACGGGCACGGTTTCGACCACGACCTCCGCGGCCGCCGCCGGCGCGACCTACGGCGACGCCTCGGTCAACCTGTCCGCGACGGTTACGCCGGCCAGCGGCACGGTCAACTCGGGCACGGTCACATTCACGATCAAGAACGGTGCCATCACCGTCGGCAGCGTGACTTCGGGCACGGTCACGGGTAACTCCGCGACCGCGAACTTCCCGCTGACCGCCTCGATCAACGCAGGCACCTACACGATCGACGCTGCCTACAGCGGCGCCCCGGGCATCCTGGCGAGCGACAACACGCTCCAGCCTCCGCCCGCCCTGACGGTCAGCCAGCTCCCGATCACCGTCACCGCGGTGACCGACACCAAGCCTTACGACGGCACGACCAGCTCGGCCGGCGTCCCGACGATCACCACCGGGAGCCTCGCTTTCGGCCAGTCCGCGACCTGGACCCAGACGTTCGACACCAAGGACGTCGGCACCGGCAAGACCCTGACCCCGGCCGGGTCAGTCGCCGACGGCAACGGCGGCAACAACTACGCGGTTACCTTCGTGCCGGATACGACGGGCGTCATCAACGGTGTCGGCTCCATCACGACCGTGGTCGTCAGCAACGCCACCTACGACGGCAACCCGCACGGCGGGTCCGCCAGCTGGATCAGCAGCGGCGCCGACCTCGAGGGTGGCAGCCTGCCAGTGACCTACACCGGCACGGGCGCCACCACCTACGGTCCCTCCACGGCCGCCCCGACCGATGCCGGCACCTACAGCGCCTACGCGAGCTTCGCCGGTGACGCCAACCACTCCGGCAGCTCCGACCTCGAGTACTTCACCATCAGCACCAAGCTCGTCACCGTCGTCACCTCAGACGCCTCCAAGTCCTATGGCGACGCCGACCCGAACCCGCTGACCAGCGCCGACCTGAGCGGCTTCGTGGCCGCCGACAACATCAGCGCCACCTTCAGCCGCGACCCCGGTGAGGGTGTGGGCACGTACCACATCACCACCACCCTGGTCGACCCTGACAACCGCCTGGCCAACTACACGGTCACCAACACCGGAGCCACCTTCACCATCAACGGTGTCGGCTCCATCACGACCGTGGTCGTCAGCAACGCCACCTACGACGGCAACCCGCACGGCGGGTCCGCCAGCTGGATCAGCAGCGGCGCCGACCTCGAGGGTGGCAGCCTGCCAGTGACCTACACCGGCACGGGCGCCACCACCTACGGTCCCTCCACGGCCGCCCCGACCGATGCCGGCACCTACAGCGCCTACGCGAGCTTCGCCGGTGACGCCAACCACTCCGGCAGCTCCGACCTCGAGTACTTCACCATCAGCACCAAGCTCGTCACCGTCGTCACCTCAGACGCCTCCAAGTCCTATGGCGACGCCGACCCGAACCCGCTGACCAGCGCCGACCTGAGCGGCTTCGTGGCCGCCGACAACATCAGCGCCACCTTCAGCCGCGACCCCGGTGAGGGTGTGGGCACGTACCACATCACCACCACCCTGGTCGACCCTGACAACCGCCTGGCCAACTACACGGTCACCAACACCGGAGCCACCTTCACCATCAACGGTGTCGGCTCCATCACGACCGTGGTCGTCAGCAACGCCACCTACGACGGCAACCCGCACGGCGGGTCCGCCAGCTGGATCAGCAGCGGCGCCGACCTCGAGGGTGGCAGCCTGCCAGTGACCTACACCGGCACGGGCGCCACCACCTACGGTCCCTCCACGGCCGCCCCGACCGATGCCGGCACCTACAGCGCCTACGCGAGCTTCGCCGGTGACGCCAACCACTCCGGCAGCTCCGACCTCGAGTACTTCACCATCAGCACCAAGCTCGTCACCGTCGTCACCTCAGACGCCTCCAAGTCCTATGGCGACGCCGACCCGAACCCGCTGACCAGCGCCGACCTGAGCGGCTTCGTGGCCGCCGACAACATCAGCGCCACCTTCAGCCGCGACCCCGGTGAGGGTGTGGGCACGTACCACATCACCACCACCCTGGTCGACCCTGACAACCGCCTGGCCAACTACACGGTCACCAACACCGGAGCCACCTTCACCATCAACGGTGTCGGCTCCATCACGACCGTGGTCGTCAGCAACGCCACCTACGACGGCAACCCGCACGGCGGGTCCGCCAGCTGGATCAGCAGCGGCGCCGACCTCGAGGGTGGCAGCCTGCCAGTGACCTACACCGGCACGGGCGCCACCACCTACGGTCCCTCCACGGCCGCCCCGACCGATGCCGGCACCTACAGCGCCTACGCGAGCTTCGCCGGTGACGCCAACCACTCCGGCAGCTCCGACCTCGAGTACTTCACCATCAGCACCAAGCTCGTCACCGTCGTCACCTCAGACGCCTCCAAGTCCTATGGCGACGCCGACCCGAACCCGCTGACCAGCGCCGACCTGAGCGGCTTCGTGGCCGCCGACAACATCAGCGCCACCTTCAGCCGCGACCCCGGTGAGGGTGTGGGCACGTACCACATCACCACCACCCTGGTCGACCCTGACAACCGCCTGGCCAACTACACGGTCACCAACACCGGAGCCACCTTCACCATCAACGGTGTCGGCTCCATCACGACCGTGGTCGTCAGCAACGCCACCTACGACGGCAACCCGCACGGCGGGTCCGCCAGCTGGATCAGCAGCGGCGCCGACCTCGAGGGTGGCAGCCTGCCAGTGACCTACACCGGCACGGGCGCCACCACCTACGGTCCCTCCACGGCCGCCCCGACCGATGCCGGCACCTACAGCGCCTACGCGAGCTTCGCCGGTGACGCCAACCACTCCGGCAGCTCCGACCTCGAGTACTTCACCATCAACGGTGTCGGCTCCATCACGACCGTGGTCGTCAGCAACGCCACCTACGACGGCAACCCGCACGGCGGGTCCGCCAGCTGGATCAGCAGCGGCGCCGACCTCGAGGGTGGCAGCCTGCCAGTGACCTACACCGGCACGGGCGCCACCACCTACGGTCCCTCCACGGCCGCCCCGACCGATGCCGGCACCTACAGCGCCTACGCGAGCTTCGCCGGTGACGCCAACCACTCCGGCAGCTCCGACCTCGAGTACTTCACCATCAACGGTGTCGGCTCCATCACGACCGTGGTCGTCAGCAACGCCACCTACGACGGCAACCCGCACGGCGGGTCCGCCAGCTGGATCAGCAGCGGCGCCGACCTCGAGGGTGGCAGCCTGCCAGTGACCTACACCGGCACGGGCGCCACCACCTACGGTCCCTCCACGGCCGCCCCGACCGATGCCGGCACCTACAGCGCCTACGCGAGCTTCGCCGGTGACGCCAACCACTCCGGCAGCTCCGACCTCGAGTACTTCACCATCAGCACCAAGCTCGTCACCGTCGTCACCTCAGACGCCTCCAAGTCCTATGGCGACGCCGACCCGAACCCGCTGACCAGCGCCGACCTGAGCGGCTTCGTGGCCGCCGACAACATCAGCGCCACCTTCAGCCGCGACCCCGGTGAGGGTGTGGGCACGTACCACATCACCACCACCCTGGTCGACCCTGACAACCGCCTGGCCAACTACACGGTCACCAACACCGGAGCCACCTTCACCATCAACGGTGTCGGCTCCATCACGACCGTGGTCGTCAGCAACGCCACCTACGACGGCAACCCGCACGGCGGGTCCGCCAGCTGGATCAGCAGCGGCGCCGACCTCGAGGGTGGCAGCCTGCCAGTGACCTACACCGGCACGGGCGCCACCACCTACGGTCCCTCCACGGCCGCCCCGACCGATGCCGGCACCTACAGCGCCTACGCGAGCTTCGCCGGTGACGCCAACCACTCCGGCAGCTCCGACCTCGAGTACTTCACCATCAGCACCCGGGCCATCACCGTGACGGCCGCCACCAACTCCAAGACCTACGACGGCACCACCAGTGCCGCGGCCATCCCCTCGATCACCGTCGGCGCCCTCCAGGGCACTGACGCGGCGACCCTGTCCGAGACCTACGACACGGCCAACGTCGGCACCGGCAAGACCCTGACCCCGGCCATCGTCTTCACGGTCGGCAGCGCCAGCAACTACGCCATCACCCTGGCGACCAACACGACCGGCGTCATCAGCACCCGGGCCATCACCGTGACGGCCGCCACCAACTCCAAGACCTACGACGGCACCACCAGTGCCGCGGCCATCCCCTCGATCACCGTCGGCGCCCTCCAGGGCACTGACGCGGCGACCCTGTCCGAGACCTACGACACGGCCAACGTCGGCACCGGCAAGACCCTGACCCCGGCCATCGTCTTCACGGTCGGCAGCGCCAGCAACTACGCCATCACCCTGGCGACCAACACGACCGGCGTCATCAGCACCCGGGCCATCACCGTGACGGCCGCCACCAACTCCAAGACCTACGACGGCACCACCAGTGCCGCGGCCATCCCCTCGATCACCGTCGGCGCCCTCCAGGGCACTGACGCGGCGACCCTGTCCGAGACCTACGACACGGCCAACGTCGGCACCGGCAAGACCCTGACCCCGGCCATCGTCTTCACGGTCGGCAGCGCCAGCAACTACGCCATCACCCTGGCGACCAACACGACCGGCGTCATCAGCACCCGGGCCATCACCGTGACGGCCGCCACCAACTCCAAGACCTACGACGGCACCACCAGTGCCGCGGCCATCCCCTCGATCACCGTCGGCGCCCTCCAGGGCACTGACGCGGCGACCCTGTCCGAGACCTACGACACGGCCAACGTCGGCACCGGCAAGACCCTGACCCCGGCCATCGTCTTCACGGTCGGCAGCGCCAGCAACTACGCCATCACCCTGGCGACCAACACGACCGGCGTCATCAGCACCCGGGCCATCACCGTGACGGCCGCCACCAACTCCAAGACCTACGACGGCACCACCAGTGCCGCGGCCATCCCCTCGATCACCGTCGGCGCCCTCCAGGGCACTGACGCGGCGACCCTGTCCGAGACCTACGACACGGCCAACGTCGGCACCGGCAAGACCCTGACCCCGGCCATCGTCTTCACGGTCGGCAGCGCCAGCAACTACGCCATCACCCTGGCGACCAACACGACCGGCGTCATCAGCACCCGGGCCATCACCGTGACGGCCGCCACCAACTCCAAGACCTACGACGGCACCACCAGTGCCGCGGCCATCCCCTCGATCACCGTCGGCGCCCTCCAGGGCACTGACGCGGCGACCCTGTCCGAGACCTACGACACGGCCAACGTCGGCACCGGCAAGACCCTGACCCCGGCCATCGTCTTCACGGTCGGCAGCGCCAGCAACTACGCCATCACCCTGGCGACCAACACGACCGGCGTCATCAGCACCCGGGCCATCACCGTGACGGCCGCCACCAACTCCAAGACCTACGACGGCACCACCAGTGCCGCGGCCATCCCCTCGATCACCGTCGGCGCCCTCCAGGGCACTGACGCGGCGACCCTGTCCGAGACCTACGACACGGCCAACGTCGGCACCGGCAAGACCCTGACCCCGGCCATCGTCTTCACGGTCGGCAGCGCCAGCAACTACGCCATCACCCTGGCGACCAACACGACCGGCGTCATCAGCACCCGGGCCATCACCGTGACGGCCGCCACCAACTCCAAGACCTACGACGGCACCACCAGTGCCGCGGCCATCCCCTCGATCACCGTCGGCGCCCTCCAGGGCACTGACGCGGCGACCCTGTCCGAGACCTACGACACGGCCAACGTCGGCACCGGCAAGACCCTGACCCCGGCCATCGTCTTCACGGTCGGCAGCGCCAGCAACTACGCCATCACCCTGGCGACCAACACGACCGGCGTCATCAGCACCCGGGCCATCACCGTGACGGCCGCCACCAACTCCAAGACCTACGACGGCACCACCAGTGCCGCGGCCATCCCCTCGATCACCGTCGGCGCCCTCCAGGGCACTGACGCGGCGACCCTGTCCGAGACCTACGACACGGCCAACGTCGGCACCGGCAAGACCCTGACCCCGGCCATCGTCTTCACGGTCGGCAGCGCCAGCAACTACGCCATCACCCTGGCGACCAACACGACCGGCGTCATCAGCACCCGGGCCATCACCGTGACGGCCGCCACCAACTCCAAGACCTACGACGGCACCACCAGTGCCGCGGCCATCCCCTCGATCACCGTCGGCGCCCTCCAGGGCACTGACGCGGCGACCCTGTCCGAGACCTACGACACGGCCAACGTCGGCACCGGCAAGACCCTGACCCCGGCCATCGTCTTCACGGTCGGCAGCGCCAGCAACTACGCCATCACCCTGGCGACCAACACGACCGGCGTCATCAGCACCCGGGCCATCACCGTGACGGCCGCCACCAACTCCAAGACCTACGACGGCACCACCAGTGCCGCGGCCATCCCCTCGATCACCGTCGGCGCCCTCCAGGGCACTGACGCGGCGACCCTGTCCGAGACCTACGACACGGCCAACGTCGGCACCGGCAAGACCCTGACCCCGGCCATCGTCTTCACGGTCGGCAGCGCCAGCAACTACGCCATCACCCTGGCGACCAACACGACCGGCGTCATCAGCACCCGGGCCATCACCGTGACGGCCGCCACCAACTCCAAGACCTACGACGGCACCACCAGTGCCGCGGCCATCCCCTCGATCACCGTCGGCGCCCTCCAGGGCACTGACGCGGCGACCCTGTCCGAGACCTACGACACGGCCAACGTCGGCACCGGCAAGACCCTGACCCCGGCCATCGTCTTCACGGTCGGCAGCGCCAGCAACTACGCCATCACCCTGGCGACCAACACGACCGGCGTCATCAGCACCCGGGCCATCACCGTGACGGCCGCCACCAACTCCAAGACCTACGACGGCACCACCAGTGCCGCGGCCATCCCCTCGATCACCGTCGGCGCCCTCCAGGGCACTGACGCGGCGACCCTGTCCGAGACCTACGACACGGCCAACGTCGGCACCGGCAAGACCCTGACCCCGGCCATCGTCTTCACGGTCGGCAGCGCCAGCAACTACGCCATCACCCTGGCGACCAACACGACCGGCGTCATCAGCACCAAGGGTCTGACCGTGACCGCCACGGTCGGCCAGTCCAAGGTCTACGGCGCGGCCATGCCGACGCTCGCCTACACCTACGCCACCCTGGTCAACGGTGATACCAGCAGCGTCTTCAGCGGCGCCCTGGCCACCACCGCCACGGCCAGCTCGTCGGTCGGCAGCTACCCGATCACCCAGGGCACGCTGACCGCCGGTGCCAACTACACCATCACCTTCGTCGGCACGACCTTCGCGGTCACGCCGAAGGCGGCCTCGGTCACGCCGAACGCCGCGACCAAGGTCTACGGCGCGGCGGATCCGGCCCTGACCGGAACCCTCGTCGGCTTCCTGGCCGCCGATAGCGTCACCGCCACCTTCAGCCGCACCGCCGGGTCGACCGTGGCCGGCAGCCCGTACACCATCAGCGCGACGCTGTCCCCGTCGGGCGTCCTGGGCAACTACACCATCACCTACAACACGGCGAACTTCACCATCACTCCGAAGGCGGCCTCGGTCACGCCGAACTCCGCCTCCAAGGTCTACGGCGCGGCCGACCCGGCCTTCAGCGGAACCCTCGTCGGGTTCCTGGCCGCCGACAACGTCACCGCCACGTACACCCGCACCGCGGGTCAGACCGTGGCCGGCAGCCCCTACACGATCAGCGCGACGCTCGCCCCGGCCGGCGTCCTGAGCAACTACAGCATCACTTACGGCACCGGCTCCTTCACCATCACCAAGGCTCCGCTGACCGTGACCGCCACGGTCGGCCAGTCCAAGGTCTACGGCGCGGCCATGCCGACGCTCGCCTACACCTACGCCACCCTGGTCAACGGTGACACGGCCAGCGTCTTCAGCGGCGCCCTGGCCAGCACCGCCACGGCCAGCTCGTCGGTCGGCAGCTACCCGATCACCCAGGGCACCCTCTCCGCCGGCGCCAACTACGCCATCACCTTCGTCGGCACGACCTTCGCGGTCACCCCGGCTCCGCTGACCGTGACCGCCACGGTCGGCCAGTCCAAGGTCTACGGCGCGGCCATGCCGACGCTCGCCTACACCTACGCCACCCTGGTCAACGGTGATACTAGCAGCGTCTTCAGCGGCGCCCTGGCCACCACCGCCACGGCCAGCTCGTCGGTCGGCAGCTACCCGATCACCCAGGGCACGCTCTCCGCCGGCGCCAACTACACCATCACCTTCGTCGGCACGACCTTCGCGGTCACGCCGAAGGCGGCCTCGGTCACGCCGAACGCCGCGACCAAGGTCGCCGGGACGGCCGATCCGGTCTTCACCGGAACCCTGACCGGCTTCGTGGCCTCGGACAACGTGACGGCCACCTACAGCCGCACGGCCGGTGAGACCGCCGGCACCTACACCATCAGCGCGACGCTGTCCCCGACGGCCGTCCTGGGCAACTACACGATCACGTACAACACGGCCAAGCTCACGATCACGCCCGGTCCGGTCAGTTACCTCGTCCTGGCTCCGGCCACGCCCACGATCAACCAGGGAGCCAGCCAGGCCTTCACGGCCACCGGCTACGACGTCGAGAACGACAACCTGGGCGACGTCACCAGCGCGACCACCTTCACGATCGCCGGCGGCGGCTCCTGCACGGGCGCCAGCTGCACGTCCACTGTTGTCGGTAACCACACGGTCACCGGCACCGACGGCACGGCCACCGGCACCGCCACTCTCCACGTGAACTCGGTCATCGGCGGCGGCACGGGCACAAGCTTCTACGCCATCAGCCCGCGGCGCATCCTCGACACCCGCCCGACGGTCTCCGGCGGCAATCCGACGAACATCGGCCTGTCCGGCAAGTTCACCGCCGGTACGGTCCGCAAGTTCGCCGTGGCCGGCGCCGTGTACGTCGGCGGCGGAACGGCCGCGGCCATCCCGGCAACCGCCATCGCGGTGACGGGCAACCTCACGGTCGTCAACGAGACCGCGGCCGGCGTCATCGACCTCGGCCCGGCCACGACGGCCACCGGCACGACCTCAAGCCTCAACTTCGTCACAGGCGACACGCGAGCCAACAACGTCACTCTGGCCCTCGCCACCGACGGCTCGCTCTCCGCCGTCTACCGCAGCTCCACCAGCGGCGCCACGACCGATCTGATCTTCGATCTGACCGGCTACTTCCTGCCGGGCACGTCCGGCGCCACGTACCACACCGTGACCCCGGGCCGGGTTCTCGACACCCGAGCCACCAACAGCGGCATCGGCTCCGTCCATATCGGCCCGCTCACCACGCTGGCCAACCGCGTCGTGGGGACCTTCCCCGTGACCGGCGTGATCCCCGTCGGCGGAACGACCGCCCTGGTGCCGTCGACCGCCGTCGCGGTCACCGGCAACCTCACCGTCACCAACGCTTCGAGCGTCGGCTACGCCGCGCTCGGACCGACCATGACCACCAGTCCTTCCACCTCGACCGTCAACGTGGCGGCCGGCACCAACGTCGCCAACGGGGTCACCGTGGCCCTTTCGAGCGGCAAGCTCCAGGTGGTCTGGTGCGGCACGACCGGCTCGACCGCCGATGTCATCTTCGATGTCACCGGCTACTTCACGGCCGGCGCCGGCGGCCTGTCGTTCTACGGCATCGCCCCGACGCGAGTCCTCGACTCCTCCAAGAGTCTGGGCCTCAGCGGATCCTTCGCCAGCAAGACGGCCCGCCTGTTCACGGTCCCCGGCGTTCCGACCGGAACCGGCGCCATCGCCGGCAACCTGACCGTCATCACTCCCAGCAGCGCCGGTTGGGGCCTGATCACGCCTGAGATCGTGACCAGCCCGACCACCTCCACGCTCAACGCCCCTTCGGGCCAGAGCATCGCCAACGGCTTCGATGTCGCCCTCGGCGCATCCGGCCACGTCGCCATCGAGTGGGGCGGCACCACCGGTTCCACCGCCAACTTCTCCCTCGACCTCACCGGTTACTGGAAGTAGGGGGAACGTGCAGAATCACTACCTCCCGTCACTGAGTAGCTAGCCTCCAAGAGGCCCAGGTCAATGTCACTCCTCAAGCGAATTGAGCGAACGCAATTCGGGGCCGACCCGGACAATTCCCGCGCCATCGAGATCGTCCCGCTTCCGTCGGCCCCGAGGCCGGCCAACGCCGTCAACCTGGCAAATCGGGCGGAGTTGCTGGCCGGCATCAAGGCCCGTCTTCAGAGCGACGTCATCAGGGCCTACGACTCGCTGCTGGAGGCGGAAGGAACCGACGTCAACGCAAGGGTCGGGACGATGGTCGACCGGATCATCGCCTCGCAGGGGCTCGCGGTAACCCGGGACGAGCGGCTGCGCCTGATCGAGGACGCGGCCGCCGAGGTCCGGGGCCTCGGGCCGATCGAGTCCCTGCGCCGTGACAAGACGATCACCGAGATCATGGTCAACGGCCCGCACCAGGTCTACATCGAGCGCAACGGCCGCCTGGAGCTGACCAACGTCGTCTTCCAGAACGACGAACACGTGATGCGCATCATCGATCGGATCATCGCCCCGATCGGCCGCCGCATCGACGAGTCGAGCCCGCGCGTCGACGCGCGCCTGGCCGACGGCTCGCGCGTCAACGCCATCATTCCACCGCTGTCGCTGATCGGGCCGGTCATCACCATCCGCAAGTTCGCCGCCGAGCCGTTCACGGTGAACGATCTCATCGGCTTCGGAACCGCCACGGCCGAGATGTTCGACTTCCTGCGCGCCTGCGTGGAAGCTCGTCTGAACATGTTCGTCTCGGGCGGCACCGGCTCAGGCAAGACGACCACCCTGAACGTCCTCTCGTCGTTCATCCCGAACGACGAGCGCATCGTCACCGTCGAGGACGCGGCCGAGCTGCAGCTCCGGCAGGAGCATGTCGTCACCCTGGAGGCCCGGCCGTCGAACCTGGAGGGTGAAGGCGAGATCACGATTCGCGACCTGCTGCGCAACGCCCTCCACATGCGGCCCGACCGGATCATCGTCGGCGAGTGCCGCTCGGGCGAGGCCCTGGACATGATCCAGGCCATGACCGTGGGCCACAGCGGCTCGCTGTCGACCGGGCACGCCAACAGCCCGCGCGACATGCTGTCCCGCCTGGAGACGATGGTCCTGATGGCCGGCTACGACCTGCCGCTGCGGGCCATCCGCGAGCAGATCACCTCGGCCGTAGACCTGATCGTCCACACGGCCCGCCTCAAGGATGGGTCCCGCAAGGTCGTCGCCATCACCGAGGTCTACGGGATCGAGGACGGCGAGATCCTGACCCAGGACATCTTCGTCTACGAGCAGACCGGCGTTCGCGACGGGAAGATCGAAGGCGTGCTCAAGCCGACCGGGATCCGGCCGACCTTCATGGATCGGTTCAAGGAGACCGGGGTCGAGCTGCCGCCCGGGGAGTTCGGCATCCCTGCCGAGGACCCGGCGCTGGCGGGCCAGGTCCGTCGCGGCAAGGGCAAGTACTTCCCCGTCGACGCGCTTCAGCCGCACGATACGCCGACCGTCGGTCTCGGCCGGGCGGTCAAGGCCGGCGGCATGGTCTACGTATCGTCGATCGGGCCGATCGATCCCGAGACGAGCAAGACCGACACCGGGGGCATCAAGAAACAGACCGGCCTCTGCCTGCGCAACCTGAAGGCTCGGCTCGAGGCCGAGGGCAGTTCGCTCGAGAAGGTCGTCTGGGCAAACTGGGCCTTGCGCGACCCGGCCGAGTTCGACGAGTTCAACGAGGAGTGGGTGCGCTGGTTCCCGGGCGACGCGCCCGTCGGCCAGTGCACCGTGATGACACCGCAGCAGCGGCGCGCCGGCTTCCGGGTCGCGATCGGAGTGATCGCCGAGGCCTAGGACCGGCCCGCGTGGGCCGCGGCTCAAGGGATCGTCTACGGGCCCCGCCGGCAGGCGGGGCCCGTGCATTGACACTCCCTGGCTCGCGGGCGCCGGCCTTCCTTTGCGCGAGTAGGATGGGTGCGCCCGCCGGGTCTGCCCTGGAGTGGCGGGAGCGCCGGTCGAGCACGTGGCTCCGGCGGCTGCTGAGAGGTCAGAGATGGTCCGTATTTCGGGCTCGACGCGGCGGATTGCGGCCTCCATCCTCATCTGGGCCGTCGCCGCTCCATTCTTCGGGGTGGCGCCGTCGGCCGCCGTTTCGACCGGATCGCCGGCCGCCAGCATCGAAGCCGCCTGTCCTCCGCCGACGCCCGGCACCGCGGAGTGTCTGGCCCTCGTGCGGACGGGCCTTTCGCTCAGTCCGGCCGCGACCGTCTCACCGCTGGCCACGCCGACGGCCCCGTACACCCCGGCCAACCTGCAGAGCGCTTACTCGCTTCCGACGGGGACGGAGGGGTCAGGTCTGACGGTCGCCGTGGTCGACGCCTACGACCTCTCGAACGCGGAGTCATACCTCGCCACCTACCGAAGCCACTTCGGCCTGCCGGCCTGCACGACCGCCAACGGCTGCTTCAAGAGAGTGGATCAGAACGGCGGCACGAACTATCCGGCCACGGCCGTCGGGACCGGCTGGGATCTGGAGATCGCGCTGGACATCGACATGGTCTCGGCGGTATGCCCGTACTGCCACATCCTGCTGGTCGAGGCCAAAGACAGCGGCTATGACAACCTGGGGACGGCCGTCAACACGGCCGTGGCGCTCGGCGCGGTCGCCGTCTCGAACAGCTATGCCGGCCCCGAGGCGAGCAACGAGAGCTCGCTGGACTCCGCCTATTACAACCATCCCGGCGTGGCCATCACCGCCTCCACCGGGGATTGCGGCTACGACTGCACGGGCGTCTGGCAGGGCAGCGACTCTCAGAGCGTCGGGTACCCGGCCGCTTCGCCGGACGTGGTCGCCGTCGGCGGCACGAGCCTGGTGGCGGACACCAGCGCCCGAGGCTGGTCCGAAACGGCCTGGGGCAACTCCAGCGGCGGGGCGGGGAGCGGCTGCTCCGCCTACGAGCCCAAGCCGTCCTGGCAGCAGGACACCGGGTGCACGAACAGAACCGAGGCCGACGTCTCGGCCGTCGCCGATCCAAACACCGGCGTCTACGTCTACGAAGGCGGCAGCTGGTACGAGGTGGGCGGCACCAGCGCTTCGTCGCCGATCATCGCCGCCACGTTCGCCCTGGCCGGCGGCCCGGCGGCCGGTTCGTATCCGGCCAGCTACCTCTACGGGGACACCGCCGGCCTGAACGACGTCGTCGGCGGCAACAACGACGTCACCTGGCACACCTGCACGGTCACGTACTTCTGCAACGGTGTCGCCGGCTACGATGGTCCGACGGGGTTGGGCACGCCGAACGGCCTCGGGGCCTTCACCTCGCCATCGGCCACTGTGCCCGGAGCTCCCACCGCCGTTACCGCCACGCGGGGCAATGCCCAGGCCCTGGTCTCCTGGACGGCTCCGGCCTCCAACGGCGGGTCCGCCATAACCGGCTACACCGTGGCCAGCTCACCGGGCTCCGCCGGCTGCACCACGACCGGGGCCCTCAGCTGCACCGTGTCCGGTCTCTCCAACGGCCAGCCCTACACCTTCACCGTGACCGCGACCAATGGCGTCGGAACCGGGCCGGCCTCGAGCGCCTCCAACAGCGTCACCCCCGCCACCGTGCCCGGCTCCCCAACGGGAGTCACCGCGGCCCCCGGCAACGCCCAGGCCCTGGTCTCCTGGACCGCTCCGGCCTCCAACGGCGGGTCCGCCATAACCGGCTACACCGTGGCCAGCTCACCTGGCTCCGCCGGCTGCACCACGACCGGGGCCCTCAGCTGCACCGTCTCGGGCCTGACCAACGGCCAGCCCTACACCTTCACCGTCACCGCCACCAACGCCGCAGGCACGGGCCTGCCCTCGAGCGCCTCCTCGTCGGTCACGCCGGCCACTGTGCCCGGAGCTCCCACCGCCGTTACCGCCACGCGGGGCAATGCCCAGGCCCTGGTCTCCTGGACGGCTCCGGCCTCCAACGGCGGGTCCGCCATAACCGGCTACACCGTGGCCAGCTCACCGGGCTCCGCCGGCTGCACCACGACCGGGGCCCTCAGCTGCACCGTGTCCGGTCTCTCCAACGGCCAGCCCTACACCTTCACCGTGACCGCGACCAATGGCGTCGGAACCGGGCCGGCCTCGAGCGCCTCCAACAGCGTCACCCCCGCCACCGTGCCCGGCTCCCCAACGGGAGTCACCGCGGCCCCCGGCAACGCCCAGGCCCTGGTCTCCTGGACCGCTCCGGCCTCCAACGGCGGGTCCGCCATAACCGGCTACACCGTGGCCAGCTCACCTGGCTCCGCCGGCTGCACCACGACCGGGGCCCTCAGCTGCACCGTCTCGGGCCTGACCAACGGCCAGCCCTACACCTTCACCGTCACCGCCACCAACGCCGCAGGCACGGGCCTGCCCTCGAGCGCCTCCTCGTCGGTCACGCCCATCGCATCTGCTACGCACCTGGGCCTGTCCGGTCTGGCCAGTCCGGTGTCAGCCGGGGCTGCCGGCTCGCTTACCGTCACGGCGCTGGATGGGTCTAGCAACACCGCCACGGGTTATCGCGGCACCGTCCACTTCACCAGCTCCGACCCAAAGGCGGTCCTGCCTGCGAACTACACGTTCACCTCCGCGGACGCCGGGGTCCACGTCTTCAGCGTGACCCTCAAGACATTCGGCAGCCAGAGCGTCACCGTGACAGACGCCGCCAACGCCACTATTGGCGGGTCCCGGAGCGGCATAGCCGTAACCTGGCCCGCCGCCAGCTTCTACGCCACGAGCCCGCGCCGCATCCTCGACACCCGCGCTACGGTCAAGAGCGGCAACCCCACCAACATCGGCCTCTCTGGAGTCTTCAAGGCCGGCACGGTCCGGCGCTTCAGCGTGGCCGGAGCCAAGTACGTGGGCGGAGGAACGGCTCCGGCCGTACCGGCCAACGCCGTGGCGGTGAGCGGCAACCTGACCGTGGTGGGTGAGACCGCGGCCGGGGTGATAGACCTCGGTCCGGCGGCCTCGGCCTCCGGTACCACCTCCACTCTGAGCTTCCTCGTGGGCGATACGCGGGCCAACAACGTCACGGTCGGTCTGGCCGCCGACGGCTCTCTCGCGGCGGTCTACCGCAGCTCTACGGCCGGGGCCACGGCCAACCTGATCTTCGATGTGACCGGCTACTTTCTGCCCGGTACATCGGGAGCCTCCTACCACACCGTGACTCCGGGCCGGATACTCGACACCCGGCCCACGAGCTCGGGTACCGGCGCCACCCACATAGGACCCCTCTCCAAGCTGCCCAACCGGACGGTCAGGAGCTTCCCCGTGGCCGGGGTGACTCCCCTGGCCGGATCGAGTGCCCTGGTACCGTCAGCCGCTGTGGCCGTCACCGGCAACCTCACCGTGACCGACGCCACGAGCCTCGGCTACGCCGCCATCGGTCCGACCATGACGGCCAGCCCCTCTACCAGCACGGTCAACGTGGCCGCCGGCACCAACGTCGCCAACGGGGTGACCGTGGCCCTGTATGGCGGCAAGCTATCGGTCGTCTGGTGCGGCACGACCGGCTCAAGCGCCGACGTCATCTTCGATGTCACAGGCTTCTTCACCGCCGGTCCCGGTGGCCTCTCGTTCTACGCGCTGGCCCCGGTCCGGCTGCTGGACTCCTCGCTGAACACCGGCCTCAAGGGACCCTTCACCAGCCGCAGCCCCCAGCTCTTCGGCGTGGGCGGCACCTCCACGGTTCCCTCGTCCGCTCTGGCCATAGCCGGCAACCTGACGCTGCTCTCACCGACCGCCAACGGCTGGGCCCTGGTATCCCCCGCGGTCGTCTCATCTCCCACCACCTCCACGGTCAACGCCTCCAAGGGTCACAGTGAGGCCAACGGCTTCGACGTCGCCCTGGGCTCAACCGGCCAGGTCGCCCTGGAGTGGGCCGGCACTACCGGCTCCACGGCCAACCTGGCCCTCGATGTCACCGGCTACTGGAAGTAGGGGGAGGAGGGGGGCGAGACCGGCTCCGCGTCCCGACCCGCGGAGACCACGAAGGCCCGGCCTCGGCCGTGTATTCGCACGTCACCACGTTTACGCCCTGGCTGGCGCGGCGCGCCTGGTTCCGGTGTTCATGATCCTCGCGGTCCGATCCGAGTACGCCGCAGGCGCGGCCCTTGAGAGTTCAGACGAGACGGATGCCGTGGCGAATCCAGCCTTCACGGCGCCGGGGTCTTGCCATAATTGACGTGAGGCGGGTTGCCTGGCAGGTCAGGCCGGAACCGTTCGTCCCGCGGCCGGTCGAGGTGGGAGGTCCGAGTCGTGAACCGTACGGTTCGGGTTCTGGTTGCCGTCGCCAGCGTCGTTGCGCTGTCAACCATTGCCGTGCCAGGGGCAGCAGCGTCTCCCCCCGCTCATTCCGCAACGGTCAGCACGCTATCGGCCTCGGCGGCCCATGGTCTCCTGCCGGCAGCGACGGGCGCCGTCGATTCCAAGGCATCCCCGGTCGAACCCCGTGTCGGCGTGCTGTCGAAGGATCCGGTTGCGCACGTCCCAATGGGCAAGGGGGCTCGCTCCAGCATGGTCCTGGGGCACCATTCGGCTGATCCGGGCGTTCAACAGTCTGGATCCTCGGCCGAGACACCGGGAGTCTCCACTCCGGCCGCAAGCAGCCCTTCCAGCGGCGCAACCTCGAGTCCGCCGGTGTCGCCGGCTGGAACTCCAGTTCCCACTTCCACAGCCTCCGGCCCCGGCCCGGGATCGATGCCGGCGGGTGCCGTTCCCGCCGGAACGGATGCGTTCATCCAGGGCCAGGTGACGGATTCCGACGGCGTGGGCATCTCAGGCATGACCGTCACGGCCTATAACGCGGCCAATAGCATCTGTTGCCTCGGGGGCCAGACCGCGACCACGGACTCCGCGGGCGACTACTCGATAGACGTGAGCTACGGAAGCTGGATCATCGAAATCACCGACTACAGTTCGGGCGCATATCTCGGCGGCTGGTATTCGACCTCTGGTTTGGTGGACGGGTCCGACCAGGCGACGCCGGTTGCGGTCACCGCCGGGAACGTGACCGTCAACATGTCCCTGGTCGCCGCGCCCCGGATCATGGGCGACGTGACCAACGCCTCGTCGATCGGCCTGGCGAACATCGGCGTCTATCTCTATGGGGGGTCCGCGACTCTGAGCAACCTGGAGGGGACAGCCGAGACGGCCGCAGATGGCAGCTTCGCTTTCGAGACGATTCCCGGCGGCACATACTCGGTCTGCTTCGAGGATCCGACTGGCACCTACGCCAACGGTTGCTTCGGAGAGTCGGGTCTGGTCTACATAAACAGCGAGGCCACGCTGATCACGGTCGGGTCAGCCGATGTCATCGTCGACGTCCAGCTCCCCGTCACAGTGAGCATAAGCGGCCTTGTGACCGACACGCATGGCAATCCCCTCGCCGACGTAAACGTCATTGCCTACTATGAAGGTCAGCCGACCGGCTCCGGCGCGTATACGGGAGACGACGGGGCGTATTCGATCACGTTGCTTCATCCCGGTGTCACGACCATCTCGATGGTCAGGACCGGGCAGCCGACGGTCTGGTACGCCGCCTCCGGCCCAACCTATGACTCCGGGGCCGCGACCGCGATCGTGGTGGGCTCCAGTGATCTCACCCTGAACCTCGTTCTGCCGGACCCCGTTCAGCTATCGGGCGTCGTGACCGCCGGAGGTGGCGGCCTTTCCGGCCTCGAGGTTGACGTGTACCGCAACGGCTCTTACTACGGGCAGACTGTCACGGCGACCGGGGGGTCTTATTCGCTGGTCGTCGTGCCGGGAGCCTACGAGGTCGGCTACTACGACTCAACCTTCACATATGCCAGCGGTTGGTACTCGGAGAACGGCTTCACGGCCGACCCGAGCAAGGCCTCGGTCATAACCATCACAACTGCCGACGTGACCAACCTGGACGTGACCTTGCCGGCCAGCGAATATGTGCTCGGCGCCGTGACTGACCCGTCGGGTACCGGCCTGGCGAGCGGGTACGTCGAAGCATGGGTTGACGGCGCGTTCTATGCCGCGAGCTACACCGCATCTGACGGCTCTTATGCCGTTCCGGTAGCTTCCGGCAGCTGCACGCTCTGGGTATTCGACCTGGCGGAAGTGTATGCAGGCGGCTGGTGGAGTGGCTCGTCGGTCACGAGTGATCCGACCAAGGCAAGAGCCCTGACCATCGGCTCCGCGGACGTGAGCGGGATCAACATCGCCATGAAGAGTGCCGCGCACATATCGGGCCGCATCAGCGGGTCCGGCGGCGGCGGAAGCGTGGATGGTTTCTTCGTCGAAGCATTCGCCGGCGGTAGTTCGATCTCGTTTGCCTTCGCCAATTCATCCGGCAACTTCTCGATCCCGTTGCTGCCCGGGACTTACACGGTGTGGGCAGATGATCATCTGAGCCCGGATGGTTCAAGCTGGACCGTGTACGCAGGCGGCTGGTATGGGTCATCCGGATTCACCACCGACGAGGCCAGCACGAAGACTCTATCCGTGGCCTCCAGCGCCACGGTCACCGTCAACATGGTCCTGCCGGCGGCAGTCTATATTCAGGGCACGATTTACGATCGCTACCGCAACTACCTCTCCGGGATCGACGTGGACGTGATCGTCGACGGTTACTTCTACGTGTCGGGGTCCGGAGGACCCTATTCGGTGCGTGTCGCCCCGGGCCAGTCCTACGTCGTCTACTTCTCGGACCCGCAAGGAACCTACGCCGGCGGATACTACTCGACCAACGGCTTCACGCCGGTCATGGGTTCGGCAACGGCCGTGGCGGTCGCGACCGGCGACGTGACCGGTATCGACATCGAACTCCCGACGGCGGTGCACATCGCCGGCAATGTGACGAATGCCGGATCGACCGGGCTGTCAGGCGTCGACGCGTACGCTTGCGTCACCGGCAGCAACGACTGCTATATGGACAGCACCGGCTCAAGTGGCACGTACTCGATCCCGGTGGCTCCGTCGGAGAGTTACACCCTGGTGTTCTTCGATCCATCGGGCGTGTACGCCGGAGGCTACTACGGCAGCGGCGGCTACACGGCAACCGAGGCGTCGGCCGTGCCGGTCGACGTCGCCACGGCCGATGTGTCGGGGATCAACGTCACCCTCCCCAAGCTGGCCGCCTGGACCATCAGCCTCAAGGCAGGCGCAACCCTTGTCTCGCCCGGGACGGCGGTCGCCTTGACGGCTCAGGCAAACCAGGATGTCGGCCTCACGCCCTTCTTCATCGTCCTCCTGGACGCGAACGGATCCGTGATTGCTGCCTGCGATGACGGCACGACCTGCGCAGCTTCCGTCTCGAGCGCGAGCGCGGCGGTACGGACCTATTCCGCGGTCATCGGATACGCCGGCGGCAGTTCACCAAAGGCGACCTCGGGCTCGGTCACGGTCGCGTGGGTCACCGTGTCCGCCGCCTCCAGCTACACCGCCATCAGCCCGCGGCGGGTCCTCGACACCCGCGCTACGGTCAAGAGCGGCAACCCGACCAACATCGGCCTGTCGGGCAAGTTCACCGCCGGGACCGTGCGCAAGTTCGGCGTGGCCGGCGCCAAGTACGCGGGCGGGGGCAGCGCCGTGGCCGTGCCGGCCAACGCTATCGCCGTGACCGGCAACCTCACGATCGTCAACGAGACTGCCCCGGGAGTCGTCGACCTCGGTCCGGCCGCTTCCGCCACAGGGACCACCAGCACCCTGAGCTTCGTGAAGGGCGACACGCGCGCCAACAACGTGACGCTCGCTCTCGCCAGCGACGGTTCGCTCTCGGCCGTCTATCGCTCCACCAGCGGCGCCACCACTGACCTGATCTTCGATCTGACCGGCTACTTCCTGGCAGGCACGTCCGGAGCCACCTATCACAGCCTGGCCCCGGGCCGGGTCCTCGATACGCGCAAGACCGTGGCCAGCGGCAATCCCACCCACATCGGGCCGCTCAACAAGCTCGCCAACCGCGTCGTTGGAACGTTCCCCGTGGCCGGCGTGAAAGCCCTGGGCTGGACCAGTGCCCTCGTGCCCTCGACCGCTGTGGCCGTCACCGGCAACATCACCGTGACGGACGCCACGAGCCTCGGCTACGCCGCCCTGGGCCCGACCATGACCACCAGTCCTTCGACCTCGACCGTGAACGTGGCCAAGGGCACCAACGTCGCCAATGGGGTGACCGTGGCCCTCAAGAGCGGCAAGCTGCAGGTCGTCTGGTGCGGCACGACCGGCTCATCGGCCGATGTCATCTTCGATGTCACCGGCTACTTCACATCCGGTGCCGGAGGCCTGTCGTTCCATGGCATCTCCCCGGTCCGGGTCCTCGACTCGTCCGGTTCCATGGGGCTCACGGGCCCCTTCGCCAGCCGGACGGCGCGCCTCTTCGTCGTCCCCGGCGTCCCCGCCGGAAGCTCCGGCATTGCCGGCAACCTGACCCTGCTGCTCCCCACAGCCAACGGCTGGGCCCTGGTATCACCCGAGATCGTGGCCAGCCCGGCCAGCTCGACCGTGAACGCATCCTCGGGTCACAGTGAGGCCAACGGCTTCGATGTCGCGCTGGGCTCAACCGGCCAGGTCGCCCTGGAGTGGGCCGGCACTACCGGCTCCACGGCCAACCTGGCCCTGGACGTCACCGGCTACTGGAAGTAGGGGGAGGAGGGGAGGGCGGCCAAACGCGATCACGTTCTCGAGCGTCGAGTCGACGAGGAAGTCAGGGCCGCGGCGGTCCGGTACGCTTCGGCCCTGGCAGGCACTCGACCACGGCGCCCTCCCGCTCCGCCCGGAGCAGACCGATCGACTCCTCGAAGCGGGACCAGAGACCGCCGAATGCGGCGGCACTCTCGTAGGGCCTCATAGCGGTCAGCATCAGGACGTCCCGCGCCGCCCGGCGAAACGGAAAGCGATCCTCCGGCGCCAGGAACTCCACCCGGGTTCCCTCGATTTCGCCCGTCCACCCCGACGCGCTCACGGGCACATCGATCGTGCGCAGCTCGCCGCGCAGTTTCTGACTCGCCTGGGTCGCGACCTCGGCTACTTCGTCCGCGAGCCCGAATACCGAGTGCATCAGCTCGTCGTTGCCGCGGCGCCTCACCTCGGCAATCGCCTGCTGGAGCGCCTCCTCGCTCTCCGCGTCCCGGGTCTGTTCGGCCAGGGCGCGCCATTCGTCGACGCTCATGCGCCTGAGGCGGCCGAGGACCCATTCGACCTGACGCGAGTTGGGGCCGCATCTATCCGCCATGACCCTGTTGCCTCGATAGCGACAAGTTGATGACCGCCGGGACCGACCGAGTACATTTCCGACCAGCCGCTCGACGCGATCAGGTCGTTCGGGCTCGGCTTCATGATGCCGGCCGGTCCGTGATGCTGTTGCGATGCGACCGGCTGAGCCTCAACCTTACCGGGTTGGCCCCGCCAATTCGAGCCCCATTCACGCGGACCCGCCGGTCGATGCGCGCGTTCGCCGCGCAGTTGGGAAACCGGACACCGGCGCCCCGTGGGTCCGGTGTCCGGTCTTCCTCTGCAGCTCCCATCCAGAGCGATCGGCTATGTCATGCCTGGTGGGACGAAGATCGTCGAGCCCGCTGGATTACGGCTGCTCGAACTCTCGGCCTCACCAAGGCGACCACGGTCAGTGCGGCCGCTCGTGTCCGACGAACCCCGGGTTGCTGCCCGAGTAGGAGCTCGACTGGGCGACCGCGAGGGTGCCGTCGGCGGGCGTCACGTACTTGATGAGGTAGCCGACCAGTTGATCGGCCGTCGGCGAGCCGAGGCCGGTCGTGGCATCCCAGCCCTTGCCTGCCTTGAAGCCCTGCACCGAGACCGGGTTGCCGTTGATGTCGTACTGGACGACCGAGTTGTTGCCGATCCTGATGTCGTGGAGCGCGGAGGCGTACGTCTGTGGGGACGCTCCGATCTCGTAGAGCGCGGAGTTGATGAAGCCCAGGACGTGGTTGGCCTTCTGATCGGCGATGGCCGTGATGGCGGACCACTGCGGGGAGCCGGCGCTGGTTCCGCCGAAGAGCCACCATCCGGTCAGGTCGCCGCCGTCGGCTGGGATCGTGTCGGGGATGTCCAGGTAGGTCAACACGCCGTGCAGAACGGCCGCGTTGTATGAGACGTCCGGGACGCCCCGCTGCTTGCCCGACACCGCGGACTGCTGATAGGACGGCTCCCGGTAAAGCACGCTGTAGCCGCCGCCCGTCGCGGCGTTGCCGTCGAACTCGTTCCAGGCTATCTCGCCCTGGTACGTTCCAGGGGCGGGGTTCGCCTTAGGATTGCAGCCGAGGGAGGTCAGGCAATAGTCGGCAGCATGCAATTCGGTGCCGCCGACGCCCGTGACCAGCGGGTCGCTGGCGGGCGAGGAGGCCGCTTTGACCCATGAGTTGCCGTCGCAGGTCTGCTGCGCCGCGCCCTCGTCGCCGGATGAGGCGAAGATGGTCATGCCCTTCAGCGTTGCCGCCGCGAAGACCTGGTGCTCGCCGGTGAGAATCGCGGGATCAACGCAGCTCTCGTTCTCGCCGAAGCTCTGGGAGATGATGTCGCCCAGGTTGTGATCCACGGCGTACCTGGTGGCGGCCAGGATGTCGGCGTCCTGGTCCGACCTGGCCAGATCCAGCACTATGCTGGCGCCGGGTGCGATCGCATGCGCCCACTCGACGTCGAGCGAGATCTCCTCCGCCCAGCCGATCATGTCGGGGTTGGTGGAGTCGAACGCCGTGAGGCCGCCGGGGGCGATCTCCTTGAACGTGCCCAGGCCCGCGTGGTGGGCGCCGCCGAGGCCGTTGAGTCCGGGCAGCTCCCACTGGGCGTCGAACGCGTTCAACTCCGCCACGATGTTCGGCGACTGGAAGGCGTCGACGATAACGATGGTCTTGCCGCTGCCGGTGTATCCGGCGGCGATCAGCTTGTCGATGCTGTAGGCGTGCCGCATCTGGTACGGGTCGTAGCAGACGGCGCCGGTGGGATCCTGGCCCACCTGGCAGTCGAACAGCCCGTAGGAGGCTGTTGCCGTTGCGACCGGTGTAGCCTTCGGGCCCAGCACGAGGGACGGCGACGCCGCCGAAGCGGCGCGGGCCGCCCCGGCAGCGGCGGGCACCAGAGTGACGACCAGGGCCAGTGTCGCGAAGATGGGCAGAACCGTGAGTGTCTTCATGTTCACCTCGTCTGGATCAGTTCCGGCGTTCGCCGCGTGGCGCCATGCCGGCGATAAGTCGACTACCTGAAGTCACTCCTTCGGCACGTTCGCGGCGATCTCCCGCGCACGGCCGACCATCCGATCCGACATTAGCAGGCGGCGCCTCGACCGCTTCCTTCCGCCCACGTCGCGAAACCGAACTCGTGCACGGCCCTACCGATCCGCAACCGGTCGACGGGTGGGCGTGCATCGGGCCGAATCGAACGGTTGCCCGTCCCCGCGGTCAGGAGCCGGGGTGGCCGCCGAGGGCGACGCTGAGGGCGAGGGCGATGGCGATGGCCACCACGATGAAGACGATGAACTGCCGGGTGCTCACGCGCCGGTTCAAGTGGCTCGCTCCTCGTGGCGGATGGATGGAACGCTACTGATTGTAGCGGTGCCATGCGTGGCCGCCGTCAGCCCGGGCGCCGGGTCCGGAGCCGGGCAATTCCCCGGCCGCCCGGCTCCGTGCCGTGGTCGGCCTCGGTCGTCGCTCGCCCGCCGCCGGAGGCCGAAGGTGCTGCCCGGCCCTTGGTACCTACAGGCGAACCGCGAGTGACGATCGTCGCCCTCGTCTCGGGTCGGGCGCGGCCGACGCCTCGACCGTGGCCTGGTTCGACCGCCGGCGGCGTCGCATCGGTGGATCGAACCGCGACCGAAGGCCCTACTCGAGACATCGGCTCGCGGCCTGGGGGAGTCCGCGCCACGGACGGGGTAGCGAATGACCGGGACACGACTGACAGAGACCTCACCCCGCGGCGCCAATCACTCGGAACCGTCCCGCTCGACCCGGCTCGGGTTGATCGGCGCGTTCCTGCTGCTGGCGGGTTCGCTGATCGCGACGCCCGGGCTCGCACTGGGCGCCGGAGATTCCTCGGGATCGACACTCTCGGGCGGCCTGGCCCACGGCCTCGGGATGTTGCCGACGCCGGGGCTGCCGAAGGGCGCCTCGCCGGCTGCCGTGGGCCTGGTCCAGGCGGCCGGTACACTCCCGGCCAGCGTCGACCTGAGCGCCTGGGACCCGCCCGTGGGGAACCAGGGGGCGGTCGGGTCGTGCGCCTCGTGGGCGACCGGCTACTACTACCGGTACTGGCTACGAAACCACATGTTCGGCGAGAAGTCTGCCTTCGCGCCCATGTACCTGTACAGCCAGCTTTCCCACGGCGTGGATGCCGGTTCCACCATCGGCGGAAACATCGACCTCATCGAATCCCAGGGTATACCGCATGAGGCCGACTACTCGCAGGGCTACTACAACTACAAGACCCAGCCGACGCCGGCCGAAGTGACCGCCGCCGCGCCGTACAAGGCCACGTCCGACGACTGGCTCTTCATGGGTGTCGACGCGAACAGCCAGACGACCGTAGAGGCCGCGATGGCCGCGGGCGCGCCCGTCGTGCTGGGGATCCCCGTCTACTCCAACTTCATGTCGGCCGGCTCGGCGCATCCCTTCGTGGACGTCCCCTCGAGCGGGATGACCTTCTACGGCGACCACGCGGTCTTCGCCTCGAAATACGACGCCTCGGGCGTCTGGATCGAGAACTCGTGGGGCACCGGCTGGGGCAAGAGTGGCTGGGCGGAGCTGTCGTGGGCGTTCGTGGACCAGTACGCCTTCGAAGGCTGGACCATGGCCGCCGACGACGACATCAGCCTGGCCGTCTCCGGCCTGACGAACCCGCTCGTCGCCGGGGCGCCACGCGCCCTGACCGTCACCGCGAAGGGCGACGACGGCATCACGGCCACCGGCTACCGGGGCACGGTCCATTTCACCTCGACCGACCCGAAGGCGATCCTGCCGGCCGACTACACGTTCACGGCGGCCGACGCCGGAGTTCACGACTTCACGGGGCTGATCTTCGAGACGACCGGCAGCCAGACGGTACAGGCGACCGACACGGCCACCGAGGGCGATACGGGCAGCCAGAGCAGCATTGTCATAATGCCCGTGGCCGCCTCACTGGCCGTATCGGGCTTCCCGAGCCAGACCGTGTCGGGCGATGCTCACGACCTGACCGTCACGGCTGTCGACCAGGACGGCGACACCGCGGCCGACTACACCGGCACCGTCCACTTCACCAGCTCCGACCCGAAGGCGGTCCTGCCGGCCGACTACACGTTCACCGTCGCGGACGCCGGGGTCCACGTCTTCAGCGTGACGCTCAACACGAGCGGCAGCCAGTCCGTGACGGCGACCGACACCGCCAACGCCTCGATCAAGGGCAGCCAGAGCGGCATCGTGGTGGCCTGGCCGGCCTCCTATACCGCCACGAGCCCCCGCCGCATCCTCGACACCCGCGCTACGGTCAAGAGCGGCAACCCCACCAACATCGGCCTCTCTGGAGTCTTCAAGGCCGGCACGGTCCGGCGCTTCAGCGTGGCCGGAGCCAAGTACGTGGGCGGAGGAACGGCTCCGGCCGTACCGGCCAACGCCGTGGCGGTGAGCGGCAACCTGACCGTGGTGGGTGAGACCGCGGCCGGGGTGATAGACCTCGGTCCGGCGGCCTCGGCCTCCGGTACCACCTCCACTCTGAGCTTCCTCGTGGGCGATACGCGGGCCAACAACGTCACGGTCGGTCTGGCCGCCGACGGCTCTCTCGCGGCGGTCTACCGCAGCTCTACGGCCGGGGCCACGGCCAACCTGATCTTCGATGTGACCGGCTACTTTCTGCCCGGTACATCGGGAGCCTCCTACCACACCGTGACTCCGGGCCGGATACTCGACACCCGGCCCACGAGCTCGGGTACCGGCGCCACCCACATAGGACCCCTCTCCAAGCTGCCCAACCGGACGGTCAGGAGCTTCCCCGTGGCCGGGGTGACTCCCCTGGCCGGATCGAGTGCCCTGGTACCGTCAGCCGCTGTGGCCGTCACCGGCAACCTCACCGTGACCGACGCCACGAGCCTCGGCTACGCCGCCATCGGTCCGACCATGACGGCCAGCCCCTCTACCAGCACGGTCAACGTGGCCGCCGGCACCAACGTCGCCAACGGGGTGACCGTGGCCCTGTATGGCGGCAAGCTATCGGTCGTCTGGTGCGGCACGACCGGCTCAAGCGCCGACGTCATCTTCGATGTCACAGGCTTCTTCACCGCCGGTCCCGGTGGCCTCTCGTTCTACGCGCTGGCCCCGGTCCGGCTGCTGGACTCCTCGCTGAACACCGGCCTCAAGGGACCCTTCACCAGCCGCAGCCCCCAGCTCTTCGGCGTGGGCGGCACCTCCACGGTTCCCTCGTCCGCTCTGGCCATAGCCGGCAACCTGACGCTGCTCTCACCGACCGCCAACGGCTGGGCCCTGGTATCCCCCGCGGTCGTCTCATCTCCCACCACCTCCACGGTCAACGCCTCCAAGGGTCACAGTGAGGCCAACGGCTTCGATGTCGCCCTGGGCTCAACCGGCCAGGTCGCCCTGGAGTGGGCCGGCACTACCGGCTCCACGGCCAACCTGGCCCTCGATGTCACCGGCTACTGGAAGTAGGGGGAGGAGGGGGGCGAGACCGGCTCCGCGTCCCGACCCGCGGAGACCACGAAGGCCCGGCCTCGGCCGTGTATTCGCACGTCACCACGTTTACGCCCTGGCTGGCGCGGCGCGGCGAGTAGGTGTCCGCGACTAGGTATTTTTCCCGAGCCCGACTCGGACCATGGTCACATGCGGACGCGCCTGGGGGACCCCGACACCCAAGGTGAGCGCTCGATCTGAGAGTTGCCGCGACCCCGTACGGGCCGGTTCGGCGGCGGGATCGAGCCAACCGAGCGAACGCACAGCGCATGTCGGGGGCCCGATGACCGCCTCACGAACGATTGCCGACCCGCAGGGCCCGGTAGAGACGCCGGGAACGGTTGAGGCCGGAAAGCTGCCGGCCCGGGCCGGACGGACGGCCCGGGGACTGGCTGGTCGCACGGGCCCGTGGAGCCGCCGGGCGGTGATCGCGGTAGCCGGAGTCGCGCTTGCCACCGCGCTGGCCGCCGCCCCAGCGGCGGCGGCGCCCAGCCCAGCCGCGGCCTCGGGGCACGGGCTCGGCCTGCTGCCGACCACGGGTTTGCAGAAGGGCGTCTCGCCCGCGGCCTCAGGCCTTCTTCAGGACGCCGCGGCCCTGCCTGCTGCCGTGGATATCAGCGCATGGGACCCCCCGGTGGGAGACCAGGGCGTGCTGAACGACTGTGCCTCGTGGGCCACCGGCTACTACTACCGGTACTGGCTGCGAAACCGCATCTCGGGCGAGACTGCCACGTTTGCGCCCATGTTCCTGTACAGCCAGATCACCGGCGGCACCGACTCCGGCTCGTCGATCGGCGACAACGTCAACCTGCTCGAATTGGAGGGGATCCCGCACGAGTCCGACTACCCGCAGGGATACCTGGATTACGACACCCAGCCGACGCCGGCCGAGGTTCAGGCGGCGGCCTCGTACCGAATCGCCTCGGGTTCGTTCCTCATGTTCGACACCGGGGTCGGGAACGAGGCCCAGGTCGCGATCGAAGCCTCTCTTGCGGCGGGGCGGCCGGTAGTCCTGAGCTTCCCGATGTTCGCGAACTTCATCGAAGCCGGCGCCACCAGCTACTTCGTGGACGTGCCGTCACCCAGCATGGCCTCCTACGGGTATCACGGTGTATTCGCGCCCAAGTACGACTCGAAGGGCGTCTGGATCGAGAACTCCTGGGGGACCGCCTGGGGACGGTCCGGTTGGGCCGAGCTCTCGTGGGCCTTCGTGAATGAGTACGCCGCCGAAGGTTGGACCATGACCGCGCAGAACGACGGCGTTCTCGCGGTCTCGGCCTTCGGGAACTCGGCGGTCGCGGGCACGGCGCAGAGCTTGACCGTCACCGCGAAGAGCGCCGCCGGCGCCACCGCGGCGGGCTATCTCGGCACGGTCCACTTCACCAGCACCGATCCATCGGCGGTCCTGCCCGCCGACTACACCTTCACGGCCGCCGACGCCGGGACCCACACGTTCAGCGTTACGTTCCGGACCGCCGGCGTCCAGTCGGTCACCGTCACCGACCGGGCCGATCGCTCGATCAGCGGCACTCAGACCGGCACCGTCGCGGCGGCCGGCAGCACGTATCACGCCGTCTCGCCTGCTCGCGTTCTCGACACGCGCCGCGGCGGCGGCGGCGTGACCAACATCGGACTCACCGGCAAGTTCACGGCCGGGTCGGTGCGTGCCTTCGCGGTTGCCGGTGCCCTGTACGTCGGCGGCGGTGGAAACGTGGCCGTCCCGGAGGGCGCCACCGCCGTAACGGGCAACCTCACGATCGTCAACGCGACCGGGAGCGGCGTCGTGGCACTGGGGCCCACGGAGAGCGCGAGCGGGAACGTGACGACGATCAGCTTCGCGGCCCGTGACATCAGGGCCGTGGGGGTGACGGTGGGCCTCGGCCCGAACGGCACCCTGGCGGCCGTATTCCGCTCCGCGTCGACGCAGGCCAGCGTCGACCTGGTCTTCGACGTCACCGGCTACTTCACGCCCGACACGACCGGCGCGACCTACCACCCGGTCAACCCGGGCCGCGTTCTCGATACTCGGCCGACCGGCGCCGGCCACACGAACATCGGCCTCGTCGGCCCGTTCCTCAACCGCGTCGTGCGCAACCTGGCCGTGGTCGGCGCCACCGCTCTCGCCGGTCAGGGCGCCCTGGTCCCGGCCGGCGCCACGGCCGTGACCGGCAACCTCACCGTCACCAACGCCACGTCGCCGGGCTACGTCGCTCTCGGCCCGACGGTGACGCCCGGTCCGAGCACATCGACGCTCAACGTGGCGACCGGCACGAACCGGGCCAACGGCGTCACCGTCGCCCTCGCCCCGGGCGGGACGCTGGGGGCGGTCTGGTGCGGCACGGCCCGCTCCTCGGCCGACGTCATCTTCGACGTGACGGGCTACTTCACGGCCGACACGACCGGGCTCTCCTACCACCCGATCACCCCGGTCCAGGCCCTCGACAGTTCGACCAACCAGGGCCTTGCCGGCGCCTTCGCCACCGGCAAGGCCCGAACCCTGGCCCTCGGCGGCGTTGGCGGGATCCCGCAGGACGCGGCCGGCATCAGCGGCCAGCTGACCATCGTCGGGCCGACCTCCTCCGGCTGGGCCCTCATCAGCCCGGCCCCGGTCGCCGCTCCGACGACATCGAGCCTCAACACGACGTCCAGGGTCAACTGCGCCAACGGCCTCAACGTGCCCCTCTCCTCCGGTCGCGTGGCGCTGGTCTGGGTCGGGGCGGCGGGCTCGCAGGCCAACCTGCAGCTTGCCGTGACGGGCTACTGGAGTGGTTCCGGCGCCACCGGCGGAGTGGCCATACCTGGTCTCTTCGCCGTCATGTAGCCGGTCCCCGGCGGCCGGCCCGTTCCGATCCGGCGATGGATCGACCGCCGGCGCCGGGCGCGTCAGCCCGAACGGTTCGCCCCTGTTGAGCGGTTGTTGAGCGGGACCAGCCGTCCGGGATGCCCTTTCCTCTTGGAGCGCTGCCTAGCCTGGGATCGTGACATTCGCCGACAGCGTGCTGAACCTGGTTCGATCCGGGGCCCGGATCGACTCGCCCGCTCGCCCGCGCAAGTTCAGCCCGACCGCGGTCCCGAGCGCCGTCCCGGCTGGGCCCGACGCGGCCGGCGAGGTCCTTTCCGAGGCGGCCGCGGTTACGGTGGAGGAGCTCGACGAGACTCTCCGCGAGGAGATGGAGGCTGCCGCGGAGGCGGCCGAAGACCTGCGCCTCATCGAGCCGGGCCTGCCCGATCTCGAGGCCGCCGTCGCGCTGGTGTCCGCCGGCCTGGCGACGCGGGTCGTGCTCTCAGGCTTCACGTCCTGGCCGGGCCTGCTGTGGCGGGCCTACGAGCTTGCCGACGCCGCCGACGTGCAGATCCTTCCGACCGTCATCCGTCCAGGCGGTAAGGTTGACATAGTCATCACGAGTGACATGTCATAAAGAGGGAAATCACCCCAGATGTCTGAACCGCGGCCCCTGAAGGGCCGGAAGCTCGGCGATCGCCGCGTGGTCGTCGATCGGCCGCACGCTCGCTACTTCCGCTACCTGGGCCCGGGGATCCTCGAGGCGAAGCTCGAGGCCCAGGCGCCGCGCACGGCCTACCAGCGCCGCATGGCGACGGTTCGAGGCCTGCTCTTCGGACGTCCGCTCTCCTCCGCCGCGGAGCTGGCCGAACGCCTGCCCAAGTGGAAGGCCCTGCCCGTCTTCTCGTCGGACGTCATGTCCTCGGTGGCCTACGCGACCGGCGCCATGATGCTGATCCTGGCCGGAGCCGGCGCGGAGAATTACAAGTACGTCCTCGGGCTCTCGGTCGTCGTCGTGGCGCTGCTGGTCATCGTCACGTTCAGCTACCGCCAGACGATCCGGGCATATCCAAACGGGGGCGGCAGCTACATCGTCGCCCACGCCAACCTGGGCGTGCTGGCCGGCTTGATTGCCGCCGGATCACTGCTGACCGACTATGTCCTGACCGTCTCGGTCAGCGTGTCGTCCGGGGTCCAGGCCCTGTATTCGGCCTTTCCCGCGCTCCAGCCGATTGCCGTCCCACTCATCGCCTTCTCGATCCTGCTGGTCATGGTCATCAACCTGCGCGGGCTGCGGGAGAGCGGCACGCTTTTCGCCAGTCCCACCTACATCTTCATCGGTTCGATGCTGCTGCTGATCGGCGTCGGCATCTTCCAGTCGATGACAGGGACGCTGCACCAGGTCACCGGCGTCGCCCCCTTGACCGGGCTGGCCAGTCAGAACATCGGCATCTTCCTGCTCTGCAAGGCCTTCGCCGACGGCTGCTCGGCCATGACCGGCACCGAGGCCGTGGCCAACGGCGTCCCGGCTTTCAAGCCGGTCGAGTGGAAGAACGCGCAGCAGACGATGATCATCATGGCCACGCTGCTGGGGATCATGTTCCTGGGCACGAGCTACCTGGCCGTCAACATCGGTGCGCATCCCGCGGGAGCCCAGGGCATCGGCGAGAGCGTCCTGTCGCAGGTCGGTCGGACCGTCTTCGGCGGCCGCGGCCCGCTCTACTACATTCTCCAGTTCTCGACGATGGGGATCCTCATCCTCGCCGCGAACACGAGCTTCGCCGACTTTCCGCGGCTCTCGTCCATCCTGGCCCGCGACGGCTTCTTCCCGCGGCAGTTCGCCCTGCGGGGCGAGAGGCTTGCGTTCAACTCCGGCATCACGGCTCTGGCCCTGGTCTCGATCGCCCTGGTGGTCGCCTTCAACGGCTCGACCGACCGCCTCATCGGCCTGTACGCGATCGGCGTATTCACTTCCTTCACCCTGTCGCAGTCGGGCATGGTCAAGCACTGGTTCGTGGAGCGCGGGCCCGGCTGGCGCCGCAGCGCCTTGATAAACGGCGTCGGCGCGGTCGTCACGGCCATCGTGGTCGTCGTGATCGCCTTCTCCAAGTTCAGCCAGGGCGTGTGGATGATCATCATCGTCGTCCCGATCCTGGTTCTGCTGATGCTCTTCGTGAAGCGTGAATACGACGAGGAGGGGCGCGGCCTGGAGGTCCAGCCGGATGTCGTGTTCGGACCGCCCCACCGCCGCCAGAGAGTGGTCGTGGTCGCCCAGGCCATGAGCCGGGCCGTCGTCCAGGCGGTCAAGGTCGGCGAGACGATGGGCGAGGAGGTCCAGCTGGTCCACGTGACGCTGGATCCGGTCGAGGGCGAGCAGTTCCGCGAACGCGTCGAGCGGCAGATGCCGGGCGTGCGGGTGGTGCTCGTCGAATCGCCCTATCGGGCCCTCGTCCGTCCCTTCGTACGGTACCTGGAGGTCTCCCAGGCGGAAGATCCGGACCGGGTCACGATCGTGCTGCTGCCCGAGCACCTGCCGCGGCACTGGTGGGACCGCATCCTGTACAACCAGAACGTCCACCGCATCCGGGCCGCCCTGGTCGGGCGCAAGGACTTCGTCGTTCTCGACACGCCCTACCGGCGCGAGGGGTAGCGGGGATCCGGGTCAGGCCTGGAGCATCGTGCCCGAGCCGGCAACCTCGATCGGCCCGTGGTACATCGTCGCGGCCCGCTCGACGGCCTCCTCCTCGCTCATACCCGGGCCGAGGTGGGTCAGCAGCAGGCGAGCCACGGCCGCATGGGTCGCGACGAGGCCGGCATCCTCGGGTGAGAGATGCACGGCCGGGATCTCGATTTCGGCGGCGAAGCATTCGGCGACGAGGACGCGCGCGTCCCTGGCCAGCGCAACCAGGTTGTCGCACGGGCCGCTATCGCCGGTGTAGGCCAGGCCGTGGGAGCCGTATCGGGCCGTCAGGCCGAAGGCGGGGACGGCGTGTTCGACCGCGCGGGCCTGGATTCGAAGGTCGCCGATCTCGGCTATGCCGCGATCCTTGAGTTCGACGACATCGAAGAAGTCGCTCATGTGGTGGTCGACCGAGCTCTTGACGAAGGCTTCGACGCGGGCGGCCCAGCCGACGGGCCCCAGGACGGGTATCTTGCGCAGCCGCTTCTCGGCAAAGGCGAAGGCGTAGTAGAGGAGCGGCATGTCGGCGAAGTGGTCGGCGTGAAGGTGGCTGATCCAGACGGCGTGCAGGTCTTCGAGGCGGATGTGGTGCTGCAGCGGGCCGAGCACGCCGCCGCCGACGTCCACCAGCACGTTGGCGGCGCCGGCCTGGAGGAGGTATCCGGAGCATGGATTGTCCGGCCCGGGGGAGGGCGCGTTGCCCAGGGTCGTCCACCGGATCGATCCTTCTGAGTGTCCCCGACTGGCCATGCTGAACTCCCTGCGAACACCGGCACGCGAAAGTTAGCAGCGGCGTGGCGGTGGCGTGAGTCGCGCCCGCACGCCCCCGGCGCCCGCGTGCCCCCGTGCGCCCGCACGCCCCCCCCGTCGCCCGCGTGCCCCGGCGGTCGCACGGTCCGGCGCCCGCAGCCCCCGGCGGTCGCGGCCGCGGTCACGCGACGGGCTCTTCCGCGTGGCCCTGTCGCACCAGGGAGACCTCATTCGTTCGGATGACGCAGGCTTTTCGCTATCCATGAGATTATTCGCCTGTGAGCGAAGTATCGCCGGCGCAGCTGGAAATCGAGACGGTGCTGAATGCCCTGGGCGGCCTCTGGGAGATGCATGGCCCGGAGGTTCCCGGCTGGGTCGACCAGGAGCTGACCTTCGGCCAGATGCGCCTGCTCTTTCTGCTGGGCAAGCACGGGCCCGCGCCGATGAGCCGGGTCGCCGAGTGGCTCGGCGTCGGCCTTCCGACCGCCAGCGGTGTCGTCGAACGCGTCGAGCGGCACGGCCTGGTCGCCCGCGAGCATCGCCTGGACGACCGTCGCGTCGTCGATTGCCATCTCACCGACGGCGGCCGTCTGCTCATCGACCAGATATATGGGATGCGGCTCGAGATGATGCGCCAGTTCCTGGGCGTCCTCGAAGACGACGAACTGGCCGACATGGCTCGCCTGCTCAACATCGTGCTCGACCGAAGCAGGAAGACTCCGGCGTGAACGCCCGACCGACGGCGCGGGTCCCGATCAGCGTGGAGGACCACCGCCAGACCTGACATACCGCCGCCGGCATGGCTTCGACCTCCGCCGGTCGGCCATCCACCCCAGCCAGTAATCGACGCCGCCCGAGCGTCGCGCCCCCTGCCAACCGCTATCGCCGCGACATCGCCAAGGAGTAGAGGAGCAACTCGTGATCCGACTGACTCAGCTCGCCGTCAGCAAGCGAAGCGTGACCGTGCTAATCACGATCGCGCTGCTGCTGGGCGGCATATTCTCCTGGGCCTCGCTCAAGCAGGAGTTGCTGCCGGACATCCAGTTCCCCTACGTCGTGGTCATCACGCCGGTCCCGGGCGCGAGCGCGCAGGACGTGGCGACTGGCGTGACCGAGCCGATCGAACGCTCGATCGGCAGCGTGCCTCAACTCCAGCACGTCGAATTCGAGCTCGGTGAACAGCCTCTCGATCGTCGTTGCCGAGTTCGACTACGGCACGGACGTCAAGGGCACCACGGCGACGATCGACGCGAACGTCAAGGCGCTCGGCCTTACGGCCGCCTCCACGGTGGAGTCTTTCGATATCAACGCCCTGCCGCCGCTCACGGTGGCGATTCGAGGGACCGGCAGCACGACCACGGCGCAGTTGGACGCGCTGGCCGAGTCCACGATCGTGCCTTCGCTCGAGAGCATCGAAGGGGTCAGCCAGGTCGACCTGAGCGGCGCCAGCCAGGACCGGCTCATGGTCGAGCTCGATCCGGCCAAGCTGGCCGCGAACAACGTCTCGATCAGCCAGATCTCCGGCGTGCTCGCCGCGAACAACCTCGTCCTGCCGGCGGGATCACTGCCGACGAAGACGGCAGATGGAGCGACCATCTCGATCCCGGTCTCGGCCGAGCACCTGCTGACGTCCCAGAGCGAGATCCTCGGCCTCGCGGTAGGCGTGAAGACGCCGGCCGCCGGCTCGGCGTCGACGACCCCCACGGTGATAACCCTGGGCGACCTGGGCACCGTCCAGCTGGTTCCCATCTACGCCAGCGGCTACGCGGAGCTGAACAGCGATCCTAGCAAGCAGGCGGCGGGTGCGTCGCTGGTCCTGGACGTCTCCAAGACCTCGGACGCCAACACGGTCGACGTGGTCCAGGCGGTCCAGAGCAAGCTCGCCCAGCTCCAGTCGCAGAGCGGCGCCTTCGAGATCGTCACCGTCCAGGACTACTCCTCGTTCATCATCGAGTCGCGCGACAGCCTGGTCCGTGAGGGCCTGCTGGGCGCGTTCTTCGCCATCCTCACGATCTTCATCTTCCTGGCGAGCCTGCGCTCGACCCTGGTCGCTGCGGTCAGCATCCCGGTCTCGATCATGACCGCGCTGGTGCTCATGCTCGTCGCGGGAGTGACCATCAACATCATGACCCTGGGGGGACTGGCGATAGCCGTCGGCCGGGTCGTGGACGACGCCATCGTCGTCCTCGAGAACATCTACCGGCACCGCGGCCGCGGCGATCCAATGCGCGAGTCGGTCATCTCGGGCACCCGCGAGGTGGCCAGCGCGATCACCAGCTCGACGCTGACCACGGTCGCGGTCTTCCTGCCGATCGGCTTCGTCGGCGGCATCGTCAGCCAGTTCTTCCTCCCCTTCGCGCTGACGGTGACCTTCGCCCTGCTGGCCTCGCTGCTTTGTGCCCTGACCGTCGTGCCGGTCCTGGCAACGCTGTTCATCGACCGCATCAAGCTGAACCCCGACGAGGGCGTCCAGCATCACGACACGCTCGTCCAGCGCATCTACACGCCTCTCCTGAAGGCCGCGCTGCACAACCGGCGCAGCCGCTGGGGCGTGATCGGCATCTCCGCCGTGCTCGTCGTCTTCGCCGGGTTGCTGGTGCCCCACATCCCCACGCAGCTCCTCGACACGGGCTCGCAGAAGTACCTCCAGATCAGCGTTGCGCCGCCGACCGGCACGCCCTCGGCGACGGTCCTCAAGGAGGCCCAGGCCGTAGAGGCGAAGCTCCGGGACTATCCGGAGATCAACCTGATCGAGACGACCGTGCCGGGCGACTCGAGCACGGGCCTCTCCGCGCTTGCGGCCGCCTTCACCGGCGGCGCCTCGAACAGCGCCACCATCGTCGTCCGCCTCGACGACAGCGTCGACCTCAACGCCGAGCAGACGAAGCTGGCCGCCGACCTGAACAGCTTCCAGGCCAACTCGTGGCAGATCCAGGTCTCCCAGCAGAGCTCGTTCGGCGGGGGAAGCGGCATCAGCGTCGTCGTCAGCGGGACGGATCCGGCCCAGGTTGCCGCGGCTTCCACCGCCGTGACCGCCGCGCTGAAGACCCTGCCCGACCTCCTGAACGTCAAGAGCGACCTGGCCGCGACGGCGCCCGAGTACCAGGTCAACGTCGATCCCAACAAGGCCATCCTCGACGGCACGTCCACGGTCCAGGTCCAGGGTGAGGTTCAGAACGCCCTGGCCGGGACGAAGGCGGCGACGGTCAACCTGAACGGCGTGCCCACGGACGTGTATCTCCAGCTCGACGCCGGGCTCGACTCGCTGCAGGCCCTCCAGGAGATGCCGGTCGGGATCGGCAAGATGCCCCTGGGCCAGATCGCCACGGTCACGGAGGAGAGCACCCAGGCTCGCATCAGCCGTGTCGATCAGTCGCCGGCCGCGACGATCAGCGCCGACACGACCAGCCAGGACACCGGCGGCGTATCGACGGAGATCCAGAAGCAGATCAACCAGCTGCAGGCGGCCGGCAAGCTCCCCGGCGTGACGGTCACGCTTTCCGGAGTGACCGCTGAGATGAACAGCGCCTTCAGCGGTCTGCTCA
>CAVQNC010000026.1:0-6819 GCA_963713795.1 uncultured Chloroflexia bacterium
TGATCGTGCACAGGCTCGGCCGAGCTGAGTGGCGATTTGCGATGCCATCTGCCGGCCATAAGAGGTACCGGATCTCGATGCGACGGAGTGTCCGCTTGGTCAGCTCAAGCCACTCGAACTTGCCGTGGCGAGGCCTAGACGTGAGTCTGCTTCAAGCGCTCGTGGGTGTACTGCTCGAAGCCGCCGCCCGGCATCGCCAGCTCGAACGTGGACTCGATCTCGCCAGGGCCGACAAACGCAATCGTCTCGCGGGCGCGCATGCCCGGGGGACCGTTCTCCACCTGGCTGGCCTCGAATACCAGTCGGGAGCCGTCGGCCATGCGCCTCGACGCAGCGGTACTCGTGGACAAGGCCCTCCCCGTAGAACCCGCGCATGACCAACTGGCCTGACCGGCACGATCGAAGCTCAGGACCGAGAGATCCTCGTGCAGGTCGCCCGCCTGGCTGCTCCGCGCTCGGCTCCCAGCGCGTCTCGTCGGTGCCCAGGATGAACTGCCCTCGCAGGATGAGCTTGTACTCGCGGACCTGGTGGCCGGTGCCAGGACGCCCGGTCGCGGGTCCCTCCCAGCGGCCAAGTAGCCGCTGCGCGTTCGCCCAAGGGTCGCTCATGGCGTTCCTCCGAATTCCGACGCGCCGGGCCGTAAGCCCTGCGGGTGGTCACACGGCCTCAATCCGAGGCACGATTTTAGGCCGATGCGTCCGCCTGAAAGGCCAACGTTCCCGAAGCCGGTGGTTCGTTCGCTGGCCAAACCAAGGGGAACAGGCGTAGCGCCGGAGGGCGTCCGCTTGACTCGGCGGTCGGCTCGCCGACATCGATTAGTCAGCAGAACACGATGACCACATAGCGTGCGGTGGGCAGATGTGTGTGTGGCACCCGGTTGGGAAGTCCGAATGATCGGAGAGCTTGACCGCCAGGACCGGGTCGCCGAACCTCACTACATGAACCGTGACGAGCGCCCAGCGGCAGACTTCGTGGCAGCCCTTGCTTCGGAGATCAGGGGTGTCCTCGGCGATGACCTCGTCGGGCTCTACCTCTACGGCTCGTCAGTTACGGGTGGCTTCGATCCCGGAGTCAGCGACCTCGACCTCGTTGCGGTGACGTCGCTGGAGGTCGAAGCGCTCGACCTCGACGGTCTCGAGCAGATGCACCACGCTTTCGTCGGCCGATACCCCGAGTGGAGGGACCGCCTCGAGATCGTCTATGTCGGACGTGCCACGCTCGGGTCATTCCGGGCGAGCCCTGGCTCGCTCGCCGTCATCAGTCCTGGCGAGCCGTTTCACGTTCGCAATGAGCGCGTCGCCGAGTGGCTCCAGAACTGGTATCTAGTCCGGGAGACGGGCATCTGCCTGTTCGGGGCCGATATCGCGGCGATCGTGCCTCCGATCACGTGGTCTGAGTTTCTTGCCGCCACGGTCCGCTACGCCGATGAGGTGCGGAACCAGAGCCGCCTCGGAGCAGACGACGGCGTCATCGCCTACGCGATCCTGACGATGTGTCGGGCGCTCCGGACCGTCCGGACGCAGACGCACGGCTCGAAGCAAGAGGCGGCAGCCTGGACTCGCGAACGGATGCCCGAATGGGCCTGGCTCATCGATGAGGCGCTCGCGTGCCGTCTATCGCGCGGGACGGCCGGCTTTGAGGATGAGCGGTCGCGCGCTGCCACGGAGACTTTTATCGCCCTTCTCGACGACGAGATCCTCGGGCGGGCTACCAACCGGATGTGACCGCACAAAGCGGCTGGGCACCTGGCGAGTCGGCCGATCAGAGCTCGACTCGGAACTCCCATGGGCCGCCGAGCCGGACTGATCGACCGGGGAACGGGTCGGAGAACGAGACGACACGGAGGGTGAGAATGCGAGCGTCATCCGGCGGCGCAGGCGCGAACCGGATCTCGTGCCGGCTGGCGGTCGGGCCTGACCCGCCCGAGCCCTGGCCCGAGGCGACATAAGCTGTGCCTGCATCGTCGGACACGGCCACCTCGATGAAGTGTCCGATGTAGCCCACGGGCGGCCGCGTGTGTGCGACGAGCGTGGCGATGCCGCCGTCCTCGCGGACCTCCAGGGCGATGAGCTCGACGCGCGCTCCGGCGGCCTCCACGCCGCTGCCCACCGCGATTACCCGGCGCAGCGCGCCCGCGCCAACACCCGCGACGCGCATCGAGTCGCGGCCGTAGCGCTGGATCAGTTCATGGTCAGGCTGATTCGCCGGCCCACCGTGAGAGACCCAGCTGAACCCCGTGCTGCAGTGCGAGCGCGAGCTCAGCCCCAGGAAGGCGAGGATGATGGCGGCTCCGAGCAGCAGGCCGACGATGACGCCGATCCCTACGGGCACGCCGTATCCAGCGATCAGCAGGGCCGCGGCGACCAACACGAGACCGAGCAGCAGGAGCGCCGGGACACGAGATGCGACGGACATCGCGGCCAGTATGCGCCAGCGTCCGGACCCACATTGACTCTGAGCATCTTCGCTATGCGCGGATCGTGAATGGACGGGACCTCCAGTGCGCGAGTGCCGCGGTCGTCACCGACGATCCTCGTCGGCAAGTCGAGGGGCCGCAACCGAGAGCCGCTCTTCCGTTTCACCCGATGCACCGGAGTTACCGAGCTGGCTCACCCTCCGGGATCTGGCTATCCTGTCGGCCACGGAGCGCCCACTCTCCTGCCACACGGCAGGTAGGCACGGGAACCTCCGGGTTCCCACCGGTGCGGCGGTCCCATCACGGTCGCCACTCAGACGCACTGGGCCAATGGCGAGACCGACCCTTCCGTACGGGGCGCAGGTGCGCCCTGTTAAGAGACAAAGGAGAGTCGGATGTCCACAGAGCAGAACAAGGCCGTCGTGCGTCGGTTCATCACGGAAACGCTGGCTGGTGGCAACGTCGATGCGCTCGACGAACTGCTGTCCCCGGACTACCGCAACCCCATGATGGGGGGCATCGACCGCGCAGGCTTCAAGGCGGTGGTGCTGGGGATGAGGACCGTCATCTCGGACATGCGCTTCGACATTCAAGAACTCGTCGCCGAAGGGGATGCGGTGGTCGCACGCTTCACTTGGGCGTACACCCTCGCCAGCGGGAAGAAGATCGACGGCCGGGGCCTGACCTACTACCGTCTCGCCGGCGGCAAGATCGTCGCAGATGACCATTTCCAGACGCCGGATCCGACGCCGGAGATCGCCGCGCTCATGGCGCCGCCGGTCGCCGTCTAGCCTGAACGGCCCCGCAACCTGTAGGCCGCTCGGGTGCATCCGGGCGGCTCTTGCCATACCAGGCGGCCAGTCATGTGGCTGCGTCGAGGCCCTGATAGCGTGGGTGAAACCTAATACTGGCGGGTGCCGCAGTCGTCCTCCTACTGGCCGTCAGATCACGACGCACGCGTCGTGTCAGGTCAGCGGCTGGCTCGAGCGTCGGATGCGCCTCAGCTGGAGGGGCGTCTTAGCTCCGTGACGAGATCGCATAGGTCGACCTGCAGAACTTCGGCGATCTCGAAGACCTCGACGAAGTCGAGCCGCCGCTCGCCTCGTTCGTACTTGGAGACGAACGATTGCGGCCGTCCGAGCCTCTCGGCGAGCTGGACCTGAGTCAGGCTCTGGGCTTGCCGACCGGCGACGAGCCAGTCGCGAAGCCGTCGATAGGCCGGACTGAAGAGGGACCGGGTCACAGCTGCTGCCACGCCATCGTGGCCGCCACGCTAATTCGGGGTTGGGATTATCCCAAGATGGGCTACGATGACTGTCTCTTGCTCGTTCGGAGGGAGGAAACGTGGCGGATCTAGAAGTCGCTCTGGTCACCGTGCGTGACCGGATCGCCAAGTACGAGCGCCAGGCCATTGGCGAGCAGGACACCAAGGCCGCGCTGATCGTGCCGGTCCTGCGGGCCCTGGGCTGGGACACCGAGGACCTCGAGGACGTCAAGCTAGAGTACAGCCGCCTCTCGAGCGACAACCCGGTCGACTACGCCCTGTTCCTGCTGCGGGAGCCGCGCCTGTTCATCGAGGCCAAGGCCCTGGGCGTCCACCTCGACGATCACAAGTGGACGAGCCAGATCCTCAACTACGCCACTGTCGCCGGCGTGGAGTGGGTGGCCCTGACCGATGGCAACGAGTGGCGCATCTACAACAGCCATGCCACCGTCCCGGTCGAGCAGAAGCTCTTTCGAATGGTCCGGGTGGCCGACCCGGCCAGCCATCCCGAGGCGACCCTGCGCCTCTTGGCCAAGACGCAGATGGCCGACCACCTGATCGACGTCATGTGGAAGTCGGACTTCGTCGATCGGGGGGTCCGTGACGCCCTGGTCGGGCTGTTCGGGCCGGAGCCGGACCCGGCCCTCGTTCGCCTCGTTCGGAGCAGGGCCCAGGCTTTGAGCCCCTCGGACGTCCGTTCCAGCCTGGGTCGGCTGCGGACCACCTTCGACTTCCCGGTGGCCGCTGCGCAGCCGTCACAGGTTGTCGTCCCCGCGAAGGAGACGAAGGTGGTCGCGACTGAACAGGCCCCAGGGCCCGTGCAGGCGACAGGCAAGATGGGGGAGGGGACGCCCTGGCGCGGCGTCTCCCTCAGCCAGCTCATAGCTGGCGGGCTCGTGCGGGTGCCGTTCGATATCGAGCACCGCTACCGCGGGACGGACCTCTCCGCCCGGATCGAAGACGCTGACCGCATCGTCTTTGACGGCGCCGTGTACGACTCGCTCTCGACGGCGGGCGGTGTGGCGCGGACGTCGGTTGCTGGCCCGTTTCCGGGGCGGGACATCCCGCAGACGAACGGCTGGACGTTCTGGGAGTACCGCGGCCCCGACGGAACACTCCACCAGCTCGACGATCTCCGGCGCGAACTCTACGAACGCAAGGTCGTGAACCTGGCCGATGGCCGGCGCACCGGATAGCGGCTGAGACTGGGCGCCGCTGGGGCGCCATTGTCGGCTCCTCGCGTGGCCGGTCGGGACACGACGCACGGTTAGTGACGGAGTCGTGGATAGCGATCGTCGCGGTGCCTGGCCCTCGGGACTCAGGCGCTCGATCCGGGCGGCCAATACAGGATGTCCCCGTGCGCTGGCGCGACGTTCCATCCTCGGCACGGTTCGGTCGGGCGCGATGGGCAGCGCCTAGTCTCGCCCCATCGCTAGAGAATTGCCGGAGCCGACATCGGGGGTCAGGATGGTACGCACCTCTCCGGGTATCGCTCTTGCACTCGCCTTGGTCATTGCAGGATGCGGCAACTCCGGCGTCAAGTGGACGTCCGGCTGTGGCGCCTGGAACGGCGGCGCCCCAAACGCCCGGTCCGACGGCAACGGCGCAGCCGAGCGCCGGGCTGCCGGCGCGGCGTCCGTCCGTTCACAACAAGTTGGGGGGCCCGCCGGACCTCCTGGGCTGGCACACTGCTCTCCGGCGGGACGACGTCGCCGATCCGGGCGCGGTTCGGGGCCTGTTCGTCGCCGGGGCGAACCAAACCAACAACGCGTCGGTCACGGCCGCGATCCTGAAGTACCTGCCGTCGGACCAGACGATCTGCGGGGCCAACCTGGTCATTCCATGGAGCGCCATCGACCGCGGCCCCAGCGCCAGCCCCCGCTACGACTGGTCGTTCCTCGATCAGGCGGCTGCGCCGTGGGAGGCTGCGGGCAAGATCGTGAACCTGATCGTGTGGGGAACCGACGAGAAGGCGGCTGAAGAGGTCGACGGTCAACGCCGCCACACCGGCCTACGTCCTCGCCTCGACCGACACGGTCAGCTGCCCCAACGACGGTGCGATCCCGCTGTACTGGGAGCCCGGCTACGCAGGGGCCGTGGCGGGCGTTCGAGGCAGCCCTGGTCTCTCATGTGGCCGGCGACCCCAACATCGGCTACATCCGGTTCGGGCTCGGCACCGGCGGAGAGGACTTCCCCGTCGACGGCTTCGAACAAGGTGCGTGTTACCAGGCGTGGGTCGCTAAAGGGCTGACCGCGGCGCGGTGGACGGAGTGGAGCGCATCCCAGATCGATTACGAGGCCTCGCTCGGACTCGGACCACCCGCTCAACGTGGGGATCAACACCTTCCCCGGCGCCCCCGACGCTGCCGGACCAGGTGGCGGCCGAAGCGGTCAAACACGGCATGGGCTTTGGGATGCAGGGCATGACCGTCAGCTCAAACCCAATTCGCCCAGTCCGATCCTCAACTCTGCTACGCCGACTGGTGCTCGCTGTTCGCCAGCTGGGCTGGGGCGGGTGCCGCTCGAGGTACAGACACTGTCGCCAACCACCCCCGCAGGCGGCGGGACGAGCGGGGCGTTGCCGCCGCAGCTCACATATGTCGTCACGCAGACCCACGCCCAGGTGATCGAGCTATACCCCCAGGAATGGCTCGTGGCCGATGACCCGGCTTGGCCGACCTTCCCCCAGTATCACGTTGCCTACGCCCAGGCACTCGCGCGAGCGGCGTCCGAGGTCGGCGGCTGGGCGGGCTGATCGGGTCCGCCCAAACAAGTGTCCGTCCGGTCGTACGACGCACGCATCGTCAGCTGTGGCTCGGTGACCGCCATCGCGCGGAGCCCCAGTCTGTACACTCAGGCAGCGGGTAGAACCTGGAGCAGGAGGGCAGGGTGCCGACGCCGGCTGAGTTCGTGGCGAAGTGGCAGGGCAGCACGCGGGCCGAGCGGGCCGCGGCGCAAGAGCACTTCATCGACCTGTGCCGGATGCTCGGCCAGCCGACGCCCAACGACGCGGACCCGACGGGCGAGTGGTACGCCTTCGAGAAGGGAGCCGGCAAGGCCGAGGGTGGTGAGGGCTTCGCCGACGTCTGGATGCGCGATCACTTCGCCTGGGAGTACAAGGGTAAGCGCAAGGACCTA
>CAVQNC010000027.1:0-5335 GCA_963713795.1 uncultured Chloroflexia bacterium
GTCCAGACCGAGGCGCCGACGAGCACCCGAGCGAGCGTACGCAAGGTACGTGAGCAAGGCAGCCGAGGCGGCAACGAAGGGATGGGCCGGCCGGGGCGAAGGCGATTACGCAGGCGCCTAGCTCAATTGGTAGAGCACTGGTCTCCAAAACCAGCGGTTGTGGGTTCGAGTCCCGCGGCGCCTGCCAGACAAATGGAAGTTGGATAGCTAGAGAGCAGCCGTGTCGCGCATTCAGCGCTTCGTTCAAGACTCGTGGCAAGAGCTACAGAAGGTGAACTGGCCCACGCCCCAGCAGGCCCGTAACCTGACGGTCCTCGTCCTGGTGGTCAGTACCGCGGTGGCCATATACATCTCCGCCTTCGACTATGTCTTTGGCCTCATCGCCACGCAGATCAACGGCGGGTGACAGCGAACATGAAGACGGAGCAGGCTGGCGAGATCGCTCGGCCACCCGAGAAGCGCTGGTACGTCATCCATACGTACTCGGGCTACGAGAACAAGGTCAAGGCGAACCTCGAGCATCGCATCGAATCGATGGGCATGGACGACAAGATCTTCCAGGTCCTCGTGCCGATGGAAGACGAGATCGAGATCCGCCAGGGCCAGCGCCACACGGTCCAGAAGAAGGTCTATCCCGGCTACGTCCTGGTCGAGATGATCCTCGATCCGGACTCGTGGTACGTGGTCCGCAACACGCCCGGAGTCACGAGCTTCGTCGGCGGCGGCAACATTCCGGGCGTCCGGAGCGAGCCGATCCCGCTCGACGAGGCGGAGGTCAAGCAGATCCTCCGGCAGATGGGCGTCGAGACCCCCCGCTACCGGGTCGCCTTTACCAAGGGCCAGAACGTTCGGGTCACGGACGGTCCATTCGCCGAGTTCATCGGCACCGTGGACGAGGTCAACCCGGAGCGCAACAAAGTCAAGGTGCTGGTCAGCATCTTCGGCCGCGAAACCCCGGTCGAGCTGGACTTCCTCCAGGTCGAGAAGCTGTGAGCACCGACCGGTCGGCCCAGGCCGGCGCTGCCGCCCCGGCGCACCCGCTTACGCACGCGTGTGCGCTCGCTCACGTGCTCGGCTCCACCCAGGCGTGGACACGGCCGGACCGGCGCTCACCAAACCTTTTCTAGAAAGGAAGCCGAAGGCCCGTGGCCAAGAAGATCCGCATCGTTCTCACCCTTCAGCTCAACGCCGGCAAGGCCACGCCCGCGCCGCCCGTCGGCACGGCGCTCGGCCCCCACGGGATCAACATCGTCGAGTTCACCAAGTCCTACAACGAGAAGACCGCAGACAAGGTCGGCCAGGTAATCCCGGCCCAGATAACGATCTTCGAGGACCGCTCGTTCACCTTCGTCCTCAAGACGCCGCCGGCCCCGGACCTTCTCCGCAAGGCCGCCGGCATCACGAAGGGCACGGCCACGGCCGGTCGCGAGAGCGTCGGCCATGTGACCCGCGATCAGATCCGCGAGATCGCCACGGTCAAGATGCCGGACCTGAACGCCACCTCTCTCGAGGCGGCCATGGCCCAGATCGAGGGAACGGCAAGGAGCATGGGCATCGAGGTCGTCGGATAGGGCCAACTCAGCCAGGGCTCGAGGCGCAGGTCCGTCGACGGCTGCGGCCGGGCGAGCCATCATTCCGAGGATTCGGACGTTCACCCCGCGCCAGGGGAAGGTCGAAGCCCGCGTGTGTCGGGCGGAGACCGACGGAAGGAGATCGAGATGCCGGATCACGGCAAGAAGTACCAGGAAGCCGCCAAGCTCGTTGACCGCGCCAGGCTCTACTCGCCGGCCGACGGCGCCGAGCTCGTGCGCAAGACCAGCTACGTCTCCTTCGACGCCAGCGTCGAGGCCCATCTCCGCCTCGGGGTCGACCCGCGCCATGCCGACCAGATGGTCCGCGGCACGGTCGTGCTGCCCCACGGCACCGGCAAGGTCGTCCGCGTGGTCGTCTTCGCCCAGGGCGAGAAGGCCATGGAGGCGCTCCACGCCGGCGCCGACGAGGTCGGCACGGACGACCTCGTCAAGAAGATCGAGGCGGGCTGGACGGACTTCGACGTTGCCCTGGCCGCGCCGGACGTCATGGGCATGGTCGGCCGCCTCGGCCGCATCCTCGGCCGCAAAGGACTCATGCCGAACCCGAAGTCCGGCACGATCACCTTCGACCTCGAGCGCGCCATAAAGGAAGTCAAGGCCGGACGCGTCGAGTTCAAGGTGGACAAGGGCGGCATCATCCATGTGCCGTTCGGCAAGGCCAGCTTCGAGTCGCAGCAGCTCGTCGACAACCTGGCGACTCTCGTCGACGCCATCAACCGCGCCCGCCCGAGCGGCGCGAAGGGCCAGTACCTGCGAACCCTGACCATCACTCCGACCATGGGGCCCGGCATCCGTATCGACATCCCGGCCGTCCTCGCGGTCGCCGCGGCGTCCTAGCGCCGACCAACACATGAGGCCCGGCCGCGGCAACGTGGACCGGGCCGGCGGCGGGACCGTCCCGTGACGGACCGCCGCCGCAGAATTGAATACGACGGACCGCCGCAGACAGCATGCGTCGCAGCCGCCCCGCCGGGAGATCGGCGGCGTCGGACGCGACTCAAATCGCCGGACCAGCGCCGGTGGGCATGCCGAGGCAGGGACCAAGCCTCCATCCGCGTGGGTGGGCGCGCCCCTGTTGGCGAAAGCCGTCGCAGGGGCGTTTTGGTCGGCAACGGTTTCGGGGCCGGCCAGCCCACCGCCGCGCGCCGGCTGCGCGCACAAGAATTGAACGGAGCCGGCAAGCCGAAGCTCCGCCGAGGCCAGACCGAGGCGCCGACGAGCACCGAGGCGAGCGCACCTGGAGGTGCGTGAGCGAGGAGCGCAGGAGGCAACGAAGGCCTGGACCGGCCGAGCGAGGCCGATGACTCCGGGAGGTACCAATGCCTACAGAGGCCAAGCGCGAGACCGTCGCAGAGTTGACCGAGGAAGCTCGGTCCAGCTCGGCGATGATCGTCTCTGAGTATCGCGGCCTCAAAGTCTCCGAGCTCGGCGCGATCCGTCGAAACCTGCGCCAGCAGAATGTCACGTACCACGTCGTCAAGAACCGCCTGATGAAGATCGCCGCGCGCGAGGCCGGGGCGGAATCCCTCGGCGTCCTGCTGGAGGGTCCCACCGCGGTCGCGTTCATAAAGGGCGACGAAGGGGCCGCGACAAGGGCGGTCCTGGACGCGTTCCGGCCGTTCCGCGTGATCAAGGTCACCGGCGCGGTCATCGGCGATCAAGTCGTGAACGCCGACGGCGTCGTACGTCTCTCGCAGCTTCCCGGACGCGACGTCCTCCTGGCCCAGGTCGCCGGCGCGATCGCAGCGCCGATGGCCACCATGGCCGGTCTCTTCGATGCCCCGCTGCGGGACATCGCGGGGCTGGTCGGGGCTCTGGCGGACAAGCAGAGCGCCTGACCCGGGTCCACCGGGAAGGCGCCCCAGCCGAGACAGATCGCTCGGGCCGTTCAGGTTCGAGCATGAAGGAGTGATCGATCACATGGCTAAGCTGACTCAGGATCAGATGCTCGACGCGTTCGCGTCGATGACCGTTCTCGAGCTCGCCGACTTCAAGAAGGCCTTCGAGGACAAGTTCGGCGTCACCGCCGCCGCGCCGGTCGCGGTCGCGGCCGTAGGGGCTGCCGCCGCGCCGGTCGCGGCGGTCGAGGTCGAGGAGCAGACCGAGTTCACCGCGATCCTCGCCGAGATCGGCCCCAACAAGATTCCGGTCATCAAGGTCGTCCGCGAGCTCACGGGTCTCGGCCTCAAGGAGGCCAAGGACCTCGTGGACGGCGCGCCGAAGCCGGTCAAGGAAGGCGTGAACAAGGACGAGGCCGCGAAGATCAAGGCCGCGCTCGAAGAGCAGGGCGCGAAGGTCGAAATCAAGTAGTCCCTTCTCCTGGTACAGTGGGGCGGCGCGAGCCGCCCCACTCGCCGGACTGGCGATTCGGCTCTGCGCCTGGGGGTTCTCTTGACGCGCCCGTTTGACAACCGCGAAAAGAGCGGTATCCTACTCCTTCTGTGAGCGCGGCCCTTCCCTTTCTCCTCCGTCAAGGAGCGGTTCATGCTGTCTGTCGCTGAGTCCTCTCGCGCCGCTTCAGTCACGCCCCGGCGGCGTTACGCGCGGATCCCCGAAGTCCTCGAGATCCCCAACCTGATCGAGCTTCAGCTCAAGTCCTTCGACTGGTTCGTGGAACAAGGGCTCAGGGAGCTGTTCGACGAGATCAGCCCGATCAAGGACTTCACCGCAAAGGTGATGGAGCTGCACTTCCTGGACTACGAGTTCGGCACTGCCAAGTACAACGAGCTCGAGTGCCGGACGAAGGACCTCACATTCAGCCGGCCTCTGTACGTGAACGTCGAACTCCTGATCAAGGAGACGGGCGAGATCCAGCGCCAGCGGGTCTACATGGGCGATTTCCCGTTCATGACGGACCAGGGCACCTTCATCATCAACGGCGCCGAGCGTGTCGTCGTTTCGCAGCTCGTGCGTTCGCCCGGCGTGTACTACAGCTCGCTCGAGGATCCGACGAGCGGGCGAACCCTGTACTCGGCCAAGGTCATACCGAACCGCGGCGCCTGGCTCGAGTTCGAGACGAGCAACAAGGACCTTCTCTCGGTCAAGGTCGACCGGAAGCGCAAGATCGCCGCGACGACTCTGCTGCGCGCCGTCGGCTACGAGACCAACGACGACATCGGCGCGCTCTTCGCGACCGTGGACAGCGACCCGGAACACCAGTACATCGCCTCGACGCTGGACAAGGACCTGACCAAGACCCAGCAGGACGCCCTGATCGAGGTCTACAAGAAGCTGCGCCCGGGCGATCCGCCGACCGGCGACAACGCCCGCCAGCTGGTCGAGAGCCTCTTCTTCAACTTCCGGCGCTACGACCTCGGTCGGGTGGGCCGGTACAAGTTCAACAAGAAGCTGACTCCGGTCGTGGAGCGGATGGGCATCGAGCTCGACCGCGAGCAGCGCATCATCACCCGCGAAGACATCGCCGCGATCGTCGGCCACCTGATCGAGCTGAACCGCGGCCTGGGCATCGCCGACGACATCGACCACCTCGGCAACCGCCGCATCCGCGCCAACGGCGAGCTGATCCAGAACGCCTTCCGGGTTGGGCTGCTCCGAATGGAGCGCGTTGTCCGCGAGCGCATGACCATCCAGGAGATCGACAAGGCCACTCCGAACGCCCTCATCAACATCCGGCCGGTCGTGGCCGCGATGAAGGAGTTCTTCGGCGGCAGCCAGCTCAGCCAGTTCATGGACCAGACGAATCCACTGGCCGAGCTGACCAGCAAGCGGCGCCTGTCGGCACT
>CAVQNC010000028.1:0-29000 GCA_963713795.1 uncultured Chloroflexia bacterium
ATACGCCGCGGGCGAGCGGCCTGTCGAGACTTGCTGCGCGATCTCCCTGACCTCCTGGGCGTGCTCGGCCGAACAGACGAGCAGCGCGTCCGGGGTGTCGACGACGATCACGTCATCGAGGCCGATAGTGACGACCAGGCGGTCTCCGGCGACGACCAGGCTCCTGGTCGAGCCGAGGTCAAGGCGGTTGCCGAGTCCGGCCGATCCGCCCGTCGGCGCCGGCCCGAGCTGCTGCCAGGCATCGCGCAGGGCCGCCCAGCTGCCGAGATCGCTCCAACCCACGTCGATCGGCACGACGGCGACCTCCCCGGCGATCGATGCCGGCTCCATGACCGCATAGTCGATCGAGGTCGCCCGCAGGGCCGGGTAGGCCGCGTCCAGGTCTTCGGGAGTGCCGGAGGCGCAGATGGCTCGCAGGGGGCCCGCGATCTCCGGGGCGTAGCGCGCCATGCAGTCACGGATCGTGGATCGCGTCCAGGCGAAGATGCCGGCGTTCCAGCTCGCCAGGCCCGTGGCGATCATATCCGCCGCCCGATCGGCCGTCGGCTTCTCGACGAACCGATCCACGACCAGGAACCCGACGGCGGCGGCACCAGGGGCCGGCGGCCTCGCGACCACGTATCCGTAGCCGGTCTCGGGTCGGTCGGGCTTCACGCCGAGGGCTACGAGCGAGCCGGCCCGCGCCACTTCCCCGGCAGTCCCCAGCGAGTCGCGGAAGCCGCCTTCATCCGCGACGTAGGCGTCGGCCGGCAGGACCAGCATCACATCGTCGGCGGGACGACCGATTGCCTCGGCGGCCAGGGCGATGGCCGCGGCGGTGTTGCGTCCGATCGGCTCGCCGAGGAGATTCCCGGCCGGGATGGCCGGCAGCTGCTCGGCGACGAGCCCCAGGTGGCGCCGCTCGGCGACCACGTAGACGTCGTCGGGCATGACCAGCGGCGCCAGGCGCGCCACCGTGCGCTGGATCAGCGTGTCGTCACCAAGCAGGCGCAGAAAGGGCTTGGGCCGCTCGGGCCGGCTGAGCGGCCAGAGTCTGGTTCCGCTCCCTCCGGCGAGAACTACGGCATACACGGACGCTCAGCGCCGCGCCGTTTCCGGCATGGCGACCCCGCACTCGTCGGCCAGGCTCGCCGCCTTGTCCGTTCGTTCCCACGGGAAGTCGTGATCGGTCCGGCCGAAGTGACCATAGGCGGCGGTCGGCCGGTAGATGGGCCGGCGCAGGTCGAGAGCCTCGATGATCCGCGCCGGGCGAAGGTCGAAGTGTTTCTCGATGGCCGCCATGATCCGGTCATCCGGCACCTTCGCCGTCCCGAAGGTCTCGATCGAGACCGAGACCGGATGGGCCACGCCGATCGTGTAGGCGATCTCGATCTCGAAGCGGTCGGCCAGCCCGGCCGCTACGACGTTCTTGGCGACCCACCGGGCGGCGTAGCTGGCCGACCGATCGACTTTCGTCGGGTCCTTGCCGGAGAACGCGCCGCCCCCGTGGCGGGCCATGCCCCCGTAGGTGTCGACGATGATCTTGCGACCGGTCAGGCCTGCGTCGCCCATGGGGCCCCCGATGACGAACCGGCCGGTGGCGTTGACGTGGATTACCGGGTCATGCACCCGCAGCTCGGCCGGGATGATCGGCATGATCACCGACTCGATGATCTCCGACCGAAGCTTCTCGCAGTTCGCGTCGGGGTCATGCTGGGCGGCCACGACCACGTTGGTGACGCGCCTGGGGACGCCGTACTCGTACTCGACCGTGACCTGCGTCTTGCCGTCCGGCCGGAGGTAGGGCAGCTGGCCGTTCTTGCGAACCTCGGCCAGGCGTCTCGCCAGACCATGGGCGAGAGCGATCGGGAGGGGCATCAACTCGGGCGTTTCACGGCAGGCGAAGCCGATCATCATGCCCTGGTCGCCGGCGCCGAGTTCGTGGGCCGGCGAGGCGGAGCGACCGTCGCTGCGCGTCTCGAGGGCGTCGTCGACGCCCTGGGCGATGTCGGGCGACTGCTCCTTGATCGACACGAGGGTGCCGCAGGTCAGGTAGTCGAACCCGTACTCGGCGTTGGTGTAGCCGATCTCCTTGACCGTGTCGCGGACGACGGCCTGGAAGTCGACGTACGTCTTCGTCGTTATCTCACCGAGCACCAGGACCAGCCCGGTCGTGGCGGCAGTCTCGCAGGCGACGCGGGCATTCGGATCTTCGGCCAGGATGGCGTCCAGGATCGCGTCGGAGATCTGGTCGCACATCTTGTCGGGGTGGCCCTCGGTCACCGACTCGGACGTGAACAGGTACTGGGGGTCGTCGAGAATGCTGGTCATCGTTCTCCCGGGGCACCCTTCGGGCGCTCGCGTTGGTGGTCGCCTCTTGTCCAGGGCGAAGCGTAGCACGCGGGTCGGCCGAACCGACCGCCGGCCCAGACCGGGGACCCTGCGCGCCGGACCGTGTCGGGCTTCCCTTTTCGGTCATTCTCCAATGCGGGTGGCGGCGGATCGGAACTGGGCCCGGCCGCGGGGTGCGTTGGGCTGTGCGGCGAGCCTTCCGGATGCGTGAGGCGCCCGGTCGCCGACAAGTCCGGCGCGGCACGGGAACCGATTGCGGCCTGATCACCGCTCGGCCTCCACCCGGGTTGGCAGATGACCGGAAAGACGCAACCGGGGACGGCCGCGGCCTGACGTGGATTCCTGAACGCGCACCCCGGCCGCGTAAGGGCTGGATAAGCCGGCACGCCCATAGTCGGCGGCATGGACGAGCAGCGGTTAGGCGCAGTCATTCCGGCGGTCCGACGGAGGCGCATGCTGAGCCAGCAGGATGTCGCCGCCGCGGCCGGCGTGGGTCATTCCACGGTCTTTCTGGTCGAACGCGGCCACTGCGGCCATCTCTCGCTGGCGACAGTGGAACGGATCGCGGCCATCCTCGACATCCGGGTCGACGTGGTGGCCCGCTGGCGGGGCGGCGACCTCGACCGGCTCCTCAATCGCCCCCACTCGCTCCTCGCCGAGAGCTTCGCGGCCCGACTTACCTCCGCGCCGGGCTGGGCCGTGGAGCCGGAGGTGTCGTTCTCGATCTACGGAGAACGCGGCGCCATCGACCAGCTCGGCTGGCACGCGGCGACCGCCCATGTGCTCGTGGTTGAGCTGAAGACGGAACTGGTCGACGTCAACGAGCTGCTGGGCACCTTGGACCGCAAACGCCGGCTGATCCCGCAGATCGCCCGCGCACGAGGCATGGACCCGAGACTGGCCAGTGTCTGGCTGGTGGTTGCGGACACGAGCACGAATCGACGCCACGCGCGAGAGCACACGACGCTCCTGCGCAGCCGGCTTCCGTGCGAAGGCCGGCAGCTGCGACGGCTTATCGGCGATCCGTCTTTCCCCATGTCCGGAGTTGCTTTCTGGTCACTTTCCAACAGGGGTGGAGCGCGGCGACGAGGGCGGCCGGAGTCGGCCGCGAGGAGCCCGGGTGCGGCCGCGGCGGCGGCCAGGCTGAGCGCGGGAATCGCCGCGACACGCGACAGTGCGGGGCCGCAGACCCGACCCCACCCGCCATACCGCTCTACCGCCACCCGGGGTGGTGGATGACCAGAGAACGCGTCGCGGTCGGCGACGGGGTGAAACCTGGAACCGAGCAGACCGGAGCGGCGCTCGCGCCGGCTCCACAGCCGCTGGCGATCACCGCCAGAGCAAGATCAGGATCAGCCAGCTTCTCCGCATCCGCGGATCATAGGTGAGCGCTGGTGCGGCAACTTGGGGCTCTGCCGGGCGGCCGGACCCGCGCCTCGGATCAGGTCCCTTGCTGCCAGGACGCGAGGTACTCCGCCTGCTCGGGCGTGAGCGGATCCAGAACGATCCCGATCGCCTCGAGCTTCAGCCGGGCCACCTCGCGGTCGATCTCCGTCGGGACGTCGTAGACGCCGTTGGCGAGGTCGCCGTGCTTGCCCCGCAGGTACTCGGCGCAGAGGGCCTGGTTGGCGAAGCTCATGTCCATCACCGAGGCCGGATGACCTTCGGCGGCGCTGAGGTTGACCAGCCGGCCTTCGGCCAGGACGTGCAGCCTCCGGCCGCCGACGGTGTATTCGACGACGTGCTCCCGGACCTCCCGGATCCTGTCGCCGGCCAGCGCGCTCAGCGCCGGCAGATCGAGCTCGACGTCGAAGTGACCTGAGTTGGCCATGACGGCGCCATCGCGCATGACCTCGAAGTGCTCGGCCCGGATGACGTGGATGTCGCCCGTCGCGGTCACGAAGATCTCGCCCCAGGGTGCCGCCTCGCCCATGGTCATGACGAGGTTCCCGTCCATCAACGCTTCGAGGGCCCGGACCTGGTCCACCTCGACCACGGCGACCTGCGCGCCCATGCCACGGAACCGCGACGCGATTCCCTTGCCGCACCAGCCGTACCCGGCCACGACGACGTGGCGCCCGGCGATGAGCAGATTGGTCGCCCGCATGATCCCGTCGACCGTGGACTGGCCCGTGCCGTACCTGTTGTCGAAGAGATGCTTGGTCAGGGCCTCGTTGACGGCCACGACCGGATAACCGAGGGCTCTGTCCGCGGCCATTGCCTTCAGGCGGATCACGCCCGTCGTCGTCTCCTCCGTCCCGGCCATGATCTCCGCAAGCTGGTCTCGCCGCTCGCGGTGGATGAGAGTCACGAGATCGCAGCCGTCGTCCATGGTCATGTGGGGTCGGCTGTCCGCCGCGGCGTTGAGATGGCGGTAGTACGTGTCACGATCGGCGCCCTGCCGCGCGTAAGTGGAGATGCCGTACTCGGCGACCAGCGCCGCGGCGGTCTCGTCCTGAGTGGAGAGCGGATTGGAGGCGCACACCACCACTTCCGCGCCCCCGGCCTTGAGGGTTCGGACGAGGTTGGCCGTCTCCGTGGTGACGTGGAGGCAGGCCGCCAGACGAAGCCCTTCGAGCGGCCTTTCGCGCTCGAACCGCCGGCGTATCAACCGCAGGACGGGCATCTCCCGCTCTGCCCACTCGATGCGCCGCACACCTTCGGCCGCGAGACCCAGGTCGGCCACATCGTGCCCGGGAAGGTTGGGTTTGCCGGCCCGCGGATCGGGAGCGGTCGGCTGGGTCGGGTTGCTCATGCGGTTCACGACTCCCTGCGAGTGAATATGCGGCGCAACGTTCCTGACCAGCCGTTCCACGGCGGCTCGGAACGGTGGATCAGCCTCTCCTCGAATGTGATGTAGACCTGATAGCCCAGCCGCCGGTAGGCGGCCAGCGCGGGCGGATTATCCGCCCGGACGTTCAGTACGACCTGATTGCAGAACCTCAGCAACTCGCCGGTGACGGCGCCGGTCGCCGCCGTGGCGTAGCCGCGGCCGCGGTAGTCGCTGTGGGTCATGACGTTCCCGACGACCGCCAGCCGGGCCTCCTGGCTGATGACGTGAGTGCCGGCAGCCGAAACGAGCCGGCCGCCGACCCTGACGCCGTAGTAGAGCCCGTCACTGATGGCGCTGGCCGGCAGCCAAGACGCGAAGCCGAGCTGGTAGAGCCGATTGAGCTCGCCTATGTCCGTTGCCAGCAACGGCCGCGCATCGGCCGCGAACGGCCGGAAGTGCGCTCCGTCGACCCACATCCGGACCATGGGCGGCCCCGGCTCGACCCGATAGTTGGCCGCGATCGCGGAAAGATGCTCCGGCCGGGCGGCGACGTACGCGCTCCGCGGCTTGATGATGTCGGTGAGGATCCCGTCGATGCCGTCGTTCTGGCCCATGACGAAGACGGGCTGCGGCGAGTAGCCGGCGTACTGCATGACCACCGAAACCGGCCGGCCGCCGGCCAGGGCCACTCCCCAGCGAGTCCTCAGGAACTCGCGCTCGTCGAGATCGCACAGGGCGTAGGCCGAGTACAGCCGGTCGGCTTCGAGAAACGCTCGCAGCAGCGCCCGGTCGGTCGTTTCCTGTATGACGATCGTGCGATCACGGCGGGCGAGAATGCCGCCGGTCACGGCCGGCGGCCCGGCAGCACTCTGCCGTCGGTGCGCGCCTGCCCGACGCTCGTGGAACCGGGTACGCCGCTGTCGGAGACTCTCACCTGACCGTCCGTGGCTCAGTACTGGATGACGCTCGACGTCTGGTAGCCCTGGAGTCTGTCCCGGCCCTTGAGGGCCAGCAGCTCCACCAGGAATGCCAGACCGACGATCTGGCCGTGGAGCCGCTCCACCAGCTCGATCGTCCCTCGCACAGTACCTCCGGTCGCGAGCAGGTCGTCGACGATCAGCACGCGTTGCCCCGGCCGGATCGAGTCGCGGTGGATCTCGAGAGTGTTCGATCCGTATTCGAGCGCGTACTCGACGGACACCGTTTCCGCCGGCAGCTTGCCGAGCTTGCGGACGGGGATCAGGCCCGCGTGCAGCTGGTAGGCGATGGGGCCGCTGAAGATGAAGCCGCGAGACTCCATGCCCACGACCAGGTCGATCGCCGAGTCTCGATAGGGCGCGACCATCAGGTCGATCGCTTCGTGATATGCCGCCGCGTCTTTCAGCAACGTGGTGATGTCGTAGAAGAGTATGCCCGGCTTTGGAAAGTCGGGGATCTCGCGGATCCTGGCGCGCAGGCCCTCGGCTGACATGTGGCGACGGTCCTCCAGGCGTGCGTCTGTTTCTTGGTACGGCACGCGAAGTCTACCGCAGCGCCCGACCAGTTCGAACCCGATGTCGGGCCCGGCGCGTCAGGACGAAGGGGAGGGCGAAGGTGACGGCGAAGGATTCGCCCAGGCGTTGAGGATGCCGACCAGCTGGGCGTCGATGACGGGCCCGAGACTCGTCGCGAAGGTCGCCGTGAGGTGATGCTGGTCGCGCCACACGATCATGTTGTTGATCACGACGGGGCAGTTGCCGGTACCGGGGCAGATCGCCGAAGTCAGGTTGATCAGGCCCGCGCCGGTGGCCTTGGCCGCGGCCTGTTCACGCAGGCCCATGCCCGAGCCGAAGCCCTCGCGCCGAGTGTAGGCACACTTGCGATAGTCGGACAGGTACGTGGACAGGCAGTCCGGCACCTTCTCGTTCGTCGGGAGCGGCGGATCCTGGATGATCACGACCCTGGTGCTGGCCGGGATCTTGCGGATCATCCGGATGAGCGAATTGGCCTCGGCCGTAACGCTCTCCTCGGCCGCGTTGGCCGTGAAGATCCACCGGCTCATCGAGATGATCACCAGGTTGGGCGGCGATTTCTGGAGCTTGCTGATGACGGCCTTGTTCCAGGTCTCGCACTGCGGGTACGGGATAGTCGGCGGGCCGTACCACTCCAGGTCGGTGAAATCCAGGAACGAGCAGTTGATCTTGAGGTAAGGGATCAACTTCCAGCCGTGGGCCTTCGCCACGGCGTTGACTCCCGGGAAGAGAGCCGAGGCGTGCGAGTCCCCGACCAGGGCCACCGTGTACGTTCCGTGCGGGTTGCCGTAGATGCACTTGGCCGCGGTATAGGGCGCGACGGTCGCCTGCCAGCCCAGGCAGTTGTCGTGCCACGGCTGCTCGTAGTCGGTCGCGGCTCTGGCGAGGGGCGGAAGAATCGCGTTAGTGACCGCGTACGAGGTCGGCGGGGCCTGGCTCGGAGCGGGGGTCAGGGCCGGAGTCCACTCCGCGAAGGGCGTCGGCGATGCGCTGACGCCGGCAGTCTGAGACGCCGACGACGTGGGCGTCGGGCTGGCGGTCGGCAACTCCGTCGCCAGCTCCGTGGCCAGTTCCGTCGGAGAGGCCGTGGCCGCGCTGATGCCGCCCAGGTTCTCCAGCTGGGCCTGCGCCCCGAAGTCGAGGCCCGTGCCGACGACGGCGACCGCGATCATGGCCGCGACGCCGGCTGCCACTATCCGGCTCGGCCGCGGGAGCGGGATGACGCCACGCCGGAACGGCTCCTCGACGAAGAACCAGCTGGCGGTCGCCACCGGAATGGACAGCCCGGCCAGGGCGACGGCCTGGAGGGGTGACAGGGTCCCAAGAGGACCGACCAGGTAGAGGCCGCCGAGGATCAGCATAGGCCAGTGCCACAGGTAGAGCGAGTAGCTGATCTTGCCCAGGAACCGGATCGGCGGCAGCCGCAGGAGTATGCCGGGGCCGGTCGGCTCGGGGCCGGAGGCGATCAGCAACACGCCGGCTACGGTCGGCACGAGCGCCGCAGTGCCGGGATAGGCCGTCGTCAGGGAGTTGATCGCGAACGCGGCCGTGATGAGGGCCGCCAGGCCGGCCCATCCGGCGAAGGCGAGCATCTGCCGAACGACTACCCGGATCGCCCCGGGCAGCCGGTCGATCGAACCCGCACCGACCGCCAGCAACCCGCCGGCGGCCAGCTGCCAGGCGCGCGTCGGCAGCATGTAGAAGGCCGTGGAGGGCGAGGTCTGGGTCACGATCAGGCTGGCGAAGAACGAGACGACGACGATCGCCGAGAGGGCCACGGCGGCGCCGAGGCGCGGCCAGCGCCAGGCCACGACCGCCAGCAGGGCCGGCCAGACGAAGTAGAACTGCTCCTCGACGCCGAGCGACCAGAAGTGCAGGACGGGCGAGTAGCTGACGGGGTTGAAGTAGTCCGTCGTCATCGCGAACCTGATGTTCGCGATCGAGAGGGCCGCCGAGGCGCCGTCCTCCATCACCGATGGTCGATCCACCAGCGTGACCAGCACGTTGGAGAGGGCCAGTGTTATCAGGAGCGTGACGGCCGCCGCCGGCAGGATGCGGCGGACCCGGCGGGCGTAGAAACGCGAGAAGCTGATCCTGCCGGTGCGTTCGCGCTCGCGGATCAGCAGGCCCGTGATCAGGAACCCGGAGACGACGAAGAAGAGGTCAACGCCTATGAAGCCGCCCGTGAGCTGAAACGACGCACCGGAGAGAAGGCCGACGTGGAACAGCACGACGAGAGCAACGGCGACGCCGCGGAGTCCCTCGATATCGGGGCGGAAGCCGTCCTTCTCGCCCGCGCCGCTCTTCGGTTTCGGATGCGCGACGCCCGATATCGCCTTTTCCGAGGAATACATCCCACGTCCTTCCGGTGGTCACCGCGACGCGGGGTGCGACGGAACTGACCGGTATGCCGTGACGGACCCGACTGGGACCCGGCCCGGGTCTATCTCCGACTCGGACCGACCATAGGTTACGCGATGACGCCGTCCGTCGCGGCAGGAGGAGCCTCCGCTAGTCCGGACGACCCTGCGCGGCGGCCGCCCTCTCGCGCCCCAGCCGCTGCTCCTCCGCCGCGGGCAGGAGCCGGGCGACGACGGACTGGGCCAGGCTCCACGACCTGGCGGGGTCGCGGGAGAGGCGGATGCGGGCCTGGTTCGTGCCGAACCGGACGACGTCGCGGCCCATCGGAGCCAGGGCGCGCATCGCCGCGGCGCGCGACAGCGTGCCGAGCCGGACGACCAGCTCGCCCTCCTCGCGTGAGATCGAGGCGAGGCCGGCCGACTCCGCGGCCATGCGCAGCTCCACGACCTCGAGCAGCTTCAGCACGGGCGCCGGCAGCGGCCCGAACCGGTCCAGCAGCTCCTGCCGGAAGGCGGCCAGCTCCCCGGCCGTCCGGACCCGTCCCAGCCGGTGGTACAGCTCGAGCTTCTGGGCGGTCTCCGGAACGTAGTCGTCGGGCAGGTGGGCGTCGACAGGGAGATCGACCACGGCTCCCGGGCGCTCGATGACGGCCGGGCGGCCCTCGAACTCGGCCTTCTGCTCCTCGACCGCTTCGGCCAGGAGGCGCGTGTAGAGATCGAAGCCGACGGCGGCGACGTGGCCGTGCTGCTCCGCTCCCAGGATGTTGCCGGCGCCGCGGATCTCCAGGTCGGAGAGGGCGATCTGGAATCCGGCGCCGAGCTCCGAGGCGTTGAAGATCGCCTGCAGCCGCTTGCGGGCAACGTCGGAGAGCTTCTCGCGGCGCCGGTAGAGCAGGTAGGCGTAGGCGCGCCGGGAGGAGCGGCCGACTCGACCGCGCAGCTGGTACAGCTGGGCCAGGCCGAGCGTGTCGGCCCGGTCGATGATGATCGTGTTCGCGTTCGGAATGTCCAGGCCCGACTCGATGATCGTGGTGCAGACGAGGACCTCGGTGTCGCCCCCGGCGAAGGCGAGCATCACCTTCTCCAGCCGGCCCTCCGGCATCTGGCCGTGGCCCACGGCGATCCGGACGCCCGGCAGGAGTTGGCGCAGCTGGTCGGCCTGGGCTTCGATCGTCTCCACACGGTTGTGCACGAAGAAGACCTGGCCGCCGCGGTCGAGCTCGCGCAGGATCGCGTCGCGGACCAGGCCCGTGGACGCCTCGGCGACGCGTGTCTGGATCGGCAGGCGGTCCTCCGGCGGCGTCTCGATGAGCGAGAGGTCGCGGACTCCGGCCAGGGCGAGGTTGAGGGTTCGCGGGATCGGCGTGGCCGAAAGTGTCAGGACGTCCACCTCGCGGCGCAGCTTCTTGAGCCGTTCCTTGGCCGCCACGCCGAAGCGCTGCTCCTCGTCGACGATGACCATGCCCAGGTCGCGGAACCGGACGTCCTTGCTCAGGAGGCGGTGCGTGCCGACCACCAGGTCGACCGTTCCGCCGGCCAGGCCGTCGATCGTCGTCTCCTGCTCGCGGTCCGGGACGTACCGCGACAGCAGCCTGACCGTTACCGGGAAGGCCGCGAACCGCTGGCTGAAGGTGGCGTAGTGCTGGGCCGCCAGGACGGTCGTGGGCACGAGGACGGCCACCTGTTTGCCGCTCTGGATCGCCTTGAAGATGCCGCGCAGGGCCACCTCGGTCTTGCCATACCCGACGTCGCCGACGACAAGGCGGTCCATCGGGCGGCCTGCCTCCATGTCGAGCTTGACCTCGGCCGTGGCCCGGAGCTGGTCGAGCGTCTCCTCGTACGGAAACGACGCCTCCAGCTCGCCCTGCCAGGGCGTGTCCGGCGGGTAGGCGAAACCCGGCGCGGCGGCCCGGGCCGCGTAGATCTCCAGCAGCTCCCTGGCGAGATCGGTGACGGCGCGCTTGACCCGCTGCTTGGTCCGCAGCCACTCGGCACCGCCGAGCTTGCTCAGGGCCGGGTTCTCCCCACCGGAGTAGCGGCTGATGCGGTTGATCTGCTCGACCGGCAGGAAGATCTTGTCGGTGCCGGCGAAACTCAGCTCCAGGTAGTCGCGCTCGTCTCCGGGCGCGCCACGGCGCAGCATCCGCTCGTAGCGGGCGATGCCGTGATCGACGTGGACGACGAGATCGCCGGACGCGAGGCGCTCCAGGACGTCCCTCGGGACCACCCGTCGGAGAGCCTTCGGGCGCCTGACCCGGACGGAGCCGAAGAGTTCGCGGTCGGTGACGAAGGTGAGCCCGTCGGGGCCGCCGCTGAAGCCTCCGTTCAGGCTCCGGCCGACGAGCGTCCGCGTACCCGGCGCCGAGGCTTCGACCAGGCGATCGACGACGCCGGTCGGCAGGCCCTGCTCGGCCAGCACGTCGGCCAGCCGGGGCGCCTGGTCCGAGGTGAGCACGACGCGCTCGCCCTCGCTCGCCCAGGCCACGACCGTCTCGGCCAGTCGGGCGGTCCGAGCCGGCGGAAGACCGGGCTCGCGCCAGCCGAAGAGATCGCCCATCGGCGTGCCGCCGCCGGTCGGCGCGGCCGCCTCCGACTCCCAGGTCAGCTCAAGGGTGCGGCCCCGCAGCAGGCGAGACTTCCAGTCGCGCGGTCCGAGGTACGCCTCCGGCCAGTTCTCCGGCAGATCGCCGCCGGCGACCAGCTCGGCCCGGCGCTCTTCGGCCTGGCGCCACAGGAAGTCGGCGGCGTCGGCGATGTCGCCAGGCTCGTCCAGGACGAGGAGCGTCGAGAGCGGCAGGTGGTCGAGGCCGGTCGCGGGGCACAGGACGGCGGCCCAGACCTCGGCCGCGTCGCCGGTCTCCAGGGCGCGCGCCGCCGAGGCGGCGTCATGGACGTGCCCGGAGTGAGCCCCGCGCTCACCGGTACCGGCGTGGATCCCCTCCTCGAAGCGGGCCATGTCGGCGGCCAGGCGTTCCGGCAGCTTCGAACGACCGTGGAGGCGGGCGACCCGCTCGTGGATCTCGGCTACTCCCGCCGGGGGAACCAGGAACTCGCTGGCGGGGAGCAGCTCCAGCTCCTCGACCGGCCGGAGGCTGCGCTGGTCCGTCGGATCGAAGGTGCGCATCGAATTGATCTCGTCGCCGAAGAACTCGATCCGGACCGGCAGCGGCGCGGCTGATGGAAAGATGTCCACGAGTCCGCCGCGACGCGCGAATTCGCCGCGGCCGGCCACTTCGAGAACAGGGTCGTAGCCCAGGGACATCAGGTCGCGGAGAAGCGTGTCCTGGTGGATACGGGCGCCGACGCGCAACCGGCGGCTTTCGGCCGGCAGCTCCGCCGGATCAAGGGTGTGCTGGAGGAGCGCCTGAACGCTCGCGACCAGGACGCGGGCGCGACCCGACCGCCATGCCGCCAGGGCCGCCACGCGCGCCGCGGTCTCGTCGCGGACCAGCTCGCTGCGCTCGTAGGCCAGCGATGTCCGAGGTTCCAGCACCGCTACGGCGTCGGGATCGCCGAGCCAGGCCTGCAGTTCCTCGGCTACGCGGTCGCCGATCTCGGCGTCGCGCGCGACCCAGCAGAGCCGCTCCCCGGTGGTGGAGAAGGGAGAGGGAACCGCGACGGGCCCGGGGTCGACCGCGGGTACAGGTGCGGCCGCGACCGGCGCGGCGGCCGCGATCGGCGCGGCGGCGGCGCCAGGACCGCCCGCGGCCGGCGCTGGGGCGGCGGGAGCGCGCCCTGCGGCGCCACCTGTCCCGGCCTCGCCGGAGGTCAGCGCGGCGGCCAGGAACGTCTTCGCGCCGTGCGGGACGGCCGCCAGGGCCGCGTGCCTGCCGCCCGGGGGGAGCGAAGCGCCCTCAGCCCCCAGGCGGTGCCGCAGCGTTTCGAAGGCGCCGCTCGAGTGGAGGAGCGGCGGCAGGACCCGCAGGTCGGGCAGTCTTCGGGCAGTCGGCCCCGAGCCCGACCCGGCGGCCGAGGCGGCGAGGGCCGCCGAAGCGCCGGCCGACCGGGCGGCCTCGTAGGCGGCCCTTACTGCGGCGTCGACGTGGCGCTCCCGGCCGCGCTTGCCGCGCCTGATCGGCCTGTCTGCGTCGCCGCCGGACTCGAAACCGGCGTCCTCGGCGGCCGGCGCGTCGGGCGGTCCCAGCCCATCCTCGCCCAGCGGATCGGCCTCGCCGCTCAGGCCCGCCTCGATCTGGCGGCGGAGCGAGCGGCCGCCGCGGACGCTCACTCTCCGGCCTCGGGTGGCTTCGCCTTCCGCCAGCCGGTCCGCGTCCGGCGAATGCCGTCGGGCCCGGGTGGACCGTCGACCGCGCCCGGCGCCGCCGACCGGTCCTCGTCGGCCGGCCGCAGCTCGAAGGCGTTGAAGTGGTTGGCGGCCTTGCTGGTGCCGTCGCGGGCCCAGGCTTCGACCGCGTCCGCGGCGGCGTCGAGCAGCTCGGAGAGCCGGGCCTTCTCGCTCCGCGCGAACTGACTCAGGACGTGGTCGATGGCGTCGCCCCCGGGCTCGCCGATCCCGACCCGAAGGCGGCTGAACTGCTCGTTGCCCAACTCCTCGATGATCGAGCGCAAGCCGTTGTGGCCGCCGGCGCTCCCTCCTTCGCGGAACCGCAGCTTGCCGAACGGCAGGGCGAAGTCGTCGGCCACGACCAGCATCTCCACCAGCGGGGCGTGCTCGCGGGCAAGGACCTTGCGCACCGCCAGCCCGGATTCGTTCATGAAAGTGAGCGGCTTGACCAGCACCAGGTCGAGCCCCCGGTAGCGGCCCTGCACGACCGCCGAGGCGTCCCTGGTCCGGCCCCGGCCGGTCCAGCCGGCGCGGTCGGCCAGCCGGTCGAGCACCATCCAGCCGATGTTGTGGCGCGTCTTCTCGTACTGCGCGCCCGGGTTCCCCAGGCCGACGACGATCTTCACCGCAGCTCCCGCGTGGGCCGCCGCGCCCTGGCGCGACACGCAAAACCAGCCCTGATCCGCGTTCGGAGGGCCTGCGTGGATGGTATCAGGCGCCGCCCCATCGGCCGGGTACCCGGCGGGCCCGCCGGATTCGCGCCCGGCCTTGGCCGGTCGCCGGCCCCGATGTCACCGGCCGGTGCCGGCGTGACCATCCGGGCCGTCGTGGCCGTCGTGGCGGGGCAGCGACGCCAGCACGCGCGTCTCCAGCCCGCGCATCGCCGCCTCCTCGACCGGCTCGGCATGGTCCCAGCCGCAGATGTGGAGCGTGCCGTGGACCGCCAGGAGCAGCAGCTCCTCGGCCGCCGTCCAGTGGATGTCACCGGTCTGGCCGCCCCGGCCCCCGGCGGCCTGCGCGAGGGCGCGCTCGACCGAGACGATCAGGTCGCCGAGATGGGCCCGCAGCCCCGGCGGAAGCGCGAACGCCTGCTTGAGCGCGGCGGCGACCCCCGGGTCGCGCGGCACGGGTACGCCGCGTTCGTGGGTCGGAAATGCCTCGGGCGGGAAGAATGGAAACGACAGCACGTCGGTCGCGCCCGAGGCGCCCATGTGAATCGCGTTCAGGTCGGCCAGCTCGCCGTCGCTCGAGAGGACGACGGCGATCGAGCTCGGTCCTGGCGCTCCGGCCGCCTCGAGGGCCGCCCGGACCGCGGTCGCCACCCGGTGCCTGGAGACGACGTGGGGCACGCCAGCCCGGACCGTCACATCGATCCGAAACGGCGGCAGGTAGATCGAGGAGGTCGTGCCCTCGGCCGCGTCACCAGCCTCGATCATCTCGGCCGTCGGGTCGGCCGTCTCGACCGCGTCGACGGAAGTCGGTGGATCAGCGTCCGCACGCGATTCCACCGGCCCGGCGGAAGGGTCGAGATACTCCTCGTCGGAAGTCATCGATCGGCGCTCGACAATCGCCGGCCGGTTCCAGGTGCCCCCAAAGTGCCCTCCGCTATCCCTGGCCGCGTCCGCGCCGAGACTCGAGTTCTACTACCTTGCTCTGCGGATACGCGATGCGCTGGTGGTACATCCCGAGGAGCTGCCCGACGAAGGCCTCGCGGATGCTCTCCAGGTCGCGAATCGTGAGGTCGCACTCGTCGAGCTGGCCGTCGCCCAGCCGCTCCTGGATTATCTGATTGACCATCGCCCGTATTGTGGCCTCGTCGCGACTCGACAGCGAGCGCACCGACGCTTCGACGCCGTCGGCCAGCATCAGGATGGCAGCCTCGCGAGACTGGGGCTTGGGGCCGCCGTGACGGAAGCGCCCCTGATCCAGGGCGTCGGCCGCGGCGGCGCCCGCCTTCGTCTCCTGGCCACCGAACGGCTTCGCCGCCGCGTCGCGGGCCTTCCCGTATACGTAGCCCAGGATCGCCGTCCCATGATGCTGCGGGATGAACGCGATCAGCGGCTGGGGCAGGCCGGCCTTGTTGGCCAGGTCGACGCCGTCGGCGACGTGCTGCCGCAGGATCGCGGCCGAGTCTTCCGGCTCGAGCTGGTCGTGGACGTTGTCGCCGCCGGCCTGGTTCTCGATGAAGGCCAGCGGGTTGGCCAGCTTCCCGATGTCGTGGTAGTAGGCCGCGGTCCGGGCGAGGAGCGGATCCGCTCCGATGGAGGAGGCCGCGCGCTCGGCCAGGTTGCCGACCATCAGTGAGTGGTGATACGTGCCGGGCGTCTCGATCAGCAGCCGGCGCAGCAAGGGCTGGGTCGGATTGGCCAGCTCCAGGAGCTGCGATCCCGTGAGTATCCCGAAGACGTTGCCGAGCAGGGAGAAGCTGCCGATTGTGATGACGGTGGCGATGAGCGCTCCACCGACCGCGGCGGCCCAGAGTTGCAGCATGCCGGTCATGTCGTGCTCGCCCAGCAGCCCGAAGGTGCCGATGACGGCCATTCCGGTGACGGCTACGGCCAGGCCCGCCTGGATGAAGAAATGCTGTCGCTCGCCCTTCCGAATCGCCAGGATGCCGGCGAAGCTGCCCAGGAACACATATGAGGTCAGCTCGACGGACGACCCGCTCGCGGCCCCGGCGAGAACCGCCACGAGCGCCACGGTGACGATTCCGACGCCCGAGTCGAGCAGGAGCGTCAAGAGCATCCCCCCGGCCGCGGTGGGAACGATGAACGGGAGCCATGTCCTGCCTCCCGGCAGCTTCACCGCCAGGACCGAGAGCACGAATATCAGGCCGACCAGCAGCAGGGTTCGGCTCCGAACCCAGTACTCGGGCCGGAAGCGCCACAGCCAGCCGAGCATCAGTGCGGCGGCCACGGTGCCCATCAGCAGCCACGCGGCCGCCTTGCCCCAGTCCACGGCCGACTTGTCGAGGCCGAAGTAGCTGATGTCGACCATGTCGGAATCGGTGACCAGGTGCCCCGAATCAACGATGACCTGGCCGGCCTTGAGCGTGTCCCGAACGATCGGGACCGAGGCCGCAGCCGCGGCCTGGGCCTGCTGGGTGAGCGTGGCGCTGTAGGCCGAGTTGGCCACGAACAGCGGAGTCGCGAGAGCGATGGCAAGCTGCGTCTCGGCCGGACTCAGGTTCAGGACCGCCGGTATGTACGGGGCGGCGAGAGTGGACTGCTTCACGGCCAGGTCCGTGTCGCGAATCTCGACCTTCTCGCCGGCGCCGAGCGCGCTCTCGGCGCCCTGCTCGACGACGAGCCAGCGGTTCAGGTCGAGGGTCAGCAGGATGGTCCGGTCGTCGGTCGACAGCGAGGGAATCGCCGTCATGACGGATTGCAGGGCGGTCTGCAGGGTCTCCGGCGTCTTCGACGTGATGAATGCGTCGTCGATCGGCTTGAGCTCGTTCTGCAGGGCCGTCACCTGGACGGCCGCGATCGACGCCGCCCGTTCGGTCGTGTAGTCGTAGCGAGGCTGCACGGCCGCGGATGCCGCGTCGCGGGCGGCCTGCGTCTCCACGGGATTGGTGATGATGGCGTCGCGCGGGGCCAGGATGGCGGAGGTAGCCACGGTCCCGGCCGTGTAGCCGGGGCTGGCCGGACTCAGGTCGCCCACGACGCCGGCGGCCAGGGCGCCGACGATGAGCAGCGCCGCGACGACGAGCCTGACCGCGTCCTGTCGACGAAAGGGACCCGGTCGTTCGTGCGGCTCCCTCAACACCGGGACGCCGTCACGATCCGGCGGCGCGGGCCGCCAGCAGCTGCGCCACCATCTGGCTAACGACCTTCCCGTCCGCCCGGCCGCGGGTCCTGGGGGATAGCCATCCCATCACCTTTCCGATGTCGCGCGGCGACGCGGCGCCGGTCTCCGCGATGGCTTCCTCGACCAGGTTTCGCAGTTCGGCGTCCGACAGCGCCCGGGGCATGAATTCGGATACGACCGCGATGGCGGCCTCTTCCTTCGCGACGAGATCTTCGCGGCCGCCGGCGCGGAAGGTGTCCACGGACTCGTGGCGGACCTTCAATTCGCGGGTCAGGACGCCCAGCATCTCGTCGTCGGCAAGCCTGTGCTTGCCTTCCTTCTCGGCTCGCTGGACGGCCGCCAATACCATGCGAAGCGCGTCGCGGCGCATGGCGTCACCAGACCGCATGGCGGCCTTCAACTCTTCGTCGAGTCGATCTCTGAGGGACACCGGTGTGGCACCTCGGGGCGGTTGCGCATCCGTGAGCCGGGCCGCGCAGCCATCGACGGCGTGATCGGCCTCGCTAGCTCTGCGTCTGGCGAGCGACCTTCTTGCGCTTCGCTTCCTTGCGCTTGCGCTTCACGCTCGGCTTCTCGTAGTGCTCGCGGCGGCGGGCTTCTGCCAGGATGCCGCTCTGCTGGATCTTCTTGTTGAAACGGCGCAGAGCACTCTCGAAGCTCTCGTTCTCACCCACACGGACTTCTGCCAATCCGGAAATCACCTCCTTTGGGGCTCGTCCGCGATCACGACCGGGCTCGGGCTCTTGCGAGCACGCCCAATACGCCCGCGGACAGGGCTGGCGGAGTGTAGAACGATCCTGGCCAGTTGTCCACAGACTCATGCTCGCGACCCCGCGCGGGCGGGCCGGCGGCCGGCGGGACAGGCGGCGCACCAGGCGGCCCGAACTCCCGGCGAGATCCCTCGCCCCGGCAGGCGGCTACGATGGGCCGATGGAGCGCCTGAGGAGCCTGCTCGACATCATCGACGGGGGCGAGAACCGCTACGCCGATCGTTTCGCGTTCGGCATGCGCGGCGACGACGGCACGACCGAGCAGTGGACCTACCGCGAACTGAACCGGCGCAGCCGGATCGTCGCCTGGCGCCTCCGCGATATGGGCCTGCGGCCCGGCGATCGGCTCCTGGTCTGGACGCCTTCCAGTCCGGCGGTACCGGCCCTGTACTTCGGCGCCATGCGGGCCGGCCTGGTCTTCGTGCCGCTAGACCTGCGCATGTCGTCCGGCGCGATCGAGCGGATCGTGGCCCGGGCCGATGCCCGCCACCTGGTCGTGGGCACCGGCCGCGACACGCCGGATCCGGCCGACGCGCGCCTGGAGCACTTTCCATGCTCGGTAGTCGAGAGACTCGCCGCGGAGCCGGACGCCGCCTTTCCGGCCGACTGGGAGGCCCAGGTCGACGCCTGGCCGCGGCCGCAGGGCGGCGACGTCGCCGAGATCATGTTCACCTCGGGCACGACCGGCGAGCCGAAGGGCGTCGTCCTGACTCATGCCAATCTGATCGGGACCCTGGAAGCGGCCCACAACCTCCTGCCGGAGCAGGAACACCGGGCCGTCTCGCTGCTGCCCCTCTCGCATCTGCTCGAGCAGGTGGCCACCGTCTACTACGCCATGAGCGTCGGCGCCCACGTCCTCTACATCCGCAGCCGCAACCCGCGGGTCATATTCGAGGCGATCCGCGACCATCGGACCACGACCCTGGTGCTGGTGCCCCAGGTCATCGACCTCTTCTGGGCGGCCATCGAGCGCGAGGTGGCGGCTCGCGGGCAGCTCGTCCTCTTCAACCGGATGCGGCGGATCGCGCGGCGGTTGCCGTACCCGGCCCGCCGGCGGATCTTCGCCGGGGTTCATCGTCAGCTGGGCGGCTCGCTGAACCTGATCGTCTCCGCGGCCGCGTTCCTGCCGCCCTCGCTCCAGCAGGCCTGGGAGGACATCGGCGTCGTCGTCATGCAGGGCTACGGGGCCACGGAGTGCGGCGTCGCCTCGGCCACGCACCGGGGCGACCACGGACTGGGGACGGTCGGCAAGACCATCCCGCCGGTAAGGGTGAAGCTGGCCGACGACGGCGAGGTGCTGGTCTCGGGGCCTACGCTCTTCGGCGGCTACTGGCGCGACCCCGCCACTACGGCCGAATCCTTCACGAGTGACGGCTGGTACAGGACGGGCGACATCGGGCGCCACGACGGGGGCGGCCACCTCATCCTGATGGGCCGGAAGAAGGACATCATCGTCCTGCCGAACGGTCTCAACGTCTATCCGGAGGACGTGGAGAACGCGCTGCGGACGGCCGGCCTGCGCGACGCTGTCGTCGTCGAGTCGAGACCTGGCCGGATCGAAGCCGTCGTGCTGGCTCCCGGCCCGCCGGTCCTGCCGCAGCCCGGCGAGCCGGCCGATGCCACGCGCGCTCCCGAGATCGGCGATCCGGCGGCGGTGCGGGCCGAGATCGAGACCGCGGTCAGGGCCGCGAACAGGACGCTGGCCGTTCACCAGCGGGTGGCTGCGTGGCGGTTGTGGCCGGACGCGGATTTCCCCCGGACCCACACATTCAAGGTTCAGCGCGACCGCGTCCGTATCTGGGCGGTCACCGACGAGCCCCTCCCGGTCCGCGAGGAGCACTCAGCCACATCGAGGCGGTTGGGCTGAGGCGGTGAAGGAAGACCTGCCGTCGACCTTGGCGTCAGGCCGGGCCGTAGCCCGCCGGCAGGCTCGGCGGCGACCTCTCAGCCGGGAGGCCAGGTCATGCGGCGGCCGCCCAGCATGTGGACGTGGAGGTGGTCGACGGTCTGGCCGCCGTAGCTCCCGACGTTGACGACCAACCGGTAGCCGTCCTCGGCGATGCCCTCGCGCCTCGCCAGCTCCGCCCCGACGGCGAAGAGCTTGCCGATCAGGTCGTGGTCCGCAGGGCCGAGCTCGCCGACCGAGGCGACGTGCCGGCGCGACAGCAGCAATACGTGGGTCGGCGCCTGGGGCGAGATGTCGCGAATCGCGACCACCGCGTCATCGGCGTAGATCTGGGCGGATGGCAGGTCGCCCGCGACGATGCGGCAGAACAGGCAGTCGGACGGCATGGCTCGCTCCGTGACTTCCTAAGCGGCGTTGATGGCCGAGCCGATGTTGCTACTTGCGGGCCCGCGCCGCCATAGGCTAGTGGGCCCTTTCGGCGGGACCGGGCCGGACGGGCGCGGCATCGATTGACAGCAGCCGCGCCACGACCCGGTCGGGGGCGCCCGGTTCGATCGATTCGCCCCGAACGAGCCCGATCGAGTTCTCGAGCAATTCTCCGCCGGGGGCCGCCGAGGCGACGAGAACGTGGCTCTCGGCGTGGCCCAGCCACCTGCCGTCGGGCATCTGCCGCTCGAAGAGCACGCGCATCTCCGCGCCGATCTGACGCGCGGCGAAGCACGCCCGAGCCTCCGCCGCGAGCGTCAGGGCATCGGCCGCGCGCCGCTTCTTCGTCCCGGCATCGACCTGGCCGAACATGCGCGCCGCCGGCGTGCCCGGCCGGGCCGAGTACCGAAAGACGTGGAGGCCGGCCAGGTCCAGGCCGCGCAGGAAGGCCAGGGTCCGCGCCCACGCCGCATCGTCCTCACCGGGGAAACCCACGATCAGGTCAGCGTGCACGGCGGTCGCGGGTAGAGCCCGCCGGACTCGCTCAACGAGGGCGGCGTACGACCGCGTGTCGTAGCGGCGGCCCATGCGCCGCAGGATCGTGTCGTCACCCGACTGAAGCGGGACGTGGAAGTGGGGCAGGCATCGGCCGGCCGAGCGCGCCCAGACGTCGAGCAGGTCGTCGGTGAGGTGCTGCGGCTCGATGGAGCTGAGGCGGACGCGCTCCACCCCCGTCCCGGCGAGGATGCGCCGCACCAGGCCGGGCAGGTCGAGGCCGGCGTCCATGTAGGACCCGACGTTGATGCCCGTCAGCACGACCTCACGATGGCCGGCCGAGCGGGCCCGCCGGACCTCGGCCAGGACGGCCTCGGCGGCAACCGATCTCGCCTCTCCGCGAGCCTTGGGGATGATGCAGTAGGTGCAGTGGAAAGAGCAGCCGTCCTGGACCTTGACGAAGGCGCGCGTTCGATCGATGGCGATCCCGGCCTCGAAATCGTCCTCGGACGAATGCTCCCCGGCGCCGACCTCGAAGGCCCGGCCGCCGCCCGCGTCGGTCGCGTCCGCGTCGGTCGCGTCCGCCATCGGCGGCACCCCGAAACCAACCGCGCGATCCACCCCTGAGAGGGTCGGAAGCGGCCGCCCGTCGGGAAGCCGCAGGAGAGCTTCGATCTCCTCCAGAAGGGCGTCCTTCGAGTCATGGTCGAGCAGCCGGGCCGCGGGATCGACCGCGGCGAGCAGCGCCGGACCCACCGCTACCGAACAACCGGTGACCAGCACACGCGCCCCCGGGTTGTTCCGGCGGGCCCGCCGGACGGCCTGGCGGGACTTGCGATCCGCGATGGCCGTGACGGCGCACGTGTTGACCAGGACCAGGTCGGCCGGCTCGCGGCCATCGACCACCTGCACGCCGCGGGCCCGCAACAGCCGCTCGGCCGCGTCCATCTCGGCCTGGTTGACCTTGCAGCCCAGGTTGGTGATGGCCGCGCGGCGCACGGGGCCCCGACCTTCCGATGGCGTAATCATGCCGAGATCCTACGCCGGCTCGCCGGCTCACCGCGCGGCCCCTTCTTTCTCGGCCTTCGCCCGTCACCTGCGAACGTAGAATTGAGGGCCGAGGGCGACTCCCCTGCCGACTTCGATCGAGGGACGATGACAAGCGGGCTGGCCAACAGGCATCGCAGGCTGCTCACTCGCGGCCTGGCCGGCATCGCCGTCGTCGTCCTGGGGATCGGATCTCTGTTGCTGGCGGCGATGACCGAGGGCACGCTCACGGAAGGCACGCCGTCGAGCGCGCCTTCCGTGAGCCCGGCCGGATCGAGTTCCGCGGCCTCCCCCACCCCTGCGATCGAATCGGCCACGCCCGTCCCGCCGGTGCAGACCGCCTCGCCGAGGGTGATCCTTGTCACGCCTTCGCCGACGGCGACCGGCCCGCCCGAACCGACGCTGACCGAGTACCGCGTGGCGCAGGGGTCTGAGCCCAGTCTCGCGGCCGACCCGTTCGACCCGGGCGTGGTCTCGGTGCTGTCCCAGAACATCGTCGTGTCCGGCCCGGCCTCCGGTTGCAACCGGCCGAGCGTTCGAAATCTCCCGCGACCGCGGCGCCACCTGGGGCGCACCCGTCTACCCGTGGGCCGGGCAGTGCCAGGACATCCACGCCGTGATCGCCTGGGGCCCGGGCTCGCGCCTGTGGGCCGGCGACGCCGTGGGAGTGACCGGCGGCGTGGCGATGGCGGTCACCTACAGCAACGATTTCGGCAGGACCTGGAGAGGGCGGTTCGTCGAGCATTTCACGAAGCCGTGGTCCGGATGCTTCCCGTCGATAACCGTCGACGACTGGCCCGGGAGTCCTAACTTCGGGACCGTTTACGTCGCCTACAACTGGCTGCCCAACAGCCTCGGGCCGGCCGTGGAGGTCATGGCATCGCACAACGGCTCGGCCTGGGTCGCGACGCCCGTTCATCTTGCGGCGCCTCCGCCCGGCTATCCGTATTCGTGGCGGATCGGCTATCGCATCGAGGCCGCCCCGGACGGCACCGCGATCGTCTCCTTCTACCAGAGCAGCCTCAAGCTTTGGAACGAGGACAACATGCTCAGCGAGGGCTCGCCCTCGAACATCGGGCGCATGGGCTTCGAGACCGCGCTGATCCACTTCGACGGCAACCGTCTCTCGGCGGACCCGCCGGCCTGGACGATCAGCGTCGACCGCACCTCCTCGCAGTGGCAATCGGGCCTGGCCGTGGACGAGTCCGGACAAGCCTGGATGGCCGTCGAGACCGGCGGCGGCATCAGCGTGGGCCCGATCGGCGGGAGCTGGCAGAAGCTGTCCGTCCCCGGCAAGAACAGCTTCAAGCCGTCGCTCGCCATCGGCGGCGGGGTCATCTTCGTCGGCTGGCACGCGGAGGATCCGGACGGCCGCGTCTGGACCTACTACACGCTCAGCTACGATGGAGGCCGGACCTTCCTGCCGCCGGCGCTGGTGACGGCCGCGACCTGGTACCCGAGGTCGGCGCCGCAGGTCAACAGCGTTGGCCTGAGGGAGAATGCCGACTTCGCGGAAGGCGTCTTCTACTACGCCTACGGCGACGCCAGGTCCGGGACCGCCGTATACATGGCAAGAATCCGACCCTGACGGTCGGTCGCCACCGCGCCCCGACGTACAACTCCGGGGCGGCGCCCGGGGCGTCGCTCCGGTACGTGCATCGGACAACCACGGCCGCCCCGGCACGGCGCCCCGGGATTGAACAATTCGAGGCTCCTTTCGGATCAGTCAGTCGGCGATGATCGGACTTCCTGATTGGCTCGATCGAGGAGACAATGACGACCGTGGGCATCGAGGTGGGAGCGACCGTGGACGAGGCGGTCGGCGCGGTGCTGCTGTACCGCCTCGATGGAGCCTACCGGCTGGCGACCTGCATCCTGCGCGATCCCGTGGCCGCCGAGGACGCCGTCCAGGAGGCCGCCCTGCGGGCGTGGTCGAAGCGGCGCGGACTGCGCGATCCCGACCGGGCCGAGGCCTGGTTCGCGCGGATAGTCGTGAACACCTGCCGGGCCGAGCTGTCGAGGCGCTCCCGCCGCCCGCCGGTCAGCGGACTTGACCTCGTGTCCGGGGCCGACGAGTCCGCCGAGGTGCGCGACGAGGTCGGTCGAGCCCTGGCCCGCCTGACCCCGGACGAGCAGATCGTCGTGGCCATGCGCTACGGCCGCGATCTGACGGTCCCGCAGATCGCCCTCCACACGGGGATCCGCGAGGGAACGGTCAAGTCGCGGCTCCACAACGCGCATGAGCATCTGCGGGCCGCGTTCGAAGCCGAGCGACGGGCCGAGGAGGTCGGGCGATGAGCGATCCGGTCGGCGATCGGCTGCGCGCCTACTACGAGTCCATTCAGACCGACGTGCCCGCGGGCCTCGAGGCGCGGGTGGCCCGCTCTCTCGAGTCGGCCCCGCCGGCCCGTCCGGCCTTAGCGCCGTGGCGGCCGGCCTTCGGCCTGGCCGCCGCCGGAACGGCTTTGCTGATCATGGCGCTGGTCGTCCACGGCCTCGGCCCGGCGCCGGTGGCGTCGCAGTCGGCCGGCACCGGCCCGTCGGCGTCGCCGTCGGCGACGACGGCCGAAAGCACTTCGGCCACCCCGGTGCCGACCTCGATTTCGCCGCCCACGGTGCTGCCGACAGAGTCGCCCTCGCCCTCCCCTTCGCCCTCGATTTCGCCGTCGCCCTCGGCCGCGCCGTCGCCCTCGCCGGCGCAGACGCCCTTCCGGAGCACCGGCAGCCTGTTGAGCGTCGGGGCGATGACGCCGTACCTTTCCGGGCCGGCCGTCAATCTCAACGACTCCACGATTCTGGTCGCCGGCGGCATGACGACCCAGGCAAACGGCGTCAGCGTGAAGTCCAACCTGGCGGAGCTGTACGAGATGGGCAGCCACACGTTCGTGCCCACCGGGTCGATGGCCGACGCCCGCGTCGGCCATACGGCAACGCTCCTGCGCGACGGGCGAGTTCTCGTTGTCGGCGGCGCCGACCTCGCGGACGGCATCGGCAACCTGGCCACGGCCGAGACATACGACCCGACGACGGGCCGGTTCACGCGGACCGGGTCGATGACCCATGGCCGGGCCGACCACACCGCGACCCTGCTCGGCGACGGACGGGTTCTGATCGCGGGCGGCTACGGGGGAGGGACTCTGCCGCTCGCGTCCGCCGAGCTCTACGACCCGGACACGGGCAAGTTCACCCCGACCGGGTCGATGACCGTCGCCAGAATGAACCAGACCGCCACCCTCCTCCCCGACGGAGAAGTGCTGATCGCGGGCGGCCTGGACTCCAGTTCACACGTTCTGGCTTCGGCGGAGCTGTACAACCCGGCCACCGGGACGTTCCACTCGACCGGCTCCATGACCGCGCCGCGCGAGTTCCACACGGCAACCGCGCTCGCGGACGGCCGGGTTCTGATCGCCGGCGGGGTCGGCACCGACCAGGCCACGGCCCTGGCCTCGGCGGAGATCTACGATCCCGGCGCCGGCCACTTCAGCGCTACGGGCTCGATGAAGACCGCTCGCAAGGGCCAGACCGCCACGCTGCTCATATACGGCCAGGTCATCGTGGCCGGCGGCCAGGGCACCAATTCGCTGGAGGTGTACTGGCCGGACACCGGAAACTTCGGCTACTGGCAGGCCATGCTCGGGTCCACGGCCGCCGCCGCCACGATGAGCGACAGGGTCCTCTTCACCGGCGATCCGCCGGAGCTGTATTGCTCCTGGCCCGCCTCGGCCGGCTCCTGCCGCTGAAGCGGCGCAGTTTCGGGAGGTGCTCGCGACCGGTTCAGCGCGTAGGCCCGACGGCCTCCAGGGCGACCCAGTCCTCCTCGACCCAGCGGCGCTCGAGGCGCAGGCCGGCGGCCTCGAAGGCGGCCCGGACGTCGGCCTCACGGTCGCGGAATATGCCCGCGGCGAGGATCCGCCCGTTCGGCGCAAGCTCGTCCCGAAGGGCCTCCGCGAGCCCGACCAGGAGCGAGGCGATCAGGTTGGCGAGAACGAGGTCGAACGGCCCCTCACCCGACGGAACACTGCCGCGCCGAACGCGCAGCCGCCGGACCTGACCGTTGAGCCGGGCATTCGCGGAGGTGGCCTCGACGGCGATCGGGTCGGTGTCGACGCCCAGCAGCTCGCCGGCTCCGAGCTTGCCGGCGGCGATCGCCAGGATGCCCGACCCGCAGCCGACGTCGATGACGCGGGCGGCACCACCGCGGGCCGAACCGCGTGCCAGCAGCCCTTCGTCGGCGAGCGTCTCGAGCGCGGCAAGGCAGAGCCGCGTGGTCGGGTGGAGGCCGGTCCCGAAGGCCATGCCAGGATCGAGCGACAGGACCACGTCGCCGGGCCGCTTGCGGTGGGGCCGCCACGTCGGCCGGATGACGATCCGCCGGCCGATCCGGAGCACCGGAAAGTAACTCTTCCACGCCTCGGCCCAGTCGGCCTCGCGAACCAGGCGCGTCCGGAGCTCGCCGATCGGCCGCAGCCCGAAGGCCTGCAGGTGACCCAGCGCGGTCGCCGCCCCGGCGATCGCGGACTCGACCGCCGCCCGATCGAGGCCCGGCAGGTAAGCGCGGACCATCGCCGGGCGGGTCGGGTCGACGACCGCTCCGAGGCCCTCGTTCGTCAGCGCGAAGCCCGGCTCGACGCTGGTACCACCGGGCGCGTAGCTGGTCAGGATCTCGCTGACCGCCTCGACGGCTTCCACGTCGGCGGCCACCGACAGCTCCAGCCAGACCCCGGGCCCGAGGGCTCCGAGATCCGCCGGCCCGCCCGAATCGGGCGGCCCCGAGGTCCCCTGCCCGTCCGCTTCCGCCGCCCTAACCGATCGCATCCTTCATCCGGTCCAGGATCCCGGCCGCCAGCACCGGTTCGCCCGACTCCGCCGCGAGTTCCTCCAGCAGCTGACGCTGGCGCTTCGACAGCTTCGTCGGCACGTTCACCCGGATCATGACGTGGAGATCGCCTCGTGAGCCCGGGCGGCGCAGGTGCGGGACGCCTCGGCCCCGCAGCCGGATCTCCGTGCCCGGCTGCGTCCCGGGCCGAACCTCGAGTTCCTCGTCGCCCTCGATTGTCGGGATACGGGTCCGCGTTCCCAGCGCGGCCTGCGCTATCGACAGCCCGAGTTCGAAGTAGATCTCGGTGCCGTCCCGCCGCAGATGCGGATGCGGGGTGACGTGAACGGCCACGTACAGGTTGCCCGGCGTGCCCCCGCGTGGTCCGACCTCGCCCTCGCCGGAGAGCCTGATCTGGTGGCCCTCGTCGATGCCGGCCGGGATGGTGACACGGATCTTCTTGTGGCGCTGGGCCCGGCCGTCGCCCCGGCAGGCCTGACAGGGCACGTCCACGACACGGCCCTCGCCGTTGCAACGGTTGCAGGCAGTGACGTTCACCATCTGGCCGAGCATCGTCTGGCGGACGCTGCGAACCTCGCCGCGGCCGCCGCAGGTGGCGCAGGTCACCGGCGTGCTGCCGGGCGCCGCTCCGCTGCCGCCGCAGGTCAGGCACCGGTCGAGCAGGTCGAAGTCGATCTCCTTCTCGATGCCGCGGACCGCCTCGTCGAAGGTTATGCGCAGGTCGTAGCGCAGGTCCGAGCCGGCCTGTTGACGGCCCCGCCGGGATCCCGCCGCGGCGCCGCCCATGCCGGCGAAGAAGGCGTCGAAGAGATCTCCGAAGCCACCGAAGCCCTCGCCGAAGGGCGAGCCGGCAGCGCCGCCCATGTCGCCCAGTCCCGCCGGGCCGACCATGTCGTAGATCTGGCGCCGCTTGGGGTCGGACAGGACCTGGTAGGCCTCGTTTATCTCCTTGAACTTGTCGGCGGCGTCGGCGTCCGTGTTCACGTCCGGATGCCATTGCTGGGCGAGCTTCCGGAAGGCGCGCTTGATGTCGGCTTCGGAGGCGGTGCGCTCGACGCCGAGGATCTCGTAGTAGCTTCGTTGGGTTGCCATCTGATTGAGAAGGATACGAGACGGACGGCCGCCGCGAGGCTGGCGCATCCAGTGCGTCCCGCGCCGGCCCGGCGCCGACCACCCCGGGAGGCCTGCCCGAAGCCCGCGGGAGGCCATGTTCCGGTACGCCTCAGCCGCCGCGAGTCGGGCCCGGCCGGCTACACCTTCAGCCGCCGGTCCAGCCGCCGAGTCGTGATCGAGAGCCCAACGGCACCCATGGCCAGCAGGTAGGCGACGTCGATCGCGACGGTGCCGTCGAGTGGTCCGATCATCAGGGCTCGAAGCATGTGGACGCCCCGGTACAGAGGCGTGAGCTGGACGAAGACCTTGAGCGCGGCCGGGTAGGCGTCGATCGGATAGAAGGTGCCTGAGAACAAGAACATCGGCAGGATCATCAGCTGTACGAAGTCGAAGTCCGACCACTTGCGCAGGAAGGTCGTGATCGCCATCGTGGCGCCGGCGAAAGCGAAGCCGATGATCATCGCCAGCGGGAAGGCGAGGATTCCCACGGGCGAGCTGACCAGTCGAATGCCGAGAAGCATCATGGCGGCCACCAGGGCCATGAACCCTGTGGCGTGGAGGCTTCCGCGCAACATCGCCCAGATGATCTCGCCGCGAACCACGTCGCCCATCGACATCGGCGTGGCCACGATCGCCTCGTATGTCTTGCTGTACTTGAGCTTGCGGAAGAAGTTGTTGGTGCCCTCGAAGACGGCCCCGTTCATGGCGGTCGTCGCCAGGATCCCCGGGGCTACGAACACCACGTAGGGAACGCTCGAGCCATTCCCGAGGGGGATGTTTCCAACCAGCGCCCCCACGCCCAGCCCCATGGCGAAGATGTAGAAGAGAGGCTCCACTATGCCGGACAGCACGACGCCGAAGGCCCGGCGGTAGACCAGCAGGTTTCGTTCGACCAGCCGGAGCGGCCGCGCGTACTCGGTCGCCGGCGGGATGCGCAGGGTCAGCATCTAGTACTCCAGCCGGCGCCGGAAGGTGCCGCGGGCGAAGGCGATGCCGACGCCCACAAACGCGCACAGGACGCCCAGGTGGACGATCAGGCCGACCGGATCGACCTGACCCGTTGCCAGCGACCGTGCCGCCGCCACCCCGTGGTACAGCGGCGTAACCCAGGCCAGCGGCTGCAGGAAGACTGGCAGCTGTTCCACCGGGAAGTACGTTCCCGAGAAGAGGAAGAGGGGCGTGACGCCGAAGCGAAAAAAGAGCGTGAAGCCACCGTCGCCCGTTTGAGTGGCCGCGAAGGCGATCATGGGCGCCGCGAATGCCAGAGCCGTCAGGACGGCCACCGGAACCGCGAGCACGATCCAGGGCGAGGCCGCGGCGCCGAGAGCGACGATCA
>CAVQNC010000029.1:0-6695 GCA_963713795.1 uncultured Chloroflexia bacterium
GGCTGACGAGGCGAGCATCGGACCTGTCGTCGGGCCTGGCTTTCGACCCACCGGGCGGTCCTGGTCGGGGTGGCGCCGGCCGGAGATCCGGGCGGCCTCTCTTGGCTCGCAGACTGTCCGGTGGGTACCTAGCTGCTCACGGCCGCTTCCCGGTGGCGGGGCAGTCAACTCTTCGGACATGCAGGGCGACGGAGGGATATTGGCGATGCACAGCTCTCTCATCGGGAAGGTCGAGAAGGCTAACCGCTACGCCCGCGAGCTGGATCGGATTTCATTCCAGCAGCTCGCGGTGACGTTCAAGGGTGACAACGACACCCATACGGTCCGACTCGACGGCGAAACCTGGCAGTGCACCTGCCACTTCTTCGAGAGCTGGGGTTCCTGCGTTCACGTCCTGGCCCTGCAGAAAATCCTGGGCGTGATGCTCCCCGAGAGCGCGCAAGAGTCGATCTTCACTGCACAGCCGGCTTCCCCTGCCTGAGGCTGGCCCGAATCCAGGTGTTCGTCCCCGCCGGGCGCCGGTTTCGGCCGGGTGCCCGGCCGCGAGATTGGGGGAATTGACGTGAACCACCGAGAATCGCCCGTGTCTGCCCGCCGTATGCGGGGCTCCGCGGTCGTGGCCCTGGCGGCCGGCCTGATCCTGGCCGTGGCCGCCTGCTCGTCCGCGAACCCGACTGAGATCGTCATCTACACGACGCCGACACCGACCGCCGCTCCGACCCCGACGCCGGTCGCGACCCCAACGCCGGCCCCGACGCCGGCGCCGACCGCCGCTCCCACGCCGACCCCGGCCGCGGCCTCGGCGACACCCACGGCCACGCCGACCGCCAAGGCCTCACCCAGCGGATCCCCGGGCGCTACTCCGTCGGGCCCCGCTGCGGGGTGCACGGGCGTGTCAGATCCGCTCAAGGGAGCTGACCGACAGGCGTTCTGGACGGCCACCGCCAACAACGAGTCGTTCACCGTCTACTGCGGTGTCGTCCCAAATCCCTGGTACTTCAGCGGAGCGAGCAGCACGTACGGCAAGACCGGCCTCGTGACGGCCACGTACCAGACGACCACCGGTTTCAAGATCGCGATCAGTGAGGGCACGTTCACCGCGATCGACCACGGCAGCTCGATTAGCACCGCCAGTTTCGGCGACCTGAGCGGCCAGCTTTACGCGGGGACCAGCTCGGGCTTCGTCCTGCTGGTGAACCCGGGCACCTCGAAGGCGTATCAGGCGGTCGGAACGGGCGTCAGTCAGGCGACCTTCACGAAGCTCGCCGCCGCTCTGATCAAGGTCCCGAAGTCCTGACCGCGGGAGCGCGCGGACGGCGCGCCGAAACCGGGGCGAAGGACCGGCGAGGTTCAGCGCGGGCGGCGGCTTCTACTCGGCCGGGGTGGCGGTCTTGTGGCCGGCCCCTCCCGGCGAGCCGCGCCGTCGCCCCGGTTTCGGCTGATCCTCGGCGACGAGGACCGGCTCCACCTCCTCATCCTCGCCGGCCTGGGGCAGCCGCGGAACCCTGATCGGTCGCCCCTCGCGTTCCTCGACTCGCCGCGCCGCCCGAAGAGCCACCGAGTCCGTCTCGCGGCTGCGGCCCAGGTAGTAGAAGAAGAACGACGCCAGAACCGCTGCCACCGGGATGCCGAAGATCGCGCCCGGGATGCCGGCCAGCTTCGATCCGACCATGACCGAACCCAGCACGACCACCGGATGCAGGCCCACGGCTTCCGACATCAGCCGCGGCTGGACGATGTTCATCAGGACGAACCAGCCCACGACCATGATGATGAAGACCGGCAATGCCGCGTCGGGCTTGAAGAAGAGGGCCGCCAGGACGGGCGGGGCCCAGGACACGAACGGGCCGAAGAACGGGATCGCCTGCAGGATCCCGGATGTGGCGGCCGTCACCGGCATGTACGGCACGCCGAGGAGAACGCTGGCTGCCATCGAGATCGCGCCGTAAAGGAGCCCCATCAAGGCCTCGCCGCGCAGGAAGCCGCCGAAGGATCGAGAGATGCTGTGCTCGAGCAGCCTGGCCTCGTCCGTGTAAGCCGGCGGAACGATTCGGAAGAGGAAGCTGACGATCCGGTCGTGGTCGACGGCCATGTACAGCGACAGGAAGAAGACGAAGAGCAGGTTCCCGAAGACGCCGATGCTGGCGACGGCGATGTCGCCGAGCGGCTTGGCGAGCTCGCCGGCTCCGCTCTTGAGGTTTGCCAGCAACTGCCTGACCTGGGCCTCCAGGTTGATCTGGTTGCCGCCTATCGAGTTGAGGCGGTCCTGCCACGGCTGCAGGATGTCGTGCAGCCGGGAGTCGATCGAAGTCCAGTTGTTGACCAGGTTCGTGATCGACGAGTAGAGCTGCTGGGCCACCAGCAGAACGGCCGTGATGACGACGACGATCAGCAGCGAATAGACGATGACTACCGCGATGGAGCGAGGCAGGCGCGGGAAGAGGCGGACCAGGCCGTTGGCTATCGGGCTCAGGATGAAGGCCAGCAACCAGGCCAGGAAGAAGATCATGATCACGTCGCCGAAGTACGTGATCCACTTCCCGACGTAGTCCACGACGACGAAGCCGAAGGCGAGCGTCGCCAGAACCAGCAGCGCCGTGAGCCAACGATGCTCGCGAGGGGTCAAGTTTGGGGACGCGCTGGCGGGTAGCTCGCTCATGCTCCCTCGATCCTCACCGGGGCCGGACACGAGGAATGTTACGCCGGTTCTCCGGCGGTAACGAAGCCATCGGCCGTCCCGGCGGAGATCAGCGCAGGCCCATCCGCTCGCGGACCTCGGTCATCGTCGCCTCGGCGATCGGCCTGACCCGCTCCGCGCCCTCGTCGAGGACGCGGCGGAGGCGGACCGGGTCGGAGGTGAGCTCCCGGTAGGTCTCCCTGGCCGGGGCGTAGTGGGCGATGATCCGCTCGGCCAGCAGCTTCTTGGTGTCGACGCAGCCGGTTCGGGCGGTTCGCTCGCCCTCCCAGATCTCCTCGTAGTCGTCGCCGAAGTGGCGATGCAACTGGCAGACGTTGCACACCTGCGGCCGGCCCGGGTCCGACCGCATGATCCGCTGCGTGTCGGTCACCATCGACATGATCTGCTTGCGGATCACGTCCGGCTCACCCAGGACTTCGATCGTGTTGCCGATCGACTTGCTCATCTTCTTGACGCCGTCGGTGCCGAGGACCACCGGCGCCTCGGTGTAGACCGGCTGCGGCTCGGGGAAGGTTTCGCCGTAGCGGGCATTGAACGCGCGGACGATCTCGCGGCTCAGCTCGAGGTGGGCGGCCTGGTCCTTGCCGACCGGCACACGCGAGGCCTTGTACAGGACGATGTCCGCCGCCTGCAGGACGGGGTAGGTCAGGAGGCCGTGGTTGACGTCCTCTGGCTGGTTCAGCCTCTTCTCCTTGTAGGTCGGCGTGCGCTGAAGCCATCCGACCGGTGTGACCGTATTGAAGAGCCAGCAGAGCTCGGTGACCTCGGGACGGTCCGACTGGACGAACAGCGTGCAACGCTTCGGGTCCAGGCCCAGTGCGATCAGCGCCGCCGCCATCTCCAGGGTCTGGCGCCGCAGCATCTCCGGATCGTGGACGTGTGTCAGGGCGTGGTAGTCGACGATGCAGTAGATCGCCTCTTGCCCTTCGGTGAAGGCCTGGTTCTGCAGGAGCACGTAGTTTCGGATCGCGCCCAGGTCGTTGCCCAGGTGGGGCCGGCCGGTGGGCTGGATGCCGCTGAAGATGCGCGGCCTGGCCGGCAGGCTGGAGGGGCGGGCGGACCGGGTGGTGGTGGCGTCAGTCATGGGACCGAGTGTAGCGGACGGCCGCGATGCCAGGGACCCGCCGGCGAACGGCGGTCGATCGACCAGCCCAATCTGCGGCACGGCGGGCCGAATCGTCCCCGGCGGACGATCGAGTCGTTGTGATCGGTCCGGCCGCCACGGACGGGCCGGACGACCCGCAAGTGGCTCGGGTACCATTCGCGGACGACTACCAAGCTCCGCCACCGTCGGCTGCGATGCCATCTCGGCTTCGCTGGCCCCAGTCCGGCCCCGCCCATGACCACCGAGAACCGACCGCTCCGCGTCGCGATCCTCGGCGCGGGCACCGTCGGGGCGGAGGTGGCCCGCGGCTTCCTTCGCAGCCCGGACCGGCGGATCGGCCCGGCCGGCGGCCGGATGATCGAGCTCGTGGCCATAGCCGACATGAACGTCCAGGGTGCCGTCGATCGCGGCATGCCCGGCGAGATCATGGTCCCGGACGCGTTCGAGGCCGTCCGTCGTGACGACGTCGACGTCGTCGTGGAACTCATCGGCGGCGACGAGCCCGCCCGCTCCCTGATCGCCGAAGCGCTCGGGGCGGGGAAGCCGGTCGTGACGGCCAACAAGCACGTGCTGGCCCACCACGGGCTGGAGCTCGAGACGGCGGCACGCGCCGGAGGCGCGGCCCTGCGCTTCGAGGCCTCCGTATGCGGCGGCACGCCCGTCCTGGACACGATCGCCCGCGGCCTGGCCGCGAATCACGTGCGCCGGGTGCGCGGCATAGTCAACGGCAGCACCAACTTCATCCTCACCGAGATGATGCAGGCCCGCCGCAGCTACGAGGAGGTCCTGGCGGCGGCCCAGGTACAGGGCTACGCGGAACGCGACCCCGGCGCGGACGTGGAAGGCCGAGATGCCGCCAACAAGCTGGCCGTCCTGACGCGTCTCGCGTTCGGGGCCTGGCCCCGGATCGACTCGATCATCGCCAGCCCGCCTTCGCTTCGGGGCGACGGCAGGCCCGGCATCACCGGCGTCTCGGCGGCCGACATCGCCGGGGCCGTGGCGCTCGGCCTGGCGATTCGGCTGGTGGCCACGGTCAGCGCCCCGGGCACGGCGGAGCCGGCCTTCGGCCTGGCGGGCTCGGTCATGACCTCGGCGGTGCCGGTCGGCACGCCGCTGGGCGGGACCGACGGCGTTCTCAACCGCGTCGAGGTAGACGCCGATCCGGTCGGACGCGTCTCGTTTGAGGGCCCCGGGGCCGGCGGCCCGGCCACCAGCAGCGCCGTTCTGGCCGACCTGCTGGAGATCGCCCGCAGCGGCCTCAGCACCTGGGCGGATCTGCCGCCGGCCGCACCGCAGCTGGTCTCTCTGGCCGACGACCGGGCCACCGTCCGACGGCCGTGGTTCGTCTGCCTGCCCGGCGTGCTGCCGGAGGAGATCCCCGGGCGCCTTGCGGAAGACGTCGCGGCCCCGCCGCCGAGCAGCGTGCCGCGCCATCGCAGCCGCACCTGGGCGGCCGTCTGGACGCGGCCCGTCTCCCTCGCCGACGTTCGCGACGCGATCGAGCCGCTCATCTCGCCCGACCGCGACCTGCCCATCTACCCGATCCTGACCTCGTAGCGGGAGCCTGCGCCAATGTCCGCATCATCTGTCAACCGCCCGGCGATCGCTCGCTACCCGGCCCGCCCGCGCCTCATGGAGCGGTATCGCGAGTACCTGCCCATCAGCGGCGCCACGCCGATCATCACCCTTGGCGAAGGCAGCACGCCCCTGGTCCACCTGGGCCGGATCGGGAATCGCATCGGGGTGCCAAACCTCTATGCCAAGTACGAAGGCATGAACCCGACCGGTTCCTTCAAGGACCGGGGGATGGTCATGGCCATCTCCAAGGCCGTCGAGGACGGCTGCACGGCGGTCATCTGCGCCTCCACCGGCAACACGTCCGCCTCGGCCGCGGCCTACGGCGCGGTCGCCGGGCTGGAGGTCATCGTCGTGCTTCCGAAGGGCAAGATCGCGCTCGGCAAGCTGATCCAGGCCATCGCCGCCGGGGCCAGGGTCATCGCCGTGGACGGCAACTTCGACGAAGCGCTCAACGTCGTCCGGGAGATGGCCGAGCAGCGTGAGCACCCGGTGACGCTGGTGAACTCGGTCAACCCGTACCGGATCGACGGCCAGACCACGGCCGCATTCGAGATCTGCGACGACATGGGCCGCGCCCCGGACATCCTCGCGATCCCGGTCGGCAACGCCGGCAACATCACGGCCTATTGGGCCGGTTTCAACCGCTACCAGGCCGCGGGCCGGATAAAGGCGAAGCCGAAGATGTACGGCTTCCAGGCTGCCGGCGCGGCTCCGATCGTGCTGGGCCACCCGGTGGAGAAGCCGGAAACCATCGCCACTGCCATCCGTATCGGCAACCCGGCGTCGTGGCGGCAGGCCGAGGCCGCGCGCGACGAGTCCGGCGGGCTGATCGAGACGGTCACGGACGACGAGATCGTGGCCGCGTACCGCGAGCTCGCGACACGACAGGGAGTCTTCTGCGAACCGGCCTCGGCGGCAAGCCTGGCCGGAGTCGTGAAGCTTGCCGCCGCCGGGCGGATCGATCGCGGTGCCACGGTCGTGTGCGTCCTGACCGGCCACGGCCTGAAGGACCCGGAGACGGCCGAGAGGACCGCCGGCGGAGCGGGCGCGATCATCGAAGCGGCGCCGACGACCGCCGGCGTCATGCGCGCCCTGGGCTGGTAGGCACGACTCGGGGCTGCCAATCGGGAGGCCGTGCGGGCGCGGCTATGCCCTGACCGCGGAGCGCGACGGACTCCGGGCGGGCGTCGAGCCGAGCGGTCGGTGTGGCCCGTGTCCCGCGTTCGGCGGCCGCGTTCGGAGTCGCGTCCGGCCCCGCCTCCTGCCCCATGAGTCCGGCGTTCCGCTTCCGGCCCGCCGCGGCCCTCGTCCAGC
>CAVQNC010000030.1:0-4195 GCA_963713795.1 uncultured Chloroflexia bacterium
CGTTTGGGTCACGATCTCGCCATCGTGTGGGGGTCCGGAGGCCCACACGGTCGCCACGTGCGCGAGCGGGATACGGGTCGGCTCATCATTCATCGACTCGCTCCGCCCCCAGGCCACTGAATCGCTCCCAGCGGCGCAGTGCGACCTCGACGTAGATCGGGTCGGTCTCCATGCCCGCGCACACTCGACCGGTCCTCTCGCAGGCGATGAGGGTGCTGCCCGAACCGAGCGAAGAGATCCAGAACGAGATCTCCGGTCTTCGAGCTGTTGGCGATCGCGCGTTCCATCAGCGGCAGCGGCTTCATCGTGGGGTGGAGCGGAGCGTCGCTGGGTCGGTCGATCTCCCAGACGTCGTCCTGGTCCCGGTCGCCGCACCAGTGGTGGCTGGCACCTTCACGCCAGCCGAACCAGATCGGCTCGTAGGCCCGCTGGTAGTCGGCTCGCCCGAGGACGAAGCGATCCTTTCGCCAGATGATCGTGTCGGACCAGTGGCCGCCTTCCTCGGCTAGGACCCGCGACACGAGCGGCAGCTCCTTGCTGCTCATGCAGACGTAGATGGCGCCGTCCACGGAGGTGAGCAGGGTCCGTGACCAGGCCCGGACGAAGCTCTCCCAGGCGATCGGGTCCATGGAGTCGTTGGCGATGCGACGGCGTCCGCGTTCCGCGCTTGTGACCGCCGTGGTCGCCGAGGCTGACGTTGTAGGGCGGGTCGGTAAAGGCCATGGCCGCCTGGGCTCCACCCAGGAGTCGCTCCACATCCTCGGGCTTGGTGGCGTCGCCGCACAGGAGCCGATGCTCACCCAGGGCCCAGAGATCGCCGGGCTTCGTCCGGGGCGTTCGAGTCGCTTCGTCCAGGGCCGAGTCGAGGTCGAAGTCCTCGACCCGCTCCTTCTTCTCTCGGGTGTCCAGGCTCCGCAGCAGATCGGCGATCTCGTCCTCGCCGAAACCCGACAGAGTCAGGTCGATGTCGGGCGTCGCCTGGAGGTCGGCCAGCAGACGGGCGAGGAGGGCCTCGTCCCAGGAGCCGGTGATCTGATTGAGGGCGAGGTTGAGCAGCCGCGCCTGCTCTATAGATAGATCGAGGAACGTGACCGGAACGGTCGCGAGTCCGAGCCTCCGCGCGGCGACCAAGCGCTGGTGCCCCCCGATGACGACGTGGTCTTCCTTCCGGGCCAGGACCGGCTCCACAAAGCCGAACTGGCGGATGCTCCGCTCCAGGGCGTCGAGCTCTTCGTCGCCGATCCGCCTCGGGTTGGCCGGATCGGGGCGGAGGAGATCGATCGGGACCTGTTCGACGGTGAAAGACGGGAGCGAGCCGGTCATTTCAATCCACCTTCCGCTGATAGTGGCGCGGTACGCTTGTCTTGGGCTGGCCGACCACTCTGTCTCGCCGGCCTCGAGGGGAGACTCTCAGCTGATGCCCTGCGTCTTCTGCGGTGCCCAAGGCCCTCTCACGGATGAGCACGTTTACCCCCGCTGGGTCCGTGAAGCCCTGTTTGCCACGGGTCCGACGCATCTTTCCGTCGGCGAGCCTCGACACCGACTCCGAACCGACACAGGGCTCACCCTCGTGTTGCGGCGTGGAGTCTGCGGCCCGTGCAACAATGGCTGGCTCTCGCGAATGGAGCGGGAGGTCGAGAAGTGGCTCGGTCCGGCCCTGCGCGGCGAGAGGATGGTCCTCGCACCAGGGGCGCAATGCACGGTTGCGGCTTGGGCGGTTGGGCGGGCTCTCCTGATCGAGTTGGCCATGCGATCCGTACGCAAGCCGCTCTACGCGCCGGCATCCGCTCTGCGGTGGCTCTACGACCACCGCGGCGATCCGGTGGCGCCTCCCGGATGCCAGGTCTGGCTGGCGGAAGTCGATGCCCAGCTTGGTACCGCCGACTCGTTGGTCGCCTGGAACCGCGCGGGTTCCAACGGGAAGGACCGCACCGATCCAGACCAGTTCTTCGCGTCCTTCAGCGCGGGCTACCTTGTCTTCCAGGTGGCCGGCCAGGACTTTCGCCCAGCCGATGAGCTGGCCCGGGACGGCCAACCCCTGGTTCGCTTTGAGCGGCCCGACGAGCTTCTCTCTGTCATCGTTTCCATCTGGCCCCAACGCGACGAGATGGTTGTTTGGCCCCCGCCGTATGCGGTCACAAGGGAAGGTCTGGACATTCTCTCCAGCTGGGTGAAGACCGTAGGCCACCGGCTCCTTGAGGCTCACCTGCAGCCGCCGGAAGCAACCGAGACGATCGGACGACCGGCCAGCGGCCTCGTCGACGAACGAGATCAAGGGTAGGTAGGTCGCGTCTTCCTTGACGGTGAGGGAGGGCAGGGGAGTGCACGCCTGCATGTCAGCCCTCCTGTTCCGGGAATGCCGACGGTGGGTAGTCGCCTTCAACGGCTAGCTCGGAGTTGAATGCCGGGACCACCGAAGAACCAACCGCCGAACCTATAGGTTCGGTTCGGCGTTCGGCGGTCGGTTCCTCGCTCGCCGGTCCTGATCGCCGAACGACCGCCGAAGACGCTCCTTCGGTGGTGTTCGTCGGTTCGGCGGTCGAGCCCGCGGGATAGACGTGCTTCTCGCGTCTGGCGCCGATCGAAACGCTGACCAGTAGGCCCGCTGCTTCGGCCTCGGCGACGTAGTTGGAGGCCGTGTCCTTGGACACCCCGAGGGCCTGACCCAGCTCGGCCAGGGTCATGCCGGGCCTGGCCTCGACCGCGCGACGACCCCGGAGCAGGGGGACCTTGACGCTCTTGCCGCCGTCCGCCTCGGTCGGCTCGACGAGCAGACCCGTCGCGCTTGGTGACGATGATCCGGCGCTCGCGGCGGACCCTCTTGCGCACCGTCAGGCGGCAGCGTTCGAGGCTCTTGCCGTCGTTCTCCTGGAGCACGACCACGTCGCACCAGCGGCCCCACTCGCCCAGGACATCGGAGATGCGCCGATCGCCTCGTCCGGTGGGCTTGCGGCAGTGGACCACCAGTACGACCGAAAGAGCCGGATACGTCCCGATCATTGCCCGCAGGCCGCGCGTAGACCTCCTGGATGGCGGCGCCCCAGGGATCGACCTGGGTGGCGCCGGTGGCGGTGTCGACCACCATCAGGATGGCCCGATGTTCGATGCAGCCAGTCGGTGATCCAGGTCCGCCACTCGGGCACGGTCAGGGCCGGCTTGCCGCCGGCCGCGGTCATCAGCCCCAGGCGGTAGTAGCGGTCGGTCAGGGCGCTACGCTCCAGTCCGAGCGAGCCCAGCACCGTCTGCTCGCGCAGGAAGTCGTCGTCGGAGTGCATCTCGGAGAGCACCAGCACCGGGCCGGTCTGGGCGACGGGCCAGGTTCCGGCAAACGAACCGCCGGCGACGGCAATCCGGATGGCGAGTTCGTCATCGACCGCGTAACGACTTGCCCGAGCCCTCCTCGGCGGCCCAGACGATGATCCGACCCGGTCGCACCAGGTCCTCGACGTACTCGGTGCCCCGAGCTCCGACAGGACGGCCAAGCCGCGATCCTCCGGCAGCGGCCAGGTCGGTGCGACCTCCACCCTGGCGCGTGACGGGCCTCGCCGCGTTGATGAGAGCCTCGGGGTCAGTCGCCGCGGCGAGGTAGTCGGCCGCGTCGCCGTGGTCGGGAGCGTCGGCCCAATCGATGCGACGAACGTCGGCGGCGATGCCGGCGAGCCCGGCTCCGACTCGGTCCATGTGGGCCCGGCCGACGTCGTCGGCGTCGGGCCAGAGGATGACCGTCCGGCCGGTCAGCTCAGCCAGGGCAGCGTGGCCAGGCGTGGCGGCGGCGCCCATGACTGTGCCCACGGCGGGGATGCCCCGATCGATGCAGGGCCGCCGCTGCCTTCTCGCCTTCACAGACAACCACGATCGAGCGGCCGTCGAGGCGCTCGATGCCGTACAGGGGGAGATCGGCCAGCGGCAGACCTCCGAGGCCCTTGGTCCCGTCGGGCTGCTCCCACCACATCTGCTTGCCGTCCCGGTTGTCCACACGGCAGTGGACGGCGACAAGATCGCCTGCGGCGTCGCGTATCTCGTAGCGGGTGGTCCGGAAGGGCGAGGCGACGGGAGCCAGGGTCATGGCACAACCAGCTCCCGCCGGCGGCCCACCGGCAGCTCGATCACGCGGCGAACGGTGGTGTAGTTACCCATGAACCCGTGCCCGTGCGGACATGCCGGCGAGGGCGACGGCCGATGCCGGTGCCAGGCA
>CAVQNC010000031.1:0-35927 GCA_963713795.1 uncultured Chloroflexia bacterium
TGGAAGTCGCCGGCGCGGGTGTAGGCGACGCCGCCGCCGGTTCGGACTTCGAACAGCCCGTCCCCTTCGATGGCGAGGTCCGTCTGCACGCCGGTGGACTGGAGCGGCCCCTGGCTGGTGTCCAGCTTGAGGCCGGTGGGTATGGCTCCGGTTCCGAGCTCGCCCAGGTCGGGGCCCAGCGAGTTCATGATCTGGAGCTCGAAGTCGTCCTGGGAGGTCCGCGACTGTTTGAAGCCGACGGTATTGGCGTTGGCGATGTTGTCGGCGACGACCGCCTGACTGGGTCATCGACGAAACGATGCCGGAGACGGCGGTGTAGAAGCCGCGGATCATGGCCGACCCTCCGCCGCCCCAACCGGGCGGCCACGTCCGAGTCGACCAGCCTGCCGCGAAGGGCCAGGATGGCCTCGGTGTGGATCTGGCAGACGCGAGACTCGGTCACGCCCAGGACCTGGCCGATCTCCTTGAACGTCATCTCGTCCTGGTAGTAGAGGGCCAGAACCATCCGCGAACGCTGGCCGAGACGGCCGATCTCCTGCACGAGCGAGGCGATGGCGTCGCGGCGGGAGGCCTCTTCGGCCGGGTCGACGGCATTGGGATCCGGCGCGTTGTCGGCCAGCATGGTCGACTCGTCGTCGCTGTCGCGGGCGTCGTGCTCGTCGAGCGAGACCGTCACGACCGACGCGGCCTGGAGACGCTCGCGGTAGCGGGCCACCGGCATGCCGAGCCGGGAGGCGATCTCCGACTCGGTGGGCGAGCGGCCCAGCTCGTGCTGGAGGTCGCGAATGGCGCCCTGGATGGCCCGGGCGGCCTCACGGCCGGCCCGGCCGACCGTGTCCAGGGAGCGGACGGCGTCGAGGATGGCGCCGCGGATCCGCAGGATCGCGTACGACTCGAAGGAGGCCGCCGCCTCGGGCTTGTAGGCGTCGATGGCCCGCAGCAACCCGAGCACGCCGGCCTGCATGGCGTCCTCGTGGTCGAAGAGACCCGGCACCGAGACGCCCAGCCGGCCGACCACGTACTTGACGAGATGGGCGTAGCGCGCGACCAGCTCGTCGCGGCTCATACCTAGGCCCGGACCGGGCGTGTTGCCGTATGCGCCGTAGCCGGTCAGGTCGGCGGCGGCCCCGACTACGTCCGCCGGGACCGGCTCGGCTGCTGCCGGCTCGGCCGCCGACCGTGAGGCGGTCCTCATCGGGGCCGGCTTCGAGCAGTACGGCGTCCTCCGCACCACTGCCGAGGCCGTCTCCGTCCTGCCCTTCCGGGCCGGCGTCTCCGTCGTCCGGCGGCGCGCCCCCGGAACCCGAACCCAGCTCGGGCCCGAAACCCGGGGCGACTTCACCAGCGGCTCGACGACGCCGGAGGCGCGAGCCTCGGCGTAGAAGAGGGTTACTGGCCGGGCGGCCACGGCCCCGTCGACGGCGGCGCCGGCGCGGAGCGGCGGCAGGAACTGTCGGTCGAACATCATGCAGTCTCCTCAGCCTCACGCGCTTCTGGATATGGTGGACGCGGACCGGCGCGCCTCGGGCGGTCGAATTCGCCCGCTGCCGCCGTTCCCCTTCTTGGATCGCCTCGCCTCGCGGCGCTTGCGCATCTTCAACATCCGGACCTCAGGCGGTTCGAGCCAGCCGAGCAGCCAGCGGCCGGCGAGCGTGAAACCGACCGCGGCGGCAAGGGCCCGGTCGACGCAGTCGAGCGCCGGGGCGCCGGCCTGGTAGGAGACTCCGCCGACCGCCAGCGCGGCCACGACGGAGATCCGCAATGTCCACGTGGCGACGAGCAGCTGCATCTGTCAAACCTCAACCTGGGCGTGCACTTGCACGGAGACACTGGGCAGGATCTCCTCGTACGAGAGGACGGTGAGCTGCGGCATGTGCCGCTCGGTCAGGTTCCGAAGGGCCAGCCTGATGCGAGTCGTGCACAGCAGGATCGGCTGGTAGCGCTGGAGAGCCAGGCTCCGGAGCGCTCGGTCGATCGACTCGATGAGCATCCGGCTGTCGGAGCCGGAGAGCTCCAGCCCGACGTAGCCGGGCTGGACCATGACCGAGGCTCCGAGGCGGGTGTCGAGATCGGGGGCCAGGGCAACGGCGTGGATGGACCCATCGGGAGCGCGGTAGCGCATCGAGATGGCCCGCGCCAGCGCGTGCCGCACGGCCTCGGTCAGGAAGAGCGGCTCCTTGGTGCTTCGGGCGCCGTCGGCGATCGCCTCCAGGATCGTCGACATGTCGCGGATCGGGACGCGCTCACGCAGCAGCCCCTGCAGAACCTTCTCTATGTCGCCCGTGCTGACCAGGGTCGGGACCAGCTCTTCGACGAGCCCCGGCTGATCCCGCTTCAGGCCCTCGAGCAGCTGGTTGGTCTCGGGCCGGCCCAGGATCTCCTGGGCGTGGCGCCTGATCGTCTCCGCCAGGTGCGTGGCCAGGACGGAGGCGGCGTCGACGACCGTGTAACCCAGGCTCTCCGCCCGCTCGCGGTCGGCGACGCTGATCCAGGAGGCCGGCAGCCCGAAGACGGGCTCGGTCGTGGGGATCCCGCTGACGGCGATCTCCCCGCCGTTCGGGTCCATGCACAGCATCTTCGTCGGGTCGACCGTGCCTCGGGCGATCTCCGATCCTCGGAGCTTGATCACATAGGCGTTCTGGTCCAGGACCAGGTCGTCGCGGATGCGGACGGTGGGTACGATCAGCCCCAGCTCGCCCGCGATCTGGCGGCGAATGAGGCCGATCCGTTCGACCAGTCCCCCGCTCGCCCCACCCTCGACGAGGCCCACCAGGCCGTAGCCAACTTCCAGCTCCATCGTTTCGACCTTCAGGGCGTCGAGCGGGCTGTCCTGGCCGCTGCCCAGGGCCGGGAGGGCCGGCGTCGCGATCGCCGGCGCGGCCGCGATCGCGGTCGCCGAGGCGGTCTGTGACTGCGAGAGGAACCAGCCGCCGCCGGCGACCAGGCCGCCGCCGATGCCGAAGACGAACGTCGGGAAGCCCGGCACGACGCCGATGACGATAAGGGCGCCGCCCACGACCATGAACAGCTTGGGACGGCCGAGCATCTGGGTGGCGAGGTCGCTGCCGAGGCCGGCCTCCGAGCCGCTGCGGGTCACCAGGACACCGGTCGAGACCGATACAAGGAGGGCGCTGATCTCGTTCACGAGTCCGTCGCCGACGGTCAGGACGGTGTAGGTCGTGAGGGCCGTCCCGATGTCGAAGCCTTTCTGGAGGACGCCGACCGTCAACCCGCCCACGATGTTGACGACGATGATTACGAGGGCGGCCACCGCGTCGCCCTTGACGAACTTGGAGGCGCCGTCCATCGCGCCGTAGAAGTCCGCCTCGTGTTCGATGCCGCGCCGCCGGGCTCGCGCCTCGTCCGGCGTGATCAGGCCGGCGTTGAGGTCCGCGTCGATGCTCATCTGCTTGCCGGGCATGGCATCGAGGGTGAAGCGGGCGGCGACCTCGCTGACCCGCCCGGCGCCGTTCGTGATGACGACGTACTGGATCACGACCAGGATCAGGAATACGACGATGCCCACGACGGTGTTCCCGCCGACGACCACCTTGCCGAAGGCGTTGATGACCTCGCCGGCATGGGCGTCGAGGAGGATCAGCCGCGCCGCCGAGACGTTCAGCCCAAGGCGGAAGAGGGTCGCGATCAGGAGGAGGGTCGGGAACGAGCTGAACTCGAGAGGCTCGCGGATGTTGAGCGAGACGAGCAGAACGGTCAGCGAGAACGTGATGTTCAGGATGATCAGGATGTCCAGCAGCGTCGGCGGCAGCGGGATGATCATCATCGCCACGATGCCGACGACGGCGGCGGCGAGCACCGCGTCGCTGCGGCGGAGGACGCCGACGGCGGGAGCAGCCTGACTGGTCATCGTCCGAGCTCCTCTTCTTCGATGTCTGTGGAGTCGTCGCCGAGGACCAGACCGGCCTCGAACTGGGCTATCTCGTCGGGAGTGAGGTCCCGGAGCTCGTCAGCCGCCATGGCCGCGGCCAGGGCCTCTTCATCGACGTCGGCGGGCTCAAGGGCAGCTCCGTCGAGCCACGCCTCATCGCCATCAGCATCGGCGGCGCCGGTTCGAGCGGAGGTCGCCGAGCCGCCGCCGGCGGCGAGGTCGATCTCCGCCTCCGCGAGGTCGCCGGAGACGCCGGGCTCACCGGCCGGCCCGGGCGCGCCGCCGTACAGGCGGACGGCCTCCGCGCCGTCGACCGCGAGGCCGCCGAGCATCTGCAAATCGAGGCCCGCGGCGGCCGCGGCGGCAGTCGCGGCATTCCACCACGACCTGAGCTTGAGAGCGGCCGGGGCGGTCCTGCCTCCCTCGGACGACGGGCCGCGCGTCCACGGCCGCGCTCCGGAGCGGGGCCCGGCAAAGCGGCCGCCTGCGGCGAACCTGGCCTGGTGGACCAGGACGAGCAGCCTGGCCACGGCCCTGTACAGGTGGGCCGGCACCTCGGAACCTACGGGGCGGGAGAAGAGCGCCCGGGCCAGCGGCTTGTCCTCTATCACCGGCACGTTGTGCTCTCGCGCGATCTGCTTGATCCGATCGGCCATCAGGCGCTGGCCCTTGGCCACGATCTTCGGCGCCCGCATGGTCAGCGAGTCGTACTTGAGAGCGACCGCGAGGGTGGTCGGGTTCGTGACGATGACGTCGGAGGTTGGGACCGCGTCCATCATCCGGGCGAAGGCGATCTGGCGGGCCCGGCGGCGGCGGGCGCTGCGGATCATCGGGTCGCCCTCGGATTCGCGGTACTCCTGCCTGACCTCCTGCTTGGTCATGCGGATCGACTGCTGAGCCCGCCGCCGCTGGACGACGAAGTCGACCAGCGACACCACCGCCAGCAGGATCGTGATCGTCAGGCCGAGCTGGAAGACCGCCGAGAGGCAGGTTCCGGCGATGGCGGCGGCGCTCGAACCCTGGGTCGCCACGATCGCCGGCACGCGGCTGCCGACCACCTGCCAGGAGATGAAGGCCAGGATGGCGAGCTTGGCCGAGGCGATGCCGAGCCTGACCAGGGCCTGCCGGTCGGCCAGCCGCTTGAAGCCCTGGATCGGGTTGATGCGGCTGAGATCGAAACGGATGGCCTTGGGCGAGAAGACCAGGCCGCCCGAGACCAGGTTGCCCGCGATGCCGGCCACCATGACCAGTACGGCAAGCGGCAGCGTCAGCTCCAGGACGGCCAGGATCGCGCCTCCGGCCGCGTCCATGAGCTGAGAGTTGCTGGCCCGCGGGTCCATGTCGAGGACCGCGGACTGGGTCTGGGTCACCAGGTTGGCAGCCACGCCCGGCAGCAGGCTCGCCAGGGCAAGAACGCCGACGCCCATCGTCAGGCCCTGGGAGAGTTCCCTGGACCGGCCGACGCCCTGGCCTTTGGCGCGCGCTTCCTCGCGCCGTCGCGGAGTGGGTGCTTCTGTCTTCTCAGCCATCGCCCGCCCCTACGTGGAGACAGCGCCGCCGGTGGCGGCCTGGAAGATGAAGGTGTAGATGGAGGAGGCGCCGCTGATGAGGCTGGGCATGGCCACGGCCAGGACGGCGATCCCGACCAGCATCTTGAGCGGCAAGCCCATGATGAAGACGTTGATCTGCGGGATCGCGCGGGCCAGCAAGGCCACCGAGAGCTCCACGAGCAGCAGCACCAGGGCGATCGGCAGGGCGACCCGCGCGCCAAGCTCGATGGAGAGGGCGATGGTCTGGGCTCCGGTCTGCGCCAGGTCGGCCGGCCACCCGCCGCCGACCGGGTAGACGGCGAAGGAGTTGGCCAGGGCCTGGATGACCGCGAGATGGAGGCCCATGGCCAGGAAGAGCAGCCCGGCCATCACGGAGAAGAAGGGGTCGATCGCGGTCGACGAGTCCTCCTCGGTGGGGCTGAAGACGGAGGCGAGCGAGAGGCCCAGCTGGATCGAGATGACGCGCCCGACCAGCTCCACGGCCTCGAAGCACATCGACAGGATGAAGCCGAGGGAGAGGCCAATCACCAGCTCGATCGGGGCGGCCAGCATGAAAGGCATCGACCCGGCCGTCGTGCCGGCCGTCCTGGCAAGCGCGATCGTGAGGGTCGCGGCCAGGCCGAACTTGACCAGCGTCGGAATGGAGTGGTGGCCGTATATGGGGGCGGTGAAGACCAGCCCGAGGCATCGCATCAGCACCAGGAAGAGCAGGGCGACCTGGCCGCCGGCCAGCGTGACGGTCATTGCCCCACCTGCGCCATCGTCTGGAAGACGTACTGGGTGAAGTCGGTCAGCTGGCTCACCATCATCGGGCCGAGCAGCAACAGGATCAGCGCCACCACCAGGAGCTTCGGCACGAACGTCAGGGTCGGCTCGTTGATCTGCGTGGCCGCCTGGACGACGGAGATCACGAGGCCCACGCCCATCGAGATGAGGACGATCGGCCCTCCGACCATGAGGGTCGTGTACAGGGCCCGCTGCATGACGGCACCGACGTCGGCTCCACCCATGGCTAGCCGAAGCTCTTGACGAGCGACTGGACGACCAGCACCCAGCCGTCGACCATGACGAAGAGCAGCAGCTTGAAGGGCAGGGCGATCTGGGTTGGGGAGACCATCACCATGCCCATCGACATCAGCGCGGACGCGACCACCAGGTCGATGATCAGGAAGGGGATGTAGAGCAGGAAGCCCATCGTGAAGGCGATCTTGAGCTCGCTGACCACGAAGGCCGGCAGCAGAACCTCGAGTGAGACGTCGTTCGCGGTCGCCGGTCGCGGCTCCTTCGACAGGTCGATGAAGACCTGGAGATCCTCTTCACTCGTCTCCTTGAGCATGAACTGGCGGAACGGGTCGATGCCGCGCTGGAGAGCCGTGTTCTGATCGATCGTGTTGTTCAGGTAGGGCTGCAGGGCGTTGTTGTTGGCCTGGGTGAAGACCGGCGACATCACGAAGAAGGTCAGGAACATCGACAGGCCGAGGATCACCTGGTTGGGCGGCAGGTTGGGGATGCCCATGGCGCTGCGGAGCAGAGACAGGACCACGACGATCCTGGTGAAGCTGGTCGCAAGCATCAGGATGGCGGGCACCAGCGACAGGACCGTGATGGCCACGAGCAGCTCGAGTGAGAGCGCGAACTGGCCGTTTCCACTGGAGGCCTGGCCGTCGCCGACCTGCACCGAGATGTCCGACTGGCCAGTGCTGGAGGTGCAGCCGGCGACCATGAATACCGTGAAGGCAAGCAGCAGGATCAGGCCCAGGCGCCGCCTGCTCATCGAACCCGGTCCCCGCCGAGCAGCGTGGCCAGGCGGCCGCTGAAGGCGTCGACCGGCTTCAGCAGCGCGTCGATGGCGGTGCCGAGGGCCGGCCGGGCCGACCCGCCGGCGAACGAGCCGGCGATGCCTCTCGGTCCGGGGAGAAGCGCGGCGGCGTCGTCTGTGGCGCCGGCGTCGGCCGCCTCCGCCTCCAGCTCCGCCGCGTCGAGCTCGGCCAGCGAGACCATCCCGCTCGGCGTGAGCCCCACGACGAGCCTGCGGTCGCCTATCGCGACCAGGTGCAGCGACGCCTTCGGAGCCAGCGTCCGGGACTCGAGAACCGAGAGCCGGCTGCCGCGCTTCGGCGCCGTGCCCTGCATACGACCGAGAACCCTCAAGGTTATGAAGAGGAGCACGAGGACGATCACGCCCTTGGTGATCAGGTCCAGCCAGTTGATGCCGGCCGTCGCATCGCCGACGTTCAACACGCTCGAGGCGCCGGTCGGCGCCGCGGCGACCGCGTAGGTCGTCGCCTGGGGCTGGCCGCCGGCGGCGGGCAGCGGATGAAGCAGTCCGACCAGGGCGACCACGGCGACCGCCGCCCCTGCGGCGATCAAGGCCAGGCGACGCGCGCTCGGGCGGCCCGTACCCCACCGGCGCGGGTCGAGCCGGCGCAGCAAGGCGCCGATCGACGCAGCCGCGAGGCCGGTGTCGGTCATCGTCAGCGGCCCGAGGTCGAGAGGCGCTGCTGGCGGGCCACCACGTCGGTGATGCGGACGCCGAAGTTCTCGTCGACGACCACCACCTCGCCCTGGGCGATGGGCCGGCCGTTGATCAGGATGTCGACCTTCTCGCCGGCCAGCTTGTCGAGCTCGATGATCGAGCCGGGCGTGAGCGCCAGGACGTCACGGATCGGTAGAGTGGTGCGGCCGATCTCGACCGCGACCTGCAGCGTCACGCCCAGCAGGAGGTCGATGTTGTACCCGGGCCCGGAGATCGGAGCCGCGGTCAGCTCGGGCAGGGTGGCCGGCCTGACGTTGGCCGGGAGCGGGGCGGGGCCGCCGTTGCCGTTGGGAGCCGGGGCCGCGGGCACGGCACTCGCGGGCCGGCCGGCAACGGCCGCCTTGAGCTCCTGGCCGCGCTGGGCGACGGGCGCCGGAGCGGGCGGAGTGGCCGAGGCCTCGGCCGAAAGGGCCTGGAGGGCGATGATGTGGGCGGACAGCTCGCCGGCGACCGCCGCGTCGTAGACCGAGACGAGGACCAGCTCTTCGTTGTCGACCGAGGTGATGGGCAGCCGCAGAAGCAGCATCGGGACGTCGGCCGCGGGAGTGGCGACGCTGTCGCCGAGGCCCAGGCCTTCACCCAGGATCGACGAGAAGGCCGTGTCCATGCCCTCGAGCACCAGCTCCTGGAGCCGAGAGGCGGTGTAGACGTTGCCGCCGATCTTGTCGCCCCTGGCCGGGTCGAGAACCGCCCAGGATCCGCGCCGGTCGGTGCCGAGCAGCTCGAACGAGCGCGACGGCTCGGGCGGCGTCGGCGCGTCGCCGAAGCTGACGTGGCCGACGGACAGGTCCCCGATCGTCACCGGGCACTGAGCGTCGGCCGAGATGCCCTCGGCGATGGCCGAACGGAGCATCGGCCAGAGCGGCAGGATGGAGGCGCCCGCGCCGAGGGATACGCCGTCGGCCGGCTTCCAGTCGAACGATTCCCAGCTCAAGTCAGGCCTCCGTGGGCTGAAGCGGGGTCACGAGGCGCAGGGCGACGCGATCCCCGACACGACCGGGGATCGCCCACGCCTGGGCCTGATCGGAGACCGCAATGAGGACAGGCTCGTCGAAACGCTCGTCGAACCTGATGACGTCGCCCGGCCGCAGCTCCGACAGAGCCTCGACCGGGATGTCGACCGCCCTGAAGGAGGCGGCGACCTGGATCTCGACGGATCGAATCTCGTTCTCGAGGGTGTCGCGGACGCCTGTGCTGCCCGCGACCTGGCGTCGCTGCGCGTACCACATCGTCGCGGCCAGCCTGGGCAGCAGCGGCTCGATGGAGGCGTACGGGTAGCAGATCGTGATCGGCGCCGTCTGGCCGGCGAAACGAACCTCGTATGTCATCACGGCTACGACCTCCGCCGGCGCTGCGATCCGCAGCAGGATCGGAGTCAGGGCCGACTCCGTGACCAGGACGTCGAGTGTCTGAAGGTGCGACCAGCCTTCGTTGAGAGCCGGAGGCAGGTGCGCGACGATGCGGGCGATGAGGTCGGCCTCGATCGGGGTGGGCTCGTGGCGATCGCTGGGCATGCGCCCCGGCCCGCCGAGGAGGCGATCTACGGCGGCGAGGGCGAAGCCCATGTCCATGTCGACCATGAACGACCCGGCCAGGCCGGTGCTGGCCATAACCACGAGCTGGGTGGGCAGGGTGAGCTGGTTCACGTAGTCGTCGAAGATGAGCTGGTCCGTGCCGGCGAGCTGGATCACGACATTGGTCCGCAGGAAGGACGAGAGCCGGGCCGCGGCGATGCGGCCGACGTTCTCGTGGATGGCCTGCAGGGTCCGGAGCTGCTCGTTGGAGAACTTGGCCGGACGGCGGAAGTCGTAGGTCTTGACGATCCGTCCGTCCGCGCTGAGGGACGGCGGCTGCTCCTCGGTCGGGAGCTCGCCTTCGGCGACCGCACCGAGGAGTGCATCGATTTCGGCCTGCGACAGCATCTTCTCGGCGCCTTACTGCATCACGAAATCGGTGAAGAAGACGGCCACGACGATGTCCTGGCCCAGCACGGTCTTGACGGCCGCGAGCAGCTGCGACTTCAGCTGGGCCCTGCCATCGGGAGTCGTGAGAGTGCTCGAGTCATGCGCGGAGACGACCGAGCCGACGGCATCCTGCAGAAGTGGGAGATCGTCCGTGTAGGCCGCCAGTTCCGCGGTCTCTTCCTTCGTCCGGTCGGCGCCGTGCATGTTGTAGAAGCTGGCCGTCGTCGGCCGCAGCTCGATGGTCACGCCGACCTTGGCGTACTTGTAAGAGTCCGGCGTCGTCCCGGCCAGGTTGATGACCTGGTCGTCGAGAGCGAGCATCGGGCCGAGCTGGCCGGGGGCCGGGTTCGGAATCGCGGGCGGCGCCTTTGAGCCGCCGGCCACCTGGGTGAAGACCAGAGCGCCTGCGGCAGCGAGCCCCAGGGGGACTCCGAGAGCGAGGATGGCGCGGCGGCCTCGCGGGATCGGGAGTTTCACGGGCGGTACTCCAGGTGGTTGGCGCGGCGACGCGCGGGGGCGGCGGCGCTTCGGGTGTGTTCCATCAGAAGCTCGGGAACGCCATCGGCGAGGCCGACGAGCTGCTGTCCGGTGGGTAGAGGACGATGATGTCGACGCGGCGGTTCAGGGCCCTCGAAGCGTCATCCACGTTTGGCGTGATGGGGTTGTACTGGGCGTTGCCCTCCGCGGAGAGCCGGCTGGGGTCCATGCCCATGCCGACCATCGCCTTCAGCACCGCCAGGGCCCGGTCCGTCGACAGGTCCCAGTTGCTCGTGTAGAGGATCCCGTCGGGCGGCTGATCGTCGGTGTTGCCTTCGATCCGGACCTGGTTCGGCAGGGGCTTCAGGATCGTCACCACCTCGCCCACGAGCTTCATGGCATGGTCGTCGAGGTTCGCCCGGCCCGAGGAGAAGAGCAGCGCATCGTTGAGGCGGATGACGATGCCCTGGGGAGCCATGCCGACCTGCACCTCGCCACCCAACCCCTGGCCGATGGCGTAGTCCTCAAGGGCGGCCTGGATGGCTTTGAGGTCCGACTGCACGGGACTCGTTCCCGAGGCGCTCGTGTCCTGCTGGATCGTCATGTCCTGGCCGTCGCTGATGCTGATCGCCTGCTGGCCCTGCATGACGTCTGCGTTGAAGGCGGCCGAGACCGACTGGGCCAGGGCCACGAACTTGCGAACGTCGGTCGTGCTGATCGCGTACATGACGACGAAGAGAACGAAGAGAAGGGTGATCAGGTCGGAGTAGGTCAGCAGCCAGCGCTCGTCGTTGTCGTGGGTGCCTTCCACCTGGGACTTTCTACGCCTCGCCATTACGCCGCCTCCGGGATGGACGACGCGGCTTCGGTCTTCTCAGGCGATTCGGCGGCCTCGGCCTCCGGTCCGGCGTGGGCGCGGAGCTTCTGGGCGACGATGCGCGGGTTGTCGCCGGCCTGGATCGCCAGGATCGCGGCCAGGGCCAGGCGCCGTTCGGCCGCCTCGGCCCCGTCCTTGCTCTTGAGGTTGGCCGAGACCGGCAGCCAGAGGATATTCGCGGCGCCGACGCCGAAGAGCGTGGCGATGAAGGCCGTCGCGATCGACTCTCCCAGGCCGGACGGATCGGACAGGTTGGAGAGGACGCTCACCAGGCCCATGACCGTCCCGAGGACGCCGAAGGTGGGCGAGTAGCCGCCCATCTTGGCGAACATGTCGATGCCCTTGTGGTGGCGGGCCTGCGTCGACTCGACCTCGATCTCGAGGATCTCCTCGACCGTGTCCGGTTCGAGGCCGTCGATCACCATCTGCAGGCCGCGCCGGATGAATGGATCCTGGACCGCCTCGACATCGCCCTCGAGCGCCAGGAGGCCTTCGCGGCGCGCCCGCTCGGCGAACTTGACCAGCATTTCGCGCGTGCTCGCCATGTCGCTCACCCGCGGCTTCATGGCCTTGCCGAGGAGCTTTGGGAACGTCATGAACTGTTTGAGCGAGGTCGACGCGATCGTCGCGCCGAACGTGGCGCCGAAGATCAGCAGAATCGCGGAGGGGTTGATGAACGCGGCCGGTGACCCGCCGTCGAGCACATCGGCGACCATCATGGCGCCGAGGCAGATCATGATTCCCAGCCCGCCGTCCATGGCTCTCCCCTAAGCCTTGGAGTCGCCGTAGGCGCGAAGGCGCCCGCGGTTGGGGTGTTCGTACAGCGCGGGATCCATGTCCTCCGGCGGGTCGTAGGCGCGGCGGCCGCCGAAGCGGGCGTCTACGTGAAGCGACCGCTGGTAGTAGTGGAAGCGCGTCGCCACCTCGGTGGCGGTTTCGCGGACGAGCAGCTTCTTCCCGTCGGCGAGGGTAAGGACGGTGTCCGGGGTCTCCTCCACCAGCTCGATGCGGTCGGGGTTGATCAGGACGGCCGTTCCGTCGGTGCGCGTCAGCGGGATCATCGGATCAGGCCAGGCTGCCGGTGAGAGCCAGCCGCATCAGGCCGGCCCGCGATCTGACGTTGAGCTTGCGGCTGAGGTTGGCGCGGTGGGCCTCGACCGTCTTGACGGAGAGGACCAGCGATTTGGCGATCTCGCGGTTGGAGAGGCCCTGGCCGATCAGGTAGAGCATCTCGCGCTCACGGGGCGTGAGCAGCGAGACCGGCCCCTCGTCGACCAGGGAGGCGTCGAGGCGCTCGTTGACGGAGGGAAAGCCGGCGATGATCGGACCGAGCCCGTCCATCACCCGGCGGATGACGACGAGGAAAGTGTCTCGATTGACGTTGTCGATCAGCATCGCGGCGTCCGCGCCGACCGACAGGCAGTCGTTCGGCGAGACTTCGCGGCCTCGGGTCACCAGGGCGATGAGACGGGGACGCGGCCACAGGGCTGCCAGGAGCCGGCAGACCTCGGGCCCTTCGGCGGGGACATAATCGAAGAGAACGAGCTGCGGGTGCACGTCCGAGGCAAGGCGGAATGCCTCGTAGACGGATGCCGCGCTCGCGACTTCGCAGGCGGACCCGCTGCTCAGCATCGTGGAGACGCCGAGGCGGACGATCTCGGCCTGGTGGATGATCAGGGCATGGGTTACGGCACGCGCCGGCCTCGGGGGCGCCGCAGCCGAGCGGCCCGCCCCTCGACGGTCCTGCAAGGGATAGCTGGCGATCGACATGTGGCCATTCCTTGGGTCGCCTGTCTGGCTGGCGGGCGAGTCCACCGGCAGGCGCGGCTGCGGGCTCGTCTTGCGATCTGGCCCGAAGCATTCGGCAGGGAGGGCGTGTAGGTGTATTCCCGGCTTGAGCCGGTCGTTCGGGGAGTGACCCCTGTCCGGCGCGAACGGCCGGAGGTACTGCCACGCCCGGGGGGCTCGAAGGTCCTTTGGCGGCCGGGTGGACCGGCCGAGTTCGGAAGGAAGTCTCAATGATGGCCGCCATCGAGGCTCACAAGCTCAGAAGGTGGTACGCCGCCGCTCGCGAGGCATCGTCGACGTCGACCCGGTCGTCGAGACCGGCAAGTTCTTCGGCTTCCTCGTAGCTGACAGGCCGGTCGATGGCCAGGCGATTCCCGGTTGAGGGCCAGCGTCAGGCGGATCGGGGTGGACTGCCCGCGCCGTTGGGCCCGGATCCGTTCTCCTTCTTCCGCGACGACGTGGGTGCGGCCCGCTCCGGAACGGCCTCAACTTGGGCGACGGGAGCGCCGTTGCGGCGTCGCAATGGCCCTCCTGGTCGGTTCGGGCATCACCTTCGAACGGCGCGACCTGGCGGCTTAGACCGGCCGGCCGCCGAGGAGCCAGGGCGCCCCGCGGGGCTGCGGCAGCGCGACTGCGGCCGCCGAGGAGCCAGGGCCGCCCCGCGGGCTCCGGCAGCGCGACGGCGGCCGGCGGACTCGCCGCGCGTGCCAACTGGGTCTATCAGCAGATTGGCGGGCAACGGCAGGCGCCGATCGCATCGATGTGCTTCCCCGAAGCGATATGATAGTTGCCCAGTTATCGTTGCTGGGAGCATAGGTCGCTCGAGGCGGAGTGGCGGCCAGCGCGAAACGGACCGTGTCATGCCCGGACGAAAACCCCAGGCCCGCGCGGAGGATGCGAACTCGCTCTCCGCCGCGGGCAACTTCCACGGCTTCCTGGCTCGGAACCTGTCGGACGGGTACCGGCTGGCCGAGATGACCCTCGGCGACCCGGTCGAGGCTGGGGCCGTCCTTCGTGGCGTGGCTATGTCGGCCTGGCTGAGCACCCGAGATCCCGCCGAGGGAGAGATCGACGACGCCTTCCGGCACCGGCTCGAGTCCGGCCTTCTGGCCGCCATCCGCGAGGCGGGAGAGCAAGCGCCCCGCGAGGGTGCCGGCGCGACAACTCTCGAGGCGGCCGTCGCCGCGCTCCCGCCCCGGCTCCAACTCGCCCTTGCCAGGGTCTTCGGGCCGTGGGAATCGACCGGGCGCCTCGCCCCCGGGGCGGGAGCGGCCAGAGAGGCGGCCGCGGCACTGCGAACGCTGCGGGCCCGGCTCGGTGCGGGGGCTGCCGCCGAGACGGTCGCCGGCGCCGGCCCCGCCGAGGGCGGCTTGGACGGAGGCTGGGCGCCGGGCGCGGGATCCGGCGACGCGCCCGGGGACGGCGACACGGAGAGCCTCCTGCGCCATCTCTACGAGACCCGCGACCCGGGCGAACCGGCGCCGCTCTACCTTCGGATGCGACTCGAGCAGGATCTGGGTGAGGCCGAGGCCGCCGCGGCCGAGCGTGCGCGGCTGACGCGGGCGTCGGGCTGGCGGTTCGTCTTCAACGCCTTCGGCGCCATGATCGTCCTCAGCCTGGTCCTGGCCGCGGCCAGCATCGTCGACCAGCGGTCGAGCACGGCGGCCGCGGGCGACCCCACGAGCGCTCCGACGGGCGACCCGACAAGCGATCCGGCTTCACCCTTGATCATCTCGGGCGTCTCCCTGGTGGAGGGCGCGATCGACGGCGCGCAGGTGCACGTCGGGGCCACACAGAGGACGTTCATCATGGCCTTCGCGGCCTCGCCGATGTGGAACGCGACCGTCACGGATTGCCAGGCCGACATCTTCGGAGTCATCAGCTGGCAGGGCCAGACGACGTGGATCGGCGAACAGGCCGGACGCGCGGACGTGATCGCCGGCGACCCGTCCTCTGCCAGCGCCTATGTCGCCGGACCGGGTCCTTACTGCCAGTCGGGACGGTTCGCGAGCGCCGACGGCGGGCTGATCTGGTCTGCTGGGGCGCTGCCCGGGCATGCCAGCGCGAGCCCGACCTGGATCTCGTTCGATCCGTCGCGCTCCGGCGTGCTCCTGGCGTACTACCCGGGCCGGCTGTACACGAGTTCGGACGCGGGCGTGACCTGGACCTCCCGGGCATCGACCGTCAGGCCTGTCGCCTTCGACCCCAGAGGGCGCCTCGTGGGTTGGTCCCAGGGGGAGCTCTTCGAATTGACCGACGACGGCGTCAGCTGGCGGGAGACGGGCCCAGGCCCGACCGAGGCCCCAGTCGCCGCCGGGGCAACCCCGGCCGGCGTCTTCCTCGGGATGAGGACCGGTTTGTGGTGGTACCCGACAGGCGCAGCCGCGAACCTGGTCCGCGCGGGTAGCGTCTTCTCCATTGCCGCCATCGGCGACGGAGCGGTCGTGCTCGGCGCCGATCCCGCCGGCAGTCCCTGGCTCGGGACGGTCAACGACGCAAAGCCGGGAATCTCCCTCGCGGTCCTCCCGCCCGACCTCGCCACGCTCCGGGTGAGCGGCGGCAGCGTGGCGGCCAACGACGCCGGCGCCATCGCGGCCTTCTCCGGGGACAGCTCGGCCATCGCCATCGCCTCCTTCGCGCACTAGCCCGGGCGGCGGCACGACGACGCCCGGCTGAGACCCGGCGCGCGGCGGCGCAGCGCATGCCCGAGCGCGGCGGCGGCGCGGTCTGCCGGCCGGAAGGCGGCGCGGTCCGCCGACAAGCCGCGCGACGCCGAGGGGCCCACGCGCCGCGTTCGCTTCTTGTCGCGCAACCTGCGGGCAACCCTCGGGCGCCACAACCGCAACCACCGGCAGGCGAAGGCGCAACCACGACGTTCCCATTCCGGCACCGCACGGCTGCTGATTTCGAGGGCGAGATACCGGAACCTGGACTCACGCACGGAAGCCCCGGCCGAACACCGGGCAGCCGCATACCGTGCGCGAACAGGAGCACCGAATGGCCGCCGCGCCAGGGACCGAGATGAAGCGAACCCTGACGATGACCGGGCTCACGATCAACGCCATGGCGCTGATCGCGCCGGGCGCGTTCCTATGGACGACGTTCCAGGCCCAGGTCGTCCAGCAGAACGGCGGAGCGACCACAGCTGCCGACATGGTCCCCGGTCTGCTCTTCGTCCTTGTGCTTGCCTTCTTGACCGCGCTGTTGTACTCGGAGCTGGCGAATCTCTTCCCCGAGGCTGGCGCCGGTTCCTCCTACTACTTCGCCGAGGCGTCGTTCCTGCAGCGCGAGGAACAGGTCCACTACAAGTTCGCGAGGCTGGCGAAGTTCGTCGTCGGCTGGGTTTCCCATCTGTACTACTGGATCTACCCGGGCATCATGGTCGCGTTCACCGCAACTCTGCTCGTATTCATCCTGGGCCAGTTCGGCGTCACGCTGAACCAGCCGCTCGAGGTGGGCGCCGCGTTTGGCTTCTCCGCAATCGTCGGCCTGATCGCCTACCGCGGCATCTCGGGTTCGACGATGACGGCCATCGTCATCAACGCCATCCAGTTGACCGCTCTCGTGGCCTTCGCCATCCTGGCGATCGCCTTCCGGATGACCCATCCCAGCCTGGTCTACGCGCACTCGGGCCTGGTCGACGTGGTGCTGCCCCACAATCTCACCAACGTCGTCTTCCAGGGCACGATCGCCATCCTGCTGCTCGTAGGTTTCGAGTCGGTCACGGCTCTGGGTGGCGAGGCGATCAACCCCAAGCGTGACGTCCGGCGCGCGATCCTGCTTTCGCTGGCCATCCAGGGCGGAGTGGCGTACGTCATCGAATACGTGGCCGCCAACTTCTTCGTAAACAACAGCACCGTCCCCACCGCGGCGAACGGGTACGCCGCGGCAGCCGCCTCCGGCGCGCCGATCGGAGACATGGTTCGCCAGATAGGCGACGTGATGCTCGGTGGCACCGGCTTCCCCCTCGTGATCATCCTCGCCGCAACGGTGCTGATCGCGCTCATCGGCACGACCCTGGCCTGCCTCAACACGGGCGTCCGCATAACCTACGTCATGGGTCGCGACAAGGAAGTGCCCGGCATCCTCGGAATGCTCCACTTCCGCCACGCCACACCACATTACGGTGTCATCGCTCTCACCATCATCTCGGCCGTGCTGGGCGGATACGCGGTCCTTTCGGCCGACAACCTCCTCCAGATCACACTCGCCAGCAACACCGGCACCTTCCTCGTGTACGGAATGACGTGCGCTCTCGTGCTCGTGGCCTTCGGAGGCAAGCACAAGAGAAGCCTGGTGAAACACGTGATCGTCCCAGTTCTCGGGCTGATGGCGAACGTCGGGATGCTCGTGGGGGTCGTCTACATGAGCATCAGCTCAGGCGGCTCGACGCAGACCGACACGCTTGTGGCGCTCGGCATCGTGGCAGCGTGGATCGTTGTCGGTGCCGTGTGGCTGGTCTTCAACTCGGCCGCGAACAAGACCAGTCTCCTGGTCCGGCCGCCGGTGATAAGTCCCGAACTCTAACCTCGAATGTAGTCAACCGACACCGCGCCGCTGGCTGTACGGGCAGCCACGGCGCGGTTCTCGGATTTACCACACTCACCCCGACTGAGATGATGCGAACGCCGTGACAGCCGCCCTTGCCGTCGAATACGCGGGTCTGACCGTGATAGGCCACGTGCGCGAGCACAACGAGGATCGGCTCGGCTGGGTGGCCCTGGACGGCGACTCGCCGTACGTCACGCCGGCCGAGGAGCACGTCCTCCCGCCGGCGGTCGTGACCTCGGACCTCGGCCTGGTCTTCGCGGTGGCGGACGGGCTGGGCGGCTACGGCGGCGGCGAGGTCGCGTCCGGTATCGCCGTCGAGGCGAGCCTGAACCAGGCGCAGCGGAGCCTCGCCGGCGGAGGCAGGATCCCGGGCATCCTGCGGGACGCGTTCAACCGGGCCAACGAGACCATCCTCGATGCGGCTATCACCGGCCGAGGCGGGCGCAAGATGCAGTCAACCCTGAGCACGCTCGTGATCACGCCCGGAGAAGCCCACCTCGGCCACGTCGGCGACAGCCGCGTCTACCGCCGTCGCGAGGGCGAGCTGGAGTTGCTGACGACGGACCACAGCCAGGTGATGGAGTTGCTGCGGATGCACATCATCTCGCCCGAGCAGGCCGTTGCGCACCCGGCCAGGTATGCCCTCACGCGTTCAGTGGGCGGCGACATCACCGTCCGGACGGACGTCCGTAACGAGCGCCTCGAGCGGGACGACGCCTTCCTGCTCTGCTCGGACGGGCTGTGGAGCAACGTCACGTCTACCGAGATCGCCGAAGCTCTCGGTCTCGCGCCCGCGGAGACGTGCCGGCACCTGGTGGACCTCGCCCTCGGGCGCGGGGGCGACGATAATGCGACGGCGATGGTCATCCACGTACGGGAGGCCGGGCAGCGGCCCGAGGCGCCGCAGGGATGGCGGAGGTTGTTCTCGTGACCACGACCGAGCTGGAGGCCGGCGCGAAGCTCGACCAGTTCACGATCGTCAAGGCTATCGGGCACGGCGCCTACAGCGACGTCTTCCTGGCGGAGGATCCGACCGGAGGCCAGGTCGTCCTCAAGTGCCCGCACGAGTCGATCATGGGCGACGTAGCCACATTCGATCGCTTCCGGCGCGAGCTTGAGATCTCGCGCCATCTCCATCACCCCGGCATCCAGCGCCCGATCGAATTCACCTCCGATCGAAGCCGGCCGTATATGGTCATGCAGTACATCGACGGCGAGACCCTGCGTGCCATGCTCAGCCGGGAGAAGAAGCTCTCGGTCGACAAGGCCGTCGACTTCGGGCGGCAGCTGGCGGCCGCGATGGCCTATGCCCACTCCCAGGGTGTCGTCCATCGCGACCTCAAGCCCGAGAACGTCCTCGTGACGACGGACGGCAAACTGGTCGTCACCGACTTCGGCGTCGCCCTGATGGCCGGCGCGCGGCGGCTGACCTGGCGCTGGTTCTCGACGGCGCTGGGGACGCCCGACTACATGTCGCCCGAACAGATACAGGGCAAGCGCGGTGACGCGCGAACGGACGTCTACGCCATCGGTGTGATGCTCTACGAGATGCTGGCCGGCCGCGTCCCATGGGAAGGCGACAACGCGCTGTCGGTCATGAGCCAGCACATCAACGCTCCGGTCCCGCCGCTCCACGAGCTCAACGCGGACGTCCCGCCGCCGATCGACGGGATCGTCCGGAAATGCCTCCGAAAGAACCCCGACGAGCGATACGAGGACGCGACCTCGCTCCGTTCGGACCTGGAGCACTGGCGCGACCTGCCGCTCACGCAATTCATCTTCGGCGACGAGCAGATCGTCTCGCCGGGCTCATCGGACCTTCGGCTTGTCCTGCTGATCTTCGGGGTCAGCGCCGCATTCCTGTCGGCCAGCATCTTCCTCATCGTGCTGGCATACCTCATCGGCCATCATTAGCAGCCGCGCAGGCGCCCCAGTACAGCGCGGGAGGGACCAGATGCCTCACAAGTCAGGACATACGCCAGACGACTCCACTCCCGGCGCCGGCAGGAAGACCGCCAGCCCCGGCACGGCCCCGAGTGGCTCGCTGCACGGTTCGGCTTCCTCGAGCGGCGCCGATCGGCTGGCCATCGAAAGAGTCCTGGTGGCCCTGAAGGAGGCCGGCGTCCAGCAGGTGGAACTGCAGTTCGCCGACGTCACCGGCGCCGTCAAGACCGTGGCCGTGCCCGCCCGGCGAATCGCGGCGGTCCTCGCCGACGGCGAATGGTTCGACGGCTCGGCCATCGAGGGCCTGGCCCGCGAGGTCGAATTGGACATGTACCTGCGGCCGGATCCGGCGACCTTCTCGATCATCGAGCCGGCCGGGGTGCCGTGCGCCCGACTCATCTGCGAAGTGGTGACCCCGAGCGGCGACCTCTATCCGGGCGACGGCCGCGGCGCGCTCCGCTCACTGCTAGACGGGGCTGAGTCGGCCGGGTTGGGCTACCTGGTCGCGCCGGAGATCGAGTTCTTCCTCTTCCCCGCCGACGCGATCGGGCCGCTGGCGGACGACCCCAGCAGCTACTTCGAGCGAAGCCGGGGCCGCTCCCGTCGGGTCGAGCTTGAAATCGTCTCGGGTCTCGAGGCGATGGGCATCCACATCGAATCGAGCCACCACGAGGTCGCGAGCGGCCAGTTCGAACTGGACCTGCCGCTTCTGCCGGCTCTCGTCGCGGCCGACACCGTGACGACACTCAAGCCGGCGGTCAAGGAGATGGCGCGGGACAGAGGCATGCAGGCAACCTTCATGCCCAAGCCGCTGGCCGACGCCGCCGGCTCCGGCATGCACGTTCACCAGGTCCTGGTCGATCGGGCCGGCCGCAGCGTCTTCGACGACCCGAGCGACGCCTACGGCATGTCGGCGATCGCCCGCGCCTTCCTGGCCGGGCAGCTGGAGCATGCCCCGGGTATGGCCGCTCTCGTAGCGCCGACGGTGAATTCATACAAGCGGCTCGTGCCCGGCTACGAAGCTCCGGTCGCGGGCAGCTGGGGGCGCCACAGCCGGGGCGCCCTCATCCGGGTCCCCACGCCGGTTCGCGGCGACGCGTCGCCGGGCGAGGTCTTCGGGGTACGGCTGGAGTTGAGGCTCGTCGATCCCAGCTGCAACCCCTACCTGGCATTCACGGCGATGCTCGCGGCGGGTCTCGACGGGCTGGACCGAGGCTGCGAGCTCGGGCCGCCGCTCGAGGAGATCGAGCACGGCTTCGGGGGCGGAGGCCACAGCGTCACCAGGCCGCTGCCCGCGTCGCTGGGGGAAGCGCTGGAGGCGCTCGAGGACGACGACACAATAACGACGGCACTCGGCAGCGCGCTGATGGAGCTCTTCCGATCCGTCAAGAAACTCGAATGGGAAGCCTACCGCCGCCAGGTGACACCCTGGGAGCGGGATACATACTTCCAGCGATCCTGAGCGCGCCGAGGGCCCCGCGGGCGGGCGCCGGGAAGTGGCCTGGCCCCGCTGGCGGGCGAGTGCCGAGGGCGTGGCGCGGTCCGGCGGGCGAGTGACTGGGGCGGCGGGCGGGCCGTGGGCGTGGCGCGCCCTGGCGGGCGGGTGCCTGGGTCGGCGGGCGAGTGCCGATGGCGGCCAGGTCCGGCGGGCGAGTTTGCTGGGGCGGCGGGCGGGCCGCGGGCGTGGCGCGGCCTGGCGGGCGGGCCGTGGGCGTGGCGCGCGCTGGCGGGCGAGTGCAGATACTTGCCGATTTCACACTCCGCCGACATCCGGCGAAAGGCGGGCAACGCACGCCGCGATCTCGGCTCGACTCGGGCTCGCCCCTGCTCGCCACGAGCTACGGGCCTGGAACTCGGCCGGCCTCGGGATGGAAACCGCCGAAACCGCCGAAACCGCCGAAACCGCCGAAACCGCCGAAACCGCCGAAACCGCCGAAACCGCCGAAACCGCCTCGACGGTTGCCGAAGCCGCCTCGGCGATTGCCGACAGTCGATCTGGCGTGAATCCGGAAACATCGAGCTGGCCTCCGCGTGAACGGGGACGGCCGCGCCGCTCACCAGGCGAAGTTGTCGGCCGGGCCGGGACCAGAGGCCGCTCACCGGGTGACCGCGCGACCGCGCGACCGCGCCAGGGTCGGCCGGTCTGCAGGTCCTGATCATCGGTCGAGCAAGATCGACGTTTGTGGCCCCTCGGGCAATCTCTCCGGTCATAACCGATGCTGGATCCGAGCGTGAACGACACCAGCCGGTCCGATTCGCACCGCGCGTGTCACGTTCGCTCACCGGGTGAAACCTGCGCCGGGGCGCCTTCGGGGCCGGCCAATGTGTGCCGCCACCGCCACGATCTGTTCCAGGCTGCCGGGCCGGGTGGACGTGCACCGCCGCGTTCGCCCGCCGGGTGATCGACCGCGTCGGACAAGGTTGAGCCGAGGCATGGGAACCCGCGCGATGCCCGGGTTCATCGAATCCGGTCCGCCGCCATGACGGGGCTCAGCCGGCCTGACCCCCGAACGACGCACCTGTCCGTCCGCTCCAGCCCACCACGCTGCCCCCTTCCTGTTGCCGGCCCGCCTACACGAGCGACTTCTCGTACAGGGCGTAGGGCGCGTCGAAGGCCGGCCCGCTGACCTCACCGCGGTACCGGAAGCCGGCGGATTCATAGTAGCTCCGGATGCGTGGGTTCTCCGCCCGGCAATCCAGGCGCACGCAACTCGCGCCGCTGTCTCGCGCGAGCGCCTCGGCGAGCGCGACGAGCTCCCGCCCGAGGCCCGTCTGCGTACGGTCGATCGCCAGCTTGTGCAGGTACCTCGCGTATCCATCTGGCTCGTCCGGGCACTCGCCCCAGAACCTGATGTCGACGCGGTGCAGGCTGAACGTGCCCGCCGGGGTGGTGCCGTCCCACGCCAGGTACGTCGTGCCGATGGCCAGCGCGGCCTCGAGGGTCTCAATCGGAAAGGGTTTCGGCCACCCCGTCAGCCCCCGGCTTTCGAGCCACGAAGAGGCCTCGTCCAATATGCCGGCAACGACCGGCATCTCGCCCGTCGCTGCCGGAACGACCCGAACCCGGCCGTTGGCGAGACGCCATTCCCGTGGCCGGTCCATCGACGAATCCTCCCGGCAGTCGCTGCCAAACTACACCTGAGCTTTGCGTCCCCGTCTCGTCCGGCGCCGGCCGGAGCCTCGGGGCAGGCTGCGGCGATTCGTCCTCAGATCTGGCCCGCCTGCCACCGGCGACGCCGGCGACGGCAACCTTGGGCCGAGGTTGAAACCATTCGGATACTTTTGCCCTGATGCGCTTGCGGCCCTTGGCGTTAAGCTAGCGCCCGGCTGACAGTAGTGTCCGGCGTGCGCCGGCGAACAGGAACCGCGGGTGCCGTTGCCCATCCCGAGAATCGAGCGGGCAACGGTTTCGGGCATGCGCTGGCATCAGGGAGGTCTGAGTGCGCGTCTCGATAGGGATAGACCTGGGCTCTTCCAGGGTCAAGCTGCTCGCGCTGGACGAGACAGGCGAGTGTCTCGGCGTGACGTTGGCCTCATACCCAACGGAGTCGCGACAGGCTGGCTACGCGGAGCAGAATCCCGACCGGTGGTGGGACGCCCTGCGGCTGGCAATGTCCGAGATGCTGGCCCGACCGGCCCTGCGAGGCGCGAGCGTCGAGGCTATCGGCCTGACGGGTCAAATGCACAGCGCCGTATTCCTCGATGCCGCCGGAGTCCCGGTCAGGCCGGCCTTGATGTGGTCGGACGGCCGGTCGGAGGCCGAGACGGCCGAGATCGAGCAGCGCATCCCGCGAGCCGAGCTCGTAGCCCTCACGGGCAATCGCTCCAACGTCAGCTACACGGCTCCGAAGATCATGTGGGTTGCCCGCCACGAGCCTGAGGTGATGGCGAGGACACGCTGGATCGTGCAGCCGAAGGACGCATTGCGGGCCCGACTCACCGGCGAGATCGCCGGCGACGTTTCGGATGCTTCGGCGACGCTCCTCTTCGACCTGCGGGCCAGAACCTGGTCCGATGAGATATGCCGACGGCTGGAGATCGATCGCGAGAGACTGGCTCCACTGACCGAGTCTGAGGCCTCGGCGGGAGGGCTGCGCGAAGACGCGGCGCGTGCCCTGGGCCTGCCGGCCGGGATCTCTGTCGCCGTCGGCGGCGCCGACGCTCCGGCCGCGGCCCTCGGCCTGGGTCTCGCCTGCGAGAAGGACGCTCGGGGCACCGTCCTCATCTCCCTGGGAACTGGCGGGCAGGTCCTGGCGCCTGTAGCGGAGCCGAAGGCCGACGCGGACGGCCGGCTCCACGGCCTATGCCATGTCGTACCCGATCAATGGTGCGTGATGGCCGCCATTCTGTCGGCCGCGGCCTCACTCGACTGGGTCGTACGCATGCTCAAGCCGGGCGACCCGAACGGGGCGCGCGAGCTCCTGGCCGCGGCGGCGAAGGTACCGGCCGGGAGCGATGGCCTTCTGTTCCTGCCGTACCTGCGCGGTGAGCGGACACCGGTCTTCGACCCGGCAGCGCGCGGTGCGCTTGTCGGTCTGCGGATCGACCACGGCCCCGCGGAGATGACCCGGGCGGTTCTCGAGGGAGTGGCGTTTGCGCTTAGTGAAGGCCTGGACCTCATGCGCGGGCTGGGTCTCGAGCCCAAGGCCGGAGTGGTCGCCGGTGGCGGCGTCAACCGCCTCTGGCAGCAGATCATCGCCGACGTAATGAACCTGCCCGTGGCGCTCGGCGCCACGGAGCACGCCTCGGCCCGCGGCGCGGCCCTGCTGGGGGCGGTCGCGGCCGGCATCGCTCCCTCGACGGCCACGTCCACGTGGCCGCTGCCGGGCGACACGCGCGTTATGGAACCGGTTCCGGCAGACGCGGGCGTATATGCCGAACGATCGGCCGTCTATCGCGAGCTGTACGGCCGTTTGCCGAAGGCGTAGACCGTCTTGTTCGAGGGCGCCATCGCCGGAGACGCTGGGCGGCCCGGTCGCGCGACCGGGCCGCGCGGGTATTTGCTGATCAGCAGCCGTGGTAGTGCTAAGTGGGGCGCGGACGGGTAACCGACTCCCTTGGGGCTCCCCCGGGTCATGGTCCGCGCCAATCCGTGCGTGGTTCAGGAACGGAGTGGTCGGACGGAGTCTCAACTTCACTGCCAACGCCGCTTACAACTACTGGCGTTGGTACTGCGTGATAACGCGCCTCGCGACGAACGCTGGGGCCCGCCCGAGCGGCGCGGCTCCGGTCGCTGGCCGCGCCCGACTGCCGGGCCGGTCGACCGGGCGCTTGCCAGGAGGTGACCTCGCGGCGCGTCCCGGCGACTAGACCACGGCCGCCAGCTCCACGAAACGGCACAGGGCGTTGGCAAGCTTCATCTGGCGGGGAGTGCGGGCGCGCACGCGGACTAGCGCCGGACTGGCGACAACCACCGCGAGGCAGCGGGCCCGTGAAGTGGCCACGTTCAGGCGGTTCAGGCTGTAGAGGAATTCCATCCCGCGCGGGGCATCCTCCGGCCCCGAGGTTGCCATGGAGTAGATGGAGACCGGCGCCTCCTGGCCCTGGAACTTGTCCACGGTGCCGACGCGAGCACCGGCGAGAGCGCGAGCGATCTCCGCCACCTGGGCGTTGTAGGGTGCGACCACGAGCACGTCGTCCAGGGTGAGTTCGCGGCGCCGACCATCCGCGTCGGTCCACGTTCCGCGCCCGTCGATCAGTCCGCGTATCAATCCCGCCACGACGGCAGCCTCCTCCGGCGCGTTGTTGATGTTGCCCGTGTGGACCACCGGCGCGAACCGAACGCCCGTCCCGTCAAGCAGGCCCGAACCGGCCAGATCCTGACGGGCCAGCCGCTCCTGCGAAGTCAGGCGACTCTCGTAGAACGCTTCCGAGGTGAACCGGCACAGGTCGGGATGAAGCCGCCGGGTCTGCTCGAGGAAGAGGCCGATTTCCGGCGGCATGGTCGACAGCCCGTCCAGGATGTGGCCCAGGGCGGAGGCCTCCGCCCCCGGCGGATGCGTGCCCTGCAGCGGCTGGTCGAGCTGCTGCGGGTCGCCCAGCAGGACCAGGTTGAGGGCAGCCTGCGAGACCGCCGTCGCGTTGGCCAGCGAGAGCTGGCCTGCCTCGTCGACCACCAGGACGTCCACGGCTTCGGCGAATTCGGGCCGCGACCAGAGCCAGGCCGTGCCTCCGACCACGTTCACTTCGCCCAATTCGAGTGCCTCGACCACGTCGCCGTACTGCTTGTAGGACCTGGCGGCGTCCGACGTGCAATCGCCCGATTGGTCGGCCTTCTGACCGATCCTCACCTCGACTCCGCGTTCGCGGGCGCGGTCGGCGACCGAATCGAGCAGATGGCCGATCACTCGGTGGCTGTTGGCCGTGACCCCGACCTTGCGGCCGAGTCCGACCAGCTCGACTATCACTTCCGCGCCCAGGTATGTCTTGCCCGAACCGGGCGGACCCTGAACGGCAAGCCAGCCACCGTCCAGCCCGGCGGCGATGCGCCTCGCCGCCTCCGACGCCGTCTCGCCCTCCCGGCGCAATGGCTCCCCGCCGGCCAGGCCGTCACCCGGCGGCAGTCGCATCATCAGCCGCCGGGCGGCCGGGTACTCGCCGGGCCCTCCGATGCCGTTACCGGCGACCCACTCGCCCAACCGCAGCAAGCTCTCCTGGAGAGGCTCCGTTCCGACGCGATCGCACGGCACCAGCGATGTCGGATGGGGACCGTCGGTCCTGGGCCCACGCGCAATGTCGAGCGTGCCGGCGGTCTCGTCGACGGCGACCACGCGGCCGGGCGAAGCCTTCGTCGCCGGATCGCGGACCTCGGTTCCCTCCTCGATCTCATGCTCTTGCTCCGGGAAACGGTAGCGGTAGACGACCGACCGAGCCTTCTTGCCGACGGGACCGAGCAGCTCGAGCCGACCGATCGGCTCAGGTTCGCTTACCCGCTGCTCGTCCGTGAGATCGTTCATCAGGTAGTAGTACCGCCACCAGAACGATTTCTCCTCGCGCCGGTGCCAGCTGAGAAGCTGGGCCAGGAGCCAGCGACCGCGCTGTTCGGGCGTTCGCTCCGACGCAGCGTCGGGCACCCCGGCGCACAGCCGGGACGCGACTTCGGCGACACGGGCGAGCTTGTCCGCCAGGGGCGCGGCGGGCTGCGGTTCCGAGCGCACCGGCCGCGGCAACGGCTCGCCGACCTCCCCCGCCAGCTCGACTCGCCGCGCCTCCAGCCAGTCTCGCAATTGCCAGTTGGAGACGCAGTCGTCCCGGTTGTAGCGCTCGATGCTCATCAGCGTCTCGTCGGTCTGCGGCGACCTGGGCGCGGCCGAACCCGTGTCCACCTCGGCCAGCCAGCTCTCGAAGGCCACGATGCTGGATCCAGCGTCGCGCAGGCCCTCCTCCCGAGCCAGTCCGTAGAGCGGCTCCAGCTTCTTGATCGAGTAGCTCTCTACGGAGGCCCGCAGCCCCTGCTTGACGGCCCGGAAGAGATCGACGAACACCTCGCCTCGCAGCAGCCGGTCGACCTCCTCCTCGCGGGTTGCATGGCGGCCCATCAGCCGCCCGGCCGCGGTCGGCTCATACGGGGCGTAGTGATAGACGTGGATCGCCGGATCGGCCGCCAGCCGGTCCGTCATCAGGTCGATTGTCGCCTCGAAGGCCCGTCGCTCGGCTTCGGGGGTGACCTGCCCGGCCTCGTCGACGGCCCAGAAGGAATGGAAGGTCGGCCCTCCGTCCGGGCCGGCCAAGCCCGGCTCGAGTACGCCGAACAGGTACTCGACGCCGTCGTCGAGCGCGTACGGGTCGCCCTCGATGTCGAAGAAGAGGTCGCCGGGCCGGGGTTCCGGCAGGCTCGTCAGCCCGCGGTTCGGTTCGATTGCGCCGTCGGGCAGCCGGCTCGGCGGCAGGAGTTCGTACAGCGCCCGGCCGGCGTCCTCACCGCGAACCTGGATCGCGGCCTGGTCCCTGGCCGTGACCAGCGCCGCGCCGCCCACGCCGTCGAGTGGCTTCGAGAGCGGCAGTTCGAGTGCCGCGAGCCCGCGGCGCGTCGGAATTCCCGCGCCCTTCAGCGCGCGTCTCAGCCGCGAAGGGGCGCCGGCCACCAGGGCAAGGTCGTCGTCCGCGCGCCGTCGCGCCGCGCACGCCGACCGCCAGCGGCATACGTCGCAATGCTCGACGGGCTCCGGATACGTGTCCGCGGGCGGGTAGACCGCGGCCGCGAACCCACCGCCGGCTTCCACGCGCGCCTCGAAGGCGGCCTTGACGGTCCGGTAATAGGCCATGTAGTCGGCCACCCGATGCCTCTCCACCGTACGAGCGCTGCCGCCCAACGCGACGTGCATCCACTCCGGCTCGATGCCCTGGAGGGCGGTCAGTTGCTCGACGTACGAGCAGATCTGGAGCAGGGCCGAGGCCTTGACGTGGCGGGCCAGCTTCGTGTCGACGACCTCGTAGCTCCAGGGTCCCAGCGCGCTCGGCGTGTCTACTCGCACCAGGAAGTCCGCGTGCCCCAGCCAGCGACCGTCGAAGAAAGTGGCCTGGTAGATGACGTCGTCGCCCCGCCTGAGGGCGGCGCGGGTTGCCGTCGCGGCCTTCCGAAGCTGCCCGAGGCGTTCGGTGACGGGGAGATCGTGCCCGCCGCCGTCCAGCCGGGTGACGGGCCGTCCGTCCCGCTCGAGCTCGGCCAGATAGCGCCGTTCGTGCTCGATGCCCCGGCGTGCGATCAGGTCGATCTCGGGATCCAGCCGGACCGGCCGCTCGACGAGTCCGGCCATCGCCGCCAGTTCGAGACCGACCAGGTGCTCACAGGCCAGAAAGCCGACCAGGTCGGTGGCCGCGAAGACGGGTGTGTCGCCGATGAGCTGCATCGCTGCCACGATAACCGAAGGCCGTGCCAGCTCGCGTGTCACCGCACTGCGGCCCGACGGAGGCGGGCGGGCCCGGCGTGGCAAGGTCCGGCGCCGAGACGATCGGGCGGTCGGGCGGTCGGGCAAGGTCCGGCGCCGGGACGGCCGGGCGGTCTGGCGGCCGGGCGGCCGAACGCGGTCGGGCAAGGTCCAGCGCCGAGACGATCGGGCGGTCGGGCGGTCGGGCGGTCGGGCGGCCGGGCGGCCGAGGGCGCATCAACCCGGCCGGATCGCGACCGAGTGCGCCTTTCGAGCGACCTGGATCGCAGCCGCCCGGCCGGCCCTGACCGGACACGCCGGTCGCCGGGATCGAGGCCGCGCCCGCCCCGTCTGGACGCTGACCCGACACGCCGCTCCGACGACTGCGGCGGAAGACCGTGCCGTTGGATCTTGACCCGATCGACCGGCGCGGGTTGAATTCGTAGGGCTCCCAGAGGAGCCCCACGGGTCGCGCCCGTCACGCGCTCCGTTCATGGCAGTCGTCCGCCAGAGGGAAAGGGGAATTCCCGGTGCGTATTCGGCCGTGGTCCGTGTTTGCGCCCGCGCTGATCGCGGGGTCGATGCTGGTCATCTCTCCGGCGCCGGCGCTTGCCGACAACGGCATGACCGAGACCGGCACGACAACCTACGAAGTCGTCCCCAGCAAGAACCTCATTGCCGTCACGGTCAAGATCTCGGTCCACAACACCAAGCCGGACACCGCCACGGCCGGCGGCTACTACTACTACTTCTGGAATCAGACCGGGATCGTCGTGGAGAAGCAGGCGAGCAAGGTCAGTGCCACTTCCAACGCCGGCAGCGTTTCACAGAAGACGACGAGCACCGACCAGTACTACCGCTACATCACGCTGAACTATCCGAACGTGTACTACGGCCAGACGCGCGTCGTCACTGCCACGTACACCATCCCGGCGGGACCGGAGGCGGACGGCGGGTTCCGGGCCGGCTCCGCATACGCCAGCCTGTGCGCGAGCGGAAACGGCCTCGACACGGGGTCGCTGTCCGTCGTCGTCCCAGCCGGCTTCGACCTGCACGTCGATGACGGCGACGACCTCAAGAGCGCCGGCACGTCCGGCGGCAAGCAGGTCTTCTCGAGCGGCACGCAGGCCAGTCCGTACAAGCTCTGGACCTGCATCGACGCCGAGGACCAGGCGAACCTGACCCACTCGACGCTCACGGCGGACGGCCAGGCCTTCAGCATCGAAGGCTGGCCCGAGGACACGGCGTGGAGCACCGAGGTCCAGGACGAGGTCAGCGCCGACGTGCCGGCACTCGAGAACCTCACCGGATTGAAGATGCCGGGCGGAACCATCGTGATCATGGAAGCCGGCGACATGCAGCTCGGACAGTACGGCGGCGAATATGACTGGCTGACCACCACCGCCGGCATCCCCCAGACGGCCGAAAAAGACGTGGTCGCGCACGAGCTCTCGCACATCTGGTTCAACCCGAAGATGCTCTTCGGCAAATGGATGGACGAAGGACTGGCCGGATACAGCGAGAAGGTCGCCGGGACGGGCAACTACACGCCGTGCAAGGAGCCGGGGGCTTACCCCGGAGCGGGCTCGCCGAACCTCACGGAGTGGATGGTGCTCACGAACAGCTCCACCACGCAGGATCAGAACGTCCTCGACTGGCAGTACGCGGCCTCCTGCTACATCTTCACGTCGCTCGCTGATGCAACGGGACCGAACAACTTCAAGGCCGTCCTCGAGGCCGTCGCGGCCGACGACATGGCGTACGTCGGGGCCGATCCGAACGAGCACCTGGCCGGAGTCAGCGGCGCGGTGACCGCCGAGCAGCTGCTGGACATAATCGACCAGCGGGGCATGGTGCCGGCCGGGGTAACCGATCTCGACCAGGCCCAGAACTTGATGGCGCGGTTCGGCATCTTCGACGCGGCGACTCTCGGCGATCGCGCGAAGGCTCGCGCCGACTATCAGACCCTGGCCAAGGCGGCCGGCAAGTGGACTCTTCCGCTCGCGATCCGCGGCCCGATGACGACCTGGGACTTCACGCAGGCCGAGACGGCCATGACTACCGCCACGCAGATCGTCGGCGTCCGCGACTCGATCCAGTCGCTGGTTCCAGGCTTCTCCCTCAACGGCACCGCGATCGAGCAGAAGTTCGAGTCGGCGGCTACTCAGGCCGATCTCAATGACCTGCTGGCCCAGATCAAGAAGGAAGCCGCCGCGGCCGGCAAGCTCGACCAGGCGACGAAGCTCAAGAACGGAAGCCTCAGCGTCCTGCAGACGCTCGGACTCATGGGCACGAACCTGAACACCGAGTTGACCGCCGCGCGGTCCGACCTCCAGAACATGAAGCCCGACGACGCCACCACCGAAGCGCAGTCGGTGATCGACTCCATCAACGGCTCGAGCAGCCAGGGCGTGCTTCGCGGCGGGGTCGCGGCCGCCGGCCTGGCGATCCTCCTGCTCTTGGTCTTCCTCCTGGTGGTCTTCGGGCGGCGGAAGCGTGCGGCCGGTTCGACCGGCCCGGGCGCCGGGCTGGCCTACACGTATCCGCCCGGCGGCGGCTTGGTTTACCCGGCGGCGCCAGGCGGCCCTGTCTATCCGCCGGCTCCCGGTGGCGGCCCGGGCTACCCACCGTCCGCATCGGTCCCGGGCGGCGGCCCGGGCTACCCGGCGGCGCCAGGCGGCCCTGTTGATCCGCCGGCTCCCGGTGGCGGTCCGGGCTACACACCGTCCGCATCGGTCCCCGGCGGCGGCCCGGGCTACCCGGCGGCACCAGGCGGCCCTGTTGATCCGCCGGCTCCCGGTGGCGGTCCGGGCTACACACCGTCCGCATCGGTCCCCGGCGGCGGCCCGGGCAATCCGTATCCGCCAGGGGGCTTTGACCCGAACACTGGCGCTCCTCTATGGTCGGCGCCCGTGGCACCGCCCCCGGTTCAGTGGCAGCCGCCCGTGGCGCCCGAGGCACCGGCCCCCGTTCAGTGGCAGCCGCCCGTGGCATCCCCCGCAGATCAGTGGCAGCCGCACCCGGCGCCCGCGGCGCCCGCTCCGTACGTGGCGCCGAACGCAGCGCCGCCCGCGGCACCGGCCGTCGCGCCCCCAGCTCCGGCCGGCCCGGCTCCCGATACCGGGGACGATCCGGAGCCACCTACCAGCTGACCAGACCAGCGTCGGCGACTGCCTGGTCCTGAGTCGTCGCATGTCGAGCCGAAGTCGAAGCTGGCGCCGGGCCGTCGGATTTCCTTGTACACACGGGGGGAGTACTACTCGGCACGACGGCCTCTGCCGGCCGTTCCTCTGCCTCCGACCGAGGCCCGACGCGATGTGGCTACCGCTTCCCGAGCTCGATTCGGGCCCGCCGGGCGATCAGTCCGGCGTGGCGCGACTCGTTTCGCCGCGCTCACCGCCGGCCCATTGCCGGCCGGACGCACTCCACCAACGGCCGGGTCAACTCTGATGTTCCATAGCACTCCCTCCCAGAGTACAAGGAGGGGCGCCGACGATCCCACGGTCCAGGGGAGCCGGCCGCTCCGGTGAATCGCCTGGGCTGAGGGCCGGATGCCAGAGCGCGGACGAGCGCGCGCTGATGGGGAAGCCCGAAACCTGGATGATCCTGCGGTGTACGGTCCGACTGGCCGGACCGCCCTCCGGCCGCCCTCGCTCCGGCTCATCCGTGGCACCGGGCGCGCTCGTGGCGGTCGCCACCGCCCGGGGGGAGCGGCGGCCGTCGCGGGATCGGCGGTCTGCGCGCTCGTGGCGGTCACCACCGCCCGGGGGGAGCGGCGGCCGTCGCGGGATCGGCGGTCTGCGCGCTCGTGGCGGTCGCCACCGCCCGGGGGGCCGTCGCGGGATCGGCGGTCTGCGCGCTCGTGGCGGTCGCCACCGCCCGGGGGGAGCGGCGGCCGTCGCGGGATCGGCGGTCTGCGCGCTCGTGGCGGTCGCCACCGCCCGGGGGGAGCGGCGGCCGTCGGGGGATCGGCGGTCTGCGCGCTCGTGACGGTCGCCACCGCCCGGGGGCCGTCGCGGGATCGCTTGTCTGCGCGCTCGTGGCGGTCGCCACGGCCCGGAGGGCCGTCGCCGTTGTCGCGGCCGTCGGGGTCGCCACGGAACTGGGGAGCGGCTGGCATCGCGGCGGTCGCAAACCTTGGCGTCGCGGTCGGCAGACCGCACTCGGGAGCGGGGGCCGTCGCGGCCGCTGGTGAGTCCGGTCAACGCTTCATAGGGGAAAGCCCTTATTCCTTGGGCCCGACCCGCCGACAGCTTCCGTATGGACGCAATCGCCTCGGTCAGCTCCTCGACTACGCAGGCGGCCGCGGTTCAGGCCGCGCAGGCCAATGCCGCAGCCGGTACCACACAAGCTCAAGTCGCCGCACTCGGCCTTCCGCCCGCCGATCTTGCCCAGGCCGCGTCGATCAACACGGTCAACGCTGAGCTCGTGTCGAGCCAGTGGGGCATCGACCCGGCCTCCGTGAGCGGCGTCTACGGCGACACCGGCGACTCGGGTGGGGTCTTTTCGAGCGCCATGCTCCTGCCGCTGCTGACGAACCTTTCGCACGCGAACGCCGAGCAGGCCCTCGCCCTGATGGGGATTACGACGCCAACACCCGGCGGCGGCACCACGGCCACCACCACGGCCGCGCCGGCCACGACTACGCCCACAACCCAATCCGCCGACGCGACGCCGGCGCAGAGCGGTCCGACGCAGGTCGACCCGCTCTGGGGCCAGACGTCCTGACCCTAGACGGCACCGAGAGCAGGCCCTGACCGGAAGCTGTCACGGGGCTATCCCGCGGCCGCGGAGCCCAAGCCGCGAGCCCAGGCCGCGCGCCCAGGCCGCGAGCCTGGAGACACATAGCCCGGATGAACCCCGCGCAGGCGGCGGGCGAACCGCCGGCGCGGCGCCTCTTGTCCCGCGATTCGCGAGTCCGGGCCCCGCAACGCCCTCCGTAACCGGGCCCGGGGCCGCCGCTCTCTAGGCCGCCCACGCCCGGCGCCAGCGTCTCAGACCCCCGCCTCGCGACGCCCTCGGGCCCGGGGCCGCCGCCTCGAGTCCGCCCACGGTCGGCGCCCGCGTCTCAGACCCCGGCCTCGCGACGCCCTCCGCCCCCTGCTGTCGTCGCGCCGACCCGGCAGCCCGGGTCGATCTGTGGCACGCTCGCAGCCTGATGAACGACCAAGTCGGCCGCAGCGCGGCCGATCCCGTCACGACGCCTTCATACCGCGCGCTCCTGAGGGTCCCTTCGCTGGTGCGCGTCCTGATCGCCATGCAGATCGCGCGCATCTCCCAGTCGATGATCGGGATCGTGATGATCCTGTTCGCCCTGCAGCGTTACGACAACCCTTCGCTGGCCGGGCTCGTGGCCTTCGCCAGCATCTTCCCCGGCCTGATCATCAGCCCGATCGCCGGCGCGTTACTGGATCGGCACGGGCGAGTTCGGCTCATCATCCTCGATTACCTGGTCGCGACGACGGCCCTCGTGGTCGTGGCGACGCTGTCGTGGACCGGCCACCTGGCCGCCTGGCTGCTCGTCGCGATCGTGGCCCTGGCCAGTTTGACCGGCCCGCTCAGCAGCAGCGGTCTGCGCAGCCTCTTCCCGCTCCTCGTGCCGCCGCCGCTCTGGGAGAGAGTCAACGCCGTCGACTCAAACGGCTGGGTTCTGGCCACGGTCGTAGGTGCGCCTATCGGTGCCGTGGTCGCCCAGGTCATCGGGTTCGAGGTTGCCATGGTCTGCATCGCCGCGGCTTACGCGTCCGCCGCGCTGGTGATGGTCGGGTCGCCGGACCCGCGAACGGACGTGGCGTCGAGCGGGCACCTTCTCCGCGACGCCTGGCTCGGGCTCGTGTACACCTGGAACAACAGGACTCTGCGCGCCCTCGCGATCTCACTGTCGGCGATGAACCTGTCGGGCGGCGTGATCGAGATCGTCGTGCCGGTCCTCATCCTCAAGCACCTGGGCATGGGCCAGGACATGGTCGGCTACATGTTCGGGTTGAGCGGCGCCTTCGGGGTAGTCTCTGCCTTCGTTTCCGGTCGGGCGAAGACCGAGGGACGCGAGCGCCGCATGATCCTGATCCCGGCCGCGGGCTTCGTTTTCACCATGGGCATCCTGCTATGGCCAGGCAGCCTCCTGCCCATCGCCCTTTCGATGGCCGTCTCGGGGCTGCTCAACGGCCCGCTCGACATCGCCCTGTTCACGCTGCGCCAGCGCTGCACTGATCCGGCCTGGATGGGGCGCGCCTTCACCGTCTCGATGAACCTCAATTTCTCCGGGTTTCCGATTGGCGCCGCACTGACGGGCGTCATGCTCTCGATCTGGCCGGTCGAGGTCGCGATCGTCTTCGGCGTCGCGGCGAACGTGGTGGGCGTCCTGCTCGGCTACGCGCTGATACCCCGCTCCGACGAGGCGGTCTCTGCCGAGGACGAGCCGGTTGCGGATGGAGCCTCGGTGTCCGCCTGAGACCCGAACCGGCGGGCCCGCGCCGACGACCCGCGGCCATGGACCCGCGGCCGAGGACGAGCCGGTTGCGGATGGAGCCTCGGTGTCCGCCTGAGACCCGAACCGGCGGGCCCGCGCCGACGACCCGCGGCCATGGACCCGCGGCCATGGACCCGCGGCCGGGGAGCCGCGGCCGGCGACCCGCGGCCGGCGACCCGCCGCAGAGTACCCGCCGCAGAAGAGCCGCGGCCGGGGAGCCGCGGCCGGCCAGGAGTCGCTGGCCGGCGGGCCCGCGTCGTCGCCCTTGCCGCCGCGCCCGGGCGGCACAGCCCCGGCGGCCCCTCGGGCTGCCTACTTCTGTATCAGGTAGGGAGTCCGATCGAGCGGTTCGGCGCCGCCGGCCGTGATCAAGTAGCCGTCCTCGACTCGAATCCCACCCCAGGGTGTGTTGAACATCGGGATGTCGATCGAGATCACCATGTTCTCCTCGAGAGTGGCCGCGCTGCTCGGGCCGAAGATCGGCGGTTCGAACTCGATGACGCCCACGCTGTGTAGCCCCGAGTAGAGGAAGTACTGGCCCAGGCCGGCGTCGGCGACGATGCCGCGGCCGACGGCCTCCACGTCTCGGCCCTCGCGACCTGGGCCCAGGGCCGCCGACGCGGCCCGCTGTGCCCGGACGGCCGTCTCGAGCGCACGCCTGACCTCCGGACCCGGGTCGCCCACCAGCACGACCCGGCCGATGGCGGCGTGATAGCCCTCATAGCGCGGGGCGACCGTCAGCAGGACCAGGTCGTCCCGTTCGATCCGGCGGAAGGTCGACCGAGCCAGGATCGGCCTGGAGTTCGGCCCGGAAGCCACGATCGTGTCTATGCCGGTACCCTCGGCGCCGGCCCGGCGCATCGACGCCTCGATCTCGGCGGCGACCTCCCGCTCGGTCACACCCGCGCGGATGGCCTCGATCCCGGCGGCGATGCCGATCTCGGCGATCTCGTAGGCGCGACGGATGACGCCCAGTTCGGCCGGCGACTTGCGGGCGCGCAGATCGCACAGCGCG
>CAVQNC010000032.1:0-3854 GCA_963713795.1 uncultured Chloroflexia bacterium
GGCTGCCGGCCGGCGGAACAGCAGTAGCGCCACGACCGCCGAGCAGCCGATGACCCCACCCGCCAGGACGAATGAGCTCCGCACCCCGATGCCGCTGGCCACCAATCCCGCCAGTCCCATCGAGGCGATGTTGGCGCTGGACATCACGGTGCCCATGGCGGCCGCGGTTCGCCCGCGCAGTTCGTCGGACGTGGCCGTCTGCACGATCGTGGCCGTGGCCGCCTGCAGCGGCGAGACGATCCAGCCGACGGCGAAGAGCAGAACCAGGACCTGCCAGAAACTCGCCACTCCCGCCAGTAGGGCGACGGCGGCCCCCAGCGCCGCCAGGCAACCCGTGACGACCGAGGTAGAGCCGAAGGCCGACACCAGCCTGACGGAGACGCCCGCGCCCAGCACCATTGCCGCGGCCTGGGCCAGGTCCGTCGCGCCGAAGAGCGCAATCGGGACGTGAAGGTCGTCCCGGAACAGAGGCACCCACAGCACGTTGACCGCCCCGAGCCCGAGCATCGCCGTCGCCATGGCCAGCAGCGTGCCCAGCAGCATCGGCGAGCGTCCGATCACGCGAAGGCCCTCGCCGAGCTCGCCGCTGAAGCCGGGCCCGCCGCCCGTCCGCGCGGGCCGCGACCTTGCCCGAACCCTGGATACGAGGGCGACCGATACGACGAACGTGAGAGCGTCGACGGCGAAGGCTGGCCAGTACTGACCGGAAAGCCCGACGAGCAAACCGGCCGCGCTAGCACCGAGCACTGTCGAGAGAACCCGCGAAAGCTGACTCAGCGAATTCGCCGCGAACAATTCCTCGGCCGGCAACACGGCCGCCACCAGCGCCATACGTGCCGGGGAGAAGAACGTGCCGACGCATGCCTGCGCGAACGCCAGGACGAAGAGGAGCCACACCAGGCCGGCCGAGTTGACGGCGACGAAGCCGAGGACGAGGACCGCACGCAACAGGTCTGAGGCGAGCATGACCCGCCGCCGCTCCCAGCGATCGACGAATACGCCGGCCGCGAGTCCGAGGGTGACCTGGGGGACTTCCAGGACGATGAGCGTTGCCGCGACCGCGGCCGGAGAGCCTGTCAGCTTGAGGGCCAGGAGCATCAGTGCCAGGTTTGTCAGCCCGTCGCCCAGGTCCGAAATCGTCTGAGCCAGCCAGAGCAGACGGAAGTCCGCTCGGGCGAGCGGCGTGCGGAACCCCGTCGAGCGTGTCCCGCTCATTCGCCGGCGCCCGATCCCGGGTCCGGTGCGTGAGCGGCGCGGAAGAACCCGACCAGCAGCCGGTATTCGTTGGTGGCCACGGCCGTGGCCGGTGGCTCGCCGCCGGCGCCCGCGGATTCGGCCGAGCGGCCCGGGCCGTACCCCTCGTCGAGATCGGAGAACTCGCGGACGAGCGCTTCGAGTCGGTTTCGAAACTGGAGCGCGGTCGACTCGGTCAGCCGGGCGCCGTCGAAGGTCAGCGTGACGCCCCGGGTGCTCTTCTCGTTCGTGTCGAGCTCGATCTTGCCTCCCTCGATCGAGCGCTCGATCTCCCGGCGCACCGTCGCGAAGACTGTTCCCACCAGCCGGTCGACCGCTCGGCCCACCTCGGCCGGAGCATCTCCTCCGCCGCCGAAAAGCCGATGGTCGATGGTGAGTCGCGACGGCGAGGCATAGCGCTTCTCGAGGATGCCCGAGACCATCCTCGTTCCGGTGACGCGGACCAGTTCGTGCTTTTCTAGCAGCGAGATATGGTGGTAGAGCCTGGTCTGACCGACCCCGAGCGCCTCCGCGACCTGCTTGACGGTCCACTCCCCCCGGCTCATCAGGTCCACCATCCGCATCCGAAGCGGATCCGACAGGACCCGGAGGGTTTCGAGATCCGCGACCACGACCTCGCCGGGCGTCGATGGCCCACGAGCTCCGGTTTCATCCGTCATGAGGTTCACCTATATGAGAACGTTCACATTACTGTGAACATAGTTTGTGCGGTGAATGGCGCGGCGTCAAGACGCGGGGCCGGGATGGAACGCCGCCACGTTGCGGCAAGGCACGGCAGCGCTGCGGGAGCTCGTTCGTTCGCGAGGGACATCCGTGCCGGCACCTGCTATCCTTCGCCGTCGGCACGGGCTCGTGGTGTAGCGGCCTAACATGCCAGCCTGTCACGCTGGAGACCGCCGGTTCGAATCCGGTCGAGCCCGCCATTCGCGTATTTCCCAGCCCCGTCCCCGCCCGGACGGGGCTTTTCTCCTCGGCGGCCCCATCTCCTCCGCGTCCTGCGCCGCTTCCGCACCCGCCGGAGGCCGGGTCCGAGCGGGGCCCCGGGCAGAACTCGCGTGCCAAGCAGCCGCCGCTGACGCACAATCAAACCTAAGGAGTCCAGTGGACGGCGTCACCTCACCCCGGAGGGCTAACGAATGAGCGGCCGAGTCATCGTGGTCGGCTCGGTCAACATCGACCTGGTCGCGCGCGTACCCCACCTGCCGCATCCCGGCGAGACGGTGACGGGAGGCAGCTACGAGCGCCACCACGGCGGCAAAGGCGGCAACCAGGCCGTCGCCGCCGCCCGCCTCCGCCGGCCGACGCTCTTCATCGGTGCCGTTGGCGACGACACTTTCGAGCAGGAGGCCAGGCGAGCGCTCTCATCGGAACGAGTAGACGTCTCCATGGTCGCCTCTCTGTCCGGCCAGCCGACCGGCGTGGCGCTGATCCTCGTCGACGCGACCGGCGAGAACGAGATCGCCGTCGTACCGGGTGCCAATGGTGCGATCGAGGCCGGCTACGTCCGCGAGTGCATGGCCCGGCTCGGCCCCCTGGTGGGTGACGTGATGCTCGTCTGCAACGAGGTGCCGCTTTACGTCGTCCGTGAGGCCCTGCTGTGCGGGCAGGCGGCGGGCGCGACGACCATCCTCAATCCGGCGCCGGCAATCGGCATCGACCGGGCGATCTTCGGACTGGCCGACATCGTCACGCCGAATCGCAACGAGCTGGCGACTCTGCTCCAGACCGAAGCCACCCGGACCGGGCGCCGAGTCGACGTCAGCACGGAAGCCGCCGTGCGAGCCCGTTCCCTGCTGGAGCCCGGACCCGACGGCCCCGGCGTCCGCAAGGCGGTCATAGTCACCCTCGGCGCAGCGGGGGTCGTCGTCCTCGAGCGAACCGGTACGGGCCTGAGCGCGACCGACGGGCCCAATCGGGTGCCGGATGGAGCCGCGGGCGCCGATGGCGCCGCCCCGGCCGCGGGCCCGACGAGCGCCGGAGGGACGGGTGCCGGAGGGACCGGCGCCGCGACCGGTTCCGCGGCCGCCGGCATCGTGGGACCGGGCGACTCACCCGCGGGAGGTCACACCGGCTCGAGCCGCCGCGGCGAGATCCGCGTCTGGGAAGTGTCGGCCGATCGCGTCGACACCGTCGACAGCACGGGCGCGGGCGATGCCTTCTGCGGGGCCCTGGCCGCGGCCCTGGCCGAGGGCCGCCCGCTGGCTGAAGCCGTCAAGCGGGCTGTTGCCGGAGGGGCATTGGCCACAACTCATGTCGGTGCGCGCGAAGGGATGCCGACCTACGCGGAGCTCGAGGAGTTTCTGGCAGCTCGCGCGACCGTCTAGACGCAGGCGGCCCCGGCTGGTGAAGCCGGCTGCTCGCGCGGCCGTCCAGATGCGTACGGCCCCGGCCTGGTGAAGCCGGCGGCTCGCGCTGCCCTCCGTCAGGGCGGCCCTCGCCTCTCGAATTGAACTCGCGGCCAACGCGGTCCTCCTGAGGTCCTCGCTTCGAGCGAATCCAAGCCGGCGCGGCCGTTCAGGTCGCCGTCGTCCTTCGTGATCGATCCAGCACGGGCGCGCCCAGTCTCGCCGCGAGGTAGCAGACGAAGGCGATCGTCGTCA
>CAVQNC010000033.1:0-54410 GCA_963713795.1 uncultured Chloroflexia bacterium
CTCATGGACTTGGCTCAGAAGATGCCCTCAGTCATCGAGGACCGACGCGGCGGCAGACGCCGCGCGGCACATGGCCGAGGATAGCCTCGTCCGGGTCTGGTCATCGTTCCAGCGGTTCGCCGAGGCCGCCTACAAGGCGCATCCAGAGAAGGCCACCACCCCCGCGCGGCGCAACGCATTTCAGAACCTCGACAAGTCCAACCGACCTGGCGCGGAGCAATCAGTAGGACCTACGTCGACTTCCTGACACGGCGGAGTATCGCCACCGTGCGCGGGGTCAGCAGCCACGCCCCCGCTCACCAGATGGCCTCCTAGACACCGAATACGTGGTGAAATCCGGGGACCGCCGATACGCGGTGGGCCAGCGATTGGTCGTGATAGCGGGAGAGGTTCGGCGGCTCGCCGACCTCACCGAATTGCTCGCCCAGCATCGGCCTAACGCGCAGAACGAGGTCATCCCCGTTGCCGGACAGGGGCAGGGCCGTCAAGCCTCCTCCGACCTGCGTGAGTCGGCCGCGACGCAGGCGGCGTGCGATTTTGGTCACGCTTGCGCTGCTCCTCGTAATCCCGGGGCAGTCGGCTAGGCGGCCACGGATGTGATGACGATCTCCGCACCGACTGGAAGTGCCCGCACCGGCCATGTCGCCGCCTTCTCGATGGCGCGGGCCCTCGTCCGCTAGCGCCGGACCCGGACTGGCGTTGCCGTGCCGGCCTTCTCGCCCATCACGATGATGGGCGGCCGGCCGCCGATTCGCTCGGTCCGGCCGGACCCAGTCGGAACACCCGCGATGGACCCTGGGGAGACTGGTGGGCGACGACGGAGATGGTCGACCATCCCCTCAAGGGACCACGATGGGTCGACCGCCCGGTAGTCGCCGCCGGCCTCGAATTCTGCGATCTCGGACTCGGGACAGAAGACGAGCGCGACCTCGGATGGAGCGAAGTGAAAGTCTCCGAGATGTCGCCACTCACGCTCCCAGGAGAACTCCTTCTGGCTGTACTGTCCCCACGTTCCCATTTGCTCGCAGAATGGGAGGATCCTCGCGGCTGGACTAGATGCGAACCCTCCGGGCGCCGTGGCGGCCACGTCGCGGATCGTATCGAGGGCCCTGGCGATTTCCCATTCGCCGTACTGGTCCCACGACATGCTGACGTACCAGACGGGGTTAACGCCACGCTTTCGAGCGTCCGCCCTCGTGAAGGCGAGACCGTATGTGGAGAGGTGAACGCTACGGCTGGCGATGTCCTGGAACAAGGTGTACGTATGCTGGAGCGGCGTTTCGCTGAAGCACGCTACCCGCATACAGTCCGTGTCGGCTGCGCCGAGACGTGCTTTCCACCCCATGGGGGTTCGAGCTTCAATTGTCCGGGTTTCGAGGATGGAGACGAGGTTGTCGTGCGCCCTCTTGCCGCCCGTGTCCTTCGTGAGGTGCACGACGAACGTCGAGAGGTCGGAACGTCGGTTGAGCAGTTCGGAGATGTCGCGAGACATCGCTTCACTTTCTCCACATGAGAGAGGCGAGCTCCAGACGTTAGCCCGGCAGCGAGGCGAACTGGTATCCCCTCAACGGGGTATACCAGTTAGGACCAACCGCCTATCGGCGAGCTGAGAGCTGTACGCCCAGGACGCGAAAGCTCAGTGCGAGGGCGGCCTCGCGCGTCATGGGCAAGAGCCGAGAGAGATGGAAGGGGGCAGCGCCAAATCAGCCCCCGGCGGTAACCAGAGCGAACTTGTACACATCCGGATTCGACCGGCCGGCCGATGCTCGGCTACCCGAACAACTCGCCTTGCTCGGCCGCCTTCTTCTCGACCCTTTCGGCCTGCTGGTAGGCCGGGAGCACGAGCACGGGTAGCTCCGGGTGCCGGTGCTCCTCCAGCAGCTCGCGGATGGTGATGATCTGGATGCGCGGGTAGTCACGGCCCGAAAGCGGCGACTGATAGACGCCCGCCGTGGCCGCCTCCTGGCGCATTGGCCCGGACGGCTCCTCAAGGGTGACGAACAGGCCGATCTCGGCCTTCTCTCGATCGAGCACGCCCTTGAGATCGCGCACCATACTCGAGTTGACCGAGCCGCTCTTGACGCTCACGAGCGCCCGGCCTACCTCGCCATGTGGTCCGGTCGAGAAGCTGATGACGCCGTCGATGCCACGGTCCGCGCCCTTCTTCTGTGACACCGCCGATCGGCTGCGCGCCAACAAGGTCGAGAGCCCACCACTGGAACTGGTACTGGCCTTCAGCCCGGTGCCCTGGAGCATCGCTCGGGCGCCCTCGACCTCTGTCGGCTGGCCCGACGACCGGGACATCCGCCAGTCCGAAGCTGTCCTTCAGCCGGGCTCGCATGACGGCGATCGAGAGGTAGGTGACGTCGATGCCGATCCATTGTCGCCCGAGCTTCTGTGCGGCGACGAGCGCGGTGCCACAGCCGCAGAACGGGTCCAGCACAATGTCGCCCGGATTGGACGAGGCCGCGATGATGCGCTCCAGCAGTGCCAGCGGCTTCTGGGTGGGCAGCCGAGACGCTCATTGAGGCCTGCGGAGCATGTCGATGTCCGTCCAGACGTCTTGAAGCGCGACGCCCTTAGATCTCATCGAGATATCGCTTGATTGCGGGCACTCCGCCAGGCTTGCGTCTGAACGATCGGCCCTTCGTCGTGGAGCGCCTGCATGTGCTCCCGGCTATACCGCCAGTAGCGCGTGACGCCGAGGAACTCGTAGTGTGGATTGCCCTTCGGCCTCGCCTCCCGGGCCGGTGATGTCCCGAGATGGTAGCGCCGGCCGGTCGCCGGGCTCGACGTGCTTGTAGCAAGTGTCTGTCGTACTCCTGGGACAGGGCACGTGTAGATGGGGTTCAAAGCTGCCGACTCGGACGCGCGGTAGAACAGGATCACGTCGTGCAGCCGGCCGAGGTGTCTGCGCGCCCTGCCCGAAATCGTTATGAGCGTCTGAGCGCTTCCAGACGATCTCGTTGCGGAAGTTCCGGGCACCGAAGATCGCGTCGAGCAGGACCTTGAGGTAGTGGCTCGCGGTCGGGTCGCAGTGGAGGTAGAGCGAGCCGGTCGGCTTGAGGACTCGGTGGAGTTCGACGAGCCGGACGGCCATCTCCACGAGGTAGGCCATCATCTGGTTCTCGCCGATGCCGGAGCGCAGGGCAGCGACGATGGTGCTCACCGTGGACGGCACTCGGCCCTGGTTCCGGGCGGTGTTCGTCAGGTAGGCGTACTGCGCCTCGGCGTCCGGCCCCCAGTGCCAAGTGTCCTCGAAGGCGAGGAGCTGGGCGTCCGTGCTGTTGCCGGACTCGTCCTTGAAGATGACGTTGTAGTCGCGGTTCGAGTTGAACGGCGGGTCGAGATAGACGAGGTCGACCGACTCGTCGGGGATGTAGCGCCGGAGGATGTCGAGGTTGTCGCCGTAGTACAGGACGTTGGTCTGCACGCCCGAAGCGTAGCGCCAGCCACGGCGACCCGATAGGCCCCGACGCAGACGCGCGGCTGGCCGGACTAGTTGTCGAAGCGTTCCCTTGCAGTGAGTGGGCGACGAACCTGGCCGGGAAGAGTCGCATGCGTTACCGTGGCGCTCGTAGAGATGGTCGCCGACATCAGGCAATCTGGCTGATCCGCGGGTCGGCAAGGAGGCGGGACCGGTGGACTGGAACATCCTCGTAGGCGGCGCCGTGGCTGTGGCTGGCGGTGCGCTAACCATCGTCGGCGGCTGGATCGCCGACTCTCTGAGGGATCGCCGGTCGAGCGACCGCGAAGTGGCAGCCCGATCCGCCCAGCGCGCGGTCGCGCGGGACGCGTTCCAACGGACCACGCTGCTCGACCTGCAAGAGGCGCTCTCTGACTGGACTCGGGCGGTGATGGAAGCGCACATCGACCATCAGCGCTCGGGGAGGGAGAGCGGCTCGTGGACTCCGCGTCGACGTCTGCCAGACGAACTCAGCGAGCGGCTGATGACCCTGAACCGGCGAGTCAGCCTGCTACAGAGTCGGGTGATCGACGACGACCAGCGGGCGATGGTCAAGCGAGCGACGGCGGAAGGCTTCGTCGTCTCGGTCAGTCTGGACCAAGACGAGTCGGAGGCCGCTTCGCAGCGATTGGCCCACTTGGCCCAGGACGCGATCGAGCATGCGGGCGCTATGGCCCGAGAACTTTGGTGAGCGTCACCGATCGCCTCAACGACGCTGACCGCCTCTGGCGCGTCGGCCTCAAGTCCACTACAACCTCCGACCTGAGTGTCTGCCGGCTGAGCAGAATGTCGCGTGACGGTTGCCGTCCAGGCGACAGCGGTCCCAGCCAAACGGGCGGGGCGGTTCGCGCCACCCCACGGAACGGCGAGTTCGGCGTCGCGAGAAGGCCCGCCTCTCGGCATCGGCCGCCCGCGACCGAGGAAGGTGTCGACCGACTTCGCAGGAATGGGTACCCCGGGAGTATCGTTGGCTCCATGAAGGGTGACCGAGTCGAAGCATTGGTCGACACCGGGCAAGGCGTGCAGGCCTTCGAGATCGTCGCCACCCGTGCCGGTCGTCGCATCGAGGTCGTCACGTCCCGCGGGGTCGTTGAGGTGCGCGAGGTGACGCGGACCGGCCAGCCAGTCCGCACCGGCCGCTTCATGGCTACGCGCCTTATCGCTCTCGTCGAGCATCCCGCGCTGGACGAACGCGGTCGCGTAGAGGTGACCACGAGGCATCGTCTCCAGACCAGCGATGCAGGTAGAAGGGTCGAGACGGCAAAGTAGGTCTCGCGCCCGTCTGGGGACGGCCCGCCTTGTCCGTTGACGAAAGAAGCTCTGCCGACGCAGCAGAATATGGGGGTCCGATTCACTCGCTCAATCGCCCAGGCAAGTCCCCACATGCCGCGCCGCTTGTATCCACGAATGATCGAGCGGGACCATCTTTCGACGCCCGGCCACCTGGTCGAGCGGCACGGGCTCCGTGCCCTCGCCACGGGCCGCAACCATCACGCCGAAGACGCCGCTGGCGATTAGGTCCGCACCGGCGCTGCCGAGCCGCGTAGCCAGTAGGCGGTCGGCCGCCGACGGTATGCCGCCGCGCTGGACGTACCCGAGGATTGTGACGCGCGACTCGAGCCCGGTCATCGTCTCGAGCTGGGCCGCCAGGCGAAGAGTGTTGCCGGCGTGGGCCGCCTCGACTTCCGCCAGCGCCGCAACCGCCGCGGCTATCTCCTCCGGAGTCGAGGCCGCCCGTTTGCGCGCTTCGGCCTCCCGAAACGCCTGTGCATCGTCTGGAGTCCTGGCACCCTCCGCCACCGCGACTATGCTGAAGTTCGAACCGGACCTGACCCTCCGCCCGATCGCCTGGGCGATGGACTCGATGCTGTAGGGAATCTCCGGGATCAGGATGACATCGGCTCCGCCGGCGAGCCCGGCCCCCAGGGTCAGCCAGCCGACCTGATGGCCCATGAGTTCGACGACGACGATACGGTGGTGGCTGTGCGCGGTGCTGTGGAGCCGATCGATCGCCTCGGTGGCGATGTCCAGCGCAGTCGCGAAACCAAACGCCGTGTCGGTCATCACGATGTCGTTGTCGATGGTCTTCGGCAGGGTGATGACGTTGAGACCGGCGCGTACCAGCCGCAGGGCGTTCTTCGCGGTGCCGCCGCCGCCCAGGCATACGAGCGCTTGCAGTTGATGCCTCTCATACGTGGCGACCACGGCGCCGGTCATGTCCACGGTTTCGCCGTTCACGAGCATGCGGTGAGGCTTGTCCCGGCTCGTGCCGAGGATCGTTCCACCCACCGTCAGGATCCCCGACAGCCTCCTGTGGAGCGGCACGGAGCGGTCTTCGGCAAGTCCACGGAACCCATCGCGGAATCCGACGACCTCCATGCCGTGATGGTCGATGGCCGCCTTGCCGATCCCTCGAATCGCCGCGTTGAGTCCGGGGCTGTCGCCGCCGGCAGTCAGGATTCCGATCCGCCTCGCGTTCGCCACGTTCCCTTCCCTTCCAGCTGATGGGACGCCGAGGCCGAGCCACCGGGCTAGGGCAGGCACTCCGCTTCCGCGAACGAGCATACGTCGGGACGTGCAGCAGAGTCGCCGCGGGCTTCCGTTGGTCATCAGGTAGGCTGACAGCTCAAGTCACCGGGGCCGTTGCGGGGCCTCGGGTGGCGACGGTTGATACTTGACTGAGGAGCACAGTCGAGCTGGCCATCCCGCGGGTGTGCGAGGCTCGGACCGCCCTCGTTCTCGGAGCCCCGCCCGTGCGCCGAGCGCGCGCTCCTCGCAGTGAGCCAGGAGGCGAATTCGCAGGGGTCAGCACGCGCTGAGCGGAGGACCTCCCGGAAGCGCCGAGCACCAGCGAGAGTGGGGTCAGCCGAAGCCACGCGCTCAACGCCGCGGTCTTATGTGTCCCAGACGCTTCGCCGGCGGTCTCTACCCGACCTCGTGCACGATGAGGACGGGGATGGCGCTGCCGGCTGCCACCTGCGCCGAGACCGACCCGAGCAGCGCGCTCTCCAGCCGTCCCAGCCCCCGGGTGCCCATCACGAGCAGGTCGTACTGGCCGGAGGCGGCCGCCGCGAGGATGGCCGTCGCGGGGTGCCCAGCACCGAGCAGGTCCTTCTGCACAGGCGGGCCGCCAGCCGCCTGGACAAGGGCCTCCTCCTCTGCCAGGAGTGAGCGCGCCCGCTCCATAGCTGTCCCGAGGTCCGCCGAGTACTGTGGCTCGCCTTCGAAGCCGGGTGGCTCGTGGTACACGGTCAGCAGCGTGAGCGTCGCGCCCATCTCGCGGGCGAACGCGGCAGCAGTCAAGACGGCCTGCCGGGCATGGTGGCTGCCGTCCACCGCGACGACGATCCGCTGGAACATCGAGTACTCCCTGCTTGCGTCCAACGCCGGTGCCTGGGACCTACCCTACCGACCAGCCGAGGACAGCGTCAAGCCGAGGCAGCACGAGCCGGGGCAAGCACGACAGCTCCCGTGAGATGGAGAGCGCGGGAGTTGAGGTGATGTGGTCGCGAGAGGCACCAAGTGGGGGGCTTCGATCCCGAGGTGGTAGCATCCGCTTGAAGTCGTCGGGGCCGGATCGTCGAGTCCGGTCTGCCTCAAACTCCGACACCTGCATTTGTCTGTCGCGCCATCGGCGGGGAGGAATGGCAGGGCAACCGGCCGGCGTGCGCCGGGACCGTCACGTCGCGACTCCGGTGCGGGAGGGCGCTCCACCGGAACTGAGAAGGAGCAGAGTCCGGGGATGATCGCCCTTGGCGGTCGCATTCGGCTGACTGCCGCTGGTCGTGCTCTCCGCCACCGCAACTTCCGCCTCTTCTTCATCGGCCAGCTCATCTCTGTGACCGGCACCAACATGCAGACGCTGGCCCAGGCCTGGCTCGTCGGTACGCTGGTGGGCTGGGACAAGGCGGTCGTCTACATCGGCCTCCTCGGGATCGTTCAAACGCTGCCAGTCATGGTCCTGAGCATGTTCGGCGGGATCATCGCCGACATCTGGCCCAAGCGCAGAACCCTGATCGCGACCCAGACGGCTGCCGGCGCGCTCGCCTTAGTGCTGGGCTGCCTCAGCTGGCTCGGGGTCGTGGCCGTTTGGCAGGTGTTCTTGCTTGGATTCCTGCTCGGCGTCGTGAACGCGATCGACATGCCTACCCGGCAGGCTTTCGTCATGGAAATGGTCGGACCCGAAGACGTCGCCAACGGCGTGGCGCTCAATTCCGCCCTGATGAATGGGGCAAGGATCATTGGCCCGGCCGTCGCCGGCATCGTCATTGGCGTACTGGGCACGGCCGTCTGCTTCATCCTCAACGGCCTCAGCTTCGGTGCCGTTATCGTCGGCCTGCTCATGATGCGAGAGACCGAGCTGCTGCGGCCGGCCAGGCTGGCCCGGCCCGGCAGCTTAGGGGAGGTCGGCTCGAACTTGGCCGAGGGCCTTCACTACGCCTGGGCAACGCCGCTCGTACGCCTGGTCCTGGGCACAATCGGCATCGTGAACATCTTCGGGCTGAACTTCTTCAACATCGTGCTCCCGGTCCTGGCCGCCAGCACCCTGCACGTCGGAGCGACCGGTCTCGGCTTTCTCTCGGCCTCTCTCGGGCTCGGGGCACTGGCCTCGGCGCTGACGGTAGCGGCGATGGAGCGGCCACGGGTCAGGGTCCTGGTCGGAGGCTGCCTCCTGGTCGCCTTAGCCGAACTTGTTCTCGCCGCCACGACCTCCTATCCGGTGGCACTGATCGCGGTCTTTGTCACCGGGGTCGGGCTGATCGCGTCGTCGTCGAGCGGCAACTCGCTGATCCAGGTCACCGTGCCGGGCCCGCTGCGCGGTCGCGTGATGAGCCTCTGGACGACCGTGGTGGTGGGCTCGAGCCCGCTCGGCAACGTGCTGACCGGCGCAGTGGGCGGCCTCCTGGGAATACCGGCCGCGCTGATCATGGCCGGCGCCACGGTCCTCGCCGCCGACGGGGCGGCCGTGGCGGCGGTTATGCGTGGATACCTTCACGCGGAGGGGGACCCAATCCACTTGGCGGACGACGGAGTGGAGAACTGAAGTCGGACAGAAGGGCCTCGTTCACGGCGGGGCTCGTGCGTGCTCACTGGCGCGGGGACTGGTGCGTGGCTCTGAGGAGCCTCCTTATGATGGAGGGGTCGACCACCTGCCCGAGCCGTTCTGCTATCCGGTGACGGTCGCCAGCCTAAGGTTTACGTTGACGGCGGTCGGCCGCCGAGTAAGGGCGAGAGGAGTTCCTGTCGCAGTCGCGAATGGTGAGCCGCTACTGACGTCGACCTCCTCTTCCGCCTCGGCTGTTGCTGGCGGCTGAACCGCGGGTCCGGTTTCTCGACCACTGGATTGAATCGCTACGGAGGCTAGCTAGATGGAGATGCGATTCCTGGGCGGCAGCGGGCTTCTGGTGTCGCCGATCGCGTTTGGAGCGATGACCTTCGGGGGTACCGGGCCGCAGGCAGTCGGCGAAACCCAGGTCGAAGAGGCGACGCGCATGGTCGCGCGGTGTCTCGAGCGGGGCGTGAACCTGTTCGACACTGCAGATGTGTACGCCAATGGCGCATCAGAAGAGGTTCTCGGTCGCGCTCTTCGCGGGCACCGTAACGAGGTCCTCCTCGCGACCAAAGTCAGCGGTCCCACTGGCCCAGGCGTCAACGACCAGGCCCAGTCGCGACACCATATCCTACGGGCGTGTGAAGCGAGTCTCCGCCGGCTCGGCACCGACTACATCGATCTCTACCAGCTTCACAACATAGACGAGATCACCCCGCCGGAGGAGACACTTCGGGCTCTCGACGATCTAGTTCGCCAGGGCAAAGTCCGCTATATCGGATGCTCTAACTACAGCGCATGGCATCTGATGCGGGCGCTCGCCGTCTCGGAGCGGCGGGGATTGGAGCGGTTCGTGAGCCTGCAGGCGGATTACAACCTGCTCTGCCGTGACTTGGAGCACGAGTTGATCCCGCTCTGTCTGGACCAACGTGTCGGCGTCATCGTATGGGGACCTTTGGCCAATGGATTCCTTGCCGGTCGTCAGCGCCGCGGCCAGGAACCCCCAAAGGAGAGTCGCCGGAGTGGCAACCGCCCATTCGACAAGGAGCAGGCCTTCGATGTCATCGACGTCATGGAGGTGATCGCCCGTGCGCACGGTGGGACTGTAGCCCAGGTCGCACTCAGCTGGCTGCTTCGCAAACCCGCAGTGAGCTCGGTGCTAATTGGCGCGCGAACGCTCGAGCAGCTAAACGAAAACCTTGATGCCTCGAAGCTAGAACTCACCTCCGAGGACATCGCCCGGCTGGATGCCGTGAGCGGGCGCCCACTGCCCTATCCGCAATGGCACCAACGCCAATCGCCTGGAGCCAGACTGCGCCAATTCCCGCACGACTGACAGCGGACCGGCCCAGCCGAGCCGCAAGCCCTTTTGAGCCATCCAACCTCGCTATCGGCAGTTCTGCCGACGCGGCAGTGCGTAGCGTGAGCGACGCCCTCGCACCAGGTGCAGGGTTCGTTCTGAAGGCGGGTGGCTCGGCGCAGCAGAGCCTCGTTCGCGATGGCCTGACATTCAAGTGCCCCCGCCTCGGAGCGAGCGGACCAGGCATGGCCTCATAGCGCCTCTATGTCAAGACGCGATAGCGAGACGATGGGCACGATCGGCGACGAGATGGCGCCGGTTCAAATCCACTAGCACCTCCGACCTCATTTGTCTGCCGACGCAGCAGTGCGTCGGGTCGGACGGCAAACGCCAGGTCTGGTGCGCAGCCGGACACTACCGGGCACAGGCCCGGCTGTCCCTGCCCTCGTCACGAATAGCGGCAGGTGCATCAGCAGCGCGCCCGGCGCAACGATCGCGGGTCAAGGCAGGATCGCCACCTATCGTTGACCCATCGATCTGGTGTGGTCTGCGGATTGGAGCGAGAGACGTGGACGGTCGAGCACCGGCGAGGGATCAAGAGTCCCGCGAGCCGCGACCGAAGACTTCCGCAGGGGTTGGTCCTGGTCGAGCGGCGATTGCTGGCTTCGTGGCCGGGGCCTCGGGTATAGCCGCCGGCGAGTTGCTGGCCGGGCTGCTACCGGGTGTGCCTTCCCCCTTGATCGCGGTCGGCAGTCTGGTGATCAAGCTGCAGCCGCCGTGGGCCAAGGACGTGGTCGTCGGTCTCTTCGGTACGAACGACAAGCTCGCACTCAACATCGCGGTGCTGTTTGCAGGGCTCCTGGTCGCCTCGTTGATAGGGTTGATTGGGCGCCGCAGTTACGCCTGGGCGGTCGCTGCCTTCGGCGTTTTCGGCGGCATCAGCATGGTAAGCGCCGTGAACGCGGAACTCGTACCGCTGCAGACCGCGCTCGTCAGTTCCGCAGCCACGGTCGTGGTGGCTTCGGCTGCGCTCTGGCTGCTGTCGCCCGATGCGACTCCCCAGGACGTGGTTCGTGGGTCCGCTTCCCGGACCGACGGCGAAAGGGCGGCCGACCCGTCCCGGCGTCAGTTCTTGATAAAGAGCCTGGCGCTCTTGGCCGGCGCAATCCTCGCTGGGAGCCTGGGCCGCTATCTGCTGAACCGCGCCCACCCTCCCGGGTCGCCGGTGTCCGCCACGCCGCCCAAAGCCGTCTCCACGGTCGCCCCGCTGACTGCGGAGGAGCAACTCTCCGCTCCGGGCCTCACGCCGCTGGTTACGGCCAACGGCGACTTCTACCGAGTCGACACCAGTCTGCTTGTGCCGGAGGTTGACGCAGCAACGTGGCATCTGCATATCTCGGGCATGGTCGACCATCCGCGGACGTACTCCTACGAGGATCTGCACGCTATGCCGCTGATCGAGCAGTACGTTACGCTCGCCTGCGTCAGCAACACGATCGGCGGCAATCTGGTCGGCAACGCCTTGTGGACAGGAGTGCGGCTCAAGGAGATCCTGGCGGCTGCGGGCGTCCAGGTGGGTGCGACCCAGATCGTCGGCCGGGCGATCGACGGTTTCACAGTCGGCTTCCCGACATCCTGGGCTCTGGACCCGTCGCGTGAACCAATGGTCGTGCTCGGCATGAACCGCGAGCCGCTGCCAGCAGATCACGGTTATCCAGCCCGCCTGATTGTCCCGGGCCTCTTCGGATACGTGTCCGCGACCAAGTGGCTGGCCGAGATCGAACTGACAACGCGCCAGAAGTTCGACGGCTACTGGGTTCAGCTCGGCTGGGACAAGGACGGCCCGATTTTGACCGAGTCGCGTATCGACCACCCCGGCTATCTCGAGAAGTTCCCAGCTGGCCCAACATGGATCGACGGCATGGCCTGGGCGCCGGACCGCGGCATCATCCGGGTCGAGGTCAGGATCGACAGCGGACAGTGGAACCAGGCGGAGATCAGCCGGGCGATTTCGAAGGCAACCTGGGTGCAGTGGATGTGGCTCTGGCAGGCCGAACCAGGCGAGCACACCATAGAGGCCAGGGCCACTGACGGAACGGGCCAAGTCCAAACCTCAGTCCCTACCGAGCCGCAGCCCGACGGCGCGACGGGCTACCCCTCGATCCAGGTTACCGTCACCTAAATCCTCGGCACGCCAGTGGAGACGACCGCTTGGATGGATCTCTGTCACCAAGCTCCAACCGGCGCAGGGGCTCGATCACTAAGAACATGCGATCGCAACGACAGTTCGTGTGGCCAGATCCACAACCGCATGCCGGTCATCCTGGCCGACTTCGAGTGGGACCGCTGGCTCGACCCGACCCTCACCGACGCGGCGAGTTTCTTCCCTCTCCTAGGACCCGCTCCTGACGAGTTGCTCGAAGCCATCCCGGTCGGGCCAGCGGTTAACTCGGCTCGGAACCAGGGCCGGGACCTGGTCGAGGCGGTGGGCCCGGCGTTGGTGGTCTGATCGCGCGACCCGGACGCGCCCTGCGGCCTTCGCAAGAGACCCGATACGGGCCATTGGGCATCGGTGGAACGGCGCGATGCCGGACCCCAGCCTCGGTCTCACGGAGCGGACGAGATTTGAAATGCACTGCGTTGCCGTGTGCGCTGTGAAAGGCTTCTGTTGGCGTTCACACCTCCCCAATCGGCGCCCACATCGACCTGGGCTAATGCGCACTAAGAGGCGGGCGCCGGCGTTTCTTTAGGGCGCTCCCGTCTGGAGAGCGTCAAAGGGGAGCGGGCCAAACTTCTCCTTGGAGTGGCCCCGCGCGGACCCAGGTCGCGCCTGGATGCACCTAATCCCGATCCTCGCCTCGCCGAGGCCCCTATGCCTCGCCGATCGGGAACCGTCGCTTGGCTTCCTCGTAAAGTTCGTCCGGCAGTGGACCCTTGGCCGCGACGGCCACATTGGCGCGCAAGTGCTCGGGGTTGCTGGTCCCCACGATGGTCGTGCAGACGGCCGGGTTGCTGATAGTGAAGCGGAGCACGAACTCCATGGCCGGCATGTCTTCGAGGACCTCCTCGATCCGGGAGGCCTCCCAGCGCCGTCGGCCCTCGCCCTCGGCCTGATCGACCACGCGGTGACGCCAGTTCCTGCCGGCCGAGGCGTTGCCTCGGGCGGCGCCGCCACGGATCACGGTCCCGGCGCCGAGCGAGCTTGCCCGCGCGATCAGCGCTTCGTGCTCACGCTGGACCACCGAGTAGGGGATCTGGAAGACGTCGAAGACGCCCATGTCGATGTGGTCGGCCAGGTCCGGCAGCACACCGGACATGCCGATGAAGCGGACCATGCCCTCGGCCTTGAGCGCCAGCAGCTCGGCCGCAGTGTCGTTGGCCTCCAGCTCCGCGCGACTGGGCGAAACGTGGATCTGAACCAGGTCCAGGTGGTCGGTCCCGAAGCGGCGCAGGCTGTTCTCCACACCGGCTCGGACGGTTGCGCGCGAATAGTCGTGCGGGTAGCCGGCTATGCGTGGATCGTCGGGTACGCAACCGCACTTGGACGCCAGGAAGAATTCACTGCGGCGGTGGCCGATGTACCGGCCAATGAGCTCCTCGCTCTTGCCGTAGTCGATCGAAGTGTCGATGAAGTTGATCCCGGCGTCGAGCACTTCGTTCAGGATCCGCCCGGCGACCCCGTCGGGGACATCCGGTCCCCTGGGCACGCCGCGCAGCTCCATCGAGCCGAACCCCAGGACAGACACCGTCACGCCGGTGGAGCCGAGTGGTCGCTGCTCGATGGGCATGGTGGACTCCTTCTGGGGCAGAAGCGCGGCGAAGGATACGCCACCTAACTGGCGAGCGGATGGACGCGTCCGCGGACGCAGTCAATCTCGCGACTACGCTACTGCAGATGGAGCCATCGTGTTTACTAAGGCCCGATGACTGGTTGGCCAGCGCCGAGCCTGACGGGTCCGCCGCCCAAGGCGCCGATCAAGCGGTGCAGGTCGTCGGCGTGCTCCTCGGGCGTCGTCCGGTCGGCTCCGTCGGTCCGCTTGCTGCGCTCGGCGCCGCGCGGGTCGTACGTCACGACGGTGCGATCGGAGAAGGTGCCCGTCTTCGGCTGCCTATACTGCGGTCGTGAGCGACCCCAAGCCCTCCGAGCGAACCACCCCCGACGCCGTCGTGAGCGCGTTGCGCCGAACTCGCCAGATCCGCCAGTTCACCGATGAGCCTGTCTCCGAGGCCGATCTGCTGACCATCCTCGAGGTGGCCCGCTGGTCCGGTAGTTCAATCAACCGCCAGCCCTGGACCTTCATCGTAGTGCGCGAGCGGGGGAACCTATTGCGGCTGGCCGAACTTGCCCCGAGCGCCAAGCACGTCGCCGGGGCTGCTGTTGCCGTCGCGCTCGCGATGGGTGGCGATAACGCCGAATGGGACGCCTATGACGAGGGCCGCGCGGCGGAGCGCATCCTGGTTGCTGCGAACGCGCTGGGGCTCGGTGCCGGCATCGGCTGGGTGGCCGGGTCCGTGCGCCCGCAGGTCGCAGAGTTCTTCGGCCTGACGCCACCGGCGTTCGTTCGGACGATCATCTCGCTGGGCCACCCTACGGAGGCGGCGAAGCAGCCGAAGTCGGCGCCGGGAACCGCCAGGCGGCCCCTCAAGGATCTCGTGCGGGAGTTCTGAGTCGGTCGACCGCTGTTGGCCACCACGATCGTTTTGGGCGTGGTCTTACCCGCGCACGCGGCCAGCACGGCGCATCGATCGTGAGGGTGCCGTCTTCTGCCCATTCTGCTTGCCGTGACCGTCTTGATCCGGGTACGACAAGCCGTCTAGGTATCCCGGCCGCCTGGTATGGCGTAGATTGGTCGCGACAGAGTTGAAGGCGGTAGGCGTGTCATCTCAGCTTTACCGCTGCCCGTCGTGCAGAGGGGTGGTGGCCCAGGGCGCGGTCTCGTGCCGTTGGTGTGGCACGACACTCGCCGAACCAGCGCCGGGCCCGTCGGGCGACGATCAGCATGCTCTCCCGCAGCCCTCAGCGCCGCCTAGCCCGCAGCCCTCGCAGAGTGGGTTGATCAAGCGCCGGTTCGGAGGCGGCTGCGGCGGCCTGCTCGTCGGCGTGGCCATCCTCCTGGGATTGGTTCTTCTGAGGGGCACGGGCCTGAGGTAGCCACGCCGCACGTATGGCGTGGGCCAGGACCCAACGCTCCGCCTCTGCGTCGCCGCCTCAGGCTCGCTAGCCTACGAACCGTGGCCGCCCCTCTCAACGTCCTTCCCGAACTGGACCTTGCTCGTATCCGACTCTATTGCCAAGGACGAGTCCCGGCCCGCCTGAGCGACAAGATCCGGATCGAGGTCGATGTCGCTGGCCGGTCTGTCACGATCGTGGAGTGCCGGCCGCCCTGGACGGCGGACCTTGGCCCGGAGTGGACTCGGTTCCCAATCGCCCGACTCCGCCACGTCAAGGCGCAGGGCTGGTGGGTTCTCTACTGGAGGGACAGCAACTTGCGCTGGCACCTCTACGACTTGATCGATCCATCCCCGCACGTGGATCAACTGCTGGCCGAGATCGAGGCCGATCCCACCGGTATCTTCTGGGGGTAGGACGCCGACCCAACATGGCGGGCGTCACGATGTTCGCGTAGTGTGCGGACGTTCTGGGGCGTCTGCCGGGCGAAGGGCGTTGAACCCTCACATTCCCTTGGGCCGTGAAGGCGGCGAGAATGGCGATGAGCCTATCGCGACCCATCGACTCGCTGCCGTTCAGCTTGAGCCACACGGACCCAACCGGACTGGCTGGTGTCTTGAGCGCGCCGCCGCGCGGCGCGTCACGGCCGGACCGTCACCTGCCGACGGTCGTACCGCAGGTGACGCGCAGACTCTCAGCGTGGCCCGAACACGAGCTCAACACCTGCTGTCGCGGACTCGACTGCCTAGGCGACCGCATCCGCACGAATCTCCTCGTCCTGATGGACGTAGCGACTACCCTGCAGCCAGGATGCCCAGGCAGCAGCCACGGACATGAGCGCCGCGGCCATGAATACGACCACAAGACCCTGCGCGAAGGGACCGGAGATTAGCTGGGGGAAGAACTCCCTACTGGTAAGGACCTGCGCCTGCGCGGCGGGCAGGGCATGGAGAACGTCGGGCGGAAGGAGGGTGGCCATCGGGTTGTAGCCCAGCAACGCCGCAAACAGGCTGGACCCAGGCGGCAGCTGCGAGATGCGGGCTGCATCCGCGGCCGGAACCCCATGTGTGGTCAGTCCTTGATACAGCGCCGCGGGCAGCGAGGCCGCTAGGCCCAGGATCAGCAGTGAGAAGAAGACTCCGGTCGAGATCACCCTGCCTGTGTTGATGAAGGTGCCTCGCATGCCGGCCGCCGCGCCGCGCTGACGCGCGGGCACACTGTTCATGATCCCCGCAATATTGGGTGATATGAACAAGCCCGAGCCGATGCCGCCCAGAAGCAGCAGACCTGCGAGTGCCCAGTAAGGGAATTCCACGGGCAGCAGCATCAGACCGAGGAACGACCCGGCGGCCACGAGCGCACCCGCGGTGGAGAAGATTCGAGCGCCGAACTCATCGGTCAGATAGCCTGCCAGCGGACCGAGCAACAGCGAACCCAGGCTCAGGGGCAGCATGTAGATGCCGGCCCAGAGCGGCGTGTCGGCATAGTTGTAGCCGTGAAGCGGCAGCCAGATGCCCTGCAGCCAGAGAACGATCGCCAGAGAGAGCCCGCCTTGCGCCAGAGCGGTAAGGAGCCCAGCGATGTTGCCGGCGGTGAAGGCGCGAATGCGAAACAGGTCGAGATCGAATAGAGGTTGCTCGATCCGGCGCTCAAGCCAGAGGAAGATCGCCAGCGACGCCAACCCGCCCGCTATGGTGGACAGCACGAACGGGTTCGTCCAGCCCATGAGTTGTCCGCCATACGGCTGGATGCCGTAGGTAATCCCGATGAGAATGGCGGTTACGCCCACCGCGAAAGCGATATTGCCGGGCCAGTCGATGCGGGCCTGGTTGACCGTGCCTAGCTCCTCCAGGCCCAGGTAGGCCCAGATCGTGCCGACGAGACCCACGGGCACGCTGACGAAGAACACCAGCCGCCAGTTGATGGCGGCCAGGATACCCCCGACCACGAGCCCGATGAACTGGCCGGCCACGAAGGAGACTCCGTTGATGCCGAACGCGAGGCCGCGCTGCTCGGGCGGGAAGGCATCGGCAAGGATGGCCTGGGAGTTCGCGAACAGGAACGCGCCACCGATTGCCTGAACGAACCGCATGCCGATGATGAAGACGGCTCCGGCCGGCCCGGTAAAGGGGGTCGCCGCCAGCAGCAGCGAGGCTGCGGTGAAGACCGCGAAGCCCGCGTTATACATGCGAACCCGGCCGTACATGTCGCCCAGGCGACCGAACGCGACCACCAGCACGGCCAGCATCAGCATGTAGCCTGTCATCAGCCAGAGCAGGTAGCTCGTGCACCCGGGATCGAGTGGGTTCAGACGAATGCCGTTAAAGATCGCCGGCAGCGAGATCGTGGCGATCGAGCCGTCGATCGAGACCATCAACAGCCCGACGGTCGTGTTCGAGAGCGCGACCCACTTGTAGTTGGGATCGTCTCGACGGGAATGGCCGCGACCTCGGCCGTGAAGAGCGTCGCGTTTGGCCCCGGACACGGCGGGCTCCCAAGTCGGAATGTCACTCAGGTCACACCGCCGAGCCCCGCTCCGGGCGGGCCCTTCATGACCGGGCGGCCGCCGTGGGTCGCTCTCGTAATCGCCCGAAGTGACAAACGGGTCCATGCGCCTCGTCCGTGCCGTCGCCGACGTTCCCATGCAGTCACGATCTGGGTTTCTGGCCCTCTTCGCCTCCCCACGTCAGCTGGTAGACGGGACCCGCCAGCCGCATGGACTCGAATGCCTGCCAGCTCCGCTAGCCTTCCAGGCTGGCGCCGTACCGCTTGAGCTCGGCCGCTCGGTCGACCCAGTCCTTGAAGGCGTCGCCAAGGTAGTTGTGACCCAGACCGAAGTCGTCGTTCTCCGAGTACTTGGTGCTCCGGTTGGCGAAGTTGGCTTTCTGATACTCGAGCATGCCCTTCAGGGCGCCCTTCAGGGCCGCGTGGTTGGTCACGAAGTTGAAGCCGTAGGACATGATCTCGTCCAGGTCCACGTCCGGCACGCCGTCGTCGGCCTTGATGTCCGGGTACATCTTCCAGCCCGGAACGCGCTTGGAGACTTCGCGTACCTCGTCCATGCAGTCGGCGTGATTGATGTCCATGATCAGGGTCATGTCCGCGCCGGCGTCCAGGCCCATGTTGCAGCGGCGAATAGCTTCCTCGATGCCGAGAGCTCTTCCCATATATGAGGCCGACTCCAAGAGCCCGCCGCCCTTGGAGTTGGTTCGGGCAATGAGCAGGCAGTCTGTGCCCCGGAGGGCGGATGCTGCCGCCTTTATGTTTGTCGCCCAAACGGCCGCATCCATCAGGCTCCCGTCGCCTGCGTCGAAGTCCGCAAACCAGTGTCCGCCGGTGTCCTCGATGGTGACGCCCATCGCTCCGGCCTGGGCCAGGCGCTGGCAGAGGCGATAGACGTCAAGAGGGGTCGCCCCGCCTGACTCCGCATCTACGACGAGGGGAAGCGGGGAGGAGGCGGCAATCCGAGAGACGGTCCAGACGAGCTCCTCCGAGTTCATCATCCCGTCGGGGACGCCGCACATGCTGATTGCGGCCTCCATGCTGCTGAGCATCAACGCCTTGTACCCGACCATCTCGACGACCTTGGCTGACAGGCAGTCATAGACGCACGGGGCCCAGACTTGCTCCCCATCAGCCAGCATCTCCCGCAGCGTCACCTTGGCCGTCATCCGGCTACTCCCTATGCTTCTGGCCCCGCATCCTCTTGAGGTCAGATGGTTCGAGGTTCGCCCGCCTCTGTTCTGAATAGTGGAACATGCGTTCCGATTATGTTATGGTAGTCCTGCCGAAGGCGACGGGCAATAGGAAGATTCAACGGGCGTAGTGGGCCGTGAACTGAGCGATTGCCGTGGCGTCGAGACGCTCTTCCGTGGAGGGACGAATGGCCGAAGGCACGCGAGGTCCGATGGAACGCTGGACGGCGGTCCTGTCGGCGCTCACGGAGCGTGATACATGGGGCGTTCGCGACCTGGCATCCCACCTGGGGCTCGCGCCGAGTGTGGTGCACCGGGTCTTGCACCAGATGGAGACCAATGGTCTGACCTCGGCCGCTGGGCGAGGGCAGTTCCGGATGGGCCCCGAGCTGATGCGTATCGGCCGCTTGACGGTGGATCGCACGGACATGAGGGGCATTGCCCGACCCGCGCTCGAGGCGGCTGCGCGCAGGCTGGACGAGACGGTGTTCCTCACGGTCTACTCGTCGGGTCGTCGACAATTGTGGGCGGTGATCGCCGCCGAGACGACCAACCCCCTCCGCTACGATTGGGAGAACCTGCGGGACTGGAGCGACGTCCATGTCGGCGCCACGGGATTGGGTATCCTGGCATTCCTCGACGAGGCCGAGCGTGAAATCGGTGGTCACCTCGAGGCCGTCGCAGGACCAGCCGATCCTGAGGCAGCGCGTTGCGGCTACCAGAAGCGCCGGATACGCGACAAGTCACGGTGAGCGGTATGCAGATGCGGTTGAAGTGTCGGCCCCCATCTGGCATGCCGGGCGGCGAGTCACAGGCGACGTCGTGGCTGCCTGGCCCGATAACCGAACGAGTCCAGAGAAGGAGGCGCTTGCGGCAGCCGTGGTTGTCGAGGCGGCGAGCCAGATATCTCATGACCTGGGGTTTCGATCAGGCTGACCAGGCATCAGCGGTCCGAGCAGGGTTCTTGGTGCCGGACGTTCGCGTGCGCGTTGCAACTTAGGCCGACCCTGGGCGCGTAGGCTGGGCTACCGCGCCTCGCCGATCGCCGCCAACGCGAGCCCAACCCCGCAGTACGGTCGCGGCGGCGACGGCCTCGGCCGCCAGGACTACGCCGCCATCCACGACCAGTGCAAACGGCACCCCGAAGAGGCCGCCGACCCCACCCGTCAGGCCGCTCCCGATCGGCGTCGTTCCCGCCCAGACGGTCGTCCGAACGCTGATGACGCGACCTCGGAGCAGCCCCGGGACGGTGATCTGGATCAGCGAGTTGGCGCTGGCCGAGGTGGCGATGGCACCGAAGCGGCGGCGAAGACCGCTGCCAGCGCCACCGGGTAGTCCTTCGTAGCGGCCAGAACCAGTTCGGCCGAGCCCAGCAGGAGGCCACCCCCGACGAGGACACGGAACCGGGGCCTCTCCAGCGTTGCGACCGCCAGCGCGGCGAGGAGCGTTCCGGCACTCATTGCGGCCTAGAGGGATCCGTAGCCGCTGGAGCCGACGTTCACGACGCTGGCGGCATCAAACTCAGGAGGCGATCATCAGGTGTTGCGGCGTTCGGAGGCGGGCCGGCCTCGAGAGTGGCTACCGTCCAGATCGATCGCTTTCCGCTCGCTGAGAGTTGGTCCAGCCCGCCGACCGTTCGCGGGCGGTCGAGGAGATCGGTCCTCGGCCAGCCTGGCCAGCGCCGCCGCCAATTCCTCCGCGCCGGTGACTATCTCGGTCGGCCGCGCGTCGGGCCCAAGCTCGCCGACATCCTCGGCTGTGCTGATGCCCGTCGAAGATGGAAATCGAGCGAGCGCCGACTGCGATCGCTGCCGGGATGTCGGCCGTCAGGCTGTCCCCGATCATCACGGCCTCGCTCACGGGCCGGCCCGCGAGCCGGGCCGCCATCTCGAGCAGCAGCGAACCAGGCTTGCCGATCGTCACCGGCTCCACGCCGCTCGCGGTGGCAACGGTGGCGACGAGCGCGCCGGCTCCCGGTACGAGGCCATGTTCCGTGGGGTGGATCGGATCGCGGTTCACCGCCACGAACAGCGCTCCCGCCCGCACCGCGGTCGTGGCAACGACGAGCCGCGCCCAGCTGATTTCCTGATCGAGCCCGACGACCACGGCGTCGACGCCGGCGGTGGCGGCTGCGGCGTCGTTACCGTTGTCCGCCCAGGCCTGGGCGGCATCGACGGCGCGCACGACGTCCAAACCGGCGTCTACCAACCTCTCGCACCAGCCCGGCCGCCCCCACGACCAGTACCAGGCGGGGTCGTGGCGATCGCGCAGTGAGATAGAGAGCCGTCGCGCGGGCTCCCGACACGATCCGGTCCGGCGAGGCGGGCGCCCCCATCTTGGCCAGCCGCGCGACGAAGTCGGCGTGATGCCACAGCGAGCTGTTCGTCACGTAGACGATGTCGTCTCCGACGGCGGCCCTGGCGGCCAACACGGCGGCCACGCCCGTTACCGGTTCCGGGCCGCGGTAGACCACCCCGTCCAGATCGACCAGCAGCAGCATGCGTCTGTCCAATCAGGCGTTGGCCGTTGTCGCGGCGGGTTCGAGGAGGCCTGCGCGGTAGGCTCGCGTGTAGTTCAGGCAGTGCCGATCGCTGCCGAGGAGCAGTTCGGTGGCCAGCAGCGAGGCTCGCAGGTCGCGGTCGAGAGGATCGAGGATTGCGCTGTCGAGGCCGGCCTCCATGGCGAGCGTCAGGTAGACGCGATTGACCAGGTGACGAACCGGAAGCCCGAACGAGATGTTGCTGAGGCCCGATGTCAGGTGGACCTCCGGGAACTCGGAGCGAACCGCCCTTATGGTTCCGATGGCAATGAGCGCGCTCTCCGTGCCGGTGGCGATCGCCGTGACGAGCGGGTCGACGTACACGTCCGCGTCGGCGACTCCGGCATTGCGCGTCGCCGCCATGAGGCTGCAAATCACCCGCAGACGTTCGTCCATCCCGGTCGGAATTCCTTTGGCGTCCATGGCGAGGGCGATGACGGGGCAGCCGCGAGCCGCGGCCAGCGGCAGGACATCCTCCAGTCGCGCCGGCTCCAGGCTGATCGAGTTGACGAGCGGTGTTCGGATCGTGCGCGGCAGCGCCGCGGCCAGGGCTCTGGGGTTTGGCGTGTCGATGGAGAGCGGAGTCTCCACCGCCGATTGAACGGTCTCGACGAGCCAGACTAGGTCATCCGGCTCTCGGTCCGGGGCCGTCCCCGCGTTGACGTCGATCCAGCTTGAGCCGGCGTCCGCCTGGCGCTTTGCCAGGTCCGTGATGAAAGCGGCGTTACGCTCGATAACGGCGGCGCCGACGGACTTGCGTGTGCCATTGATCTTCTCGCCGATGATCCTGAACATGCCTAGCTCCATCTGGTGGCGGGTTCGTTGAAGAGCATCGAATGAGCGAAGAGCCGGTGGAATCCAGGGTGCGACGTGAGCTCCAGGTACCTGGTGTCGCGGGCGATATGGCGAGCTCGCTCCCGTTCCCGGAGCGAGACCAGGAGCAGCCGGGCTCCGGTCCCGGCGGCGTTGCCGACCTGCGAGTAAGTAGCCCGCGGCAACCTCGGCAAGAGCCCGATCGACAGCGCGCTCTCCAGGTTGAGGTACGTGCCGAAGGCGCCCGCTACGACCACCTCTTCTACATCCTCGCGCGGCGTCCCGGTCGACTCGAGAAGAGTCTCGATCCCCGCGGCGATGGCGCCCTTGGCCAGCTGGATCTCGTTGACGTCGTTCTGGGTGATGGCGATCTCGCGACCGTGGCCGGAGTGAGCCGGTCCGACGAGAACGAACTCGAGGCTGCGGTCGCCCGGTACGACACCGGGCGCGCCGCGCTGGAACCGACCGCGGGCGTCGATGCGGGCGGTCCGGCGTAGCTCCGCGACCGCGTCCACGATCCCAGAGCCGCAGATCCCGACCGGCGCCCCGTCGCCGATGACCTGGACCTGGGGTTCCGCCCCATCCAGCCGGACGCCCTCGATGGCTCCGGCCGCCGCACGCATGCCGTCGCGGATGTGGGCGCCCTCGAAGGCCGGCCCGGAGGCGCACGACGCGCAAACCAGGTGGCGCAGGCCGGGTCTCCGCACGACAATCTCGGTGTTCGTCCCGATGTCCACGCCCACGGCGACATGATCCAGCCGGTCCAGGTCGGCTCCCATAACCATCGCCACCGTGTCGGCACCCACGAAGCCTCCGATGACGGGCGGGATGTGGATGCGGGCATCGGGCGCCAGACTGATGCCGAGGTCGCGGGCACGGACGTCCATCGGGGCCGAAGTCGCCGGCAGGAACGGCGCCGCCGAAAGCTGTCTCGTCGGCAACCCGAGGAATAGATGATGCATGGCGGTGTTGCCCACGATGGCTGCGTCCGCGATCTGCTCGCGGGCTACCCCGGCAGACTGCGCCAGGCTGCCGACGAGCCCGTCGATGCCGGCACGAACGGCCCTCCACAGATCCTCGGCGCCGCGGGGGTTGCGCGCGACGTACGTGAGCCGGGCGATGACGTCCTCGCCGTAGCTGATCTGAGGGTTGACCATTCCCTCCGAGGCAAGCAGCTCACCCGACTCGATGTCGATCACGTAGGCCGCGATCTTGGTCGTGCCCAGGTCCACGGCAACGCCGGCCGGAGACCGCCCCGGGGCCTCGAAGCCGACGATGTCGCGGTTGCGGACGTAGGCGACCAGGCGCCAATCGGTACGGCGAGCCAACGGCGACAGCTGGCGCACCACGACCGGGTCGGCCGTGAGCCCGCGCACGCCGTGTGCCTTTTCCACCGCCGCGACGACCCGATCGAGGTCCGAGCGTAGATCGGACGGCATCGGCGGGCTGACCTCGATCTCATATGCGCGCGCGGCCGCCACCAGGGCGACGGAACCGACCGGGCCGTCCAGCTGGAGGCGCTGGCCGGTAACAAGCGAGGCCTTCGGGACTTGGATCCGCGTGTTGTCGGTCACCCTGGAGCGGCAAGCCAGCCTCTGGCTCGAGTCGATCTCCATCTCCGAGAAGAAACTCAGGTCTGCGTCGCTCGGTACCGGCACCGGCCCTTCCCGGACGAGCACACGGCAGCGACCGCACGTGCCCTCGCCGCCGCAGGTGGAGGAGATGGCAATCCCGGCGGCTCGGGCCGCGTCCATGAGCGTGGCTCCCGCGGGAACCTCGACCCTGGCAGCCATCGGGTCGAAATCGACCGTAAATCGGTCAGGCGGCATCGTTCACCTGCGCCGCCATGCCCGGGCTGGCAGCCACGGTGGTCGTGAACGCGTGAAGCCGGAGGCCTCGCTCGTCTGCTACTGGAACTGCTTCGGCCTCGTCCGGCGCGACCTGCGCGGGCGCCGGCGGGTCGCCGACGAAATCCTCGAAGCGGACACGTTCGCCGGTCGGCACCACCACGCACTCCTGGTCCCACGGGCCGAAGAGCAGCTTCTCGACAAGCGTCGGCGATCCGTCGATCTCCTCGAAGCGCAGGCCGAAGCGCTCGGCCGCGGCACGTGCCTTCTCGCGGCAGCGCTCGAGTCCGTCCAGCCCGGTCTTGATGAAGGCCAGCCGCGTGTATCTGCGCAGCATCAGCCGGACCATCCGCTCGGCTTTCTCGGTGCCGTACCTGGCGGCCAGGCGGTCGGCCTGGTCGAATGGGCTGTCCCCGAACTCGATCCAGCCCCTGGTCAGGTAGTAGCTGCCCGGCTCACGCCGGGCCTGGGTTTCGTAGGCCGAGCGGGAACCGAGGAAGATGGCGATGCAGTCGTCGACTCGCGGGATCACCAGCTGGCAGTGAGTGGCCCGCAGGCCGATGACGGCCCGAGAGCAGGTCCCGTATCCGAGAAGGACCGCATCGAGTCCCGGAGAGGCGTCGATCTCGGTCTGAAGTGCGATGGAAAGCCGCCCGGGCAGCGTGTGGAGGCCAAAGTCGAACACCCGCCTCGGCATGTCCGGTGGCATCAGCGGCAGCATCTCCGCCATGACCGTGGCGCAGGCGATCACCTTGACGCGCGCCGGGTCGTACGGGAAATCCGCCCGCTGGACGCTCACCGGGCGCCGATCACTTCTCGTCCTCCGCCCGGATGGGCGGGCGCGTGGCGTGATCGCGGCCCAGGAACGTGTTGCTCCAGGCGCTGGTGCGTCGCAACGCGTTGTCGCAGACCACGACCGGGCGCTCCAGCATCGTCTCGGCCTCGTGGTAGGGAGCCAGGCGCTGATAGGCCCGAGCCCATATGCAGCGCTTGCCGGGGATCTCGCACTCGCCGGCGCTGCTGCCGCCACAGGGGCCGTTGCGCTGGTTCTTGACGCACTGGCTCTCGGGGCAGAGATAGGCGATGTCGGGCAGCGAGCAGTCGCCGCAGTCGCGGCAGTCGTACATCGGGATCTTCACGGCCTGCTCCAAGACGTGGAAGGCGCCGCCCAGGTGGGCCCGCTCGATGGCGCCGAAGAAGCGCCGGGCCATTGGGGCTAGCGGCGCGTCCTTCGGGTCGAAGACCAGGCCGTGGACCGCCCGGTTGAAGCCGTACCAGGCCCGGGTGCGCACGCCGCCGCCTTTGCGCGTGAGAGGCGTGGGCGTCGGGGCGCTCAGGCCGGTGGCTCGATCCGGCCGGTAGGCATACCAGGTGCCCGGTACGGTGTACGTCGTCGAGGCAACCAGGGACTGCCAGTCCTCGCGGCCGTACTCGTCGGCCTTCTGCAGGATACGGGAGAAGTCTTCCGACTTGGTGGGGCCGCCCAGGTAGATGCCGGCGTAGCCCATGCCGCGGGCGATGGCGATCTGGCGGGCAGCCAGGTCTCCGAAGAAGGCCTTGCCCTTGTCGGGCGAGGCGGCCTGCCGCTCGATCGTGTCCAGCAGGCCCGCGGGGATGACCACACCGGGCACATCCCCGGCGGCCACGATCCGGGCGGTAGTTCTTGTCAATACCATAACGCTGGCCAGGAGGGTGACCGGCACCTCACGATCGGCGACCCAGCTGCGCAGCTCACCGAGCTTGCGCATGTCCCAGCCGGCCTGCGTGATTGCGTAGCGTGCCCCGTTGCGGACCTTGTTCTCGAGCTTGAGGTACTGGGGCACCTGGTCGCGTTCCACGATCTTGTAGGGGTTGACGGCCCCGCCCAGGAAGAAGTCCGTCCGGGCCGGGTCGCCGGCATTGCGGGCGGGGCCCAGCTCCTCGATGTCGCGGTCGCTGTCGCGGGCGATCGGCCGGGCCACCACCGTGCCGCCGATCCCCCGATTGAGCCGATCGTAGAGGTGGAGCAGGGCCACCGAGTCGATGTCGAAGACGGGCTTGGCCACGCCCAGGTAGCCCGAGCTGGTGTAGTCGCCCGAGAGAACGAGAAGATCCTCTATGTGGGCGCCCTGGAGGCGCCAGGCCAGGCTGAGCAGTTCACTGCGATTGCGGTCGCGGCAGGTGACGTGCACGATGACCCGGCGGCCGCGCGCCACCAGCTCCCCCGCCAGGACCTCGGGGCTCAGGCGTGCGTGACCACCGGCATTGTCGGTAATGCTCATGGCGCTGATCCGGGAGTCGGCCTCGAGCTCGCCTGCGAGGCGGCGCGCGCGTTCTCCGGCGGGATCCTCGAGCGCGCCGGCCCAGGGCACCAGCTCGGCCACTACGACGGATCCGTCCGATTCGGCCAGCAGGTCGCGCAGGCGTGGTTTCGCGTCGGCTGCGATTTGGGATGCTGGTGCTGACTCGGACAAGCTCGTATCTCCCTGGAACGTGGCGGCGTCCATCCGGGCGATGGCGTCGCTCTCGATGCCGCTGAGGTTGTCTCGGCCGGCTCGTGCCGGCCGGCTGGATCTCAGTAGACGCCGAACTCCTTCGTGGCATCGACCCAGACCTGGATCAGGTCGGGATCGCAGCCCTCCAGCTCGCCGATTGAAGTCGCCATCACGAAGCCGCCGCCCTTGCCGACGCGCTCGCACAGCTCGTGCGTGATCTCGCGGATCCGGCTCGGATCGCCGTCTTTGAGTATCGAGACCGGCAGACCGCCCATGATGCACATGGTGTCGCCGACGATCTCCTTGACCTTGAAGATGTCGCTGCTCTGGAACTGGCCGATGGTCCTGCCCTTCGGCAGCTGCGCCAGGTACTCCAGGCGCTGGTCCCAGACGCCCTCGTAGTAGGGCCGCGGCGTGATCCCCATGTCTATCAGCTCGAGCATGAAGTCACGCAGCTGGGGCCAGTAGAACCTCTCGAACTGGGCGAGCGACATGAAGCCGTCGGAGCCTCGGTGGAGCGGGATCGAGGCCAGGACCGCGCCCTTGCCGAGGTTGGCCTGGCGGGCGAAGGACAGCTGGATGCGGGCGGCCTGGACCTGGGCGGCCAGCAGCTCCTCGGGCCGGCGCCGCAGGTCGAGCATGATGCCGCGCATGCCGCGCAGCGTGTCCGACATGTAGTTGAACGGGGCCTCCAGCAGCACGCCGGGCAGGTCGGGCGGGAAGCCAAGCTCGGCCAGGCGGTCGGTCATGGCCCGGGCCGCCTCGGCCCAGGCCAGCGACGCGTCGACGGCCTCGGCGATCTTGCGCAGGGACTCGGCGACCGCCGGATTGGCGAAGGTCCGCAGGCTGCCCATGTTGTACCAGCCGAAGGACCACATCCCGAGGTGCGGCAGGCTGGCCAGCCCCTCGAGGAATGAGTAGGCGCGTGGTAGATACGTCCGAACCGACCAGTCCGCGGGGTCGGCGATGAAGGCCGGATAATCCTCGGCCGTCATGAATTCGTGCTCATCGAACTGGAACGAGCCGTCCGGGCCCAGTCCACGGCCCGGCCACCGGGTCATCCTGTCACCCAGGATCCGGCTTGGTGCCGGCGTGTCGAACCAGGTCGCGAAAAGGTCCGGCTGGTAGCGGACTGCGACCTTCTCCACGGCCTTCTGGGCCGCCGGCGCGTCCTCGACGAACTGCTGGTGGGTGATCCCTGACATCTCGGGCGGGAAGAACCCGACCGAGAGGCGGATCGGGATGCGGTCCGGCTGCCGCAACCCATAGGCGTCCACGAGCCGCTTCCGGCGCTCGGAGTAGAGCTGCCCCGGCGTCTTGCCCTTGTCCAGGTCGGCGACGTTCACGGTCTGCATCGTCAGGCTGCCTCGCTCCAGCCGCGAGCCAGGTTGACTGCCGCCATGGCGTCGAGGCCGTAGGCGTCGGCCCCGGTGAAGCTGCGGACCTGCTCGTCGACCACGCCTCCGCCGATCATGATCTTGACTTCGGAGCGCAGGCCGGCCTCCTCGAGCGCCTTGACGGTGTCACGCATGGAATCGTAGGCCAGGGTCAGGAAGCCTGAGAGGGCGACGATCTGGGGTCGCAGTTCGCGCACCTTTTCCACGAATGTCGCGACGGGCACATCCACGCCGAGGTCGAATACTTCGAAGCCGTTGACGTCGAGCATGAAGTAGACGATGTCCTTGCCGATATCGTGGATGTCGCCCGCCACGGTACCGAGGACGATCCGCGCCCGCCTGGCCTGGGCCGGGCCGTCCGCCATCAGTGGCTTCACGAGCTCGGAGATCGAGCGCAGCATCTCGCCCGCAAGGATCAGCTCGGGCACGAAGTACTCGCCGACTTCGAACCGGCGTCCGACCTCAGCCATGGCGTCGCGGCAGGCGGCCAGGATATCGAGTGGGCTCGCGCCGCCCTCGATCAGGCTTCGCGCGATCGCCAACGCCTCGTCGTCGCGCATCTCGACGATCGCTTCCACCAATTGGTCGCCCACGAACCGTCCTCCCACAACTGTGTGTACCTATTCGACCGCGACCCACGTCGAAGCCGGGCCACCGGGTACATCGCCGCCTCGGGCGAGGCTCGGCCTCCGATATCTCTCATCGTCGTCGGTCTCAGATTGGTTATAGCCGCCCAGGTTGGCATCCGAGCAGGGGCCACCATCAGAAGATTACGGACGCCGTGATGGCCAGCGCCGGGTCGGTTGCGATCCGGTCCAGCGAGGCATGGTCCGCTCGTTCGAGGGCCCGCCAGGCCGGCGGAGGTCAAGTAACTCGACGTCATCAGAAGAGTCCCTGGATGTTGCCATCGGCGTCGATATCGATCTTCTCGCCGGCCGGATGGGAAGGCAGGCCCGGCATGGTGCGCATATCTCCGGCCAGGGGAGTTATGAAGCCGGCTCCGGCGCGGAGCTGGACCTCCCTGATGGGTATGCGAAAGCCACGAGGGCGGCCCTTGAGGGCCGGGTCATGCGAGAGGCTGTACTGGGTCTTGGCCATGCAGATCGGCAGGTTGCCAAAGCCAAGACCCTCGTACGTGGCCAGGGCCCTGCTCGCGGCCGGGAATTCGTCGACGCCCTCCGCACCGTATATCCGAACGGCGACCGCCTCGATCTTCTCACGCAGGGGCAGGTCGTCCGGGTATAGGAGGGCGAAGTTCGGCGCTCCCTCCTCGGCCGCTTCCCAGACGGCGGCGGCCAGCTCCCTGGCTCCCGCACCACCCTGGGCCCAGTGCGTCGAGACGACCGCGTCGCGCGCGCCCGCTTCGAGGGCCACTTCCCGAACCGCCTCGACCTCGGCGTCGGTATCGGTCGGGAAGTTGTTGATGCAGACCACGACCGGCACGTTGTAGCGGCGGACGACCTCGATCTGGGCGGCAAGGTTCGCGGCGCCGCGCCGTACGGCCTCCGGGTTGTTCTCGAGAAGTGCGGGGTCGAGCGGCTTGCCGGCCACGATCCGCCCGACGCCGCCGTGCATCTTGAGAGCACGGATCGTCGCGACCACGACAGCGGCATCGGGTCGCAGGCCGGACGCGCGGCACTTGATGTCGAAGAACTTCTCGGCGCCCATATCGGCGCCGAAGCCGCCCTCGGTGCAGACGATGTCGCTGGTGGCCAGGGCCAGGCGGTCGGCCAGGATCGAGCTGTTGCCGTGGGCGATGTTCGCGAAGGGACCGCAATGGACGAACGCAGGCCCGCCCTCGAGTGTTTGGAGCAGGTTGGGCTTGAGGGCGTCCTTGAGCAGGACCGCCATCGAGCCGGCCACGCCGAGATCCTCGGCGGTCACGGGCGTGCCCTCCCGGCTCATGGCCAGCACGGTACGCCCGAGGCGGGAGCGCAGATCGGCCAGGTCGGTCGCGAGCGCGAGAATTGCCATGACCTCGCTGGCCACGGTGATCTGCCACTCGGTCTCGCGCGGCCTGCCGTTTTCCCGGCCGCCGAGGCCTATGACGGCCTGCCGGAGCGACCGGTCGCTGATATCGACGACGTGCGGCCACAGGATGTTGAGCGGGTCGATTCCGAGCGAATTGCCATGGTGGAGGTGATTGTCGACGAAGGCCGCGGCCAGGTTGTGGGCGGCGCCGATGGCGTGGACGTCGCCGGTCAGGTGCAGGTTGAAGTCCTCCATCGGGATGACCTGGGAGTAGCCGCCGCCAGCGGCGCCGCCCTTGATCCCAAATACCGGGCCGAGTGATGGTTGGCGAATGGCCGCTGCGGCCGAGTGGCCGATCAGGTTGAGGCCCTGGACGAGGCCGATCGTCGTGGTCGACTTGCCCTCGCCGAGCGGCGTCGGCGTGATGGCCGTAACCAGGACGTACTTGCCACGCGGGTTGGCCCGCTCAAGACGCTCGATGGCCCCAAGGCTCACCTTGGCCTTGACCGGACCGTACAGCTCCAGGTCGTCGTCGCGGATGCCGAGGTCCTCGGCGACCTCGATGATCGGGCGAGGCCTCACGGCTCGGGCGATGTCGAGGTCTGACGGTATCGTGGTCGTGATGGCTGGCGTCATCGCGGGGTCTCCGTTGCGGCGTAGATCGCAACACCGGCGCCCAGGGCGCGTCGCCCCTCGGCCTCGTTGCGGGCCCCGCTTGCGAGAGGCGATGGGGCGCTCGGGGAGCGTGTCGTGATCTCGAACGCGGCGTGGCCGCCCGCTGGCATCCTGCGGCTGCGTCCCGGAACGAGGAAACCGACTCCGTAGACGACCAACAGGGCGCCAGCAGGAAAGCGTGGTCCGGCTCGCCCGGCAGTCACGGCCGCGGCCTGCTTTCCGCGCCTGCCTCAACCAATCGACGGGCCACGCCTACGCCGTCCGCCCGTCACGGTCGGGCGCGATCCGCCCCGTCCAGGAGTTCTCGATCTCAAGCCACTTGCGGTCGTCGTGCAGGGCGAGCTGCTGCATCTCGAGCGAGATGCCGCCCATATCGTGTTCGTCGGCGTAGACCGTGGTTCGGTCGGCGAAGACATGCTTGCTGAAGTCCAGCATCCCGTACATCGAGGCTTTCTCCAGGTAGTGCATGGTCACCAGGTTGAACCCGAGAGCGTCGACGTCGTCAAGCTTCACATCCGGGACGCCCTTGACCGACGCAACGTCCGGGTACATCTTCCAGCCCGGCACGTGAGCCGCCACCGTGCGACATTCGTCGATGTTCTTGAGACCGATGATCAGGGTCATCTCGGCGCCAAGCTCGAGCGCCCGAACACACCGCTCGATCGCCTCGTCCAGTCCGAGCTCGAGCTTGGATTCGGTGCGGGCGATCAGCAGGCAGTTCGTTCCCGCGCAGGCGTCCAGCCCCGCCCGCACTTTCGCCAGCCAGGCGTCCCGGGATACGGTGGGATGCGAAATCGGCCAATTCGTGGCGCCGGCCCCCACGGCATCGCGAAACGCTTGACCCCATCGCGCGTAACCTCGGACGCCTGTGGTGTCGTCCAATGTGAGAGCCGCTGCCCCGGCCTTTGCCAGTCGTCGGACCGTGCGGTACGCGGTCAAAGCCGATTCGCCATAGCCGTCGTCGGCGTCGACTATGAGCGGCAATGGCGAGAAGTCGGCGATCCGCTCCGTGGCCCAGATCAGCTCTTCCGCGTTCATCAGTGCAATGTCCGGAACGCCATCCATGCTCCGGCCGAGGGCGCCCCCGCTTAGGAGCATGGCCTCGAAACCAGCCAGTTCCGCAGCTGTGGCCGAGAAGCAATCCCAGATGCACGGAGCGAAGACCTGGCCCTTGGCCAGCAGCGTCCGCAGGTGCGATCCCTTGTCATCTGTCATGCCGAGTACCTCTTGCCGTCGCGAATCACGGATGGGTTGGAATCCGTTGGTCTCGATCCCGCCGGAATCGAGCAGGCCCACACGGGACAGCGGAACTGTACCAGCACATCGGCAGAGTTGTCGATAATAATGCCGACAATCAGAGGATCGACCACGGCTCGGGCTGCCCTTGGCTCGCGTCAGCGCGACTTGGACGGCCGTCCGTATCGCTTGAGGCTGTCGATCAGGCTGGTGAGATGGTCGTACATGGCCAATTCCGCCGCCGCAGTGTCGCCCGCGATAATGGCCGCGGCGATTCGCTCGTGCTCGCTGACGGAAGCGGCCGGCGGCGTAGGCCTAAACGGCTGGGGGAAGAAGCGATCGATGGGGCGGTGCTGGAAGTTTTCGAGGATTTGCTGAGCGGTCGAATGACGTGCCATGGCGTGGATGGCGGCATGGAAGCGCGCATTGATCGACAGGTATTCGTTCACGTGGTCTTGCTCCGCGGCCTCGTGGAGCGCTTTGGCGATGCTCTGGAATTGCCGCGCTTCGGCTGGCGTGGCTCGCTCCGCCGCCCTCGCCGCGCACATGCACTCGAGCAGTCGACGCACCTCGGCGATTTCGATTGCCTCATCGATGGTCATGCCCCGTACGTGCGCCCCGCGGTTGGGCGTCCGTTCCACGAGGCCCTCAGACGCGAGCTGGATCAGCGCCTCGCGGACGGCCGCCCTGGTGGTTCCGTAGCGCGCGACCAGGTCTGCTTCTACGAGTCTTTCCCGCGGGCTGTAGACCCCCTCCGAGAGGTCGCGGCGGACCTCGGTGAGGAACGCCGGGAGGACGGCACCGGTCCGTGCGCGTCGACTCGGGGCGGTCCGAACCGCGCTCCCCGAAGCTGGCGATCGAGCGTCCGGCACGCCGCCGACCGATCCCGAGATCGAGACAACGCCCGTATCGCGCCCATCTGCAGACAAGTCGAAGCGGGTCATGGCCAGACTTAGCCTACCTCCTGATGAGACATGGTGCGAGTCTACCATTTGCGACAAAACAATCAACAATCAAGTTGACATCAAGGCGGTCGGCCGATACCGTTATCGCGCTGCCGAGAGGTTGCGCCGCCCGCCAGGTCTATGCGGCCGCATCCGGGCAGCGAGATGCCAGGGTCGTGGGGCTCGATGGCAGGCGCCGTGCTTCTCATCGAGGCGTACGACGGCCTGCGCGAGGGCTCAGGGCTGGGCCGGAACGTGCGATCTCGGCTTCTCTCCAAAGAGGACGAGCAAGAAGAGCGAGTGGGAAACGCGGCCGGGCTGCGGCGACGGAAGAACTCCAGGAGGCCGGAATTGGCAAGGGTGATGCTGAGACAACTTCTGCAGGAAGCGCGCGCTACGGTCGTTGCGCCCTGCGTATACGACTGCGCATCGTCGCGGGCCGCCGAACTCGTCGGGTTCAAGGCGGCCATGCTCAGCGGCGGCGAGTTGTCGATCGCGATGAATGGCGTCGTGGACTACGGCTTCACGACCCTCACCGACCTCGAGTGGATGGTCAGTCGGATCAGCGAGACGTCTCCACTGGCGCTCGCTGTGGACATCGAGAACGGCTACGGCGGCCCTCTTGCCGTCTACCGCACCTGCAGACGCCTGGCCGCGGCCGGCGCGCAGGCCGTCCAGCTCGAGGACTCGAGCCACATGGAGCAGACCACCGACCTGATAGGTCGCGAGGATTACTACGACAAGGTTCGGGCGGCAGTGGCCGCCCTGGCCGGCACCAACTGCCTTCTCATAGCCCGCTCGAACGCAAATCCGGGGACCGAGATGGACGAGGGTTGCGAGCGATTGCGAACGGCCGTCGAACTGGGCGCCGACATGACCACCATGGTCAAGCTGAGTAACCTCCAGGACGCCACCTACGTAGCGGGCAAGGTCCCCGGCTGGAAGATGTATCCGGACGTTGCCGGCAAGAACGGAGTACCCGAAGTAACGGTCCAGGAGATCTACCCGCTCGGATTCAATTTCATGACCATGCACTATCTACTCAAAGCGGCGATGGATGGAATGCTCGAGCACGGGCTGCGCAATTTCGCCGAGCAGGGTTGCGTCTACACCTGCGACAAGCTGGGCGCAACCGGCATACCCGGCGCAAGCGCCACGCCGCTGTTCGACCCGCAGAGCTACATGGAGCTCGAGTCGAAATTCACCGGCCGGCCCAGGCAGTACACGATCGTGGGCAACCACGTGGACGGATTTCCCGCCGGATTCGTCCGAACCAGGGCCGAAGACAGGCTATGAGACGGGTCACAGCCTCTCGTGAGGTGCTCGTGGCGGCCGGAGGACGGCGACTCCCGGTTACGGCGTCTGTGATCGCGATGGCATATCGGCCCGGGTCGGGCGATCTAGGAACGAGCAATGGCCGGCTCGACTGAAGCAGTCGGGGTCATCGGGCTGGGTCAGATGGGTGGCGCCATGGCCCGCAGGCTGCGCGAAACCGGATGGCGGGTCGTGGCCTGGGACATCGTCGCGGCCGCGACCGAGGCGGCGACCCGAGCCGGGATCGAGCCTGCGGCAAGCCCGGCGGCCGTCGCTGCCGCCGCCCGGATCGTGATCACGTCGCTACCGGACGCTGCCGCGGTCCGCGCCGTCGTCTTTGGTGAAGGCGGGCTCGCCTCTGTGGCCGAGGCCGGGTCGCTCATCGTGGATACCTCCACCACGTCGCCGGATGAAGCTCGCGCCCTGTCGGCCGACCTGGCGCGGCTGGGCATCGCCTTCCTCGATGCGCCCGTGACGGGCGGGCCGGGGGGCGCGGAGGCCGGCCGGCTCGGCATCATGATCGGCGGCACCCAGGCCGATGCCGAGCGCGCCCGAGAGGTGCTGGACGCACTTGGATCCACCGTCGTCCACTGTGGCCCGGTCGGCTCCGGCCAGGTGGTCAAGGCCTGTAACCAGCTGGTCGTCGTGGCCACGCTCGGCGCCGTGGCCGAGGCGCTGACCATGGCGGAGGCGGCCGGCGTGGACCCCTCGGCCGCGCGGGAGGCGCTCATGGGCGGGTATGCCGCGAGCCCCATCCTCGAGGGCCAGGGCGGCCGGATGTTGCGGCGCGACTTCGTACCCGGCGGGAAGGCCAGGTTCAATCTCAAGGACGCGGCGTCGCTCGCGCAACTGTCTCAGTCGACTGGCGTGCGGATCCCGGTCTTCGAAGCCGCCGCCGGATATATCCGGGCTCTCGTGGACGCCGGTGGAGGCGACCTGGATCATTCCGCGATCGTTACTGTGATGGGACCGAAAGCTCCGGTCGGTGATCGGTCCGCCAACAAACCGGCGCTGGAGGCAGATCGATGAGCCTGGACCTGTTCAATCTCAGTGGTCGAGTCGCGCTCATAACCGGTTCCGGCCAGGGCATCGGGCTGAGCCTGGCTCGCGGGCTCGCTTCGGCCGGGGCCACGATCGTCCTCAACGACGTGGTCGAGGATCGCCTCGATAAGGCCGTGGCGGATTGCCGCGCCGAAGGTTTGGACGCCCACGGGTCCCCGTTCGACGTGACCAACCCCGAGCAGGTCGCCGCCGCGGTCGCCAGGGTCGAGGCGGAGGTCGGGCCGATCGAGATCCTGGTCAACAATGCCGGCCTGCAGATCCGGGCTCCCCTGGAGGAGTTCCCGATCGAGTCGTGGAACAAACTGATCGCCGTCAATGTGACGGGGGTCTTCGTGGTCAGCCAGGCCGTTGCGCGCCGGATGATCCCGCGCGGCCACGGCAAGATCATCAGCATCTGCTCGATACAGAGCGAGCTGGCCCGGCCGTCGATCGCGCCGTACACGGCCACCAAGGGAGCGGTCAAGAACCTGATCAAGGGCATGTGCACCGACTGGGCGAAGTACGGCATCCAGTCCAACGGCATCGGGCCCGGCTACTTCATCACCCCGATGACGCAGCCACTCGCAGACGACCCCGCGTTCGACGCCTGGCTCAAGAACCGCACCCCGGCCCACCGCTGGGGCGACGTGCAGGAGCTCGTGGGAGCCGCGATCTTCCTATCGTCGGAAGCCTCCAGCTTCGTCAACGGCCAGGTCTTGTACGTCGACGGGGGCATGCTCGCCGCGGTCTAGGAGAAATCGAATGCGCGCACTGGTCATCCACGGCGTTCACGACCTCCGCATCGACGAGCGGGCGGAGCCTGCTCCGGGGCGCGGCGAAGTCGAGGTCGCGATCTCGGTCGGCGGCATCTGCGGCTCCGACCTGCACTACTTCCACGACGGCGGAGTGGGCGACTTCAAGCTGCGCGAGCCGATGACTCTGGGCCACGAGGTTGTGGGCCGGGTGGCCCGTATTGGGGCCGGCGTGAGCGGGCTCCGCGAGGGTGATCGCGTCGCGGTGCACCCCGCCCGCCCTTGCGGCGTCTGCGAGCACTGCCGCAGCGGCCGGGCCAACATCTGTACCGACGTGCTGTTTCTCGGTTCGGCAGGGCGCTTCCCGCACGTCCAGGGCGGCTTCTCCGAGAAGCTCGTCGTCTCGGCCGCCCAGATCGTGCCCATCCCGGACCACCTCTCGTTTGAGCTGGCAGTCTTCGCAGAGCCCCTGGCGGTCGGCATTCACGCCGCCCATCGGGCTGGCGACATCGGCGGGCGCGACGTTCTGATCACCGGCGCGGGCCCGATCGGCGCCGCGGCCATCCTCGCCGCCGTCCATGCCGGCGCCGCCCGGATCATCGTCACCGACATCGTCGACGAAACGCTCGCCGTCGCCAGGAATCTCGGCGCGACGGACACAATCAACGTGAAGGACAACCCGGGCCCCCTGCCCGAGGTCGATTTTGCGATCGAGATGTCGGGCGCGGCAGCCGGTGTGGCAAGTTGCCTCAATAGCGTCAAGCGCGGCGGGAAGGTCGTCCTGGTGGGCATGCCGGCCGCCCCGAACCCCACGCCGCTCTTCCTGGTGGTGAGCCGGGAGATCGAGGTGGTTGGCTCCTACCGCTACACCCACGAGTACGCCGAAGCGGTCGATGCCATCGCCGCGGGCCTCGACGTAACCCCGCTCATGTCCGGGATCTACACCCTCGACCAGGCCGCCGAGGCTTTCGCGCTCGCGTCCGACCGGCGGAAGGCCATGAAGGTCCAGCTTCGCTTCGCCCCCGACTGACGCTGGGCACCGGTACGTTGCGCGGGTGTGTCTCAGCTGCAAAGGAGAAGGAACATGACGCCAGGCGGCCAGAGCAACTCGCCGAGTCGGGCAAGAAGCGGCCTCCCGATCGTTGCGATCACCCGGCCGGACCTTTACGGCGAGCCGGCCGCGCGCCTGTCGCCCATTGCCGATGTGCGCGTCTGGCCGAACGCCGCGGTGCAGCCGACGACCGACGAGATAGCCGTCCTCTCCCGGGGCGCGACCGCGCTCCTCTGCCTGGCCACGGATCGGATCGGCGACGACCTGCTCGCCCGCCTGCCCGACCTGCGGCTGGTGGCCCTCGCCAGCGTCGGCTACGACTCGGTGGACCTGGCAGCAGCCGAACGGCGCGGGATCGCGGTGACCAACACGCCGGGTGTCCTGAACGAGGCCGTGGCCGACTTCACCATGGGCCTGATCATCGCCGCGCGCCGGCGGCTGGTCGAGGGTGACCGCTTCGTGCGGGCCGGCCTGTGGGCCGAGAACAGCCTGCGGATCATGGTGGGCCGTGACGTCCACGGCGCGACGCTGGGCCTCATCGGCTACGGCGGCATCGGCCGCGCCGTGGCCCGACGGGCGATCGGGTTCGACATGAAGGTCCTCTACTTCGACCCGTACCGCAACGACGACGGCAATGCCGCCTTCACGCCGCTCGACGAGCTTCTGAAGACCAGTGACATCGTGAGCGTGCACACGCCGCTGATGCCCGGTACCCGGGGCCTGCTAGGCGAGGCCGAGTTCCGTTCAATGAAGCCCAGCGCGACCTTTGTCAACACCGCGCGCGGCGGCGTTGTGGACCAGGCCGCCCTGGTGCGGGCGCTCAAGGAAGGTTGGATCGGGTCCGCCGGGTTGGACGTCCAGCAGGTCGAACCGAACTCAGACAGAGACGACCCGCTCCTGAGCCTCCCGAACTGCGTCGTGCAGCCGCACATCGGCTCGGCTTCGGAGGACGCTCGGGTGGCGCTGGTCGCGAAGGCCGTCGAGAACGTGGAGGCCGTGCTGGCCGGCAGGCCCCCGCTCACTCCCATCCGGCCGGCCACGGCGCAAACGCCATAGGAGAGAGGCAATCATGGAAATCGGTCTGGTCGGACTCGGGCGCATGGGCGCGAACATGAGCCGGCGCTGGCTGCGCAACGGCCTCACGGTTATCGGCTATGCCCGCACCGCGGCGACGGTCGACGGCATGGTCGGCGATGGTTCCATCTCCGGCGGAGCCCACTCGCTGGCCGAGCTCGTAGGCAAGCTCTCGAAGCCGCGCGTCCTGTGGCTGATGGTTCCGGCCGCCTCGGTGGACGACACCCTGGCCCAGATCGTGCCGCACCTCGAGCGCGGCGACATCGTCATCGACGGCGGCAACTCCTATTACCAGGACGACATCCGCCGCTCAAAGGAACTCGAGCCGGCGGGCATCCGATATCTGGACTGCGGCACCAGCGGCGGCACCTGGGGCCTCGAGCGCGGCTACTGCCTGATGTTCGGCGGACCGGCCGACGCGGTCGAGTACCTCGATCCGATCTTCCGGGCCCTTGCTCCCGGCGTGGGATCGACCTCGCGGACGCCCGGCCGGACCGGCACGCCCGCGACGGCCGAGGAGGGCTACCTCCACTGCGGCCCCGCCGGGGCCGGCCACTTCGTCAAGATGGTCCACAACGGCATCGAGTACGGGATCATGGCCAGCTACGCGGAGGGCATCAACATCCTCCACCACGCCAACGCCGGCCGGGCCGGGCCGCGAGGTCAACGCCGAGACCAGCCCTCTGCGCAATCCCGAGCACTACCAGTACGACTTCGATCTGGCCGCCGTCACCGAGCTGTGGCGCCGGGGCAGCGTCGTGGCCTCCTGGCTGCTGGACCTGACCGCGCAGGCGTTCGTGAACAGCCCCGCGCTCGAGGAGTTCGGCGGCGTGGTCGCCGACTCCGGCGAAGGCCGCTGGACGAGCATCGCCGCAATCGAATCCACCGTCCCGGCGCCGGTCCTGACCACCGCCCTCTACAGCCGCTTCACCAGCCGGGGCGAGGCCGACTTCGGCAGCAAGGTCCTATCGGCCATGCGCTGGGGCTTCGGCGGCCACGTCGAGCTGCCCAAGCCCGCCAAGGACGGTGGCAAGTGAGCGGCCCCCTGCCCATCAGCCCGACTGGCGAGTTCGACTTTCTGTCCCTCGGCGGCCTGGTCATCCGCCTGGACACCGAGCTCATCCCGTTTCGCAAGGCCACGCACGCCGCGATCCACGTGAGCGGGGCCGAGTTCAACGTCGCGGCCAACCTCTCCGATTGCTTTGGCCTGCGGACCGCGGTCGCCTCGGCCATGGTCGACTACCCGGTGGGCGAACTGGTCGCCGAGCGGGTCAAGGCCATGGGCGTCACTCCCTTCTACAAGAGGTACGAGCACGACGGCGTGGGCGGCCCCAACATCGCCACGGTCTACTCGGACCGCGGCGTGGGCGTCCGCGCTCCGGTCGTCTTCTACAACCGGGCCAACGAGGCCGCCGCCTTGCTGGCGGCGGGCGACTTCGACTGGACCGGGATCTTCGGGCGCGGCGTCCGCTGGTTCCACTCCGGCGGCCTGTTCGCGGCCCTCTCCGACACCACTCCCGACGTGCTCTTCGAGGCCATGGCGGCGGCCCGCGCCGGCGGCGCCATCGTCAGCTTCGACCTCAACTACCGGGCCAAGCTCTGGGCGGCTCGCGGCGGCAACGCCCGGGCCCGGGCGGTCACCTCCGAACTCGTGCGAAACGTGGACGTCCTGGTCGGCAACGAGGAGGACATGCAGCTCTCCCTGGGGATCTCCGGGCCCGAGGGCGAGAAGTCGTCTGCTCTAGACGCGGGCGCCTTCGTCGAAGTGATCGAGAAGGTCGTCTCTCGCTTCCCCAACGTCAAGCTCGTGGCTACCACGCTCAGAGAGGTCAGCTCGGCCAGCCGCCATCGCTGGAGCGCGGTCGTCTGGGCCGACGGGGTGACCTACCAGGCGCCTGCTATGGACCTCGATGTGGTCGATCGCGTCGGCGGCGGCGACGGGTTCGCCTCCGGCCTCTTCTACGGCCTTCTCACCGGCGCGCCGCTCGACGAGGCGGTCCGCCTGGGCTGGGCGCACGGCGCCCTCCTCACCACCTTCCCGGGAGACACAACCATGGCGAGCCTGGCCCAGGTCAAGGCCCTGGCCTCCGGAGGCTCGGCACGTATCCAACGCTGACCGGTCGCCGCGGACGCGGGGCCGGCCGAACCGGCCGATCCCGCCCGCCGCACGGCGAGCCATGAAATCAACCGCGGTCTGGAGCAACTGGTGTGATGCACAGCGAGACACTCGATCGGCTGACGGAGATTGTCGGAGATTCCGCGGTATCTGAGGTATCGGGCCCGGCTCGGGCCTCGGCCCGTATGGGGGCCGGGATTGCCTTCGAGCCGCGGCTCATCGTTCGGCCCACCGAGACCCGCCAGGTCCAGGATATCGTGGCCTGGGCCAACCAGACCCGGACTCCGCTCGTGCCCGTCAGCTCCGGTGCACCGCACCTTCATGGCGGCAGCATCCCGTCGGTACCCGGAGCGGTCCAAGTCGACCTCGCCGGGATGACCAGGATCCCCCGCATCGACCGGCGCCAGCGACTGGTCTTGATCGAGCCCGGGGTCACCTTCGGCCAGCTGGTCCCGGCTTTGCGCGAGGCGGGCCTGCGCATCGCCCTGCCCTTGCTGCCGCGCCGCAACAAGTCAGTCCTGGCCAGCCTGCTCGAGCGCGAGCCGACGCTGGTCCCGCGCTGGCATTGGAACATGATGGAGCCGCTCCGCAGCCTCGAAATCGTCTGGGGAAACGGCGATCGCCTGGTCTCCGGCAGTCAGACCACCACGGACAGGGACGAGGACTGGGACACGGGAGTAATCCCAATGGTCGGCGGCGGCCCGGCCCAGGTCGACTTCTTCCGCCTCATGTCGGGAGCCCAGGGGGGCATGGGCATCGCCACCTGGGCCTCGGTGAAAGTGGAACCGAGCTCGGCAGAGCAGAAGCTCCTTTTCATTCCGGCGGCGGAGCTGGGCGAACTGATCGAATGCGCCTACAGGTTGCTCAGGGTCCGTTTCGGCGACGAGACATTCCTTGCCAACGCCGTCACGCTGGCCCACATCCTGGCCCGCGAACCCTCTGAGCGGGCCCGTCTGGCGGCCGAACTACCGCGCTGGTGCCTCGTCGTCGGGATCGGGGGCGGCTCGATCCTGGGAGCCGAGAAGGTCGCGGCGCGCGAAGCCGACATAGCCGACATCGTCCAGGCCCACGGGCTGCGGATCGCTCACGCGCTGCCGGGCTCGGGCTGCTCGGGCTCGCGGATGCTCGAGCTGCTGCAGAACCCGGCCGGCGAACCATACTGGCGCGAGAACAAGGCGGCCGACTCGAAAGACCTCTTCTTCATGACGCCGCTGGACAGGACCCCCGGCTTCGTGGCGACGATGCGGTCCGTGAGCGCCGAGCTGGGATACCCCTCCGATGGGATCGGGGTCTACATCCAGCCAGTGCACATGGGCGCCGACACGCACTGCGAGTTCGTCCTGCCGTTTGACGCGGCGGACGCCGTTCAGGCGCGGCGCGTCGGAGAGCTCTTCGATGAAGGCAGCCGCGCCCTCTTCCGGGCGGGCGCCTACTTCTCCCGCCCTTACGGCATGTGGTCCCCGTTGGTGTTCAACGCGGATGCCGAGACGACGGCCGCGACGCGGAAAGTCAAGGCGATATTCGATCCCAACAACGTCATGAACCCCGGCAAGCTCTGCTTCTAGCCTGCACCACCTGAAAGGAGGCGCCGCCATGGCGTTGACGGATTTCGCGGCCGAGGTTGACTGGTGCAGCCAGTGCTCCGGATGCAAGTGGATCCCCTACGACCAGGTGAAGAGCTGGCGGTTCGCCAAGAACTGCCCCTCCATCGCCTACTTCAACTTCAACAGCTACTCGGCCCGCGGCCGCTACGCCGTCACACGCTCACTCCTGCACGAGGCCAGCGAGATCACGCCGGAGGTCGAGGAGGTCGCCTACAGCTGCCTGGCCTGCGGCTCGTGCGACGTCAGCTGCAAGGTCTGCCGCTACAACCTCGAGCCGCTCGAGATGGTCCGAGAGCTCAAGTTCCACATGGTCGAGACCGGCCACGTTCGCGACGAGCACACCATGGTCCTCGAGAACGTCAGCCGGACCGGCAACCCGATGGGCCTGCCGAGGGTCGAACGCGGCGCATGGGCGGATGGCGTCGACGTCAAGCGCCTCGTGCCGAGCGGAGCGAGGTGCTCTTCTTTGCCGGCTGTAAGTTCAGCTACGACGCGGAACTCCAGGGCTCGGCTAGGTCGGCCCTCGAGATCCTCCTGAGGGCCGGCGTGGACGTCGGCATCCTGGGGCCACGCGAGATGTGCTGCGGCGGCCGCTGGTACTCGTCGGGCTTCCGCGACGAGTTCGACCGGATGGCCGACGCGAACATCAAGGCCTGGGAGAAGGCCGGGGTCACCACGATCGTGACGCCGTGCTCGGACTGCTACCACGCCCTGAGCCGCCTCTACGGGGAGCGTGGCGCGAACTTCGAGGTGGTCCACATCGTCGAGATGGTCGGCCGCCTCGTGGCCGAGGGCAAGCTTGAGCTCAAGAACAGGGTTCCCATGACGGTCACTTACCACGACCCCTGCCACCTGGGCCGCCAGGGCGAGCCTTATGAGCCGTGGCAAGGGGCGTACACCAAGATCCTCAACCAGATCGTCGTTCACGACTCCAAGAAGCCGCGCTACAACGGCGCGAAGGGCCACTACGACGAGCCGCGCGACCTGCTGCGGGCCATACCCGGCGTTGAACTGGTCGAGATGGAGCGGATCCGCGAGTACAGCTGGTGCTGTGGCGCAGGCGGCGGAGCGAGGGAGGCATACCCCGAGTACTCGCTCTGGACCGCCGCCGAGCGGCTGGAGGAGGCAAAGGCCACAGGGGCCGAAGCGCTCGTCAGCGCCTGCGGCTGGTGCGAGCGCAACTTCATGGACGCTGCCGCCGACGGCGGCCCGGGGCTGCCGGTAATCGACATCATGTCGCTCGTCGCCCGAGCGGTCGAGTAGAAGGGGCCGCAAGATGACCGTCCCGAACGAGTTCTTCACGGCGCTCGAGGACATCGTCGGCCGCCGGAACATCACCCGCGATCCGGCCGTGCTGGACACGTACCGCTACAACCTCGGCCACACCGCCATCCACCTCGGCCCGTTCTTCGACACGTTCACCCCCCGGGGCTGCGCCGTGGTGCTGCCGGGCAGCACGGCCGAGGTCCAGGCCATCGTGCGGCTGTGCAACAAGTACAAGGTCAAGTACAAGGCCTCCACTACGTTCTGGTCGGCCCAGGGCTACCCGTCGGAGGATGACACGCTCCAGCTGGACATGCGCCGGATGGATCGCATCCTCGAGATCGACGAGAAGAACATGTACGCGGTCATCGAGCCGGGCGTCATCGGGGCCACGCTCCAGGCCGAGGCCATGAAAGTGGGGCTGAACACGCATATCCCGGGCATCGGCTGCAGCGGCTCGCAGCTGGCCGGCGCCACGTCGTACTTCGGTTCTGGGCCGAGCAACATGTACGGCGGGTTCCACCACGACAACATGCTCGCGATGGAGTGGGTCCAGCCGACCGGCGAGATCCTGCGGACCGGTTCGCTGGGCGCCGGCCTGGGGTGGTTCTGCGGCGAGGGTCCAGGCCCCAGTATGCGAGGCGTCGCGCGGGGAGCCTTCGGGGCCAAGGGCGCGATGGGGGTCTTCACTAAGATCTCGATCAAGCTCTTCGCCTGGCCCGGTCCGGCGGTACTCCCGGTCGAGGGCGTCATCCCGGCCTGGCGCTCGCCCCTGGGCGAACTGTTCAACGCCTACACGCTCGCCTTCCCGTCCTGGAAGGCATGGGCGGACGCGGCCCAGCTGATCTGGGAGACCGGGATCGGCTACCTTGCCCATCGCCAGTTCAACTTTTTCGGCCGAGAGCTCAAGTTCGCGATGGTCAAGCTACTGACCGACCCGGAGAAGACGCTCGAGGATCTGCCGGAACTTCTCGGGGATCCGGATATTCGGGCCGTCAACCAGACGCAGGAACGTGACTTCCAGATCGTCCTTGCGGGCATGACGACGCGCGACATGGAGTGGCAGGAGAGGGTCCTCGACGAGATCCTGGCCCGAACCGGTGGCTGGAAGGTCGAGGCCATGAACGAGCCGGCCATCCGCGACTGGGCTCTGCTCTACCTCATCCGCCTGGGCCACAAGAACCTGAACCTGGTCTTTGGTGGCGGCTACGACGGTGCCTTCGGCCTGATCGGTCCGATCGACTTCGGCGCCCAGCGGGCCGAGGAGGCGGGCCAGTTCAAGAAAGAGTGGGAGAAGAAGGGCGCGATCGTAGCCCAGGGCGGCGACGCGATGATGGGACCGATCGGCGGCCAGGGTGGCGGCGGCACTGGACTATGGGAGAACTTCACCTGCTTCGACCCGCACGACAAATTCTCCACCGAGGGCACGCTCGAGTTCTTCAGGGCCTGCACGGAGTATGGGCGGGCACGGAAGTGGGGCCCGCCCATGGAGAACATGAACGGGGCCGCGCGCGGCGAGGACGGGCACACGACTCCCAGGGAAGTGCGGGACCAGATGCACCTGTCATCGCCCCAGCCAAACGTCTTCCGTTACCAGAGCAAGATCCGCCGGGCCTTCAACCCCAACGACCTCGGCGACCAGTACTACGAGACCCTCGACGACTGACCAGCCACGGGCGCCGATTCAAGGGCGTTGCTCCTGGGATCTCCCGCAGCCGCTCGATCGTTCATGGGCGAGCGAGGCAATGCTCGATCAAGACAGATAGGTGTCGCAATGCAAACGAAAGCGGCGGTCGTCCGCGAAGCCTCCGGGCCGTTCAGGATCGAAACGCTCGATCTGGATGAGCCCAGGGCAGATGAGGTCCTGGTCCGCGTCGCAGCGGTTGGAATTTGTCACACCGACCTGGGCGCCCGGAACCAGTACATTCCGTTCCCGCTGCCCGGAGTCCTGGGTCACGAGGGTGCGGGCGTGGTCGAGGAGGTCGGTTCGGGCGTGACCAAGGTGAAGCCGGGCGACCACGTGGTCCTCGGCTGGGTCACCTGCGGCACCTGCCCCGCCTGCAAGGCCGGCCAGTACGTCTTCTGCGACCTCTTCTTCCCGTACAACCTGGCCAACGGGTCGCGGCCGGATGGAAGCGCCACCCTGCACAAGGGCCCAGAGGTCATCCACGGCCACTGGTTTGCCCAATCGTCATTTGCGCAGCTGGCCCTCGCCAGCGAGCGAAGTGTCGTGAAGGTGCGCGCGGACTTGCCGCTGGAGATGCTTGCGCCGCTCGGCTGTGGCGTGCTGACCGGTGCCGGTGCCGTAATCAACTCCCTCAAGGCTGGTCCGGGTTCGTCGATCGCGGTCTTCGGTTGCGGCACCGTCGGGATGAGCGCGATCATGGCCGCCGCCGCGTCGGGCTCCACCACGATCGTGGCCGTAGACACAGTCCCGGGCCGACTGGACCTTGCCCGCGAGTTCGGCGCGACTCACACCGTGAACGCGGCCGACGGCAACGCCGTGGCAGAGGTCGTTGCCGCGACCGAGGGTGGCCCGGAGTTCAGCCTCGAGTGCGTCGGCAACCCGAAGGTCTTCCGCCAGGCCGTTGACGTGCTGCCCCGCCGGGGCGTCTGCGGGCTGGTCGGCGCGGTGGCTCCGAGCACGGAAGTCACCCTCAACATGGACCTGATCATGAACGGCCGGGCCGTCCGCGGCATCATCGAGGGCGACGCCATCCCTGACCTCTTCATCCCCAGGTTGCTCGACATGTACGTGGCGGGCAGGTTCCCGTTCGACAGGCTGATCGAGTACTTCGACTTCGATGACATCAACCACGCTGTGGAGGAAATGGAATCGGGCCGCGTGATCAAGCCGGTTCTGCGGCCATAACCTTTCCAACCCTCATCGAACCGGCCGTCGGGCGAACGGCCAGCGCATTGGAGACACCGTGAAGACACAGGATCGACAGTCAGAAACCCGAGCCGACGTCAAGGCCTACAAGATCCTTTCGGGTGGCCGCTGGGTCGACTCGCTCACGGGCGCGACTTTCGACGACATCAACCCCTTCACCGGCGATGTCTACGCGCGCGTCCAGAAGGGCGGCGTCGTGGACATCGAGCCGTTGATGGCGGCGGCGTATGCCGCCCGCAAGCCCTGGTCCTGCACTCCTCCGCTCCAGCGGACGGCAGTCCTCAACAAGGCCGCGGCAAACCTGGAAGCTCGGCGCATGGAGTTCGTAGGCGTCCTCACGTCGGAGGGCGGCAGCACCTTCGGCAAGGCTATGTTCGAGATCTCGCAGACGATCGATCTGCTCCAAACCGCCGCCGCCGATTTCTATCGCCTCATGGGCGAGGTCTTCCATACGGACCCGGGCAAGCTCAATTTCACTATGCGCCGGCCGCGCGGGACGATCGTCGCGATATCGCCATGGAACTTCCCGCTGATACTGTCGATGTACAAGGTCGCCTACGCTCTCGCGACCGGAAACACCTGTGTTTTCAAGCCCGCCAGCGAGACCCCGGTCATCGGCCTCAAGATCGGCGAATTGTTCGACGACACCGGAATCGTGCCCGGCGCCCTGAGCGTCATTACCGGCCCCGGCAGCGTCCTCGGTGATGCTCTGATCGACGACCCGAGGACCTCGTTCATCACGATCACCGGGGAGACGGGCACCGGCCGCCACGTCGCCCAGAGAGCCGCCTCGCATCTCAAGGAGTACACCCTGGAGCTGGGCGGCAAGAACCCGATGATCATCTGCTCTGACGCGGACATCGACTTCGCCGTCAATACGGCGGCGTTCGGGGCGTTCTTCCATTCGGGCGAGATCTGCATGTCTACCGATCGCGTCCTCGTCGCGCGCGAGATCGCGGAAGAGTTCTGCGCCCGGCTGGCCCGCAAGGCGGACTCGCTCTTGGTAGGCGACCCGAGCGATCCGGCAACCGCGATCGGGCCCGTCATCAGCGACGAGCAGGTCCAGAAGATCGACGCCCACGTCAAGGATGCGGTCGCACGTGGCGCCACGCTCCTGGCCGGCGGCACCTACGAGGGCCGGCTGTACCGGCCGACCGTACTGACCCACGTCAACATGGAAATGCGCGTCTTCAATGAGGAGACGTTCGGGCCGGTATGCGAAGTCATTCCGTTCACCGACGAGAAGGAAGCCCTCGAGATTGCCAACGACACGACCTACGGCCTGTCGTCGTCGGTCGTCACCAGGGACCTGGATAAGGCCATCTTCCTCGCCGAAGGCCTCGAAGCCGGCATGGTCCACGTCAACGACAGCTCGGTCGATGCCGAGTCGTGCGTGCCCTTCGGCGGTTGCAAGCAGAGCGGCCAGGGGCGCGAGGGCGGACGCTACTCAGTGGAAGAGATGACCGAGCTGAAGTGGGTCACCATCCAGAAGACTCGGAAGCACTTCCCGATCTGAGCCACCCGCCATCAACACAGGGTTCGGCCTTCGCGGCAGTCGCGTCCGTGGGCCGATGTTCAGCAGACGGTTGCGCTTGCCACGGCGGGTTTCGCTGTTGACGCCCGGCCAGCTGCGATCCGGCTGACGGTTGCCATTCCTCGGGCCGTTGTGTCCCTCGCGTCTCAAGGTGGCGTCAATCGGCTCAGAAAGCAAGGCTGTCGTGCCGGCGCGCTGTTCGCTGCTCCGGGAACCCTGATGTTCAGAACCTACCCCAATGTTCGGACCCTTGTGACCCGCGCCGCCGGATGGCGTCCGTCCTTGGTCCCGCGCGGAGTCCATCGCCAATCCCGAAAATGCTTTCAGAATAGTCAACAAGGCCGTTGACAATCTTGGCGTCCCGGAGTAGTTTCACGATCTGGGCCGTCCATGTTTGGCCCCAACGGTAACGAGCCACGAAGCGGGCGAAGACGCCCGGCTCGGAAGCCCGCCGACTCGTGACTTGCAGTGACGGCCGATTACCCAGAGGAGAGGAGAGGTACCGCTAGATGTCCGATCTCCGTCGAATGGGCAGGTTCGGAAGCCTGCTCTCAGGCCTTGCGGTAGTCGCGATTATCGCGACGGCGTGCGGCAGCTCAACGGCCACACCCACCGCGGCTCCGACCGCGGCTCCCACCACGGCCGCCACCGCGGCCGCGAGTTCGGCCGCGAGTTCGGCCGCGAGTTCGGCCGCGAGCGCGGCCCCCACCACTTTCGTCCCGCCGACCGGCGGAACTGTCACGATGCGCGTCGCCGCCGATATTTCGAGCTGGGACCCGTGCGTGACTGAGGCCGCGACCGTCCCCGGCACGATGGGTGACGTCCTGGTCGCCGTCTACGGCGCCCTCGTTTACAAAGACGACAATGGCAACATTGTGCCGTCCATGCTCCAGAGCCTGACCACCACGGACAACATCACCTGGACGTTCACGCTTCGGCCGAACGTCAAGTTCACCGACGGCACCGTCTTCGACGCGACCGCCCTGGCGTACAACTTCACGCGTGCCCAGGACCCGGCGAATGCCTGCAGCGCCGGCAAGTGGATGGCTACCTGGAAGTCCATCAAGATCGTCGACCCGCTCACGCTAACCGTCACGCTGCCGGCCCCTGACGCGAACTTCGGCGGCGAGATCGCCGAGAGTGCGGCGTTTGTCGCCTCGCCCACCGCCCTCAAGGCCGCCGGGAATGACAAGACGAAGATCCAGCCCGTGGGTGCCGGCCCCTTCGTGCTGAAGAGTCGCAACCCGGGTGTAACCACCATCCTCACCAAGAACCCGAACTACTGGGACGCGCCGCGCCCGTACATCGACGAGCTTGACCTCCCCATCATCCCCGAGTCCAACACCGGCCAGGCCCAGATCGTTTCCGGCCAGCTGGGCATCATGTTTGGCTACGCCTACCAGTACGGTAGCAATGCCACTATGCCCGGCGTCGCGACCGTCCCGGTCCCGATCAACGGCTACAACACCGCCTACTTCATCACGAACGGCGGGACCACGGGCCTCTTCAACGACGTCGACGCCCGCATGGCCGTCGCCTACGGGGTGGACCGCGCGAAGTGGGTCCAGGCACTGACCCAGGTCAGCAGCATCGGCGCGCCAGACAGCCTCTATCCCAACAACTCGCCCTACTTCGACGCCTCGCTGGTCTACCCGAAATACGACGCGACCCAGGCCCAGACCTTGATCAACAAGGTCATCGCCAGCGGCAAGAAGTTCGAGTTCACCATCCTGGCCCCGAACAGCTCGGACACCCTACGCTCCGCGGAGTACCTGGCGCAAGCGATGGACTCCTACACGGGCGTAACGGCCAACATCAACACCGTGGATGCCGCCGTCTACAACACGGAGTGCCTCGCCAAGCATGGTGACATCTGCATCCAGCCTGGCGCGACCATGTGGAACGGCCCCGACCCGAACACCTTCAACTACCTCGCCTCGAACGGCGCGCAGCCCTTCTCGGCCTATAGCAGCGCGGCCATGGACACGGCTCTCGCCAGTACCCTGACCGCCGTGACGCAGGCCGACAAGGTCGCCGCGTACAAGCAGGTCGAGACGATCTTCTTCCAGGATCTGCCGTTCATCCAGTACGGCGTCCAGAGCCGCACGATGCTCGTCCGCAACAACGTCGGTGGCTTCGTCTGGGGCGGCCAGGGTCGCCTCCAGCCGCAGTACCTGTATGTCTGCCCGAGCGAGTGCTCGCAGTACAAGTCGTAGCCCCTCTCTCCGAGTGATGAGGTCCGCCCCGGCCACATGGTCCGGGGCGGACCTTTTTCTTGCGGGCCGGAGGGTCCGGCCCCCCTGCGCACGTCATGAGCATCAGATGACCGCCCGGGTTTCGTTGAAGAAGCTTGCTGTCCGACGGCGAGCAGATCTGGGCGCCCTGAGTAATGACTGCCCTCTCCGCCAAGATCGTGGAGACGGTCGGCTACAGGGCCCTTGTGGGGCTCCGCAGCATGTGGGTCGCGATTGGCGATCTGCGGAATGCCCGACGGCCTCATAAACCCCGAGGAGCTCCTCCATACGATGTCGCGCATCGCGGCCGCGTCGCCGCTCCCCCTCGGAGTGGACGGTGAGGCGGGCGGTGCAACGCCGCTCGAGGTCTGCGCTTCTGCCAGCGCTCGGCGGCGGCCGGGGCGATCGGCGTCACAATCGAGGACATCGCTGGCGACTGGTTCGCCGACTACGCGTCGGGGGACGGCCACCTGCCCGATGCGGACTTTTAGCTGCGAACATCAAGGCGGCTCGGCGGCCCTGCAGGGCACGGATTGCCTGCTCATAGCCGGTACTAACGCCCAACGACGGCAGGCCGCTCAAGTCGGCCCCGGGGCGAGTCGGTGCCAGGGCTAAGTGCCAATAATCGTCGACAAGGACGTTGACAATATTGGTTTCAAGCGTTAGCTTCCGACTATCGCTGCGGCGGGCTCCGGCGGCTCCGGGGTCGAGCGGCTAGGCTTTCAATCTGCTTCACGCTCCTGCGGCCGCGCCGGCCGCCCCCGGGCAGAGGAGATCTGAGTTGCGCGGCGTGCGTTCGACGTTTCTGCGGGCCATCGGGATGCGAATCCTGGCAGGCGTGCCCGTGTTCTTCCTGGTCACGTTCGCGGCCGCCGCCCTGTCGGACCTGATGCCCGGTTCCGCGGGACTCACGATTCTGGGGCCTGCCGCCACACAGGCCCAGATCGATCTGATCAACCACCAGTACGGCTTCGACCAGCCCGTGTTCGTCCGCTACTGGGACTGGTTCGTGAATCTGCTCCACGGTAACCTGGGCGTGGACTTGACATCCCAGCAGCCCATCGCCGGCCTTCTCATCAACCGCGTAGCCGTCACCGCCGAGCTTGCGTTCCTGGCCCTGGGGCTGGCGCTGGTGCTGGCGATCCCGCTGGCGCTGTTCACGGCGATGCGGCAGGGCGGAGCGATCGACGGGATCCTGCGCGGGGTCACTTCGTTCGTGCTCTCGATCCCTTCGTTCGTGACCGTCGTGGCGTTCCTCTGGCTCTTCTCGATCACCCTCCACTGGCTACCGGCCGGCGGCTGGGTCGCGCCGGTGGACAACCTGCCGGAGAACCTTCAGTACGCGATCATGCCGGTGCTCTGCTTGAGCATCTACGAGTGGGCCTTCTTCTACCGGCTGGCGCGAAGTGAGTTCATCGCCACGCTCCAGGAGGATTTCATCCTGGTCGCGCGGGCAAAGGGGCTGCCCACACACTACATCCTCCTGCGGCACGTGCTGCGTCCCTCGCTCGCCTCACTGCTCACTTTCATGGGCATCTCGATCGGGCGTCTGCTGGGCGGCTCGTTCATCGTCGAGGCATTCCTGGTACTGCCGGGTATCGGCTGGACCGCCGTCACCGCCGTCTCCACGCATAACCTCCCGATGCTGCAGGCGATCGTGGCCTTCGCTGTCCTCGTCTACATTGTCCTGTTCATCCTTGTGGACATCGGATACGCGCTCATCGACCCGCGCGTGAGCGTCTCATGAGCGGCCCGAGAGCGACCCAGATGAGGAACGAGACCGCGACCGAACCCACCCGCCATTTCAGGCTGGGCAAGCCCAGGCTTCACACTGTCAACATCACCTTCGCCTTCGGGTTCCTGGGAGTCATGGCGTTCCTGGCGATCGTCGCCGACTGGATCCCTGGGCTGGTCCGGCCCGACGTGGGATGGGGCGCTTTCCACGCCACGCCCACGCTCGACCTCAACGGTCTCTTCGGTGCCGACACGCTCGGCCGCAGCATCTTCAGCCGCATCATCTACGGCGCGCGCATCTCCTACATGATCGCGACCTTGCCCACGATCGCGGCGCTGGCGATCGGGATTGCCCTCGGCATGGTCGCGGGCTTCTACCGCGGCGCTTTGGAGCGGGTCGTTGATACATATGCCAACTCGATCGCGGCAATCCCGCCGCTGCTACTGCTGCTCGCGATCATCGCGGCGACCGGCCCATCGCTCCTCACGATGGGCATCGCAATGGCGTTCCAGCAGAGCGGTCAGTACGCGCGAGCCACGAAGGGAGCCGTGATCTCTCACGCCGGGCGGGAGTATGTCCTGGCCGCGCGAGCCCTCGGCGCCAGTGACGCCAGGATCCTGGTCCGGGAAATCCTGCCCAACGTCGTGCCCATGCTCACCGCCGTCGTGCCGCCGTCGATGGCGATCCTGATCGTGGTGGAGGGCTCTCTCAGCTTCCTCGGCTACGGCATCCCGCCGCCCGCGCCCAGCTGGGGTGGCATGATCGCCAGCAGTTCAGACGTTCTGCAACTCCTCCCCTACCTGATGATCTGGCCGATCCTGGCGATCGTGCTGACGGTCTATTCGCTGAACACCATCGGCGACTTCATGTCCGCCCGGATGACCGTCCGCGAGGGGCAGCTGTGATGGCAGCCAGCGCCCAGTCGATGGGCGGCCCGATGCTCGACGTCGAGAACCTGTCGTGCGAGTTTCACTCCGAGGCGGGCGTGGCGCGCGTCCTGAACCACGTCAACCTCACCATCGAGAAGGGCAGGACGATCGGCATCGTCGGTGAGTCCGGGTCGGGCAAGTCGATGCTGATGAAGGCGATACTCGGGATTGCGCCACACACCGCACGCGTGACCGGGACGATCAAGTTCGACGGCCAGGACCTGTCCTCGTTGAAGGAGGGCGACCGCCGAAAGTTGCTGGGCCGCCGCGTCGGCATCGTCTTCCAGAACCCCATGACCTCGCTCAACCCAGTCGTCCGAGTGGGCCGACAGGTGGAGGAAGCCAACCGATACCACTTCCATACGAGCAAAAAGGACGCCCGCAGGCTGGCTATCGACCTGCTGGCGGCGGTCGGCCTGCCGGATCCCGAAGAGTGCTACAGGCAGTACCCGCACCAGTTCTCCGGCGGGATGAAGCAAAGGATCATGATCGCCACGGCGCTCGCGTGTCAGCCCGAGTTGCTGATCGCGGACGAGGCGACCACTGCCCTCGACGTTACCGTCCAGCAGACCATCCTCGACCTGCTCGCGAACATCCAGCGCGAGCGGGGTATGTCGATGATCCTGGTAACCCACAACCTGGGGATCGTCGCCGGGCGAACGGACGAAACAGCGGTCATGTACGGCGGTCGTATCGTGGAGCGTGGCCCCACGGAGGCCCTCTTCCGCGATCCGCGCCACCGCTACACGGAGGCACTGATCTCGGCCATCCCGCGCACCGACCAGCCAGCCCATACGAAGCTCCGCGTGATTCCGGGGCGTCCTCCGGAGGTCATTCGCGCCGTCGCAGGCTGCCCGTTCGCGCCGAGATGCGTGGTAGCCGAACCGCGCTGCCGCGACACGGACCCGCCTCTCTCAGCCGGGTCAAGAGCTGGCCATACGTACGCCTGCTACGTTCCGGTCGGCACGCCGGGCGTTGGAGCGAGCTCCATCGTCGACTGGTCAGCCTGCTGCCTCCGGCACGGCGGTTCAGTCCGCGGCCGGCTCAGCCATGGAGATGGAATGATGGACTCCACGCTGGTCGGAGCCCCGTCGGTGGACGTCGATGGTGCCATCGATGGCTACCTCCGACCCGACGCGCTGCTGAGCGTTCGGAACCTCAGGGTCGCGTTTCGGCGCGGTCACCAGACTATGGAAGCCGTGGCCGGCGTCTCGTTCGATGTCGGCCGCGGAGAGACGATGGGCCTGGTTGGGGAGTCGGGCTGCGGCAAGACCACGACAGGGCGGGCGATCCTGCGACTGCTCCCACAGGAGAATTCAGCCATGTCCGGCAGTGTCTTGTTCGACGGCACGGACCTGGGGCCGATCTCGATGTCCGCGATGCGCGGAGTTCGCCGCCATCTTCAGATGATATTCCAGGACCCGCTCTCGTCATTCAACCCGCGCCGGAAGGTGTGGGACATCGTTGGAGAGGGCCTGACGATCCAGGGTGTCAAGAAGAATGAGATTGCTCAGCGTGTGGACGCTGCCCTAGTGGACGTCGGCATGAGCCGGGCCATGGTGGAGGGGCGCCGGCCACACCAGTTCTCGGGCGGCCAGTGCCAGCGCATCGCCATCGCGCGTGCGCTGGCCCTCGGCCCCGACTTGATCGTGTGCGACGAGCCGGTGGCGTCGTTGGACGTGTCGGTCCAGGCCCACGTCATCAACCTGCTGCAGGACATCAGGGAGCGCAAGAACCTCGCCCTGATCTTCATCTCGCACGACCTGGCGGTCGTCCGGAACGTCAGCGACCGAGTCGCGGTGATGTACATGGGAAAAATCGTCGAGATCGGCGACGCCGACAATGTCTACGCTCGGCCCGCGCATCCGTATACAAGGGCCTTGCTCGAGGCTGTCCCCGTGCCCGACGTCTCCGTGAAGGTCCAGCCCGCCAACGTCGGCGGCGAGGTGCCCTCGCTTTTCAACCCGCCGTCCGGCTGCCGATTTCGGACCCGCTGTCTCCGAGCCCAGCCGATCTGCGCGGAGATCGAACCTCCGCTGCGCCAGATGCCGCAGGGTCAATTCGCCGCCTGCCACTTCCCGTTCGATGAACCTGCACCGGGCACCGTGGCGACAGCCGCGGTCACGGCATCTGGCTAGCCGGGCTCGGGAGATGCTCGGGGGGATGGGTGTGGGGTCGCTCGAACGCACTGGCAAGGATTGCGCGCACTCACGGCCCAACGTCCGTTGAGTGCAGTTAGGAGAAGCGGACACATGGCTCAAACCAACGGCTCATTGATAGTGCAGGGCCAGAC
>CAVQNC010000034.1:0-5054 GCA_963713795.1 uncultured Chloroflexia bacterium
CGGAGAATGGACCGAAGCGGCCGATCGCCTTCCCTCGGCGGGCGCGACCGGAGGAACGAACGGAGAGGAGTTCGCGGCGGCGAGTCCGGCATCCTGGGGGATCGCGGGCGGCATTCCACCGCCGGCGGCGTCGAGCGGTTCTGTGCTCGGCGCGCCATCACACCAGGCCGGCCGGCTCGTCTTCTGGCGTGGCGCCGGGCGTTGTACAGTCAGAGCGGAAGGCAAGCGGAGCCGTGGACACCATCTCGCCATCGTCCTCTCAGGTCGAACCGCCCGCTCCGGGGCCGGCCGCCGCTCCGCCCGACCCGCCCGAGCCGGGCACCACCCCCACTCCGGGACCGGCGGCCCGGTCAACGAGATCGGCCCTCATCGCCGCCGCACTCTCGTTCGTGTTCCCGGGCGCCGGCCAGCTCTACCTGGGACGGCGGACGTGGGCGGCCTTCTTTGCCGTTCCGGCGCTGGCCGCGATCGCATGGGGGATCATCCAGCTCAGCGGCGGCCTGGTCTACTTCGCGGTCAGCATGCTCGATGTCGACTACGCCCTCACGGTCATGGCCGTGGCCGCGGCCTTCACCGCCTGGCGGGTGGCGTCGATCGTGCATCCGTTCGTGGTCATGCGCCCGAGACGCGTCGGCAGGCGGGCCGCTGCGGTGCTGGCCCTGCTCCTGGTCGCGACGCTGGGCATGGGCGATGTCGTCTTCTCGAACGCCCTCGACGCCTACAGCGCGGCCCAGCAGATGGCCTCGAACGACTTCGCCGACGCGACGGCCTCGCCCTCGCCGCTGGTCCTGACGCCGACGCCCGGTCCCAGCCAGACAATCGCTCCGACGGAAAGCGCCTCGGCGCCGCCGTCGGCCCCGGCATCGGCGTCGGCGTCGCCGTTGGTCGCACCCGTCGCCGACTTCCCCGTGTGGCACGTCCAGCGCCGTCCGGCAGGTCGTGTCGAACGAGTTCGCCGATCTCGCGGCATCGCCGACTCCGTTGACGCTGACACCGGTTCCGGATACCTCCGTCGAACCGACGGAGACGGCTCGCCGCTGCCCCTGGCTACCACCCAGGTCACGCCGTCGCTGGTCCTGACGCCGACGCCCGGCCAGAGCCAGACGATCGCTCCGACCGAGAGCGCTCCGGCGCCACCGTCGGCCCCGGCATCGGCGTCGGCATCCCCAGCCCGACCTGGAGCCCAGCAACCAAACCGATTGACTGTCCTGCTTACCGGCGTGGACTTCATGACGGGCCGCTCGCACGCTCTCAACGACACCATCATGCTGGTCAACATCAACCTCAAGACCCGCGCCGTGGCCATGGTGAGCGTGCCCCGCGACACCTCCGACTCCCCTTCTACTGGGGCGGCCAGGCCCCGGTCACCTTCAAGATCAACTCGCTGGTCAACGCCGTCGCGGCGGGGAGGTTCGGCTCGCCCGACACGCCCATGGTCACCCTGGCCAACGAGGTCGGCTGGTTGGTTGGCGTGCGCGTCAACTACTACGCCGAGATCGACATCGACGGCTTTTCGAAACTGATCGACCTCGTCGGCGGGGTCGACATCAACAACCCGACCCTGCTCAACGATCCGTCTACCGGCACGTGCATTCCGGCCGGTCCTGTCCACCTGGACGGGACGACCGCGCTCCAGTACGTCCGGTCGCGCGAGACAACGAACGACTACGCCCGCGCCAACCGCCAGCAGATAGTGATGATCGCCCTGGAGAAGAAGCTGGCCACTCCGGCCATGCTGCCCATGCTCGGGAGCCTTCTCGCCCGGCCGGCAAGTCGATCGCGACCAACTTCCCGCTCAAGACTGCCAGGAACTACGTCTACACCGCCCAGCACCTGGGCTCGATCTCGCAATGCGTTCTGGGGCCGCCCTACAACTACCATCCCGACTCCTCGCTTACCGGCGGCTCATGGACCAGCCGGCTCAAACTCGACGAGGTGGCCGACCTCTCGGTCCAGCTCTTCGGGACCGACAGCCGCTACTACGGCGGGTCCAACGTTGTGCCGGTGCCCTGCCAGAACCGATCGTGAGCTTCGACGCGAGTCACGGGCGGGGTCGACCGTCCGCCGGCCCGGCCCGGCCCGGCCGATCGGATCCGGCCAGAGGAATCAATCGCACGTGAGCAGACCGTAATCCCGCTTGGCGCGCAGGACTCGAAGGGCCGCGGCGTCGACCAGGGCCGCAAAGCCGGGATCTGAGCTGGAACGAGCCAGGACTGCCGCGGCCATCTGGCCGGCCGGATCGACGCCGCCGACGATCATGAAGTCCCCGCCCGCGGAGATGAAGGCCGTTGCCCGATCGCCCGGCGTGAGCGAGGCCACCGAGGCGGCGGCACCGAGGTCATCGGACATGACGACGCCGCCGAACCCGAGCCTTCCCCGCAGCAGGGTCTCGATGATGGTCGGCGAGAAGACCGCCTGGTGACCGGGATCGATGGCGGTGTAGGTCGCCAGCGACACCATCACGAAGGGCGCGCCGGCATCGATCCCCTCCTGGAAGGACGCGAGGTAGGGATCGTCGGCCGTGGTCGCGGAGTCGACGACGCCGGCGACCGTGTCCGTGTTGCCGACGACCCGCCCCAGCCCCGGAAAGTGCTTGAGCGTGGTCGCGATCCCGGCCTGGGCCATGCCGCGCACGACGGCAGTGCCGTGCTCGCCGACCGTCGTCGGGTCGTGCCCGTACTCGCGGCCGAGGGCCCCGATCGGCGCGTTGGTCGCATCGCCGCCCGGCGGCACCACGTCCATCACCGGCGCCAGGTCGAGATTGATCCCGGCGGCCGAGAGCTCCCGGCCCCATGTCGCGGCGTCCGCCTGGAGAGTCGCTGTTGGGAGCAGGCCTTGCTCCACGGCGGCAGGGATCGTCGAGAAGCCCGGCCCCGTGAGGCGCTGGACCTGGCCGCCCTCCTGGTCGGCGCCGACGAAGAACCGAACGCCGCCGGTGTTCGAGTCCGTGGCGAGGGCCTGTATCTCCGCGGTGAGGCTGCGAATGCTTGCGACGCCGCCGGTCCGCTCGTTGACGAGCCAGGCGGATCCGAAGTGGTACTTCTCGATCGCGGCCGTCTCGGCCGACGAGAGAGCGTCGCCGTCGATGCCGAGCAGGAACAGCTGACCGACGCGTTGACTCTCGGACATGGCGGCGAGGGTGGCCGATGCGCATGCCGCCGGTCCCTGGGGCGTCGGGGACGGAGAGGCCGTGACCGCCGTGGAGGAAGGCGGTGCCGTCGCCCCGGCGGGGGTCGGGCCGAGGGGCGCCGTCCCGCACGACGCCGCTACGACCGCTCCCAGGCAGCACAGCAGGGCTCGAAGTCTGGTGGAGCGCGCGATCGATCGAGGCACGGCGAAAGCGTAGGCGATCTGGCGGGCGGGTCCACGGCAGTCGAAAGCGAGAGACCGAATCGAGGCGGGCAGGATCGGCGACGAGACAGGCCGGCCCGGGCCGGGGCCGGCGACTCCGCCGCGCGCGGAAGCGCCGGTTCCGACCGCGATACGCGACAGGGTGCCGATACTCGCGCGATGGAGCACCTGAGTGGACACTCTCCACGTAACATCGGCCGCCGTACCCGAGACGAATGGGAGAGCCCATGGAGAAGGTCTACGAGTTCTACATCCGCACGACCCCGGAGCGCCTCTGGGAGGCGATCACCGACGGCGAGATCAGGACCCGGTTCCATTTCGGCAATAAAATCACCTCGGACTGGTCGGCGGGCTCGCGCTTCGAGATCACGAACCCGAAGGCGCCCGGCCCGCTCGTCGAGGGCGAGAACCTCGAGGTAGACCCGCCGCGCCGGCTGGTCCAGACAATGGTCGCGCTCTGGAGCGCAGACGTGAAAGGCGAGGGTGCCTCCCGGGTCACCTGGGAGATCGAACCGATCGGCGACTCTTGCCACCTGACCTTGACCCACGATCGGCTGCGCGACGGCGCCAACGAGCAGCTGTACGGCGGCTGGCCGATGATCCTGTCGGGCCTCAAGACCTGGCTCGAGACGGGCGAGGTCCTGACGACGCCGGGCTCGCTGATGTACGGCTGACGGTCGCCGGCGGTAGCGGAGCGAAGCGCGCCGTAAGGCGGCCGGCCGGGTCGCGGATCGCCGGCCGGGACGGCCGCTCAGCGGCGGCCGGCCCGCCCCGCCCCGAGCGAGAATGCGGGCCTCGCCCGGCTCCAAACGGCAGGTTCGAAGCCGTGACGCACAGGCGAGCATTGGAAAAGAGACGAGAATGGCTGAGACCCCCTTCCCGGCCGCCAACAAGCCCATCTGGATCGACCTGGCCAGCTCCGATCCGGCCGCGGCGCGGGAGTTCTACGCGAAGGTCTTCGGCTGGCAGGTCGAGGTCAATCCCGACCCTCTATACGGGGGCTACGCGCTGGCGAGGATCGAAGGGGCTGACATCGCCGCATCGGGGGGAAGATACTCCCGAAGCGCCGACGGCCTGGTCGGTCTACATCGGTACCAGCGACGTCGGGGAACTGGTCAGGAAGGTTGCCACCGCCGGCGGGAAGGTCATGGCCCCGCCGATGCAGGTTGGCGACCAGGGTCACATGGCTGTCTTCCAGGACCCGTCGGGCGCGTTCTTCGGGGCCTGGCAGCCGCTGGCCATGGGCGGGTTCAGAACGGGCGTGCCGGGCTCGTACCGATGGGCGGAGTTGAACTCGCGCGGCTTCGACAAGGCCGTCGCCTTCTACGCCGCGGTGTTTGGTTCGGTGCCCAGGACAACCCCGATGGGCGAAGGCCAGCCGCCGTACACGCAATTCCTGGTCGGCGACGAAGGCATCGCGGGCGGATGGAGATGAGCCCGATGGTCCCGCCGAGGTGCCGAGCTACTGGATGGTCTATTTCGCCGTCGAAGACCTGGACGGATCGTTCCGAAGGGCGATCGAGGCGGGGGGGCGCGAGATGATGGCCCCGCAGGACTTCCCTGGGGGTCGCTTCGCGATCCTTGCCGACCCGCAGGGCGCCGTCTTCGGGCTCCACGCGATTACGCCGCGGTAGGCAGCATGCGGCGGGTGCGAGCGGCCCCCGCGGCCCGGGACAAACGACCGCGCTCCGGGCGAGGCTCGA
>CAVQNC010000035.1:0-6815 GCA_963713795.1 uncultured Chloroflexia bacterium
TTTACCTTCGGCCGGGGAGTATCGGCCGCTCGCGAGGTCGTTCGGAAGCATGTCCCCCACCTCGAGGAGGACCGGCCGCTCTACACCGACCACAACCTGATGAAGGAACTGGTCAAGTCCGGCGAGATTCTCGACGTCGTGGAGGCGGCGGTCGGGCCACTGGGATAGGCACCGCGCCGGCCGTGAGGTCGCGTCGGCGGGGCGACGGAATCGGTGCGGAGAGCCGCGCGTTGCGACGCGGTGGATCTCCGGCGGGCCCGGTTCTCCGGCTCCGCTAGACTCGGCCGCCATGGACGGACTGATCGCGCTCGTAGGCTCCGGGGAGTTCACCCCGGCAATGGACGATGTGGACCGCGCCCTACTGGCCGCGACCGGCCGCGAGAGGCCGCGCGTGGCGATCGTGCCGACGGCCTCGTGGCCGGATGGCGAGGTCGTCTTCAGGCGATGGGCCGCCCAGGGTGAGACCCATTTCGCCGCCATCGGCGCGACGCCCGTGCCGGTCCTGATCGGGGACCGGGCCTCGGCCGACGACCCCCGCGCCGTCGCCGACATCTCGGGCGCCGACCTCATCTACTTCTCCGGCGGCAAGCCGGGCCACCTCCTGGCGGTGCTCCGGGACAGCGCGGCCGGAGCTGCCCTGAGAGAGGCGCATGCCCGCGGCGCCGTCATCGCGGGCTGCTCGGCCGGGGCGATGGTTCTGGGCGGCCACCAGATGCAGGTCGGCGGCCTGCGCTTCCCGTCGCTGCCAGTGAGCTGGCAGGACGCGCTCGGGTTGGTACCCGGCCTGGTGATCCTGCCCCATTACGACGCGATCCCGGAGACGCTGGTAGCCCCGCTCGTCCTCGCCGCCCCGGAGGGCGCGCTCGTGGTTGGTATCGACGAGGACACCGCGATCGTGGGCCGCGACGACGAGTGGCGGGTCTGGGGCCGCGGCCGCGTCACGATCTGGCACGGCCTGCGGCGCGAACGTCACCGCGCAGGCGCGGCCGTCTCGCTGATCCCCCCGCGCTAAGATACAAACAACGGCTCGACGATCACGAATTTACTCGACCAGTCGCGCCAAGCCACCGGACTCGCCGGCAGGCCGGCCCGGCCATCCAGGTTCACGAACCAGCAGAACCGGAGTCACGTATGCCTGGCTCAGGGACGTCAGGGCGCCTGGTTACGCGGCGCGAATTCCTCGTGGCGGTCGGCGCCGTGGCCGTCGGCGGGGTGGCCGTTGGGACCCTCGGCATCATGCGGAAGGGCCCGTTCGCGCAGAACCCTGGCGCCAGCCCGACCCCCGAGCCTCACCACACCTTCCTCTCCCGGCCCGACCTTCAACCGCCGCTCATCGGTGCGACGGGTCCCGGTGGTGCCGTTGCCCGCGGCTTCATCTTCCTGACCCCGAATGACGGCCTCGGGCCGGCCGGACCGACCATCGTGGACGACGCCGGCGAGCTCGTCTGGATGCGCCCTGGCAACGGCGATTTCATGACGGACCTGCGGGTGTCAACCTACAAGGGCAAACCGGTGCTCACGTGGTGGCAGGGCACTCAGAACGGCGGCATCGGCTCCGGCGAGCACATCGTCCTCGACAGCACCTACCAGGAAGTCACCCGGATCCGCGCCATGAAAGGCCGGCAGGCCGACCTTCACGAGTTACAGCTCACACCGGACAACACGGCCCTCATATTCGCCGATGCCTCGCAGGCGCCGAGCCTGAAAGCGGGCGCCTCGCCCACCCCCTGGCCGATCATGGATTGCGCCATCCAGGAGATCGATCTCGCGACCGGCGCGCTGCTCTTCGAGTGGCACGCGGCCGATCACATCGACATCGAGGAGTCGACCGTGGGCGCCCCGACCACGCCCAACTCCGTCTACGACTATGTCCACACCAACTCGATCGAGGTCGACACGGACGGAAACCTCATCGTGTCGGCGCGGAACACCTCCGCCGTCTACAAGATCGACCGTCAGACCGGCGAGATCATCTGGCGCCTGGGAGGCAAGCTCAGCGACTTTGCCATGGGACCGGGAGCGACCTTCGGTTACCAGCACGACGCGCGCCGGCAAGCCGACGGAACCCTGACGATCTTCGACGACGGCGTCGGCCCGGGAGCCTCGCGCGGGATCGTCCTGCGCCTCGACGAGACGGCGATGACCGCCACGCTCGTCCGGGAGTACAAGCAGCCGCAGGGACTCTTCGCCACGAGCCAGGGCAACATGCAGGTCCTGCCCAACGGCAACGTGTTCGTCGGCTGGGGCAGCCTGCCGCATTTCAGCGAGTACATGGCCGACGGAACCCTGCTGATGAACGCGACGTTCACGGCCTCGCAGTCGTATCGCGACTATCGCTTCCCGTGGGTCGGGCGGCCGACGGACGCCCCGGCGGTCGCGGTCGCGAACAACGGAGGAACGCTGTCGGTATACGCCAGCTGGAACGGCGCCACCGAGGTCGCGTCGTGGGACGTCCTGGCCGGGGCGAGCAGCGAGGGCCTGACCCGCGCGGCTTCCGCGCCTCGCTCCGGCTTCGAGACAGCGATCAACGTGACGACGACGGAGCCGTACGTGGCGGTTCGAGCGCTCGACGCCGCCGGCAGCCCGCTGGGCACATCGCCGCTGGCGTCCATCGCCTGAGAGTCGGGGATACCCGGAGCTCACGATCGGCGGCATCGGCGCCCGCGGCGGCGCCGGGTTTTGGCGGTGTCCGGCTGCCCTCACCTGATCCGCCGGCACCCCAGAGCCGCGTCGAGATCGTCGAGCTCACGCAGGGTGAAGGGCTTGGAAAGCGTGGCCGAGACGCCGGATAGCTCGCCCCCTCGTACGAGCGATCCGGCGTCCCCAGACATGAGCACGATCATCGTCTCCGGATGGCGCTCCGCCAACTGCTCGGCCAGGGCGATGCCGTCGAGTTCCCCCGGCATCGCCACGTCGGTCAGGAGCATCTCGATCGGGCCGTCGGCCTCGATGGCGGGCAGGGCGGCGCCGGCGGTGGCGTAGGTCCTCACCTCGAGACCCGCCCGGGTGAGGACCCGCGCCGCCACCAAACGGATGGAGGGATCGCCGCCCACTACGAACACGGCCACGTTCGGACTCCCTGCACTCGAGGCCCCGCCGCCCGCCGCACACCCGCGGGCCGGGCCACCGGCACGCCCGACATGAACCCCGATCTTCCGAGAGCTCGCCGTCGCCGCGGCGGGGCATTCGTTCGATCCATCGTTGCCGGCGTTGCCGGCCCAACTGTGGTCGCCGGGGCGGCCCCGCGCCATCGTGCCTCGTCCGGACCGTCACGTCGGACGTTTCACGGACCCCGGATGGACCCGGCCGGGAGCGGCCGCCCCGCCGCCCGCGGACGGCGGTTCGGCCAGCCATTGCTCGCGCATGGCCAGGGCCACGAGCTCCGCCCGCGAGGCAACGCCATAGCGGGCGAAACAGCGTTCGAGGTGCGTCTCGACGGTTCGCAAGCCGATGTCCAGCGTGCCCGCGATCTCCTTGCTCGTCGCGCCACCAGCTATTCCGGCGATGATCTCGACCTCCCGCGGAGTCGGGGGCTCGAGCGCGCCATGGGCCGCGGCCAGGATCTCCCTCGAGAAGAAGACGCCGCCGGCGGCGACGGCGCGGATGGCCCCCGCGAGTTCGGCCGGCGACGCCCCCTTGGGCAGATAGCCGGCCGCGCCGTGCTCGAGCGCGAGTGTCACGATCGCGGGCGGCGTATAGTTCGAGAAGAGCAGGATCGCGGGGCCGCCTGCCATCTCCCCGAATCGATCGACGAGTTCGAGCCCGCGCGGACGGTTCTCGAACATGACGTCGGCGACGACGACATCGGGCTTCTCGGTTTCGACCAGCCCTATCGCCGCCTCCACGGTCGATGCGCTGGCGACGACCCGGATGTCGGGCTCGTTTGCGAGCGCACCGATGAGCCCGAACCAGACGACCGGGTGGTCGTCGACGACCATGACGTCGATCATTGCGGGCCCGGCTCGGCGGCCCTCGCCAGGCCGATAGCGAGGAGTCCGGCGGCGTGGAAGTCATCACCGAGAAGGATCGACGCCTCCGTTTCGGCGATGGTCCCGGCTGAGACGGCCGCGCGAACCAGGTCCTCCAGCTTTCGGCGAGCCGCGGCGAGTTCCTCTCGGTCGCCCACGGCGCCCTCCCCCGGGGAATCTTCGCGGGCCAGTTCTTCGTAGCCCATGATGGCGGCCAGGATGTTGTGCGCGTCGTGGCCGAAGACGGCGCGCGGGTCGAGGTCGACCTCATACCACGGCCGGCCGGACTCGACCGAGTCGACCGTTGCCCGGCTGTCCGGGAACCGCGGCCCCGTCGACCCGGCGGGCAGGGCTTCAACACCACTCTCCGGCCGTGGCAGAAGCTCGACAAGATGGAGGACGTCGCGCCCGGTCGAGGGAACGACACTTCCGATCACCCGAAGTGACTCACCGGGGGGTATGGGATCGAGCGTGCGGATGCAGAGGAAGGTTCGCCGCTCGCGCGGGGCGTCCATCTCCACTCGCGCCGACAGGCCGGGCCCGTCGGGCTTGAGCTCGAACCTGATCTCCGTCGCACCGGCGGGAATGTCCAGGCCGAACATGATGCCGACCTTCGGGACCGGGTACCACACGGTCGCCCGCATCTCACCCCTCGACGGTATTCCGACCTGCACGGTCGGAATACCGAGCTTCGCGTCCGCCCACCGTCACTCAAACGGGGACCAGCTCGGACCGCCGCAGCCGACCGCGCGGCACTCCTCTCCCCAGATGCCTGCCCGGGGGAGATGCCGCCACCCCCAGATCAATCGGCGGGTGGTCCCTCCAGCCTCGTAGGCGCCAGACCCCGGCTCGGTCAGGAGGCCCCGGTTCCTGGCACAACTCCACGATAATCCACGCCGCGTCCGAACGCATCACCCAAAGTGCTGAGAGCGAGATCTCCGGCGGCTGAATAGTCGGCCGGACGCCAAGCGCGTCCAGCCGGCGCCGGGCCGCGATCGCCGGCCGGCAGCGGCGCGCCTCACAGTGGCGGATACCCCGTGATCCTCTGGATCTCCCGGTTGAGCGGCCGTTGCCGATCGTAGGTCTTCAGGTATACGCGCTCGTACAGGTCCCGGTAGATCCCCTCGTTCTCCGGGCCCGGGACGAAGAGGTCTCCGTCCCGGGCCATGCCCCGGGCCGCCGCCGCGACGTCCCGATAGAGCTTCAGGCCGACCGCGGCATCCATCGCGGCGCCGAGGATCGAGGTCTCCGGCGCCCTGGGTCGCGTGACCGGAAGGCCGAAGATGTCCGGCGGTGCCAGAATCCGTTCCGTGGAGAGATGGTCTGCTCTCCGGTCTGTGTGACGAGCGGAGGCGTCCGCCGACCTCGCGACCGCCACGAGCACGGCGGACGATGGCGCGATGGGGACTTCCTTCGGCTATCTGTTCGCGATGGCGCTGATCCTGGCCGCGGTGTTCATCGCCTACGAGCTGGGCCGGTCGGCCGGCCGCCCTTCGGCAGGCCGGCTCCGCCGCTAGCGGTTCACCGCCGACGGCACCCTGAAACGATCGGTCGCCTGTATCAGGCGATCCACGATCCCAGCCTCGAACGCGGCGTGGCCGGCGTCGGGGACGATCTGGAGCGAAGCCTCCGGCCAGCGGCGGTGGAGGTCCCAGGCGTTCAACACCGGGCAGCACATGTCGTAGCGACCGTGGACGATGACGGCGGGGATGTGCCGGATCGACGGCACTCCGTCGAGCAGCTGGTCCGGACCGTCGAAGAAGCCGCCGTTGACGAAGTAGTGGGACTCGATGCGGGCGAGATTGTCGGCGGCGTCGGGTTCGCCGAAGTCCGCGATCAACGCCGGATCCGGGATCAGCCGGATCGTGGACGCCTCCCAGGTGGACCAGGCCCTGGCGGCCGCCGCCCGGGCGGCCGGGTCGTCGCCGGTCAGGCGGCTGTGGTAGGCCGTCAGAAGGTCTCCCCGTTCGTCCTCGGGAATGGGCGCGAGGAACGACTCCCAGACGTCCGGGAACACGTAGCTGGCCCCCTCCTGGTAGAACCAGCGGATCTCATGCGGCCGAAGCAGGAAGATGCCCCGAAGCACGAGCGCCGTCACGCGGTCCGGATGCGCCTCGGCGTACGCGAGCGAAAGCGTGCTGCCCCAGGAGCCTCCGAAGACGACCCAGCGCTCGATCCCCAGGTGGACCCGGATCTTCTCCATGTCCTCGACCAGATCCCAGGTCGTGTTGTGTTCGAGGCTGGCACGAGGCGTGCTGCGGCCGCAGCCGCGTTGATCGAAGAGCACGATGCGGTAGACCGCGGGGTCGAAGAACCGGCGCTGCTGCGGCGTGGTCCCGCCACCCGGGCCGCCGTGGACGAATACGACCGGCTGGCCGTCCGGGCGGCCGCTCTGCTCGAGGTAGATCTCGTGCAGGTCGGAGACCTTGAGGCGCTCGGTCCGGAACGGCTCGACCGGTGGATAGAGCTCGCGCATGAGAACTCCAGTCTGGCGGCCTCGGCATTGCTGGCCGCGTGCCTGCATCTTGCCACCAGTCCTCCTGTGGCCGCTCCGTCGAGGAGGGCTAGAGGGCCGAGCCACGGCCCACCGGCCGGCGTCGTCCCGACCGGGGTCCGCGGCGCACTCTGGCGCAGGTCGAGTAGCATCCGCCCATATCCAGACCGTGACCACCAGGATCAAGAACAGACGAGCCCACAGCGTTGGGTGGCTCCTCGAGGAGAAAGATGGCCGGACACACACGGATCGGGGACAGCGTGAGGACACGCGAGTCCGTCGCTGGCGTCCTCGGCGCCCTGAGGCGTCCACTGGACTCGATCTTTACGCCGCAATCTGTAGCCGTGGTGGGA
>CAVQNC010000036.1:0-12348 GCA_963713795.1 uncultured Chloroflexia bacterium
TAAAATCCCACCAGCAAGCATCCTGCGGCCCCGGCGTTCCCCCTCGCGTCGGGGCCGCTTCTTGTCCGGTCGGGCGGCCGATGCCTTCGTTGCCGCCTCCGCTCCTCGCTCACGGACGTCCCAGTCCGCTCGCTCCGGTGCTCGGCGGCGCCTCGGCCCCGGCTCGCCGGACCGGCCAAGGGTTCCATGGCTCGGGCGGCCGATGCCTTCGTTGCCGCCTCCGCTCCTCATCGATAGCCAAGACGGCCGGCCTGGGCCGGCCGTCTTTACGCCGGAGCGACGGGTGCTACGATCCCGGGGCCGACCTCCGCCGTCTGCCAGTTCAAGCGATCCGGTCTCTCGGACCCGGATAGGCTCGGGATTAGGAGCACCCATGCTCGACCACGAAGAGAAGTTCCTGTTCAAGGAGGAGACCCTTCATCTGGCCAACGCCCTGGCCGAGCCGGGCGTCCTGGACAACGTCGAGGATCTCCTGACCGACGTTATCACCAGCCCCCGATTCGACTCGGAGGTGTTCACCCTCGAACGATCCCTGCAGGTGATGCTGGGCGCGCGGGCCGGGGCGACGCTCGTCGGCCTTCTGACGGTCACGCCGGAGGTCTTCGACGAGACCTCCGAGGTTCGAATTCCCCCGGAAGTGCAGGAGCGGCTCATCGCCTGGCGGGCGCGCTTCGGGCTGGCGATCGACAACGCCCTCAACTACCTGAACAACCCCGATGGCATCCAGGGCCATAACTTCTCGACCCAGATCGCCCACGCGGACGAACGACAGGTCCTGCAGGGTCGGCTGACGCTCGTTCGCTACAACAACGAGCCGCAGTTCTTCCTGGCGGACGCGGGCGTCTTCTTCGGTCTCGTCGTCGACATCCTCGAACGCCTCGGGCCGTATCTCGGCCCCGACGCGGTCGACGCCGAGACATTGGGACGGCTCCGCGACGCGGTCCAGCTCGTGGAACGCAAGACGGCCACGCGGAGCTGACTTGCTAGCCTGACCCGGCGGTCGGCCGGGAACGGGATCAGCGCGGGTGCAATCGGCACGATCGAAACGCCGGCGACGGCAACGAGATCGGCCGCCGCATGTGCGGGCGGTTTCTAAGCTCCGGCTGCCGCGTTCCGGCGGCCGGCCCGGCCGAGGATCCGCCGGCCCAGCTTGCCGATCACGAACAGGACGAGAGCGGCGAGCCCGAGCGGCAGGACGACGACGGCGATCCAGACCACGATCGTGGCCAGTCCCTGGCCGATCCGGACCAGCGCGGCCCCCGCGTCGTCGATCTGGCTGCCGAGTGTCCAATCCTGCGTAGCCTGGGTTGTGACCGTCTGGGCCGGGAGCTGGAACGTGGCCGTCAGGGTGCTCAAGGCGGCCTGGTCGTTGAGATGGTCGCGCTCGGCCGTCAGCTCCTCGATCTGCCCCTGTGTATCACTCAGCTGGTTCTCGACCGCGATCACGTCCGGTATAGCGCTGGCGCGCGCCATGATCGCCTGCAGGGCGGTCTCAGTCGTCTTGAGGTTGTCGAGGCGGGCGTTCAGGTCGATGACCTGGGAGGTCACGTCGGTCGCGCCGGTCTGCTCGGAGAGGACCTTGTTGCCGATCCTGGCGAGAGCCGACAGGGCGTCGTCCCACCGGGCCACCGGGAACCTGTAGGTGATGGTCGCCGTTGCCGACTCGCCGATCCCCGACAGATTCGATGAATCGACGTATCCACCCAGGCCGCTGATGGTCGTCTGGGCCTTCTTGACGGCGCCGCTGATGTGGTTGACCTCGAGCGTCATCTGGCCCGTCTTGACGATCTGGGCGGTGTCGGCGGCGGCGACGACCTGACTCTCGCCCGACGTTCCGGTCTGGTCGTTGACTGTGGCCGGCACCCCGGCGCCCGACAGGCTGCCCACGATGCCGCCGTTGGCGACGCCAGACGGAGCCGCAAACGCGGGGGCGGCGGACGCGGCGGCAAGAACCGCGGCGGCCGAGCGCTCGAAACCCGATCCGCTGCCGCCCGCCGCCGGAGGCCCCCCGGCGATGTACGCGCCGCCGATGACGGCCGCTGCGGCGATCAGCGCGGCCGCCTTACCGACCCGGCCGGAACGGCCGGCCCGGGCGGCGGCGAGTCGGAGGAGTCCAGGGCTCCGTTGCGCCGGCAAATCCTCGGGGCCGGCGGGATCCTGATCTGTTTCGGTTCGATCGGTGGGGTTGCTGGTGTCGGTCACTGGTCCGCCCTCCGGGGTGAGCCTCTGCGCCGAGGGATCGGCGGTTCGTGGCTGAGACGCCGGTAGAAGGGCGGCAGTTCCTGGGGCAGGGGCGCCGGGTGCCACGACGGCGCCCGCTCGCCGGGCCAGCTAGGGGAGTGGCTCGTTGTCGATGAGACGGACCGAACCGAACCGGACCGCCATCGACAGGAGGACCTGGCCATCGACCCGGGCCGCCTCCGAGAGCGTTTCAGGGTCGGCGCAGCTGACGTAGTCGGGCACCGCCAGCGGCTCCCCGGCGAGAACGTCCCGCATGGTCGCCCGGAGGGCATCGCCGTCGCGCTCTCCGGCCTCGTAGCGGCTCCGGGCGGCCAGCAGCGCTCGTCGCAAGACCGGGGCGGCCGCCCGCGCTTCGGGAGTGAGGCGCACGTTGCGCGAGCTCAGCGCCAGGCCGTCAGGCTCTCGCACGATCGGGCAGGCCACGATCTCCGTGGCCATCCCCAGGTCGGCCGCCATGCGCCGCACCACGAGAAGTTGCTGGGCGTCCTTCTGGCCGAAGTAGGCCCGGTCGGCCCCCGCCAGTCCGAGCAGGATCGCGACAACGGTCGCGACGCCTTCGAAGTGACCCGGCCGTGATGCGCCCTCGAGCGGTCGCGTGAGCAGATCGACATGCACGTTCGTCTGGAAGCCGGCGGGGTAGACGTCGGGGATCCCGGGCAGCCATATCAAGTCGGCCCCGGCCGCCCCCGCCGCCTCTACGTCGGCGGCCTCGTCCCGCGGGTACTGGAGGAAGTCGGCCGTCTCGTTGAACTGGCGCGGATTGACGAAGATCGAGACCACGACGGTGGCGTTCTCGGCCCGGGCGCGTCGTATCAGCGAGGCATGGCCGTCGTGCAGGGCCCCCATCGTCGGCACGAGGCCGATGGGTCGGCGGGCCGCGGAGAGCGCGGTGCGCAGCTCCGCTCTCGTCTTGACGACACGGGGGCCGGCGCCGTCGGTCACGGATCAGAGGTCGCGGTCGAGCGGGATGCCGCCGCTCGACTCGACCATCTCCGGCCGATCGAGTGCGGTCTGGCCCAGGATTTCGTCCAGGACGGCTCCGTCCATGCGGCTGGTCTCCGCGGGCCCGGGGAAGGTACCGGCGATCACGTCGGCCCGGTAGGCTTCCGCGGCCGCCTTGACGATCGTGTGCAACTCCGCGTAATGGCGTGCGTGCCGGGGCGTGAAATCGGCACTCATGCCCAGGAGGTCCGTCACCACCTGGACCTGGCCCGAACAGCCGGCTCCCGCGCCGATGCCGATCGTGGGCACGCGAAGGCGTTCGGTGATGGCGGCGGCGAGCTGCTCCGGGACCAGCTCGAGGACCATCGCGAAGGCTCCGGCCTGCTGCACGGCCAGGGCATCGGCCAGCAGCTGGCGCCCGGCCTCACGAGTCTTGCCCTGGACCCGGTGCCCGCCGAGCTGGTGGATCGACTGCGGCGTCAGGCCGATGTGGCCCATGACCGGAATGCCGGCGCGAACGATCGTTTCGATCGTTCGCGCGCTCCGCTCGCCGCCCTCGAGCTTGACCGCACCGGCGCCGCCGTCGCGTATCAGGACCCCGGCGTTCTCCAGGCTCGCCTCGGGCGTGACGCCGTACGAGAGGAACGGCATGTCGGCCACGACCAGCGCCCGCGTCGTGCCCCGGACGACGGCCTTCGTGTGGTGAAGCATCTCCGCCATCGTGACCCGGACCGTGCTGTCGTAGCCGAGCATCACCTGGCCCAGCGAATTGCCCACGAGGAGCATCGGGATGCCCGCCGCGTCGAGGGTTCGAGCCGTCGGGTAGTCGTAGGCCGTCAGCATCGCTATGCGCTCGCCGTCGGCGTAGAGGCGGGCTATCGACGCGATGGTCAGCCTGGCCGCCTGCTGGGGTGAAGGGGTTCCGCTCACCGTCCAACCTCCATGAGGTCCGGCCCGATAGGCGCGGGCATCTCGCTGGCCCTGGCCGAAAGGCGGACCACGACCCGATCCAGGAGCAGCTCGGCGACCTCGCGCTTTGTCAGCAGAGGCAGCGCCTCGGGCGGCCCGTCGTTCGAATAGATGGTCACCCTGTCGGTATCCGTGCCGAAACCGGACCCCGCCTCCGACACGTCGTTGGCGGCCAGGAGGTCCACGCCCTTCCGGCGCAGCTTCTCGGCGGCCCGGTCGAGGGAGCCGGTCTCGGCGGCGAACCCGACCAGGATGGGCCGGCGGAGGCCGGAGCCGCGGCTGCCCGCCCTGGCTCGCTCGGCCGCCTCGGCCAGCAGGTCCGGAGTGACGTCCATTTCCAGGGTCAACGAGTCCGAACGACCGATCTTGCGGTCCGCCACCGTATGGGGCCGGAAATCGGCGACGGCCGCGGCCATCACGAGCACGTCGAAACGGGGGCCTTCGGCCGGCGTCAGGGCCCGCAGGGCCGTCTGCATCTCGGCCGCCGTCTCCGCCCTGATGACGTTGGCCCCGGCCGGCGGTTCGACCGTGGCGTTTCCGAGGATCAAGGTCACGGCCGCGCCACGATCGAGTGCGGCCTCCGCCACGGCCACGCCCATCTTGCCCGTCGAACGGTTCCCGACGAAGCGAACCGGATCGATCGGTTCGGCCGTCCCGCCGGCCGTCACGACGACGTGGAGGCCGGCCAGGTCGCCCTGCACAGGCGGGGGGAGGGTGGCACCGGGATACCCGCCAGGCGCCGGCGCAACCGCTCCTGTTGTCGCCTCTGCCATCTCGGGCAGGCCGGCGCCGCCGAGCGCGTCGGCCACGGCGTCGACGATGCGCCCAAGGTCGGCGAGCCGGCCGGGTCCGACCATCCCCGACGCGAGGACGCCCGACTCCGGCTCGACGATGCGATAGCCGAACGCGCGGAGCCTGGCGACGTTGGACCTGGTGGCCGGATGGGCGTACATGCCGCCGTCCATGGCTGGGGCTACCACGACGGGCACCGACGCGGCCAGGCACGCCGCCGTGATCGGGTCGCCGGCGAGGCCGGCCGCCATGGCGGCCAGCCAGTGAGCCGTCGCCGGAGCCACCACGATGGCTTCGACGTCGTGGGCCGCGGCAATGTGGCCGATCCGACCGTCGCCCCCGAGCGCCAGCACGTCCGAGTCGACCGGGTGGTGACTCAGCGTTTCGAGCGTGAGCGTGCCGACGAATTCGACCGCGGCGGTCGTCATCAACACTCGAACGTCGGCGCCCTCGCCCTGGAGCCTGCGCAGGAGCTCGACGGCCTTGTAGGCCGCGATCGAGCCCGTGATGCCCAGGGCGATGCGACGATCCGTGAGGCGCCCACCGGGCTCGATCATCGCGTGTCCTCCGAGATGATGTGGATCGATCCGGCGGCGCTGCCGGTCCAGCCCAGGGTCGAATTCGGCGGTAATCGGGTCGCCGCTGGCAATCGCCCACAGGATGGCCAGGCCCTTGAGGGTCAGCTCCGGGTCGATCGCATCCACCTCCGTCAGCGTCCGAGCCCAGGGCGCGGCCGAGAGACCGCCGGTGAGGACGACCTGGATGCTCGCGGGATCGACCTTCTCGGCGCGAGCCAGCTCGGTTCTGATCCTCTCCAGCAGGCCCAGGGTGAGGGCCCTGTAGCCGATGACGGCGCCGGCCTGCATGGCTGACACCGTGTCGGTGCCGATCGCCTTCGGCGGCTCCTCGAGTTCGATCCGGGGCAGCCGGGCGGTACGCGAAGCGAGGGCCTCGATGCCGAGCTCGAGGCCGGGGGCGATCGCCCCGCCGACGTACGCGCCGTCGCGCGATACGCAGTCGAAGGTCGTGGCGGTGCCGAAGTCGATGACGATCGCCGGCGTGCCGTAGAGTCTGGCCACCGCCACGCTGTTGACCAGCCGGTCCGGGCCGACCTCAGTCGGCCGCTGGACTCGTATAGGCATGGGCATGTTGCCGGCTCCGGCCACCAGCAGCGGAACTCCCCGGCGATCGGCCACGGCCGAGGTCACGCCCGTCAGAGCCGGGACCACGGAGGCCAGCGAGATGGCCGTGACGTCTGACATCGAGGCTCCGTCCAGTCGAAGCAGATCCTCGATCAGGACCTCGAGCTCGTCGGCCGTGCATGCCGCCCTGGTGGTCGCCCTGCGGGCGGCGATGATCGCCTCACCCTGGACCAGGCCCAGCGTGACGTTGGTGTTGCCGATGTCGAGAGCGAGCAGCATGGCCCGATGATAGCGCGCCCGACGTGGGGCTCCCTGCGAGGACCCGGGAATCGGCTGCTCCGACTTGTACCGGCCGGTGCCGCTGAGGTACGATCCGCCGGTCCGTCACCGGCGTCTCAATCGTCATCCCCGCTGCCCCGGGTGAAGGAGTGGTGTCGTCCGTGCCGCCTGCGAAGTTCTTCGTAAATCGCGGCATCGTCTCGAGCCGGACCGACCTGCTCAACGTTCTCCGACCACTTGAGAAGCAGACCGTGGTCTACCGGTACTACCGGGGCCATGAGCTGGTTCAACATGGTTTGGGCTGGGTGGAACGGATCGTGGCGAATGAACCGGAGACCTCGACATTCTTCACTCCGCTCTCGATCTGCCTGAACGTTGATTCGTTCGAGCACCTCGAGTTCGAGACACGTCCCGACCAGCTGATCACGTACCGCCTTGTTCAGGGGGACGAAGCCGTCATGATCGATTTCGCGCCTGCCGGAGTACCTGTGGGAGACGCGATCGAGCCCCGTCAGCTCGAGTTCGACACGTCCGGCTACGTCCAGATGGAACTGCTCGGCTCCGAGCCAAGCGAGGACGAGTAGGGGTCCTGACAGGGCGAGACCGTGACCCGGCCCGGCGCGGCGGATATCGATCAAGGCGAGGGCGTGGTGGGCCGCGTCGTGACGCGGCCAGGAGGAGGCGCCGCCCCGGGGCCGGCTCGGGCCGTCGCCGATCGGTGACACGACCAGGCGATTCATCAGGAGGAGAGTCCATTGGACGCAGTCATGGGCCCGATAGCCCGCTACTTCAAGTTCGCCGAGCGCGGCACCAACATCGTCACCGAGACCCGGGCGGGCCTGACGACCTTCATGGTCATGGCCTACATCATCTTCCTCAACGGCAGCATCATCGCCAAGCCGCTCGGCCTCGATCCGATCGCCGTCGCCGCCGGAACCTGCCTCTGCGCCGGCGTGCTGACGATCGCCATGGGCCTGGTCTCGAACTACCCGTTCGCGCTCGCCGCCGGCCTGGGTATCAACGCCATCGTGGCCTACACCCTCGCGGCGCCGAAGGCCAACGGCGGCCTGGGAATGACGGCGGCCGCCGCGATGGGCGTGATCGTGGTCGAAGGCGTGATCATCACCATCCTCGTCATCCTCGGTCTCCGAGAGGCCATCATGCGGGCCGTTCCGCTCGCCCTCAAGCGATCGATCGGCGTCGGCATCGGACTCTTCATCCTGTTCATCGGCCTGTCCAACGGCGGCCTCATCGGTGGCTCGAATTCAGCCTACGGCTCCGTGCCTCCGGTCGGCCTGCGGCCCATCGTCGAACTCTCGCAGTGGATCTTCCTGGTCGGTCTGCTGATCACGTTTGTTCTGTTCGCGCTGCGCATCAAGGCGGCGCTGATCATCAGCATCGTGGTGACGTCCATCCTGGCCTTCGTGACCGGTGTGACCTCGGCGCCGGCCCAATGGAGCGTGACGCCGAGTTGGACCGGCCTCTTCTACGGCGCCTCCGACCTTCATGGAACCTTCACCCAGGTCGCCCTGATCACGGCCATCCTCACGATCTTCGCGATCATGTTGAGTGACTTCTTCGACACCATGGGCACGGTCACCGGCATCGCCGCCGAGGCCGGGCTGGCCGAGCCGGACGGCTCCGTTCCGGGGATCGGGCGCGTCCTCCTGGTCGACTCGATCGCCGCGGCCGTGGGCGGCTTCGTCGGCGTGAGTTCCAACACCACCTATATCGAGTCGGCGGCCGGCGTCGCCGAAGGCGGCCGCACCGGCTTCACGGCCGTCGTGACCGGCGTCCTGTTCCTCATCGCGATTCTGCTTTCGCCGCTGGCGAACCTCGTGGCCGGGGTCGCCACCGCCCCCGCGCTCGTTCTCGTCGGCTACCTGATGTTCACTCTCGTCAAGGACATCAACGTCGCCGACCTGGAGGATGGTCTTCCGGCTCTCCTGACGATGATCGTCATGCCCCTCACCTACAGCATCACCGACGGCATCGGTGCCGGGTTCATCACCTGGGCGCTGCTCAAGATCGTCAAGGGCAAGTGGCGCGAGATCCACTGGCTGATGGCGGTTGTCACAGTCGCGTTCGTCGTCTACTTCGCGCAGAACTGGATCCTGGTGGTCTGGCACTGATCCAGGGTCATGACCGCGGCCGGCACTCGAAAGGGTGCCGGCCGCTTCGTTTCCGCGATGGGCCGGGTGGCGGCGTTGGGCCCGGCCCTCTTTCCGCTAGCATTGGCCCGATGTTCGAACGTACTGCGCTGCCCGGCGGGCCGCGCGTCATCACCTCGCGCCTCCCCGGAGCGCGCTCAGTTTCCGTCGCTGCCTACGTGCTGGCCGGCTCGCGGCTCGAGTCTGCCGAGGAAGCCGGGGCGGCGCACTTCATGGAGCACATCACCTTCAAGGGGACCGCGGCCTATCCCACGACCCGCGCCGTCTCGGAGGCGATCGAGGGCGTGGGCGGGAGCTTCAACGCCGCCACCGACCGTGAGTCGACGGTCTACTGGGTGCGCGTGCCCCTGCGCGAGATGGCGCGCGGGATCGAGGTGCTGGGCGACCTGATCGTCCGCCCCTGCCTTCGGGGCAGTGAGATCGAATTGGAGCGGACGGTAATCGTCGAGGAGATCCGGTCGTACCTGGACGACCCCGGCGAGCACGTCCACACGCTCTTCGATCTGGCCATGTTCGGCGACACGCCCCTCGGCCGCGAGATCGCCGGTAGCGAGGAGAGCGTCCGGAACCTGCCCGAAGCGAACCTGCGCGCTTTCTGGGCCTCGGCCTATCGGCCCGGCAACGTGGTCGTCTCGGCCGCCGGCGACATCTCGCACGCCGACGTGCTCGACCTTGTCGAGCGCGCCTTCGGAAGCGGCGAGGCCAGCCGGTCGAGCTTCGAGCCGGCTCCGGCCCTGCCCGCGGGCGAGCGGGTGATGGTCGTCCGGCGCGACACGACGCAGGCACAGCTCTGCCTGGGCATCCCCGGACTCCGCCGCGACGACCCGGAGGCCTGGACTCTCGAGGCCGTGAACGCCATCCTTGGTGACGGCATGAGCAGCCGCCTCTTCCAGTCGGTTCGCGAGGAGAAGGGCCTGGCCTACGACGTCAGCTCCTACGTCGTCGACTACGCCGACGCGGGGTCGTTCGTCGTCTCGGCCGGGGTGGATCCGGACAAGATCGCGCCGGCCGTGGGCGCGATCCTGGATGAGATGGCGCGTCTGCGGGACGAGGCCGTCCCGGCCGACGAGCTGGCCCGATCCAAGCGCTACCTCGCCGGCCGTCTGGAGCTGCGGATGGAGGAGACACGCCACGTGGCCTCATGGCTCGGCGGACAGGAAGCGCTGCACGAGCGGGTCCTGACGCTGGAGGGCGCGCTCGAAGAGCTGGAAGCGGTGACCAGCGAAGGCATCCAGGCGCTGGCCTCACGGCTCATTCGCGACGACGGGCTTCGCCTCGCGGTCGTCGCGCCGGCGCGACGCGGCCGCCGACTCGAGTCCCTGCTGCGATTGCCCGGGAGCCCGACATGACGGAGGACCGCAAGCCGCGCCGCCGAAGAGCGGTCGCGCCGGGCGCGGCGCCGGGCGTGTCGCCCGAGGCCGAGGTGGGTACCCCGCCTCGCGCCGCGTCGCCCGGCGGCGACGCGGCGCCGGGCAGTCAGCTCGCCCTGGCGCTCGAGTCGCAAGCCGGGCAAGGGGATTGGCCGCGCCGGGCCGGTCGAATACGTCGGACGGCTCCGCCGACCGTCTCGTCGGCGTCTCCGCGGAAGCGGCCGCCGGCGTCTCCGGCCCCGGCGTCGAGGAGATCACGGCGGCCGGAGAAGGGCCCGGCCAGGATCTCCCGCCGGAGGAAGGCTTTCGGACGGCCGACCTGGAAGCCCGACCCTTGCCGTACCAGCCGGTCGAAGCGACGTCGATCGATGATCCGGCGCTCCTGATCCGCATGGCCCGGATCCATCTCAGGACCGGGTCGGCGTTCATGGCCCGCGCCGAACTCGAGGCGCTGGCCGCTCGCGAGCAGCTGGATACCGACGCCCATCTCGACCTGGCCGAAGCCCGCTGGCGTACCGGCGATCTCGCCGGCGCGGGGGAGGCCGCGGCAGCCTACGCTGCCGACGGGGGCCGCGAGGCGCTCGGCCTGGTGATCTCGGCCGAGGCGCTGGCGATGGCCGGCCGCGACGCCGAGGCCCGCCGGCTCGTCGAGCTGGCGCTGGAACGCCACACCTCCGAGCTCGATCCGCTGTTCGCCGGAATGCCGCACGCAGCCCCCTGGCCGGCCGGGGCGTGGATCGCGGGTGCGATCGCGCCGGAGACGGTCGAATCAGCCGCGGGAACGTCGGCCCCCGTTCCGGCCGGCTCGGTGGGAGCCCCGGCGCCGGATGGACGAACGGTAGAGGCGGCGGCCGCCCCCGACGAGTCTGGCCCTTCGTTCGCGGAACCCTTCCCCGGTGAGACAGAGGGTGCCGAATCCGCCCCAGCGGCGGTTCCCGCCTTCCGCCCGGCCCCGGTGGACCCGGCCGGCGGCGAAATCGCGGCAGGGCGCTCTTGCCTGGACGCCGGCGACCCGATGACGGCCGCCCTCCACTTCGGCGTCGCCATCCGCCTTGCGCCCGCATCCGCCGCTGCCGTGCTGGAGGCTCTCGGCGATCGCCGGGATCTGCCGCTCCAGCTCGTTCGCGGCGACGCCCTCAGGCTGCTCGGCCAAGAGGTCGACGCGAGCGATGCGTACGTGTCGCTGGCGAGCGCTCTCGGCGCCGTGGAATCCCCGGCGCCGGGCGAGACGGGAGGCCAGGTCGAGCCGGCGGCGCCCGATCAGCCGGCGCTTTCCAGGGAGCAGCCCGCGCGCCGCCCGCGCAGACGTCCATCCGGCTCCTGAGGCCGCCAGGCTCGGCCGGCTCGCCGACCGACCGGCTACACTCGCCATCGCATTCAATCGTCGACAGGGGTACGTGTGCAGTGACCGAGCGAACGCTAGTCCTCGTCAAGCCCGACGGCGTGCAGCGTCTGCTGGCCGGCCGGATCATCGCCCGCTACGAGGAGCGGGGACTGAAGATCGTCGGGCTCAAGCTGGTCCACGTCGATCGCGAGCTGGCCGAGCGACACTATGCCGTTCACCAGGGCAAGCCCTTCTTCGATGGGCTGGTCGACTTCATAACGTCGGCGCCGCTCATAGCCCTGGCTCTGGAAGGCCCGGATGCGATCGCCTACGTGCGAACGATGAACGGCGCCACGCGGCCCAGCGAGGCCGCTCCGGGCACGATCCGCGGCGATTTCGCGGTCGAGATGGGGCAGAACCTGGTTCACGCTTCGGATAGTCCCGAGAGCGCGGCGACGGAGCTCGCGATCTGGTTCCGGCCCGACGAATTGCTCTCATACGACCGGGACGTAGACCGCTGGGTGGCCGGGCCGGGCGCCCGCTGAGGTTACGCGGCCTGCGGCGACCCGGGCCGGTCAGTCGGAGTTGCCGCGCGCCGGCGCGGAGGTCTTTCCGGGAGCCGGGCTTGCGCTCGGCGGCACCGACTCGCTCGGCGCGGTTGAGGCCGACGGACCGCCGGCTGGTCGAGGGGCCGGCGTCGGCAGAGGAGTCGCCGTCGCCAGCGACGCCGGCGTCGACGCCGGTGTCCGAGACGGAGTCGCGTGAGCGGCCGTGTCCAGCGGGATTCCGAACCGCGTCGCGTCGCTCGAACTGAGGCCGCCGAAGGCCAGGGCGACGGATACGGCGGCGCCGGCCAGGACCACCAGGCTGACCTGGAGCGTCCGGTTCAGGCGCCAGGCGGCGGCGACGTTCCGCCGGAATTCGGACGGCGCCCGGACCGTCCCGCCGGGCGTTCCATCGGCGCCGCCCGGGGTCCTGACCGCGCTGCCGGTGGTCCTCTCCGGCTCCGGGCCGGCCGCGGCGCCTTGTTCCGGCCCGGCCGCGGCGGGCCCGGTCGAGTTCGACCCGGTGATCGCGACCGGGGCGGCCGCGGCCGCCGTGGGCAGCGCGGCCGCGGA
>CAVQNC010000037.1:0-3533 GCA_963713795.1 uncultured Chloroflexia bacterium
TACTCGGTCGGCTCGCTGTCGCTTTCGTCGGCCTTGTCTCGGCCGTGGCGCCACTCCCCAGCCTTCCCGTCCGCCCAGGGTCTCGGTCGCCTGGGCGGCCGATACGTGCTGCTCGCGGGTCAGGTGATGCTGGCGGTCGTATGTGCTGTCGTGGGCGAAGGCCTCCAGGGCTTCTCGAAGCTTGCTCAACCTCGCGAGTTGTCGTTCGAGGACGGGCTGGACGCTAGCCAGACGCTTCTCGTCGACGGCCGCCGCCCGTGCCAGGCGAACCGTGTCCGCGAGACAGAGGATCGAGTTCGCGAGTGCCTCACGCGAGCGATCGTTGTCCAGACGAAGCAGAAGCCGCTCGATAGCTTGCTTGACGCCGTCAGCCTCGGCGGCGAAAACCGGGCAATCGGCCGCGACCGCTGCTAGATCAAGACGCTGACGATTGATCCGTTTCGCCTCGGCCCCGGCTCCGGCAAGTTCGGCAAGACGGTGGCGAAGAACCGACTCGAGCAGGATCGCCGCCCCGAGTGCCCCGCCCATCTCATCGCGATCGGCTTCGTATAGCGCCACCGTGTGCCGCTCGCAGAAGCCGCGCGACCGCTCCAGCACCTTTCGGAAGCCGACGTCGTTGACGCCCTCGTACACGAGAGATCGAAGGAAGCGACGACCCTGGACGACTCGATGGCGGCACAGAGGGCAGCCGCCCTTGAAGAGTTCCTCGGAGAGGGCGATGTCGACGTTGTCGTGCGCCTCGAGCTCGGCGGCGAGCTTCCGCTCGGTTTCGCGGCGGGTCATTTCGTGGGCCGTTGCCGACAGTCGGCAGAGGCTTCGAGCCGCGGACCGCGCGACCGCTCTATCCGATCCGTGTTCATGGGTGGGCGATTCCCTCCAGAGCCGACACGAGGGCCAGAACATGCTCGACTGCCGGGTCAAGGGTGGTCCGCAGACCCGGGTCAACGCGCCCGTAAGCCCGCAGGCGTCTCGACTGAATGCCAGCGAGATTCTTCCAGATAACTCTTGTCAGCCCGGCGATTTCGGCGGTCGAGTCCTGCTCTTCTCGGGCCAGGTCGAACTCCTTTGTGATCGCTGCGATCGCGGCGCGCAACTCAGCCAGAACAGCATCGAAGCGCGCCCGTTCTTCGGCATCCCATTGCGGACAGGACCGACGATAGAGAGCGCCGGACTCGTCGCGGTCGGCGATGTTCTCGATCCGGGCGAGGCGCTCCTCGAGCAACCTGAGCGCCACGCCCACCGCACGGCCCTGATTGGGATTGAGGCTCACGGTCAGCCGCGCCGCTGACGAGCCGGTGCGCCTACCGCCGGCCGGTCCATCGAGCGCCGCCCGCGAAGAGGGCGCCCGCGCCCAACTCCTCTTCGATGCGGAGCAGGCGGTTGTACTTGGCAACGCGCTCGGAGCGTGACGGGGCGCCGGTCTTGATCTGGCCGGTGCCCATGGCGACGACGAAGTCGGCGATGGTCGTGTCCTCGGTTTCGCCCGAGCGGTGGCTGACAAAGGCGGTCCAGCCGACCTTCCGGGCCATGTCGACGGCTGCGATCGTCTCGGTCAGCGTGCCGATCTGGTTGAGCTTGATGAGGACGGCGTTCATCGCCTTCTCGTGGATCGCCCGAGCGATGAGGCGTCGGATTGGTCACGACGATGTCGTCGCCGACGAGCTCGACCTTCGAGCCCAGCCGCTTGGTGAGCTCGACCCAGCCGGCCCAGTCGTCCTCGGCCAGGCCGTCTTCCAGCAGCACGATCGGGTACTTGGCGATCCAGCTCTCCCAGAGGTCGATCATCTGGCCGGAGTCGAGGGTGCGGCCCTCGCGCTCCAGACGGTACTGGCCGGTGACGCCTTCGACCCGGTGCCCTCGACGAGGATCGAAGTGGTCGCCGGATCGAGTGCGATCGCGACCTGCTCGCCGGGCTTGTAGCCGGCCTTCTCGATGGCCCGCAGGATGACCTCGACCGCGGCCTCGTTCGACGGCAGCGACGGCGCAAAACCGCCCTCGTCGCCCTGGCTGGTCGCGAAGCCCTCGTCGTTAAGGATCGACTTGAGGGCGTGGAAGACCTCCGAGCCTGCCCGCAGCGCCTCGGCGAATGTCTCGACGCCGACCGGCGCGACCATGAACTCCTGGAAGTCGGTGGAGTTGCGCGCGTGCTTGCCGCCGTTGAGGATGTTGAAGAACGGGATCGGCAGGGTTCGCGCACCGACGCCGCCGAGGTAGCGGTAGAGCGGCATCCCGTATGACGCGGCGGCCGCGTGGGCCGCGGCGAGCGAGACGCCCAGGATCGCGTTGGCGCCGAGCTTGCCCTTGTTCGGCGTGCCGTCCAGGGCGATGAGCGCTGCGTCGAGACCGGCCTGGTCGGCCGCATCCATGCCGATGACCTGCGGGTGCGATGACGTCGTGGACGTTGGCGACGGCCTTCAGCACGCCTTTGCCGCCGAAGCGGGCCTTGTCGCCGTCGCGCAGCTCCACCGCCTCAAGGGCGCCCGTTGACGCCCCGGAGGGAACGCCAGCCCGGCCGAAGGCTCCATCGTCCAGCGTGACGTCGACCTCGATGGTCGGGTTGCCGCGCGAATCCAGGATCTCTCGGGCTTCGATGGATTCGATGCTGGTCATTCGTCAGCCTTTCCGCCGGCGGCCGCCGGTCGACTATTGCGGGCTTGAGTCAAGTCCGGTCGCCGCGACATGCGGCAGCGCGGCGTCGGCGTCGCGGGGAGCGCGGGCCTCGACGCGAGCCAGTCGGGTTCTCGGGAAGGCCATGGCGGCTCCGGCTGCAGCGGCTTCACGAGAAGAAGCTGTCATCGGCCGAGCCGCGGTTCGCCGATCCGGGTCTTCTCGGATCGGCTGGCGAGCCTCATCGCCGCCGCCATTGTAGCCGCAATGCCGGCTTGATCAGTCCGGCGGGAACCGAGCGCCGGCAGGTTGCCTCCGCGCCCCGGACTCCGTGTCCGGCTCGACCACGACGAAGCGTCCGCCGGGTCGCAGGGACCGCGAGAGTGCCGCCAGCGTGGCCGGCAGCGCGGCCCGATCGACGTCGTGCAGGACGAAGTGGGCGAGGATCACATCGAAGCGAGCGTCCGGCAGCGCCAGTGCGGGTGCCTCGCCGAGCAGGAACCGCACGTTGGCCTGGCGCCGAAGCCGCTGCCGCGCCTCCGCGAGCCACGCCGGCGAGACGTCCAGGCATGTCAGCGTCGCCGCAATTAGGGCCCAGGCGAGGTAGACGGCCTCGGAACCGGCGCCGGAACCGAAGTCGAGGACGCACTCCGTGCCGGTGAGCTCGAGCGACGCCACCAGCCGGCGCAGGTAGCCGGCCCGGAGCGGGTCGTACACGAGGCGGTATCCGGCGCGGGCGAGGCGAGACGGGGCGGTGTAGTTGTGGGGCATCGGTGTCTCCAGGTCACGGATTCGATGCCGCAATGCTCGGCGGCAGATGTGCGCAGGTTGTGAAGGCGGGACGGATGCTTTGGGCAGGTGCGGGAGCACGTGCCAGGCGGCCGCGCTCGGCCGCATCGCCGTCGCGCTCGGCCGCACCGCCGTCG
>CAVQNC010000038.1:0-36613 GCA_963713795.1 uncultured Chloroflexia bacterium
TCGTAGGATCGCCAGGCGGGCCCTATGCCCCGGTCACAAACGAGGAACCCCGGGCGGCCACCCGGGGTTCCTCCGTATGCGGGGCAGTCGCCGGGTTCGCCGGCCGCCGGCCACCGGCGCGTCCGTCTTTCAGACCTGCCTCGCCCGGTCCCGCTACACTGCCGTAGGCCTTGGGTGTCGCGTTGCCCTCGGCCGCGGATCGTGCGCCGCGAAGGAATCGGCCCTCAGCTGGTGTGGAGGATGCAGGTGTCACGTCGGAAATCAATCGCCGTAACAGCGGCCGGCGCCGTCGCCGTCATGGCGCTCCTTGCCGGTTGCTCGTCCTCGCCCCTGACCGACAGCCGCAAGATCCTCAGCAACGCGGAGACCTCTCTCAAGAACCTCAAGTCCGTCCACTTCCAGATCGAGGCAGGCGGTCAGTTCATCATCGGCGTCCAGGAGTCGCCCTCGCCCTCGCCGACGCCCGTGCCTACCGCTACCCCCACGCCGACTCCCACTCCCACGCCCACCGCCAGCGCCACGCCCACCGCCAGCGCCACGCCCAGCCCCGGCCCGACGCGCACCCCCAGCCCGACGTCCTCCGCCCAGGCCAGCGCCGCCGCCTCCGCCCAGGCCAGCGCGGCCGCCAGCGCGTCGGCCTCCGCCAGCGCGAGCGCGGCCCGAAGCGCGGTGGCCTCTGCCCTCGCCAGCGCCGAGGCCGGCGCCGCCGCCTCCGCCAGCGCCAGCGCGGGCGCCTCCGCGGATGCAAGCGCCGCCGCCAGCGCGGCCGCTTCCGCCATCGCCAGCGCCGCGGCCGCCGCCGTCCCGACGCCCACTCCGATCTATACGTCCATGCCGATCGCGCTCACGGGCAGCTCCGCGTACGGCGACATCGACTTCGTGAACGGGGCCGCACACGTTACCGGCGGTGTGCCGGGCATTCCCAGCATGTCGGGCGAGGTGATCATCGCGAACACCTATGCCTACGTCCGGAGCCCCGGTGGCACGCAGTACAGCTCCGAAGGGGTCTCGGATCTACCGATCAACCCGGCTGATCCCAGCGGTCCGCTGTTCGTCGTGCAGCAGATGGTCGCCCTGGCCGACGACCCGAGCGTGGACCCGGTGCTGGTCGGGATCGAGCAGGAGCAGTACGGCACCTGCTATCACATCCGCGTCGACGTCACCAAGGGTGGTCTCAACTCCAAGCTGTCGAGCCTGAACCTGGTCCAGCTGCTCGGCAGCGGCGAACTCGACCTCTGGATTACGGAGGGCGACTTCCAGCTGGAGCGGCTGGAGTTCTCGACCAGCGACCCGAGCGCCGGGGCGGCGGCCGTCCGTCTCGTGCTGTCCAACTGGAACAACGTCTCGCCGATACTGGCGCCGCCCGCGAGCGAGGTACAGCTGAACGCGCCGGCGGCCAGCTGACGGCGCGGACCGGTTCCATGGGCCGGGGCCAGCTCGGCCCTCCTACAATTCCAGGGTGAGCTCAACACCGAAGCGCGCGCGAGAGATCCCAGGCGGCAACGGCCGCGGGGATCGAGCACCCGATCCGGCCGACGGCGTCCGGGTCGCGCCCTCGGCCGGTCAAGCCGTGGAGGGATCGACGGCCAGGGAACCACCTCCGCCGGACGACGGACCGTTGTTCCCGGGCGAGGCTCCGCCGCCGCCTGACGAGGCCCCGCCGGAGGCCTTCGACGGGCCCCGAATCGAGCCGCCCGAGGCTTCGCCCTTCGAGCCAGAGCCCGTGGCCCTGGCCGAGCGGCAGGCCGCCACCGAAGTCCTAGCCCAGAGGATCCTGGCTCGGCTGAACCCCGAGCAGCAGCGAGCCGTCCGCACCGCCGACGGCCCCGTCCTGATCCTCGCCGGCGCCGGCAGCGGCAAGACGCGCGTGCTGGCCCATCGTGTCGCATACCTCGTCGGCGTCCGGGGTGTCCGGCCGTGGCAGATCCTCGCCGTCACCTTCACGAACAAGGCCGCGGCCGAGCTGCGAGCCCGCATCACGGGACTGATAGGTGACGAGGCCGGTCGCGAAGTCGCGATGGGCACCTTCCACGCCCTGTGCGCGCGCGTCCTGCGGCGCGACGGCGCCGCCATCGGCCTCGACCCGCATTTCGTCGTCTACGACACGGACGACCAGGCCGCCCTGATGAAGCAGATCCTGCGCGAGGAGGATCTGCCGATCACGGGCGAGTACAAGCCGAGCGCCATCCTCGGGGCCATCTCGCGCGCCAAGAACGAGATGCTCGACGCCGACTTCATCGCGGCCGACGCCCACACCCACCGGGAGCGTGAGATCGCCCGGCTCTACAGGCGCTACGGGGCCAGTTTGAAGGCGGCCGCGGCGCTCGACTTCGACGACCTTCTCCTCGAGGCGGTCCGGCTCTTCCACGAGGCGCCGGCGGTGCTGGAGCGATACCAGGGTCGCTGGCGGTACCTCCACGTCGACGAGTACCAGGATACGAATCGCCCGCAGTACCTGTGGGTCAAGGCTCTCGCCGCAGCGCACCGGAACCTGTGCGTCGTCGGCGACGACGATCAGTCGATCTACTCCTGGCGCGGCGCCGACATTCGCAACATCCTGGACTTCGAGGGCGACTATCCCGACGCGACCGTCGTCAAGCTCGAGCAGAACTACCGCTCGACGCAGTTGATCCTGGACGCCGCCCACGCCGTGGTCACTCACAACTCCTCGCGCAAGGACAAGAAGCTCTGGACCGAGAACGGCGGCGGGCGCCCGATCGCACGCTTCGAGGCGTACAACGAAGAGGAGGAGGCCGAGTGGATCGCGCGCCAGGTGGAGGAGCTCACCGGCGCGCGGACGTCGATCCTGACGCGGCGGGCGGACGAGGAAGCGGAGCGCTGGGAGCGGGGCGACGTGGCCGTCATGTACAGGACCAACGCCCAGAGCCGGGCGATCGAGGAGGCCTTCCTTCGCTACGGCATCCGCTACCAGCTCGTGGGCGGGACTCGCTTCTACCAGCGTCGCGAGGTCAAGGACGCGCTGGCCTATCTGCGGGTGCTGCGGAGCGACACGGACCAGGTCAGCTTCGAGCGCATCCTGAACGTGCCAGCTCGCGGCATCGGCGAGAAGAGCCTGGAGGAACTGCGGGTCGCGGCCGCCGGCGGGCGGACAGTCCGGCCGGCGGCAGAGAGCCGCGCACCCGGCGCGGCCGATGTCGCCGTTCCGGGCGCTGATGGAGGCAGCGCCGCCGGGTCTGCCGGCGCGCCGGGAGTCACGACCTACTGGGGCGCCATCGTGGATGCGTCTGAGGGCCGGCTGCCTGCGCTGGGGCCGCGCGCCCGCGGAGCGTTGGGCGGATTCGCCGCGCTGATAGCGAGATTGCGCACGCGCGTCGGGATCCTGCCTCTGCCGGAGATGCTCGATGCGGTCCTCGAGGAATCCGGCTACAGGGCCATGCTCGCTGATGGTTCCGAGGAGGGCGAGGAACGCTGGGCTAACCTGCTCGAGCTGCGGTCGGTGACGACGCGCTACGACGACCTCACGCCGGACGACGCCCTGGACCGGTTCCTGGAGGAGACCGCGCTGGTTGCGGATCAGGATTCCTATGAGGCCGGCGCGGACGCGGTCACGCTGATCACGTTGCACGCGGCCAAGGGGCTCGAGTTCCCGGTCGTCTTCATCGCCGGCCTGGAGGAGGGTGTGTTCCCTCACAGCCGTTCGCTCGACGACGAGAAGCAGCTCGAAGAGGAGCGGCGGCTGGCGTACGTGGGCATCACTCGGGCGAAGCGACGCCTCTTCCTCTCGCATGCCGCCCGGCGGGCGACGTGGGGACAGGGTGGCCTGTCGGTGCCGAGCCGTTTCCTCTACGAGATCCCCGCGGCTTTGATGACCGGGCCGCACCTCGACCGGATGGACGACTTCGACGACGACGTCGGCCAGGTGGACCCGGACCTGGTGTTCGGACGTCGGCTGGGGAGCAGGTTCGGCACGCCGATCAGGGCCGGCGGGGGAGCGTATCGGAGCGGCAGCGGCCGGGCCGGCGCTCCCAGGGCCGGCGAGTCGTTTCGCCCGACCCGCGATCTCGGGGCGAGGCGCGAGGCGTATGACTCGGGTGCGCGATCGGGCAGTCTGGACGTTCCGGCCGATCTCCCGGACGGTCGCGGTCCCTCCGGCCCTCCGCCCCAGGCTCGCCCGGTTGCGCCCGCCCGTTCCCGCATTCCCGGTGAGCGGCAGTTCCGGGACGGGGATCGCGTCCGCCACGCCCGGCTCGGCGACGGCATCGTCGTGACGTCGAAGCTGACCCGCAGCGACGAGGAGGTCACCGTGGCCTTCTCGAACGGCGGCGGCGTCAAGACGCTCCTGGCCAGCATCGCCAACCTGGAGTTGCTGGGCTGACTACTATTCCGCAGAGACCGCCCGCGAGGCGGCCTCGTCAGGTCGAAGTGCTGGAGAAGGTGGATGGCCCCGAAGATGACGAAGTCGAACGTATCGCGAGCCAGCCGGGCCAAGATCGGAGGCAAGCCCTCGATCGCGCCGTGCGCGTGCTGCGGCATCGCGCCGGATCCGCACGGCCGGCCCTTCTCGATAACCTTCGCCGTTCCCGACGTGGTCTTCGAGATCCAGGAAGAGCTTCTGGACACCTGGGGCGAAGATCCCTTTCTGGCGATCAAGAACGTCGGCTTCTTCCTCCGGGTCCTTCTTCCGGTCAAGCTCTCGGACGGCTTCTCGGTCGCCTTCGGAACCTGGCTGGAGATACATTCCGACGACTTCCGCAACGCCTGGCAGACCTGGAACTTCCCGGAGTACTCGGATCTTGTCGTCGAAGGCTACGTGGCCAATGCGATCGAGCCCTGGAAGAAGCTGCCGCACGAGCTCGTGCGAGCCGTCGTCCGCGACCCGGCCCAGGTCCCTTACCTGGCCTCCAGCGAGAACCCGCTCATCACCAGGATCATCGGCGAGACCTGGCCCCACGCCGACGTCCTGGTGCCCTACGCGGACCTCTTGAAGACGGACACCCGGATCGGGGGCTGAAGGAAACCGGCGGTATTCGCCCGTTTCGGCGCCGGCCGGCCACGTCGTCTCGTGCGGCCGGCGTCCCGCTCTCCGTGCCTCATTTGGCTAATGTCGGCAAGTCGCGTAGAGTGGTTCCACTAAACATAGTTGCATCGGCTCTATAGGGACGGGCAGCCGCCGGGCCTGCTCCGCTCCCGGAGACGGCAGAAAGCCGTTGGCCGATCCTCGGGTCAGCGATCGCTCGAGACCAGATCGGATCGATCCGGCGCCTAGGGTCTGCCATGGTCGGTTCGACCGGCGGCCCGGCGAGGTGTTATGAGCGCAGGCAACGTCTTCGTCGCGACCTACCCTCCGCGGCGCTGCGGCATTGCCACCTTCACGCACGACCTCGCGGTCGCGACCGGCGACCACGAGATCGTCGCGCTGCACCCGCCCGACGGGCCGGCCGTCTATCCGGCTGAAGTGAACCACCGGATCAGGCGTGATGTCCGAGACGACTACCTTCGTGTGGCGAAGTCGCTGAATCGATCGGATGCCAGGGTGGTCTCGATACAGCACGAGTACGGCATCTGGGGCGGCGACGACGGCAAATCCGTCCTGGATTTCGCCGCGGCGCTGCAGATGCCCGTCGTAACCACCCTGCATACGGTTCCGCAGAGCCCAACACCAGGGCAGCGCCGCGTCCTGATGCGCCTCGTCGCCGCCAGCGCGGCCACGGTGGTGATGTCCCGCTCGGCGGCCGCAGTTCTGGGGCGCGTCTACGGAGTGAGCCCCGGCGCAGTCGATGTCGTGCCGCACGGCGTGCCCGATCTCCCGCTGGTGGAGCCGAATTCGGTCAAGCCGGGTCTCGGCATGGAGACGACCCCGATGATCCTGAGCTTCGGGCTCATCGGACCCGGGAAGGGTTACGAGGCCGTCATCGAGGCCATGCCGGCCGTCATCCGGGCGTGTCCGACGGCCAACTACGTGATCCTTGGCGCGACCCATCCGGAGCTTCTCCGGCGTGAAGGAGAGGCCTACCGGACGAAGCTCATGAGCCTGGCCGAGAATCTCGGCGTCGGCGCGCGGGTCCACTTCGTCGACCGCTTCGTGAGTCGGGCCGAGCTCGGAATGTGGCTTACGGCCGCCGACGTCTTCGTGACCCCTTACCCGAACCGCGACCAGATCGTCTCCGGGACACTGGCCTACGCCATGAGCGCCGGCAAGGCTTGCCTCTCGACGCCCTACGCCTACGCCCTCGAGATGCTGGAGGCCGGCCGTGGCCTGGTCATGTCATCCGGCTCGCCGGACGCGATAGCGGAGTCTTTGACCGAGCTGCTGCTCGACGGCGACCTGCGGAGGCGATTGGGCCGACAGGCCTACCGGTACAGCAGAACCATGCTCTGGCCGGAAATCGGGGCGAGGTACCGTCGGATCTTCGAGCGGGTCGCGGCCGTCGGCATGGCGCCGTACGGCGAGGCCCGTGAAGTGGGAGCCAACCATGCTCGAGCGTGGTGATGCCCCACGCGCTCGGCCGCGCCCGCCGGCTCCTGTCGGCGGCGGAAGCGGCGTCAGCTATGCTCCCGCACCGCGGCCGCTGTACGCCATGAGCAGGCTGCACCTGGCCGCGATGAGCGATGGCATCGGCCTTTGGCAGCACGCCCGCGGTTCGCAGCCCGATCCTCGGTTCGGCTACTGTACCGACGATGTGGCGCGCAACCTGGCGGTAGACGTGCTGCATGCTCGAGCGGGGGTCTCGCCGGCCGTCGAGGCCAGCGTCTCGCGCTCCCTCACCTTTCTCGTGGACGCTTTCGATCGCCCCAGTGGGAGATTCCGGAACTTCCGCGGCGCCGACGGCGGCTGGCTGGATGCCGGGGGCTCAGAAGACAGCCATGCTCGCGCACTGGTCGGGCTGGCGGCGGTCATGGCGGAGATGCCGGGGACGGAGCCGGCCGATCGCGCCGGCCGGCTCTTCGAACGCGCCCTCCCGGCGGCGCGTGGATTCGGCGCCCTCCGCGCCATCTCCGCGGCGGTCCTGGCCTGCGATTCGGCCTGCGAAGCGGGACTATCCTCCGCGGTTATGCCCACGTACGAGCTGCTTGCGGATCGTCTGACGGAGGCCTTCGAAGCCGTCGCCGAGTCGGTCTCGGTCCGGGAAATGGACCGCTTCGAGATCCCCTGTGACCCCGTCCCAGGCGGACGGCCCGGAGGGCCGGCTGAACGGTCAGAGTGGCTCTGGCCTGAGCCGGTACTCACCTACGAGAACGCTCTCATGCCGCATGCGCTGATCGTCGCCGGAGAGCGCCTCGGACGGCCCGCGCCGCTGGCGATTGGTTGCGCGGTGCTCGACTGGCTCATCGAGGTACAGGCTGGGGACGGTGGAGTCTTCTCGCCGGTCGGCAACAGCCGCTGGTGGCCGCGGCGCGGCCGGCGCAGCCGGTTCGACCAGCAGCCGATCGAGGCCGAGGCGATGGTGTCGGCGGCCCTGGCTGCCTTCCGGGTTACCGGCCGGTGGTGCTATCCCGCGGCCGCCGAAACCGCCTACGGCTGGTTCCTCGGCGACAACGACCTTGGAGTGGCGCTCGCGGACCCGGTCAGTGGATCCTGTTTCGACGGGCTCACGCCTGCCGGTGTGAACCGGAACCAGGGCGCCGAGTCGACCCTCATGTGGCTGATCGCTCTCGAGAGGATGCGTGAGCTCCGCGGCGGGCAGATTGCACCGGAGCCGGTCATGGCGGCCGAGCCGGGTGATGGCCGGAGCCTGTGGCCGTGAGTGAGTCTGGGGGCCGGCGTCTCTTCGTCAGGCATCCATCCAACCCGATCCTCACGGCCGAGGACCTGCCGTATCCTGCCAACACAGTCTTCAACCCGGGCGCCGCCCGCGTCGGCGACGAGACCGTCCTGCTGCTGCGGGTCGAGGACCTGCGCGGCGTCTCCAGCCTGCTGGTGGCTCGGAGCGCAGACGGGGTCTCGGACTGGCGCATGGACGACAAGCCGCTCCTTGCGCCCGATCCCGCCCACCCGGAAGAGGTCTGGGGTTGCGAAGATCCCCGCCTCGTATTCCTCCCGGAGCGAGAGGAGTGGGCGATCACATACACCGCCTACAGCCGGCGCGGTCCGCTCGTCTCGCTGGCGGTCACACGTGACTTCCGGACCGTCTGCCGGCTTGGGCCGGTAATGCCGCCGGACGACAAGGACGCGGCCCTCTTCCCGCGCCGTTTCGACGGCCGCTGGATCATGATCCATCGGCCGGCTCCGCTCCAGGGACTGGCGCACATGTGGATCTCGTACTCGCCCGACCTCCGCCACTGGGGAGACCACGCCGTGCTGCTCGAAGCGCGCGAAGGGGCGTGGTGGGACGCCGGCAAGATCGGGCTCGGGCCGCCGCCGCTCGAGACCGAGGCCGGCTGGCTGGTCATGTATCACGGCGCCCATACGACGGCGTCCGGGCCCATCTATCGGGTCGGGCTGGCCTTGCTGGACCTGGAGCACCCGGATGTGGTGTTGCGAAGGTCGGACGAGTGGGTGATGGCGCCCCTCACGACATACGAGGCCGTCGGCGACGTCGACAAGGTCATCTTCCCGAACGGCTGGGTGCTCGACCCGGCGGCCGATCGCCTGTCGCTCTACTACGGCGCCGGGGATACCGTCGTGGGTCTGGCGGAGGCCCGATTCAGCGAGCTGATGGAGTACATGGCCCACGCGCCGCTCCACCAGCATCGACGTTCAGAGGACGACGGCCGGGGCTAGGACTCGCCCGCGCACGGCGCGAGGCGCCGGCGGCCGTCTCGCGTCAAACCCCGGTGGATGCGTGACTATATCGCCATGCCCCAGGCCACCTTCCGCGTCCACGGGTCGCTGCGAGACTTCCTCCCGGCGACCAAGCGGGACCGCCCCATAGTGCTCGAGTTCGAGGCGTCCCCGGCCGTCAAAGACCTCATCCAGGCACTGGGCCCGCCGCACCCCGAGGTCGACCTAGTACTGGTCAACGACCGATCGGCCGGCTTCGGTCAACGCCTCCTGCCGAACGATCTGGTCGATGTCTTCGGCCTCGACAGGCCCGCCGATCTCGCCGCGGCGGGCGGCTTGATCCCCGCTCCGCCCGACCCGCCCCGCTTCGTGCTGGACGGCCACCTAGGTCGTCTGGCGCGCTACCTGCGAATGCTCGGCTTCGACTCCCGATACGAGGCCCGGGCGGACGACCGCCGGCTGGCCGAGCAGTCCGCCGCTGAGGCCCGCATCCTGCTGACCCGCGACCGCGGCCTGCTGAAGCGATCGATCGTACGGCACGGCTACCTCGTTCGCGACGACGACCCGCGCCGCCAGCTGGCCGAAGTAGTGAGCCGGTATGAGCTCGCGCGGACGGCCGCTCCTTTCACCCGCTGCGTGAAGTGCAACGGGGCGATCGCGGCGGTCGATCGCTCGGAGGTGGTCGAGCGCCTGGCGGGCGAGCCGCGAACGCTCCGCTACTTCGAGACGTTCGGCAGGTGCGGCGGCTGCCGGTCGATCTACTGGCCCGGTTCCCACTTCGACCGCATGAGCCGGCTTGTCGACTCGGTGCTGCGCGGAGAGGGCCGCATGGGGGAGAATCGCGGCGAGGAACATGGCCGGAGGACCATCGAGTGAATGACGCGAACGAGCCGACGGTCGGGCTGCCCGTCGCGGCCGCGGCTGTCGAAGCCGCCCGGGCGATGGGGGAGGAAGCCGCCCTCCGCCGGCGCGACGAGCTGGTGCCGATCATCCGCCGGGCCAACGAGATGTACTACGTCTCCGACGCGCCGGAGCTGAGCGATGCCGAGTACGACCGCCTGATGCGCGAGCTGGTCGCGGTCGAGACCGCCTTTCCGAGCCTGGTGGCCCCCGATTCACCAACCCAGCGCGTCGGCGCGGCCCCGGCCGGAGCCTTCGGCGAGGTGGTCCACGCCCGGCCGATGCTCTCGCTCGGCAACGTCTTCGACGAGGATGAGCTGCGTGCCTTCGACGCGCGAGTCCGGCGGGGCCTGGGCTTCCCCGCGCCTCCGGCTCCCGCGCCCGACCTCTGCTACGTGGCCGAGCTCAAGATCGACGGCCTGGCGATCTCGCTCCGATACGAGCGAGGGCGCTTTGTCCAGGGCGCAACCCGCGGCGACGGCACCACGGGCGAGGACGTCACGGCCAACCTCCGCACGATATCGGTCTTGCCCGAGCGGCTGCGCGAGCCGGCCACGGCCGAGATCCGCGGCGAGGTCTACATGCCCAAGGCCGAGTTCGCCCGCATCAACGCCGAGCGCGAAGAGGCCGGGCTGCCGACGTACGCGAACCCCCGCAACAGCGGCGCCGGGTCGCTCCGCCAGCAGGACTCGCGCGTCACCGCCGAGCGGCGGCTCTCCTCGTGGTCCTACCAGCTCATCGAGGAGGGCCCGGACGGCCGTCCGACGGTGAGCAGCCAATCGGGGGCGCTCGCCCGCCTGGCCGCCCTGGGCATGCCGGTCAACCCGGACCGGGCCGAGGGGCTGGACATCGACGGCGTCTGCCGCTTCCTGGGGGAGTGGCGGGAGAAGCGTCACGAGCTTCCGTACGAGACCGACGGCGTGGTCGTGAAGGTCGACCGCTACGACCAGCAGGAGCGGCTGGGGATGGTGGCTCGCGCCCCGCGCTGGGCGATCGCCTACAAGTTCCCGCCGGAGCAGGTCGAGACCGTGCTGGAGGACATCGTCCCCTACGTAGGCCGGACCGGAACGCTCACGCCCGTCGCCCACATGCGCCCGGCGAAGGTCGCGGGTTCAACCGTGGCCCGGGCGACGCTCCACAACCTCGACGAGGTAAGGCGCAAGGACCTGCAAATTGGGGACTGGATCGTGCTCCAGAAGGCGGGCGACGTGATCCCGGAGGTGGTTCGATCGATAGCGGAACGTCGGACGGGCGCAGAGCGCGATTTCGAGATGCCGCCGGCCTGTCCGGTCTGCGGCACGCCCGTCGTCCGCGACGAGGGCGCGGTCAGGCATTACTGCCCGAACACACGCTGCCCGGCGCGGCTCTCACAGGAATTCGCCCACTTCGCCGGGCGGGGCGGCATGGACATCGAGGGCGCGGGCTGGGCCGTGCTCGAGCAGCTCCTCGAGCGCGGCCTGGTCAAGACCCGCGGCGACTTCTACCGGATCACGCTCGAGGACCTGGAAGGCCTGGAGAGGTTCGGCCGCAAGAGCGCCGAGAACCTGAAGGCCTCGATCGAAAGGTCGCGCCGGCGGCCGCTGGCGCGCGTGCTCAACTCGCTCGGCATTCCCCAGGTCGGCGAGTCCACGGCGATCGACCTGGCCGGCTGGATCGCTTCGCGCTGGCCGGCCGAAGGAATGGACCCGGGGGAGTGGACCGGGCTGGTGGCCCGCGAGCTCCCGGGCGTCACCGCCGAGGAGCTCCGCGAAGTGCCGGGCATCGGGCCGGTTGTCGCGGGGGCGATCGCCGGGTATTTCGCCGCGCCGGACACGGCCGCCGTGCTGGCCGACCTCGTCTCCGCGGGAGTAGTGGCGGAGCCGCCCGCCGGTCGCGTGGCCGCGGGTAGTGGTTCCGGGAGCGGCCGGGCCGGCTCACTCGCCGGCAAGACCGTGGTCGTCACCGGATCGCTGGCCGGCTTCGATCGCGCCGCGGCCGAGGAGGCGATCCGGGCCGCCGGCGGCAAGTCCGCGGGCTCGGTCAGCAAGAACACGTCCTACGTGGTGGCGGGGGAGGGCGCAGGCTCGAAGCTGGCCAGAGCCACGGAGCTTGGCGTGCCGGTTCTCGACGAGGAAGGCTTCCGGCGTCTTCTGGCCGGTGAGGAGCCGTAGAGCGGGGTCGAACCTCATACCCGGCTGCCGGCGCCTGCCACGCGCGCCGGCGGGGCCGGGCGGTGGCGTCCGGCGATCCCTGCGGAGACCTGGCGGTTGGGCCGTCGAAGCCGTCCCACGAGCCCTCGGGGCCATGCGGAGGCGTCCGGCGACCCGTGGGGCCGTGCCATAGACGTGCAGTGACATCGGCGACGGGCGCTGGCGGCCTCCGGCGCACGGCGCGGATCCGCTTATCGCGCAACAGCGACCGTGGTAGTACGAGGCGAACGGATCTGCCCTCCCGGTGTCGGCGCGGCCAGGTTGTCAGCCGCAGCCGGCTAACTCGCCGTCGCTTCGGGTCCCGAACCTGGCGTCGCGGCTGCGATCGGGGCGACATGGCTCCGCGCCGGCAACTTAGCATTACTGGGGTTGCTCTTCCGCGATTAGCGGAGCGAGCGGGCACGCAGCTGGGGCGTCGCGGCCCGGCCCATGCGTGACCACGCCGCGTCGGTGCCTCCCCGCATCAGCCCCGCGGCCCGCCGGTCCGGCCTGTCCTCGGCGGTCCCGTTCGTGCCCCGCAAGCCCGTTCCGGCCGCCGGCAACCGGCCGCATCCGCACGCGTCGACCACGCCCGCGGCCACCGGCATCGCGGGCGCTGCCGTCAACCCATGGCCGAGTTGAGCTGCCCCCAGATCCACTCCGGCCGCCACGGCACGTCCGGGCCCAGGATCAGCCGCGGGGCCTGCCACGCCTCCTGCCAGCCGCGCGCCGCCAGCTCTTGCCAGGCCGCGGCGTGCTCGTCGGGAACGCCTGCCCGGATGTGGCCGCCGGCGGGGACGACGTGGCGATGCAGGTCGAGAAGAAAGAGTCCATCTTCGAAGCGAGACGCGACTATCGCGCCGTAGGCTCGCTCCGCCGGGAGCAGGAAGCCGCAAACCGCGCGTTCCCGCTCCAGGACCCAGCCACCCTTCTCGGCCAGCGCCGCGAGTGGAGCTGAGCGATCCTCCGCCGTCGCCAGCCGATCGAGCTTGAAGACCGCCGGCAGGTCGGCCGCTTCGAGCCGTCGAACGCGCGCGCCCGCCGGGATGGTCGGCGGGTCGGCCAGGTGATCGGCCTGGAGCTGGTGGTACGTCGTGAAGGGCCGGAAACCCATCCGCTCGTAAAGTGGCCGGCCGGCCTCGGTAGCCTCGAGCGAGAGGGTCGCGCAACCCGCCGCTCGGAGCCGCCGGCACAGTTCCTCCGTGATTGCCCGGCCGATGCCGCGTCGCCGGAGCTCGGCCTCCACGGCGATCGCACCGAGCCATCCGACCGGCCCGTTGACCGTGGCCAGGCCCGTGGCGACGACTCGCCCGCCCAGGACTCCGGCTACCGGCTGGCAGGTCGTTGTCCGAAAGACGAGTTCGTAGAAGCTGCGCCGATCGCGCCAGCCCTGGGCCCTGGACAGCTGGTCGGCGGCCTCGATGTCGTCCGGCCTCATATCGCGGATCTGGAACCCGTTCATTCCTTCGGCCAGGCCCCTCATCTACTCAGCCGAACGCGAAGCCGAGGAGGCTCCATATGTGGGTCGGTTCCCAGGGGATCGACTCACCGCGCAGCATCCGCGGGATCGCGAAAGTCGGGCTCCAGCCCAGGCTTTCCAGCCGGCGCTGAGCAGAGTCGTTACCGCTTACCACGGCGGCGCGCACGGTCTTCGCTCGGCCCCGTCCAAGGTGGCGCAGCAAGTCCAGCAAGCACTCCGCCGCCGCACGGTCGGGGGCGATCAGCGCGGCGCATTCGGGCAGGATCTGGACGAGAAAGCCGAGCAGCTCGTCGCCGCCCTCCAGCAGCCAGCCGCTCCCGGCCAGCGGCCCCAGCAAACCCCGCCGGTCCTCGCCTGTGGCCCGCAGGTCCAGCCGGCCGACGCGGTCGATGTCTCCGGGGCCCATGCGGCGCAGGGTCGTTCCCGCCGGCGGGGTCGGCGCCGCGTCGAGCGGGAGGGATTCCAGGATCTGGTACCAGGCGTCGATCCGGAAGCCCATCTTCTCGTACAGGGGCCTGCCGTACGTGGACGCGATGAGCGCCTGTGTCGCGCAGCCCGCCGCGTCGAGGCGCGCGCAGACGGCCTCGGTTATCGCGCGGCCGAAACCCCGGCTTCGCAGCGACGAGTCGACGAAGATCGAGCCGATCCACCCCACGGACCCGTTTGTGGTTGCCAGGCCGGTCGCCGCCACGGCTCCATCGTGCAACCCGACGAGCTGCTGGCAGGCCGGATTGGCGAGGAGCGTCTGCAGGAAGGACCGCCGTTCCTCCCAACCGCCCGAACGATAGAGAGCCGCGGCCGCGTCGACGTCGGCCGCGGTCATGTCCCGGATTTCGAGTTCTGCCACCGGCTCCTCGCTCACTCCTGAGGATCGTTCAACTCTACGCAACCGCTCGCCCGGGCGCAGGCAGGTACGGAAGCGAAGCGAGCAGGGCCGGCCGCCCCGGCCTGGAACGGGCGAACAGATCGATCGAGGCCTCGTCGGGAGCCCAAGGACTCAGGCTATCGGCGCCCCGCTCGGACCGTGATGTCGACTCGTCCTGGCTCTGCGTCGGGGCGATCCTTGTCACCCGCGACCTGGACGCCAAAGGGCGGGAGGTACGGGTTGCGGAACTTGCGAACCCCTTCTTCGAGTCCCTTCACGGTCGTGGCGGCCTTCACCACCCCGGCCACGTGCGAGACGATCTGCCCCTGGATCAGCGGCATGATGTCATCGCCGAGAGAAAGCCTCACGGTCTTGTAGCCTTCGTACGGCCACGGCCACTCGCGCGCCGGCGTTGCCATCGCACACCTCTCGATGCTCGAACGCACGGCAGTCTACGACGCTCCGTGGCCCCGCCCTGGACCGTCTCAGCCCACGGGCGCCCGTCTGGCGACGAGCTCCGCGGGTTGGAACCCGGCCGCCGGCCGGCGCCTGAGCCGGCCTTGTCGAACGGTCCGTTCAGGCGGCATCCAAGCGATCGTCGCACCCGGCCGCGATCCGGATCCCGTTGCCGCCGGTCGATCCGGCCTCCGGGTTCTCCGTGCGGCCCTGCATTCGCCGGGCGCCCCCAGGTGGAGCGCCGTTCGCGCCCCTCCCGCCGCGTCAAGTATCATCCCGCCCATGGCCAATCTCAGCCGTGCCGACGTGGAGCACGTCGCTTATCTGGCGCGCCTCGGTCTGACCGAGGAGGAACTGTCACGCCTCGAGGGTGAGCTCAACCACATCCTCGACCAGTACGCGGTCCTGGCAAGCCTGGACACGGATGACATACCGCCAACCGCCCAGACGATCGAACTGGCCAACATCCTCCGAGACGATGTAGTCCAGCCCTCGTTGCCGGCCGGCGAGGTCCTGGCGAACGTGCCGGAGAGGATGGGCGACCACTTCCTGGTGCCGGCGATCCTGGGTGGCGAGGGTGGAGCCTGACCGTGGCCGATCCGACTCGTCTGCATGCCCACGAGATGGCCGCGCTGCTGCGGACCGGCGAGATCTCGTCGCGCGCCCTGGTGGAGGCGCATCTCGCCGCCGCCGAGCGGCAGAACCGAGCCCTGAACGCCTGGCTGTTCATCGGCCGGACCGAGGCTCTTGCCCAGGCTGATGCCGCCGACCGGCGCATCGCCCTGGCCCGACGCGAAGGCGCGGCCGCGCTGTCCGAGCTCCACCCTCTGTGCGGCGTGCCGATCGCCTTGAAGGATCTTGTCTCCGTCAAGGGCGGTCAGGCAACGGCCGGCTCGAAGATCCTGAAGGGCTACGTGGCCCCGTTCGACTCGACTGTGACCGCCCGGATCCGCGCCGCCGGCGCCGTGATCCTGGGCAAGACGAACATGGACGAGTTCGCGATGGGGTCGTCGACGGAGCACTCCGCCTTCGGCCCGACCGCGAATCCCTGGGCGCTGGACCGGGTACCCGGAGGCAGTTCCGGCGGTTCCGCGGCCGCCGTCGCCGCCTACCACGCCCCGCTCGCGATCGGTACGGATACGGGCGGCAGCATCCGGCAGCCGGCCTCGCTGTGCGGCGTTGTCGGGCTGAAGCCCACCTACGGTCGGGTCAGCCGATACGGCATCGTGGCCTTCGCCTCCAGCCTGGACCAGATCGGGCCGTTCGCGCGCGACTCCCGCGACGCCGCCCTGTTGCTTCATGCCGTCGCCGGCCGGGACGAGCGCGACGCAACATCGGCCCCGGTGCCCGTTCCGTCGGAGCTGCTGGCTCTTCCGGCGGGCGACGACGAGGCCGCGGGCTATCTCGAGGGTCGCCGCCTGGCGCTCCCGAAGGAGTATTTCGGTGCGGGGCTGGAGTCCGGCGTGGCGGAGCGAGTCCGCGAGGCCGTCGCCGCGATGGAGGCCGCCGGCGCCATCGTCGAGGAAGTGTCGCTGCCACACACTGACTACGGCCTGGCCAGCTACTACATCATCGCGCCCGCTGAATGCAGCTCCAACCTGGCCCGCTATGACGGCGTGAAGTACGGGTTTGCCGACCGGAGTTCCGGCGAGTTCATCGCCGACTACCTTCGGACGAGAGGCGCCGGTTTCGGGCCCGAGGTCAAACGGCGGATCATGCTCGGCACCTACGCCCTCTCGGCCGGCTACTACGACGCCTACTACCTGAAGGCGCAGAAGGTTCGGACGCTCATAAAGGCCGATTTCGACGCCGTCTGGGCGGCCGGCTTCGACGCGATCTGCGCGCCGACCAGCCCGACCGTGGCGTTTCCCATCGGCTCTAAGCTGGCCGATCCGGTGGCGATGTACCTGCTGGACACGTGCACGCTGCCGGTCAACATGGCCGGCCTCCCGGGCGTGTCGATCCCCGCCGGCCTTTCCGACGGGCTTCCGGTCGGCCTCCAGGTCATCGGGGCGCCCTGGAGCGAGCTGTCGATGCTCCGACTGGCCCGTGGGTACGAAGGGATAACGGCCAGAGCACCATGGCGGGCCCTCGAGCCCGCCGAGCTGCCGCTGACCGACGACCCCACCACGCCCAGCCCGATCGAGCGGAACGAGCGCCTCAAGACCGGCGCACCCGCCGAGGGCCCCGGCGCCGAGCCCCGAGGACCAACCCGATGACGAACCCGATCCGCTCCACCCGCCTCGCGACCGACCCATCGATTCTCAATTCCGACTCCGAGCCGGAGCGTCCGCCGCTCTCGACCCGAGTTCTGGCGCGGCGCGTGGACGAGGTTCCGCGCTCCGGCATCCGCCGCTTCTTCGACATCCTGGCGACGATGACCGACGTCATCAGCCTCGGCGTCGGCGAGCCCGATTTCGATACGCCGGACCAGGTCATCGAGGCGGGCAGGCACAGCCTCGCCTCGCGCCGAACCCACTACGCCTCCAACTACGGGACGCTGGAACTGCGGCGCGCCTTGGCGCACCACGTCGAGCGTCTCTACGGCGTCCGCTATGACCCGACCGAGGAGATCCTGATCACGATCGGCGCCTCGGAGGGCCTCGACGTGGCCGTCCGGGCCACGATCGACCCGGGCGACGAGGTGATCCTGCACGAGCCTTCCTACGTCTCGTATCGCCCGGCCATAGTGTTCGCGGGCGGCGTCCCGGTTGGAGTGCCGACGACCATCGACGAGGACTTCGCCCTGGATCCGGCCCGCGTCGAGGCCGCGATCACGCCCCGCACCAAGGCCCTCCTGCTCAACTACCCGTGCAACCCGACCGGCGCGGTCCTGCCGCCCGAGGCCCAGGACGAGATCGCCCGGATCGCCGTTCGCCACGACCTGCTGGTCTACAGCGACGAGATCTACGACCGGCTCGTATACGGCGGCTACCAGATGCGGACCATGGCGGCCCTGCCGGGCATGCGCCGCCGGACGATTCTCATGGGCGGCTTCTCGAAGGCCTACGCCATGACGGGCTGGCGCATCGGCTACATCTGCGCCCCGTCGGAGATACTGGAAGGCATCCTCAAGGTTCACCAGTACGTGATCATGTCGGCCCCGACCGTGTCGCAGGACGCCGCCCTCGAGGCGCTCAAGTCCGGCGAGCCCGACGTGGCGCGGATGGTCGGGCAGTACGACAGGCGCCGGCGCCTACTCGTCGACGGCTTCAACGCCATCGGCCTGCGGACGTTCGAGCCGCTCGGCGCCTTCTACGCCTTCCCGCAGATAACCTCCACGGGCCTCACCAGCGACCAGTTCGCGGAGGCGCTCCTGCAGGAGGAGTCGGTGGCCGTGGTGCCGGGAACGGCGTTCGGCGAGGCCGGCGAAGGCCACGTCCGCTGCTGCTACGCCACCAGCGAGGCCGAGCTGCGCGAGGCGCTCGTGCGCATCGAGCGCTTCGTCAAGCGACGGCGGGACGAAGCGTGACGACAGGGCCGGGCGCCCCGGCCGGCGGCGGCGCGCTGGAACGCTACGAGGCTGTCATCGGGATCGAGGTTCACTGCCAGCTCAAGACCGCCAGCAAGATGTTCTGCGGCTGCTCTACCGAGATCGACGGAGCGGCCCCGAACAGCCATTGCTGCCCGGTCTGTCTCGGGCTCCCCGGCGTCCTCCCGACCATCAACCGGCGCGCCGTCGAATTCGTGATCGCCACGGGTTTCGCGATCGAGGCCAGGGTCGCGACCACCACGCGCTGGGATCGCAAGAACTACTTCTATCCGGACCTGCCCAAGGGCTACCAGATCAGCCAGTACCAGCTGGCCCTGGCCGCCGACGGCCGGTTGAGCTTCGACACGAGCGCGGGCCCGTTCACCGTTTGCGTTCGACGCGCCCATCTCGAAGAAGACACCGGCAGGCTCATCCACGCCGACGGCGGTGGCGGCCGGCGGGTCAGCCTGATCGACTACAACCGGTCGGGCATGCCGCTCATGGAGATCGTGACCGAACCCGACATCCGGACCGCCGAGCAGGCCCGCCGGTACGCCGAGGAGCTGCGGCTGCTGATGCGCACGATCGGAGCCTCGGACGCGGAGATGGAGAACGGCCAGATGCGCGTCGAGGCCAACGTCTCCGTGCGGCCGCGCGGCCAGGAGGCCTTCGGAACGCGCGTCGAGGTCAAGAACATGAACTCGATGAAGGCCGTCGAGAGGGCGATCGACTACGAGATCGAGCGCCAGGCCGCGGTCATAGACGGCGGCGGGACTATCCACATGGAGACGCGCGGCTGGGACGAACCCAGTCAGTCCACCTACCACATGCGGCCCAAGGAAGAGGAGAACGACTACCGCTATTTCCCGGAGCCGGACCTTCCGCCCCTGGTGACCACGACCGAGTGGCTGGCCGAGATCAAGACTCGCCTGCCCGAGCTTCCGGCAGCGCGGCGGACGCGCTACCGCGAAGCCTACGGCCTCTCCGCCTACGACGCCGTCGTTCTGGTCAACGACCCGGCCGCCACGGAGCTATTCGAGGGTGCGCTGGCCGCCGGCCGCGGCGCGCCGCCCAAGCTGCTCGCCAACTGGGTTACGGGTGAGTACATGCGCCTGGTCAAGGGTGAAGATCGCGGTGGATCGGCCGACCCGGCCGAGCTCGCCGCGCTGGTCTCTCTCGTTGCGGACGGATCGATCTCGGGCACGAACGCCAAGCAGGTCTTCGCGGAACACTTCTCCACGGGTGGCGGCATGGTTTCCATCATCGAAGCTCGCGGCTACCGGCAGATCTCGGACGCCGGGGCGCTCGGCGCGGCGATCGAGGCGGTGCTCGCGTCAAATCCGGCGGCCGTCGCGGACTACCGGTCCGGCAAGAGCGCCGCGGTCGGCTTCCTCGTCGGCCAGGTCATGAAGGCGACGCGAGGGCAGGCCAACGCGGCCATGGTCCAGGCCGCGCTGCGCGAACGACTGGACGAAGTCGAGTAGGCGATACGAAGGAGCGGACGATGGGCCTGGTCAACTTGATCTGCTGGGGGCTTGGGGCCGTTCTTATCGCCGTGGGCTACCTGCGCGCGAAGGGGCCGTGGAGTCGCTACCAGACGCTGAGGGCCCAGGAGGCCAATATCGAGCGATATGAGGGCTGGCGCGGCACGCGGCTGCGCGACGACGGCCCCAGCGCCGCTTCGCTGATGGCTCATGAGATGAGAAGACGGGCCCAGATCGGCGGCCTGATCCTCATCGCCGGCTTCGTTCTGGTATTCGTCGGCTTCGCCCTCAAGTAGCCGGCGGCGCGGGGAGGCATCCTGAGGTTCCCGCGGCGGAGCCGGACGGTGACCGGAGGCGCGTCGGGCGGCGCGTCGGGCGGCCATCGGATCACCGGTCCCCGATCTGCAACGGCGCTTCCCCCGACAGGGCATCCGGAGGCCGCCTCGCGAGTCGCGACCGGGCGCCGGCCGTCCCGGCCCGAGTGCCGTTCGTCCGGGTGGGTCGCCGGGTTGGGCCACAAGTACCACCTCGGGATGGCCCGAAGGTGACCCCCGCTATGGACCGGTCGGGCCAGCGGCGAAACGGGCAGCCGCTGCCACAATGCCGGCGTTCGCTCCGATCGAGACGAATATGCAGGCCGGATTAAGGCACTGCTTGGCTTCGAGGGAGCGACTTACCAACCCGAACAACCCCAGGCAGCACGCACGACGCCGTCCTCCGGGACGGCGTCGTGCGTTTCCACGAAGCGCGGGCGTCCGGAGCCGGTGGGGCGCGATCGCAGGATGTCGACGCCGGGGTTTGGGCCGATCTCAGCGGCGCGCGAGGCGCCGGATCTCGATGGCCGTGCAGCGGTCCATCACGACCGCGAGGCCGCCCTCGGCCGCGATCCGGGCCGCGGCCTCGTTGACGACTCCGAGCTGCAGCCACAGCAAGCGCGCGCCGACCGCGACGGCCTCGCGGGCCGTCTCCTCGGTAAGCTCCGAGCGGCGGAAGACGTCGACGATGTCTATCGGGCCACCCAGCGCGGCAGCCGCCTCGGCCAGCGTCGCCACGGCAGGTATGCCCTCTACGTCGACCTCGTTCGGGTTGACCGGCACGCAGCGGTAGCCCGCGGCGACGAGCGACCGGAAGACTCCGTTCGAGGGCCGGGCCGGGTTCGACGATGCCCCGACTACGGCAATTCGCCGGGACGCGCGCAGGACCTCGGCGATGGCCGCGTCGTCGAGGAGAGGTGTGAGGTGCTCCTTCGATTGGGTGGGATCCATCGGTTCCTCGCTCTTCTTCAAGGTTTCGGAGACACGCTCGCCGTCGCCGTGGGCGCTGCCGTGGGCGGGGCCGGAGTGGGCCGGGGCGGGCCGCTCGTCAGCGCGGAGATGACGGCGTCGAGGTCTTCCTGGAAGCCGGTCGGAAGAGCGACGTGGAAGTCGCTGAGGGCGATCCCGCCGTCGGCGACGTCCTCGACCGTCAAGGGCTCGATCGACTGACCGGTCCCGATGGCCAGGATGACCGCCGTGGCCGCGACGTCGTAGCGGTTCATGACCGAGACGATCAGGCATGGCTGGATGTCGGGAACGATCTGCCAGGCGTCTGTGTCGACGGCTACGAGCAGGACCTTGCGGGCGCAGGCTTCGCGCAAGGCTCCGATCCCCGCCAGGTCGGGCATGGCCATGACCACGCCGGCTCCCGCCTTGACCAGGCCGGCGGCCGCCGCCCGGCCCCTGTCGGGCAGGTCGGGTGAACCGGCGTACGCGACGGTAACGCCGACGGAGGGATTCGCCTGTGAGGCTCCGCCCCGGAAGCCGGCCGCGTAATTGCCCGAGCGAGTGTCCGTCGCCGTGTCGCCGACCATCCCGATCTTGCCGGACGACGTGAACGCGGCCGCGACGTACCCGCCCAGATACCCGGCCTCGGCCTCGTCGAAGGCTATGCCGTGGACGTTCGAAGGCGATCCATCTGGAAGGACGACGTCCATCTCGAGGAACTGGGTTGCCGGATGCGACGCGGCCGCGGCCTGTACGGCCGGGTCCGCCGCCGCCCCAACCGTCACGACCACGGCCTGATCCCCCTGGGCCGCCGCGTCGACCTCCTTCTCCAGGTCCGCGTTCGAGACCGGCTGGACCAGGGCGGCCTCCGCTCCGAGGCGGGCGGCGGCCGCCTGGATGCCGGTCCAGGTCAGGCCGGCCGGCGTCCAGTCCTGCGGCTGGCCGATCGAGGCGACCAGCGTGACGGTTCTCACCAGCCTGGGCGTCGGGGTTGGGGCCGGGGTCGGAGTACCGGTGGCGAGAGAAACGCTCATGGCGGCCGTCGGTGAGCCGGTCGGGGCAGAAGAAGGGCGGGGAGTGTTCGAGAAGATGCCGCAACCGGCCACGAGCGCAGCCAGTCCGGCCATGCCGGCGATGCGCGGAAGGATTGTCCCGCGGGCGGGTCGCCGTTCGGCGCCGAACCGGCCGCGGCCGGGATCGCGGAAGGGACCAGATCGAGTCTGACCGCTGGAGCGGAGCGTGAGGTTCAGGAGGGTCTCCTACCACTCTGGGCTTGTTCGAGATTGTACGGACCGTGCGCGAGCCCGCTCGCGGCGCGGCGCGGCGCCGGGATCACTCGACGGTCCCGCCGACCGCGCCGCGACCCGCTCGGCGGGACCGGCCAGCCTCTCCGCCGCGCAACCGCGGTCCGCGGCCCAGACTTGAGCGGCAGGCTAGGATGGCGGCAGGAGAGGTCATTGAACGAGCAGCGAACGCCAGTGGACGAGCGCATCAGGGTGGCGGACGGGGTCGAGCTCCGCGTTCTTCGCCGCGAGCCGATCGCCGGCGCCTCCCGTGGTGGCGGCTCCGCCGGTGAGGGCCCGACCGGAGCTGAGGGAGCGTATCTGCTGGTTCACGGCCTGGCCTCCAACGCGAGGCTGTGGGACGGCGTCGCCGGGCGCCTGGCCGAGGCGGGTCGCCGTTCCGCGGCCGTGGATCTGCGCGGCCACGGCCTCTCGGACAAGCCGGAGGCCGGCTACGACTTCGAAACGATCGCCGGCGACCTGCGCGCGCTGATCGGTGCCCTGGGACCCGGCTTCGAGCGGCCGGTCCTGGCCGGCCAGTCCTGGGGCGCGGGCGTAGTCCTGGACGTGGCCGTGCGCTACCCGGATCTCACCCGAGGCCTGGTTCTCGTGGACGGCGGCCTGACCGACCTGCGGGACGCCTTTCCGACCTGGGAGATCTGCTGGGATCGTCTCGCGCCGCCGCAGCTGGTCGGGCTGCCTCTCTCTTCGGTCGAGGGCTACTTCCGCTCAGCTCACGCCGACTGGCCCGAGGAGGGCGTTGCCGGCTCACTCGGCAACTTCGAGATCCGGCCGGACGGGACCATCGCGCCATGGCTGTCGCGCGATCACCATCGGGCCATTCTCGAGGCCATGTGGGGTCAGCGGACGGCCGATCTCTGGCATCGCCTGCGTGTGCCGGCGCTGATCGTCCCGGTTGACGGCGGGGACGGCGATTGGACGAAGGCCAAGAAGGCGGGCGTCGGCGCGGCTCTTGCGGCCACGGCGGCGGCCGGGGTTCCGGCTCGGGTTCGCTGGTTCAAAGGCGACCACGACCTCCACGCCCAGCACCCGGCCGAGTTGACCGAGGAACTCCTGGCCGCCGACCGCGACGGGTTCTTCTCGGGGGCCGTGCCGGCATGACCACGCTGCCCCGCATCCTGACGATCATGGGTTCGGGCGAGACGACGCCCACGATGTCCCGCGTCCACCGGCTCGTCCTCGACAGGCTGGGAGAGCGACCGGTCCCGGCGGTCGTCCTGGACACGCCATACGGGTTCCAGGAGAACGCCGACGACATAACCGACCGGGCGGTCGACTACTTCAGGGCGACCGTCGGGGCGGCGTTCACCCCCGCCTCGTTCCGGTCCGCCGAGGCCGACGCGCTGACTCGTGAGACGGCCCTGGTCCGGATCCGCGATGCCCGGCTCGTCTTCACCGGGCCCGGCAGCCCTTCCTACGCGTTGCGGCAGTGGTCGGGCTCGGAGATCCCGCGCCTTCTCGCCGCGAAGCTGGCTCACGGCGGCGCGGTCACCATGGCCAGCGCCGCGGCCCTGACGCTCGGCCGGTTCACGATCCCGGTCTACGAGATCTACAAGGTGGGAGAGTCTCCGCGCTGGCTCGACGGCCTGGATCTCCTGACGCCGCTGGGCCTGCCGGTCGCGGTCGTGCCCCACTACGACAACGCCGAGGGAGGCAATCACGATACCCGCTTCTGCTACATCGGCGAACGCCGGCTGCTGACCCTGGAGGCGGAGCTGCCGCCGGAGGTCTTCATCCTGGGCGTGGACGGGCATACGGCCCTGGTCCTGGACCTGGACGCCGGATCCGCCTCCGTGCTCGGTCTCGGAAGCGTGACGGTGAGAAAGGACGGCCTCAGCACCGTCTTCCGGGCCGGGAGCGAAGTCACGATCGGCGACCTCGTGGCGGCTGCCAGGGGAGGCACGGCGCCGGCTGGGGGAGCGGCCGGGAACGAGCCCGCGTTGGGGTCGGAAGCCGGTCCGCTCGTCGCTGCCACGGCGCCGGGCTCGGCCCCGCTGCGCGAGGAAGTCGCCCGCCTGGAGGCCGTGTTCAGCGCATCCCTGGACGAGTGCGACGCCCCGTCCGCCGTACGGGCCATTCTCGCCCTGGAGGAGACGATCCAGGCCTGGTCCCACGACACCGACCAGTCAGACGCCCTCGCCTCCGCGCGCTCGGCCCTCCGGTCGGCGATCGTCTGCCTGGGCGAGATGGCCGTGAAAGGAAGCGCCGATCCGGCCGACGCCGTGCGGCCGTTCGTGGAAGCCCTGCTGGAGCAGCGGGTTCGCGCCCGGGACGCGCGTGAGTGGGCTCTCGCCGACTCGATCCGCGATCGACTCCTGGCCGCCGGCATCGAGCTGCATGACTCCCCCGCGGGAACCAGCTGGGAGATACGCACGGAAGGCGTCGCGGAGGCGCCGGTCTCCTGAGGCCCGGCGCCGGCCAACCCTGAGTCCGCCTTGGGGGCGAGTTCGCCGATCGCCGCCCCGGCGCCCGGTACGCGCACGGCGGCTCGCGAACTGGTCCGGCGACCCCGGGACCGGGCCGGGCGGCTACCATTAGCCCCCGTGACCGTCGCGCCGAACGATTTCGTCCACCTGCATCTCCACTCCGAGTTCAGCCTGCTGGACGGGCTCGGGCGCATCAACGAGCTTGCCGAACAGGGCTCCCAGCTCGGCTTCGACGCCATGGCGATCACAGACCACGGCGCGCTGTACGGCGCCGTCGCCTTCGTGCAGGCCGTCGGCGCCAAGGGCATGAAGCCGATCGTCGGCGTGGAGACGTACGTCGCCCGGCGGAGCATGCGCGACAAGGAGGGCAAGGCCGACAGCCAGCCCTACCACCTCGTCCTGCTGGCCGAGAACTGGCAGGGTTATCAGAACCTCTGCCGGCTCGTCACCGACGCGCACCTGGAGGGCTACTACTACCGGCCTCGCATCGACCACGAGATCCTGGCGAGGTACTCGAAGGGCCTGATCGGGCTCTCCGCGTGCCTGAGCGGCGAGATTCCCAGGGCGCTCGAAGGCGAGGATTGGGAGCTGGCTCGCAGGCTCGCCGGCGAGTATCGCGACATCCTCGGCCAGGACCACTTCTTCCTCGAGCTCCAGGACCACGGCCTGCCCCAGCAGCGCCGGCTGAACGAGCAGCTCCTCCGGCTGGGCCCGGAGGTCGGGCTGAATCACGTCGTGACCAACGACCTCCACTACGTCCGGCGTGAGCAGCACGAGGCCCACGACGTGCTGCTGTGCGTCGGCACCGGCAGCAACCTCGACACGCCGGGACGGATGCGCTTCGACTCGGACGAGTTCTACCTGAAGTCGGCGGCCGAGATGGCCGGCCTCTTCCCGGAGAACCTGGACGCGATCCGCCGGACTCGCGCGATCGCCGAGATGGTCGAGATGAAGCTGCCCTTCAACCAGCTCCGGATCCCGAGTTTCCCGGTGCCAGAGGGTGAAACCATCGAGAGCTGGCTGCGCAAGGAATGCCAGGCCGGCCTGGCCCGCCGCTACGGCACGGTCACGCCGGAGCTGCAGGCCCGCCTCGACTACGAGCTCGACGTCATCTGCCGCATGGGCTACGCCGGCTACTTCCTGATCGTGGCGGACTTCACGGCCTTTGCCCGCGAACAGCGCATCGCCATCACCGTCCGCGGCTCCGCGCCGGGAAGCATCGTCACGTACACGCTCGGCATCACGCCGGTCGACCCGATCCACTACCAGCTGCCGTTCGAGCGTTTCCTCAACCCGGACCGCGTGACCATGCCCGATATCGACGTGGATTTCGAGGACGGGCGGCGTGAGGAGGTAATCAACTACGTCAGCCGCAAGTACGGCGCGGACCACGTGGCCCAGATCATCACCTTCGGCACGATGCTCGCCAAGGCGGCGATCCGGGATGTCGCCCGCGTCGTCGGGATGACCTACGGCGAAGGCGACCGCATCGCCAAGGCCGTCCCGAACCAGCTCGGGATCAAGCTCGAGGAAGCGATCGAGACGAGCCCGCCGCTCAAGGAGATGTACGAGAACGAGCCGCCCGTCCACCGCGTCATCGAGTTTGCCAGGCAGCTCGAAGGCGTGGCCCGGAACGCATCCACGCACGCCGCCGGCGTCGTCATCAGCCGCGAGCCGCTGACGGAGCTCATGCCGTTGCAGCGTGCCACGAACTCCGACGCGGTCATGACGCAGTACGAGATGCACGCGGTCGACGCGCTGGGCCTGCTCAAGTTCGACTTCCTAGGCCTCTCCAACCTGACGATCCTGCGCGTCGCGGTCGACTTGATCCGGGAGCATCGCGGCGAGGAGATCGACCTCGAGAAGATCCCGCTCGACGACAAGAAGACCTTCGACCTGCTGACGACCGGTGAAACGACGGGCGTCTTCCAGCTTGAGTCGGCCGGGATGCGGCGCTACATCCGCGAGCTTCGACCCTCGACCGTGTTCGACCTGGCGGCCATGGTCGCGCTCTACCGGCCGGGCCCGATGGACAACATCCCGTCTTACATCCGGCGCAAGCACGGCGAGGAGAAGGTCACCTACCTCCACCCGCTGCTGGAGCCGTATCTCAATCGGACCTACGGCGTCTTCGTCTACCAGGAAGACATCATGTCGGCCTCCACCGCGCTGGCCGGCTTCACCGGCCCGGAAGCGGACATGCTCGGCTACGCGATCCGCAAGAAGAAGGCCACGCTCATGCGCGAGATGCGCGAGAAGTTCGTGCGCCAGGCCGCGGAACGGGGCGTCAAGCCGCAGGTCATCGATGCGGTCTTCGCCGCCTTCCAGCCCTTCGAGCGGTACGGCTTCAACAAGGCCCACGCCACCTGCTACGGCCTGATCGCCTACCAGACCGCCTATCTCAAGGCCAACTACACCGTCGATTACATGACCTCCGTCTTGACGGCCTTTCGCGACAACGAGGAGAAGGTCGCGGCCGCCGTCGCCGAATGCAGGCGGCTCGGGATCGAGGTCAGGCCGCCGGACGTACATCGATCGTTCGTCGAGTTCACCGTCGAGGACGACGCCATCCGCTTCGGTTTGCTGGCGGTCAAGAACGTCGGCGAGGGTGCCATCCAGTCGATCATCACCGCCCGGCAGGAGGGCGGCGACTTCCGCTCTCTGGCCGACTTCTGCTCGCGGGTCGACCTCCGCCTCGTCAACAAGAGGGTCATGGAGTCGCTGGTCAAGGTCGGGGCCATGAGCAGGTTCGGCCACGCCGCCCAGCTCCTCGCGGCCATGGACGACGCGATGGCCGCCGGGCAGGCGGTTCAGCGCGACCGCACGAGCGGACAGACTTCGCTCTTCGACCTGGGATCGTCGCCTGAAGCGCTGGACAGACCGCTGCCCGCGGTGCCGGAGGCGCTCTCCCGGGAGCGCCTGCGCTGGGAGAAGGAGCTGCTCGGTCTGTACCTGTCCGAGCACCCTCTCGGCTCCCTGGCCGAACAGATCGCCCAATACGTCACGGCCTACTCCGGCGACTTGAAGGACGAAACGCTTGACGGCCAGCGGGTCGTCATGGGCGGCATCGTCACCGGGGTGCGCACGATCACGACAAGGAACAAGGAAACCATGGCGGTGGCAACGCTGGAGGACCTGCAGGGTACGCTGGAAGTCGTCGTCTTCCCGCGGATGTACGCCACGAACGGCGGGACCTTCGCCGACGGCGGGATCCTCCTGGTGGCCGGACGAGTCGACCACCGCGGCGAGGAGGCCTCGCTGCTGGCCGACGCCGTCTGGATCTGGGAGGAAGCCGCCGCACGCGGCCCCGCGGCGATTGCCCAGGAAGTGGCGAACGGGGAGCGTGGGCGGAGCGCCAGCCGGTGGGGCGGCGCCTCCGCTGGCAACGGCAACGGTAACGGCGGAACCGGCAGGGGCGGGAACGGCAACGGCAGCGGCCGCGGGGGGAGCGGCAGCGGCGAATACGCCAGGGTCGCCCCGGCCGAGGCCGGGTCCCTTGAACCGTCGGCTCCGGGATCCGGGAGCCCGGCCGCATCCCCGGCGCCCGCATCCGCGACGCCCGCCGCGGCCGTCATGCGCGTCTCGCCCCTGCGGGGCGGGGGAGTTTCGACGGGCCCGGCGGTGACGCCGGCTCCGGCCGCCGGCACCGCCTCGGTCGGCACGGCCACGGGGGCGGTCGCGCCGACCACGACGGCCCCGCCATGGCCCGCCCCGGCCTTGCAGCGCGCGCCGTCCCGGCCGTCAGAGCCGCTCGCCTCCGTGCCCGGCCCGGAAGACCTGGCCGCCCTTGCCCCGGAGCGCGACGAGGCGCCGCTCCCCGATGAGGCGCGAGCCGTTGCGGCCCGTGCCTCGGCCGAACCGACGGCGCCGCTCGAGGCCCCCGTCTCCGGCATCCTGAACGTGAGCTTCACTCGCGGCGCCGAGACGGCGCGCATGGTGCTGGCGATGGAGGAGCTGAGAGCGGTGCTGAAGGAGAGGCCGGGCGCAACGCGTGTCGTCTTCCACCTGCCCGGGCCGGGCGGCGCAACGCTGCCGATGGAGGTTCGTGGCGGCGTCGCCTACGACACCGAGCTGCTGGCCGAGGTCCGGCGCCGGCTGGGCGAGGGTCTCGTCCGGCTCGAGCTTTCGACGCAGGGCCCGCGGTGACCGGCGGCGTCGCCGGGTCGCTGACCGACCGCCGTCCCGACCCTATGGTGTCTCTTCAGCGCCGGGCCTTCGGTCTGAGCGGACCCGGGACCCCGATCCAGCTGGCGGCGGCGGTCGCCGGCCCGGCAGGGGCACTCGCGCTCTGCTGGGACCGCGTCGTCCTTATCGCCCTGGCGGCCGCCGTCCTGGTCCCGATGCCGGTGCTGCTCGCTCTTCTGGCCGTGCGTTCGCGGTCGAGATGGCCGGCGCAGGAGGTGCTGGCATGGTTGGACCTCGTCGCAGCGACCGAATGGCGAACGCAGACGGGGAGCCGGATGCCGCGCAACTCGGTCCAGGCAGACGAGTGGCTGCGCCGTCACGCCGAGACGGAGGTTCCGCCGGCCGCCTGGATCTCCGCCCTGCTGATGGCGGGGCGGCCCGACGAAGCCCGCCCCAGGATCGACGCTCTGCCGGGATCGACGGCCGCACAGCTCCACAGCCGCCTCGATTTCGAGCTCGCCGCCGACGCGGCCGGCGGCCGGGCGATCGATATCTCGGCCGTCGATGACGCCGCAGGGCGCGACACCGCGGCCGATCCGGCCGCCCGGGTCGTCCATCTCGCCTACCACGCCTCCGTCGCGGCGGCGAGTCGTGGGATCGACGGTCTGCCGTCCCTCGCCGCCGCCCGGCCCGCCCTCGGGCGGCTGCCCGCCGCCCTGACTCCTAGGCTCGCCCTCCTGAGGTTCCGCTATGCCGCGGTCTCGGCTTCGTTCGGGGCCTGGCTGCTGGCCGCGACCCTGATCGGGCTGGCCACGGCGGGCGGCGTCGTCTGGTTCTAGGCCGCGCACCGCCGCTGGTTCGAGTCACTCCCGCCTCCGGTGTCGGGCGCCGAAGGGCGGCCAGGTGAGGTCTGCCACGGTGCGGCCGGCGATTTGTGAAGGGTTCTTAAGGGCAACTTCGGCGGAGGACCGTACGCCTGGAGCCCGGAAGGGCGTCTCACCAAAAGCCGGGGCGGGCCTGGTCATGCATAATTCCGTCCGGGTGTCGACCACCCCGGAGGGGTAAGGAGAGAGATCAATCGAATGAAGCTCCCGTCCCTGCTCCGAAGGCCGCTGGCCGCCGCGGTGTTGTCGTTCCTGTTTCCCGGCCTGGGCCAGGCAGCAGCCGGCAAGCCCAGCCGCGGAGCGATCGTGGCGATCCCGGCACTGGCGGTGTTGGGCGCCTTCTTCCTGCTCCTGATCGTAGACGGGCACTCAGTCCTCAACGCCGCCTTCGACCAGCAATGGTTGGCGAGCCTCCTGATCCTCGACATCGTGGCGCTCGCCTACCACCTTTGGGCAGTCGTCGACTCCTACCTGCTGGCCAGCCAGGCGGTGGCGAAGCCGCGACGCCGCGGCCCCTCCACGAGGAAATGGGGCGCGACGGTCGGGGTCGCGATCATCCTCTCGGGCACGGTGGTGGTCCATGCCGGCGTCGCCTCGGTGGACCTCGGCTGGCAGAACTCCCTGTCCTGCCTCAACGCCCTGAGCCCCTGCTTCGCCGGTCCCACTCTGGCCCCCGGGCAGACGATCGCGATGACATCGGACAACCCCGACGAACAGGTTCTGCCGAGCGCCAGCACGGGCGCATCAGGATCCGCGGGCGTGTCGGGCGCGACGGCCTCGCCTGGACTCTCGTTCGACCCGAACGCGACGTTCGATCCGGCTTCTCTGCCGTCGTTCGCGACGTCCAACGTCGCCGCAAACTGGGCCGCCGACGGGCAGCTGAACGTACTGCTGGCCGGGGTGGACGCCGGCCTGGGAGGTGGACGCAGCACGGGCCTCAGGCCGGACACCATGATCGTGCTCCATGTGGATCTCGCGACCGGCCGCGCGGCCATGATCGGCATTCCGCGGAACACGATGTGCGTGCCCCTTCCCTCGAACATCGCCGTGCACTACACCAAGCCTACGAACGGCTGCCCGGCCTACACGTGGCCGTACATGCTCAACTGGCTGGCCAACGAGGCGGGCTGGAACCACCCGTCCAACTTCCCCTTCTACCAGGGAGCGGGCCTGGAATACACGCGGGCCATGACGGCGACCGAGCAGGCCATCGGGACGCTGACGGGCCTGACGATCGACGGCTTCGTAGTCATCAACCTGGAGGGGCTGGTGACGCTGATCGACGACCTCGGCGGGATCAACATCGACGTGCCCACCACGGTGGCCGACTACCCCTGCGGACCGGCCGGCACCTGGGCGGCCAAGTGGCGAGTCTGCGACATTTGCGGCTCGGGCTGCGCCATGTCGGCCAGGATCCACTTCGGGTATTCGACTCCCGACGACACCGGCGCGATCATCCCCCACATGATCGCGGATGCGGCCCAATCAGGCGGCAAGCAGACGATCACCTGGCACCAGGGTGCGGACATAGCCTTCGTCATCAAGCCTGGTGAACAGCACATGGATGGGGATTGGGCCCTGGCCTATGCTCGGACCCGCATCTACACGACCGACTACGCTCGGATGCTGAGGCAGCAACTGGTCCTCAAAGCCATGCGGAACACCGTCGACCCGTGCACGGTTCTGCCGCAGATCCCGTCCCTCGTCAACGCCCTCGGGAGCGCCTTCTGGACCGACATGCCGCTCAGCGACGCGACTCAATGGGCGTCGCTGGCGAAGAAGATCACCGGCGGGAACGTCAAGAGCATCACGCTCGACCCCGCCACGCTGGGCGTCAACACCACCTACATCAATCCCACGACCTGGGCCAGGGCCAAGAGCATCGTGGCCCACAGCCTCGACAGCGTGCCCGCCGCAACCGGCACCGGCGCCGGCGGGGGAGGGCTCGGCTGCTGAGCATCTGTCCTGGAAACCACCGCCGTCCGGGTTCCGATGCCCGGCCGCATGCATCGTCGAGGCTGAGCGTTGCGTAGATTGCGTGGCCTGTCCGGTCGCTTCTCGTGGCAGTCGCCCACCGCGGCAGCCGTCCTGTCGTTTCTCCTGCCCGGTTTGGGACAGGCCGCGGCCGGAAGGCGCCGGCGCGGCCTGGTGGTGGCCCTGCCGGCGATCGGCCTGCTCGTGGTGGTCGGCGCAATCCTGGTATTCGCCCGGCACGACCTCTACAACGTGGTGTTCTCCGAGGACTCGCTGACCGCCCTGGTCCTCATCGACGCCGCGATCCTGATCTACCGTCTGTGGGCCATCGTCGATGCCCATCGGATAGCCGGCTCGGCTCCCGCCTCGTCGTTCATCGGCTTCAAGGACCAGACGAAGGCGCCCCCGCGGAGATCCAGGCATCCGATCACGGTGGTGGTCCTCGGGGCCGTGATGGTTGCCACGATTGGAACGCATCTCGCGCTGGGTGCGGTCACGCTCGAGTACCGCGACGTCCTGAGCTCGATCTTCAATCCGAATGGGCCGAGCTGGTTCGGCAACGGCAATCTCGCCGCCGGCGAAACTGCGGCCGCCTTCTCGAACGATCCTGGTCAGACGGATGTCCCGACCGCGACGCCGGGGCCGTCGCTGGCGCAGGCGATCGGGTCGCCGTCGGTCACCACCTCCGGAACGTTCACTCTGCCGACCGCCGGTCCCACCACCGCGGCCGGAATACCCATCTTCCCGGTCGAGGACGTCAGCGGTTCGGACACGGATCCCTCGCAGTGGGCCGCCGACGGCATGCTCAACGTCCTTCTCGTCGGGGCGGACTCGGGGGTCGGCCGGTGGAGTCTCCGAACGGACACGATGATCCTGCTGCAGGTGGACATCGCGACCGGCCAGGCCGTCATGTACGGCATCCCGCGCAACCTCGAGAACATCCCGCTGCCGCCCGAATCGGCCAACGCCTACGCGTGCCACTGCTTCCCGTACCCGAATCTGCTCAACGCCCTGTGGCGTGACGCGGTCAACCGGCCCTCGGCCTACCCGTACTCGGGCTCTGATTTCGTGCGCGGCTTCAAGGCCCTCGAGGGCGCCATCGGCCAGTACCTGGGGCTGCACGTCGACGGCGCCGTGGTCATCAACCTAATGGGCTTCGTCGGCCTCATCAACGCTCTCGGCGGCATCGACATCAACGTTCCCGTGGAGATCAAGGACAGCCAGTACTCGAGGCCGCAGGACGGCAGGGACATCAGCATCGACATCAAACCGGGCGAGCAGCACATGAACGGCCTGGTCGCGCTCGAATACGCCCGCAGCCGCCACCAGGACTCCGATTACGGCCGGATGTCACGCCAGCAGGCGGTTCTGCTCGCGCTCCGGGCCGACCTGAACCCGTGCTCGCTGCTCACGAAGATCCCGTCCCTCATCAGCGCCGCCGGCAGCGCCTTCTGGACGGACATGCCGATCGGTGATGCTCCGACGCTCCTGGCCCTGGCCGAAAGGGTCGGCACGGAGAACATCAAGAGCATCGAGCTGGTGCCCGCGGTGACCGGGAATCCGGTCGGGTTCCTGACCGTGCCGCGCTGGGCAACCGTGCGCAACATCGTCGCCCATGGGCTCGACGGGGTGCCGGCGGCCAGCAGCAGCGGCGGCGGCGGCGGAGGGGGCGGACTCAGCTGCTGAGGAAACCCTGGCCGCGCCGACGGCACGCGAGCGGACCCTCTCCTTCCCGGGCGGGCGCCGGTTTCAGCCGAGTGTGGTGCCGACGGCGGGAGTTGAACCCGCATGACCTCACGGCCACTCGATTTTGAGTCGAGCGCGTATGCCAGTTCCGCCACGTCGGCACGGTCCGGCGGGCATGGTACAGCCTTCGTGGGTCGGCGGTGGCGCCCGGCAGGGTCGACTCGACCGGCGTGAGCACCGGGGTCACTCCTTTCTGCGGCCCGGCTCTGCCGCGGGCTGAGCTTCGGCCGCGTGCTATCCTCGCGCCGCCGCGGCCGGTCCGCGCGCCGAAACGAGGCGAAGCCCTCGTGGATGAGAGAGTGGCTGGCTGTCGTGACCGACCCGAAGGCTAAGGAGGATCGCCACGCCGATGGGGCAGGCCAGGCGATCGACGCCGCCCTGGTCGATGAGGCGCTGCGCGGCCGCCTGGAAGCCTTCAACGAGCTCGTCATCCGTCACCAGGACCACCTCTTTGGGCTCGTCTACCGGCTCGTGCCGGACCGCGACCAGGCCGCCGACGCGGTCCAGGAGGCCTTCTTCAGCGCCTACCGGAATCTTTCGGCGTTTCGCGGCGGCAGCGTTCGAAGCTGGTTGGGCCGGATCGCCATCAACGCGGCGATGGATCTGCAAAGGTTACGACGCCGACGGCCGAGCCAGCCCTACCCCGAGTTCGAGGACGACACCTGGCAGCCCGCGGCCGGGCAGGAGGTGGAACCCGAGACCAGGGCCATTTCGGCCGAGCGCTCCCGGGCCCTCGCCGGGGCGCTGGCCGATCTGCCGTACGAGCAGAGGAATTGCATCGTGCTGTTCGACGTCGAGGGCTACGACTACGCGGAGATCGCGCAGATCATGCGCGTCGAGATCGGCACGGTTAAGTCGCGCATCCACCGCGGCCGGCTCGCCCTGCGAAGCGCGCTGGCCGCGGACCGGGAACTGTTCCGTGGTTGAGATCGTCTGAGGAAAGTGATGGATCGGACCGCTCCCGCCGCTCACGCCGACCACGACGAACTCCTCGTCGCCCGCCTCTACGGCGGCGACGTCAGCGATGTCGAGCGTGCCCGCGCCCTCGATCTCCTGGCCAATTGCCCGGAATGCGAGTCCCTCTTCGCCGATCTCGGGGCCATGGCCGACGCCACCGCCGCGCTGCTCGTGCCCCCCAGGCCGCGCGACTTCCGCCTGACCGAGTCGGACGCGGCTCGACTCCGCAGGAAGGCCGGCTTCCGTCTGGCGCTCTTCGGGCCCAACCTGCGGCGATCCCTGGGTGGATCTCTGGCCGCGCTCGGCATCGCCGGGATGGTCCTGACGAGCGCCGTTTCCTTGCTGGGAGGCGCGGCGGGCACCGCGGGCGGGTACGCGTCGAACGGGGACCGCGCCGCCGTCCTGCCGGAGTCGGGCGGCACGAAGGCGGCGTCTTCGCCGGGCGCGCAGTCGAACACGGGGGCCGTCAGCCTCGCCACGGCCGCGCCTACGGCCGCGCCCGCCATTCCGAGCGCACTGGGACCTGCCAGCCCGATCCTGGCGCCGAGCGTCGCCGGCCTCGCCACAAACGGCAACGCCCCGACGCCGCCCGCGTCATCTCCTCCGGCCGAGACCGGCCAGCTGGCCGCTTCCTCGGCCGGAAACCAGGGCGCGTTCTCCGGCGGCGGGGCCTCGACACCGACCAAGAACTTGCCCGTCGGCGCCGGTTCGAGCGGCCCGGACGCGAGACTCGTCTGGCTGGCGTTCTTCGCGGCGCTCTTCGCGATCGGCCTCGCGGTCGCCCTGCTGCCCCGCCGGCGTCGCGGTCCGGATCGCGGAGCGGCGTCCTGACGCGTCGGAGACGCGGCGTCCCGGCCGGCCCAACCCCGGCTAAACTCTAGTCGCCGGACCCTGCTCCGCCGGCCGCGAGCTCGAGGCCCCAATGCCCCGCCTGATGCTGCTCGACAGCAACGGCCTCATCTACCGTGGCTATCACGCCCTGCCGCCGCTGACCACGAGCAAGGGCGAGCTCGTCAACGCCGTGTTCGGCTTCTGCAGCATCCTGCTGCGTGGCATCCAGGACGTCCGTCCGGAGTACGTGGCCGCGTGCTTCGACCTGCCGGGACCCACCTTCCGGCACGAGCAATTCGCCGACTACAAGGCCACGCGCGCGCCGATGCCTGACGACCTGCGTTCGCAGTTTCCCAAGGTCCGCCAGGTCGTGGCCGCGCTGCGCATACCCGTCTACGAGATGGCCGGCTATGAAGCCGACGACGTCATCGGCACGATCACGCGCGATCTCGACACGCGGGGAATAGAAACCACGGTCGTGACCGGCGACCTCGACATGCTCCAGATAGTGACCGACCACACCCGGCTGATGACGACCCGACAGGGGGTCGACTCCACCGTCTACTACGACCCGGCCCGGATCTGGGAGCGGTTCGAGCTGAGGCCCGACCAGATGATCGACTACAAGGCCCTGAAGGGCGACCCGACCGACAACATTCCGGGCATCCCGGGGGTAGGGGAGAAGACCGCCGCCAGGCTGGTGGGCCAGTTCGGCTCCATCGAGGGACTCTATGCCCGGCTCGACGAGGTCGCGCCCGACAGGCTGCGCGAGAAGCTCGTCGAGGCGCGCGAGCAGGTCTATGCCAGCCGGGAGCTCTCCCGGATAGTCCGCGATCTCCCGATCGTGCTCGACCTCGAGGCGGCTCGCCTGTCCGACTACGATCGCGCCGAGGTGGTCAGGCTCTTCCGCGAGTTCGAGTTCCGGACGCTGATCGACCGCCTGCCGCCGCTGACCGGCGAGTCCTCCGTCGATGCCGCCGAGGCTCTGCGAACCGCGGCCGGGAGCGTGCCGGCCGCTCGAGTAGCCGGGGCGCCCGGCGGCGGTTCCGGCGGTGCGGCCAACCCCGGCGGCGCGGCCGGGGCAGGCTCCTGGACGCGCCGGGCCGGCCGGGAGAGGTCGTCTCTGGTCGGCGAAGGCGAGGGCCTGCAGCTTACGATGGACTTCGGGTCGGCCGGACTGGCCGAGCACGCGCCGGCACAGGCCGAGGCATCGGCGCCTGCGCCTTTGCGACCCCGGCCCGACGGCCCCAAAGCCGAACCCGCCGACCTGCCGGCGGCGCTGAGGGCGGCCGTTGCCGACCCAAGCCTCATGGATCGTTTCGAAGCCAACGAGGCGGGGGCCGCGGATGCCGCGGAGTGGCTGGCCGGCCGCGACGAAGTTGGGGCCGCGCTCCTGATGAGCGATCCGCGGCCGATGCGGGGCGTACCCCAGGCGCTCGCCCTGGCCGGCGCGGACGGCCGCGTCCTGGTGGCCGATGGCCACGACGCGGCAGGATGGCTTGGAGATCTGCTGCTGAAGTCGGGCGCCCGGGTCGTCGGCCACGAGACCAAGCCCCTCGTCGTGGCGAACATAGCCGGCGGGGCAGCCACGCCCCT